>CAUPNG010000038.1:0-5650 GCA_963512605.1 uncultured Albidiferax sp. | reverse complement strand
GGTAGTGGAGCGCAGCTTTGCATGGCTGGAGAAGAACCGCAGGCTGTGGAAGAACTGCGAGCGTTGGCTCAATACCAGCTTGCAGTTCATCCATCTGGCATTCCTGGCTCTACTGCTCAAAAGACTTTGAACACGTTCTTATGGGCAATGCGTCAAAGATCGACTCTGCGGACATTCAAAGCGAATTCAGCCAGATCCTGGCACCCGGTGAAGTAGTTGAACACGCGTACCAGCTGATCCGCGACTACTTCGTCTTTACAAACAAACGTTTTGTATTGGTAGACAAGCAAGGCCTGACAGGCAGCAAAGTTCAATACCACTCGATTCCGTATCGGAGCATCACGCACTTCAGTGTCGAGACAGCTGGAACGTTTGATCTCGATGCCGAACTGAAAATTTGGATTACCGGCACACCAGACCCGATCCAAAAGCAATTCAATAAGAAGCTGAGCATTTATGAAGTTCAGGCTGTTCTTGCGAGCTACGTTTTCAAGTAGGTCTGCCCGCTCGAAACCCACCGCCCGGTTGAATCTTGCATTCGCGGTACTCCACCCAAACGCCTCACGCAAAGAGTGCACTTGCTAGACCCATGCCATGACCTTGGCGCAGCAAAAAGACAATCTCCGGCGGCTCGCACGCAGTAGCACGCTGCGCTGGTTCACGCTATGCGCTGCGGCCACCACGGTGGGAACGCTTGCGGGCGGCCTGCTCACCCGGCATCCCGTGTTTTTTATGGTGGGTGGTATGGCGGGGGTTCTCTGGTACTGCGGGCACCACACCCGCCCGCACATCCAGAACGCGGCCCAGGCGTTGGATTTGGGCGTGACCGAGCCAGGCCGGGTGCGCATTGAGATCACCAATTGGTCGGATTCCGATGCCTACACGGCGAAGACAGTGGGCACGCGGTCTGGCGCGTGGGAGTTTTCATTCATCGCCCAAGGCTGGGTGCCGCAGGCTGGGGAGTTCGATGCCAGCTGCTTTCTGCTACCCGGTGTGCCGTGGCCTGCTTTGGTGCTGGTGGAGGGGAATATCTGCTATCCACGGGAAACGCCGAAGCGGGTGGGGTAGTGCCAGAGGTGCTTGACGTGGAATGGCGGGGGTGCTATTGAAGGGATAGCTGCTTACGCCCATGGAATAAGCGCAAACGCCCTAAAAAGCATACAACCATTACCCCGCAAAATACAACGCCACCCGGTCGCTGGTCCAGGTGGCTACGCCGGTTCCGAAGAAGTCGGCATCCTCTGTCCAGACCGGGCAGCAGGTTCATTGCCCGGAAGGTTTGGGCTTGCCGGTGGCGATCTTCCGAACGGTTTTACGCACCGCTTTGAAGTCGGCCACCACCGCATTCACATCGACCGCTTGGGCCGCGAGTATCTGGTCCAGCGCCTTACTGGCGGTTTTGAGCGCCGCCAGATCGGCATCTCCATGGGCCAATGTCGGAATGAAATAGCCCACTGTCTGCCCGTGGCGCGTCACCGCCACCGGGGTGTTGGAGGCGATGTACTCCGCCAAATCCGCCCGAAATTCGCGGATGCCGACTTTGCTGGTTGCCATGGAGTGCTTTCAAAATTGTGGATCAATGTGTACACATTTTGCGGGTTCGACGGTGTTTGCGCAACGCGAACTGCCTGGCATATAGGTGCATGGGCCGAAGCGTTTGCCAACGGAGTGGACGGCTGTTCGTGCCACTGCGATCCCTGGCCGGGATGTGCCCCCGGCAGGGCAGTAACTTGTCTTTTGCGTGGCCAAAAGAAAGTCACCAAAGAAAAGGCCACCCCCGCTGCCAGCGCCCCGTCGCTCTCGCGACGGGGAACCTGCGGTGCTCGCCCCACGGGGGCATGACGCAAACTCGCTGCGCTCAAACACGCGTCCTGCTGATCCCCGTGGGGCTGTGCTCCTCGGCGCTTTGCAGAGGGGGACCCCGGGATCGCAATCGGGGGCGCGTAGCGCCCCATCGTGCCTAGGGCACGAAGCTGGGTCGGTGCGCCAGCTGATGTTCGGGGTGATTCCACAGCCGCCAATGGATCCCCCAATTCGCGACCGGCGCGATGCCCGGCTGAGCCGGGCCGATCCCGCTCCCTTGGGTCCCCATCTGTATGCGCCGAGGAGCACAGCTTTGGGCGGAAAAGGGCTGGCGTTGTTTGAGCCGAAGGCGAGTTTAGCCAGACCCCGCCCAAAGCGAGCACCGCAGGTTCCCGCAGCGCCAGCGGGGGGCGCAGACAGTTGGGGCGCCTTTCTTTTGGTTACTTTTCTTTTGCGCAAAAGAACAAGTGACTGCGCCGCCGGGCGCATCACCCGGCCAGCGGCGGCTGTGCCATCCAGCAATGCATGCGCCCCACGACACTTGATTTGAATTTATGGGGAAAAAGAGGCCTAGCGCTTATTCCAACAGCGTGAGCAGCTCCCAAAAGAAGAGCGTTGCGCACCTTCAACGGATGAAGGAAAGATACCGTTGTGCGACGGTCGCAAGATTTCGCCGGGCTATAGTGATCCAATGTTTAACCGCGAGATTTAGCGGTATTTTTATACTTGTATAAGAACCGGCTCGCTATACGGAAAGCCAGTCTGCAAGCGGTTTTCTGGAAATTTCGATGATGATGTAAATAACAGCAGCCGATTTAAGTAATACCAAAAAAATTTCCCGTCACCACAATCAAGAACCATACAACTATGAAACATTTTTTTGTCGTCTGTTCGTTCGGCATAGCGTCCTCGGTGGGCGCGCAGTCTGTGTCATTTGAATCCGTCCGTCTGGCGGACACAATCATGGAGAGTGGTTGGAGCGCGGTCGAGCAATCGTTACCGCTCATGATTTCAGGATTTGAGGCGCAGCTCAAGGCGGGCGGTGTAACGGAGCGAGCCGCCAGAGTTTTCGGTGAAGAACTTCGGCTGAGCATGAGCAGAGACAGCATGTCAAAAATCTATGCAATCGCCGTTTCGGCGAAGCTCTCTCCCCAGGAGATCCGCGAGGTGAGCACCTTTCTTCAAAGCAAGTCCGGCCTGAAGTATTTGAGCTTAAACAACGACTTTGCTGCGAATCCTGCATTCATTCAGCCAATTGCAAAACAAGCTTGCAATAGCGCCGCGCAACGGTTGGACTCAGGCACCGATAAGTCGAGCTTGAGCAGTATATGCAGTCAGCTTTAATCTTCTAAGATCGAATGCGGTCGAATAGCGCTTTCTCCAATCGGACTCGCCTACGGCGGTCCGCTTAATCCCCCCGCTGCCCCCTTCACCGCCCCCGTCAACCTCCGCGCCACCAGCGGCTCCCTTTCCCAATGGTGCCAATACAGCGCCACCTCCACCGCACTCCCCGGCAATAGCTCCGCAAGCGGCAAACGCCCTTCGCGATTCACCAGGAACTGGTCCGGCACCATCCCCCAGCCCATGCCATGCGCCAGGGCGCTGTCGTACGCATCCACCGCCGGCACGAAATGCCGGGGGTATTGCGGGGCGGTGAGGGCGAAGTGCTGGGCCAGGAAGGCGTCTTGCAGGCCGTCTTTGCGGTTAAAGATGATGGCGGGGGTGGCCAGCAGGCGGTGCACCGAGACGGCACCGGTCTTGGTGCGGCACTGCTGCACCAGGGCGGGCGCGGCGACGCAGCGGTAACGCATCACGCCCAGGGGTTCGGCCAGGCAGCCGCGCATGGGCTGGGCCAGGGTACTGACGCAGCCGACCACGTCGCCGTTTTTCAGGGCCTCGTGGGTGTGGTCCTGGTCGTCGATCACCACGTCCAGCAGCAGGCGGTGGCGGGCCAGGCTGGCGGCTACGCCGGGTAGCAGCCAGCTGGCCAGCGAATCGGCGTTGACGGCCACGCCCAGGGTTTGCCAGGCGCTCGCCGCCCCTTTGGTGCGGGGCACATTGCCCAGCAGGTCGGCTTCCATCATGCGCAGCTGTTTGATATGGGCCAGCAGCGCCTGTCCGGCGGGCGTGGCGCGCACGGTTTTGCCGCGCACCAGCAGGCGCTGGCCCATGGCCGCCTCCAGGCCCTTGATGCGCAGGGAGATGGCGGCCAGGGTGAGGTTGAGCGCCTGGGCGGCGGGGCCGAAGCCGCCGTGTTCGAGTACGGCGGCCAGGGCTTCGAGTTGTCTTGCGTCGAGCATGGTTAAATTATTCTTGTGTAATGCAAGTTTAATTTAGTTAACTTTAACAAGCTATGCAAAGCTCGGACACTCTGGGCATTCCTTTTTTCAGAGCCCACCATGTCCAGCTTTTTTCTCACTCCTGCATTCAGCGCCGGTTTGCTGCTCAGCCTGTCGCTGATCGTGGCCATTGGCCCGCAAAACGCCCATGTGTTGCGCATGGGGTTGCGCGGCCAGCATGTGGGCTTGACTGTGGCGGTGAGCATTGCGTCGGACGTGGCGCTGATTGCGCTGGGGGTGTTGGGGCTGTCGCAGCTGGGCGGGCTGCCGCGCTGGGTGCAGGCGGTGATGGTGTGCGGCGGCGTGGTGTTTTTGTTGCTCTACGGCTGGAAGGCCTGGGGGCGGTTTCGTGCCGGGTCGGCGGCGCACCAGGCGGTGGGCGAGCCGGTAGCGGCCATGAGCCGCCAGCAGGCGGTGGGCGCGGCGCTGGCCGTGGCCTGGCTGAACCCGCACGCGCTGGTAGAGACGCTGGTGCTGATCGGCACCGCCTCGCTGGCCTGGGGCACGCCGGGCAACACATTCTTTGGGCTGGGTGCGGCCAGCGGCTCGGTGCTGTGGTTTGTGGGGCTGGGGTTGAGCGCGCTGCTCCTGGGGCAGCGCCTGCAGTCGCCCGCCCTGTGGCGCGCGCTGGACGGGCTGGTGGCGCTGATGATGTGGGGCACGGCGGGCATGCTGGCCTACGGTTTACTGTAAGCAAGCGCTCCTATTTTTGATGTCAAAAATAGGAGCTACTACCGCCGATGGAATGGGCGGTAAGGGTTGATTTGATGCCTGAAAAACAGGCCTAAATCCTGATTTATCCCAGATCCGGTCCATCTACCAGTGTGGACAGCGGCAGGTCCGCTATCTCCTGCAGCAGCAGCGCCAGTTGCTGGCCCGATGTGGCCACCAGGGCCTGGCCTTTTTCTGCGGTGGCGGCGGCGGCGTTGCCTGCTGCACCGCAGGGGTTGTAGTCCTGCATTTGCCAGCCTAGCTTGGCGCTTTTGCCGTTGCCCAGGATGGGGTACTGGGCGGCGCGGTCTTGCGAGGTGGACGGGAAATTGCGGGCGTGCTCCATGCGCACGGTGTGGGGGCGCAGGGCCAGCATCATCGAGGTTTCTGTGTCGCCTGCGTGGATGCCGAAACGGTGCTCTTCGGGGCTGAACAATGCGTTCGCGTCACCCAGCGGCAGGTTGAACCAGCTAGCGCTGTAGACCAGCAAACCGTGCTCGGTGCGCAGGGTGCGGGCCACGATGTCCATCAGGCTGACCTGGCCGCCGTGGGCATTAAAGACCAACAGCTTTTTGACGCCGCTGCGGGCCACGCAGGCTCCCAGCTCGGTCCAGACGCGGATGAGGGTTTCGCTGGACAAGGTGAGCGTGCCGGGGAAGCGCACATGCTCGGGGCTGAAGCCCACCTGCTGGGTGGGCAGCACCAGCACCGAGGCATCGGCGGGCAGCAGCGGCAGCGCGGCAGCAATCACGCCATCGACCAGGGTGGTGTCCACGCTCAGCGGCAGGTGCGGGCCG
>CAUPNG010000037.1:0-5681 GCA_963512605.1 uncultured Albidiferax sp. | reverse complement strand
GATGGTGGCCGAGGCCATGATCCTGGCCAACAGCACCTGGGGCCAGTGGATGGCCGAGAACGGCGTGCCCGGCATCTACCGCAGCCAGGCCAGCCTGCTGCCCGGCGTGAAGGTGCGCATGGGCACCAAGGCGCTGCCGCACGCAGGCATCGGGGTAAAAAGCTATGCCTGGAGCACCTCGCCCCTGCGCCGCTATACCGACCTGGTCAACCAATGGCAGATCATCGCCTGCGCCCGGCACGGTAAAACCGCCGCCCTGGCCGCGCCGTTCAAGCCCAAGGATGCCGACCTGTTCTCCATCATCTCGATGTTTGACGCAGCCTACGCCACCTACAACGGCTACCAGGGCGCGATGGAGCGCTTCTGGACGCTGAAGTACCTGCAGCAAAACGGCATCACCGAGATCGTCGGCAGCATCTTCAAAGACGGCATGGTCCGCGCGGACGATTTGCCGCTGGTGTTGCCCGTGATGGGCGACGCGCCGCGCGGTGCCAAGGTGCGGGTCAAGCTGGGCGACATCGACGAAATCACGCTGGACGTGCATGGCACCGTGGTCGAGCGGCTGGACACGCCGGTCGAGGTGGCATCCGATGCACCCGCTGAAGAAGCCGAGGACGACGAAGACGACACCTCCGCCGGGCCGATTGCCATCGCCGTCGATATGGACGAGCCCGAAGCCGCCGCCGCATCCGCCGTCGAACCCGCACCGTGACCTGGCGCTTTCTTCGCAACTTCACCGCCCTGCAGATTGCACTCGGGGTGTCCATCACCCTGCACGCGGTGCTGCTGACGCTGCGCTTCGTCGCCCCCGACTCCTTCAACCGGGTGTTTCAGGACACGCCGCTGGAGGTGATTCTGGTCAACGCCAAGTCCACCACTCCCCCCGACCGCGCCGCGGCGATTGCCCAAGCCTCACTGGCCGGCGGCGGTGAGGCGGATGCAGGCCGCGCCACCTCGCCGCTGCCGCCATCGGCCATCACCGACCTGGGCGAAACCATGGAAGCCACGCAGCGCAAGATGGACGCGATGCAGCAGCAGCAAACCATGCTGCTGGCGCAGGTGACCCAGCAGTTGGCCAGCCTGCCGATTCCGGACCCCAAAAAGGCCAGCAATTCGCCCGAAGCCGCCGCGCAGGAAGAAAAACGCCGCCAGCTGCTGAACCTGCTGGGCGAAATCGAGCGGCGTATCAACCAGGAAAATGCCCGCCCCAAGCGCCGCTATGTCAGCCCCGCCACACGCGAAGAGGTGTACGCGGTGTACTACGACAACCTGCGCCGCCGGGTAGAAGACCGGGGCACCGAAAACTTCCCCGAAGTGGCGGGCAAAAAGCTGTATGGCGCGCTGACCATGATCGTCACCGTCAACTTCGACGGCCAGGTGCTGGCTACCCAGATCGCCGAAAGCTCGGGCAACCGCACGCTGGACCGCCGCGCCGAGGCCATCGTGCGCAATGCCGGGCCGTTTGGCCTGTTCAGCGACGCAATGCGGGCTAAAGTGGACCAGTTGGTGGTGGTGTCGCGCTTTCGCTTCACCCGCGACCAGACGCTGGAAACCAAGGGCGGCACCACCCCCTGAATCCATTGAATCCCTGACCCTTTTTTCAACCAGAAAGTACCTGTATGGACCGCTATTGCGTGATGGGCAACCCGATAGAACACAGCCGGTCGCCGTGGATCCAGAACCGGTTTGCCGTGTTGATGGGCCACAGCCTGCAGTACGAGAAGCGCCTGGTGCCGCTGGACGGCTTTGCGCAGGCAGTGGCCGCCTTCCGCGCCGAGGGCGGGCTGGGCTGCAACATCACCGTGCCCTTCAAATTTGAGGCGGCCGCACTGGCCGACCACCTGTTGCCGCGCGCCCAACTGGCCGGGGCCAGCAACTTCCTGCACTTCCGCGATGGCGGCATCCATGCCGACAACACCGATGGCGCAGGCCTGGTCAACGACATCCAGAACAATGCCGGGGTGGCCCTGGCGGGTCGCGACGTGCTGCTGATCGGCGCTGGTGGCGCGTCCGCCGGGGTGCTGGGGCCGCTGATCGCCGCCCAGGCCCGCCGCATTACCGTAGCCAACCGCACCCTGGGCAAAGCCGAAGCCCTGGTGGCACGCCACGCCGCACTGGCCCAGGCCCACGGCGTGCAGGTCGACAGCGCCGAGCTGGCCGCCGTGCAAACGCCTTACCACGTGGTAGTCAACGCCACCGCCAGCAGCCTCAGCGGCGCAGGCGTGCCGGTGTCGCCCAGCGTGCTGCAAGCCGGTGCGCTGGCGCTGGACATGATGTACGGCCCGGCGGCGGCCGGTTTCATGGACTGGGCCCGCGCGCACGAGGCCGTTGCACGTGACGGCCTGGGCATGCTGGTCGAGCAGGCCGCCGAGGGCTTTTTGCTCTGGCGCGGCGTGCGCCCACCGTCTGCCCAGGTGCTGGCCGAGCTGCGCGCCACGCTGGGCTGACCCGATGCGCTCCCTGCTGCGCTGGCTGGTGCTGGTGGTTTTTGCCACGCTGGCGCTGCAACTGTTTTTTGTGGGCCGCATCGCGCTGATGCTGGTCGTGGATCCGCAATCCACCGCGTTTGAACGCTCGGAAGCCTGGCGGCTGCTGACCAGCGCCGACAAAACCCTGCGCTGGAAGCAGGAATGGGTGCCATACAGCCAGATTTCGGACAACCTCAAACGCGCCGTCATCGCCTCCGAAGACAGCAGCTTCAGCAACCACGACGGCGTGGACTGGGAGGCGCTGGAAAAAGCCTGGGAAAAGAACGAAAAAGCCGAGGCGCGTGCCGCCAAACTGGCCGCCCCGGCCAAGGCCAAAGCAACCGCCCAGGCCAACTCGGTCAAGCCGGTCAAACCACCCAAGGTCATCGGCGGCTCCACCATCACCCAGCAACTGGCGAAAAACCTGCTGCTGTCGGGCGAACGCACGTTGCTGCGCAAGGGCCAGGAATTCGTGCTCACCATGGTGCTGGAGCATGTGTTGGACAAGCAGCGCATCCTCGAGATCTACCTGAACAACGTGGAATGGGGCGAAGGCGTGTTTGGTGCTGAGGCTGCCGCGCAGCACTATTACCGCAAACCCGCGTCCCGCCTCAGCGCGTATGAGGCCGCCCGGCTGGCTGTAATGCTGCCCCGGCCCAAGTATTTTGAAAAACTGCCCAAATCCGGCTACCTGGGCAGCCGAGCCTCCACCATCGTGGCCCGCATGGCCAGTGCCGAGCTGCCTTGAATGGCCGGGATGGATAATGCAGGGCATTCCCGCTGAACCCGCCTGAGCCCCTCCATGTCTGACATCCTCGAACAAATCATCACCGTCAAGCGCACAGAAATCGCCACCGCGATGCGCCGCACCTCTCTGGCAGACATGCGTGCCGACGCCGAATCCCGCGTGCTGACCCGCGACTTCGTGGGTGCCATGCGCAAAAAGATAGCCGCCGGGCAGGCCGCCGTCATCGCCGAAATCAAAAAAGCCAGCCCTTCCAAAGGCGTGCTGCGCGCCGATTTCATCCCCGCCGACATCGCCCAAAGCTACGCCGAATACGGCGCGGCCTGTTTGTCCGTGCTCACTGACAAGCAATTCTTCCAAGGCCAGGTGGACTACCTGAAACAGGCGCGCGCCTCCTGCCAGTTGCCGGTGCTGCGTAAAGACTTCATCGTCGATGCCTACCAGGTCTATGAATCCCGCGCCATGGGGGCCGACTGCATTCTGCTGATCGCTGCGGCCCTGGACGATGGCCACATGGCCGAACTGGAGGCCATCGCCCGCTCGCTGGACATGGCGGTGCTGGTGGAAGTACACGATGCCGCCGAGCTGCAGCGTGGCCTGAAACTGAAAACCCCGCTGATCGGCATCAATAACCGCAATCTACGCACCTTCGAAGTCAGCCTGGACACTACGCTGACGCTGCAAAAAGACGTGCCTGCAGACCGTCTGCTGGTCACCGAGAGCGGCATCCTGACCACGGCCGACGTGCAGCGCATGCGCGATGCCAACATCCACGCGTTTCTGGTCGGCGAAGCCTTCATGCGCGCAGCCGACCCTGGCGTGGCGCTGGCGGGCTTGTTCGGCACCCAGTAAAGCCCCGCCGTGCCTCTTTTCCAAGAGGATTGCCTGCAAAGCTGGCCGCCACCGGCCAACTGCGTCGGGCCGGACTGGCAGCCCTGCCTGGCGGACTTTCTGGCTTCGGCTCAGGGCCTGCAGCTCAGCCAGTTTCTGAACCAGCGCCTGGTCCAGAAAGCCACGATTTACCCACCACAGCCTTTGCGCGCCCTGGCCCTCACGCCGCTGAGCGCCGTCAAGGTGGTCATCCTGGGGCAAGACCCCTACCACGGACCCGGCCAGGCCGAAGGGCTGGCATTTTCTGTCGCGCCCGGTATCCAGCCACCGCCCTCGCTGCGCAACATCTTCAAAGAGCTTCAGCAAGAAGGCATGCCGCCCCGCGCCCCAGGCGGATCCCTTGCCGCGTGGGCCGAGCAAGGCGTGTTGCTGCTCAACACCTGCCTGACGGTCGAGGACGGGCTCCCCGCCAGCCACGCCAAACACGGCTGGGAAGCCCTGACGGACGCGGTGGTCATGCAAGTTGCACAAACCGCACCGGTGTGCGTCTACCTGCTGTGGGGGGCCCACGCCCAGAGCAAAGCGCCTTTGATTCAGCAAGTCGCCACAGCTTTTGGCAGGCGCAGTCTGTTGTTGCAATCCAACCACCCGTCCCCGCTCTCGGCATTGCGCCCACCCACACCGTTCATAGGTTGCGGCCACTTTCGGCTAGCCAACGATTTCCTGCTGCAGTCGGATGCCGCCGCCATCGACTGGTCGGGTTCGACGTGAAGACAAAATTAAGCAGCCCGAAGCCATCGATCACCACAACGCGGTATGATTGAAAGCTGTTAAACACAGAGTTGCTAGCGAGCTAAAAACTCTGTGCTATAATTTAAGGCTTCGCCGGAGAGGTGGCCGAGTGGTTAATGGCAGCAGACTGTAAATCTGCCCTCTTACGAGTACGCTGGTTCGAATCCAGCCCTCTCCACCAGCGAAACGTCAGCAATGACAGCCAGTTTTTGAAAGTATTGACAAGCGGGTTTTGGGTTTGGCGTAAATGTTTCGCCTCTGATGCCTCGGCATCAGAACGCGGGAGTAGTTCAATGGTAGAACCCTAGCCTTCCAAGCTAATGACGCGGGTTCGATTCCCGTCTCCCGCTCCAAAGGCGTTTGTCAGTAGTTAGTTGAAGTTGCGTTGCTTTGGACCTTCCGCAGCAATGTAACAAGTGCCCATTTGGCTCAGTGGCAGAGCACTCCCTTGGTAAGGGAGAGGTCCCGGGTCCGATTCCCGGAATGGGCACCAGTATTTTGAAGGCGCGCCGAATCCAGTAGGTGCCGATGGTTGGGTAAATTTGGTTTATTTTTTTCGGAGCTCCTTGGAGAGTTGAAAAATGGGAAAAGAAAAGTTCACACGTACCAAGCCCCACGTCAATGTGGGCACGATCGGCCACGTTGACCATGGCAAAACCACGCTGACCGCCGCCATCACCACCGTGCTGGCAGCCAAGTTCGGCGGCCAGGCCAAGGCCTACGACCAAATCGACGCAGCGCCCGAAGAAAAAGCGCGCGGTATTACCATCAATACCGCCCACGTCGAATACGAAACCGCCAACCGCCATTACGCCCACGTCGACTGCCCAGGCCACGCCGATTAT
>CAUPNG010000036.1:0-15539 GCA_963512605.1 uncultured Albidiferax sp. | reverse complement strand
TACTTGGCCGAGTTCGCCTACCGCTTCAACCGCCGGTTTGATTTGCCAGCGATGCTGCCGCGTTTGCTGCGCGCCGCTGTCACGACAAGGCCGCTTCCTCGCTGCGATATTCAGTGGTCTGAGGCAGGTAGCTAATCAGGCGATTTTTTATATATCTCAGGCCGCAACACCTGCGGCATCGAACACACCCTCAAACAGCACCGAGCTCAGATACCGTTCGCCCGAATCCGGCAGGATCACCACAATCGTCTTGCCTGCGCTCTCGGGCTTTTTCGCCCAGCGCACCGCCGCCGCCACCGCCGCACCGCAGGAGATGCCCGCCAAAATGCCCTCTTCGCGCGCCAGGCGACGGGCCTAGTCCACGGCATCTTCATTGCTGACCTGCTCGATAGCGTCCACCAGCGACAAATCCAGCACATCGGGCACAAAGCCTGCGCCTATGCCCTGGATCTTGTGCGGGCCGGGCTTGATCTCTTCGCCCGCCCGCTTCTGCGTCAGCACCGGGCTGGCCGTGGGCTCCACCGCTACCGAAATAATGGCCTTGCCCTGGATGTGCTTGATGTAACGCGACACGCCGGTGATGGTGCCGCCGGTGCCCACGCCCGAGACCAGGATGTCGATCTGGCCATCGGTGTCCTGCCAGATTTCCGGGCCGGTGGTGGTGGCGTGGATGGCGGGGTTGGCCGGGTTCTTGAACTGCTGCAGCAGCACGTACTTGGGGTCGCTGGCCGCAATTTCTTCGGCCTTGGCGATGGCCCCCTTCATGCCCTTGGCACCTTCGGTGAGGACCAGCTTGGCACCATAGGCCAGCAGAATCTTGCGCCGCTCGATGCTCATGGTCTCGGGCATGGTCAGGGTGATGGGGATGCCTTTGGAGGCCGCCACAAAGGCCAGCGCGATGCCGGTGTTGCCGCTGGTGGGCTCGATGATTTCCTTGCCGGGGCCGAGCAGGCCGCGCTTTTCTGCGTCCCAGATCAGCGCCGCGCCGATGCGGCATTTCACCGAATACGCCGGGTTGCGCCCCTCGATCTTGGCCAGCACGGTGGCTGCGGCACCGTCGGTGATGCGGTTCAGGCGCACCAGTGGCGTGCGGCCAATCGACAGGGAGTTGTCGGCATAAATCGAAGACATGGCGGTGCTTTCCTAAGAGCTAAAAATGGCCACTCTAGAGGCAAAGCCGGCACGCACCAACGACTTAAAAGTCCACAGCAAACAACGAATCTATCTGAGGCTGGTTATGCGATTTTCTCGTTTGCATATCCCAAATGCTTCGTTCACGGCGCGGCGTTGCCTCTCTACATTCGGGCTCCTCACCACTTACAGGGAATCCACACCATGCATATTCGCCCCTCCGTTGTTTTGGCCGCCGCGCTCGCCACGTCCTTGTTTGCCCACGCCGCCTGGGCCGACCAGCTGGACGACATCAAGAAAAAAGGCGAGATCGTCATCGGCGTGCTCGGCACGGACGAACCCAACAGCTTTGTCGATCCCAAGACCCGTGAAATCGTGGGCTACGAGGTGGACATCGGCAACGCCATCGCCAAGAAACTGGGCGTGAAGCCGGTGTTCAAGCAGCTGGCCGTGGCCGCCCGCATCCCCGAGCTGCAGCAAGGCCGGGTGGACATCCTGGCCGCCTCGCTGACGCACAACAAAGAGCGTGAAGCCCAGGTCGATTTTTCGCTGACCACCTTCGTCACCGGCCAGAAAGTATTGGTCAAGACCAGCAGCGGCATTACCGACCTGCCCGCACTCGGCGGCAAGAAGGTACTCACCGTCAAAGGCGGCACGCAAGAGCCCAACATCCGCAAAGCCGTACCGGGCGTGGACGTGGTGACCTTCGAGACCACCCAGCAGGCTTTTCTGGCACTGCAACAGGGCAAAGGCGTGGGCTATGTGAACGACGAGGCCTCGCTGGTCAACGACTACGCCAAGCTGGGCGCTGCCAAGAAAGACTACGCCATCCTGTCGCAAAGCATCAGCGTGGAGCCGCTGGCGCTGGGCCTGAAGAAGGGCGAGAAAGGCCTGAAGACCCTGGTGGACGGCGTGCTGCGCGACCTGGAAAGCTCGGGCGATGCCAACAAGCTGTTTGTCAAATGGTACGGGCCGGACACCAAGCTGCAGTTCGACAAGCGCACCTTCAAGATCGACAGCGACCAGATCTAAACCCCTTGGCGCACAACACAGGCCGCACTGCGGCCTGTTCCCATTTTTATGTTGAATTTTGATCTGAACCTGCTGCGCGCCGGGCAGTACCACGACTGGCTGGTCAGCGGCTTTCTGCTGTCCTTGCAACTGGCAGGCACCACCCTGGTGCTGGCGCTACCGCTGGGTGCGGCCATCGCCTTGCTGCGCCTGTCGCCACTCAAACTGCTGCGCGGCCTGGGCTGGCTGTATGTGGAAAGTATCCGCAATGTGCCGCTGCTGGCGCACCTGCTCTTCTGGTACTTCGGCGCGCCCGAGCTGCTGCCCGATGCGCTCAAGGAATGGCTGTACGCCCGCAACATCGAGGCCATCAGCGCCGTGGTGGCGCTCACGCTGTACACCGCCGCCTACATGGCCGAAGACATCCGCAGCGGCATCCGCGCCGTGCCACTGGTGCAAACCGAGGCGAGCCGCGCGCTGGGTTTTGGTTTTCTGGCCACCATGCGCCTGGTGGTGCTGCCGCAGGCGCTGCGCGTGACCATACCGCCGCTGCTGTCGCAAACCTTGAACCTGTGGAAGGACACCAGCGTGGCCACCGTCATCGGCGTGGCCGAACTGATGTACCAGGCGGCCAAGGTCGAGTCGGCCACCTTCCGCAGCGCCGAAGCGTTTGCCTTTGCCACCAGCGCCTACCTGCTGGTGTCGCTGGCCATTACCGGACTGGGCGCGTGGTACCACCACCGCTACCCGGTGCGCACTGTTTAAGGCCACGACCATGTGGGAGCTTATCCAGACCTACTGGGTCTATTTTCTGGTCGGGCAGTACCCGAACGGCCCCCTGGGCGGGCTGGCGCTGACGGTACTGCTGGCCGCGCTGGCGCTGCTGTTGTCGCTGCCGCTGGGCATAGGCCTGGGCCTGGCACGCGTCAGCCCGTACCGCGCCATCCGCTGGCCGGTCACCGCCGGGGTGTACATCGTGCGCGGGGTGCCGCTACTGATGGTGATCTTCTGGGCCTACTTCTTTCTGCCCAGCCTCACCGGCCACAAGACCGAACAGTTCAGCACCATGCTGATGGCGCTGGTGGTGTTTGACAGCGTGTACCTGGCCGAGATCGTGCGCGCAGGCATCCGGGGTGTGCCCAAGGGCCAGGTGGAAGCCGCCCGCTCGCTGGGTTTGGGCTACCTTGCCACTATGCGCCTGGTGGTGCTGCCGCAGGGCCTGCGCCACATGCTGCCGTCGCTGGTGAACCAGTTTGTGGCCACCATCAAGGCCACCTCGCTGGGCTACATCATCGGGCTGACCGAGGTGTCCTTCATCGCCGCACAGATCAACACCCAGGTGTTCACCCAGAGCACCGCCGTCTACACCCTGCTGGCGCTGGCCTATTTTGTTTTGTGCTTTGGCCTGTCGCGTTGCGCCTACTGGCTGGAGCATCGCACCCACACTGTGAGAGTTTCCGCATGATCCAACTGCACAAGGTCAACAAATGGTACGGCGACTACCACGCCCTGGTAGACGTGACCGAGACCATCGCGCGCGGCGAGGTGGTGGTGGTCTGCGGGCCGTCCGGCTCCGGCAAGTCCACCCTGATCCGCACCCTGAACCGGCTGGAATCCATCCAGTCCGGCAGCATCCAGCTCGACGGCCAGGACATCTACCGCCGCGGCGTGGACGTGAACCAGCTGCGCTCGGGCATCGGTTTTGTGTTCCAGCAATTCAACCTGTTTCCGCACCTCACCGCGCTGGAGAACTGCACCCTGGCCCCGCTGCGCCTGCGCGGCCTGCGCCCCGCCGTGGCCCGCGAAGAGGCCTTGAACCTGCTGGAGCGCGTAGGCCTGGCGCACAAGGCCGATGCCTTTCCCGCCGCGCTGTCGGGCGGCCAGCAGCAGCGGGTGGCGATTGCCCGCGCCCTGGCCATGCGCCCGCCGCTGATGCTGTTTGACGAACCCACCAGCGCGCTGGACCCCGAGATGGTGGGCGAGGTGCTGCAGGTGATGCGCTCCCTGGCCCAGGACGGCATGACCATGGTCTGTGTGACCCACGAAATGGGCTTCGCCCGCGAGGTGGCCGACCGCGTGCTGTTCATGGACCAGGGCCGGGTGCTGGAGCGGGCCACGCCGCAGGACTTTTTTACCCAGCCGCAGCACCCGCGGGCGCAGCAGTTTCTGGCCGACATCCGCACGCCGCTGGCGGCTTAGAAGGGCTTGTCGCCCACGATGGTGGCGCGGTGCATCACGCGGCGGTGCGGCAGGTAGTCCACCGTGGCGTAGTGCTGGGTCAGCCGGTTGTCCCAGAAGGCCAGGTCAAACTGCTTCCAGCGCCAGCGCACGGTGAACTCGGGCTTGGCGATATGGCCGCGCAAATAGCCCATCACCGCATCGCTCTCCTTCTTTTCCAGCTCGACGATGCGGCTGGTAAAACCCTCGTTCACAAACAGGCCGCGCCGCCCGCTGACCGGGTGGGTGCGCACCGCCGGGTGCACCACCGGTGGGTTTTTGGCACAGGCGGCCTCCCAGCGTTGCCGCTCGTCGGGCGTGCGGGCGTAGCGCCAGGCCGGGAACGACTGGGCAAAGTCGTGCTCGGCATGCAGCGGGTCGATGAAGCGCCGAAACGGTTCCGACAAAGCCTCGTAGGCCGCAATGCCGCTGGACCACAGCGTGTCGCCGCCGGAGGGGGGCAAGTGCCGGGCCGACAGCAAAGCCCCCATGGGCGGGGTGTCGATAAAGGTCACATCGGTGTGCCAGTTGTCGTTGTCGGGCGGGTTGTCGAGGTCGGTGTCCAGCAGGATGATCTCGCGGGCCTCGGCGTGCTGCGGGTAGATGGGGTGGATGTGCAGGCTGCCAAAGCGGGCCGCCAGGTCGCGGTGCTGCGGTGCGGTGAGCGGCTGGTTTTCAAAAAACAGCACATGGTGCTGCAGCAGCGCCGCCAGCAATGCGTCGCGCTGGGGGTCGGCCAGGGGAAGGGTCAGGTCGATATCGGACACCAGCGCCCCGATGGTGGGGCCGAGGGCTTGCACTTGCATGGATTTACTTTGCAGAAAACGAAACTGCCACGGTAGCGGGGCGCGCCCGCATTGCCAACGACGCGAATCAGATGTGCTTATGCGGAATGTGTTGCGGGCAAAAAAATGGCTGGTGACCTTAAGGCCACCAGCCCAAGTTCCCACAGTTGCCCTCTGTGACTTCCCTCTACAAAAATTTAAATGAAAAGTGCCTCCAGCGCTTATTAATCCAGCGCAAGCAGCTCCTTTTTACATAGCATCAGCTTGCCAGCGCCTCCACCTGCTGGCTGCCGCCCACCAGTGCAAAACCTGCCGCAAACCAGGCATCGGTGCCACCGGTCAGCACCGACACGTTCAGCCAGCCCTGGCGCACCAGGGTGGCGGCGGCCAGGTGGGCGCGGGTCTCGTCGGTATCGACCAGCACGGTGCGGGTCCCCCGGTTGGGCACCAGGCGCTCGACCAGCAGCTCCAGCCGCTCCAGCGGGGCCGACACGGTGTAGGGAATGTGGGCCACGGCGCGCTCGGCCTTGTCGCGCACGTCCAGCACGGCAATGTCGTGGCCGTCCTCCAGCGCGGCCTGCAAGGCCAGGGGGGCTATGCGCGCATGGCGGATCAGCGCAGGCGGCGCAAAGGTGCGGTAGGTGCCGCCGTCGGTACCGGCGAACACCACCCGGTTGACCAAGCGGTCCAGCGCCAGGCCGTAGAGATGGAGGTGCAGGCCCGGCGCGCCATCGAGCAGCACGATGGTGTGCACCTCGTCGGGGGTCAGGGTGACCGAGGTGCCGGGCACCACGTCGATAGTGCGCAGCGGCTTCAGACGGTCTTGCGCCGGGTCGTCGGTGGGCTGGCGGCCATAGACCACGTTGCGCTCTTTCCCCTGCACCCCGGCAATGATGGCCCAGGTGGTGTGGTCGTGCGGCGGCTGGCCCTTGCCCGGCAGCGCGGCCGAGATGTAGAGCGCGTAGCGGCCATCGGCATCTTCGGCCAGGCGGTAGATGTGGGCCGGGTCGGCGGCCGACACCGGGAAGTGCGCGGGCACAAACAGGTCCTGGCGCAGGCCCAGCTGCTCCAGCGCCTGGGCCACTGCGGCCAACTGCGCGGGCTGGGCCTGCCGCGGGTCGGGCAGCAGCTGGCGCACGTTGTCCAAAAATGCGCTGATGGCACGGGCACGCTGGCTGGCAATGTCGGAACCAAAGGAGGTTGGTTGGTGGGGCATGGTGGGCATCCGGTGTGGCGATGGGTTTAGTGTCGAGTCAAGCATGATCTGTCGGTTTGCACTTGCTCTCAACGCGCATTGCGTCGTTGCAGTCCTTGCCCAGGCACTAGCCTGGGCGGCGGCCCACGCCTAGCACTGCACGCCGATAGCCTTGCGCAAACTCGACACATCACACTTGACTCGACACTAGCGTACGCCTGCGGCTCAACGGGGCCAACGAAGCAAAACGTTTATGCATATGCGGCTTGTCCTCATCGACCTCTCAGATAGTTACGCCATATCGAATCTACGATTTGTTAGTTTGTGTAAAGCACAATTTGGCAAATAATCAAATTCAGTTATTAAATATAGCACTCTTATATGAATTTCCAGCAATTGCGCTCCGTCCGCGAGACCGTGCGGCGCGGTTTTAACCTCACCGAGGTGGCCAACGTGCTGCACACCTCCCAGCCCGGCGTGAGCCGCCAGATCCGCGAGCTGGAGGAAGAGCTGGGCATTGAGCTGTTTGTGCGCGCAGGCAAACGCCTCACCGGCCTGACCGACCCCGGCGGCCACGTGCTGCCCATCATCGAACGCATGCTGCAGGACAGCAGCAACCTGCGCAAAGCCGGGGAAGAATTTGTCTCACGCCAAAGCGGCATGCTGTCGATCGCCGCCACCCATTCCCAGGCGCGCTACGCCCTGCCCATGGCGGTGCAGGAGTTTCGCAGCCAGTTCCCCAACGTCACCCTGCACCTGCACCAGGGCTCGCCCGCGCACGTGGCCGAAATGCTGCTGTCGGGCGAGGCCGACGTGGGTATTGCCACCGAGGCGCTCACCCAGTACGACGAGCTGGTCGCCCTGCCCTGCTACCCCTGGACGCACTCGGTCATCGTGCCACCCGGCCACGCCCTGCTGGACGGCCCGCTGACGCTGGAGCAACTGGCCCGCTACCCGCTGATCACCTACGACAACGGCTTCACCGGCCGCACCCGCATCGACCAGGCCTTTGCCCAGCAGCAACTGGTGCCCCACATCGCCATCGCCGCCATGGATGCCGACGTGATCAAGACCTATGTGGAGCTGGGCATGGGCGTGGGCATCGTGGCCTCCATCGCCTTCGAGGCCGAGCGCGACCTGGCCCTGCGCGCCGTTGACGCCGGCCACCTGTTCGGCATCAACATGACCAAGCTGGCCGTGCGGCGCGGGGCCTATCTGCGCGGCTACGTGTACGCGTTCATCGAGTCGTTCGCGCCCACGCTGGACCGGGGGGCGGTGGAGCAGGCGCTGGCGGGGAATGCGGAGGCGATTAACTATGTGATTTGAGGGGCCGCCTCAGTCACGAACGAATGGCCACTGGCGCGCAGTGTGGACCAGTGTTAACACCCAAACAGTTTCGCCGTTGATTTCGTACACCAGCCGGTAGCTTTCATGCACTACCAGTTCGCGTGTCCCCTGGATCTTTCCCGGCTTTCCCAGCTTGGGGTGGTCGCCAAGCCTGGCAGCGGCATCGCTGAAAAGAGCGTCCATGCGGGCGGCGGCGCGCGGGTTATCGGCTCCGATGTAGTCCCATATATCGGACCGATCCTGCAGCGCCTCCGGTGTCCAAACGACCCTCACACTTGGTTCGAGGCGACGGCACGCCGGGCGGCGAATATGGCTTCCACTTCCTCATTGGAGTGACCCACACCAGCATGCATTGAGGCGCGGCCCGAATCCACTTTGCGGGCCAGAAACGCGTCATAGTCCCGCGCCTCACGCTGGCGCTGGACAAACTCACGCATCAACTCGCGCAAGACCTGCGACGCGGGCCGGTGGGTGGCCTCGGCTTCGGCCATGAAGTCCGCGCGCAACGCAGGCTCCAACTTCATCGTGAAAACAGCTTCTTTAGACATGGTGTGGGCCCTCAAAAATACTGAAAAAGTATATACGTTTTCACTACAAATCGCATCCGCATGGCGCTGACTGCCCACAGGTTTGCGCTGCTCCACCTATGGCAATCGCCCGCATATCCATATCTGAAACCCTTCCTTCCCCCGCCCCGCCCGCGTCGCTAAGGTGCTGAAGTTCTTCAACTTCTCGGAAAGCGCCACCATGGCCAGACAACTCAAATTTGGATTCGTGCTGCACGGGGTGGGCGCAGGCTGGGGCGATTGGCGCCACCCGGAGGCGGTCACCGATGCCAGCGTCAACTTCAAGTTCTACACCCAGCAGGCGCAACTGGCCGAAGAGGGCCGGTTTGACTTCTTGTTTGTGGCCGACAGCGTGCACATCACGCCGCGCTCCAGCCCGCACTACCTGAACCGCTTTGAGCCGCTGACGATTCTGTCGGCGCTGGCAGCGGTGACCTCGCACATCGGCCTGGTGGCCACCGTCACCGCGAGCTACAGCGAGCCTTTCACCGTGGCGCGGCAGTTTGCCTCGCTGGACCACATCAGCAATGGCCGCGCGGGCTGGAACGTGGTGACCTCGTGGCTGGACGGCAGCGCCCGCAACTACAGCAAGCCCACCCACTACGACCACGATGTGCGCTACGCGCTGGCCAAGGAGCACCTGGGCGTGGTGCAAGGCCTGTGGGATTCGTGGGAAGACGACGCGCTGGTGCGCGACAAGGCCACCGGCGTGTTCTTCGACCCCGCCAAGCTGCACCGGCTGGACCACAAGGGCGACTTCTTTGCCGTGGAAGGGCCGCTGAACATCAGCCGCTCGCGCCAGGGCCAGCCGGTGATCTTCCAGGCCGGAGCGTCCGAAGACGGCAAGCATTTCGCCGCCACCCAGGCCGATGCCATCTTCTTCCACGCCGACACGCTGGAAGAAGCCCAGGCCTATTACCGCGACGTCAAAGCCCGCGTGGCCGCTGCGGGCCGCAACCCTGACGAGGTGCACCTGCTGCCCGGCATCCGCCCCATCGTGGGCCGCACCGCCGAAGAGGCCGAGCGCAAGTACGAAGAATCCGCCGCCCTGGTGCCCATCGAAAACGCCATCGCCGCGCTGGCCCGGCCCTTCAACGACCACGACTTCTCGGCCTACCCGCTGGATGCCCCCTTCCCCGACCTGGGCGACCTGGGCCGCAACAGCCAGCAAAGCGCCAGCGACCGCATCAAGCAGGTTGCCAAGGACAAGGGCTGGACGTTGCGCGAAGTCGCCCTGTGGCACGCCCGCCCGAAACGCAGCTTCGTCGGCACCGCCGAGCAGGTGGCGGACGAGATCCAGCGCTGGTTCACACATGGCGGCGCCGACGGCTTCAACTTCTTCGAAGCCCTGCCCAACACCTCGTTGAAAGACTTTGTGGCTCTGGTGGTGCCGCTGCTGCAGGCGCGCGGCATCTACCGCACCGAATACGGCCAGGGCACGCTGCGCGACAACCTGGATTTGCCGGTGCCGGTGAACCGCTATGTGGAGGTGGAAGAAGCCGAGGGCGGCGAAGAGGAAATGAGCGCCTGCAGCTTGTGAACAAAAAGAGCTGCTTGTGCTGGTGGGACAAGCACGAGCAGCTCTTTAATTAATAGCAAACGCATTTTTTATTGGAAACCAGCAGGCTATGGGCTCACTTGAGTTCATACCAAACACCGCGCCCACCGCCTTGCTGGTTCAGATGGCCTTGCTCCACCAAATTGCGGAAGTGCTGCTTCAAGGTATTTCGACTGGCCCCGGTCAATTTGATGGCATTGCCGATCGTGATGCGCCCATGCTCCCGGGCAAATTCGACGATCTGCAATGACAGGTCGGGCAAGGTGGCCAGCACGATCCTCTCGCGCTCCACCTTCTTCTCCAGCCGCCGAACCTGCTCGGCCAGCGAGCGCAGGAAGAACACCAGCCAAGGCTGCCAGTGGGGGGCATCGGTTCGGATGGATCCTTGCGTCTGCCGCAAGGCCAGGTAATAGGCCTCCTTGTTGAGCTCGATCACGCTTTCCAGCGAGCTGTACGGCACATAGGCATAGCCCGCCTGGATCAAGAGCAATGTGGTCAAAACGCGGCTGAGGCGGCCATTGCCGTCCTGGAACGGGTGGATCTCCAGAAACACCACCACGAAGATCGCGATGATCAGCAAGGGGTGGAGTTGCGCCTTGTCGCGTTCGCCATTGACCCAGGCCACCAGTTCGGCCATCAGGCGGGGCGTGTCAAAGGGACTAGCCGTCTCAAACACGATGCCAATCTGCACCTCGCTGTCATCGAACGCGGCCACGCTGTTGGAGTTGGTTTTGTACTGCCCCCGGTGGCGCGCATCTTTCTCGCTATGGCGCAGCAGGATCTGGTGCAGTTGCTTGACATAGTTCTCGTTGAAAGGAATATCCCTCCAGGCGCTGAGCACCAGGTCCATCAACTCTGCGTAGCCAGCGACCTCCTGCTCATCGCGGGTGTCAAAAGACTGGATTGCGAGGTTGGACAACAGCTTTTCCACCTCCCGATCGGTCAGCTTGCTACCCTCGATGCGCGTGGACGAGCCAATGCTTTCAATGGTGGCCACCCTGCGCAAGGCCGAAAGGCGTTCGGGCGCAAGCGTCCCCAGGGCACGCCAGGCACCTTTGAACTCGTCGATCCGAGCGATCAGGTTCAGGATTTCCGGTGTGATGTGGATAGAGTCTGTGCGAAGCATAAAACCAATATTACGCCCAATTACACCCATTTATAAATGGCGACAGCCGATGGTGAGACAGCAATGGGTGTGAATGGATGCGGGAATAGTTCTGATGAGCAAGCTTGCGATAGCCAAGGGCGTTCACCCCGGTAAGCCCTTCAATCAATTTAAGAAAAAAGAGCCTCTTGCGCCCATGGAATAAGCGTAGCCAGCTCTTAATTTGATAGTGAATGGGGCGCAGCGCGATCAGCTGGATGCCCCCTTAATGGCCCACCATCTTTGCCAGCTCCGGGATGCCAATCGGTGGCCGGGTCAGCCAGGGCACCACGAAGCTGCGCGGGGCCAATCCTGCGGACATGCGTTCCATTTGCTTGCGTTCGCCTGCCAGCCGCGCCGCCAGCAGGGGGTCGTGGGTGCCCGCAGCCAACACGCTCTTGTTGAGCACCCAGGCGTAGGGTTCGATGTGGGCCCGGCGCAGGTCGTCTTGCAAGGCGGCGGCCTGCGACACCGGGGTTACTTCGGGCAGGGTCACCAGGATGATCTTGGTGTAGGCAGCATCTTGCAGCCGCATCAGCGGGGTCACCACGTGGCCCGCGTTTTTGCCTTCAAACTCCCGCACCATCTGCCGGTGGTACGCCCCGGTGGCATCCATCAGCAGCAGGGAATGCCCGGTGGGGGCGGTGTCCAGCACCACAAAGGCGCTGCGCGCTTCGCCAACGATGCGCGAGAAAGCGTGGAACACGGCCACTTCCTCGGTACAGGGCGAGCGCAGGTCTTCCAGCAGCAGCGCCTGTTCCTGCGCGCTCAGGTCGGGCGACTTGGCCGCCATGATTTTGTCGACGTAGCGCTGTGTTTCCACCTTGGGGTCGATGCGGCTTACGTGCAGGCCCGGCAGTGCGCCCGCCAGCGTGCCCGCCAGGTGGGCGGCGGGGTCGGTGGTGCTGAGGTGCACGGTTTTGCCGCGCTGCACCAGGCCCAGGGCCAGCGCCGCGGCGATAGTGGTCTTGCCCACGCCGCCCTTGCCCATCACCATGACCAGGCCGTGGCCCGCCGCCGCCAGCGCGTCAGCCAGCGTCGCCAGGTCCTGGCCTGCGGGGATGGGCTCCACCACTAACGGCGGCGCAGCAGCCACCGCCGCCTGGTGGGGCGACAGCAGTGCCCGCAACGCGGGTAGGCCCACGGTGTCAAAGGCGCGCAGCGGCACCGTGTCGTGGGGCAAGGCGCGCAAAGATGCGGGCATTTCGGCCAGGGCCTGTTGCCCCAGTGCCTCGATGGCAGCCGCCACGGCATCGCTGGGGTCGCTGGCATGGAACACCCCGTTGATCGCCAGACGCTGGTTGTGCAAACCCAGCCCCTGGAGCTCTTCGGCGCTGCGGGCGGCCTCGGCCATAGCACCCTGGTCCGGGCGGGTGACCAAGACCACCGTGGTCTGGGCCGGGTCGCTCAGGGCCGCCAGTGCCGCCTTGAACCGCTCCTCCTGCATCTTTAAACCCGAATGCGGGCCCAGGCACGAGGCACCCCGGTCGTTGCCCTCCAAAAACCCGCTCCAGGCCTTGGGCAGGCTCAACAGCCGCAGGGTGTGGCCGGTCGGGGCCGTGTCGAACACCACATGGTCAAACCGCGCATCGCGCTCTGACAGCAGCGTGGCAAACTCGTCGAACGAGGCGATTTCGGTGGTGCAGGCACCCGACAACTGCTCGCGCACGGTCGCCAGCTCAGCGGGGCTGGCACCCGCGCCCATCTGGGCCAGTACGCGCTGCCGGTACGACTCGGCCGCCGTGCCGGGGTCGATGTTCAGGACCGACAGGCCCGGTGCACCGGGCACGGCCGTGGGCACATTGCGCAAGTCCACTCCCAGCATCTCGTCCAGGTTGGACGCGGTGTCGGTGCTGACCAGCAGCACCCGCCGGCCCGCATCGGCCAAGGTCAGCGCAGCCGCGGTGGACAGCGAGGTCTTGCCCACACCACCCTTGCCGGTGAAGAAAAGGTAGCGCGTCGCGTGGCCCAGAAACGCCATGGGCTGGGGCACAAGCCCGCCCTGTGCCTTAGCGGTGTCGACGGCGACAACCGGTTCTCCGGCCACCCGCTCAACCGTGGCAATGGGGTTGTCGCATGTGCTGCGACCTGAGCCGAGAACTTTGACTGCCATAGAGACTTCCTTGCACGGGGTGAAATGGATACGTGGCGGCCACCAAGCCACACCTACAGCGTGCCTGAAGTGCCTGCGCCCCGTTCTGCGCTGGATCAACTGCAGCCCAAACTATCCGCGAAACCACCACAACGAAGGCGTAGGCAGCACCGCCAGAATGCCGGAGAATCCTGGCCGCGCACCATCCGACCCACGTCCCCACCCATGCAAATCCGCCCAGAAACGCCCGCCGACACCTCCGCCATCTTCGCCCTGACCGAACGCGCGTTCACCGGCCACCCCCACTCCGACGGCACCGAGCCGCACATCGTGTCCGCGCTGCGTGCAGCGGGCGCATTGGCGCTGTCTTTAGTGGCGGAAGTCGATGGTGCTGTGGTCGGCCACGTGGCCCTCTCGCCCGTCACCATCAGCGACGGCACGCCGGGTTGGTACGGGCTGGGGCCGATCTCGGTGGAGCCCACGTTCCAGGGCCGGGGCATCGGGGCAACGCTGGTGCGCGAAAGCCTGACGCGGCTGGCGGCAAGGGGTGCCGCGGGCTGCGTGGTACTGGGCGACCCGGGCTACTACACGCGCTTCGGCTTCCAGGCCCTGCCCGGCCTGGTGTACCCAGGCCCTCCGCCGGAATACTTCATGGCGCTGGCGTTCGGGGCATCTGGTCCGCAGGGGCGGGTTGCGTACCATGCTGCATTTGGCGAGGTTTAGAACTTGTCCGTAAGCGCCATGACCCGATCTATCTACTTCATCACCCACCCCAACGTGGCGATCAGCCGCGAGGTACCCGTGCCCCAATGGCCCCTGTCCACGCTCGGCAAGCAGCGGATGCGCCAGGCCTTGCACCAGCCCTGGGTGCCCGACATCACCGCCATCTATTGCAGCACCGAGCAAAAGGCCATCGACGGCGCGGCCATCCTGGCGGAGCACCTGGCGCTGGGCTTCACCCAGGTGGAAGACCTGGGCGAAAACGACCGCAGCGCCACCGGCTTTCTGGTGCCCGCAGAGTTTGAGCAGGTGGCCGATGCCTTCTTTGCCCAGCCCGAAGTGTCCGTGCGCGGCTGGGAGCGCGCGGTGGACGCACAGGCGCGCATCGCATCGGCCGTTGCACACATCGCGGCCCAAGACCCCACCGCAGGTGCCATCGCCATCGTGTCCCACGGAGCCGTGGGCACCCTGCTCTACTGCCAGCTCACCGGCCAGGACATCAGCCGCCGCTGGGACCAGCCGCCCAACAACGGGGGCAACTACTTCCGGTTTTCCATGGTGCCGCCGCTGGTGCACGCGTGGTGGCAACCCATCGATGGGCCCGCCAGCACCGGCCCCTAGCCGTAGCGGGCCTATCTGGTGTCAAATCCCAACCCACATTCCCACTACGCCCCCATACAGGAGCATCCATGCAAATCACCGTATCCACCGTTGTCGCCGCACCGATCGCCTCCGTCTGGGCCGCGTACAACGCGCCCGAAGCCATCAAGGTCTGGAACACTGCCTCGCCCGATTGGCACACCACGGCCTCCACGGTCGATCTGCGGGTAGGTGGCCAATTCTCGTCGCGCATGGAAGCCAAGGATGGCTCGTTTGGCTTCGACTTTGCAGGCGAATACACGAAAGTCGAGGCCCCTCATCTACTGGAGTACCGCTTTGGCGAGCGCACCGGACGGGTGGAATTTACCGACGGCCCCGCCGGTGTCACCGTGACGGTGACCTTCGATGCCGAAGACACCTACCCCGAAGAGCAACAGCGCACGGGCTGGCAAGCCATTTTGGACAGCTTCGCACGGTATGTGGTGGCGGCCAAGGGTTGAGGTTTCTGCCGGCAATAAGCTTTGATGGAAAAGTGCCGTTTGTGCTTATTCGAAAAGCGCAAGAAGCTCTTTATTTGATAGCAAAACCATCCGTATCAAAAACACACTCGGGAGATTTCTATGAATGGTTTAAACGTCAACAGCCCATTTGAACCGCAGGTTTTGCGTTGTACATCTCGGCAGGTATCAGGAGTACTCGATGATCGTTGAACGGATTTTCATAAGCCCCGAGCGTGGAGCCGCACAAGTTGAGTGTGCGCGGATAGCGCTTCACGGAGGAATGGGCGTTGTTGGCGACAGGAACTTCGGTGTCAATAGGCACCCTGGGCAGAACCTCACGCTGGTGGAGGCCGAAGAGATTGAACGCTTCTGCGCCGAGCAAGCGCGGGCCCCGGATCTATCGCTTACGCGTAGGAATCTGATTACCCGAGGAGTTCGATTGAACGATCTGGTGAACCGCGAGTTCACGATTGGCGACGTGAAGTTGCGGGGTGTAGAGCTTTGCGAGCCCTGTGTGATTCTGGGCAGCGCTCTAAGAACGTGTTCAAAGTCTCCCGAGAGTATGAGAAGCTCGGGAGATGAGAAAGAGCTACCCAAGCGACATCAGTCGAGAACAATTCGAAGTCATCAAGCTGTTGCTGGAAAGCGCGCGCAGAAAAACCAGCCCCAGGCG
>CAUPNG010000035.1:0-16399 GCA_963512605.1 uncultured Albidiferax sp. | reverse complement strand
CGCCCCTGCCACAGGGCCTTGACACAGGCGCGGGCCAGGTCGTCGGCATGGATATGGTTGGTGAACACATCGTCGGCCCGCTCCAGCACCGGCGTGCCCTTGCGCAGGCGGGCCTCGGGCGTGCCGCCTTCGCGGTCGGGCGCGTAGATGCCCGGTATGCGCAGGATGCTGGTGCGCACCCGGCTGGCGCGGCGGCCCAGCAGGCGCACTGCCGCTTCGGCATCCACCCGGCGCTGGGCGCGGGGCGTGGTGGCTGCCAAGGTGCGGGTCTCGTCCACCAGCGCCCCCTGGCAGTCGCCGTACACACCGCTGGTCGAACCGTACACCACAGCCCGTGGGGCGCCGCGCAGCTGCAGGGCGCGCAACAGCTTGCGGGTGCGCGGGTCGCCAACCCCCTCGCCCGGAGGCGGGGCCAAATGCAGCACCCGGGTCGCCAGGCCCGACAGGCGCAGCAAAGAGCGCACATCGTCCAGGTTGCCGCACAGCGGCGTAATACCTTGGGCACGCAGGGCCGGGCGGCGCTCGGGGCTGGAGGTCAGCGCCAGCACGCGTACCGCGCGGGGCAGACGGCGGCAGGCGCGCTGGCCCACATCGCCGCAGCCGATGACGAGCACACGCTCACGGCGAAAGCGCGCGGGCAGGGCGCCCAGAGGGGACTGGTTTGAAGGCAAAATCGGGACCAATACAGACAAAAGTCAGAGACAGAATCTACTGAGCATACCCAAGCCCATGACCCACCCCGTCCCCACGCCGCAAGCTTTCACTATCACGGTACAGCCCAGTGGCCGCAGCTTTGCCGCCACCGCCATTGAGTCCATCCTGGCCGCCGGCATCCGCCAAGGCATTGGCCTGCCCTACGGCTGCAAGGACGGAGCCTGCGGCTCGTGCAAGTGCAAAAAACTCGAAGGCATGGTGTTCCACGGCCCGCACCAAAGCAAAGCCCTGAGCGAAGAGGAAGAAGCCGCCGGCCTGGTGCTCACCTGCTGCGCCATGCCGCTGACCGACGTGGTGCTGGAGTCGCGCCAGGTGACCGATGAAAGCGCCTTCCCCATCAAGAAAATGCCCTCGCGCGTGACCACGCTGGAGAAAGTCTCCAGCGACGTGATGCTCCTCAAGCTGCAACTCCCCGCCAACGACACCCTGCGCTACCACCCCGGCCAGTACATCGAATTCATCCTGCGCGACGGTGCCCGGCGCTCTTACAGCATGGCCAACGCCCCCCACACCGGCCCGGCGGTCGAGCTGCACATCCGCCACATGCCCGGTGGCAAGTTCACCGACCATGTGTTTGGCACCATGAAAGAAAAAGAAATCCAGCGCATCGAGGGCCCCTACGGCAGCTTTTACCTGCGCGAAGACTCCGACAAGCCCATCGTGCTGCTGGCCTCGGGCACCGGCTTTGCGCCCATCAAGGCCATCCTGGAGCACATGCAGCACCAAGGCATTACCCGAGCGGCCACGCTGTACTGGGGTGGCCGCCGCCCGGGCGACCTGTACTTGAGCGACTGGGTGCAAGCCCAGTTGGCGGTGATGCCCAATTTACGCTTTGTGCCCGTCATTTCCGACGCACTGCCCGAAGACGCCTGGACGGGTCGCACCGGCTTTGTCCACCAGGCGGTGCTGCAAGACCTGCCGGATCTGTCTGGCCATGAGGTCTATGCCTGCGGCGCACCCATCGTGGTCGATTCGGCCCAGGCGGCGTACATCGCCACGGCGGGGCTGCCCCCGGAGGCGTTCTTTGCCGACGCGTTCACCAGCGAAGCCGACAAGGCTACTGCGTAGACATCCCTGCGTCTTTACGCTTTCTATACACCCCACCCCCCACTCCCTACCCCGTCTTTACGCCCGGTTACGTAATCTCACACCATCAATTTCTTGAGAAAGTGGGATGGTATGGATGTGCTGTGGATTGCAGGCCTGGGTCTGCTGTGGGGAGTGATGGTGTTGCTGCTCAAAGGGTTCCAGAAGCTGGAAAAACCCCAGGGAGGCCGCGCATGATCCCGCTTGATGTGCTCTATGGCCTGGGGGGCTTGTGCGCCGTGCTGTTGCTGGCGTACCTGGTCTATGCGCTGATCTGCGCGGAGGAGTTCTGATGTCCTCCAACGCCTGGATTTTGCTGACCGTATATTTGACGGTACTGCTGGCCGCCGCCTGGCCGCTGGGCCTGTGGCTGGCGCGCCTGGCCCAGGGCGAACTGCCCGGCTGGATGCACAAGGTGGAAGCGCCTGTGTACCGGCTGGCGGGCACCTCGCCGAGCCAGTCCATGCACTGGGCGCACTACGCGCTGGCGCTGCTGGCCTTCAACCTGCTGGGTGCCCTGGTGGTCTACGCGCTGCAGCGCCTGCAGGTGTGGCTGCCGCTGAACCCGCAGGGCATGGCGGCGGTATCGGCCGACTCGGCCTTCAACACCGCCATCAGCTTTGCGTCCAACACCAACTGGCAGGGCTACGCGGGCGAGTCCACCATGGGCTACCTCACCCAGATGCTGGGTCTGGCGGTGCAGAACTTCTTCTCTGCCGCCACCGGCATTGCGGTGGTGTTTGCGCTGGTGCGCGGCTTTGCGGCCCGGTCCACTGCCGTGATTGGCAACTTCTGGGTGGACGTGGTGCGGGTGACCGCCTGGGTGCTGCTGCCGCTGTCTTTGGTGTTGGCTGTGGTGCTGGTGGGGCAGGGCGTGGTCCAGAACTTTGACGGCTACCAGACGGTGGCCACGCTCCAGGCCGGGCCGCAAACCCTGCCCATGGGCCCGGTCGCGTCACAAGAGGCCATCAAGATGCTGGGCACCAACGGTGGCGGCTTCTTTAACGCCAACTCGGCCCACCCGTTCGAGAACCCCACGGCGTTGAGCAACTTTTTGCAGATGCTGGCGATCTTTCTGGTACCCGCCGCGCTGTGCTTTGCCTTTGGCCGCGTGGTGGGCGATGCACGCCAAGGCTGGGCGGTGCTGGCCGCGATGACGGTGTTATTTGTGGTGGCGGTGGTTGCCATCATCCCCGCCGAGCAGGCCGGTAACCCGCTGCTGACCCCTTTGGGCGTGGACCAGATGGCCAGCAGCCTGCAGCCGGGCGGCAATATGGAAGGTAAAGAACTGCGCTACGGTATTACCGCCAGCAGCCTGTTTGCCGTTATCACCACGGCGGCAAGCTGCGGCGCGGTCAACGCCATGCACGACTCCTTCACCCCGCTGGGCGGCATGGTGCCGCTGGTGCTGATGCAACTGGGCGAGGTGGTGTTTGGCGGCGTGGGCTCGGGCCTGTACGGCATGCTGATCTTCGCCATTCTGGCGGTGTTCATCGCCGGGCTGATGATTGGCCGCACCCCCGAGTACCTGGGCAAGAAGATCGAGGTGCACGAGATGAAGCTCACCTCCATCGCCATTTTGGTCACCCCCATCGTGGTGCTGGCGGGCACGGCGGTGGCGGTGTTGTCGGGCGCGGGCCAGGCGGGCGTTGCCAACCCCGGCGCGCATGGGTTCAGCGAAATCCTGTACGCGCTGAGCTCGGCGGGCAACAACAACGGCAGCGCGTTTGCCGGGCTGTCGGCCAACACGCCGTTCTACAACATCCTGCTGGGCATCGCCATGTGGATCGGGCGCTTTGGGATGATCCTGCCGGTGCTGGCCATCGCCGGTTCGCTGGCCGCCAAGCAGCGCCTGCCGGTGACATCGGGCACCCTGCCCACGCACGGCCCGCTGTTCGTCGCCTTGCTCATCGGCACCGTGCTGCTAGTGGGCCTGCTGAACTACGTGCCCGCGCTGGCTTTGGGCCCGGTGGTCGAACACCTCATGCTGTGGGCTGCACCATGATTGCTACATATTTAATAGCTTCTCACGCCCATGGAATGGGCGCTAGAGGCCTATTTGGCTTAAATTTTCGAAAGATGTCTGTATGAACACCCCCAAGTCTTTGGTGTTACTCGACCCGGCCCTGCTCAAACCCGCGCTGGCCGCCGCCTTCACCAAGCTCAATCCCCGCGTGCAGTGGCGCAACCCGGTGATGTTTGTCGTCTTTATCGGCAGCATCCTGACCACGCTGTTCGGTGTGCTGGCGCTGGACAGTGGCGACGGCACGGCGGGCTTTGTGCTGTCGGTGGCGGTATGGCTGTGGTTTACCGTGCTGTTTGCCAACTTTGCCGAAGCCCTGGCCGAGGGGCGCGCCCAGGCGCAGGCTTCCTCGCTGCGCAGCCTGAAGAAAAGCACCATGGCCAAAAAGCTGCGTGAGCCCAAGTACGGCACGACGTGGCTCCCAGAAGAGGCCGAAAACCTGCGCAAGGGCGACGTGGTGCTGGTCATGGCGAACGACCTGGTGCCGCTGGACGGCGAGGTCATCGAAGGCGTGGCCTCGGTGGACGAGAGCGCCATCACCGGCGAATCGGCCCCGGTGGTGCGCGAGTCGGGCGGCGATTTCTCCAGCGTCACCGGCGGCACCCGGGTGCTGTCCGACTGGCTGGTGGTGCGCATCAGCGTGAACCCCGGCGAGTCGTTTCTGGACCGCATGATCAGCATGGTGGAAGGCGCCAAGCGCCAGAAAACGCCCAACGAGATTGCGCTGACGATTTTGCTGGTGGCGCTGACCATCGTGTTTTTGGTGGTCACGGTCACGCTGCTGCCGTTTTCGATGTTCAGCGTGCAGGCGGCGGGCACCGGCACGGTGGTCAGTATGACCGCCTTGATCGCGCTGCTGGTCTGCCTGATCCCCACCACCATCGGCGGCCTGCTGTCGGCCGTGGGCGTGGCGGGCATGGGCCGCATGGTGCAGGCCAACGTGATCGCCACCTCGGGCCGCGCGGTGGAAGCGGCGGGCGATGTGGACGTGCTGCTGCTCGACAAAACCGGCACCATCACGCATGGCAACCGCCAGGCCTCGGCCTTTTTCCCCGCCCCAGGTGTCAGCGAGGCGCAACTCGCCGCCTGCGCCGCGCAAGCCTCGCTGGCCGATGAAACGCCCGAGGGCCGCAGCATCGTGGCCCTGGCGCAAAGGCTGGGTGCCGTGCCGCTGCTGGTGGGGCTGACCACCGAGGTGCCTTTTACGGCGCAGACGCGCATGAGCGGCATCGACGTGGTGGCAGGGGCTACCACCCGCGTGCTGCGCAAAGGCGCGGTGGATGCGATCCGCAACTACGTGCAGGCACACAACGGCCATATGCCGACCGAAGTGGCCCACTCCGCTGACGACGTGGCGCGCCGGGGCAGCACGCCGCTGGTGGTAGTGGAAGGCAACACGGTTTTGGGCGTGGTGGAACTCAAAGACATCGTCAAAGCCGGCATCAAGGAGCGTTTTGGCGAGCTGCGCCGCATGGGCATCAAGACGGTGATGATCACCGGCGACAACAAGCTCACGGCTGCCGCTATCGCCGCCGAGGCGGGCGTGGATGACTTCCTGGCCGAGGCCACGCCCGAGCAAAAGCTGGCCCTGATCCGCCGTTACCAAAGCGAAGGCCACCTGGTCGCCATGACCGGCGACGGCACCAACGACGCACCCGCCCTGGCCCAGGCCGACGTGGCCGTGGCCATGAACAGCGGCACCCAGGCCGCCAAGGAAGCGGGCAATATGGTGGACCTGGACTCCAACCCCACCAAGCTGCTGGAGATTGTGGAAACCGGCAAGGCCCTGCTGATGACGCGCGGCGCGCTGACCACCTTCTCGATTGCCAACGACGTGGCCAAGTACTTCGCCATCATCCCGGCCATCTTCGTCAGCACCTACCCGCAGCTCCATGCGCTGAACGTGATGGGCTTGGGCAGCCCGTCCAGCGCCATTTTGTCGGCGGTGATTTTTAATGCGCTGATCATCATGTTCCTGGTGCCGCTGGCGCTCAAGGGCGTGCGTTACCGCCCCGTGGGTGCCGCTGCGCTGCTGCGCCGCAACCTGCTGGTCTACGGCCTGGGCGGCCTGGTCGTGCCCTTCATTGGCATCAAGGCGATTGACTTGCTTCTGGTCGCCACCCACCTCGTTTAAGGAGTTCACCATGCACGCAATTCTTCGTCCCACCCTGGTGGTGTTTACCGCTTTAACCCTGCTCACCGGCGTGCTGTATCCGCTGGCCGTCACCGGCGTGGGCCAGGCGGCTTTCCCCCAGCAAGCGGCGGGCAGCCTCGTGCTGCAGGGCGGCAAGCCTGTTGGCTCTGAGCTGATCGGCCAGAGCTTCAGCGCCCCGCGTTACTTCTGGGGCCGCCCCTCGGCCACCGCGCCCCAGCCTTACAACGGCGCAGCATCCGGCGGCTCGAATCTTGGCCCACTGAACCCGGCGCTGCTGGATGCCGTCAAAGCCCGCATCCAGGCCCTGCATGATGCGAACTCTGTGGCCGACCCCGACAACACCGCGCCCGTGCCGGTGGATTTGGTGACGGCATCCGCCAGCGGGCTGGACCCGCACACCAGCCCCGCCGCAGCGCTGTACCAGATCCAGCGTGTGGCCCAGGCGCGGGGCGTGGAGGTCACTAAGTTGCAAGCCCTGGTGGCCCAGCACACCGAGCAGCCCTTGTTCGGATTTTTGGGTGAGCCGCGCGTCAACGTGCTGCGCCTGAACCTGGCGCTGGATGGCATGCAGTAACCTCCGCGCATGGAACTCCGCCCCGACCCCGACGCGCTGCTGCAGCGCCTGCAAGAGCAGGACGTGGCGCGCACGCGCGGGCGGCTGCGCATCTACTTCGGGGCCAACGCGGGCGTGGGCAAAACCTACGCCATGCTCAGTGCCGCCCAGCAGGCACACCAGGCCGGGCGCGAGGTGCTGGTGGGTGTGGTCGAAACCCATGGCCGCAAGGAAACCGCAGCCCTGCTGCACAGCCTGGAGCTGCTGCCGCTGCGCCAGCTTCCTTACCGGGGCCAGACGCTGCCCGAATTCGACCTGGACGCGGCCCTGGCCCGCAAGCCTGCCATCCTGCTGGTAGACGAGCTGGCCCACAGCAATGTGGAGGGCTCCCGCCACCCCAAGCGCTGGCAGGACGTGCAGGAGCTGCTGGCCGCAGGCATCGAAGTCTGGTCGGCGCTGAACGTGCAGCACCTGGAGAGCCTGAACGGCACGGTAGGGGCCATCACCGGCATCCGCGTGCTGGAGACCGTGCCCGACACCGTGCTCGACAGCGCCGACGAAATCATCCTGGTCGATGTGACCCCCGACGAGCTCACCGCCCGGCTGCAGGCGGGCAAGGTCTATCTGCCGCAGCAGGCAGCCCGGGCCGCGCAAAACTTCTTTCGCAAAGGCAACCTGATTGCGCTGCGCGAAATCGCCCTGCGCCGCACCGCAGAGCACGTGGAAGACGACGTGCGCAGCTACCGGGTGGAGCAGTCCGGCAGTGCCGCCGACCTGCCGCCCGTATGGAACACCTCGGGAGCCATCCTGGCCTGCATCGGCCCCTTGGAGGGCGCGGAGCACACCGTGCGTACCGCCGCGCGGCTGGCCGGGCAGCTCAACGTGCGTTGGCACGCCGCCTATGTGGAAACCCCGCTGCTGCAGCGCCTGGAAGCCACCGAGCGCGACCGCATCCTCACCGTGCTGCAACTGGCCGAAACCTTGGGCGCGGATACGGCGGTGCTGACCGGCAGCCATGTGGCCGAAGCCTTGGTGCTCCAGGCCCAGACGCTGAACTGCGCCACCCTGGTGGTGGGCCGCCCGCGCCAGCCACCACGCTGGCAGTGGTTGCAGGTGTGGCGGCGTTGGTCCCCCACGCTGACACGCCAGCTCGCCACCTTGGCCCCCACGCTGGATGTGCTGGAGGTGGGCGGCAGCCCCCGCACGCGCCGCCTGGCCCGCGCCTGGCTGCCCACCGACACCGACGGCGACATCCGCCGTAGCACCTGGCAACCCTGGGCCGCCGCCCTGGGCGGTGCGGTGCTGGTCACCCTGCTCGCCACACCGCTGGCAGACCTGCTGGACCAGGCCAATATCGTCATGCTGTTTCTGGTGGCCGTGGTGCTGGTAGCGGTGCGCTACGGGCGCGGCGCGGCGGCGCTGGCGGCGGTGCTGAACGTGGCCGCGTTCGACTTCTTTTTTGTCACGCCCCGCTTCTCGTTTGCGGTGCACGACCTGCAGTACCTGGTGACCTTTGTGGTGATGTTGGCCATCGGCCTGCTGACCGGCCAGCTCACCGCCGGGCTGCGCTTTTCGGCCCGCATCGCCGCCAGCCGCGAACGCCGCGCGCAGGCGCTGTTCGACCTGACGCGCGAGCTGTCCGCCGCGCTGCTGACCAGCCAGGTGGTGGAGATCGGCCAGACCGCCGTGCAGCGCCTGTTCACCCAGGTGGAAGGGGTGGCCGATGACCCGGTCAAAGGTGGCAAGGTGATGGTGCTGGTGGCCGAGCACACCGACGCAGGCACGGGGCATTTGCGTTTGCCCGGCATGCTGCCGCACGACTTCGACGCGGGCATCGCCGAATGGGTGCTGCGCACCGGCCACAGCGCCGGGCTGGCCACCACCACCTTGCCCGCCCACCCCTGGCACTGCGTGCCGCTGCAAGCCCCCATGCGGGTGCGTGGCGTGCTGGCGCTCAAGCCCAGCCAGGCGCGCTGGCTGCTCATCCCCGAGCAGCAAAAACTGCTGCAGACCCTGGCCCGGCAGATCGCGATTGCGCTGGAGCGCGTGCACTACGTCGAGGTGGCGCAAGAAGCCGTGGTGCACATGGAATCCGAGCGCCTGCGCAACACCTTGCTGGCCGCCATTTCGCACGACGTGCGCACCCCGCTCACCGCGCTGATGGGCCTGGCCGAGTCGCTGCACACCGCCCAGCCGCCGCTGGCCCCCGCCCAGGCCGATACGGCCCAGGCCATGGTGGTGCAGGCGCGCGAACTCTCGGCCCTGGTCACCAACCTGCTGGACATGGCGCGGCTGCAAAACGGCGCGGTAGCCCTGCGCAGCGACTGGCAGTCGGTGGAAGAACTGGTGGGCTCCGCCATTCGCGCCGCCGCCCCGGCCCTGCGCGGCCAGCATGTGGATACCGACATCCCCGCCGACCTGCCGCTGGTGGAATATGACGCCGTGCTGATGGAGCGCGTGCTGGTCAACCTGCTGGAAAACGCCGCCAAATATGGCGCAGCCCCCATCGTGTTGACCGCCCGCGCCACCCCCACCAGCCTGGTGCTGGCGGTGCGCGACCACGGCCCCGGCCTGCCGTCCCGGCTGCGGGGTCGCGAGGCCGAGCTGTTCGACAAGTTCACCCGCGGCAGCACGGAGTCCACCACCCCCGGCGTAGGCCTGGGCCTGGCCATCTGCAAAGCTATCGTTGACGCGCACCGGGGCCAGATTGTGGCGGCCAACGCGCCGGGCGGTGGCGCAGAATTCACCCTTACTCTGCCGCGCCGCCCCGCGCCTGACATCCCGTGACCACCCCTGTTGCCGTTCTCATCGAAGACGAACCCCACATCCGCCGCTTCGTGCGCGCCGCGCTGGAGGCCGAAGGCTGGCAGGTGTTCGAAGCCGACACCGCCCGACAAGGCCTGACCGAGGCAGGTACCCGCAAACCCGACCTGCTGGTGCTCGACCTGGGCCTGCCCGACGGCGACGGGCTGGACGTGCTGCGTGACGTGCGCGGCTGGTCCGCCGTGCCCATCATCGTGCTGTCGGCCCGCAGCGACGAAGCCGACAAAATCGCTGCGCTGGATGCCGGGGCCGACGACTACCTGACCAAACCTTTCGGCGTGGGCGAGCTGCTGGCCCGCGTGCGCGCCAACCTGCGCCGCCCGCGCGTGGCCGAGGGCAGCGAGGAAGCCGTGTTCCGCTTCGGCACGGTCGAGGTCGACCGCACCGCCCGCCTGGTGCGCCGGGAGGGCGTGGAAGTGCACCTCACCCCCATCGAATACCGCCTGCTGTCCGTGCTGGCCAGCAACGCCGGTCGCGTGCTCACCCACCGCCAGCTGCTGCGCGAAGTCTGGGGCCCCGCCCACACCCAGCAAAGCCACTACCTGCGCATCCACATGGGCCATTTGCGCCAAAAGCTGGAGGTCGACCCGGCCCAGCCGGTGCATTTGCTGACGGAAACCGGGGTGGGGTACCGGCTCCTGGCCTAAAATCCAAGCAAAATCTGCCCTCAGCGCTCATTCCATCAGCGCAAGCAGCTACTACATTGATAGCATTTATGAACTCCCCCGTGCCACCCCCCAAGCCTCCATCCGCTCCTGTGCCTTTCCGCCGCGCCGCCCCACCTGCTGGTGCCGCCGGAAAGGCCAACAGCACCGACCCCATCCGCCTGAACAAGCGCATGGCCGACCTGAACATGTGCTCGCGCCGCGAAGCCGATGAATGGATCGCCCGGGGCTGGGTCAAGGTCAACGGAGCCATCGCCGAGATGGGGGTCAAGGTCACGCCCAGCGACCGCATCCAGATCGACAAGGCCGCCAGCGGCCACCAGGCCAACCAGGTCACCATCCTGATCAACAAGCCCATGGGGTACGTCAGCGCCCAGGCCGAGGACGGCCACGAACCGGCGGTGTCGCTGTTCACCGCGCAAAACCGCTGGGCCGAGGACAACGCCCGCTTCTTTTTCCACCCCAAGCAGCTGGTCGGCCTGGCCCCCGCCGGGCGGCTGGACATCGACTCCATCGGCCTGCTGGTGATGACGCAAGACGGCCGCGTGGCCCGCCAGCTCATCGGCGAAGACTCGGTGATGGAAAAGGAATACCTGGTCCGCGTGGCCTACCACGGCCTGGGCCAGCCCGCGCCCACCGGCCAGCTCATCCGCATGGACGACGACGACCCCGTCACCAGCAACGTGCAGGCCGTGTTCCCGCCCGCCATGCTGGCCAAACTGCGCCACGGCCTGAGCCTGGACGGTCAGGCCCTCAAGCCCGCCAAGGTCACCTGGCAAAACCCCGAGCAGCTGCGCTTTGTGCTCACTGAGGGCAAAAAACGCCAGATCCGCCGCATGTGCGAACTGGTAGGCCTGAAGGTGGTGGGCTTGAAGCGCGTGCGTATCGGCAACGTGATGCTGGGCAACCTGCCGTTGGGGCAGTGGCGGTATCTGGCACCGCACGAAGGGTTTTGAGGGCAGGGGGCTTTGCTTGGCGAGCGGCATGCGAATTGCATAATCCGCGCTGACTTCTGATTGCTACCTCCACCATGCACAAACGCCTCCCCCCGCTGAATGCGCTGCGCGTGTTCGCGGCTGCGGCCCGGACCGAGAACTTCATGCAGGCGGGCGAGAGCCTGTTTGTCACCCAGGGGGCGGTGAGTCGGCAGATCAAGCAGCTGGAAGAATGGCTGGGCGTGCCGGTGTTCACCCGCACCCACCGGGGCGTGCAGCTCACGCCTGCCGGGCGGCAACTGGCCACCGCCGTGGACACCGCGTTCCAGCACATCGACACCGTGGTGCAGAACCTGCAGCACCACAACCTGCGCCAGCAACTGGCGATCAACCTGCCGCCCACTTTTGCCACCCGCTGGATGGCCCCGCGCCTGCCGGACTTTAGGCGGCAGTTTCCGCACATCGACCTGTCCATCAGCACCCACGACGTGCATGCCCCGCGCGATGTGCGCCACTGCGACTGCGTGATTGCCTTCAGCGACCAGGCCTGGGCCGATGGCGACTGCTCGCTGCTGATGGTGGAGCAGCACGTGATGCTGGCCAGCCCGGTGCTGTGGGTCGATGCGCAACCCCCGCGCCTGGAAGATGCCACCCTGCTGCACATCACCGACGGCAATGTGCGCATGCCCATGTGGGAGCACTGGTGCGCCGCCCAGGGCCTGACCGAGGTCAACCCCAAGCCGGGCCTGAGCTTCAGCACGCTGGACCAGGTGATCAACGCCGCCGTTGCCGGGGCCGGGGTCGCCATCGTCGACGAGGCCATGGTGCCCAAGGAGCTGGCTGCCGGTAGCCTGCGTCCTCTGAGTGATGTCAAGGTGGCCGGGCCGCACGGCTACTGGTTCGTCAATCTGGCCCGCGATGCCGAAAGCCGCGTACTCGTCGGCCTGTTCCGCGACTGGCTGGCGGGCCAGTTCGCCTGAACCTTTAGCCACACCATTTTTCTCAAGGCTGGGGCCGCGAATTCGTGGTTTGCCCAGACGGTAGCGGGCCGCTAACCTGCGGCGCATGAACGAATACGACTACATCATCGTCGGCGCAGGGTCTGCGGGCTGCGTGCTGGCCAACCGCCTGAGCGCCAGCGGCACCGACCGGGTGTTGTTGCTGGAAGCCGGGGGCTCGGACCGCAGCCCCTGGATCCAGGTGCCCATTGGTTATGGCCGCACTTTTGCCGACCCGCGCTTTAACTGGATGTACCACGCCGAACCCGAGCCCGCCATGGGCAACCGCCGCCTGTACTGGCCACGCGGCAAGGTGCTGGGGGGTACCAGCTCGATCAACGCCATGGTCTACATCCGCGGCCAGCGCGAAGACTTTGACGACTGGGAGGCCGCGGGCAACCCCGGCTGGGGCTGGAAGTCAGTGCTGCCGTACTTCAAAAAATCCGAAGACCATGTGGGGGGCGCATCCGACTACCACGGCAGTGGCGGGCCGCTGCGGGTGAGTGAATTCAGCGGCAAGGTGCACCCGCTGTGCGACACCTTCATGGCGGCCTGCAACGCCCTGGGCTACCCCACCACGGCCGACTTCAACGGCGCGCAGACCGAAGGCGCAGGCCTGTGGCAAATGACCATCCGCGACGGCGTGCGCGCCTCCACCGCCAACGCCTTTCTGCGCCCGGCGCTCAAACGCAAGAACCTCACCTTGACCACCCGCGCCCAGGTGACCCGGGTGGTGTTCGAGGGCACCCGCGCCGTGGGCGTGGAGTTTTTGCACCAGGGCAGCTTGCACATCGTGCGCGCCGCCAAGGAGGTGGTGCTGTCGGGCGGCTCCATCAATTCGCCGCAGCTGCTGCAGCTCTCGGGCGTGGGCGACGCGGGCCTGCTCAAGGGTCTGGATATTCCCCTGGTGCGCCACGCGCCCGCCGTGGGGCAGAACATGCAGGACCACGTGTGTGTGTCGTACTACTTCAAATCCAAGGTGCCCACGCTCAACGACACCCTGTACCCGTTCAGCGGCAAGGTCAAGGCCGCCCTGCAGTACCTGCTGGGCCGGCAGGGGCCGCTGGCCATGAGCGTGAACCAGGCGGGGGCCTTTGTGCGCAGCCGCCCCGAGCTGGCGCGGCCCAACATGCATGTGTACTTCAACCCCATCAGCTACACCGCCAACGCCAAACCGCAGGCCAAGCTGATGAACCCCGACCCGTATTCGGCGTTTTTGATGTCCTTCAACACCTGCCGCCCCACCAGCCGCGGCAGCATCACCATTCAAAGTGCCGACCCGTTCGCCAAGCCGGTGATCCGCACCAACTTCTTGTCCACCCCCGAAGACCTGGCCGATGTGCAAGAGGGCAGCCAGTTGCTGCGCCGCATTGCCGCCAGCGCGCCCTTGTCGGCGGTGGTGGCCTCTGAGCTGTTCCCTGGCCCCGGTGCCACCTCGCCCGAAGCCCTGTTGGAAGACTTTCGCCAGCGCAGCGGCTCGGTCTACCACGCCTGTGGCACCTGCGGCATGGGCCCCGACCCGGTGCGCAACGTGGTGGACCACCGGCTGCGGGTGCACGGCATCCAGGGCCTGCGGGTGGTGGATGCCTCGGTGTTCCCGGCGGTCACCTCGGGCAACACCAATGCGCCCACCATCATGGTGGCCGAAAAAGGGGCCGACCTGATTCTGGAAGACCACGCTGTCTGAAGATTTTCAACCTGGAGTTTGTATGAGCACTTTCCCCACCCTCGCACTGGCCGATGCCGAATGCATGGACCTGAGCGACATCGTCGACACCGAGCGCTACCCGCTGCAGGCCCCCGGCTCGCAGCGCATGCAGGAGCTGGTGGAGATGTGCCGCCAGCAGTTGGCAGCCGAGGGCAGCTACGTGCTGCCCGGCTTCCTGCGCTTTGAGGCCATGCAGCGCGTGACCGAAGAAGGCCGTGTGCTGGCGCAGAAGACCTTCTTCTCGCCGCGCCAGCAGACCAATGCCTACTTCACCAACGACGACCCCAGCCTGCCCGCCAGCGACCCGCGCCGCCACTTCATGGACCGCACCAGCGGCTTCGTCACGCGCGACATGATCCCGGCCGACTACATCATCCACCGCATCTACGTGGCCAAAGCCATGAAGCTGTTTGTGGCCGCCTGCCTGCAGCAGGAGCGGGTGTGGGAATACGCCGACCCGTACGCGGGCCTGGTGCAAAACGTGCTGCCCGACGGCACCCAGCAGCCCTGGCACTACGACACCAACGAGTTCATCGTCTCCATGATGACGCAGAAGGCCGAGCACGGCGGCGACTTCGAATACTGCCCCAACATCCGCTCGCCCGAGGGCGAAAACTACGAGGGCGTGGGCCGGGTGCTGCGCGGCGAGGACCGCAGCGTGGTCAAGGTGCTCACGCTGCGCCCGGGCGACGTGCAGTTCTTCAAAGGCCGCTTCTCGCTGCACCGCGTCACCCCGGTCAGCGGCAGCATCCAGCGCCACACCGCCATCTTTGCCTACTCGCAAAAACCCAACGTGATGGGCCGCCTGGAGCGCACCCGCCAGTTGTATGGCCGCGTGTCCGAAGCGCATTTGATTGCCGAGAGCCAGCTGGTACGCAACGACTCTCTCATTGATTGATTTCCTTTCTATAACAACCCGAAAGCCCCCCACCATGGCCCTCATCCGTCCCACCCAGCGCCTCGAAGACTGCGAACCCACTGCGGCAGAGATCGCGCAGATCCAGCGCGACCGCATGGCCCGCGTCAAGGCCGAGCTGAAAAAGCGCGACCTGACAGCCTGCATCCTGTTCGACCCCACGCACATCCGTTATGCCAGCGGCTCGCGCAACATGCAGGTCTACTCCATGCGCAACCCGGCGCGTTACCTGTTCGTTCCCGCCGAGGGCAAGGTGGTGATGTTTGAGTACGCCGGTTGCGATTTCCTGGCCGACGGCCTGGACACCATCGACGAAGTGCGCCCGGCCACCGCCATCTCGTACTACTTCTGCGACGACATGCTGGGCGAGGTCACCAAGCGCTGGGCGGCCGAACTGCACGCGCTGATCCAGCAGTGCGGTGGCGGCAAAAAGATTGCCCTGGAAAGTGCCACCTCCGCCGCCGCCTTCGCGCTGCAAGCCTACGGCTACATCCTCTCAGACGCGCAAGAGCCGTTGGAGCGCGCCCGCTGCATCAAGGTGGACAACGAGATCAAGATGGTCCGCGCCTCGCTGCGCGCCGCCGAGCAGGGCGTGCGCAACCTGGAGGCCGCCCTGGTGCCCGGCATCACCGAGAACGCGCTCTGGTCGCACTTGCACCAGCACATCATCGCCACCGATGGCGACTACATCGAAACCCGTTTGCTCAGCTCCGGCCCGCGCACCAACCCCTGGTTCCACGAGTGCAGCACCCGCGTCATCGAAGACGGCGACCTGGTCGGCCTGGACACCGACGTGGTGGGCCGCTTTGGCTACTACGCCGATTTTTCGCGCACTTTCTTGTGCGGCAAAGGCCAGGCCAATGCCGCGCAAAAAACCGTTTACCAGTTGGCCTACGAGCAGATCCACACCAACATGGAACTGGTGAAGCCCGGCATGAGCTTCTCCGAGTACACCACCCGCGCCTGGAAGATCCCCAAGCCCTACCAGGCCCGGCGCTACTTTGCGCTGGCCCACGGCGTGGGCATGTGCGGCGAGTACCCGTACATCGTGCACCGTGAAGACAGCGATGCCAAAGGCTACGACGGCGTGTTCGAGCCCGGCATGACCCTGTGCATCGAGAGCTACATCGGCCACGAAGACGGCGGCGAAGGCGCCAAGCTCGAAGAGCAGATCTACATCCGCAACGACGGCAGCATCGAGCTGCTGTCCGACTACCCGTTCGAGCAGCGGCTGCTGGGGTAAACGGTGGGGTCGCATCCCCATTGCGCAACGGCTGCTGGCGGTAAACGCGCGGTCGTAGCCAATGGGGGTCGGATCCCAATTGCGCGATCAAAGCTGGCGGGTCGAGAGGGGTGTACCCCGCATTTGGGCTCCGACCCCTATTGGCGGGTTGGCGTTAACGGCTTCTGGGTGCCTGCCAGCATCCTCGGCCGGGAATTGCGCCCGGCGGCGCAGTCCCTTTTCTTTTGCGCAAAAGAAAAGTCACCAAAAGAAAGGCGCCCCAACTGTCTGCGCCCTCCGCTGGCGCTACGGGAACCTGCGGTGCTCGCTTTGTGCGGGGTCTGGCTAAACTCGCTGCGCTCAAACAGACGCCAGCCCTGATCCGCCCAAAGCTGTGCTCCTCGGCGCACACAGATGGGGACCCCGGGAGCGGGATCGGCCCGGCTGTGCCGGGCATCGCGCCTAGGAGTTTGTCGGGCTTTCCCGCCTTCTCCGCATTGAATCCTGGCGACACAATGACGGCAACCCAACCAGAATCGTCCCGATGAGCCGCTTCGTTCCTGTCGACAGAGAAACCGCGTACCTGTTGCCACCATCGGTG
>CAUPNG010000034.1:0-19538 GCA_963512605.1 uncultured Albidiferax sp. | reverse complement strand
CGTTGCGGATGCGAGTCAGCAAGTCGGCGATGGGATCACTCATACTCATGTTTAGGTTCTCCTGCCTTACTTACCAGCTGGCCTTGACCATACCGGGGATGTCGCCAGCAAAAGCCAGTTCGCGAATTTTTGCGCGAGCCAAGCCAAACTGACGGAATGTTCCACGAGGACGACCCGTGATAGCGCAACGGTTACGTTGACGCGTCGGGTTTGCATTGCGTGGAAGCTTTTGCAAAGCTAAGCGGGCCGCAGCACGCTCGTCGTCGGTCTTCTTGGCATCGGTCGAAATTGCTTTCAACTCCGCGTGTTTTGCTGCGTACTTGGCAACCAATTGGTCACGCTTGAGTTCACGCTGAATCAGAGCTTGTTTAGCCACACGTCACCTCAGTTCTTGAACGGAAAACGGAACCCGGCGAGCAGTGCCTTGCACTCTTCGTCATTCTTGGCCGTTGTCGTGATGCTGATATTGAGACCGCGCAAGGCATCTACCTTGTCGTACTCGATTTCAGGGAAAATGATCTGCTCTTTCACGCCGATGTTGTAGTTACCACGGCCATCGAAAGCGCGACCAGAGATACCGCGAAAGTCACGTACACGGGGCAGAGCCACGGTGACGAAACGGTCCAGGAACTCAAACATCTGCACGCCGCGCAAAGTCACCATACAACCAATGGCCTGGCCTTCGCGGATCTTGAAACCGGCGATAGCCTTCTTGGCCTTGGTCACGACGGGACGCTGACCGGCAATCTTGGTCAGATCAGCAACTGCGTTGTCCATGACCTTTTTGTCGGATACCGCTTCGCTCACACCCATGTTCAAGGTGATCTTGGTGAAACGAGGAACCTGCATCGGCGAGGTGTAGCCAAACTTGGCCATCAGCTCGGGAGCAACTTTGTCGCGATAGAGTTGTTGTAGACGTGCCATGCTCATGCAACCTTGATTTCTTCGCCGCTAGACTTGTAAACGCGGGTGCGTTTGCCATCTGCCAGCAACTTGATTCCAACACGATCAGCCTTGCCGGTAGCCGCATTAAAGATGGCTACGTTGGACTGGTGAATGGGCATATTCTTTTCGATGATGCCGCCTGCCTCGCCCTTCATGGGGTTGGGTTTAGCGTGCTTCTTCACCATGTTGATGCCATCGACCAACAGGTAAGAGTCATCTTTGCGCAGCGCCACGGTGCCGCGCTTGCCCTTGTCGCGCCCGGTGAGCACAACGACTTGGTCGCCTTTGCGAATTTTGTTCATGGTGCGTCCTTACAGAACTTCAGGAGCCAGGGACACGATCTTCATGAACTTTTCGGTACGCAATTCGCGCGTCACGGGTCCAAAGATGCGGGTGCCGATGGGCTCCAGCTTTGCGTTGAGCAACACTGCTGCGTTGCCGTCGAATTTGACCAGCGAACCGTCTGCACGACGGATGCCTTTGGCCGTGCGCACCACCACTGCACTGTAGATCTCGCCTTTTTTGACGCGACCACGTGGAGCGGCTTCTTTGATGCTCACTTTGATGATGTCGCCAACGCTAGCATAGCGACGCTTGGACCCGCCCAGCACCTTAATGCAGAGAACGGATTTCGCGCCAGTATTGTCGGCAACATCTAACCGGGATTCAGTTTGGATCATGTCTATGTTTTCCCAACTTGCATCAGTTGAACCAGCTTGAAAGCCAACTCGCCTGATCAGTCTTGGGCCCGTCGTCCACGCTACAAACCACTCATAGCGCTTCCTTTGGGCAGAAGCATCGCTTTTTAGGAGCGAAGCCCACGATTATGCAGAGTATTTGACGGCACGTCAACACCCGACCTTAAAAAACACCTCTTGACTCTGTTAACGAGCGGCCAAGACGGCGCTCGCCACCTCGGCGAAGCCTGCGCCCCGCTCTTTTGGAGCAATGTAGGTAGGCTTGCAGGCCATCTGCGCCTCGAAACGTCGCGCATTCGCCACACCAATACTGTGCGGCAAGGCTTCGAACATGCGCTGGTCATTGGTGGAGTCGCCCACGTAAGCCCATAGGCCGCGTTCTGCGGCCAGATCGCGCCCCAGCAAGGCCTGGACGATCCAGCATGCGCCGACCCATTTGTCGTGCCCGCCAAACCAGCCGTTGATGTGGATGGAGCTCACCGTGGCGTGCATGCCCTCGGACTGCAAGATGGCCACGACCTGGGCGATCTTTTCGGGCGGCAAATGGGTGAACTCGCTATGGTCGAAGGCGATATCGGTTTCGCGCCCTGCGGAGTCTTGCGCCAACAGGGTCCCGGGTACTTCGGCCAGCACCCGCTGCGCAACCTGCTGCATACGCGCAAAGTTGGCACTGCGCGTGCCGACATCTTGGATATACAGTTTTGATAGCTGCTCGTGCTTATGGGATGGGCGAATAAGGCCAATTTGGCTTGTATTTTTCTGCAGCGCGACCGCGCCGTTCTCCGCCACGATCGCGTCTACCGGCCAGGCGCACGCAAACGGCTCGCTCCATCCCACAGGGCGGCCCGTGATGGCAATCACCACCAAGCCCGCAGCCTTCAGGTCCGCCAGGGCCTGCAACGCATCGTCGGTGATGGCACCCTCGGTCGTCAGCGTGTCGTCGATATCGGTCAGCACACCCACCAGTCCGCGCCGCGCTGCCAGCGGCCATTGCGCCAAGGGCTTCACGCGGGCAGGGTCAGATAGAGTTGCGCTAATGCCACAAACGCATCGGTTTGGGGATCGACACCGGTCTCTTCCCGCAGGATGTCCGCCACGGCCGGGGCCAGGGAGGCGGCCAGCCGCGCGTCCAGAAACAGCAGGCGGCTGCGGCGGGCCAGCACATCTTCCACGGTGCGGGCGTACTCAAAGCGCGCCGCAAACCGCACCATGGCCTCCGAGACACCGCCACCCAGCCAGCGATCACCACCGGGCAAAGCCTGTACGACGGGCTGCTCTGTGCCATAGGCATGCAGGCCGGGGGCATCGCTGATTTTCGGGCGCTGGGCATCCATCGCCGCACCAGCGCCCATCAAACGCAAAGTCGAGGTAGAGCCGGGCTTACGCGGTTGCAGCAAATGCGCAGCAAAACATTTATCCAGCACATCCTCGGCCATGGCGCGGTAGGTGGTCCACTTGCCACCGGTCACGGTGACAAGGCCGCTTTTGCTGACCAGCACCGTGTGCTCGCGGCTGATGCCCTTGGTATTGCCACCATCGTCGTCCTGCGGCTTGACCAAGGGGCGCAGACCGACCCAAACACTCTTCACATCGGCACGCGTAGGCGCGCGGCTGAGGTAGCGGGCGGATTCGCTCAGGATGAACTCCACCTCTTCCTTGAAGGGCCGCGGCTCGCGGGCCAAATCGTCGCGCGGCGTGTCGGTGGTGCCCAGAATGACCTTGCCCAGCCAGGGCACGGCAAACAGCACACGGCCATCGGCCGTCTTAGGCACCAGCATGGCGTGGTCGCCGGGCAAAAATTCGCGGTCCACCACGATGTGCACGCCCTGGCTAGGGGCCACCATAGGCTTGGCGACGCGGCCCGTGGCTTCGCCATCTTGCTGGCGGAAGGCATCGACCCACACGCCGGTGGCATTCACCACACAGCCCGCCCGCAGCGTGATCTTGGCACCGGTTTCGCGGTCTTCGCAGTGCACACCGGCGACTTTGCCGTCTTCGTGCAGCAGGCCGGTGGCGGCGCAGTAATTGACGACTACTGCGCCATGGGCCGCTGCCGTGCGGGCCAGCACCAGGGCCAGCCGCGCATCGTCAAACTGGCCGTCCCAGTACTTCACCCCGCCCTTGAGGCCCTGGGCCTGCACGGTGGGCAGGTACTGCAGGGTTTTGTTGCGCCCTAAAAATTCTGTTGGGCCCAGGCCCGCCTTGCCCGCCAGCGCGTCGTACATCTTCAAACCAATGCCGTAAAACGGCGTATCCAGCAGCTTGTAGGACGGCATCACAAAGGCCAGCGGCTGGGCCAGGTGCGGCGCGTTGTTGAGCAGCGTGGTGCGCTCGTGCAGCGCCTCGCGTACCAGGGCGATGTTGCCCTGTGCCAAGTAACGCACGCCGCCGTGCACCAGTTTGGTCGCGCGCGACGAGGTGCCCTTGGCAAAGTCGTGCGACTCGACCAGGGCTACGCTGAACCCGCGTGTTGCGGCATCCAGTGCCACGCCCAGGCCGGTGGCACCACCGCCAATCACCACGACATCGAAGCGGGCGGGGGCCGTCAGTTGCGCCATCAACGCAGAACGCAGGGTAGCCAGGGGTGGGGATGCGAGTGTCATAACCTAAATTTCACCAATCAAACAAACCCACCAAGCGCAAAGCATGTCGGGCTCAAAAAAAAGGCCGCGTGCACACAAAGTCCACGCGGCGAGACGCATCAAGAAGATGGCATCTGTGTCAACGCTCTCACGTTAACGAACCTTGCCATTCTTCCACGCGTTCAACAGCGTTTCGTAAGCGATGGTTTCGCCCTTGGGCTTCTCATTAGCCAGCTTCTTCCACGGTGCACCCTTGTCGCTCAGGTACTTGTTGGGGTCACCCTTGGGGTTGAGCTTGGGTGCGCAATGCGCCATGCCTGCACGCTCCAGCCGGGACATGACCTGGTCCATCTCTTCCGCCAGGTTGTCCATCGCGCCCTGTGGCGTTTTTTCACCCGTGACGGCCTGGGCTACGTTCTTCCACCACAGCTGGGCCAGCTTGGGGTAGTCGGGGACGTTAGTGCCGGTGGGCGACCAGGCCACGCGGGCGGGACTGCGGTAGAACTCCACCAGACCACCCAGCTTGGGGGCCATATCGGTCATGGCCTTACTCTGGATGTCGGACTCGCGGATAGGGGTCAGGCCCACCACGGTCTTTTTCAGCGAGGTGGTCTTGGCCGTCACGAACTGCGCATACAGCCAGGCAGCGGCGGTCTTGTCGGCATCGTGGTTGGCAAAGAAGGTCCAGGAACCCACGTCCTGGTAGCCGTTTTGCATGCCTTGCTTCCAGTACGGGCCGTTCGGGCCGGGGGCCATGCGCCATTTGGGCGTGCCATCGGCATTCACCACCGGCAGGCCGGGCTTGATCATGTCGGCAGTAAACGCGGTGTACCAGAAGATCTGCTGGGCAATTTGGCCCTGGGCGGGTACGGGGCCGGACTCGCCGAAGGTCATGCCACTGGCCTCTTTGGGCGCGTATTTCTTCATCCAGTCCACGTACTTGGTCAAGGCGTACACGGCAGCAGGCGAATTGGTGGCACCACCGCGCGACACCGAAGCGCCCACCGGCGTGCACTTGTCGGCACCCACTCGGATGCCCCATTCGTCCACCGGCAAGCCGTTGGGGTTGCCAATGTCGGCGGTACCGGCCATGGACAGCCAGGCATCGGTGAAGCGCCAGCCCAGCGACGGGTCTTTTTTGCCGTAATCCATATGGCCATACACCGGCTTGCCATCGATGGTCTTCACGTCTTCACTGAAGAAGGCGGCGATGTCCTCGTAGGCGCTCCAGTTTTGTGGCACACCCAGGTCGTAGCCGTACTTGGCCTTGAACTTGTCTTTCAGGTCCTGGCGCGCAAACAGATCGGCACGGAACCAGTACAGATTGGCAAACTGCTGGTCGGGCAACTGGTAGAGTTTTTTGTCGGGGCCGGTGGTGAAGCTGGTGCCGATAAAGTCTTTCAGGTCCAGGCCGGGGTTGGTCCACTCTTTGCCCTTACCGGCCATGTAGTCGGTCAGGTTCATGATCTTGCCGTAGCGGTAGTGCGTACCGATCAGGTCCGAGTCGGTAATCCAGCCGTCATAGATCGACTTGCCCGATTGCATCGAGGTCTGCAGCTTCTCGACCACATCGCCTTCCTGGATCAGGTCGTGCTTGACCTTGATGCCGGTGATCTCTTCAAACGCCTTGGCCAGCGTCTTGCTTTCGTATTCGTGGGTGGTGATGGTTTCGGACACTACCGAAACCTCCTTCACGCCCTTGGCCTGCAGCTTTTTGGCCGCGTCGATGAACCACTTCAGCTCGGCGGCCTGCTGGTCCTTGCTCAGGGTCGAAGGCTGGAACTCGCTGTCGATCCACTTCTTGGCAGCCGCTTCGTCCGCGAAAGCGTGGCCGGTCAGCGCGCAAAGAGCGGCAATGGCCAGGTGGGAATAACGCATCTTCATGTCTCGTCTCCTGATTGGTATGCACCCCCATAGATCACAAAGGCTTGCTCGGCTCTGGGGGCAATGGAAGCCGAATCCTTGAACACCCATAGAACGGGTCTATCCCTTGCGCATGATCACGGCCAGCAGCACCATGGACAGCACAAAACTGATCCAGATCGAGGGGTCACCGTCCAGGCCGAACCACTCGGCAAACTTGCCACTCAAGCCGACAAAAATCAGGTTCACATACGCCGCACTCAGCAAGCCCATGAAGAGCCGGTCACCCCGGGTGGTCTCCATCGGCAAGAAGCCGCGCCGTAGCGTCGTGGGCGACTTGATCTCCCACACGGTCATGCCCGCCAGCATCAGCACGATACAAATAAAGAAAACTGCGACCGGCAAGGTCCACGCCATCCACTCAAACATAGCTATTCCTTCTATTCAGCTTCGGTTCAAACCCGACCCATCGCAAAACCTTTTGCGATGTAGTTGCGCACAAACCAGATCACGATGGCACCTGGAACAATGGTCAGCACACCGGCCGCCGCCAGGGTGGCCCAGTCCATGCCAGAGGCCGACACCGTGCGCGTCATGGTAGCCACGATGGGCTTGGCGTTCACACTCGTCAGCGTGCGGGCCAGCAGCAGCTCGACCCAGCTGAACATGAAGCAGAAAAACGCCGCTACGCCCACACCGGCCTTGATCAGCGGCAGAAAGATGGTGATGAAAAAGCGCGGGAAGGTATAGCCGTCGATATACGCCGTCTCGTCGATCTCGCGCGGGATGCCACTCATGAACCCTTCCAGAATCCACACCGCCAACGGCACGCTGAACAGCAAATGCGCCAGCGCCACCGCCAGGTGCGTATCCATCAGGCCCACCGTGGTGTAGAGCTGAAAGAACGGCAACAAGAACACCGCAGGCGGGGTCATGCGGTTGGTCAGCAACCAGAAGAACACATGCTTGTCGCCCAGGAAGCTGTAGCGCGAAAACGCATACGCCGCAGGCAGCGCCACGGTGAGCGTGATCACCATGTTGATGCTCACGTAGATCAGGCTGTTGATGTAGCCCGAGTACCACGATGGATCGGTCAGGATGGTGCGGTAGTTGTCCCAGGTAAAGTTCTGTGGGATCAGCGAGAAGCTGGCCAAGATTTCGCTGTTTGTCTTGAACGACATGTTGACCATCCAGTAGATGGGCAGCAGGGCAAAGACGATGTAGGCGAACAGAAAGATCGTCCGCTTCTGGAACTTGGGTTTATTCATGACCGCCTTCTTTTTCTTGGGTGCCCACGCGCTGCATCCAGTTGTAGAGGATGAAGCACAGCAACAGGATGATGAGGAAATAGATCAGCGAGAAGGCTGCTGCCGGTCCCAGGTCAAACTGGCCCACGGCTTTCTGCGTCAAGAACTGCGACAGGAAAGTAGTCGCATTGCCCGGCCCGCCACCCGTCAGCACAAACGGCTCGGTATAGATCATGAAGCTGTCCATGAAACGCAGCAGCACACCAATCATCAGCACGCCGCGCATCTTGGGCAGCTGGATGTAGCGGAACACCGCCAGCTTGCTGGCACCGTCGATGCGCGCTGCCTGGTAATACGCATCGGGGATGGAGCGCAAACCGGCATAGCCCAGCAAAGCCACCAGCGGTGTCCAGTGCCACACGTCCATCAGCAGCACGGTCAGCCAGGCGTGGGTGGCGTTGCCGGTGTAGCTGTACTCGATACCCATGCCTTGCAGCGCAGCCCCCAGCAGGCCGATATCCGAGCGGCCAAAAATCTGCCAGAGGGTGCCCACCACGTTCCAGGGGATCAGCAGCGACAGCGACACGATCACCAGCACCACCGAAGCCTTCCAGCCATCGGCCGGCATGGACAAGGCCAGCAAGATGCCCAGCGGCAGCTCCACCGCCAGCACCGCCAGCGAGAAGGTGATTTGCCGCAGCAGCGCGGCATGCAGCTCTTCGTCGCGCATCACCGCCACAAACCACTCGGTGCCCACAAACACGCGGCGCTCGGGCGAGATGATGTCTTGCACCGAATAGTTCACCACCGTCATCAGCGGAATGATGGCGGAAAACGCCACGCAGATCAGCACCGGCAATATCAAGAACCAGGCCTTCTGGTTCACCGGCTTAGTCGTAGTGCTCATGCCACAATTTCCTCGTTTTGGTAGAAGCAGGTGTGCTCGCCCAGCACCTGCAGCCACAGGCTTTCACCCACGGCGGGCAGTTGCACTTCGGGGCTCAGTCGGGCTTTGAGCGTTTGCCCATCCACTGTGGCGGTCAGCATCACATGCGTGCCCACGTCCTGGATCTTGGCCACTGTGCACAGCAGCGCACCGGGGTCGGCGGGCGATGCCAAGGCCACGTATTCGGGCCGCACGCCGAGCTTGAGCGCACCCAGGGGCAGGGCACGGGGCAAGGCCCACTGCGTACCCGCCACCTGCAACTGGCTGCTGGTGGCCTGCACGGGCAAAAAGTTCATCCCGGGCGAACCAATGAAGTTGCCCACAAAAGTATGGCTGGGCCGCTCGAACAGCGCATCGGCCGAACCCACCTGCACCGCACGGCCCCGCGTCATCACCACCACCTGCTCGGCAAAGGTCAGCGCCTCCACCTGGTCGTGGGTCACGTAAATCAAGGTGAGCTTGAGTTCGCGGTGGATCTGCTTGAGCTTGCGGCGCAGCTGCCATTTCAGGTGCGGGTCGATCACGGTCAACGGCTCGTCAAACAGCACGGCCGACACATCGGGCCGTACCAGGCCCCGGCCCAGAGAGATCTTCTGCTTGGCATCTGCCGCCAGATTGGCTGCGCGCTGGTTGAGCTGGCCGCTCATCTCCAGCATCTCGGCAATCTCGCCCACGCGTTTGTCGATCTGTGCCTGCGGCACCTTGCGGTTGCGCAGTGGAAAAGCCAGGTTCTCGGCCACCGTCATGGTGTCGTAGATCACCGGAAACTGGAACACCTGGGCGATGTTGCGCTCTTGCGGCGAAGCGCGGGTCACGTCCTTGCCGTCAAACAGCACCGTGCCTTGCGACGGTGCCACCAGGCCCGACATGATGTTTAGCATGGTGGTCTTGCCGCAGCCCGACGGACCCAGCAGCGCATACGCACCGCCGTCGTTGAAGGTCATCTTCAGCGGCAGCAACGCATAGTCGCTGTCTTGCGTGGGATTGGCGCGGTAAGCGTGCGCCAGGTCGAGTTCGATGCGGGCCATTAGACAGCTCCCTTCCGTGCTGGAGCGAGCAGCAAAGCGCCTTGCCCGTCAAACACATAGGCCTGGGTGGCGTGGAAGTACAAAGTCAAGGCCGTGCCCAGTTCAAAGTAGTGCACCCCGGTGAGCTGGGCGACCAGCTCGCCGATGGGCGTGGACACGTGGACAAAAGTGTCGGAGCCAGAGATCTCGGCCAGCTCGACATGCCCCTCCAGGGCCACGTCGCCGGGGCGCTGTTGCACCCGCAGCGCACTGGCACGCAGGCCCACCGTCAAGCCCCCGGCCACGGTAGGCGGCAAGTCCAGCGCCAGCAGCGGCCCGGCCTGCAGCTGCACGCCACCCGATGCCGTGTGGCCCGCCGCCAGGTTCATTGGTGGGTCGCTGAAAGCCCGCGCCACACGCAATGATTTGGGCTGGTGGAACACCTCGGCGGTCGGGCCGTACTGCAGCAACTCACCGGCATCCATCACCGCCGTATAGCCGCCCAGCAGCAGGGCCTCGCCCGGCTCGGTGGTGGCATACACCACGGTGGATTCACCGGCGGCAAACAGCGAGCTCAGCTCGTCGCGCAGCTCTTCGCGCAGCTTGTAATCCAGGTTGACCAGCGGCTCGTCCAGCAGCATCAGCGGGGCCGCCTTGGCCAGGGCGCGGGCCAGGGCCACACGCTGCTGCTGGCCGCCCGACAGTTCTGCGGGAAAGCGGTCCAGGAACATCTCGATATGCAGCTTCTCGGCCAGCGCAGTGACCTTTTGGTCCATGTTTTTTTCGCCACGCAGCTTGAGCGGCGAGGCGATGTTGTCGCGCACCTTGAGCGAGGGATAGTTGATGAACTGCTGGTAAACCATGGCCACATTGCGCTCGCGCACCGGCTGGCCGGTCACGTCCACGCCATCCACCTTGACCCGGCCATGGGTGGGCACGTCCAGGCCCGCCATGATGCGCATCAGGCTGGTCTTGCCCGCCTGGGTGGCCCCCAGCAGCACAGTGACCGCGCCGGGCTGGGGCGCAATGCCCATCTCGTACAGCCACGTCTGCGCCCCCACCTTTTTGCTGATGCCCTCTAAGCTCAACTGCATCATGTTCCCTTATTGAAATTTACATAAATCTTCGAATTTGATAATTATTGTTCGTTTACGTTTGTTTTTTCTCAGTAACAACCCTTGGTAGGTTCTTTGTCTTTCGTTTTAAAGTCGCCATCACGACATCTACCTCAAACGAAACTTTGTGAACCCTAACCCCCGACAACTGCTGCTGCTGCAGGCCGTACAAGCCCAAGGCTCCCTCACCGTGGACCAACTGGCGGACAAGCTGGGCGTGACGCTACAAACCGTGCGCCGCGACGTGCAGCGCATGGCCGACGATGGCCTGCTCACCCGCTTCCACGGCGGCGTGCGCGTGCCCAGCTCCACCATTGAGAACATCGCCCACCCGCAGCGCGAAAACCTGCACGCCGAAGGCAAGGCCCGCATCGCCCGCGCAGTGGCCGCCGAGGTGCCCAACGACTGCTCGCTGATCCTCAATATCGGCACCACCACCGAGGCCATCGCCAAGGCGCTGATGCAGCACAAGGGCCTGCGCGTCATCACCAACAACCTCAACGTGGCCACCATCCTCTGCGCCAACCCGCAGTGCGAAGTGATCATTGCCGGTGGCGTGGTGCGGGGCCGCGACCGCGGCGTGGTGGGCGAGGCCGCTATCGATTTCATACGCCAGTTCAAAGTGGACATAGCACTGATCGGCATTTCGGCCATAGAAATGGACGGTACGCTGCGCGACTTCGACTACCGCGAGGTCAAGGTCTCGCAGGCCATCATCAGCCACGCCCGCGAGGTCTGGCTGGCGGCCGACAGCAGCAAGTTCAACCGCCCGGCCATGGTCGAAGTGGCCCGGCTGTCCCAGATCGACCGCCTGTTCACCGACGGCCCGGTGCCCGACCCCTTCCCCGCCCTGCTGCGCGATGCCCAGGTGCGCAACCACATTGCTCTCGACTAGACCGATCCACCATGACCTATCTCCTCGCCCTCGACCAAGGCACCTCCAGCTCCCGCAGCATCGTCTTCCATGCCGACGGCCACATCGTCAGCCAGTCGCAGCTCGAACTGCCGCAAATCTTTCCGCAGCCCGGCTGGGTGGAACACGACCCCTTCGAGATCTGGCGCACCCAGCTCGCCACCGCCCGTGCCGCCCTGGCCCAGGCGGGGCTGGCGGCCAAGGACATCCGCGCCATCGGCATCACCAACCAGCGCGAAACCACGGTGGTGTGGAACCGCGCCACCGGTGTACCCATCCACCACGCCATCGTCTGGCAAGACCGGCGCGCCGAGCCCACCTGCGTGCAACTGCGCGCCGATGGCATGGCCGACGTGATCCAGCGCAAAACCGGGCTGCTGGTGGATGCCTACTTCTCCGGCACCAAGCTCAAATGGCTGCTCGACCACGTGCCCCAGGCCCGCGCCCAGGCCGAGCGCGGCGAGCTGGCGTTTGGCACCATCGACAGCTGGCTGATGTGGCAGCTCACCGAGGGCCGGGTGCACGCCACCGATGTCAGCAACGCATCACGCACCATGCTGTTCAACGTGCACACCAACCAGTGGGATGCCGAGCTGCTGGCCGCGCTGGACATCCCCGCCAGCCTGATGCCCGCCGTCAAACCCAGCAGCGCCATTTATGGTGACGTCAGCCCTGCCCTGCTGGGCCACGCCATCCCCATAGGCGGTGTGGCGGGCGACCAGCAAAGCGCGCTGTTTGGCCAGGCCTGCTTCAAGGCCGGCATGGCCAAGAACACCTACGGCACCGGCTGCTTCATGCTGATGCACACCGGCAACACCTTCCAGACCTCGCACAACGGCCTGCTCACCACCAGCGCGGCCCAGCCGTCGGCGCAGCCCGAATTCGCCATCGAAGGCAGCGTGTTCGTGGGCGGCGCGGTGGTGCAGTGGCTGCGCGACGGCCTCAAGGCCATCCCCAGCAGCGGCGAGGTGCAAAGCCTGGCCCAAAGCGTGCCCGACTCCGGCGGCGTGATGTTTGTGCCCGCCTTTACCGGCCTGGGTGCGCCCTATTGGAAGCCCGAGGCGCGCGGCAGCATCACGGGCTTAAGCCGTGGCACCACCTTGGCCCACATCGCCCGCGCCGCGCTAGAGAGCATTGCTTTTCAATCTGCCGCCCTGCTGCTGGCCATGGGCCGCGACGCAGTACAGGCCGGGGGCACGCCGGTAGCCGAGCTGCGGGTGGACGGTGGGGCGTGCGTGAACGACCTGCTGATGCAGTTCCAGGCCGATCTGCTCGGCATTCCGGTAATCCGCCCGGCAGTCACCGAAACCACAGCCCTGGGTGCCGCCTACCTGGCCGGGCTGGCGGTGGGCGTGTACCGCAACACCAACGAGCTGGCCGCGTTGTGGCGGGCCGAACGGCGCTTTCTGCCCACGCTGGGCACACAACGTGCTACAGAATTGATGGCCCGCTGGGAGCACGCGGTGCGGCAAACGGTGCTGGAATAACCCGCTAGTTCTGAAGGACAAAAGGCACTAGAGGGTTAACCCTAGGACAAGAGCTAGGGTTAACCCTATAATTCACTCCAACGTCAACCCGATGTCTAGGAGTAAACACCATGTCCACCAATACCCTGCAACTGACCCGCGCCAACCATGCCCCCGTCAGTTCTGCCCTGCAAGAACTTTTCACCGCCGCCGCCAAGCTGGTCGCCGCCGTATCCGCCACACTGTTCAAGACCGCCGAGCCCCGCGCGCTGACGGTGTTTGAAGAAGCCGAACAAGTCCGCAAGATGGCCGAAGCCTACGCCGACAGCGACCGTGGCTTTGCCGCCGACCTGTTCGCCGCCGCCGACCGCCACGAACTGGCCAACGGCAAGTAAGGGGTTCACCCGCAAAAAAGGAGGTTCGCCTCCTTTTTTGTTTTGCTACTGTATTTATAGCTTCTCGCGCTTATGAAATAAGCGGCAGAAGCACTTTTCTTATAAATCCACCCAGGGTAGGCAGTTAGTGCCTATGCCGGTGGTGGATGTCGGGAAAGTGCGCATGGCTGTGCTGTAGCGGTGCATGCGGATGCGGATGGGTATGCGGCTCCACGCCGTCCCAGGCAAAGTCGTGCGCATGCTGGTGGTGCACGTCGTGCCGGTGCCGGTGGGCGTGCGATAGGGCCACATGGGTGTGCGCATGCGCGTGGTGCTCGGTCAGGTGCAGCCACACACCCGCGGCCATCAAAGCCGCTGCCCCCCAGAACGCCCCGGTCGTAGGCTCGCCCAACACCAGCACCGCCACGGCGGCCCCCACAAACGGCGCGACCGAAAAATACGCCCCGGTGCGTGCCGCGCCCAGCCCGCGCAGGGCCAGCACAAACAGTACCAGGCTCAGCCCGTAGCCGACAAAGCCAATCCCCAGGGCCGAGGCCAGCACCGCGCCGCCGGGCCATGCCGCGCCCAGCGCCCAACCCAGGCCGGTGTTGACCGCCCCGGCCACCAGCCCCTTGCAGGCGGCCACCCATACCGCGTCCGAGGCAGACACCTTGCGGGTCAGGTTGTTGTCGATGGCCCAGGCCAGGCAGGCCCCCAGCAGTGCCAACGGCCCCCAGCCCAGTGTTCCCGCGCTGCCGCCCGACCACGCCAGCACGGCCCCGCCCGCCACAATCAGCAGCATGCCCAGCACAATGCGGCGGTCGGCGTTCTCGCGAAACACCCACCAGGCCAGTAGCGCCGTCAGCACCGACTCGAAGTTCAGCAGCAGCGAGGCGCTGGCCGCCGTGGTGTGCGCCAGCCCCAGCATCAACAGCAGCGGCCCCAGCACCCCGCCGAACACGATGGCCCCGGCCATCCACGGCCATTGGGCACGCGGCAGGTTCGCGGGCTGCCAGCCCCGGTCGCGCAGCAGCCGCAGCACCAGCAAACCCCCACCACTGCCCAGGTACAACAAGCCCGCCAGCAAAAACGGCGAGTCCACGCCGCCGCCAATCAACTGCTTGGCCAGCGGCGTGCTGGCCCCAAACAAGATGGCGGCGCCCAGGGCGGGCAAGGCTGCGCGGTGCAATGGGTTCATGGTCAGCCCAAATGGGTGTGGCGTACAGGCGAAGCTTCTACGTCCATCGCCGCCAGGCCTTGCAAGATTCCGCAGGCATCCACCGACTGCTCCGATCCGCAGCGCTCGCGCAGGGCGGTTAACTGCAGCTTTAACTGCGCCAGCTCGCGGATGCGCTCGTCCACGTGGGCGATGTGCTGGTCAAACACCGCGTTGACCGCACGGCAGTCGTCCGCCGGTCCATCGGCCAGCGCCAGCAGCGCGTGGATTTCCGCGTGGCTCATGTCCAGCGCCCGGCAGTTGCGGATCAGGCGCAGCCGCTCCAGGTGCGCTGCGCCGTACACCCGGAAGTTGCCCGCCGTGCGCGCGGGTGCGGGCAGCAGCCCCTCCTTCTCGTAGTAGCGCACCGTCTCCACGGTGCACTGGGCCACCTGCGCCAATTCGCCGATTTTCATAAGGTCTTTCCCACATAACGGTTGACTCTATAGTAGCTTCAGGTTGCTTAATGGGCCTAACCCGCATCCAGAAAGCCCCATGTCCGACCACGCCCACCACCACGAACACTCGCACGCCCATGGGCACGACCATGGAGAGTCCGCCTGTTGCGACAGCCATGCCGCGCCGGTGCTGGCACCGCTCAACGCGCCGGTGAACGACGGTGGCAGCGTACACACCCCCATCCGCATCCTGCAGATGGACTGCCCCACCGAAGAAGCCCTGCTGCGCGGCAAGCTAGGCCCTATGCCTGGCGTGACGGGAATGGAATTCAACCTGGTGCAGCGCGTGCTCACCGTCAGCCACGCGCCCGAGGCCATTGAGCCCATCCTGGCCGCCGTGCGCTCGCTGGGCTACACGCCCGAGCTGGCCCAGGGCAGCGCGGCCCCCACACCCGAGCCCGCCAAACCCTGGTGGCCGTTGGCGCTGGCCGGGGTGGCCGCCATCGCGTCCGAGGCCGCGCACTTTGCCGCCCTGCCAGTCTGGGTCGCCGCGCTGCTGGCGCTGGTAGCCATCGCCACCTGCGGCCTCACCACCTACAAAAAGGGCTGGGTCGCGCTGCGCAACCGCAACCTGAACATCAACGCGCTGATGAGCATTGCCGTCACCGGCGCGCTGCTGCTGGGCCAGTGGCCCGAGGCGGCCATGGTGATGGTGCTGTTCACCCTGGCCGAGCGCATCGAGGCCCTGTCGCTGGACCGCGCCCGCAACGCCATCCAGGGCCTGCTGCAACTGGCCCCCGAGCGCGCCACCGTGCAGCAGGCCGATGGCAGTTGGCGGGCGGTAGAAGCCAAAACCGTGCCCCTGCAGGCCCGTGTGCGCATCCAGCCGGGTGAGCGCCTGGCACTGGACGGGCTTATCACCGGCGGCCGCTCCACCATCGACCAGGCCGCCATCACCGGCGAGAGCCTGCCGGTGGAAAAGACAGTGGGCGACAGCGTGTTTGCAGGCACGGTCAACGCCGCCGGTTCGTTCGAATACGAGGTGACCGCGCTGGCAGGCGACAGCACGCTGGCCCGCATCATCCACGCGGTGGAAGCCGCCCAGGGTGCCCGCGCGCCCACCCAGCGCTTCGTGGACCAGTTTGCCAAGATCTACACGCCCATCGTCTTCGCCCTCGCGGTGCTGGTAGCCGTGCTGCCGCCGCTGCTAGCCGGTGGCGACTGGTTCGCCTGGGTCTACAAGGCGCTGGTGTTGCTGGTGATTGCCTGCCCCTGCGCGCTGGTGATCTCCACTCCGGTCACCATCGTCAGCGGCCTGGCCGCAGCGGCGCGCTTGGGGCTGCTCATCAAAGGCGGCGTGTTTTTGGAGCAGGGCCGCAAACTGCGCTGGCTGGCGCTGGACAAAACCGGCACCCTGACCCACGGCAAACCGGTGCAAACCGACTTTGCCTTGCTGCATGACAGCGCCGATGCCCGCAGCCTCGCCGCCAGCCTGGCCAGCCGCTCCGACCACCCCGTCTCCCGCGCCGTGGCCGATGCAGCGCAGCGCGATGGCATACCCCTGTGTGAGGTAACGAACTTTGAAGCCCTTCCCGGCCGCGGCACGCAAGGCGACATCAACGGCCAGCGTTACCTGCTGGGCAACCACCGCCTGGTCCACGAGCAAGGCCTGTGCTCAGCTGCGTTGGAGGCCCGCCTGGCCGCACTGGAAACCCAGGGCAAAACTGTGGTGCTGCTGGCCCATGAGAAGCAGGTCATCGCGCTGTTCGCCGTGGCCGATACCGTCAAAGACAGCAGCCGCCAGGCGATTGCCGAACTCCAGGCGCTGGGCATCCAGACCGTGATGCTCACGGGAGACAACCCGCACACCGCCCAGGCCATTGCCACCCAGGTCGGCATCACCGAGGCCCGCGGCGACCTGCTGCCCGAGGACAAGCTGAAGTTCATCGAAAGCAAAATCGGTCCCGATGGTGCCGTAGGCATGGTGGGTGATGGCATCAACGACGCACCGGCCCTGGCCCGTGCCGACATCGGCTTTGCCATGGGCGCGGCGGGTAGCGGCACCGCGATTGAGACGGCCGACGTGGCCCTAATGGACGACGACCTGCGCAAGCTGCCACGCTTCATCCGCCTGTCGCGCAAAACCCATACGCTGCTGGTTCAAAACATCGTGTTGGCGCTGGGCATCAAGGCGGTGTTTCTGGTGCTCACGCTGATGGGTTCGGGCACCATGTGGATGGCGGTGTTTGCCGACGTGGGGGCGAGTTTGCTGGTGGTGGCCAATGGCCTGCGCCTGGTGCGGTTTCGCGCATGATGCCCGCCCACCCCACCACCACCCCACGCCAATGGCAGTGGCTTTTCGCCTGCTGGCTGCTGGCCCTGGTGTCCAGCGCAGGCAGCCTGTTTTTGAGCGAGGTGATGGACTACGTGCCCTGCGTGCTGTGCTGGTACCAGCGCATCCCCATGTACGCCCTGGTGGTGGTGCTGGCGGTGGGCCTGCACGCCCAAGACCCGGGCGTGGTGCGGTACGCCAAGCCGCTGGCCCTGGTCGGCGTGGCACTGGCGGCCTACCACTGCCTGCTCTACCTGGGCTTCATCCCCAAAAGCATCCAGCCCTGCGGCAAAGGCCCGTCCTGCGGTGAGGTGAAGCTGGCGCTGTGGGGCTTTGTGACGATTCCCTTGATGTCGCTATTGGCATTTACCGCCCTGTGGATGGGCTTGTTTTTAAGTGAGAAAAAGAAACCTGTATGACGAAAACCAGTACCTTGATCGGCGCCGCCATTGCGGTGGCGCTGCTGTTTGTAGCGGGCATGTGGTTCTACCAAAAACAGCAGGGAGCAGCACTGGCCGATGTGGCCGCCCAAAATGCCGCCGCACTGGTGAAGTTCCACTCCCCCAGCATCGGCCCGGCCGATGCCAAAGTCACCATCGTCGAATTTTTGGACCCCGCCTGCGAGGCCTGCCGGGCCTATTACCCGCTGGTCAAATCCGTGATGGCCGAGCACCCGGGCAAAGTGCGGCTGGTGCTGCGTTATGCCGCGTTCCACCAGGGCTCGGACACGGTGGTCAAAATCCTGGAAGCGGCCAAAACCCAGGGGCTGTACTGGCAAAGCCTGGAGGCGGTGTTCCAGTCCCAGCCCGTCTGGGCCGACCACGGCAACCCGCAGGTAGAGCGCGTCTGGGAGTTTTTGCAACCCATTGGCCTGGACGTTGAAAAGGCCCGCCGCGACATGCAAAACCCCGCCATTGCCGCCATCCTGGCGCAAGACATGGCCGACGTTACCGCGTTGAAAGTGGAACGCACCCCCACCTTCTATGTGAACGGCAAGCCCTTGCTGGTGATGGGTGAAAAAGGCCTGCGCGACCTGGTGGCCCAGGAAGTCCAAGCCGCTTACCGCTGAAAACCGCATCCAGTTGCTATTATTTAAGTAGCTTCTCACGCTTATTGAATAAGCGCTGGAGGCACTTTTTGTATAAATTTGGTTAGCGCACCTGTTGCAGCAGGTCGAGTGCGGATTCAAAGTCATAGGCGGCGACGGCAGCCTGGATGGCATCAAAGGCTTCGGGCAACACCTGCCGGAAGGTAGCGGCGTGCTGGTACAGCAGCTCGATGGAGTCGGCATCGTCGTCGCCCAGCAGGCGGATAAGCTGCTCGCACAGGGCCTGGGCACGCTGGGGATCTACCGGCTCAACACTGTGGACAATGGCATCCATGGTGGGCGCGGGCAGCAACTGGGTGATGGCCGCGACCAGCGGGTCCAGCAGCTGGGTGGTCCCGGCAGCCAGGGCCTGGATGGCGGGCAGCGGCTCTTGCCGGTAGATGGCGCGCTCCAATTGGTCGGCGCTGGCCTGCAAGGCCGTGGCACCGATGTTGCCCGCCGTGCCTTTGAGCGTGTGGGCCATGCGCTCGGCGGCGGCGTAGTCGTCCTGGTCCAGGCTGACCAGGATTTCAGCCACCGCACCGGCCTGTCCGGCGGCAAACTTGCCCAGAAACTCCTGGTACAGCGCCTGCTTGCCGAGGATGCGTCGCAGCCCCAGTTCCACATCCAGCCCGGGGATGCTGCGCAGGCCCGCCATGCCACCGGCCATCACCGGCACCATCGGCGCGAACCCCACCGGTGGCACCCGCGCCGCACCCAGGCCGCTGCGCGGCTGTATCCACTGGGCCAGGGCCTGCCACAGCTCTTCGGGCTCGATGGGTTTGCTGACGAAGTCGTTCATGCCTGCGTCCAGGCAGCGCTGGCGATCGGCGGCCATGGCGTTGGCCGTCATGGCCACGATGGGCAGGCTGGCGTTGCGGCCGTCCTGGCGCAGCAGCAGCGTGGCGCTGATGCCGTCCATCACCGGCATCTGCATGTCCATCAGCACCAGGTCGTAGGGCTGCCCGGTTTGGTGGCTGTGGGCCACCATGTCGACGGCTCGCTGGCCGTTGTCGGCAATCTCGACCACAAAGTCGGCCTCATACAGCAGCTCGCTGGCCACTTGTTGGTTGAATTCGTTGTCTTCCACCAGCAGGATGCGGGCCCCGCTGCGCTGCGCCAAGGTGCGCATGGTGAGGGCCGCGGCCTGGGTGTCCGGCCCGTCGTCGGCGCGCGCGCGCTGGCGCCCCATGGCCGAAATCATGGCATTGAACAGCAGCGAAGCATTCACCGGCTTGACCAGCAGGTCCTCGATGCCCGCCGCCTGCGCGCCCTGCACCACCTCTTCGCGCCCATACGCGGTCACCAATATCGGCTTGGGGCTGGATGGCAGCCCCAGCGCGGTGATG
>CAUPNG010000033.1:0-20801 GCA_963512605.1 uncultured Albidiferax sp. | reverse complement strand
GAGCCCCCAAGGTGGCGGTGGAGCCCTCAAGGCGCTCATCCACCCGTCAACAACGCCCGAGCCACGAAAAATCGCTTCGAAAACCGCGACCCGCTCAATCAACCCCCTCGTTCGGACTCAAGCCCGACAGACTCCTAGGGCGCGAGCGGGTTTGGCTATTGCGCCTGTTTGAGGTTTTCGGGCCATTTTTCACCTGCCAAATCGGCCTCCTGTGCTTATCCAATAAGCACGAGAAGCTCCTATTTTTAACTATCAAAATAGAAGCAATTTGTTTCGACTGTAGGGGTCTGAGCTTGGTGGGTCGGATCCCCATTGCGCAACGGGTGCTGGCGGGACACGCGCGGTCGTAGCCAATGGGGGTCGGATCCCCATTGCGCGATCAAAGCTGGCGGGTCGAGCACGGTGCCGCCCGCATTTGGGCTCCGACCCCTATTGGCGGGTTGGCGTTGACGTGTTCTGGGTGCTTGCCAGCATCCCCGGCCGGGTGGTGTGCCCGGCAGCGCGGTATTTTTCTTAACTACCAACCTGGCGGGCAAAACCTGATGTCGGGGATTGGCGAGTGCCCTAATGCCCTGGCGCGAGCGGCGATGGCGGTGTTGCGTTACAAATGGTATCCAGCCTCTTCTGGGTTCTAGAAAGTTGTCGACCATGGTTTCCGTTGCGCAAAATCAGCCGGGCCCGCACGTCCCCGCATATCTGCTGGGCGGCGCAGTGTGATGCCGCTTGATCTGGGCCAGCTTCTGGTGGCTGCAAATCTCGGCATCATGGTGTTTTTCATGGTGGCGGTGGCCCCCACCATATTTGCAGTGCTGCCGCCACAATGGTCTGCCGCCTATGTGCGCAAGTTCTTCCCCAAATACTTCTTTTTTCTTGGCCTGACGACCGCTGGGGCCGCGGCATTGGCGTCTGCAGGAGACATGGTGCTGGTCCGCCAAATAGCGCTGTGGCTGTGCGCAGGGCTATTTTTTCTCAACGGCTTATGGCTTACTCCGCGCATCAACCAGGCCAAAGATAGCCAACAGCGCATCACTTTTAAAGTGCTGCATGGGGCCAGTGTCGGATCCAACCTGCTCCAGTTGCTGGTGTTTGTCTGGCTCCTTTTTCCCGTAGGTCCTACGCCGTGAGCGAGCTACCAGAAAGCACCCCGGATGAAAGCGGCTGCGCACTGACCGTGATGTTCGATGGTGCCTGCCCGTTGTGCCGCCGGGAAATTGGCTTGTACCAATCGCTGGCGCCACTGCAGCCCGTGGCATGGCTGGACGTCAGCAAGGATGCCGCGGGTGTAAGCGCTGCCGACCAGGCCGTGTACATGGCCCGGTTCCACGTTCGCCTGCCGGATGGCCAGCTGCTCAGCGGAGCGGCAGCTTTTGTGGCGCTGTGGTTGACCATGCCAGGTTGGCGCTGGTTGGGCCGCGTGGGTCGACTCCCTGGCGTTACGCCAGCGCTGGAATGGGCCTACCGCGGCTTTTTGCACCTACGCCCTTTTCTGCAACGCTGGGCGCGGTCGCCACGGTAAACCCCCCAGCCACCAAGACTTACGCAACACCTCGCAATGTTCAGAAACCCCCTTCACGATGGACCCGCTTCGGTGGAAGACCAACCATGCATGACGATAAACGCTGCTGCGGCACAGGAACCTGCATCATTGATGGCCAAGGCCATTGCTGGTGTGGACAGCAATGGGATGGCGTACAGATGTGCCGACCCACACCGGCAGATGCCAGTGCCTTGCAAGACCACGATACGGTTCCGACCGAAAATCAGGCGGATCGACAAGGATCGCAATAACAATCCACTCCGCCTTGGCCCCCGTCACCCCACCTGAAACCAAGCCGATTTAGTCTGCATATACGACAGCAAACTGTCCATATGCTTGTCCCGCATTTGGGCTCCGACCCCTATTGGCGGGTTGGCGTTGACGTTCTCTGGGTGTCTGTCTACATCCTCGGCCGGGTGATGCGCCCGGCGGCGCAGTAACTTTTCTTTTGCGCAAAAGAAAAGTCACCAAAAGAAAGGCGCCCCCACTGCCAGCGCCCCGTCGCTACCGCGCCGGGGAACCTGCGGTGCTCGCCCCACGGGGGCATGACGCAAACTCGCTGCGCTCAAACACGCGTCCTGCTGATCCCCGTGGGGCTGTGCTCCTCGGCGCTTTGCAGAGGGGGACCCCGGGGAGCGGGATCGGCCCGGCTTTGCCGGGCATCGCGCCTAGGGCGCGAGCACGGATGGTTATTGCGCTAGTTTGAGACTTTCACGCCATTCTTCAGATGCCAAATTGGCCCTCCACGCTTATTTAACCAGCGCAAGAAGCTCTCATTTTTTACTATTAAAAACGAAGCACTTTTGCCGCTGAAGTCGTTGGCCCCATGGCCCGCCTCAGCCGTCGCCCAGTGCGGAGCGAATGAAGGCGGCCTTGGCATCGGTGTAGGCCTCTCTGTCGGTGGTGTGGCGTGCGGCGAGTTCGGACTTGAGCGCCGCATAGCGGGCCGCAAGCGCAGCGTCTGACCGCAGGGCATCGCGAAACGCCAGGTGCGCGTGCCAAGCTTCGCTTGCGTGCACCACCACATGGAGGTGGTGCGTGCGGTGCCCTTCGGCCCAGCGCATGAACCACTGGCGGTCCTGCAGGCTGGCATTGAACTCCGCCGATGTGGTGTAGCCCGATTGGCAGACCTGCGCGGCAATGGACTTCGCTACCGCCATGGATTCCACACCGGCCAACAGATCAATGATGGGCTTGGCGGGCATGCCGGGTACGGCGGTGCTTCCGACGTGCGCGATGTCCCGAAACACACCCGGCAGCAGAGCAGCCAGCCGCCTCCGTTCAGCCGTAAACGCATGGGGCCACGACGGGTCATAGGGGTGCAGTTGCACCCCTTCGTGGATGGCTGCAAGTAGAGAGTCTTCCTCGGTCATGGCAGGTGATTTTTCAGAATTTCAGGTCCATTTTTAGATGCCAAAATGGCTACTTGTGCTTATCCTATCGGCGTAGGCGGCTCCTATTTTTGACTTTTAAAAATAAGCAGTTTGTTTCGACTGCATGGATCGCAGCCGGTGAGGGTCAGATCCCAATTGCGCGAAGATAGCTGTGGGTCACGCTTGGCCTGTGCCTCATTTGGACTCTGCCCCGTATTGGCGCGTTGGCGGTTGGTACGTGTCTGCCGACATCGTCAGTCGAGATTTGTGCCCAGCCGTTCAACGGCCTATTTTTGTGCGCGGAAAATGACATTTTGTATTCGTAGGATGCGTTCACTCCCGAAGCGAAGTTACGTGAACACTATTAGTCACCAAGAGAATAAGATCCTCTAACTGCATTTTTAGTTTTTGTTACAAATACTTGTATCCCTCGCGGCGCGCGGGTATAGCTAAAACCGATGAATTCCGCATTAACTAAAAGTTAAAGCATCAATGAAGATCGGAATCAATGGGAAGGGCGATTCGTCCCCGAATTCGATCAAAAGTTACATCGTTCGATCCTACTGCTGATCCCGAAGCAGGCCTAATTTCATCCCAGCTATAAAAAGCCCTCATTGGAGTTGAAAACTCGCCTGGGATAAGTACCCCCGACTGACCAGTAACGATTTTGATATTGCCGTTGGCCTTGCCGGCAGCTGCAGCTAGGTCTGTCTCTAGGTCCATTCCCATTTTGGAAGAAAGGCGAGCCTCTATCTTGCGGAAAGATATTGTGGACGTAATTAACGAATATTGCCCAGGTAGCGGAAGGCCTTTTTCCAAAGCGGCTTTAATTATTCGAATGGCATCTGGTCCTTTAATAGACTCTCGGTAGCCTCGCCCGTACTTTATCGCCAAGGTCGAACCAGAAGAAAAGCTAGCTGCAACCTTTGGACGAAGGCCAACAGAGGCAAGAATAAATTCCAATGCACCGGCGATAGAGAGAGACGTGGAGTAATCACTCGCTGGAATTTCCTCCTCGGAAAGAAGAATGTTAATAGGGGGATTCAGATCTAAGTCTTTTAGTTCAAAAAAAATACGAGTCTTTTGAATGCCTGACTGAACATATTTTTCTAGAATAGTGCCAGGTGCATATCCAGTGCGTATCGTTGGAAGTGCAAAGAATCCTTCGAGTTTAAGCGATTCGGGTGGAGTAATAATTTGGGAGTAACTCCAGCGTGGCGTGGTTATGCAAGCGATAGTACCGAGTGCAATAATGTCTCTTCTGTTCATAAGATGGCCTGTTGGTTATATGTGGCGCAATCTACGGGGGGCGTTGAAGATGCCAGTTTTTGTAATTGACTTTGAGCAAGCCGAATTCTGCGACCCACCTCTTCTATGGTCGATGGGCTCCATAGGCGCCACGTGTCGAAACGGCCTTCGGATAATGCTGTGCCGCTGGAGCCGAATACACCGAGAGTTGCATCTTTCCCATATGTAGAAAATATATTTTGAATTGCATGACAATCTATTTCGGCCTCAGAAATGCCTAGGTTTCTTCCTCCGTCTAAATAGGCATGTGCCAGTTCGTGTGCAACGAGGAATGAGAGTTCTACTTTGAAGCGACGTTGTAAAACCTTGACAGGTTGATCTACTTTTGAGGATGTCACATTAAAAAAAGCACTGGTCGCTGTAAGCATTGCGTGGCGAATCGTCGCGCTTGAAACTACGATCGATGGAGTGTTGTCTATTTCGAATCGTTGTGGTTGACTAAAATCGGAGTGTTGTGTAATACGACATTCGAATTCGCGAGCGAATAACGTTGGGGTGAGGGGGGTTATAAACTTGTGTGTTGAAGTTTTTTCTTTTTCTACTGCAGTTAAATTGCTTCGTAAATCCAATAAAATTTCCTGCAATAGGTTTTCTATTTGAGAGTTCTGCATTTTTTTTCGTTCAAGCGACATTTGCATTGAATTTGTTATGGCTGAACCAAGCCATCCAAGCGGATTTCCAGAAGATTGAATGCTAATTGGATTGAATAGACCTATATAGTCAAGAGAGTCGCAAACATCGCCATTAGGTGATTCTTCAATATCGGCCTGACCGAATGCAGTTAATATAATATTACTTGATTGAAGATTTTTTGCCTTAAGAATAGCTGTGCTACTCAAAAGTTGACATCTCGGAATATTGAGGAATGCCCATTGACGCATTTGGTTGAGCGATTCCGTTGTAAACCAACTTGCCACATAATCGGAGAGGGAATCGTCTGGGGCGGTAATACTATACTCACTAGCGCCGGATAGAATTTTTTGATCTTCTGCCTCGTAATAGTCTGCTAGACGGGATTGGCATGTCGTTAATCCATCATCTACAAGGGTTTGGCGCAATCTTAGTGCCCGAAGTTTATCAATTGAGTCGGTAGCCAAATTGGCGGCCTTGCTGAAGGAGTAGTAGGCTAACGATTTACTTTCAGATTCAGAACGTCTGCTATTTAAGCGGCCACGCAGCTCCCACGCTGCAGCTGGGTGAACAGCCATCGCTGATTTGACGCATCGCTCTATATTCTGGGCAATGGTGTTCGCAGGCGATGCAGAATCAAGACGTTCGAGGATTAGTCGACCTATTAATAGCGCTCGGTCTGCGGGCCATCTTGACGTAAATGCGTTGTTGCCCAAGGTCGTCTTGTACTCATCAAGGATCTGACGAGTCTCCTCAAAACTTGCTGCAGATTTGAGTTTTTTCCGAGACCAAACTGCATCCGCCGATCGAGCACTGCGTGCAACGGTATCCGAGCATGTCGTCGCCTGCTCGACTTGGCCAATAAGTTCGAATTCAAGATCACTGCCAGTAAGGCTTTCACAGCCTGTAACTGCAATAAAAAGCACTAAATTTATGCATGCTTGCAGTGTCGACTTAATGGGCATTGCTAACCTCTAAACGAGATAGTCCTGCTAGTCAACAACGTTTATTCTTCGCGTTTTGAAGCAATCGATAGGGTAGATTAGTTCTTACGCGGCAGAGAAAACCTTGTTGGACCAAACCAGTGTCTTCGATGACAGTTGGTAAAGACATAGGGGAGTTATTCAACTGCGCCCTGCCATAGGCGTAAATTATGGACCTCTTTTGGATCCTTGCGGACCGAATTTTCTGCGTCTCCCTGCTCGACTTGCCACCCCCTCACCCCACCTGAAACCAAGCCGATTTGGTCTGCATATACGACAGCAAACTATCCACATGCTTGTCCCGCGAATTCCCCGACTGCTTGTACCCGCCAAACGGCTGGGTCATGTCCCCATCCCCGAAGCAGTTGACCCAGACCACACCCGCCTCTAGCGCGCCGACCATGCGGTGGGCCTGGTGCAGGTCGCGGGTCCAGACGGCGGCGGCCAGGCCGTAGACGGAGTCGTTGGCTAAAGCGATGGCCTCGGCTTCGGTGTCAAAGGGGATGAGGGTGGCTACCGGGCCGAAGATCTCTTCCTGGGCGATGGCCATGCGGTTGTGGCCGACGAACAGGGTGGGGGGCACGTAGGTGCCGGGCAGGGTGACGTTTGTACCGCCCATCACCATCTGCGCGCCTTCGGCCTGGCCGCGGGCGATGTCGGCCAGCACCTTGTGCTGGTGCGGCTGGCTGGCCAGGGGACCGAGCGTGGTGGCGGGGTCCAGCGGGTCGCCGGGCTGGTACAGCACCTGGGTGCGGGCGATGAATTTGGCGGTGAACGCGTCCTGCAGGTCGCGGTGCACCAGCAGGCGCGAGCCCGCGTTGCAGACCTGGCCGGCGTTGTCAAAAATGCCGCCCACGGCACGGTCTACGGCGGCATCCAGGTCGTACAGGTCGGGCATGAAAATCTGCGGGCTTTTACCGCCGGTTTCCAGCGCCACGCGCTTCATGTTGGACTGCCCGGCGTAGCCCATCAGTAGCTTGCCGACGCGGGTGGACCCGGTGAACGAGAGCTTGATCACATCCGGGTGCAGGGCCAGGGCGCGGCCTGCTTCGGGGCCCAGGCCGTTGACCAGGTTAAACACCCCGGCGGGGCCGCCCGCCTCTACGAACAATGCGGCCAGCCGGGTGCAGGTCAGCGGGGCCTGTTCGGCGGGTTTGAGCACCACGCAGTTGCCTGCGGCCAGGATGGGGGCCAGCTTCCAGACCGCCATCAGCATCGGGTAGTTCCACGGGGTGATGGCTCCCACCACGCCCAGCGGCTCGTGCAGGATCATGTGCAGCGAGCCGGGCGCGGTGTGGGTCACGGCACCCTCTACCTTGTCGATGCACTCGGCGAAATAGCGGATGGTGCGCAGCACTTCGGGCAGGTCGATGTTCAGCATGTCGCTGATGGGTTTGCCCATGTCCAGGGTTTCCAGCAGGGCCAGCTCGTCGGCGTGCTGCTCCACCAGGTCGGCCCAGCGGTTCATCACCTGCATGCGGGCACGCGGGGCCTGGCCGCGCCAGCGGCGGTCGTTCCAGGCGGCCAGGGCGCTGGCCACGGCGGCGTCGATGTCTTTGGCCTCGCCCTGGGCGATGCGGGCCAGCACGGCACCGGTGGTCGGGTTCACGCAGTCAAAGTGGCCACCGTCTTGCGCGTCCACGTAGCGGCCTTCGATGAACAGGCGGCCTTCGATGTGCAGGGTTTGGGCTTTACGCAGCCATTCTTCGTGCGTCATGGCTTACTCCGCCACCAGCTCGGTGGGGTAGCCGGGTGCGCGCAGTTCCAGCCCGCAGGCCTGCTCCAGCATGCGCACCACCTCGGGGCTTTGCGCCTGGCTGCCGAACATGCCACGCGCGCGGCGGAAGATCTGCTGCGTCATGCCGCCCAGCTCCAGCGGCACACCCAGCTTTTCGGCAATGCCGTTGACCAGGCCCAGGTCTTTGCAGGCCAGGTCCATGTTGAATTTGACGTTGTAGCTGCCGCTGAGGATGAGCTGCGACTCGGTCTCGTGCACAAAGCTGTTGCCCGAGCTGGCGCGGATGGCGCGGTAGGTGGCGTCCGGGTCTACGCCGTATTTGGCGGGCACCATCATGGCCTCGCCCGCCGCCACCAGGTGGATGAAGGCCAGCATATTGGTCACCACTTTCACCACCGACGCATTGCCCAGCTTGCCCATGTAGATGATCTGCCCGCCCATGGCCGCCAGCAGCGGCTCCACGCGCTGGAAAACCGCCTCGTCGCCACCCACCAGCACGGTGATCTGGCCCGAATTGGCCAGGTGCACGCCGCCGGTCACGGGGCACTCCAGCACCGCAATGCCGCGCTCGGTGGCGGCCGCTTGCAGGCGCTGCAGGTCTTCAAAGTCGGTGGTGCTCATCTCGATCCACACGCAGCCCGCGCGCAGGTTGTCAAACACGCCGCCGGGGCCCTCCACCACTTTGCGCGAGATGGCGGGCGACGGCAGTACGGTGATGACCACGTCCGCGCCCCGGCAGACCCCGGCCACATCGTCCGCCCAGGCTGCGCCCGCCGCCAGCAGCTTCTGGGCTGCCGCCGGGTTCAGGTCGGTCACCGTGACCGCAAAGCCCGCCTTCACCAGGCTGTTGCACAGGCCCTCGCCCAAGCTGCCCAAGCCGATAAAACCAATGTTCAGTGCCATACAAGTCCTGTGGATAGAAAAAAGATTACGCCGCCGTGCGACGGAAGGGGTTGAAGCCCATGACCATCATGCTGGCCAGCACGATCAATGCGCCGCCCGCGTACAGCCCGGGGCCGGTGGCTTCGCCTAGAAAAATGATGGAAAACAGCACGCCAAACCCGGTGACCAAAAAGGTGCTGCTCAGCGCCGCCACCGGGGGCACGTGGCGCATGATGCGCATGTACATCCAGTACGCCATGCCCGAGGTGGTGGTGCCCATCAGCACCACCCCGGCCAGCGCGGGCAGCGTGAAATGCGCACGGGGCAGGTCGTACAAGGCACCGGGCAGCAGCAGCAGCGCGCCGGTGGCATGCATGCCTGCGGTGATGGCCAGCGGCTCCAGCCGGGTGGTGGCGCGCTTCAGGAAAGGGGTGGACATGCCCGACAGCGAAGCCCCGGCCACACAGCCCAGGGCCGACAGCACCAGCAGCGGCGTGGGGCTGACCGGGCCCAACTGCACCACCAGCGCCGCCCCGCCAAAGCCCAGCAGGCAGCCCGCCAGCTTCACCGGGGTCAGCGTCTCTTCTTTCATGTACGCCGAGATAAAGGCCCCAAACAGCACCGCCGTGACCGACAGCAGCGAGCCGTAGGCCGCAGGCAGCTCCAGCGACGACCACGAGTAGAAAAAGTGCGGCCCGGCCACCGCCAGCGCGCCCAGCAAAAACATCTCGCGCCACTGCGCCCAGGGCCAGGGTTGGCGTGCCACCCGCATGATGGTGCCCAGCACCAGCGTGGCCATGGCCATGCGCAGGCCCGCCACCAGATTCGGCCCCAACGTGGGCACCGCCAGGCGCGTCAGCATGAAGGACGAGCCCCACAAGGCAGACAAAGCCACCAGCTGGACGAAATACTTGGTTTGCATAAATACTTCAAAATTGATAGCTAGAAAAGTCCAGGGGACTGGCGGTGAAGGCCTAAAAAGCCTTCAATTTGTCGCTACACGAGCTGGCGTTTGATCTTCTGGCTCCAGTCCTTGGCAAACACCTGGGTGTCGCCCTCAAAGGCTTCCAATCTGCCCGACACCAGCCAGTGTGTCTTCGTCGCGCGCAGGCTGCTGTAGGTTTCGGTGCGCACCTTCCAGTCGCCGCGCGAGGTCTCCATCGACCAGTGGCAGTCTTGTTGGGCCGAGAGCGGATCTTCAGGAAGGATGCGGTAGTTCTCGCGCCCGCAGCCCCAGGTGGTCAGGCCGTGCTCGGTGCTGGTGCTGCGGCCAAAGTCGTCGATGATGGCCATGCGGCGCTCGCCGGTGCGCTGGTCGGTGGTCACCTCCCGCTGGTTCCAGGCGGGCTGCACGGTCACCAGCTTCACCGGTGGCGCGGCCTCCGCTGGAGCGAACTCCGGGGCTTTTTCGCCGCGCTTGGGTTTGCGCACCGGGATGTCGATAAAGCTGGCCCCCGTGTGCACCGTCAGCGTTACCGGCTCGGGCGCGGGCCAGATCAGTGGCCAGTAGCTGGTGGAGATGGAGACGCGCAGGCGGTGGCCCTTGGGCACGGTGCAGGCCACGTCGTCCAGCTGGATTTGCAGGGTGTAGACCTTGCCGGGCTCCAGCACTTCGGGGTGTTCATGGCTGTTGCGGTGGCACAGGTTGGCCACGGCGTAGGTCAGGCGCGACACGGCCCCATCGGGCCAGACACTGTTGAGCCGGATGGCGGCAATGGCCACCGGGCGGTCGCTGCTGACCTGCAGGTGCAGCACCGCCGCGCCCACCAGGTCGATGGGCTTTTTCAGCGGCGGCGTGTCGAAGGTGAGCGAGCCCGAATCGTCCTGGCGCTGGTCGCCGGGGAACTCCGGGCCGAGCCAGATGATGCAGTATTCGCCGCTGTCGGCACCGGTGTGCTGCGGGGACGAGACGATGTGTTTGGCTTTGGTTTCCGGTGTCTGGCCCAGGCCTTGGGCATTGAGGTGCCAACGCTGCGTCTCAGACCGGTCCGACGGCCAGACGGTGTCGCTCACCCAGCGCCCGGCGATGTGCGCCACGCTGGCACCGGGGCGTCCGATCTCCATGATGTAGGTGCGGTGCGCCGGGTCCTGGTCCACGCCGGTGTCCACGCCCTTGAGCCACTGGTCCCACCAGCGTAGGGCTTCTTGCAAAAAGCCGATGCGCGGCTCGGGCACGGCAAAGTGTGGGTACTTGTGGGCCCAGGGCCCAATGATGCCCTTGACAGGGCTTTGCACGCTGGCCACCAGGCGCGGCACGGCGTTGGAGTAGGCATCGTTCCAGCCGCCGATGGCCAGCACGGCAGCCTGGATGGCACCAATGTCTTCGCACACCGAGCCGCGCTTCCAGTAGGCATCGCGGTGCGGGTGCTGCAGCCAGGGGATGGCCAGCAGGGGCTCGGCCTCCAGCCGCTCCAGCCACATAGCCATCCAGCGGTCGCCCACCAGGGCCGGGTCGGGCGCGCGGGACGAATACGCCAGCATGGTGGCCGACCAGCCCAGGTTTTCGCCCAGCAGGCAGCCGCCCTTGTAGTGGATGTCGTCGCTGTAGCGGTCATCGGTGGAGCACAGGGTGATCACCGCCTCCAGCCCCGGCGGCTGGCGCGCGGCCACCTGCAGGCCATTGAAGCCGCCCCAGGAGATGCCCATCATGCCCACCTTGCCGGTGCACCAGGGCTGCGCCACCAGCCAGGCGATGACTTCTTCGGCATCGGCCAGTTCTGCTTCAGCGTACTCGTCCAGCATCACGCCGTCCGAGTCGCCACTGCCCCGCATATCGACACGCACGCAGGCGTAGCCGTGGCCTGCGAGGTAGGGGTGGGTGAGGGCATCGCGCACCACGGTGCCGTCGCGCTTGCGGTAGGGCAGGTACTCGAGGATGGCGGGCACGGGTTTGCGCTCGGCATCCACCGGCCGCCAGATGCGCGCGGCCAGGCGGGTGCCATCGGCCAGGGGGATGAAGGTGTTGGCGATTTCCTGGACTTTGCGGGGGAAGGATTTGACGGTTTTCATGGGTGTGGCGTTGACGAATTAGGGGGCCATATCGGCGGTGGGGCTGCTCTCCAGCACCTGCACCAGGGTGCGCAGCCCCTGCTCCAGTTGTGCGGGCGAGGTGGCGGTGTTCAGGCTGATGCGCACGGCATGGGGGGCGCGGCTGCGGCCCGCGGCAAACTGCTCTGCGGTGCGCACCAGCACCCCGGCCTGGCGCAGGGCGGCGGCAAACGGGCTGGCGTGCCAAGGTTCGGGCAGGGGAAACCACAGGTGCGGGTGGTGGGCGCTCCAGGCGTAGTCCCACCCGGCCAGGCAGGTGTGGGCCAGGGCCAGGCGCTCGTCTATCTGCTGGCGCTGCAGGCTGATCAGGCGCTCGGCCTCGCCGCTGGCCAGCCAGCGGGTGGCGATCTCGGGCATCAGCGGGGCCACCATCCAGCAGTCGGCGCGTATGCTGGCCGCCACCTTGTCCAGCCATTCGGGCGCGGCTTCCAGGTAACCCACGCGCAGGCCCGGGGCCATCACCTTGCTCAGGCTGGCCAGCAGAAAAGACTGCTCGGGCACGAGGGTAGAGATGGCGGGCGGCGGCTGGGCCAGCACGGCGGCGTGCACCACGTCTTCCACCAGCCACAGGCCCCGGCGGCGCACCACGGCGGCCAGGGCCTCGCGGCGCGCCAGGGGCATCGTGCGGCCGGTGGGGTTGTGCAGGGTGGGGCTGCAAAACAGCAGCTTGGCCTGGAAGCTGTGGGCGGCCTGGTCCAGCGCCTCGGGCAGCAGGCCTTCACCGTCCATCTCTAGCCCGATCACCTGCAGCCGCAGCGACCTGGCCAGAGCCAGCAGGCCGGGGTAGCTGAGCGATTCGGTGAGCAAGGTGTCACCGGGTTTGGCCAGCGTGCGCAAGACACCGGCCAGGCCGTGCTGCGCGCCGTGGGTGACCATGACGCGGTTCGCGTCGCCGGTGGTGCCAAAGCGGCGCAGCCAGTCGGCCCCGGCCTGGCGGTGCTGCGGGGCACCGGTTTCGGGTTGGTAGGCCAGCAGCCCGGCCATGCAGGCCGGGTCCTGGCTGATCTGGGCCAGCGCCTGGCGCAGGGCTTCCACCTCATCGGTGGGGATGGCCACGTTGTGGGCCAGGTCGATGGGTGCGGCATCGGCGGCGGGCGGGGTGGCGCGCACATAGGTGCCGTCGCCCACCCGGGCGGTCGCCAGGCCCAGTTGCTCCAGCTGGGCATAGGCGCGGTTGACGGTGGCAAGGCTCACACCCAGGCGCTGGGCCTGCACCCGCTGGGCGGGCAGCTTTTCGCCCGCAGACAGCTGGCCGTCCCGGATCTTCTGGGCCAGCGCGTCGGCAATCGAAGCCACGCTCGGGGCAGGGTGCATGGGCTATGTGCTACAAAATAGAGAGCTGCTAGCGCTAGTGGAATAAGCGCTAGACGCCTTTTTCATGCCAACTCTTTCAAAATGGCCGGGTCAAACGGTGGGCGGGCAAACACCTCGCGCAGCAGGGGCTCGAAGTAGGCCAGGGGCTTACTCGGGTAGTGCGGGTCGAACGATGCCTGGTCGTAACGTTCGCAAAAGCGGCAGCAGGCGGCAAACCAGGGGTGGTCGCGGTAGGCCAGGTAGCCGTCGTTGGGCAGGCCGTAGTGGTGGGCGTAGTACTGCATCTGGAACAGGCCGTGCATTTCCACCACCCAGGTGACCTCGGCACGCACGTAGGGGCGGATGAGCGAGGCGGCAAATTGCGAATGGTTTTCAGGGGCGAGCTCGTCGCCCAGGTCGTGCAGCAGGGCGGCGACGATGGTCTCGATGTCGGCCCCGTCGGCCTCGGCGCGGGTGGCGGCTTGCAACGAATGCTCCAGGCGGCTCACCTGGTAGCCCTCCAGCGAGTCGCCCAGGCGGTGCAGGGCCAGCAGCAGGCGGTCGGGCAGGGCGCGCACGTAGCCGTGCTCCAGCTTTTGCAGAAACAGGTATTCCTCGGTGGTGCCGTCCTTCATCTGGGTGAAGCTGACGTTGTGCATGGCGGGGTTGGCGACAGTGATCATGCGGGGGTTCCATTGAGTTGACGGTGCAGTACACGGTACAGGCTGCGCGGGCCGTCGCGGTCGATGTAGCAGCCTTGCAGTTGGCGGTGGCCTTCGGCGGGGTTAAAAGCGGTGCGGCCATGCAGCACGCGGTTGTTGTCAAACACCATCATCTGCCCCGGCTCCAGGCGGAAACGCAGCGCGTAGGCGTCGTCGTCAAACAGCTGGCCCATGCGTTTGCGGGCGCGGTGGTAACGCCGGGTGTCGTCTTCGGACATCAGCGGCAGGCTGTCCAGCCGGGGGCTGTAGTGCACGCCCACCATCTGGCCGCTGCCGTCGAGCTCGATCATGGGTTTGATCGCCACCAGCTGGGTGGTCGTATCGCGGTGCTCAAAACGCAGCGGAATGCGGCTGAGCAGCGCAAAACCCTCGGGGTCTTCCTGGCGTACCTGGGCGGCCACGGCCAGGCTGTCTACCAGGCTGGACAGGCCGCCCGAGGTTTCGTTTTGCAGGCACTGCAGCAGCTGGATGCCGGGCACCGGGGTGCGGTAGGGGTTGTCGGTGTGCGGGCCCAGGGCCACGGGCTGGTAGGCCAGGTCGATGGCCTCGGCTGCGGGGCGCGAATACACCTCAAAGTAGGCCCCAAAGTTGGTCTCGCGCACAAAACCAAAACGCCGGGCGATGCCCAGGATGGCGTCGGGCTGGGTGGGCGTGTGGTGCACCAGCAAATAGCCCAACGTGATGAAGTCGTGCAGGGCCCGCAGCAGCACCGCGTCTTGCGCCAGATCGGGCCACTGGTAGACCGGCCGGTAGGCGGCGTCGGCGGTCCAGGACTGGGGCGCGGGGCAGCCTTCGCTGAGCACCGTGGCTTCCAGCAGCTCGGCCGCATCAAAGTGCCCGGCAAAGCCGTCGCTGAAGGCCAGGTGCAGGCGCGGGCCGTCCCAGCGGGCGGCGGTGAGCGCCAGGTCGTCGGGAAACAGGTGCGGGTTGATCAGGCGCTGGCTGGTCAGCGGGTCGCGCTGGCTGGGGTCGGGGCTGAGGGCGCGCAGCCACAGGGCGGGCAGCGGGGTGTCGCCGGTGGGTGTGCGCATCACCAGCCGGGTGGGGTTGGAAAGAATGTGGATTTCAGACATGGCGTGGGCACGGGTGGATGGGATGGATGAGTGTCGTGTGAGATCCCGCCGCCCACAAACGAAGAAAACAACGCTATAACCTTAGCAAAACTAATGCCTAGCTAATCCATGCAACGTCTTCCCCCCCTGAACTGGCTGCGTGCCTTCGAGGCATCGGCCCGCGCGCTGAGCTTTACGGCAGCAGCGCAAGAGCTGAACATGACCCAGTCGGCGGTGAGCCAGCAGATCAAGAGCCTGGAGAACGCGATTGGCCGCCCGCTGTTTGTGCGCCGGGTGCGCGGCCTGGAGCTGACCGACGCGGGCCGGGGCTACCTGCCCACGGTGCAGGCGGCGTTTGCCATGCTGGAGGAAAGCACCCGCGTGCTCACCGGCCGCAAAGAGCCGGACATGCTGGAGCTGCACGTCAACCTGTCGTTCGCCCGGTTCTGGCTCAGCCCGCGCCTGGGCCGCTTCATGGACCAGTACCCTTGGGTGCAGCTCAACGTGGTGACCTCGATCTGGCCTGAAGAGCGGCAAAGCGATTCGGCGGATGTGGAGATCGTCTTCGGCCAGGGCAAGTGGGAGAGCCGGGTGGGCAAGCGGCTGGGGCAGGACAGCATCTTCCCGGTGTGTTCGCCCGAGGTGGGCGCGCGCATCCAGCGGCTGGACGACCTGCTGCGCCAGCGCCTGTTCGACCTGCCCGGCACGCTACAAAGCTGGGACAGCTGGCTGGAGGCCTACCCCGCGAAAAGCAGGGTGGCACGCCCCCTGGTGCACCGCACCAGCACCTGGGCGCTGAGCCTGGAGTGGGCGCAAAACGGCCTGGGCGTGGTGCTGGCCCACGACACCGTCGCCAACGACCTGATCCGCGCCGGGCGACTGGTACGCCCGCTGGCGTTTGCCCTGCCCATGAAAGAGGCCTACTACCTGATCGCCCCCGAGGGCAACCAGGCGCACCCGGCAGCGCAGGCGTTCAAGGGCTGGTTGTTGGAGGAGATGGAGGGGAAGCTGTAGGTGCTATTGTTTTAGGAGCTTCTTGTGCTTATGGAATGGGCGGTAGAGGCCAATTCGGCCGCTTGAATCTCCGCCAGCCGGGTTTGCAGCAGCTGCGCCAGGGGATCCAGGCGCTGGTCCAGCGCATCTTGGGTGGGGCGAAGCCACCGCACCAAATGGATCAGTCGCCCAATCTCTTGGCTGCCGCGCCCACGTCTTTGGCAGTTTGTTCGATCCAATGCATGCCTTTGTCATAGAGACTTTGCGCGCCATCGGCTGCTTCTTGTGCCTTGCGTTGGGCGGCCTGTGCTGCGTCACTGGCGGCTTTGGTGGCCGCATCGGTTGCTTGCTTGGCTTTTTGGCTGGCGTAGTCTGCCGCTTCTTGCGCCCTGCGCTGGGCGGCTTGCGCCGCGTCGCTGGCGGCTTGGGTCGTGGCATCCACGGCTTGATTCGCTTTCGTGCGAGCGTAGTCTGCCGCTTCTTGTGCTTTGCGTTGGGCGCTCTGCGCGGCCTCGGTTGCGGCCTTGGCGGTTGCGTCGTAGGCTTTTGTGGTGGCCTGCGCGGTTGCGGTTGCGCCCGCCTCTACCGCATCCCCGACTGCCTTGGCCTTGTTCCCCATCCAGCGCCCACCTTCTTGCCAGATGTTGACGGTGGATTCGTCCACGCCCCGTGGTTTGAAATAGCTGATGGGTTCTGGAATGTTCAATTTGGAGTCGTGCACAAATTGACTTACGAAGCTCACCACCTTAGCAGGCGCCTGGGCATCCCACGCCGCAATTTGCCACTCCTTTGGGCTGGAATACTGTGCATATCCATACTTGAGGTCGCTGATGCGAATCCATTTGTCGTCCTTGGCTGCCACCCGGCTGTGATTGACCTCCCAAGCCATGCTTTCCGGGCCAATCGGGTTGCGGGTATCTTCTGCCACACGGCGTTCGGCGGGGCTTTGCAGGCCGGTGCGGTACATGGTTCCGTACGCACTGAATAGCAGCTTCATATGCTGTTGCATCTGCTTTTCTATAGTGCCACCCAATGGCCCGCAGGCAGCTAAATACCCCCGGTACGCGGCTTCAGTTTCGGGTTTGCATTCGAAGCGTTCTTGGAAAAGAGCCTTGTAATTTTTATTGGTACTCAGCGTGTCGTACCCCAGCATCCGAACACCCCCCGATACAACGGCCTCACGCATCATGTCGCGCATGGGGATACGGGCGTAGTTGTTGTTGATACCTTGGTCAACGGGTTCGTAGCCGCCCCCCACGTCAGAATGCACGCCAGGATAAGTCTTTTCAATCCAGTTCGTATTGGCCAGTTGTCCGTTTTTACGAATCAAATCCACCGGAAATGAAAACCGTACCTCGTGCGCGGCAACGTAGTGCACACACTGCTCTATCTTGGGAGAGACGATGAGGTCGCGTTCCAAAAACGGAAGCTGCACATTGGCCGCAGGCACGCCAAACGAGGCCACAGTGTCAAACAATCCCATGAAGTTCAGCCGCAGTGGGTAGCCCTGGTAAAGCAGCTTTCCATCCTTTTGTTCGCAGCTACCCAGAACGCGGTTGCTGAATGCACGGGCCAGGGCTGCGCCGCGCGAGAAACCAAAGATGGACAAATTGATGACCTTGATCAACCGGTGCCCTGCCAATGCCGCGTTCACTTCGGAAAAACTCTTGGCACTGCCCGCCTCTGCGTACTTGCCTACCTTGCCGCCCTGGGCTTTGGCATTGGCAATCAAAACATCGCGCAGACGGTCGTTCACGGCATCGTCACCTTGGTCCAGCCTACGCGATCCTCCTGAACCAAAACCATCGCCAGGCTTGCCGTCTTGGATCCACACACCTGCAGAGGACAACCAGCGGACGGGCTTACCGTTGTAGGGGGTGCCTACGCCGGAGATGTAAATCGTATAAATGCCCTTACTTGGTTCTTGCATTTCAAGTGCCGAGTCGAACATCCGGGCAACATTGCTCCATTTCTTTGTAGCTATGTCTTGGTCCCGGTTATTACCGGTGCCATCAAAGAAAACCGAAATATGAACGATATCCGAGCAATCCTGGTTTGGCCCCGGTTTGCAGTCGGGCACATCCCGATTGGCCACCATGGCGGCCTGCAATGCATCATTTGCCATGCTTGGCCTCCAACTTGCGGATTTCTAGCTCTCCGCGTGGACTTGCTCTAGGGTAGTGCGGCGTGGTCAATAGTTCCACTGTGTCATCGGGGTAGATGTATACAGCTAGGTAGCGCGCGTCTTTCGAAAGGTCACTTAGCTCAGGTACATTCTTCGCGACTATTGTTTCACCTGTATCTGCATATCGCCACGTAACTTTCTGCCCCCCCAGAGGCAGTTGCACACCAGAGATCGTGCCTCCGCCTGTGCGGGGATATACGCCGGAACCGTGGCCAACTTTCCCATTAATAAAAACATCAAAAATTGGCCTGTCCAGGTAGCTAAACAGAACAACGTCTAAGGTCACATGCATTGGTTTAGCCTCGCAAGAAGAAAGTAAAAAAAGCCCCAATCCAGCAGCGCAGACGGTGCGGCGGGTGCTGTGGAGGGGCGGGATCGTGTGGGGTTTCATGGCATCAACTCCAGTGCCTGTATCAGGTTCAAATCGCCTTGCTTAACGCGCTCCAGCAGGGCCGAAATGGTCGCATCGTGCTGCAAGCGTTCTTTGTAGACCAGAGCAGCACACACGTAATTCACCAAATCGCTCATTGTTTCCAGTCTGAGCTGGCGTGCTGCTACCAAATGCTGCCGCACCGTACCGTAGCGTTGCGCGGTGTCGATACTTCCGATCAACTGCGGCTGGTTGAGTTCCAGGTGGTGCAGCACATGGTCCGGCACGCTGGCCTCCACCAACTGGTCAATTTGTAGTGCAGTCAAGGTCCAAGGCGGCGGGCTGGTGGGTTCTGCGGTGTGGGTCGGTTGGATCTGGTGCAGCACACCGGCCCGATCCCAGTACCACCACGCAGTCACCGGCCCCAGCAAACTGCCGCGTTGCGCTGGCGTGAGGATAGGCCCCTGCACGTACAGCGTTGCATCATCGGCCTGACCAACCAGCGCGGCCAGAATGGCCGGGTCCCAAAACGCCAGAAACTTCTCGTCGCCATCGTCCAGACGCACATCCAGATGTGCGCTCAGGTGTGCGAACAAGGCGTCAAACGACAACGTGGATTCCAATAAGCTCACGCTGGCGGTCCCTGCTGCATGGTGGGCAATCCAGCGCAGCGCTTGGGAGTCCGGGCCGCAGTCGTCCAGCTGCACCAGGTGCGGTGCCACTTTGAAGAGCGGCGCGCCCTGTAAATTGCCGAACAAACATTGCTGCCGCGCCCCTGCCGCAATCGCCTGCGGCAAGGCGGGGTCTTGTGCCGCGTCGGCGATGGCGAATAGCCGTTTTGGGGCATTGATGTTGAGCTGTTGGCGCAGCGCGGCCAAAGAGGTGTGCATGGAGGTGTTCATGGGCATGGCAGGCATTTAAGCGCCCTTGTTAACCAGCGCCGATCGCTGCGCTGCGCGTTTAGCCAAGCACTCCAGACACACCCCGCGCGGCAGGATGGGCAGCGCATAGTTCACCGACCCCGGCCCCACAAACACCTTCTCCCCCGCCTTCACCAGAATCATCCCCGGCGCGGTGTGCTTCACCCCCGCGCTGCTGATCGTCACATTGGCCCCACCGGCCGTAGCAATCTCTATGCTTTGGGCCGCAGCCCAGTCGATGTGGGCGTTGGCGCTGACCACGTTGACCAGGTCCTTGGCCTGCACCTTGAGGGTGTCGGCCTGGGCTTGCAGGTCGATCGCATCCTGGGCCGCTACCAGTTGCAGGCCCATCCCCGCTTGCGTATTCGGCCCGGCCTGCACTGCCCCGGCCAGGATGCCAATCGCCTGCCCGGTGTGCACCCGCAGTTGGCCTCCGGTGACGTACTGGCTGTCTTGCCCGCTCATGGCACTGGCGGTTTCGCCGTTGGCCCACTGCAGGTGCTGCCCGGCCACCACGCCCAGCCCGGCCTTGGCGGCGATGGCGATGGTGGCGGCGCTGCTGTGGGGGACTTTGCCCGTGTCGATCTGTGTCGCCTTGGCCGCCGCATCGCCCAGTGCCGCCTGTAGGCTGTGCCCGTCGACCATGCCGCTGGCGGCAATGCGCTGGGCTTTGAATACAGCGGCTTGGTCGTCGATGGCACTGGTGTTGGCTTGGGTGGTACCGATATGCCCGGCCAAGGCCACGGTGCGGTGGGTGGCTGCGGCCTGGCTGAAGACCCCGGCCAGGGTCTCCAGCTGCTTTTGCAGGGTCATGCCCGCGCTGTTGTCGCCAGCAGGGTCGCGCTGGGCGGGGCCGTGCTGCAGCCGGTAGCTGCTGATGAGCCAGCCCTGGCCTGCGCGCAACGCCCCATACGCATCGGTGCGCAGCTCGGCTCCGGTGCCTCGGAAGCTGCCCCGGTAGTTGTCGGCGGTGTGCAGCAGGTGGCCCAGGTTGAGTTCGGTGGCGGCCTGGGTGGTTTTGAGCTGGATGCGGCCTTGGGGGCCTGCACCGTCGCTGTCGTCCATCACCAGCTGGTTGTAGCCCTGGCCATCGTGCTCCTTGCTGCGGATGCCCCATTGGGCGCTGGCGTTGTTGTGGCCATCGGCCCCAGAGCTGGCTGCGGCCCCGTGCCACACCGGGCTGTGGCCGCCGGTGCCGGAGCCGATGCGGTTGCCCTGGGCGCTGCTGCGGTGGTCGGTGGCGCGTTCGAAGACTTTGTCGGCTTCACTGTCCGGTGGCAAGCCGCCCGGCGTAGGCTGCACCCCGCCTTCGCCCTGGCCGTTGTACAGCGCGGCCAGCACGATGGGGCGGTCGATGTTGCCTTCCAGGAACTGCACCAGCACTTCCTGGCCAATGCGGGGGATGAACTGGTGGCCCATGCCGCCACCGGCACTGCGCTGTACCACCCGCACCCAGCAGGAGGCATTCGCATCCCCGTGCGGATCACCCTGCTGGTTCTCGGGCTGGCCCTGGAAGTGCAGCTTGATGCGGATGCGGCCCAGGCGGTCGGTGAAGAGCTCCTGGCCGGGGGTGGGGTTGACCTCGCCGTTGGGGCCGACCACGGTGGCACTCAAACTGCCCTGGGCGGTGGGCCGGGGGCGGTGGTACAGCCCGGTGCCGTCGGCCAGTACGGGCCGCCAGGGCGGGGTGTCGGGGCCGATGGCCAGGGCATCGAAGCGGTTGGCGTAGCCGCTGGCCCAGGCCTGGGTGAGTACGTCGTCCAGGCT
>CAUPNG010000032.1:0-23551 GCA_963512605.1 uncultured Albidiferax sp. | reverse complement strand
CTCGGCCTTTGGCGGTGCGCGTGGGCGCACCGATGTGCCGAAGATCGTGGACTGGTACATGGAGGGCAAGATCAGCATCGACCCGTTGATCACCCACACCATGCCGTTGGAAGACATCAACAAGGGGTTTGATTTGATGAAGAGCGGTGAATCGATTCGGGGAGTTGTGTTGTTCTAACCCCAGTCAGTTGCAAGCGGTGCGCGGCTGTTCCGCGTGGACATTCAGGAGACAAAAAATGACACTCTTAGCATTGCACCCGGCCATTGGCCAGAGCAAAAAGCCCGGCGCGGCGGGTTTCAGCGGCGGCACGCTGACCTGCCACTGCAGCCACGACCCGGTGGTGGTCACGGTGGGTTCCCAGGTGGCGCACAACCATGCCTGCGGTTGCAGCAAGTGCTGGAAACCGGCGAACGCGCTGTTTTCCATTGTGGGCGTGGTCCCGCGCGACAAGGTGCGCGTCACATCGCGGCCAGAAAAGCTGCACGTGGTGGACTCCAGCGCCACCATCCAGCGCCATGCCTGCAAGGCCTGCGGCGTGCACCTGTTTGGCCGTATCGAGAACAAGGACCATGCGTTTTACGGGCTGGATTTCATCCACACCGAGCTGTCCAAGGATGCCGGATGGACCGGGCCGGAGTTTGCGGCCTTTGTGTCGTCGATCATCGAAACGGGCACCCCGCCGGAGCAGATGGCCGACATCCGCAGAGAGCTGCACAGCGTGGGGCTGGAAACCTACGACTGCCTGTCGCCCACGCTGATGGACGTGCTGGCCACGCAGGTCGCCAAGCTGCGCAAAGCCGCTTGATTTAAGGCCTAGCCCCGCCAAAGCGCTCGCGGTACGCCTGCGGCCCCACGCCCAGGCGTTTGAGGAACAGCTTGCGCAGCGGTTGTTCGGACGCAAAGCCCACGCGCCCGGCAATCGACTTGAGCGGCAGGTCGCCTTCTTCCAGCAGGCGGCGGCCCGCTTCCAGCCTGGCAGATTCGATGAACTGCAGCGGGCTGCTGCCCACCTCTTTGGCAAACACGCGGCGAAAGTTGCGCTCGCTCATGGCCGCACGGTCGGCCAGCAAAGCCACGTCCAGCGGCAACGATAGGTTGGACAGCACCCAGTCCTGGATGGCGCGGATGCCGGGGTGGCTGGTGTTCTGGCTGGTCAGGTGCACGCTGAACTGCGACTGCCCACCGGGGCGTTTGAGGTAGACCACCAGGTCGCGCGCCACCTGCAGCGCCAGGCCGCGGCCAAAGTCCTCTTCCACCAGGGCCAGCGCCAGGTCGATACCGGCGGTGACCCCGGCCGATGTCCACAGTCGGCCCGAGCGCAAATAGATCGCGTCGGCCTGCACCTGCACCGCCGGAAACTTCTCGCGTAGCAGGGCGGCCACGCTCCAGTGGGTGGTGGCGGGCAGGCCGTCCAGCACACCCGCCGCCGCCAGAAAAAAGCTGCCCGAACACAGGGCCACCAGGCGCTCGATACGGGGTGCAACCGCCGCCGCCCAGTCCACGATGGCCGGGTTTGCGGCGAGCGCGGTTTCGATCTGGCGCGCGCCCACGATGATGGCCGTGTGCGGCAGGTCGTCTGCCTGCAGGGCCTGCGCCTGCAGCAGCATGTGGGTGTCGGAGGTCACCGGGCCCGCCGCCACCGATACGATGTGCACCGCGTAACCCGTGGGGCGGCCCTCCTGCACCAGATGCAGGTTGGCGTACTCGAACACGCTCATCGCGCCAATCGCCTCGATGGCCTTGAAACCGGGGTAGACCACCATGTCCACGCGGCGGCTCCCTGTGCTGATTTTTTCCATGCTGGATTGTCCTACGGATGTTTTCGTTGTTTAGAACTGATTTCTTAGTCGTTTGAGATTGGCGGCAGGGCTTCTACAGTGGCTTTCAACGACTCCGCACGCTGGTGTGCCGGGTCTGAACCACAGGAGTTTGCATGCCATCCGACACCGCTGAACTGATCAGCCTGCCCCCCGAACTGGAGTCCGCCCGTGCGGTTGCTCTGTCTACCAATTTGCCTTACGCGGGCGGTGTCAGCCCGGCAGTGGCCTGGCGTTTGTTTGAAGCCGGTGCGGCCCAACTGGTCGATGTGCGCACTGCGGAAGAGCGCAAGTTTGTGGGCCACGTGCCCGGCAGCGCCCATGTGGCCTGGGCCACCGGCACCAGCCTGACGCGCAACCCGCGCTTCGCCCGCGAACTGGAAGCCAAGGTCGGCGGTAAAGAGGCGGTGGTCTTGCTGCTGTGCCGCAGCGGCAAGCGCTCGGCACTGGCGGCCGAAGCCGCAGCCAAGGCGGGCCTGACGCGCGTGTTCAACGTGCTCGAAGGCTTTGAAGGCGAGATCGACGGCCAGCAGCACCGCGGTGGCGACGACGGCTGGCGCTTCCACAACCTGCCGTGGGTGCAAGACTGATGGCTACGCCAGTTTTTGACATTGGGCATGTCGTCCAGGCCCTGCACGGTGTGCGGGCCGAATGGCGGGCCGCGCAGGGACGTTCCAGCGAGCCGGGTGGGCGTGAATTTCCGTCGCGTAATGCGCTGGCGGGCATTGTCGAGTCGCTCAAGGGCGTGCTGTTTCCCATGCGCCTGGGCCCGGTAGACCTGCGCCAGGAAAGTGAAGATTTCTACGTCGGCTACACCCTGGACGCGGCGCTGCATGGCCTGTTGGCCCAGGTGCGGCTGGAGCTGCGCCTGGTGGAAGATGTGCCGGTGGGCACCCAGCCGACCCAGGTAGTGCAGCAGTTTGCCCAGGCCTTGCCCGGCATCCGCCGCCTGCTTGACAGCGATGTGCTGGCTGCCTTCCATGGTGATCCGGCAGCGCGTAGCGTGGACGAGGTGCTGCTGTGCTACCCCGGCATCCTGGCCATGCTACACCACCGGCTGGCCCACCAGCTGTACCGCCAGGGCCTGCCGCTGCTGGCGCGCATCGTGGCCGAACTGGCCCACAGCGCCACCGGCATCGACATCCACCCCGGTGCCAGCATCGGCCCGGGCTTTTTCATCGACCACGGCACCGGCGTGGTGATCGGCGAGACCGCACGCATCGGCCAGCGGGTGCGCATCTACCAGAACGTGACGCTGGGGGCCAAGCGCTTCAGCACCGATGCCCAGGGCCACCTGGAAAAAGGCCAGCCGCGCCACCCCATCGTGGAGGACGAGGTGGTCATCTACGCCGGGGCCACCGTGCTGGGCCGGGTGACGCTGGGGCAGGGTGCCAGCATCGGCGGCAATGTGTGGCTGACCCACGATGTGGCCCCCGGGGCCCATGTGACCCAGGCCACGTCCCGCCAGGAGCCGCGCCCTGCAGCACCCACATCGTCCACACCGTCGGAACCCGTGCCTGCATGAGTGCGATTGTGGAGAGCCTGGGCGTGGTGGTACGCCAGTTGCGCGAGGCCCAGGGCTGGTCGCAGGAGCAACTGGCCGAGCACTCGGACCTGAACCGTTCCTACGTGGGCGAGATCGAGCGTGGGCGGGCCATTGCGTCCATCGTTACCGCCGACAAGCTGGCCCGCGCGCTGGGGGTTTCGCTGTCGGTTTTGCTGGCGCATTGCGACCAGTTTGCCCAGCGGCGCACTGCGCAGCGCATCCATTTGGCGGCTATAGCATGTTGAAAGATGCCTCCAGGCACCAGACACTGCGGGCCGTTCTGACCTCTTGAACGCGGCGCGCCAGGTTCCATCGGCCGCGCGCCGCATCCATCCGTTTTCTTTTCTTTTTTTAATCCCAGGGAGTTTTCCATGAGCAGCCAAATCACCACCCTCGGCGACAGCGCCGCGCGCCAGTTAGCCAACGCGACCAAGACCGCGCCCCAGCTGGAAACCATTTCGCCCCGTTGGCTCACGCATCTGCTGCAGTGGGTGCCGGTGGAGGCCGGTATCTACCGCCTGAACAAGGTGAAGAACCCCGAGTCCATCAAGGTCACCTGCACCGCCCGCCAGACCGAAAACCAGCTGCCTCGCACCTTTGTGGACTATGAAGAGCAGCCACGCGAATATTTCCTGAACGCCGTCAGCACCATCCTCGACGTGCACACCCGCATCTCCGACCTCTACAGCAGCCCGCACGACCAGATCAAAGAGCAACTGCGCCTGACCATCGAGACCATCAAGGAGAACCAGGAAAGCGAGCTGATCAACAACCCCGACTATGGCCTGCTGTCGCAAGTGACCGATGCCCAGCGCATCTTCCCGCTGACCGGCGCGCCCACGCCCGATGACCTGGACGAGCTGCTGACCAAGGTGTGGAAAGAGCCCGCCTTCTTCCTGGCGCACCCGCTGGCCATCGCCGCCTTTGGCCGCGAAGCTACCCGCCGCGGCACGCCACCGCCCACCGTGAGCCTGTTCGGTTCGCAGTTCATCACCTGGCGCGGTGTGCCGCTGATCCCCTCGGACAAAGTGCCGGTGGCCGACGGCAAGAGCAAGATTTTGCTGCTGCGCGTGGGTGACAAGCGCCAGGGCGTGGTCGGTCTGTTCCAGCCCGGCCTGCCCGGTGAGCAAGCGCCCGGCCTGTCGGTGCGCTTCATGGCCATCAACGACCAGGCGATTGCCTCGTACCTGATCTCGCTGTACTGCTCGCTGGCGGTGCTGACCACCGACGCGCTGGCCGTGCTGGACGACGTGGAAATCGGCAAGTACCACGACTACGCCGACACCTACAAGTAAGCCATGGCGAACATCCCACAACCCAACTTGCCAGCGGGCTTGCCCGACCCGGCGGCGTTGGCGGCCATGGCCAGCGCGCTGTTCCAGGCCCTGCCTGGGTCGGCAGCGCCAGGGGCCCAGTTCCCGGCCAACATCGCGCCACCGGGTTCGCCGTTGTCCAGCCCGGCGGGCTTCGGCCCCAGCGTACCGGGTACGCCGATTCCGCAGGGGCAAATCCCCGGCACGAATCTGCTGCCGTCGTCGCCCAGCCAGGTGCTGAACCTGGGCAACCGCGCCCCCGCGCTGCTGCCCGAGGCCCAGGCGGGCAATGGTGTGCCCGACAAGGCGCTCAGCGCCGTGCCGGGCTATGACCCACGCGTGGGCGGTGTGCTGCAAGGCGTGCCGGAAGCCGCCGGTGCAGGCTCTCCGTTCTACTTTGTGGCGGAAAAGCTGGGGCCACCGCAAGGCATTCAAGGCAAGCCGGGGCCCTCCAGCCTCGATGCCCTGAGCAGCCAGCCGTTCCAGCCGCCCGCCGTGCCCACGGCCAGTGCCCCCAAGGCTCCGCCCGTGCCGCAAAACACGCCCGCGTTCTATTTTGTGGATGCGGTCACGCTGCCGAATGGGTATGTGACCCCGGCCACACCTGGCGCACGCGAAGTACCGGCTTACCAGGGCGGTGCCCACCCCGCGTTCGACGTGCATGCCGTGCGCCGCGACTTCCCCATCCTGCAGGAGCGGGTCAAAGGCAAGCAGTTGGTGTGGTTTGACAACGCCGCCACCACGCACAAGCCGCAGTCGGTGATCGACCGCATCGCCTATTTCTACGCGCACGAAAATTCCAACATCCACCGCGCCGCCCATGACCTGGCAGCCCGCGCCACCGACGCCTACGAAGGCGCACGGGAGCGGGTGAAAAAGTTCATCAACGCGCCGGATGTGAACGAGGTGATCTTTGTGCGCGGCACCACCGAGGCCATCAACCTGGTGGCCAAGAGCTGGGGCGGCCAGCATGTGGGCGAGGGCGATGAAATCATCGTCAGCCACCTGGAGCACCACGCCAACATCGTGCCCTGGCAGCAGCTCGCCGCCGCAAAAGGTGCCAAGCTGCGCGTGATCCCGGTGGACGACAGCGGCCAGGTGCTGCTGGACGAATACCGCAAGCTGCTCAACGACCGCACCAAGATCGTTGCGGTGACGCAGGTCTCCAACGCCCTGGGCACGGTGGTGCCGGTGAAAGAGATCGTGGCCCTGGCCCAGCGTGCGGGAGCCAAGGCGCTGGTCGATGGTGCGCAATCCATCTCGCACATGCGGGTGGACGTGCAAGACATCGGGGCCGACTTCTTCGTCTTCTCCGGCCACAAGGTCTTTGGTCCCACCGGCATCGGCGTGGTCTGGGGCAAGCGCGAGGTGCTGGAAGACATGCCGCCGTGGCAGGGCGGCGGCAACATGATTGCCGACGTGACCTTCGAGAAAACCGTGTTCCAGCCCATCCCGAACAAGTTCGAGGCGGGCACCGGCAACATCGCCGACGCGGTGGGCCTGGGCGCGGCCATAGACTACGTGAACAAGGTGGGCATCGAAAACATCGCCCGCTACGAGCACGAGCTGGTGGTCTACGGCATGAAAGCCCTGGGGGCCATCCCCGGCGTGCGCCTGGTTGGCACGGCGGCAGACAAGGCCAGCGTCATGTCCTTCGTGCTGGCAGGCTACAGCACCGAGGAAGTCGGCAAGGCGCTGAACGAGGAGGGCATTGCGGTGCGCACCGGCCACCACTGCGCCCAACCCATCCTGCGCCGCATGGGCGTGGAAACCACTGTGCGCCCCTCGCTGGCGTTCTACAACACCTTCGCCGAGATCGACCTGATGGTGGCGGTGGTGAAGCGCCTAGCTTCTGCACGACGCAACGGGTAGTGCTATAGATATAAGAGCTGCTTGTGCTGGTTGGATCAGCACAGGCGGCTCTTTTTTTTAAATGCCTGCGGAACCGGTATAGACCTTTTAGCTGTTAGCTCATGCGCATAAACAAACCACGATTCCGTCGTTTGTTTCTGCGCCCATCTTGCCCACAATCCGGGCCATGACACCACCCCGCATCCTCATCATCCCTGGCTGGCGCAACTCGGGTCCCGGCCATTGGCAAAGCCTGTGGGCCGAGCAGTTTGCCGGGGTGGAGCGGGTGGACCAGGACGACTGGATCACCCCGTCCCGCGCCGCCTGGACCCGCTCCATCACCCACGCCATCCTGGCCCGCCCCGGACCGGTGGTGGTGGTGGCGCACAGCCTGGGCTGCATCGCCACCACGCATTTGCCGCCCGAGGCGGAGGAGCGCATCCAGGGGGCGTTGCTGGTGGCCCCGGCCGATCCGGAGCGCCGGGCGGTGCTGAGCGACTTCGCCCCCGTGCCCTACGCCCGCCTGCCGTACCGCAGTGTGCTGGTGGCCAGCAGCAACGACCCGTATTGCCCGGTGCGGCTGGCCGGGGCCTATGCGCGCGCCTGGGGCAGCGAGCTGGTGCGCATGCCGGATGCCGGGCATATCAATATCGCCTCCGGCCACGGCGACTGGCCGCTGGGCCTGGCTTTGCTGACCTCATTGACCGGGCGGGCCTTGCAACCCCGGGAGGAAGGGGTGGGTGCGGTTTAACTGCGGTTTAATTGGGGGCTGCCATTCCTTAGGAACCCCATGTTGCTCGATGCCTCCGAATCCCAGCTGGTGCTGGTCGATTACCAAACCCGCCTGCTGCCCGTCATTTTTGACAACGCGGCGGTGCTCGCCAACGCCTTGCGCCTGGCACAGGCCGCCGACTTGCTGGACGTGCCCGCCTGGGGCACCGAGCAAAACCCGTCCAAACTGGGCGAGAACCCACCCGAGCTGCGCGCCCTGTGCCGCAACACCCTGAGCAAGATGCAGTTCAGCGGTGTGGAAGAGGGCCTGGGCGAATGGCTGCGTCCGCCCGCCAAACCGGTGCAGGGCAATGCCCGCAGCCTGCCCAAGCATCTGCAAAAGTCCAGCGCCGGAGAAGAGCGCAACACCATCGTCATCGCGGGCCTGGAGGCCCACATCTGCCTGCTGCAGACCGCACTCGATTTGCTGGAAGACGAATTCGAGGTCTGGGTGGTCACAGATGCCTGCAGCTCGCGCACCGAGCGCAACCGCGACGCGGCATTCGACCGCCTGGCCGGTGCCGGTGCCGAGCTGGTGACCACCGAGATGGTGCTGTTCGAGTGGCTGCGCACCGCCGAGCATGCCGATTTCAAGGCCATCCAGGCTTTGGTCAAGTGATGTTTCACCCGCACCACACAGGCATTTAAATAAAAATCGGCGCTTGTGCTGGCCCCACCAGCACAAGTAGCTATCAAAAGCAGAGCATTCACCTGTTCTTTGCCTGTAACCCTGCGGTTACTGTGTGCATTGGGGTGATAATCCGCACCGAACTAGGCCCTTCCTGCCACAGTCGCATCCGCCAATCGGTCCAGCCGTGTCGCGGAAGGTTAATTAAACCCAGCTTTAACCAGCTAATGTTTCCTTCAGGGAAACGGAGGTCAGCGGAATATGAGTGATCCAGTGTCTTCGGTGTACAGCGCCTACCAGGGCAACACCTATCTCTTCGGCGGCAATGCGCCCTATGTTGAAGAGCTTTACGAAAACTACCTCGACAACCCCGGCAGCGTGCCCGACAACTGGCGCGAGTACTTTGACGCGCTCCAGAATGTGCCCGCCGTGGACGGCAGCAATGCCAAAGACGTGCCACATCTGCCGGTGGTCAATGCCTTTGCCGAGCGCGCCAAAAAAGGCCAGACCAAGGTCGTGGTGGCCAGCGCCGACTCCGAAATGGGCCGCAAGCGCACCGCTGTACAGCAACTGATTGCCGCCTACCGCAACGTCGGTGTGCGCTGGGCCGATCTGGACCCGCTCAAACGCACCGAGCGCGAAAACATCCCCGAGCTGGACCCCGCGTTCTACGGCTTCACCGATGCCGACCAGGAAACCGTGTTCAACACCAGCAACACGTTCTTCGGCAAAGAAACCATGTCGCTGCGCGACCTGATGAACGCCCTGCGTGAAACCTATTGCGGCACCATCGGCGCCGAATACATGTACACCAGCGACCAGAGCAAAAAGCGCTGGTGGCAACAAAAGCTGGAAAGCATCCGCAGCAAACCCAATTTCTCCAAAGAGAAGAAGCTGCACATCCTGGACCGCGTGACCGCTGCCGAAGGCCTGGAGCGCTTCCTGCACACCAAGTTCGTCGGCCAAAAGCGTTTCTCGCTCGAAGGCGGCGAAAGCTTCATCGCCTCGATGGACGAACTGATCCAGACCGGCGGCACCAAGGGCCTGCAAGAAATCGTGATCGGCATGGCCCACCGTGGCCGTTTGAACGTGCTGGTCAACTCGCTGGGCAAGGTGCCTGCCGATCTGTTCGCCGAATTCGACCACACCGCCCCAGAAGACCTGCCTTCTGGCGACGTGAAATACCACCAGGGCTTCAGCTCGGACGTGTCCACCCCTGGCGGCCCGGTGCATCTGACACTGGCCTTCAACCCCTCGCACCTGGAAATCGTCAACCCCGTGGTGGAAGGTTCGGTGCGCTCGCGCATGGACCGCCGTGGCGACCCGCTGGGCAAGCAGGTGCTGCCCGTGCTGGTGCACGGCGACGCGGCCTTTGCCGGCCAAGGCGTGGTGATGGAAACCCTGGCGCTGGCCGAAACCCGTGGTTATTTCACGGGCGGCACGGTGCACATCGTGATCAACAACCAGATCGGTTTCACCACCAGCGACCCGCGCGACAGCCGCTCCACGCTGTACTGCTCCGACGTGGTCAAGATGATCGAAGCCCCGGTGCTGCACGTGAATGGCGACGACCCCGAAGCCGTGGTGCTGGCCACCCAGATCGCGCTGGACTACCGCATGGAGTTCCAACGCGACGTGGTGGTGGACATCATCTGCTTCCGCAAACTCGGCCACAACGAGCAAGACACCCCGGCCATGACCCAGCCGCTGATGTACCGCAAGATTGCCAAGCACCCCGGCACCCGCAAGCTGTACGCCGATAAGCTGGCTGCGCAGGGCCTGGGCGACACGCTGGGCGACGACATGGTCAAGGCCATGCGCGCCGCACTCGATGCCGGTATCAACACCTTCAACCCGGTCATCACCAACTTCAAGAGCAAGTACGCGGTCGATTGGTCGCCGTACCTGAACCGCAAGTGGACCGACGCAGGCGACACCGCCATCCCCCTGGCCGAGTGGAAGCGCCTGGCCGAGAAGATGACGGCCATCCCCGCCAACATCACCCCGCACCCGCTGGTGAAAAAGGTCTACGACGACCGCGCCGCCATGGGCCGGGGCGACATCCCGGTGGACTGGGGCATGGGCGAGCACATGGCTTTTGCGTCCCTGGTGGCCAGCGGCTACCCGGTGCGTTTGAGCGGTGAAGACTGTGGCCGTGGCACCTTTACCCACCGCCACGCCGTCATCCATGACCAGGACCGTGAGAAGTTCGACGAAGGCACCTACACCCCGTTGCAAAACGTGGCCGACGGCCAGGCACCGTTCACCGTGATCGACTCCATCCTGTCCGAAGAGGCGGTGCTGGCGTTTGAATACGGCTACGCGTCCAACGACCCGAACACCTTCGTGATCTGGGAAGCCCAGTTTGGCGACTTCGCCAACGGTGCCCAGGTGGTGATCGACCAGTTCATCGCGTCCGGCGAAGTCAAGTGGGGCCGCGTCAACGGCATCACCCTGATGCTGCCGCACGGCTACGAAGGCCAGGGCCCCGAGCACAGCTCGGCCCGCCTGGAGCGCTTCATGCAACTGAGCGCCGATACCAATATGCAAGTGGTGCAGCCCACCACCGCCAGCCAGATCTTCCACCTGTTGCGCCGCCAGATGGTGCGCAACCTGCGCAAGCCCCTGGTCATCATGACACCCAAGTCGCTGCTGCGCGCCAAGGATGCCGCGTCGCCATTGAGCGAGTTCACCAAGGGCGGTTTCCAGACCGTCATTCCGGAGAGCAAAGAACTCAAGGCCGACAAGGTCAAGCGCATCGTCGCCTGCTCGGGCAAGGTCTACTACGACCTGACCAAGAAGCGCGAAGAAAAGGGCGCCGACGACGTGGTGATCCTGCGCGTGGAACAGCTCTACCCGTTCCCGCACAAGGCTTTTGCCGCCGAGCTCAAGAAGTACCCCAATGTGACCGAGCTGGTGTGGTGCCAGGACGAGCCGCAAAACCAGGGTGCCTGGTTCTTCGTGCAGCACTACCTGCATGAAAACATGAGCGAAGGCCAGAAGCTGGGCTACTCGGGCCGTGCGGCATCTGCATCGCCTGCTGCCGGTTACTCGCACCTGCACCAGGACCAGCAAAAGTCGCTGGTCGATGGCGCGTTCGGCAAGCTCAAAGGCTTTGTCCTCACAAAATAATTAGGCTGCATCCGCCACTGCACCGCTGCTATGCGGTGCAGTGCCTGCGCCCCTCGTTGGAAGATTTGGAGAAATTTAAATGGCTATCGTAGAAGTAAAAGTTCCGCAACTGTCCGAGTCCGTGGCCGAAGCCACCCTGTTGCAGTGGAAGAAAAAAGTTGGCGACGCAGTGGCCATCGACGAAATCCTGATTGAAGTCGAAACCGACAAAGTCGTGCTGGAAGTGCCTGCACCCGCCGCCGGTGTCATCACCGAGCTGCTGATGGGTGACGGCAGCACCGTCATGGCCGAGCAGCTGATTGCCCGCATCGACACCGAAGCCAAAGCCGGTGCTGCAGCACCTGTGCCCGGCTCGGTAGCGGCTGCCGCTGCCGTTACCGCTGCTGCTGCCGCCCCTGCGCCCGCACCTGCCGCTGCAAGCACCTCCATGGCCGGTGTGCCCATGCCCGCTGCCGCCAAGCTGATGGCCGACAACGCCTTGGCTGCGGGCTCGGTGGCCGGTTCCGGCAAAGATGGTCGCGTCACCAAGGGTGATGTGCTGGCGGCAGTGGCTGCCCCCAAGGTCACGGCTTCGGTGATCCCCACCGGCGTGCCCACCAGGTCGCTGGCCCAGGTGGCTACCGTGGCCCCGGACCTGGGCGACCGCCCCGAGCAGCGCGTGCCCATGAGCCGCCTGCGTGCCCGCGTGGCCGAGCGTCTGCTGCAATCGCAATCCACCAACGCCATCCTGACCACGTTCAACGAGATCAACATGGCCCCGGTGATGGACATGCGCAAACGCATGCAAGAGCGCTTCGAGAAGGAACACGGCTGCAAGCTGGGCTTCATGAGCTTCTTCGTCAAGGCCGCGGTGCACGCGCTGAAGAAGTTCCCGGTGCTGAACGCCAGCGTGGACGGTAACGACATCGTCTACCACGGCTACTTCGACATCGGTATCGCCGTGGGCTCGCCCCGTGGCCTGGTGGTGCCGATTCTGCGCAATGCTGACCAGATGAGCTTTGCCGACATCGAGAAGAAGATCGCTGAATTCGGCAAGAAGGCAGCCGAAGGCAAGCTGGGCATGGACGACATGACCGGCGGCACCTTCTCCGTCTCCAACGGCGGCACCTTCGGCTCCATGCTGTCCACGCCCATCATCAACCCACCGCAATCGGCGATTCTGGGCATCCATGCCACCAAGGACCGCGCCGTGGTTGAAAACGGCCAGGTCGTGGTGCGCCCGATGAACTACTTCGCCATGAGCTACGACCACCGCATCATCGACGGCCGCGAAGCCGTGCTGGGCCTGGTCGCCATGAAGGAAGCGCTGGAAGACCCGGCCCGTCTCTTGTTTGATATTTAAGGCTCACCCCCAGGCTGCAGCGCTGCGCGTCTTGCGCCAACCCCCTTGCAGGGGGCAACAGCAGCGGCCCGGCAGAGCCGGTTCCGCGCTGTTCTGGAAGGCTAGTCGTCGCTGTGCGGCATGGCTGAAACTTATTGAGGATTTGAAAAATGTCTAAAAACTTTGACGTCATCGTCATCGGCGGCGGCCCTGGCGGCTACATTGCCGCCATCCGCGCGGCCCAGCTAGGCTTCAACGTGGCCTGTATCGACGAGTGGAAGAACGCCAAGGGCGGCCCGGCTTTGGGTGGCACTTGCACCAATGTCGGCTGCATCCCGTCCAAGGCGCTGCTGCAGTCCAGCGAGCACTATGACCAGGCCGCCCACCACTTTGCCGACCACGGCATTGAGGTGAAGGGCCTGGGCCTGGACCTGGCCAAAATGGTCGCCCGCAAGGACACCGTGGTCAAGCAGAACAACGACGGCATCCAGTACTTGTTCAAGAAGAACAAGATCGCCTTCTTCCATGGCCGCGGCTCGTTCGTGGCGGCGGTAGACGGCGGCTATGCCATCAAGGTCGGCGAGGAATCGCTGGTTGGCAAGCACATCGTGATCGCCACCGGCTCCAACGCCCGCCCCTTGCCCGGCACGCCGTTTGACGAGGAATACATCCTGTCCAACGACGGCGCCCTGCGCATCGGCGCGGTGCCGAAAAAGCTGGGCCTGATCGGCTCTGGCGTGATCGGCCTGGAGATGGGTTCGGTCTGGCGCCGCCTGGGCTCTGAGGTCACCATCCTCGAAGGTCTGCCGACTTTCCTGGGCGCGGTGGACGAGCAGATCGCCAAGGAAGCCAAAAAGGCCTTCGACAAGCAAGGCCTGAAGATCAACCTGGGCGTGAAGGTCGGCGAGATCAAGAAGGCCAAGAAGGGCGTGAGCATTGCCTACACCGATGCCAAGGGCGAAGCCCAAACGCTGGAAGTCGACAAGCTCATCGTCTCCATTGGCCGCGTGCCCAACACCATTGGTTTGGGTGCCGACGTGGTGGGCCTGCTGCTGGATGACCGCGGTGCGATCATTGTGGACGGCGACTGCAAGACCAATCTGGCCAATATCTGGGCAATTGGCGACGTGGTGCGCGGCCCCATGCTGGCGCACAAGGCCGAGGAAGAAGGCGTGGCGGTGGCCGAGCGCATTGCCGGCCAGCACGGCCATGTGAACTTCAACACCGTGCCCTGGGTGATCTACACCAACCCCGAAATCGCCTGGGTCGGCCAGACCGAGCAGCAGCTCAAGGCCGCGGGCAAGGCCTACAAGGCGGGCAGCTTCCCGTTCCTGGCCAATGGCCGTGCGCGTGCGCTGGGTGACACCACCGGCATGGTGAAGATGCTGGCCGATGCGGTTACGGACGAGATCCTGGGCGTGCATATCGTGGGCCCGCAGGCCAGCGAGCTGATCGCCGAATGCGTGATGGCGATGGAATTCCGCGCCAGCGCCGAGGACATCGCCCGCATCTGCCACGCGCATCCGTCCTTGAGCGAATCCACCAAGGAAGCCGCTTTGGCGGTGGACAAGCGGACCCTGAACTTCTAAACCATATTTAGAAGAAAATAGCTGCTACCGCTTATTCTGTAAGCGCTAGCAGCTATTTAATTTGTAGTAACGGGAGTGTTTTTCTTTGAGCGTTAAAGCAGCCTACGAGGCCGAACTGGCCCAGCGCGGTTACACCGCCGACCCGGCGCAGTTGCGCGCCGTGGATGCCTTGGAGCGCTGCGCCACCGAGTGGGCCGCGTACAAAGAAAAGCGTTCCAACAGCTTCAAAAAACTCATCTTCCGGCCCGAGATTCCGCGCGGCGTGTACATGTACGGCGGGGTAGGGCGGGGCAAGAGCTTTTTGATGGACTGCTTCTTCAACGCCGTGCCCTTGAAGCGCAAGACCCGGCTGCATTTCCATGAATTCATGCGCGAAGTGCACCGCGAGCTGGCCGACCTGCAGGGCACGGTGAACCCGCTGGACGAGCTGGGCGCACGCATGGCCAAGCGTTACAAGCTGATCTGCTTTGATGAATTCCACGTGGCCGACATTACCGACGCGATGATCCTGCACCGGCTGCTGGACGCGCTGTTTGCCAACGGCGTAGGCTTTGTCACCACCTCCAACTTCAAGCCCGACGACCTCTACCCCAACGGCCTGCACCGCGACCGCATCCTGCCCGCCATCGCGCTGCTGAATGAAAAGCTGGAAGTGCTGAGCGTGGACAACGGCACCGACTATCGCAGCCGCACGCTGGAGCAGGTCAAGATCTACCACACGCCGCTGGGCCCGCAGGCCGATCTGGAGATGGCCGAGGCCTTCACCCGCCTGGCCGAAACCCAGGACGAAGACCCGGTGCTGCACATCGAGGCCCGCGAAATCCAGGCCCGGCGCAAGGCCGGTGGCGTGGTGTGGTTTGACTTCGGCACCCTGTGCGGCGGCCCGCGCTCGCAAAACGACTACCTGGAATTGGCCAGCCAGTTCCATACCGTGCTGCTGAGCAATGTGCCCGCCATGGGGGTCAACATGGCGTCTCCTGCGCGGCGCTTCACCTGGCTGGTGGATGTGCTGTACGACCGCCGGGTCAAGCTCATCATGTCGGCGGCCGTGCCCCCTGAAGAGTTGTACACCGAGGGCCCGATGGCGCACGAGTTCCCGCGCACCGTGTCGCGCCTGAACGAGATGCAGTCGGTTGAATTTTTAGCGCTGGAACGGCGCATTGTGGACACCCATCTAACATGAACAAATATTGGATAAGCCTCTGGTGCCTGTTTGCCAGCACCTCGGTGCTGGCGCAGGTGGCCGATGGCGGCCTGCACGTGGCCGCTGAGCAGGCCCGCATCGATGCCGAGCGCAAGCGGATCGAACAGCGCTTTGCCGAAGAAGAAGCCGCCTGCTTCCAGAAGTTTGCAGTCAACGCCTGCCGCGACGAAAGCCGCGCCCGCCGCCGGGTCGATATGGCCGATTTGCGCCGCCAGGAAATCGCGCTCAACGATGCCGAGCGCAAGCGCAAGGGCGCAGAGCAGTTGCAGCGCATGGAACAAGCCGCCGCCGCCAAAGACGGCCCGCCCGTGGCCGTGGGCACCGCCACTCCGCGTACCAAGGCCTCTGCACCGGTGCGCACCCCTGCCGAGCCGCGCAAGCCATATGACGCAGCCGATGCCGCCCAGGCCCAGGCCGCGCGCAAAGCCACTGCCGAGAGCAAGGCCCGCAAGGCCCAGGAAGAGCAGGCCGCCCGCGCCCGCCGCGCCGCCGAGGCCGCCGATGAACCCGCGCGCTATGCCAAAAAGCTGCAGGAAGCCGCCGACCACAAGGCCGCCATCGACAAGCGCAACGCCGCCCGCACCAAGCCCAAGGCGGCCCCGCTGCCGGAGCCCACACCCTGAAATGAAGTGCTCCTATTTTTATAGTTAAAAATAGGAGCTGGTCACGCCGATGGTATAAGCACAGGCTGCCGATTAGAGGCCTGAAAAAAGGCCCTGAGACCTAAATAGGACTTACGCAGCGCCCGTGTATCGCCCTTCGGGCTTACAGGGGGAACTTGCGTAAGTCCTGCTAAAAATGCTTCAGGGCAGCTTCTCTAATGCCCCCGTGGGTTCGGCCAGCACCCGGGCGGTGTCATTCAGGTTGGCCAGGATGTGGTTGGCAAAGTAGCTGTTTTGCGTGTCGGGCTCCAGCGCGGCCAGCACCAGGTTGGCCAGGGGTTGGCCCAGCGGCACGTAATAGCTTCCCTGTGGGGTATCCACCAGGCTGCGCACCAGTTCTACCTGGGTCAGGTTGATGGGCTGGGCATCGGCAATGCTGCCGCGCACGTCTTGCCGTGCGCCGCTGCTCTGGCCGGTGGCGCGGTACAGCTCGCCCCGCACCGATCCGCCGTCTACCACCCGCATCACCTGCACGCCCAGCAGTTGCAGCCGGTCCACCGCGGCGGTGGCAGCGGCCGATAGCCAGTAACCGCAGGGCCGGGCGCGCGCCTTGACGGTTTGCAACTCCAGTGCCGAATTCCAGTCCACTGAGACCTTTTTGTCGGCCCCGGTGGTGGGGTCCAGCATGGCCAGGTCGTACTGGGCGGGGGTGGGGCCGGCCTCTACCACCGCCTGGCCGCGGCAGGCCTGGCTGCTGACTTCGCGGTCGATGAACGAGCGCAACTGGCCCATCTGCTCGGCCCGGGTGGCGGTGCTTTGCAGCATGCTGACCATGGCGGTGACCTGGGTGTGCACCCGGCGCTGGAGATGCAGGCGGCCAATGCCCACGCCCCGGGTTTCGATCAGCATGCTGACGGAATTTTTCAGGCCGTTGACGTTGCGCCCGGTGTCGGGCTGGGTGCCGCCCATGGAAACCACGTGGTCGTCGATGTCGGTGGAGGTGGTGTAGTACCACTCGCTGCTCAGGTTTTGCGACTTGAGTGCGGCCACCACCGGGCGGCGGTACCACTCTTCCGAGGCCCGGGTCAAAAACGGCGGCACATTGGCCGCCATGGCGTACTGCAGCAGGGCATCGAACTTCTGGATGGTGCCAAACTTTTGCAGGTAGCGGCCCACCACGGTGTACTCGTGCGCGTCCAGCACCACCGTGGGCTGGTAGTCGCGGGTCAGCTGGGCCAGGGCGCGGGCCTCGGGGCTGTTGAGCAGCAGGTGGTCGCGGTTCATGTCGATGCCGTTGGCGGTGGCGCGCTGGTCGGCGGCGGCCCCGTCGGGGTTGGCACGCGGCACAACCAGTACGTTGATCTTGTCCAGCAGCGGCTCCAGCAGGCCCTGGGCCAGCTCGCGCGCCACCACCAGTGCAGCTTCGCTACCGGCAGGCTCGTTGCCGTGCTGCTGCGCCACGATCAGCACCAACGGCCGCCCGGTGGCGATGATGGTGGGGGCATCCGGGCTGCTGGCCCGCGTCAGCAATAGGGCCTCTAGCGGCACGCCCTGTTGCGAATAGCCGACGCGCAGCACGCTGGCCTGGACGTTGCGGCTGGGCTTGTTACTCAGCTGGGCCAGCCAGGCGGCCACTTCGGCATTGCTGCTGTAGCCGGTGCGCCCCGGCTGCAGGCCTGGCGTGCTGTAGACCGTGGACGGGTCGGGGAAACGGGCCGCCACGGCGGCGCTGTAGGGCGCGCCTTCCGCGGTGGCCGCTGGCGCATCGCTGGGGTTGACGCTGGCTTGCGTAACCGGCCGGGGAACGGCGGCGGCTTCGGTGGCCGAAGTGGGCTTGGCCGGCGCCGCTACGGGCCGGGGGGCCTGCACGGTGGGGAGGGGCTGCCACGGCGGCAGAGGCGTGGAGCCGCACCCGACCAGTGCCAGGACGGCTGCGGCACAGGCAGCCTGTTGGCTTATTTTGGCGAACGCAGGCGTTGCGCGGGGGAGCCGGAGGCTGTTGCTGGAAACCATGGTGCGGATGCTCCTCCATCTTTGGGTCTCGGCATGTTACCCGCGCGCCAACGCTCGGTTGCTCAAATTGCGGTCCATAGCGCAGGCAGGCCGGGCAGGGTGCGGAAAATGCTGCTGATGGCCCCGCTGCGCACCATCTCGGTGGCGTGGGCGATGTCGGGCGCGAAGTAGCGGTCGTGGTCCATGCGGGGAATGTCGGCGCGCAGGGCGGCGTGCAGTAACTCCAGCGGGGCCGAACTGGTCAGGGGCCGCAAGAAGTCGATGCCCTGGGCGGCGGCCAGCCATTCGATCGCCAGAATGTGCGCCGTGTTGCTCACCATGGCCTGCAGGCGGCGCGCGGCGAAGGTGGCCATGGAGACGTGGTCTTCCTGGTTGGCGCTGGTGGGCAGGCTGTCTACGCTGGCGGGGTGGGCCAGGGATTTGTTCTCAGAAGCCAGCGACGCAGCGGTCACGTGCATGATCATGAAGCCGCTGTGCAGCCCGGCATCGGCCGTCAAGAACGGCGGCAGGCGCGAGACGCTGCTGTCGATCAGCATGGCGATGCGGCGCTCGGCAATCGCGCCTACCTCGGCAATCGCCAGCGCCATGCCGTCGGCGGCCAACGCCACCGGTTCGGCGTGGAAGTTGCCGCCCGACACCATGACACCGTCTTCGGCAAACACCAGCGGGTTGTCGGTCACCGCATTGGCTTCGATCAGCAAAATACGGCTGGCATGGCGCAGCTGGTCCAGGCAGGCACCCACCACCTGCGGCTGGCAGCGCAGCGAATACGGGTCTTGCACCCGGTCGTCACCGGTGGCGTGCGATTGGCGGATGGCGCTGCCCGCCAGCAGGGCGCGGTAGTAGCGGGCCACGTCGATCTGGCCGGGCTGGCCGCGCAGCGCGTGGATGCGTGGGTCAAAAGGGCCATCGCTGCCACGTGCGGCTTCTACCGACAGGGCCCCGATCAGCAAGGCCGCTTCCAGCACCGGCTCAAAGATAAACAGCCCGTGCAGCGCCAGCGCCGCCGAGGTCTGGGTGCCGTTGATCAGCGCCAGGCCTTCCTTGGGACCCAGCGACAGCGGCGCAATACCGGCCTGCGCCAATGCATCTGCGGCGGCCATGCGTTGGCCGTCGACCCACATTTCGCCTTCGCCCAGCAGCGCCAGCGTCATGTGCGCCAGCGGTGCCAGATCACCCGACGCGCCCACCGAACCCTGCGACGGCACGTGCGGCACCAGCCCGGCGTTGTGCACCGCCAGCAGGGTGTCCACCACCACCTCACGCACGCCGGAATGGCCACGCGCCAGGCTGGCGGCCTTGGTGGCCAGCATCAGCCGCACGATGGGCGCGGCCAGCGGCTCGCCCACGCCCACGCTGTGCGAGCGGATCAGGTTGAGCTGCAGCGTGGCCAGTTGCGCCTTGCTGATGCGCTGGTTGGCCAGCTTGCCAAAGCCGGTGTTGACCCCGTATACCGGCGCATCGCCATCGGCAGCGGCCTGCACCAGCGCCGCGCTGGCGCGGATGCCGTCGCGGCAGGCGGGGTCCAGCTCCAGGGGGGTGACGCTGGCATGGATGCGTTGGAGTTGCTCCAGGGTGAGGAGGCCGGGGGTGATCAGCATGGGGGTCTCGCTTTCGTCAAATAATGGCTGCGACTGTACTTGTGCAGACATGACTAGTCAACCACGTACAACTACAATTTGTATATGGTTTTCCTACGTCAATCGCCGCTGGCTTCCTCCGAACCCGCCAACCAGGCGCCGTTCGCCCGGGTCAAGGCGCATCTGAAAAAAGAGTTGTCGCAAGGCCGCTGGCCGCCTGGCAGCCTAATGCCGTCCGAGCCCGAGCTGGTGGCGCAGTTCCAGGTCAGCCGCATGACCGTCAGCCGCGCCCTGCGCGAGCTGCAGGCCGAAGGGCTGGTCACCCGCTTGCAGGGCGTGGGCACCTTCGCGGCCCACCTGGGCGCGGTGTCGTCCAACCTGACCATCCACGACCTGCAACAGGAAATCGCCGCACGCGGCCACCGCCACCACGCCGTGGTGCACCTGGTGCAGGAAGAACCTTGCCCCGAGGCTATCGCCCAGCCGTTCCGCCTGGCCCCCGGCACGCGCGTTTTCCACACCCTGCTGGTGCATTTTGAAAACGACGTGCCCATGCAGTGCGAAGACCGTTACGTCAACCCTGCCTGCGCGCCCGACTACCTGCAAAACGACTTCACCCAGCTCTCGCCCACCTACTACCTGCGCACCGTGGCCCCGCTGTGGGAGGCGCAGTACGCGGTCGAAGCCAGCCTGCCCACCGCGCAAGAGGCCGAGCTCTTGTGTATTGCACCCAGCGCCCCCTGCCTGGTGGTAATGCGCAAAACCGCCAACGCCGACGTGCCCATCACCCTGGCGCGCCAGGTGCACCCTGGGGCGCGTTACCAGCTCAACGGGCATTTCAAGCCATGACGACTTTTGCGGACTTGTGTCGGTGAGAATCGAATGCTTTTTAGCTCTCAACCGCCTATGGATTGGGCGCAAGCCGCTATTTTTTGGATAGCAATCAAGACTCTGTAACTGGCTGGGAGTCAACGCTGGGGTAGTGGAATACGCTATAGCAAGACCTGATCCGTGCTCATTGACTCCGCGCTCGACTGATCGGTATCCTGGGGCTTGGGCCCGCCACATCGCGGCGTTTGTAGAAGGCACTCTGCTGGGCTAACCATTGCGTTTTAGACCGCGGGTGCTGCAGCGTGTTGAACCCAAGCTCGCTGCCCGCCCATCGCCATTCCACCTTTAGTGATTTTTAGGTTTGACCAAGGAGTTCCCGTGAAAGCCATAACCCAACTTTCAACGCTGGACGCGTGGCTAGCCGAAGAGGCCGCTGTAGTGGCACGTTTGAGCGCGGGCCCCGGCCCTGGCGTGGCCCGTCTGGATCAGATCGCCACTCTCAGCGGCCTGGAGCAGTTGCAGGCCATGTTGCGTGGCGAATTACCCTACGCCGCCATCGGCAAAACGCTGGACTTCACCATCATGGAAGTGTCTGAAGGGCACGCTCTTTTCCAGGGCACGCCCGGCCCCTCCCATCTCAACCCCATGGGCGGCATCCACGGAGGTTGGTACGCCACGCTACTAGACTCTGCATTAGGCTGCGCCGTGCACACCATGATGCAGGCCGGGCGCGGCTACACCACTGCCGAGCTGGGTGTAAACCTGGTCAAGGCAATTGGCACCAAAGTCCAGCGGATTCGTGCCGAGGGCAAAGTTATCCACTGCGGCCGCCAACTCGCCACCGCCGAGGCACGCCTGTATGGTCCGGACGGCACTTTGTACGCGCATGCAACCACGACCTGCCTGGTTTTCGACCTCAAGCCCCAAGCCTAGGGCCATCTCGTTCCATGGGCGGTAGAGGTCTAAAAAGCATCCAAGCCTCCATGGTCCTCAGCCGCGAACCGGGCCGGGGTCACAACCGGACCGGGTCTTGTAGTAGCACATTCGGCTACCACTAACGACCATTCCCCTGGAGGTATGCAGTCTTAATTGCTATCCAAAAAATAGCTGCTTGCGCCGATTGCATAAGCGCCAAGGGCCTGAAAGGTATCTGGTTTTCATGGGTCGCAATCTTTAGTTCCCGGTAGCCGCGCGCTGGATACCGGACTCGGTGTGACCTGGCGCAGATGGGCGACTGTCATACCAGTGCGGTCTGTAGGGGCCAAGACCGGGCTGGGATAATTGCCGCATGACTTTCTTATCCCACCGCGTCTCCGTCGCCCCCATGATGGACTGGACCGACGCCCACTGCCGCTACCTGCACCGCCTGCTGTCGCGCCACACCTTGCTCTACACCGAGATGGTGACCACCGGTGCGCTGCTGCATGGCGATGTGCCCCGCCATCTGCGCTTTAATGCCGAAGAACACCCGGTGGCCCTGCAACTGGGCGGCAGCGAACCGGCGGACCTGGCCCGCTGCGCCCAGCTGGGCGAAGAGTGGGGTTACGACGAAATCAACATCAACTGCGGCTGCCCTAGCGAGCGGGTGCAGCGTGGTGCGTTCGGGGCCTGCCTGATGGCCGAGCCGCAACTGGTGGCCGACTGCGTGCGGGCCATGCGCGATGCGGTGGACATACCGGTCACGGTGAAGCACCGCATTGGCGTGGACAAGACCGAGAGTTATGACTTTGTGCGCGACTTTGTGGGTACGGTGGCCGAAGGTGGCTGCAGCACCTTTATCGTGCACGCCCGCAATGCCTGGCTCAAAGGTCTGTCGCCCAAAGAAAACCGTGAGATCCCTCCGCTGCGTTACGAGCTGGTGCACCGCCTGAAACAAGACTTCCCGGCGCTCACTTTCTCCATCAACGGCGGTTTCACCACCGAGGAGCAGATTGCCGAGCAGCTCACCCAGCTCGACGGCGTGATGGTGGGGCGCGAGGCCTACCACAACCCCTGGTTTCTGGCCGGTTGGGATGCGGCGTTTTTCGGCGCAGCGCCTAGCGAGGCCACGCGCGAAAGCATCGAGGAGCAGATGGTGGTCTACATGGAGCGCATGGCCGCCGAGCAGGGCACGGGCTGGTACAGCATTGCCCGCCACATGCTGGGCCTGCGCCACGGCCTGCCCGGTGCACGGCGCTGGCGCCAGGTGTGGAGCGACCACCGCCTCAAGGCCACGCCACCGCGCGAGGTGATGGCCCTGGCGCACACGCGCTACGGGTTTGACGAAACGAAGAGCGCCTGAAGCACTGCCTTACGGCATGTCCGGGGCAGGTGCCTCGGGTGCCTGCAGCCCCAACGCGGTGGCATGGTGCGCCATGTGGTCGGCCATGAAGCTGCTGACGAAGTAGTAGCCGTGGTCGTAACCCGTGTGGCGGCGCAGCAGCAGCGGCTGGTTGACGGCCTGGCAGGCGGCTTCAAAGATATGCGGGTTGAGCTGCGGGGCCAGAAACTTGTCGGCCAGGCCCTGGTCGATCAGGATGCCGTGGGGGTAGGGCGCAGTGGTTTGGGCGGCCATCAAAAACACCGCATCGTGCGCAGGCCAGGGCGTGTTGTCGGCACCCAGGTAGCCGGTAAATGCCTTTTGCCCCCAGGCGCACTGGGTGGGCGCGCAGATGGGCGCAAAGGCCGAGACTGACTTGAACAGGCCGGGGTATTTGAGTGCAAGCGTTAGCGCGCCATGCCCGCCCATCGAATGGCCAAAGATGCCAATGCGCTCGGGGTCGATGGCCAGCTCTTCCACCAGCAGGGGCAGCAGTTCTCTGACCAGGTAGCTTTCCATGCGGTAGTGGGTGGACCAGGGTGCTTCGGTCGCATCGATGTAGAAGCTGGCGGCCAGGCCAAAGTCCCAACTGTCGGATTCGCCCGGCACATTGGCACCGCGCGGGCCGGTGTCGGGGGCGATCAGGGCCAACCCCAGTTGCGCGGCGTACTGCTGGGCACCGGCCTTGGTCATGAAGGTTTCTTCGTTGCAGGTCAGGCCGGCCAGGTAGAGCAGGGCGGGCACCGGGCCGGTCGCGCCGGGCGGCATGTACACCGCAAAGCGCATGGGCAGGCCGATCTGCGAAGAGTCGTGCTGGTAGAAGGTCTGGATGCCGTCAAAGCAGGCATGCTCTGAGAGAGTGGTGAGCGCGCCCATCAGAACAGCACCACGCCACGGATGGATTCACCGCTTTTCATCAAATCAAACCCCTTGTTGATGTCTTCCAACGGCATGGTGTGGGTGATCAACGGGTCGATGCTGATCTTGCCCTCCATGTACCAGTCCACGATCTTCGGCACATCGGTGCGCCCACGCGCACCGCCAAAGGCCGAG
>CAUPNG010000031.1:0-24268 GCA_963512605.1 uncultured Albidiferax sp. | reverse complement strand
TGGAAGTCGCGCATGGACAGGCCGGGCTGGAACTGGATGCGGTTCATGGACATGGGGCACCTCGTAAATACTGTCAATAATCACAGTATTCGCGCGTCCAGTCCAAATTGCAAGTCGGTCTGAGGCAGGTAGCTGATCAGGTGTTTTAGGCCTCTAGCACCTATTCCATAAGCGCAAGCAGCTCCTAAAAGCATAGTAGACCTCAATACACCTCGGGCGCGCCCGGGGGCCGGGTTTTGAAGCGTTTGTGCACCCAGAAGTACTGCGCGGGCATGGTGGCGATGTAGTCTTGCAGGCGGCGGTTCATCAGGGCGGTGTCGGCTTCAGCATCTGCGCTGGGGAAGTCTTCCCAGGCGGGCAGCACCTCCACCTCGTAGCCCCAGTCGGTCATGCGGGTCAGCACTGGCACCACCTTGGCGCGGCCCAGGCGGGCAAAGCGCGACAAGGACGGCACGGTGGCGGCGGGCACGCCGTAAAACAGCACAAAAAACGCGTCCTTGGCCCCGAAATCCATGTCGGGCAGCAGGTACAGCGGCTGGCCCTGGCGCAGCGAGGCGACGATTTCCTTCACGCCCTGGCGGCGGTCAAACAGGCGGGCGTTGCCAAAACGCTGGCGGCCTTGGGCGATCCATGCGTCCATCACCTGGTTGCTTTGCGGGGTGAAGATGGTGTTGAAGTCGCGCGGAATCTGCTGCGACAAGGCCGTAGCCCCTGCGTCCAGCCCCACAAAATGCGGCACAAACAGCACGGTGGGGGTATCGCCGCTGAGTTGCGCCACGTCGCCCACGATCTTGAGCCGCCGCAAAGTGCGCTCGGGCGCGCCGTGCCACAGCCAGCCCCGGTCCAGCCAGGCCTGGGTGAAGTACACAAAGATTTGCCGCACCAGCGCCCGCCGTTCCTGCACAGACTGCTCTGGAAAGCATAGCTTGAGGTTGGTAGTGGCGATGGAGCGGCGACCGCCCAACAGGCCGTACAACACCATCCCCAGGACCCAGCCCACGCCGCGCACCCAGGCCAGCGGCAGGCGCGCCAGCAGGCGCATGAACACAATCAATCCTTGGGACAGCATCAAAAATCCAAATCAAAAACGGAAATCAGGAGCGCGCTTCTGGGCGCGGCTGCTTGTAGCGCGCGTAGCTCCAGAGGTACATGCCGGGGCGTTGGCGGATCAAGTCTTCCATGGCTGCGTTCAGCGCCGCAGCGGCCACCGTATCGCCCTGGTCCAGCGGCAAATGCAGGGGGTGCACATGGATGACATAGCCGCGCCCCCAGGGCAAACGATCGCCCAAGGCTACCAGCATCGGCGCACCGCTTTGCCGGGCCAGGCGCAAGGCCAGGGTCATGGTGTAGGCCGGGCGGCCAAAAAACGGGGCCCACACGCCCTGCCCCTCGCCCGGCACCTGGTCGGGCAGCATGCCCACCACCCGGCCCTGCTTGAGCGACTTGAGGATCATGCGCACGCCGCCGGTGGTGGTGGGCGCGGCCTCCAGCCCCGGTGCGGAGCGGGCGGCCTTGAGCAAATCGTCGAGCCAGGCAAATTTGGACGGCTTGTAGAGGATGGTCATCGCGCCGTACTTTTCGCTGAAGCGGGCGGCGTGGGCCTGGGGCACCACTTCGAAGCTGCCCACGTGCGGGGTCATGAAGACCACGCCCTTGCCCAGGGCCAGCGCGGCTTCCAGGTGCTCCACGCCCTGCCATTGGATTTTGGGCAGCTTCTGGGCCCGGGGACGCAGCCACAGCCAGGGCAGCTCGGTGGCCAGCTTGCCCGCTTCGGCGATGGCGCGACGGGCCTGGCGCGGGGCAATCCCGGCCTGGGCCACGTTCTCGTTGAATCGCTTGCGGTAGGTGGGCGATGCCAGGTACGCCAGCCAGCCCAGCAGCGCACCCAGCATGTGCAGCACCGCCAGCGGCAGGTGGGCGGACCATCGGAACAACAAGGACATAGTTTGTGGCGGTAAAATGACGGGGTCGCTGAGTTAAATGAACTACTTGCAGGGCGACGTTAAACACATCTGCTAAAGCGTTCGCCAAAGCTCCCGGGCTGGCAACGCGCCATCACCAACACAGGAGTTTACAAAATGGCGAACGACTTTCTCTTCACCTCCGAATCCGTCTCCGAAGGCCACCCCGACAAGGTCGCCGACCAGATCTCGGACGCGATTCTGGATGCCATCTTCAAGCAAGACCCGTTGAGCCGCGTGGCCGCCGAAACGCTGACCAACACCGGCCTGGTCGTGCTGGCCGGTGAAATCACCACCAACGCGCATGTGGACTACATCCAGGTGGCGCGCGACACCATCAAGCGCATTGGCTACGACAACACCGAATACGGCATCGACCACAAGGGCTGCGCGGTCATGGTCTGCTATGACAAGCAGAGCAACGACATCGCCCAGGGCGTGGACCACGCCAGCGACGACCACCTGAACACCGGCGCGGGCGACCAGGGCCTGATGTTTGGCTACGCCTGTAATGAGACGCCCGAGCTGATGCCCGCGCCCATCTACTACGCGCACCGCCTGGTCGAGCGCCAGGCGCAGCTGCGCAAAGATGGCCGCCTGCCGTTCCTGCGCCCCGATGCCAAGAGCCAGGTGACCATGCGTTACGTGGACGGCAAGCCGCACAGCATCGACACCGTGGTGCTGTCCACCCAGCACCACCCCGACCAGTCGGAAACGCCCACCAAGATGAAGGCATCCTTCATCGAGGCGGTGATCGAAGAAATCATCAAGCCGGTGCTGCCCAAAGAGTGGCTGCAGGACACCAAGTATTTGATCAACCCCACGGGCCGCTTCGTCATCGGCGGCCCGCAAGGCGACTGCGGCTTGACCGGCCGCAAGATCATTGTGGACACCTACGGCGGTGCCTGCCCGCACGGCGGCGGCGCGTTCAGCGGCAAAGACCCGACAAAAGTGGACCGCTCTGCCGCCTACGCCGCCCGCTACGTGGCCAAGAACATCGTGGCCGCCGGTCTGGCGCGCCAGTGCCAGATCCAGGTGGCCTACGCGATTGGCGTGGCCCACCCGATGAACGTGACCATCTATACCGAAGGCACGGGCGTGATCCCCGACGAGCAAATCGCCGAGCTGGTCAAGCAGCACTTCGACCTGCGCCCCAAGGGCATCATCCAGATGCTGGACCTACTGCGCCCGATCTATGAAAAGACCGCCGCCTACGGCCACTTTGGCCGCGAAGAGCCCGAGTTCACCTGGGAGCGCACAGACAAAGCCCAGTTCTTGCGGGCTGCCGCGGGCCTGAAATAAGCACGCTTTACGCTTCGCTGGGATACTGGGGGGCTCACCACCCTGCCCCCTGTTATGAACCCTAACGCCGCCCAGTTGTGGCCCGCGCCACGCTGGGCCCTGGCAATTTTGTTGGCCCTGCTCGGCATGCTGGGGCCGTTCTCCATCGACACCTTCATCCCGGCGTTCGCGGGGATTGCCGCATCGCTGAACGCCACCCCGGCCGAGATGCAGCAAACGCTGTCGGCCTACCTGTTTGGCTTTGCGTTCATGAACCTGTTCCACGGCGCGCTGTCGGACAGCTTTGGCCGCCGCCCGGTGGTGCTGACCGGCCTGGCGATCTTCACCCTGGCCAGCGCAGGCTGTGCGCTGTCGCAAAGCATCGGGCAACTGGTGTTTTTTCGGGCCTTGCAGGGCCTGTCGACCGGCGCGGGCATTGTGGTGTCGCGGGCGGTGGTGCGCGACATGTTCCCCCCGGCCGATGCGCAAAAGGTGATGAGCCAGATCACCATCTACTTCGGCGTAGCCCCGGCGATTGCGCCCATCATCGGCGGCTGGCTGTTTGTGCACCTGGATTGGCACAGCATCTTTTGGTTTTTGACCGGCATCGGCGTGCTGCTGTGGCTGGCCAACTTCCGGTTTCTGCCCGAAACCCTGCATGTTGCCCAGCGCCAGCCGATGAATGCCCGCAACCTGCTGCGCGGCTACCGGCAGCTCATCGCGAACCCGCGCTTTGTGCTGCTGGCACTGGCCAGCGGCGTGCCTTTCAACGGCATGTTTTTGTATGTGCTGTCGGCCCCGGAGTTTCTGGGTAGCCTGCTGGGGCTGGGGCCGACGCAGTTTTTCTGGTTTTTTGTGCTGACCATCGGCGGCATCATGGCCGGGGCCTGGATGAGTGGACGCATGGCGGGCAAGATTCCAGCCAAGACGCAAATCCGCCACGGCTTTGTGATCATGGTGCTGGTGTCGGCAGTGAATGTGCTGGCCAATTTCTTGTTCACCGCGCACGTGAGCTGGGCGCTGTTTCCGGTGGCCCTGTTTGCGTTTGGCTGGGCCATGATGGTGCCCGCCGTAACCCTGCTGGTGCTGGACCTGGTGCCCGAGCGGCGCGGCATGGCCTCCAGCCTGCAGGCCTGTTTGGGGTCTACCGCCAACGGGCTGGTGGCCGGGGTGCTGGCCCCGCTGGTGATGCATTCGGCCATTGCGCTGGCGCTGGCCTCGGCGGCCCTGCTCAGCATTGGCCTGCTGGCCTGGATGGGACTGCATCGGCGCTGGCCGGAGGTGGGGCGGGTGGCGTAGGTGCCATGCATAAAACGCACAACACCCCACCACGCACGCTATTGTATTAGGAGCTACTCACGCTCAATATATAAGCACAGGCAGCCAAAAACACCTGCAACCAGATATCTTTCAAGTATTCAAAAACCGCATAAACCCATCAAGCTGCCGCGCTGAACCCCGTGGGGTTGGCACTCTGCCAGCGCCAAGCATCGGTGCACATGGCATCCAGCCCGCGCTCGGCGCGCCAGCCCAGCAGCTCCAGGGCCGCAGTGGGTTCGGCATAGCAGGCGGCGATGTCGCCGGGCCGCCGCGGGGCAACCTGGTAGGGCACGGGTTTGCCGCTGGCTTTTTCGAACGCGTGGACCATGTCCAGCACGCTGTAGCCGATGCCGGTGCCCAGGTTCACCGTCAAAAAGTCGGGCACAGCCTGCAGCCGCTCCAGTGCCTTGAGGTGGCCCACGGCCAGATCGACCACGTGGATGTAGTCGCGCACGCCGGTGCCGTCAGCGGTGGCGTAGTCGTCGCCCCACACATTCAAAAAGGCCCGTTGGCCCACGGCCACCTGGGCCACAAACGGCAGCAGGTTGTTGGGAATGCCGCGCGGGTCTTCGCCGATCAGCCCGCTTTCGTGCGCGCCCACCGGGTTGAAGTAACGCAAGATGCCGATGCGCCACGACGCGTCGCTGTGGTGCAGGTCGCGCAGCAGGTCTTCCACCATCAGCTTGCTGCGGCCATAGGGGTTGGTGGCCGAGAGCGGGTGGTCTTCGGTCAGCGGCAGGCGCTGCGGGTCGCCGTACACCGTGGCCGATGAGCTGAACACCAGCGTCTTCACGCCGCACGCGCCCATGGCCTCCAGCAGGCGCAGCGTGCCCACCACGTTGTTGTCGTAATAGCGCAGCGGCTGCGCCACCGACTCGCCCACGGCCTTGAGGCCCGCGCAGTGGATCACCGCCGTGGCCCCGCTGGATTGCAGCGCCGCCGTCAGCGCCGCCACATCGCGGATGTCGCCCTCGATCAGCCGGGGCTTTTTGCCCGTGATGCGCTCCACCCGCGCCAGCGACTCGGGCTGGCTGTTGCAAAAGTTGTCGAACACCGTTACGTCCAGGCCTGCGTTGAGCAGTTCAACGCAGGTATGGGAGCCAATGTAGCCAGCGCCACCTGTCACAAAAATCATGGAATGCCTTTGGTTGTGCGAGGCGGCAATGGTAGAGGGAAAGTGGGCAGTGTCTGTTTCAGTTTAAGCAGGCCTTTGGGGATAGAGGCTTGACGACACCAACCACCCATGGTCGCTTGGGCACATGCTGCGTCTTGCAGGGCCTGGCTCTTCTGGAGTTGGAAGTATCGCAATCTTGGACGTATCGTCTAACTCTGCGCCAATCCCCATCCAAATCGGGCAGCAGTAAACTTCTGAGACATTCGCTCCATCGGGCGCGGATGCAGTGGCAAGTCTTTTGGACTTTTACAGTGGTGGATCAATTCAAGGAACTCGAATGGCAAGAAGTCTCGCGGTCATACAGCAACAAATTGTGAAGCTCCAAAAAGAGGCGGAAGCACTCAAATTAAAAGAGGTGCCTGGTGTCATTGAGCGCATCAGGACCGCCATTGCGTTCTATGGTTTGACCCCAGCGGATCTGTTTGAACCCAAGGCAGTAAAGACCCCTAAAGCCAAGTCCTCCACTGCCGCAGTGAAAGCGTCCAAAGTTCCCGCCAAGAAAAAGGCCCGCACAGCACCCGTCATCAAGTTCCAGGATGGCGCGGGCAATAGCTGGAGCGGTCACGGTAAGCGACCTGGCTGGTACAAGGCCGCTATCGAGAGCGGCAAGACCGCGGATGAGCTGAAAGTCGTGCCAGTTGCAGGGAGCGTGGCTTAAGCGCCAGATGGCCGCGTGTTGCCGCTGCGTGCACGCACAGATGCGATTTCCAACACCCAGGGACAGTTCCCACGGCCGGGATTCGCATCAAGTAAAGTGCGTGCTTTGCGGCAAGCCATTGTCCCTTTCTCGCTATGAACAGATTGCAAGCCGAATTGCACCGCCTATACCGCTTCGGCCAGTCAACGGACTACGACGAGACCTCTGAGGAAACCGGCTTGATCAGCCCCGACGGTGGTGTGCGGGCGATGGTTCTGGAACTCGCCCGACCGGCTGACTGGAATGCGCTCTCAGCACTTTGGCAAGGGGTGCAGGCAGATCTGGAGTTACCTGCACCGGCGATCGCCGTCTCCGGCATCGACGGGTACCAACTCTGGTTTTCACTCTCGGAACCCGTGCCCGCGGTAGAGGCAAGTCGCTTTCTTGAGGCCCTGCGCCTACGTTATTTGAACCATATAGCCCCAGGAGGCATTGGCGTGTGGCCATCCATGGATGCCTCGCCATCTGGGCATATCCAACATGCCAAGATGGTGCCAGCCCAAAGAGACGAAGAAGCAAGCCGATGGTCAGCCTTCATCGCACCCGATCTGGCTGCCGTGTTCTCGGATGAACCTTGGCTCGATGTCTGTCCTAGCCATGAGGCCCAAGCCGATATCCTGTCGCACTTGAAGAGCATCAAGGCCGCTGACTTTCAAATGGTCTTAGCTCAACCCAGCACCGCCGCCAATACCGCCACGTCTCGCTCCGCACCAGGCATCTCCGAACGGGAGAGTGGCACACGAACCACGCAAAACTCTGGCGCGCACCCCACCGGAAATAGTTTGGATCCGAAACGCTTTTTACTCGATGTCATGGGTGACCCCGCCGTAGAACTGCACCTGCGCATTGAGGCCGCGCAGGCACTGCTGCCGTATTTCGAAATCCGCAGAAGCAATTGAAATGACCTGAGCACACCGGGGACCGGGGAAAAACGATCACGGTCGCCCTGCGCCAAAAGGGCATTGCCATCCCAATCGACCCTATGATGGCCGCTCTCCATTTACGCAGCATCCTCGAAGAAAACCACCCGTGAAAATTCTCAATTCCATCATGACCGCCATAGGCTGGACCGTAACTATCGCGGCCTTGTTGGCTGCACTGGGCTTTGGCTACATGCGCCTGCACTACGGCCCTCTCGATATCCGCGTGCCAACCCATTCCCGGTAGACGGCATAAGCAGACGCAATACCTTCACCACAGTGCCGCACCGCGCAGATTGAGCAAGCGCTTGTGTTCTTGGCGTTTGCGGTATTCGCGACGCGGCGCTGTAGATAGCGCAGAACAAGACCAGCGCCCGCCTGGGCATCGAGATAACCGGGGAGCTGGCGGCCGCCATCGCCAGGATCAACGCCCGGCCCTACGAGGCCACCAGCGCCTACCTGACCCAGAACGCAAGCGGCCAGCCACTCACCAAAGATGCGCTGCGCTCACGCTTCGACAAGGCCCGCACGCTGGCCGGGGTGACTTTTCAGTTTCGGGATATCCGGACCAAGGCGGCGACCGATACGGGCGACTTGGGGTACTCGCAAAAGCTGCTGTCGCACAAAAGCCGGGGAATGACCGAGCACTACGTCAAGGCCCGGATGGGTGAACGGGTGAAGCCGCTGAGATAACCGCCCTGCTGAGCGAAACGGGCCATTTTTCGGGGCGTACTTTTCTACTATCCGCGCAGAATTGTAGAGAAACACCCGAAATTGTAGAGTGGCCCCAGCACCCCAAACGGGCGCAAAGGCGCATGAATGAATGGTAGGGCGTGAGTGACTTGAACACTCGACCAAAGGATTATGAGTCCTCTGCTCTAACCAACTGAGCTAACGCCCCACACAGCCTGACATTCTACTGTGCGAAAAGCGGGCTACTTTTGGTGGCTCAGGGCGTTGCTGACCAGCTTGGAGGTGATGTCCACAATCTGGATCATGCGGTCGTAGGCCATGCGGGTGGGGCCGATCACGCCCAGGGTGCCAACGATCTGGCCGTCTACCTCGTAGGGGGCACTGACGATGGAGAGTTCTTCGAACGGCACAACCTGGCTTTCGCCGCCGATGTAGATGCGCACGCCTTCGGCCTGGCTGGAGATGTCCAGCAGCCGCATGATCTGGGTTTTTTGCTCGAACAGGTCAAACGCGCGGCGCAGGTGGCCCATGTCGCTGGAGAAGTCGCTCACGGCCAGCAGGTTGCGTTCGCCGGAGATCACCACCTCGTCCTGCTCGCGGGTGAGCGCGTCGGAGCTGGCGTTGACGGCGGCCTGCATCAGGCTGGCGATCTCGCCGCGCAGGGTTTCGACCTCGTTCTTGAGGCGTTCACGCACCTGCTCGATGGACAGGCCGGCGTAGTGGCCGTTGAGGTAGTTGGCGGCTTCGACCAGCTGCGAGGAGGTGTAGTCCACCTCGGTGAAGATCACGCGGTTTTGCACGTCGCCCTCGGGCGAGACGATGATGACCAGAAAACGCTTGTCCGACAGGCGCAAAAATTCAATGTGGCGAAACACCGAGGTGCGCCGGGGGGCCATCACCACCCCTACAAACTGCGACAGGCTAGAGAGCAGGTTGGCCGCGTTGACGATGACCTTTTGCGGCTGCTCGGCGACCAGCTTGGGAGGCACCAGGGGGCCGGGCTGGGCGGTGAGCATGGTGTCCACAAACAAGCGGTAGCCGCGCGCCGTGGGAATACGCCCGGCAGAGGTGTGCGGGCTGACGATCAGGCCCATCTCTTCGAGGTCGGACATCACGTTGCGGATGGTGGCGGGCGACAGGTCCAGGCCCGAGGCCTTGGAGAGCGTGCGCGAGCCTATGGGCTGGCCATCGGCGATATAGCGCTCGACCAGCGCTTTCATTAACAACTTGGCACGGTCATCGAGCATGGGCCCATTTTAGGGGCATTGATACTCCTAGCAGCCTGTCGGACTTTCGGTACATCGGCTGCAATCCGACCGCAGCGGTCCATTTTTCACCCGCTTTTTGCCCCATAGCTACGGCTATGGGTCTGCAAATCCGGCAAAAAATGTCCTCGCTGGGGTCGAATTTCGCTTCGATGCCGAAAGCCCGCCAGGCTGCTAGCCGCATCCTCTGGATGCAGCACAAGTCGTGTTGTAATTTGTGAATGAAATCACAATTCCGCCACGTAGCGCTATTCGGCAAATACGCCGCGCCGGGCACCTATGCGGCCAACGCTTCGTCGCGCCAGGTGCTGGAAGAAATTGCGCAGTTTTTGACCCAACAGGGCTGCGAAGTGGTGGTCGATGCGGAAACCGTGGCCAACACCGGCCTGAGCGGCTACCCCGCGCTGGATATCGCCGCCATCGGCCAGCGTTGCGACCTGGGGCTGGTGGTGGGGGGCGACGGTACCATGCTCGGCATTGGCCGCCAACTGGCCCGTTACGGCGTGGCGCTGATGGGCATCAACCAGGGGCGGCTGGGGTTTATTACCGACATTCCAATCGAGTCCTACGCCACCACCCTGCTGCCGATGCTGCAGGGCACCTTCGAAGAAGACCACCGCAGCCTGATGCACGCCCGGGTGATGCGCGCAGGCGAGTGCGTGTTTGACGCGCTGGCGCTGAACGACGTGGTGGTGAACCGGGGTGCCACATCGGGCATGTTGGAGCTGCGCGTGGAGGTGGATGGCCGCCTGGTGGCCAACCAGCGGGCCGATGGCCTGATCATCGCCACGCCCACTGGCTCCACGGCTTATTCGCTGTCGGCCGGAGGGCCGCTGATGCACCCGTCCATCCCCGGCTGGGTGATGGTGCCCATTGCCCCGCATACATTGACAAACAGGCCGATTGTGCTTGCCGATGCGGCGGAAGTAGCTATTGAATTAGTAGCAGGACGGGATGCCAGCGCGAATTTCGACATGCAGTCGCTGGCCTCGCTGCAGCACGGCGACCGCATCATCGTGCGCCGCTCCGAGCACCGGGCGCGTTTTCTGCACCCCCAGGGCTGGAGCTACTTCGACACCCTGCGGCGCAAACTCCATTGGAACGAAGGCACCTAAAGCTATGGCCTTGAAACGTATCACCCTGCGCGACTTCGTCATCGTGCGGGAGCTGGAACTGGACCTGCAAGCCGGTTTTGGCGTGCTCACCGGCGAAACCGGCGCGGGTAAATCCATCTTGATCGACGCGCTGCAACTGGCCCTGGGCAGCCGCGCCGATGCGGGCACGGTGCGCGAAGGCGCGGCCCGGGCAGACATCAGCGCCGAATTCGACAGCCCGCCCGCCGTCAGCACCTGGCTGGACCAGGCCGGGTTTGACCAGGCCGACAGCCTGCTGCTGCGCCGCACGGTGGATGCGCAGGGCAAAAGCCGCTCGTGGATCAACGGCAGCCCGGCCACCGCCACCCAACTGCGCGAGATTGGCGACCAGCTGCTCGACATCCACGGCCAGCACGCCTGGCAAAGCCTGACCCGCCCCGACACCGTGCGCCGCCTGCTCGATGCCTACGCGGGCACCAGCAGCAAATCGCTGGAGGCCCTGTGGACCCAGTGGCGCAGCGCCCAGAAAGCCCTGGCCGATGCCCAGGCCGCACGCGACTCGCTGCAGCAAGAGCAGGAGCGGCTGGCCTGGCAGATTGGCGAAGTGGGCAAGCTCAACCCCGGTGCCGACGAGTGGCCCGAGCTCAACGCCGAGCACAGCCGCCTCTCGCACGCCCAAACCCTGCTGGACGCGGTGCAAACCGCCATCGACGCGCTGGAAGGTGAAGACACGGGCGCGCTGGCCGGTTTGTCTCGCGCCTACACGGCGCTACACAGTCAGGAGCACATTGCGCCCGAGTATGTAGCGCTGACCGAGGTTTTGGCATCTAGCCTGGCGCAGGCCGAGGATGCCGCCCATTCGCTGCACACCACCCTGCGCAAGACCGAGCTGGACCCGCAACGCCTGGGCGCGCTGGACGACCGCCTGTCGCAATGGGTGTCGCTGGCCCGGCGCTACAAACGCACGCCCGCCGAGCTGCCCGCGCTGCTGGCCAGCTGGAAAACCGAGCTGGCCCGTCTGGACGCTGCCGCCGACAGCCAGGCCCTGGAAGCCGCCGAGCGCAAGGCCCAGGCCGCCTACCGCGCCGAGGCCACCGTGCTGGGCAAAGCCCGCGCGCTGGCTGCCCCCCGCCTCGCCAAAGCCATTACCCTGGCGATGCAGGGCTTAGGGATGCAGGGCGGCCAGTTCCAGGTGGCGCTGCAAAAAATCGAGCCCAGCGCCAGCGGGCTGGAGGAAGTGCAGTTTCTGGTGGCCGGCCACGCAGGCAGCACGCCGCGCGCGGTGGGCAAGGTGGCCTCTGGCGGTGAGCTGTCGCGTATTGCGCTGGCCATTGCGGTGACCACCAGCGAGCTGGGCACGACGCAAACCCTGATTTTTGACGAGGTGGATTCCGGCGTGGGCGGTGCCGTGGCCGAAACCGTAGGTCGCCTGATGAAGCAGCTGGGCCGCGACCGCCAGGTGCTGGCCGTCACCCACCTGCCCCAGGTCGCCGCCTGCGCCGACCACCACCTGGTGGTGGCCAAGCAGCGCGACGGCAAAAGCACGGTCAGCAGCGTGGCCTTGGTGCTGGGCGAGCAGCGCGTGGCCGAAGTTGCGCGCATGCTCGGGGGCGAAAAACTATCTGGCACCACGCTGGCCCATGCCAAAGAAATGCTAGGCGAACTATGAAACTTGAAATCGTGCTCATCACCGGCATGTCCGGCTCCGGCAAATCCGTGGCCCTGCACGCGCTGGAAGACGCAGGCTACTACTGCGTGGACAACCTGCCGCCCGAGCTGCTGCTGAACTTTGTGAAGCTGGAGCAGACCCAGGGCGCACACAAGGTGGCCATTGCCATGGACGTGCGCAGCGCCACCGCCCTGCCCCTGGTGCCGCAGCACCTGGAGACGCTGCGCAAGCAGGGGGTGCACATCAAGTCGCTGTTCCTCGACTCGGCCACCGACACCCTGGTGCGCCGCTACTCCGAGACGCGGCGCAAGCACCCGCTGTCGCGCTCCGAGCGTACCGACCAGCAGCACGCCCTGGTCGAAGCCATCGAGCTGGAGCGCGAGTTGCTGGCCGACCTGCGCGAAAAAGCCCATGTGATGGACACCAGCTTCATCCGCGCCTCGCAGTTGCAGGGCTACATCAAGTCGCTGATCGCCGCCCCCGAAGCGCAGCTGACCCTGGTGTTCGAGTCCTTCGCCTTCAAGCGCGGTATTCCGGTGGATGCCGACTTTGTGTTCGACGTGCGGATGCTGCCCAACCCGCACTACGAGCCCGACCTGCGCCCCCTGACCGGCCGCGACGACCCGGTGGCGGCGTTTTTGCGCCAGAGTCCTGACGTGGCGCAGATGTTCAACGACATCGAGAAGTTTTTGACCCACTGGCTGGAGCCCCTGGCCCGCGACCACCGCAGCTACGTCACCGTAGGCATAGGCTGTACCGGCGGGCAGCACCGCTCGGTCTACCTGGTGGAGCAACTGGCAGCCGCCTTCGCCAAGCGCTGGGTCACGCTGAAGCGGCACCGCGAACTGGACGCGCGCGGCGACTTGCCGCCCATTTCGGGTGGCGTCACTATTTTTTAAGCTTTTTAGGCCTCTAGCGCTTATTCCATAAGCACGACAAGCTATCAATTAAATAGCGGATAGCAGTTTGCGAATGGGTGCGGGCAGGCCCATCTCCACCCAGCGCGAAGCCTCGACCCAGTCGCCGTGCGGGCCGGGGCGCGCGTCTTGCGGCCACTGGGTCTGCACCGGGTGCAAGTACAAGTCCTTATGCGTCAGCACGTGCAAAAACACCGGCAGATCGTCCAGCACCGCAGCCCCCACCGATGCAGCCAAGGCCTCGCGGCTGTCGAACACCGGCAGGCAGTACAGCCCCGCCCACACGCCCGCATCGGGCCGCCGCTGCAGCCACACACGCCCGGCGCCATCTTGCGCCCACAGCAGCCACCAGGACTCGGTGCTGCGCTTGAGCTTGCGGGTTTTAACCGGGTATTTCTCGGGTGCGCCTTCGCGCTGGGCCTTGCACACCGGCTGCACCGGGCACAGCAGGCAGGTGGGCTGGCGCGGCGCGCACACGGTGGCGCCCAGGTCCATCAGGCCCTGGGTGTAGCGCGGCATGGTGTCCAGCCCGGCCTGGGCAGGTAGCAAGGCGGTGGCCTGGTCCCACAGGGCGCGCTCGTTGGCGGCCACGGCCAGATCGGCCCCAAAGCCCAGCACCCGGGTCAGCACGCGCTTGACGTTGGCATCCAGAATGGCCGCCCGCTCGCCATAGCAAAACGAGGCAATGGCTGCGGCGGTGGAGCGGCCAATGCCCGGCAGCGTCTGCAGCAGCTCCGCCGTGGGCGGAAAACGCCCGCCGTGCACCTCCACCACCTGCTGGGCGCAACGGTACAGGTTGCGGGCCCGGCTGTAGTAGCCCAGGCCGCTCCACAGGCCCAGCACGTCGTCCAGGCTGGCGGCGGCCAGGCTTTTGACATCGGGAAAGCGGGCCAGAAAGCGCGGAAAGTACTCCAGCACCGAGCTCACCTGGGTCTGCTGCAGCATGATTTCTGATAGCCACACGCGGTACGGGTCCTGGGTGTTCTGCCAGGGCAGGCTGTTGCGGCCATGGGTTTTTTGCCAGGCGATGACCTGGGAGGCGAAGGCGGTGGCCACCGCCTGGGGGGCCGCATACGCCGCCTCTAAAACTGCCGTCATGCCAAGTTCATTCCAAAGGGGGCCGGGGTGCGGCGGTGGTCAAAAAATACGAGGTCAACAGCTGCAAACGGGATTCGAACTGGCCCAGCACGGCCTCCTGGCCTTCGATCTCGGCCACCTGCGCGTCCAGACCCCCGGCGGCGGTCTGCATGCGGTCAATGCCTTCGAGGCGGCGGGTAAAGCTTTTGCGGCGCTCCTTGAGCTGGTCTTCCAGCTGGGCGGCGGCGGATTTGCTCCACAGCTCCACCTCGTCAAAAGCCGACTGGTTGACCCCGCGCAGCCGCGAGCGCAGCGCCCGCACCAGGCGTTCGGCAAATTCGGGCTGGGCCAATTTGAGGGCGTTGCGCAGGCTCAGGTACTGCACATGGCTGGCTTCGATCTCGGACAGCTCGGCCTGGAAGCGCTGCACATCCGGCGTATCGGCCAGCAGCAGCGAGAAGCCGAACTCGGTATTGAGCTGGGCAAAGGTGGCGGCCAGCATGCTGTGGATTTCAGCCCCCACGGCATACGCCTTGGCCAGGTTGTCGCGCAGCCGGGCAAAGGTGGCGGCGTACACGCCTTTCACGCCGCGCTTCCAGCCGGGCTTTTGCAGCGCCTCGGCCAGCACGGCCATTTCGGCCTTCAGGGTGCGGCTGCCCATCAGCACATAGACCTCGCCCAGCAGCTTGATCTGGATGGCGCGCACGGCGTGGATTTTGGCGTTGCCCATGTCGAACTCGAGCTTTTCCTGCTCGATGCGCTGGCGCATGTTCTTCACCACGGTCAAATTTTTGCCGCCCAGGCCTTGCAGCTCCATTTTTTGCTCGGCCAGGTCGCGGCGGCGCACGTGCAGCACGCGGCTGGTCTCGGTGCGCAGGTCGGTGATGCCGCGGGCCACGGCCGAGCGCAAAATTTCTTGCCGCTGGCCCAGAATGCCCTGGCCCAGCGCCACTTCCAGGTCCGGCAGGCCACTGGCTTGCAGCAGGGGCGCATCGCCGGTGATCTTGGCCACCAGGCCCTTTTGCGCCGACACCGCCAGCACCCGCTGCGTGGGTACGCCCAGCAGCGCGGCCGAGGCGGCCCGTTGGCGGTCTACCTGCACCTGCACCTGCTCGGGTGTGCTCAGTGCGTCCCACAAGGTATCGACCTTGTTCAAAACCACCACCCGGGTCTCCATGCCGTCGGCCGCAGGACGCAGGTGGTCGCGCCACACGGACAGGTCGGATTTGGTGACCCCGGTGTCGGCCCCCAGGATGAAGACCACCGCATGGGCCTGGGGGATCAGGTTGACGGTGAGCTCAGGCTCGGCACCGATGGCGTTGAGCCCCGGCGTGTCCAGAATCACCAGGCCCTGCAGCAGCAGCGGGTGCGCCATATTGACCAGCGCATGCCGCCAGCGGGGCACCTCGACACGGCCCTCCATGTCCAGCGGCGGGTTGTCGTCGGGCTCCTGGTCGTGCCAGAAGCCCAGGGCACGGGCTTCTTCCTGGCTCACGCTGCGCACCTCGGTGACCTTTTCCATGGTCTTTGCCAACTGGGCCGCGTCGTTCACATCCAGGTCGATATGCGTCCACTGCTCCGGGGCCTGCCGCCATTCGGCCAGCGACTGGGGGTGCATGCGCGACTCGATGGGCAGCAGGCGCAGGCTGGGCGGCACGTCCGCGTCATAGCCCAGCTCGGTGGGGCACATGGTGGTGCGGCCCGCGCTGGCGGGCATGATGCGGCGGCCATACCCGGCAAAGAACACCGCGTTGATCATCTCCGACTTGCCGCGGGAGAACTCGGCCACGAAGGCGACCATCACCTTGTCGCTGCGCATCTGGTCTTCCAGCCGCCGCAGCCGCGCCTCCACGCCGGCATCCATCAGCGCGTGCTCCTTCATCCACGCAGACAGCAGCTTCAAGCGCAGTGCCAGTTCACGCCGCCACGCGCCGTGCTGGCCTAGTTGTTCATTGAAGGAGGTCGCCACAGAGGGATAGGCCGGTAATAAAAGTACAAAAAATCAATATAGCACTAGCGCTTTTGGCACACCGGGCAGAAGTAGGTTGACCTCTGGCCCTGGCGGATTTGCTGGATGGGCGCGCCGCAGACCCGGCAGGGCAAGCCCTGGCGGTCGTAAACCATGGCTTCAAGCTGGAAGTAGCCGCTCTCGCCATGGGCGTTGGAAAAGTCCCGCAGGGTGCTGCCGCCCTTCAACACAGCCCGGGCCAGCACGCTGCGCACGGCGGCATGCAGCTTGGCGGCACGCGGCTTGCTGATGCTGTTGGCCCGCACCGTAGGACGGATACCGGCGATGAACAGCGCCTCGGACGCATAGATATTGCCCACGCCCACCACCACCTCGCCTGCCAGTAGCACCTGCTTGATGGCGGTTTTGCGCGCCTGTAGCCCGGCGTAAAAAGCCGGTAAAGAAAACCCGTCGTCCAGCGGCTCCATGCCCAGATGGCCCAGCAGCTTGGCGGCCTCGGGTGCGTCTTGGCTGTCGGCATACACCACCGCACCAAACCGGCGCGGGTCGTGCAGGCGCAAGATACCCAGGTGGGTGACCACATCGCAGTGGTCGTGTGCGCCCGGCTCGGGCAGCTGGGGCGCGAAATGCAGGCTGCCCGACATGCCCAGGTGCAGCAGCAACAGGCCCGCGTCCAGGTCCAGCAGCAAATATTTGCCCCGGCGGCGCACCTGTAGCACGGTGCGGCCCACCAGCAGCGCGGGGTCATAGCCCAGCGGCCAGCGCAGCGGCTTGCCCATGCGCACGCTGTGGATGCGCGCGCCCTGGATGCGGTCGGCAAAACTCAGGCGGGTGACTTCTACCTCGGGGAGCTCGGGCATGGTGGGCTTGAAATAAAGGGAAATGGCGTTGCCGAGGGCTTCGCCCCTTGCGTCGCGTACGTTAATGGGCTTGGATTATTATGAGCCGATGAAGCGATATATCAGACTGGCTACCCACGGATTGGCAACTTTGGCTTTGGCCATGGGCGGCCTGCACGCATTTGCGCAGACCGCACTCGAAACCGCAGCCTCTGGCACCGCCGAGGCCTCGCCCGCGCAGTCGGCCATGAATGGCGAGTTGTTCTACATCGTGCTGCTGGGCGAGTTGAACGCCGCCGGCGGCGAGCCCGGCCTGGCCTACCAGCTGTACCTGGAAGGTGCCCGCAAAGCCGCCGACCCCATCCTGTACCGCCGCGCCGTGGAGATTGCGCTGCAGTCGCGCTCTGGCGATGCTGCACTGCAAGCCGCCCGCGCCTGGAGCAAGGCCGAGCCCGCATCGCGCGATGCCAACCGCTACGTGTTGCAAATCCTGTTGGCGCTGAACCGCGTGGCCGACACTGCCGAACCGCTCAAAACCGAGCTGGCGATGGCCTCCGATGCCAACCGCTCCGCCGCCATCACGGCCATACCGCCGACCTACGCGCAAATCTCCGACAAGAACCAGGCGGCCATGGTGGTCGAGCAGGTGTTGGGCCGCTACCTGAAGGACGAGGCGGTGGGCCCCACAGCCTGGACCACCGTAGGCCGCATGCGGCTGGCGGCGGGCGACACTTCGGGCGCACTGGAGGCGGCCCGCAGCGCCCAGGCGCTGTCCGCCACCGCGCCCGGCCCGGTGCAACTGGCGCTGGAAATGATGGGCCCCAAGGTCCCGCTGGCCGAACCGATCGTGCTGCACTACCTGGACGGCCAGCCCCTGCCCGAGTTGCGCATGGCCTATGTGCGCGCGCTGCTGGAAGCCCAGCGCTCCGCCGAGGCCACCCAGCAGCTCACACTGCTGACCCGCCAGAACCCTGATTTCGCCGATGCCTGGCTGGTGCAGGGCAGCCTGCAGCTGCAGGAAAACCAGCTCGCCGCCGCCGAGGCTTCGCTACAGCGCTTCATCACCCTGGCCGAGCCCCTGCCAGCCAGTGAAGGGCGTACCCGGGGCTTGTCGTCGGCCTATATGGCCCTGTCGCAAGTGGCGGAAAACCGCAAGGACTTCCCCGCCGCTTCCGCCTGGTTGCAAAAAATCGACAACGCCGAAGAGCTGCTGGCCGTGCAGGGCCGCCGGGCCTCACTGCTGGCCAAGCAAGGCAAGCTGGCCGAGGGCCGCGCCTTGCTGCAATCCCTGCCTGAGCGCACTGCGGCAGAAGCGCGCCTGAAGCTGTCTGCCGAAGTGCAGCTGCTGCGCGACAACAAGCAGTACCAAACCGCTTACGACCTGATGGCCAAAGCCGTCGCCGACCATCCCGACGATCCCGACCTGCTCTATGACCAGGCCATGCTGGCCGAAAAACTCGACAAAATGGTTGAGATGGAGCGCCTGCTGCGCAAACTGATCGCCAGCAAACCCGACTACCACCACGCCTACAACGCCCTGGGCTATTCGCTGGCCGAACGCAATCTGCGTCTGCCCGAGGCCCGCGAGCTGATCCGCAAAGCACTGGAATTTGTGCCCAACGACCCGTTCATCGCCGACAGCCTGGGCTGGGTTGAGTTCCGCATGGGCAACAAGGACGAAGCCCTGCGCGTGCTCGACGGGGCCTTCAAAGCCAAACCCGATGCCGAAATCGCAGCCCACCTGGGCGAGGTGCTGTGGGCCCTGGGCCAACGCGAACGCGCCACCAGCATCTGGAAAGAGGGCCTGCGGATCAACCGCGACAACGAAACCCTGCTGGCCACCCTGAAGCGCCTGCAAGTCAAGCTGTGACCGCCCTGGCCCGCCGCTGGGCGCTGATGGTGTGTGCGCTGTTGCTGGCCGGGTGCGCACATCTGAACAGCAGTCGCCAGAACGCCGACCCATCGGCCTTCTGGAGCGGTCGCATCGCCTTGCAGGTCGATGGGTCGGCAGCACAGTCTTTTTCGGCCAGCTTTGAACTCAAGGGTTCGGCAGAAACGGGCGAACTCACCCTCTTCAACCCGCTGGGCGGCACCGTGGCACGCATGCTGTGGCAGCCCGGATCGGCCACCCTGCACGCCAACGGCGAAGTACGACCTTTTGAATCGCTGGAAGCCCTGGTGGCGCAGGCCACCGGTGCGCCGCTGCCGCTGGCGGCGCTGTTCGACTGGCTGCACGGCAGCAACACGCCGGTGCCCGGCTGGCAAGCCGATCTGGCCCGCCTCGACGACGGCCGGATTACAGCCGTGCGCAGCCAACCCGAACCCACCGCCACCCTGCGCCTCGTCCTTGATAAATAGAAATGCAAGCACTGTACGACGTGGCCGCCCCGGCCAAGCTGAATCTTTTTTTACACATCACCGGCCGCCGAGCCGATGGCTACCACCTGCTGCAATCGGTTTTCATGCTGATCGACTGGTGCGACACCCTGCACTTTGAGTTGCGCGCTGACGGCCAACTCAGCCGCGAAGACCTCAGCACCCCGCTTCCGCCCGACGACTTGGTGCTGCGCGCCGCCCGCGCACTGCAAGCTGCCACCGGCACCATGCAGGGCGCGCACATCGGCGTGCTCAAAAGTATTCCGGCGCAGGCCGGCATGGGCGGCGGCTCGTCCGATGCCGCATCCACCCTGCTGGCGCTGAACCGCTTGTGGAAGCTGAATCTGCCATTGGCGCAACTTAAAATCATTGGCCTGCAACTGGGGGCGGATGTGCCGTTTTTCCTGGGCGGCAGCAACGCCTGGGTGGAAGGCATTGGCGAAAAAATCACCCCGATTGCGCTGCCACCGGCCCGGTTTGTGGTGGTCAAGCCGCCCGAGGGGCTGGACACCAAACTGATTTTTTCATCGCCAGATTTAAAACGCAATTCAGATAGTGCTATACTCGCAGGCTTTGCTGCACAGCCTTATTACTTCGGTACTAATGACTTGCAGCCAGTCGCGCAAAACCTCTGCCCTGCTGTAAACCAAGTCCTTGAGTGGCTTGGAGGCAAAGGTTTAAATGCTAGAATGACTGGCTCAGGTAGCGCGGTGTTTGCGCAAATGCTGAGCGATGTAGATTTGTCAGATGGTCCCAGCCAACATGGGGCATGGCAAGTTCGCAAATGCAGCAATATGGACGTTCACCCTCTCAAGGGTTGGGCCTCCAGCGATGGTTAATCGGTTCGCAGCTTCATGCTGTGGACCCGTGTAGGGGAGTCGCCAAGTTGGTTAAGGCACTGGATTTTGATTCCAGCATGCGAAGGTTCGAGTCCTTCTTCCCCTGCCAAATATTCTGGATACGCCGATATTCAGAATATTCACACACAGTTATTTCATCGCCAGTTACTACATTGCCGGAACGCTCATGCAGCCCCACCACACTGATTTCATGATTTTCACGGGCAATGCCAATCCTGGCATGGCCGCCGAGATTGCCAAGCATTTGGGCATTGCACTGGGTGCCGCCCGCGTGGGCCGCTTCTCCGATGGCGAAGTGACCGTCGAAATCAACCAGAACGTGCGGGCCCGCGACGTGTTTGTGGTGCAAAGCACCTGCGCGCCCACCAACGAAAACCTGATGGAACTGCTGATCATGGTGGACGCGCTCAAGCGCGCCTCTGCCGAACGCATCAGCGCCGTGATTCCCTACTTTGGTTACGCCCGCCAAGACCGCCGCCCCCGCTCTGCCCGCGTGCCCATCACCGCCAAGGTGGTGGCCAACATGCTGCAGGCCGTGGGCGTGGACCGCGTTTTGACCATGGACCTGCATGCCGACCAGATCCAGGGCTTCTTTGATATCCCGGTGGACAATATTTACGCCTCGCCCGTCTTGTTGGGTGACCTGCGCCAAAAGAACTACGAAGACCTGATCGTGGTGTCACCCGACGTGGGCGGCGTGGTGCGTGCCCGTGCGCTGGCCAAGCAACTGGGTTGCGACATGGCCATCATCGACAAGCGCCGCCCCAAGGCCAATGTCAGCGAAGTCATGCATGTGATCGGTGAAATCGACGGCCGCAACTGCGTGGTCATGGACGACATGATCGACACCGCAGGCACGCTGGTCAAAGCAGCCGAAGTCTTGAAAGAGCGCGGCGCCAAAAAAGTCTACGCGTATTGCACCCACCCCATCTTCTCCGGCCCGGCCATCGAACGTATTGCGAACGGTTCAGCCCTGGACGAAGTCGTGGTGACCAACACCATTCCGCTCAGCGCTGCGGCGCTGGCATGCCCCAAAATTCGCCAACTCACCGTGGCCCCCCTGATCGCCGAAACGATACAGCGGATTGCCAATGGTGAGTCGGTCATGAGTTTGTTCTCGGACCAGGAAAACCTTTTCTAGGCCAGAGAACAAAAAAGCAGGCCCGTGCGCACAGTGCGCGCGGGCCTTTTTAAATCGGAGTGACACTGGTCGCGGTGCACTCTTACAGGAGTTGATTATGAAATTCGTCGCTTTTGAGCGCGCAAAGCAGGGCACGGGTGCGAGCCGCCGTCTCCGCATTACTGGCCGTACCCCCGGCATCGTTTACGGTGGTGAAACACCCGCAACCCAGATCGAAATTGACCACAACGCTCTGTGGCACGCTCTGAAAAAAGAAACCTTCCACTCCACCATTCTGGACATGGAACTGGCTGGCAAGGAAAGCAAAGTGCTGTTGCGCAATGTGCAAATGCACCCCTTCCGCCAACTGATTTTGCACGCTGACTTCCAGCGCGTGGAAACCAACACCAAGCTGACCATGAAGGTGCCTCTGCACTACAGCGGCCAGGACGTATCGCCTGCCGTCAAGACAGAAAACTGCATGGTCACCCCCGTGGCGACCGAACTGCAAATTTCCTGCCTGCCTGCAGACCTGCCCGAGTTCATCGCGGTGGACCTGAGCGGCCTGACCAAAGGCTCTTCCTTGCACGCCAAGGACCTGGTTTTGCCCAAGGGCGTGTCGGTTGTCACCAAGGGCAAGGAAAACCCCGCCCTGGTGTCCGTGATTGCACTGGCCGAAGAAGTGGCTGTGGATCCCGCCGCTGCTGCACCCGCCAAGGGCAAAGCCGGTGCCAAGGCCCCTGCTGCTGCCAAGCCTGCTGCCAAGAAGTAATTCTTTTACGCATGGTTCAGCCCTGAAAGGGCCCACTTCGGTGGGCCTTTTTTGTTTTTGGATAATCCCCGTCATGATCAAACTGTTTGTTGGCCTGGGCAACCCCGGCCCCGAGTACGAAGCCACCCGCCACAACGCCGGATTCTGGTGGATAGACGCACTGGCGCAGGAGCTCAAAACCAGCCTGCAGCCCGACAAAAGCTACTACGGCCTGGTGGCGCGTGTGGTGGTGGACGGCGAGCCGCGCTGGCTGCTCAAACCGCAGACCTTCATGAACCTGTCGGGTAAATCGGTGGGCGCACTAGCCCGCTTCTTCAAGATCCAGCCCGGCGAGATCCTGGTGGTGCACGACGAGCTCGACATCATTCCCGGCCAGGCCAAACTCAAGCTGGGCGGCAGCCACGCAGGGCACAACGGCCTGCGCGACATCCATGCCCAGCTAGGTAGCCCCGATTACTGGCGGCTGCGCATCGGCATCGGCCACCCGGGTGCGCGCGATGAAGTGCTGAGCTGGGTGCTGAAAAAGCCGTCTGCCGACCACCGCACCGCTATCGACGACAGCATGACCCGGGCGATTCTGGCGGTGCCCGCGCTGATGGCGGGCGATATGGACAAGGCCACCATGGCCATCCACACCACCAAGCCACCCCGGCCCAAGCCCGTGCGCCCCCCCGAACCCGTTTAGGGCTTCACGATCTCGGCTTGCAGGCGCCGGTACTTGGCCCACAGGGTTTCTTTGTCCTCCACATGCTCCGGGTTCACCGGGATGCACGACACAGGGCAAACCTGCACGCACTGCGGCTCATCGAAGTGGCCCACGCATTCGGTGCACTTGTGCGGGTCGATCTCGTAGATCTGCACGCCCAGGTAGATCGCATCGTTAGGGCACTCCGGCTCGCACACATCGCAGTTGATGCACTCGTCGGTGATGATCAAAGCCATGGCGCACTCCGGGAAGTCATGGCGCAATAGTAGGTCACACCGTGGCCAGGACGCTGCGCATCCCGTCGATCACCGCCTTGTAATCAGGGCTGCTAAAAATCGCGCTACCCGCCACAAAGGTATCTGCCCCGGCGGAAGCCACACGGGCGATGTTGTCGGTCTTGATGCCGCCGTCCACTTCCAGGCGGATATCTTTGCCCGACGCCTCAATGCGCTTGCGGGCCTGCTCCACCTTGCGCAGGGCCGAATCGATGAAGCCCTGGCCGCCAAAACCGGGGTTGACGCTCATGATCAGGATCAGATCGATGTCGTCGATCACCCAGTCCAGCACGTCCAGCGGCGTGGCGGGGTTAAAAACCAACCCGGCCTGGCAACCCTTGGCCTTGATGGCCTGCACGCTGCGGTGCACGTGACCCGTGCCTTCGGGGTGGAAACTGATCAGCGATGCGCCCGCATCGGCAAACGAAGCCGCCAGCGCATCCACCGGCTGCACCATCAGGTGCACGTCGATGGGCACCGGTGTGCCGTCGGGCTTTTTGGCATGCGGCTTCAAGGCGTTGCAAACCATCGGGCCGAAGGTCAGGTTCGGCACGTAGTGGTTGTCCATCACATCGAAGTGGATCCAGTCGGCACCGGCGGCAATGACGTTTTTGACTTCATCGCCCAGGCGGGCAAAGTCGGCAGCGAGAATCGAAGGGGCAATGCGGTAATTTTTCATGGGCCGTATTTTCGCAGACGCTGTATGCAAGCACGGTACGATCCTGCCCATGCCCAAATACCAGTTCACCGTCGAAGTCTTGCCGCAGTACCTGCCCGAGCAATCCGACCCCACCCAGGCCGTGTACAGCTTTGCCTACACGGTCACCATCCAGAACACCGGCGACACCACCGCCCAGCTGATTGCCCGCCACTGGACCATCAGCGATGCCAATGGCCACATCGAAGAAGTCAAGGGCCTAGGCGTGGTGGGCCACCAGCCCTTGCTGAAGCCCGGCGACTCCTTCCAATACAGCAGCGGCTGCCGCCTGCGTACCGGCACCGGGGCCATGCGCGGCAGCTATTTCTGCGTGGCCGAAGACGGCGAACGCTTTGAAGCCCCCATCCCCACCTTTGTGCTGGATGCCACCGGCAACAGCATGCCACCGGCCAGCCATACATTGCATTAACCACGGGTGGCGGCTCAGAACGTGTTCAAAGTCTCCCGAGAGTATGAGAAGCTCGGGAGATGAGAAAGAGCTACCCAAGCGACATCAGTCGAGAACAATTCGAAGTCATCAAGCTGTTGCTGGAAAGCGCGCGCAGAAAAACCAGCCCCAGGCGAG
>CAUPNG010000030.1:0-29363 GCA_963512605.1 uncultured Albidiferax sp. | reverse complement strand
GGTAGTGGAGCGCAGCTTTGCATGGCTGGAGAAGAACCGCAGGCTGTGGAAGAACTGCGAGCGTTGGCTCAATACCAGCTTGCAGTTCATCCATCTGGCATTCCTGGCTCTACTGCTCAAAAGACTTTGAACACGTTCTTACTGCCAATGCCCTGAACGGCGAAGCCCAGCGGGCGTATGCCGCAGGCATGGACGAGTATTTAACCAAGCCGCTGCGACTGCACCTGCTGCAGGCCGCGTTGACGCGGTGGTTGCCGTTCCCGCCTGCCGAAGCGCTGGCCGACACCGCGTCGGCTCTGCCGCACGCCGGGTTGCCCGACCTGGCGGTAGACGTGCGTACCCTGCAAGACCTGGTGGGCGACGACCCCGAGGTGGTGCGCGAGCTGCTGGCCGAATACCGGGTGTCGGCCGACCGCCTGGCCAAAGAACTGCAGACCGCCCACGCCGTAGAAGATACGCGACAGATGGCTGCCATTGCGCACCGGCTGAAGTCGTCCTCCCGCTCGGTCGGCGCTGCGGCACTGGGCGATGTATGCGCCGAACTTGAAAACGCCTGCCGAAGCGGCACGCGTGAAGCGATTGCGCAGAGCATGGCCGAGTTCGCTCGGGCCTTGCAAGCGGTACAAGAGCATATTTTTTGAACCTCCCTACGCCTATGAAACGAGCGGCTATGAAAACCCTGGTGATCGACGACGACGCGTTCGCACTCAAGCTGTTGGCCCGGCAGCTGGCGCTGGCGGGCTGCCATGATGTGACGCTGTACGAGCACGCGCGCGATGCGCTGCGGCAGATGGAGCTGCCCGACCATGGCATTGCGCTGGTGTTTTGCGACCTGCAGATGCCCGATATCGACGGCGTGGAGTTCGTGCGCAATCTGGCGCGCCTGGGCTACCGGGGCAGCCTGGTGCTGGTTAGCGGTGAGGGCACGCGCATATTGCACACCGTGCTCAAGCTGGCACAGGCCCACCACATCCACATCCTGGGGGCCATCTCCAAGCCTATACCGGCCAACCAGTTGCAGCAGCTGCTGGCCAACAGCGTGCTGCGCAGCAGCGCCAACCAGCAGCCCGCAAGCCCCGCCCGTGCGGTCGTGCAGCACCATCTTCCCGAAGCCCTGGAGCGGGCCATTGCCGGGGGTGAGCTTGTCAACCACTACCAGCCCAAGGTCGATATGGCCACCGGTGCCGTGGTCGGGGTAGAGGCCCTGGTGCGCTGGCAGCATCCGCAGTGGGGGCTGGTCTACCCCGACCAGTTCATCCCCCTGGCCGAGTCACACCAGCTCATCGACCGGCTCACCCACGCGGTACTGGCCGAAGCGGTGCGCCAGGCTACCGTGTGGCATGCCGCCGGGTGGGCGTTGCAGGTGGCGGTCAATGTGTCCATGGACAATCTGGGCGCGCTGGACTTTCCTGACCAGGTGGCCCAGTTGATGTTTGATGCCGGTCTGGCCGCCAACAGCCTGGTGCTGGAGGTCACGGAAAGTCGGCTCATGCAAGACCCGCGCGCCTCGCTGGACACCCTGACCCGGTTGCGCCTGAAGCGCATTGGCCTGTCGATTGACGACTTCGGCACCGGGCATTCTTCGCTGGCGCAACTGCGCGACATCCCGTTTGACGAACTCAAGCTGGACCGCAGCTTTGTCAACGGCGCAGCGCACGATCCCGCGCTGTCGGCCATCGTGGAAGGCACGCTGACCATCGCCCACCAGCTCGGCATCAAATCGGTGGCGGAGGGGGTGGAAGACCGCAGCGATTGGGATTTCATGCGCGGGCGCGATTGCGACGTGGCCCAGGGCTATTTCATTGGCCGACCGATGCCCGGCGATGCCTTGCCGCAGTGGCACACCCAATGGGAAGCGCGCCGCCCGGAGCTGGCGCTACAGCCGGGCAATAGCCGCCCGCAAATCAATCACGGCCAACACCTCTGACAGCACCTGAGGCGCGCAGCAACTGCACGTTCTTGGCCTCCAGATCGGCCAGCACAGCGGGGTGGGACAGGGTGGTTTTCTTGTTGTACTGGCAGGTGACGCACCAGGCGGCGGTGAAGTCCACCATCACCGGCTGGCCGGTGGCCAGGGTCTGCTCCACGCGGCCTGGCTCCCAGGGCTGCCAGCGCTCGGTGGCGGCCACCACACCAGGGGCGGGTGCCAGATTTATAAGATTTTGGCCTGTAGCGCTTAAGACACCGGCGAGAGCAGCTATCGAAAGCGTAGCGGCTATCCAGCGGGTGCGCCCGGCCAGGCCCAGCGCCCACAGCACCACCAGGCCAGCGCGGGCAGCATGAACCTGGCTGACAGTGGGGATGCCGTGGGGCTCAAGCGGGTTCTGCCGGGCTTGTTTTGAAGGCTTTGCGCGGGGCTGCGTTGCTGCGCATGCTGTCGACATCGCTTTCGGCTTCGGAGTCGCGCGCGAAGGGTGTCAGCGTCTGCGGGTCACCGGCCAGTCGCACACCGGAGACCAGGCGCTTGAAAACCGCCAGTTCCTCCTCGCTGGGCGGCCAGGCTGTGTCGAACTGGTTTTGGTGTTGCTCTATGGCGTTGCTGAATGCCTGGGCGGCCAGGTCGTCGGCGTGGGATTCGCCGTTCAAAAAGCTCTCCCACGCCCGGCCATGCACTTCGTACAGGGCACCGATGGCGATCAGTTGGTGTTCTGCCAGCGCATCCGAGAGGGGCGGTGGCGCGGTGGTGGTGCCCGGATGGACCCTGCGCTTCCATGCGGCCTTCAACACGTCCTGCCAGGTGGTGTCCTGGGCCTCGCCCTGTTGCAGCATGGCCAGGTAACGCAGGCGGTTGCCAAAGCGTTTGATGGCGCGGGGTGTCTCGTGTTTTTGGGCGACCACGGGGGCCCAAATTTCCAGCGCTTTCTTGAACTCGGCAGAGTCCATGGCTTCGTGCAGATGCGTGCCCAGCAGCCGCACCACCACCACGGCACCCACGGCCAAGAGGGGCAGCAAGGCCAGTGACAGCCAAGCCAGGACATCCCCGCCCTCTACGCGGTCGCCTACCGGGGTGCTGGCCTGGCTTTGGAGGGGGGCTTGGATAGGTGCTTGTACGGGGGGCACCGCGACCGATTCGCTCGCAGGCGGGCTGGGGGATGGAGGTGCCGATGCGGTGCTTACCGGGGCCGGTACTTCCGGGTCGGGTTGCGGGATGCTGCCCGCCAGCCACACGCCTGCCGCCACGGCCAAGGCGCACAGGGCCAGTGGCCATAGCTGCCATAGCGCCTCGGCACTGTGCTGCATGCGGTGGCGTGGCAAGGGTTCGGGCGCTTGCAGCAGTTGGTGGGCAGTCTCGCTGTGGGCGGTGGGCACGGTGATCTCGATGTTCACCAGCTTTTGCAAATAGTCTCTGGCGTACTCGCGGCGCTTGGCAAGACCGGCATCCGTGCCGGTGGCCGCAGGCGTACCGGAGTCCATGCTCTCCATTTCGGCGGCAATCTCTTTGAATGCCAGGCCCAGGGCCGCTTGCACGCGGTCGCGGTCCATGCCAAACATCACAAAGCAGTCGCCCGCAGAGGTCAGGTAGTTCACCGCCTCCATCACATCCAGCACCACCGCCGGGCGGCAACGGTCCAGGTCGTCCACTACGATCATCAGCCGGTACGGCAAGGCCTGCACCAGTTCACCGAACTGCTGGGCAAACTGGGCCCGAAAGTCGTTTTGCGCGGCTGCTGCTTTCAGGCCCATGCCGTCACGCACCTTGGTCAGCAGCAGTGCCGGGTTCACCTTGAACGCCTCGGCCCCCTTGAAAATGGCCGCCAGGCTGGTCAAGGCCGCCACCAGCCCGGCCCAGGCGGCAAGCTGGGGGGCTACCCGCTGCTGCATGGCCGCCACCATGGCCGTAGCGGTCTGGAAGCCGCCGCTTTGGAACGCACTCCAGCTCAGCGCCAGCAGAAAGCTCACCAGCGCCACCATCACGCACAGCACGCCAAAATGCCGCCGGGAGCGCAACCACAGCAAACGCAGGCGAAACAGCGGGCCGTACCGACTGCACCAGGGTGGCACCGCCTGCGCATGCACCGCACCCAGTAGCGCGGCAAACAAATGCTCTTCCTTCTGGTGGTGCCAGGCGTTGAACCAAATGGGCCGGTGGCCATGGCCGCGCAGGTCGGCGCAGACCAGCCGCATCAACGAACTCTTGCCACTGCCCCATCGCCCGTTGATGGCCAGCGTAAGCGGTGGCCGGGTGGCGGGGTTGCGCAAAAAGCGGGAAATCCCCCGCGCCAGCCCGCCAAATTCCAAGCGGTCGTCTGCCGCCTGGCGCACTTCGGCATCGGATGCGGCCACCCCGGCAACCGACGCATGGGCCTGGCCTGTGGGCCGTTGGCTCCAGGCGCGCCAGGCCAGTGCGGCAGACAGGGCTACGGCCAGCCAATACCAGGGGGCGGGTGCGCGGCGGTAGCGTTCGGCATACGCCCAGGTGGTGCCGCCGTCCTGGGTAGCCAGGATGCTGCCGTTAAAGCCCACCACCCAGCCGCGCAGGCCGTCGGGGTTGAAGGTGACGGCGTTGAAATCGTTCTTTGTGGGGCTGGACTGCGCCTGCCACGTGCTGCCGCCATTGCGGGTGGACAGAATCGTCCCCCCGTGCCCTACCGCCCAGCCCCGTTGGCCATCCGGGTTGAACACCACCGAAGTCAGTGCAGCCGAGGTGGTGCTGGTTTGCGGCTGCCAGGTGGTGCCGCCGTCGGTGGTGGCCACGATGGCTCCGCCGGAACCCACCGCCCAGCCACGTGCGCCGGCCTGGTGGATGGCCACAGCGTTCAGCAGTTCCGGGGTGTTGCCCTGCTGCGCAGTCCAGTTGGCACCGTAGTCCTTGGTAAACAGAATGGTTCCCTGGGTGCCGACCACCCAGCCGAATTGGCCGCTGGGCGAGATGCACGCGGCGCTGAGGCCTGCGGTGCTGGGGTGTGGTGTCCAATTCTCGCCCCCGTTGCGGGAGACCATGACCATGCCTTTGGTGGCCGGGGAATCGTTGGATGCACCGACCGCCCAGCCGCTTTGCCCATCGGGCGTGACGCTGGCCGCAGACAACGGGATCGCCGAACCGGTAGCCCGCGCCTGCCATGTGGAACCCCCATCGCGGGTGGTGTGGACCTTGGCTTCGTCGCCCACCAGCCAGCCGTGCATGCCGTCCGGGGAGAAGTGGATCGAATGGGGATAACCGACACCCCTGACCGGTTTCGGCAGCCAATCGTGGCCGCCATCGGTAGTGGAAAGAATGGTGTTGAGACCGCCTACGGCCCAGCCCCGCAGTCCGTCGTCGGCCATTGCCACCGAGGACAAAGTGTTATTCAGCCCCGCCAAAGCCCCTTCGGCATCGATATCCCCAGGGGGCGGCGCGTTGGCCATTGCGTCCTGCCGCCGGTGGATATTCCACTCCAAAGGCTTCCAGAACCTGACCCACGGCGAAGCGGTTTGCGCCCAATAGCTATTGGGCACCGGCAGCGGTGCCTGCCACCACGTCAGCACCGTGGCCACCGCCAGCAACAGCCCCGCCGCCGCCAGCCAACCCCAAGCCAACAGCGGAGGAGTGGGGCCCGATGGCGGTTTCGAAGTGGAGCGACTGCCGACCTTGTCCATGCGCTGGCCTCCTGGCCCCACAAAGGGCTTGCTGCACTACCCGGCATGGTGGCATGGCAGGCTGCCCCCGGCAATGCAAGGTGCCGACGGACTTCCTACAACTTGTGGATAGCCGCGCGTAGCGCGCCGGTAGAAAAGATTGGCGCATGTCCTCTGTAGTCAAGATTCATGGCCGCAGCAGGCCAATGGAAATAGGCTTTGCTCCCTAGACTCAGTACGGCAAACAGAACACAAAGGCATGCGGCACAACGCACTCGGTGCCCTGCCTGTTGCGCGCTAAAACTTAAAAAGGAGACAACATGACCGAGATACAAGCACGCCCCCCGCAGGAGCTGTCCACCTCCCGCCGTCAGGCCCTCAAAGGCATGGGGGCTGCTGCGGTAGCCGCTGGCCTGCCCGAACTGGCACTGGCCCAAACCAAAACCATCCGCATCGGTTACATCAGCCCGCTCACCGGGCCGCAGGCCCCGTTTGGTGAGACAGATAAATACATGGTGGCCAAGGTGCAGGCCCTGCTGAAGGACGGGCTCACCATCAACGGCACCAAATACGCCGTCGAGATCCTGGTGCGCGACAACCAATCCAACCCCAACAAAGCGGCCGAGCTGGCCGGTAACCTGATCCTCAACGAGAAGGTCCACCTGATGCTGCCCGCCAGCACCACCGATGCCATTAACCCGGTGTCTGACCAATGCGAGCTCAACGGCGTGCCCTGCCTGTCCAGCCAGGCACCCTGGCAGAGCTTTGTGTTCCCGCGCGGCGGTTCGGCCGAGAAGCCTTTCAAGTGGACCTACCACTTCTTCTGGGGGCTGGAGGACGTGCTGGCCAGCTTTACCGGCATGTGGAACTCGGTGCAGACCAACCGCAAGGTGGGCCTGTTGTTCCCGCGCAATATCGACGGCGAGGCCTGGGGCAACAAAGAGTGGGGCTTGCCACCGGCGGTGACCAAGGCGGGCTTTCAGACCGTCATCCCCAGCTCCTTCCAGCCGCTGACGAATGACTTTTCGGCCCAGATTTCGGAGTACAAGCGGGCCGGCGTGGACATCATTGGTGGCATCAGCTACCCCGCCGACCTCAAGACCTTTATCACCCAGTGCCGCCAGCAGCAGTTCAAGCCCAAGGTCGTCACCGTGGCTGCCGCGCTGCTGTTTCCGTCGGGTGTGGAGTCCATGGGCCAGTTGGGCGAAGGCATGAGCACCGAGGTGTGGTGGACACCCGCCTTCCCGTTCAAGTCGTCGCTCACCGGCGAAACCGGTGCCAGGATGGCCGCAGACTGGGAGGCCAGCACCAAGAAGCAATGGACCCAGCCACTGGGCTACGCCCATGCCCTGTGGGAAGTGGCGTTGGACGTGCTCAAGCGCAGCAAAGACCCGATGAGTCGCGACTCCATCCGCCAGGCGATCACCGAGACCAACCTCACCACCATGGCAGGCCCCGTCAACTTCAAGGGCGGGCCTACACCCAATATCTCCAAGACACCGGTGCTGGGCGGCCAATGGGTCAAAGGCAAGGCGCACAAGTACGACCTGCGCATCGTGGACAACAGCACCAGCAAGCTGGTGGGCACCGAAGGCAAGCTGCAGCTGATCTGAGCGCCATGACCACACCTATGCTGACCCGAAAGTTGCATCCATGAGTGCAGTGCCCATTTTGAGCGCCCAGGGCTTGAGCAAGTCCTTTGGTGCCGTGCGTGTGATCCACGAGATCAGCTTTGAGGTGTGGCCCGGCGAGGTGCTGGGCGTGCTGGGCCCCAACGGTGCGGGCAAGACCACACTGTTCAACCTGGTCAGCGGCGATGTGGCGGTGGATGGCGGCAAGCTGCACTTCCAGGGCGAGGCGCTGAAGGGCGGCGAGCCGCCGTTCAAGCGCTGCCGCCGGGGTATTGGCCGCACCTACCAGGTGCCGCGCCCCTACAGCGGCATGACGACCTTCGAGAACCTGCTGGTGGCCGCGATGTTCGGCGGCATGCAGTCCGAGCGGGTAGCCAACGACCGTTGCGCCGCGATTCTGGACGACTGCGGCCTGGGCGACAAAGCCAACCAGCTGGCCGGTTCGCTCACCCTGCTGGACCGCAAGCGGCTGGAGCTGGCCCGCGCGCTGGCCAGCGGCCCGAAATTGCTGCTGCTTGACGAAATCGCTGGTGGCCTCACCGATGAAGAGTCGCATGCCCTGGTGCAACTGGTGCGGCGCATCCGCGAGCGCCAGGTCACCGTGGTCTGGATCGAGCATGTGCTCCACGCACTGATGGCCGTAGCCGATCGCCTGCTGGTACTGAACTTTGGCGAAAAGATTGCCGAAGGCAGCCCGCAGGCGGTAATGGCCAACCCCGAGGTGCAACGCGTCTATATGGGAATTGATTCATGAGCACCCCGGCATCGACCCCCCTGCTGTCTACCCACGGGCTGTGTGCCCGCTATGGGGACTTCCAGGCCCTGTTTGGCATCGATTTCGAGATCGCGCCCGGCGAGGTGGTGGCCCTGATCGGTGCCAACGGCGCGGGCAAATCCACCCTGTTGCGCAGCCTGGTCGGGCTGCTGCCCGTAGCCCAGGATATGGTGCGTTTTGATGGCCAACCGGTTGGCGGCAGTGCCCCGCACCAGATGCTGCAACGCGGCCTGGCCCTGGTGCCGGAAGGCCGCCGCCTGTTCACCGGCATGACGGTGGAAGACAACCTGCAGGTCGCCATTGACCATGCCCGGGCGCTGGATGCCCATAGCACGGCTGCGCCCTGGACGCTGACCCGCCTGTACGCGCTGTTTCCCATCCTGCTGCAAAAGCGCCGCACGCCGGTGGAACTGCTGTCGGGCGGGCAGCAGCAGATGGTGGCCATTGGCCGCGGGCTGCTGAGCCAGCCGCGCCTGCTGCTGTGCGATGAACTGTCGCTGGGCTTGGCACCCTTGGTGATCCGTGAAATCTATGCGGCACTGCCCAGCATCGCCGCCGTGGGCACGGCCATTGTGCTGGTGGAGCAGGATGTGGCGCTGGCGTGCCGGGCTTCGCACCGCCTGTACTGCATGCTGGAGGGGCGCATCACCTTGACGGGCCGCTCGGCCGACATTGCCCGTGACGATATCGCCCGTGCCTACTTTGGAGCCAGCCATGCAGTGGCTTGACGCACTGGTCCAGGGCCTGCTGCTGGGCGGCATGTACGCGCAGTACGCCATCGGCATGGCGCTGATGTTTGGCGTGATGCGCATCGTCAATACCGCCCATGGCGACATGATGATTTTGCTGGCCCTGGTGGGCGTAAGTCTGGCCGGGGCGCTGGCCATTGGCCCGTATGTGGTGGTGGCCATGCTGGTGCCCATCGCCATGGTGCTGGGCTGGCTGCTGCAAAAGATGGTGCTCAACCGGGTGCTGGGCAACGACCCCTTGCCATCGTTGATTGCCACCTTCGGCCTGTCGATTGCGCTGCAAAACCTGATGCTGCAGATCTGGTCGGCCGACACCCGTTCCTTGCCGGGCGAGGGGCTGGAGTTTGCCAGCCTGGCGCTGGGCGATTTCTTTGTGGGCGTGCTGCCGCTGCAAATCTTCGCTGCCGCGCTGGTCATGACCGCAGGCCTGGACCTGACCCTGCGCTACACCGCCTTTGGCCGCTCGCTGCGCGCCGCCTCGGCCGACCCGGAGGCAGCGGCCATCACCGGTATCAACCCGCAGCGGGTGTATGCCGCCGCCACAGCGTTGGCCGTGGGCATGCTGGGCATCGCGGCGGTGTGCCAGTCGCTGCGCGCCACCGTGTCGCCCTCGGACGGCCCGGCACAGCTGATCTACGCGTTTGAGGCGGTGATCATCGGCGGCATGGGTTCGGTCTGGGGGGCCTTTCTGGGGGCGATGGTGCTGGGGGTGTCGCAGGCGATTGGCTTTCGGCTGGACGCGGGCTGGGGCATCCTCAGCGGGCACCTGGTATTTCTGGCCGTGCTGGCCGTGCGCCCGCAAGGGCTGATGTCTCGGAGAGCCTGAAGACCATGAGTGCTGTGATCCATCCCATGGCCGCTGCGGCCATCGCCATGCCGCTGCCCAAAGCCCATGTGCAACGCCATACCCGCTCCAGCCGTATCGCCATGGCTCTGTGCGCGCTGGCCATCGCCACGATGCTGAGCATGCCCTGGTGGGCCGATTCCGGGCTGATCCGCTCGGTGGTCGAGCTCAGCTGCTACATCGTGGTGGCGCAGATGTGGAACCTGCTGGCGGGCTACGCCGGTCTGGTATCGGTAGGCCAGCAGGCGTTTATCGGCGTGGCGGGCTATGCCATGTTTGTGCTGGCCAACAAGTTCGGGATAGACCCTTTTTTGGCATCCGCCCTGTGCCTGGTGGTGCCCGCCTTGCTGGCCGTGCCCGCCTATGCGCTGCTGCACCGGCTGGATGGTCCCTATTTCGCCATCGGCACCTGGGTGGTGTCCGAGGTGTGTCGGCTTTTTGCCTCCAGCCTGGATTACGTGGGCAGCGGCTCGGGCATGACGCTGAGCGCCATGGGCAAGTACAGCCTGGCGCAGCGTGAGTTCGGCACGCTGTGGCTGTGCGCGGCCATGTTGCTGTTCGCCGTGGGCGGTAGCTACGCCCTGCTGCGCTCGCGTTACGGCCTGGCGCTGACAGCCATGCGCGACAACCCGGTGTCTGCCGCCAGCCAGGGCGTGGATGTCAAGCGCCTGCGCTTTCTGATCTACCTGGCCGCCGCCGTGGGCACCGGCATGGTGGGCGCGGTGTACTACCTGAGCGCGCTGCGCATCTCGCCCTCGGCCGGGTTCGACCCGAACTGGTCGTCCATCTGCATCTTCATCGTCATGGTGGGCGGCATAGGCTCGATCGAGGGGCCGCTGGTCGGTGCCTTGCTGTATTTCGCCGCCGATCGCCTGTTTGGCCGCTTTGGTGCCACCTACATGGTGGTGCTGGGGCTGATGACGCTGTGCATGGCGCTGTTTGCCCGGGGCGGGCTGTGGGGCCTGTGGTGCAAGCGGGTGGATGCCCCCTGGTTCCCGCTGCGCCGCCGCCTGTTGCGCCGATCCGATGCCGCCAAAACCTGAATTTTTACAACAAACCCCAAGGAGACAAGCATGAACACCAGCGTACTGACCCCACCCGACCGCGCCCTGATCCAGCTCCCGCCCGAGCCGCATGCCGGCATCATCACCGAGTTTGGCCTGCACGGCGACCATGTAGGTCCGTCGGAAGCCGAGTCGCCCTGGGTGCCGTTTGGCGACAGCGCGGCCATCCGCCATTTGTCTTTTGACGTGCGCACCGGTGCCGTGGCCAACATCCTGTGGGTCAAGGGCGGTGGCCGCATCGGCACCCACCGGCACCGCGGCGCGGTATCCGCCATCACGCTGGAGGGCACCTGGGGCTATTACGAGTACGACTGGGTGGCCCGGCCCGGCAGCTTCGTGTACGAAACACCGGGCACCGCCCACACCCTTTACTCCGACGACCCGAACGGCATGAAGGCCATGTTCTGGATCAACGGTGCCATCGAGTTCTTTGACGACGCAGGCAAGCTCACCGACACCTTTGACGTGTTCTGGTTCATCAACCACTACGTCAGCCATTGCCGCGCCCACGGGCTGCCGATCAACAAAGCCTTGTTCCTGTGAGCCGGGGGGAGCCGAAGTGACCATGAGCCCCACGATGCAACGTTTTGCGGTGCGCGGCCTGGCCTGCACCGTCACCGGTGCCGCCAGCGGCATCGGCCTGGCCTATGCCGAGGTGATGGCCGAGCATGGCGCGCGCGTCACGCTGATGGACCTCAACGCACCACGGCTGCAAGAGGCCGAGCAGCGCCTGCGGGCGCAGGGCTATGAGGTGCGCAGCGAATGTGTGGACGTGACCGACCGTGACGCGATGTACGCCGCCTTCGACCGCAGCGCCGCCGCATACGGCGGGCTGGACGTGCTGTTTGCCAACGCCGGTATCGACGCAGGCCCCGGCTTTTTGACCCCGGACAACGCCCGCAACCCGGAAGGTGCGCTGGAGGCCCTGGACGAGCGCCACTGGGATGCCGTGATTGCCACCAACCTCACCTCGGTGTTCACCAGCCTGCGCGCCGCCGTGCGCCACATGAAACCGCGCGGCAAGGGCAGCATCGTGGTGACCACCTCCAACGTGGCCATCATCAACGAGGCCATTGTCGGCACGCCTTACATGCCTGCCAAGGCCGGGGCGGCCTCGCTGGTGCGCCAGGCGGCGATGGAGCTGGCGCGCTATGGCATCCGCGTGAATGCGATTGCGCCCGGCCCGTTTGCCACCAACATTGCCGGGGGGCGGCTGCGCAACCCGGCCGACCGCGAGGCTTTCCAGGTGCGCGTGCCCATGCACCGGGTGGCCGATACCGACGAGATCAAGCCCTTGGCGCTGTTTCTGGCATCGGATGCGTCCTCGTTTGTGACCGGTTCGCAACTGGTGATTGACGGCGGGCAGATGCTTGGCCGGGTGGACTGAAAGGGCCCATGATGCAAGCTGCCATCTTTGATGCCCTGCGCCAGCCGCTGCAGCTCACGGATCTGGACGACCCGGAGCCCGACCGCTACCAGGTGCTGCTCAAGGTGTGCCGCTGCGGCATCTGCGGCAGCGACCTGCACATGACCGAAGACCCGGTCTTCGGGGCCCGGCAGGGCGATGTGCTGGGCCACGAATACTCGGGCGAGGTACTGGAAGTCGGGGCCGAGGTCACGCACCTGCAAGTAGGCGACCAGGTCAGCGTGGCGCCGCTGCGCGGCTGTGGTGATTGCGACAGCTGCCGCCGGGGCGACCCGGCTTGGTGCGCCCAGATGCAGCTGATCGGCGGGGGCTACGCCCAATATGCGGCGGTGGCGGCGCGCCAGTGCCGCAAGCTGCCGTGGGGCATTTCTGCGGCCGATGGCGCATTGGCCGAACCGCTGGCGGTGGCCTTGCATGGCGTGGGGCAGGCGGGCCTGAAGCCGGGCGACCGGGTGCTGGTGGTCGGTGCTGGGGCGATTGGCCTGGCCGTGGCATTTTGGGCCCGGCGCATGGGGGCGGCTGCCGTGGCGATGAGCGATGTGCACCTCTACCAGGCGGAGCGTGCCATGGCGCTGGGGGCCAGCGCGTTCCTAAAGGCGGACGAGGATTTGGCGGCGCAGGTGCGCGACCACCTGGGCGGCGAGCCGGATGTGGTGTTCGAGTGCGTGGGCAAGCCCGGTTTGATCGACCACTGCATTGGGCTGGTGCGCCCGCGCGGCACGGTGGTGGTGCTGGGCCTGTGCACCGCCCGCGACCACTTCGACGCGTTCCGAGCCATCTCCAAAGAGGTGCGCATCGTGATGTCGGTGTTCTTCAATATGCGCGAGTTCCATACGGCGATTGACGCGCTGGACGGCGGGCGGTATGCGCCCCAGGCACTCATTTCGGAAACCATTGCGCTGGTGGATTTGCCGACTGCGTTTGAGGCGCTGCGCCAGCGCACCACACAGTGCAAGGTTCTGGTGGACCCCTTTGCTGCCGCGGGCTGAAGCCTGTGCGGCCCGGGTCAGTGCAGGGACTGGCGTTGCAGCTGCGTGGGGGTGGTGCCAAAGCGTTGCTTGAACGCCCGGGAAAAGTGCGAAGGGCTGGCAAAGCCGCAGTGGTAGGCCGTCTCGGCCACGGTAGTGCCGCGCCGGTGCGGGTCCAGCAGTTGCTCGCGGGCCCGGTCCAGGCGGCGCGCCAGCACATAGTCGGCCACGGCACTGTCTTGCGCCGCAAACAGGCGACGCAAATGCCGCTCGGAGATGCCTGCGGCGTGGGCAATCTGGTCAGCATGCAGGCCTTCGTCGCCCAGGTGCTCTTCGATGTACGCCTTGGCGGCCAGCAGATGGGTGGCGCTGAGGGCCGAGGTGACGGTGTGGCCGTCGCCCTGGTGGATCAGCACGCCCAGCAGGTCGCAGACTTGGCTGTCCAGGGATCCACTGCTTTGGGGTGGGGGGGCGGAGCCTTCGATCAGGTTCAACAGCAGGCTGCTCAGCGTGTGGCTGTACAGCCGGTGGGTGTGGGTGCTGGCGGCGATGTGCAGGGGCTGGTTCAGGTGGGTGCGGACCAGTTGGGCGTGGAACAGGTCCGCCGGCATGTCCACGTGCAACTGGCTGAAACTTTCTGTGCCGCCCAGCAAAAACGGGCAACGGGCATCGTAGACCAGCAGATCGCCCTTGTGGACCTTGACGCAGTGGCCGCGCTGGTAGATGAAGGTTTCGCCTTCGAGCACCACGTTGATGAAAACCGACTCCCGGGGGGTGGCGAGGATCATGTCGGGCGTGCGTTCAATCACATGCGCGTTGGCGCTGGTGATGGCCAGCCGCAGTCGGTCCTGGTCCAGGCTGGTCTGTTTGGCGAGCAGCCCGCGGTCCGAGTAGGAGGAACAGCGGATGCCGATCAGGTTGGTGCGGCACTCTTCTTCCCAATAGCGCACGCGCAGCTCGGGGCGGACCTGGGTGGTATCGATCGAGGTACGTCCTCTGCCGGATGTCGTCATGTCGTGGGGGTCGGTGGTGCAGGGGGGCTTTCGCCTTTCACGACAGTGTATTTTTAGATCAAATTTTCTACGCTAGCGCTAACCCTTGTGGGCGGGCCACCCTACAGCCGGGCAATAGCCGCCCGCAAATCAATCACGTTCAACACTTCCGACAGCACCTGCGGCGCGCTGCCCGCCTTGTACAGCACATACACCGGCACGCCGTTGCGGCCCAGCTGGCCCAGGGCGGCGGTGATGGCGGGGTCGCGGCGGGTCCAGTCGGCGCGCAGCAGCTGCACATTTTTGGCCTCTAGGTCGGCCAGCACGGCGGGGTCGGCCAGGGTGGTTTTCTTGTTGTATTGGCAGGTGACGCACCAGGCGGCGGTGAAGTCCACCATCACCGGCTGGCCGGTGGCCAGGGTTTGCTCCACGCGGCCTGGCTCCCAGGGCTGCCAGCGCTCGGTGGTGGCCACCGCGCCAGGAGCGGGTGCCAGATTTATAAGATTTTGGCCTGTAGCGCTTATGACGCCGGCGAGAGCAGCTATCGAAAGCGTAGCGGCTATCCAGCGCGTGCGCCCGGCCAGGCCCAGCGCCCACAGCACCGCCGCTACCGCCACCAGCAGCAGCAGCAGGCTGCCCGCGCCGTCGATGCCGCTTTGCTGGCCCAGCACCCAGACCAGCCAGGCCACGGTGGCAAACATCGGAAACGCCATGAGCTGGCGGAAGGTGGCCATCCACGCGCCGGGCCGGGGCAGCAGCCGGGCCAGGGCCGGGCTCAGGCTGGCCAGCAAGTAGGGCAGGGCCATGCCGAAACCCATGACCGCAAAGATTGGCAGCGCCTGCGCCACCGGCAGGCCCACCGCCAGCCCCAGCGAAGCCCCCATGAACGGCGCGGTGCAGGGCGAGGCCACGGCCACCGCCAGCACGCCAGACAAAAATGCGTTCAGCGCCGGGTTGCGTGCCTGTAGCGTGGCCACGCGGCTGGGCAGAAACTGGCCAAACTCGAACAGCCCCGCCAGGTTCAACCCCACCACGGTGAACAGCACCGCCAGCCCGGCCACCACCGCAGGCGACTGCAGCTGAAAACCCCAGCCCAGTTGCTCGCCCGCCGCCCGCAGGCCCAGCATCAGCCCGCCCAGCGCAAGAAACGACAGCACGGCCCCGGCGGTGTAGGCCAGGCCGTCCACGCGGTGGGCTTGTTTGTCGCCTGCGTGCTGCGCAAAGCCCATCAGCTTGATGGCCAGCACCGGGAACACGCAGGGCATGAGGTTCAAAATCAGCCCACCCAGCAGCGCCCCGAGCAGCGCGGCCGCCCACGACAGGCTGGGCGCGGCAGGGATTTGCGAGGCCGCGCTGTTGGCCCGCAAAGCGGCTTCGAGTGCCGGGGAGATGGTCGGTGCGGCCACGGTGCGCGGCCACTCGCCTTGCACATCGGCCACGGTGCGAAAGCCCTGGCCGGTGGCGGTGGCCAGCACCAGCGGCATCTCGGTGGGGCTTTGGCTGCGCATGGCGGTCAGCGGTGCGGTGGCGGACCAGGTGGCGCCGTCCCAGCGCTGGGTGATGGTGGCGGCAGGGGTGGTGATTTCCGGGGTTTCGGGGAACAGCTCCAGCGTCTGGCCGCGCAGCGCGGCGGGCAGGTCGGCCACGGTGACGTGCAGTTCGGCCCCCTCTACCTGCACCTTGCTGCGCGCTTTCAGGTCGGTGGGCTGGGCGGCCAGGGCGGCATCGAACGCGGCGGCGTGCATACCGGTGGAGCTTTTCACTGGCAGCTTCAGCACGAAGTCGCCTTCTTCGGGAATGCATTCCTGGCGGCACACCAGCCACACGGCGTGCAGCTTCACCTCCAAGTCGCTGGCCAGCAGCGACGGCTTGAAGTCGGGCGAGATGGTCAGCGGCACCGGCAGCAGCAGCGTGCCCTCAAAGCCGTAGTTGGCCAGGGTGCCGATGCGGATCTTGCGCGGCACCGGCCAGGCGATGTCGCCCGCCGTCACGCCCGGCGGCAGCGTCCAGGTCAGGCTGGTGGCCAGGCCCGAATCGCCGGGATTTTTCCAGTAGGTGTGCCATGCCGGTTGGTGCGCAATCTGCAGCCCCACCCACACCGGCTGGCCGGGCTGCACCCCCTGCGGCGCATGCGCCAGCAGCTCGGCGCGCACCTGCGGCGTGGTTACGACAGAATTTATGCTTTTTTGGGCACTAGCGCTGATGGGAAGGGCGTAGGTAGCTATTAAAAGCAGAGCGGATAGGAAGCGGTGCAGCATGGTGGGGCCAGAGTATGGCGGGTGGGAGCCGGGGCGGCACTGCAAAGTTCCAAATCAGGGCGGCGTGAACACGGCAGGCAGCTTCTTGGGCGCTTTGATGCGCAGTTGTTTGTGCACGCTTTCCTGGCCAAACACCACCTCGATGTCGCTCACCGCCACGCCAAACAAGGGCGCGAGAAAACGCACCATGTGGTCGGTCGCCTTGCCGTTCTTGGGTGTGGCCGTCACGCTCACCTTGAGCTGCGTGCCCATGGGCTTGGCGATCGCGTCGCAGCAGGCCGAGGGCTTGCCCAGGATGTTGACGATCAGCACATCGCCATCCCAGGCAAAAAAGGAGTCGCCGGTGGCGTTGCGGGGGGCGGCCATTTACGCCGGGCCCTTCAACCTTAGCAACCCCAACCCCATCACCCCAAACGCCCCGCCGCTTACCCGGTTGAACAGCCGGGCCCGCTGCGGTGTGGCGAACCAACCCTGCAGGCGGTGGGCCAGCAGCACATAGGCCACGTGCGACACCAGGGCGCAGGCCGCAAAGGCGCTGGTCAGGGCAAAAAATTGCGGCAGCAGGGGCGCGCCCAGGTGCAGAAACTGCGGGAACAGGGCGGTGAAGAACAGAATGCTTTTGGGGTTGGTCAGCGACACCAGCGTGCCTTGGCGAAACAGGTCCATGCGTGATTTGGCAGGCCCGGCGGCAGTGGCCAGCGGCTTGTCGAACATCGAGTGCTTGTTCGTCCACTGCCGGTAGCCCAGGTACACCAGGTACAGCGCGCCTGCTACCTTCAGCGCCGCAAACAGCCAGGCTTCGGCCCGCAGCAGCGTGCCCAGCCCCGCCATGGCCGCGCCCGACACCGCAAAAATCCCGATCACGCTGCCCAGCGAGCTGCCCAACAGCGTTTTGCGCGGCCCCCAGGCAATGGCGTTGGAGACGGCCAGCAACACGGCCGGGCCGGGGGTGAAGGCGGTGACCAGCGAAATGGTGGCAAACAAAAGCCAGGCGGAGGGAGTCATGGGGTGGGCACAGTCCGGGAGTAGGTTGTTAATTTACCCGATGCAGTCTTCAGCCTCACGGCCACCACCACCAGGCCGCCGCACCCAGGGCGATCCACACCGTGACGATGAGCACCGCGCCGAGCCAGCTGCGCGGCTTGGCTTTTTGGGCCAGCATCCACGCGTCGGCCTGGCCCCGGCATTCCGCCAGCACCTCGGGCGGCAGCAGCCGGATGGCCAGCCAGATCAGGCCCGGCAGCAGCAGCACATCGTCCAGATAGCCCAGCACGGGGATGAAGTCGGGGATCAGGTCGATCGGGCTCAGCGCATACGCCACCACCAAGCCGCCCAGCGCCTTGGCGTACCACGGCGTGCCCGGGTGTTGGCCCGCAAACCATAGCGTCACGCCGTCGCGTTTGATGCGTCGGGCCCAGGCTTTGGTGCGGTCGAGGAGGTGCATGGGGCGGTGGGCGGGTGTGGAGCAGGGTGTGTGGCGTGTTGAATCTACCCCAGGTGCCTGGAACGTGTCCTACAGCTGGTCGCGTGTTTGGCCGCTGTGGGCAAGAAGCCCGGCTCCGCACCATAGCCGTGTCTGCACTACTTAGGGGGATGGCATATGGAACATCGTGGATTGTTTTTCTCGGCCCTGATCGGCGCGGTGGCCAGTGCGCGGTCGATGACGCCGATGGCCACCATCGCCGCAGCCCGGCTTCTGGGCCAACACACGCCGGGCCGACTGGTGCTGCTGGACCACCCCCTGCTGCGGCTGGGCGCCCTGGTGATGGGCGTGGGTGAGCTGGTCGGCGACAAAATGAAGACCGCGCCCGACCGCACGGTCTTTTTGGGGCTGCTGGCGCGCGTGGCCAGCGCGGGCATTGCAGGCGCAGCATTGGCCCCCCGTGGCCGCGAGCAGGCGGGGGCTATCACCGCAGTGGCCACCGCCGTACCGCTGGCCTACCTGACGCTGGCGGGCCGCAAGCGCGCCATGGTGCGCATGGGCCAAACCCGCAGCGGCTTGATCGAGGATGCGCTGGTGGTGGCGGTTGGTGTGGCGCTGGTGGCGCTGGCCGTCAAGCCGAGAGTTGGTTCTTAATAAAATAGGCCTCTAACGCCCTATCTGTGGGCGGTAGAAGCTACTAAAAATGTAGCTGTTTGCCCCTGCCGTGGCCGTAGGGTGGGGCCACGGCTGCAGCGCTCAGGACCGCAAGAATGCCAGCAGCGCGTCGTTAAACGCTTGCGGGTGCGATACGTTGAACCCGTGCGGCGCACCGGCTACCGTCACCAGTTGGCTGTGGGGCACGGCGTGGTGGGTGCGCAGGCCCGAGCCTTCGATGGGCACGATAGCATCTGCCGCGCCGTGGACCACCAACGTGGGCACCGTCACCCGCCGCAGGTCGTCACGGAAGTCGGTGGTGCCGAAGGAGTCCATGCACGCCAAGGCCGCATGCGGCGCGGACTGGTGGCACAGGGCGATCGCGTCAGCGCGCTGCGCCTCGGTGACCTGCAGCACACCGTCGGCCGAGAAGAAGTCGCGGGTGAAATGGTCGAAGAAGGCATTGCGATCCTGTTCCAGCGCGGTCTTGCTCTCATGCGCCTTCGCGGGCGTGAGCGGGCCGTCGGGGTTACCGGGACCCTGCATCAGGTACGGTGGCACGGCGGCAGCAAACACCACGCTGCGCAGGCGCGACTGCCCATGCCGCGTGATGTAGCGGGCCACCTCGCCCCCGCCCATCGAAAAACCCACTAGCGTCACGTCCTGCAGTTCGCAATGGTCCAGCACGCGCTGCAGATCGTCGGCCAGGGTGTCGTAGCTGTAATCGGACTCCGGCTTATCGGAATGGCCAAAACCCCTGCGGTCGTAGACCACCACGCGGTAGCCAGCGGCCTGGAGCGCCGGTACCTGGGGCTCCCAGGCCTGGGCCGATAGCGGCCAGCCATGGATCAACACCACCGGCCTGCCACCGCCACCGGTGTCTTCGATGTGCAGTCGCACCGCAGCCGCAGGCGCTGGGTCGGACTGGGCGGTGGCACCAGCGGCTGCGCCACCCAGGGCACCGGCCACGGCACCCAGCGATGCCCCCACCACTACGCCTACCGGGCCACCCACCCCGATGCCGATGGCGGCACCCATGGCCATACCGGCCACCGCGCCGCCGCCGACCAGCGTCGACTTGGCTTCGCGCTCGGCATCCTGGGGGTCTAGTGCGATCTGTGCCGCAGGGTCCGGGTCCTGCGAGGGAATGCCGTGGCCGGGAAGGGCCTGTGCGGCAAGGTCTTCGTCGACGGGGACGGTAGGGGACGGCGAGGTGGGGGATGCTGGCATGTGTCTCTCCTGGTGGGGCTGACGTTGGAGCGCGCTGCCCTTGGGCGGCGTAGCCCATGGTGGCGGTCGCACGCTGCCGGGTCTGTACGCCAGCGCACACAGCCTGCTATCAGCCCGCAAATCGGCCTGCCATGGGCATTCATGTCGAGCGCCGCCCGCGTCCATTAACATCGAAGGTTTCGCACTGACCCAGAGAACACCATGGTTGCCAATATTCTGCAAAAACTCCCCGCTGGCGAACGCGTCGGCATCGCTTTCTCCGGGGGGCTGGATACCAGCGCCGCCGTGCACTGGATGCGGGCCAAGGGGGCGATTCCCTGCGCCTACACCGCCAATCTGGGCCAGCCCGACGAGTCCGATTACGACGAAATCCCGCGCAAGGCGCTGGCCTACGGTGCCGAGATGGCCCGCCTGGTCGATTGCCGCCCGCAGCTGGTGGCCGAGGGCATTGCCGCCATCCAGGCCGGGGCTTTCCACATCAGCACCGGTGGTGCCACCTACTTCAACACCACGCCGCTGGGCCGGGCCGTGACCGGCACCGCGCTGGTGGTGGCCATGCGCGACGACGGCGTGAACATCTGGGGCGACGGCAGCACTTACAAGGGCAACGACATCGAGCGTTTCTACCGCTACGGCCTGCTGTGCAACCCCGAGCTGCGCATCTACAAGCCCTGGCTGGACCAGCTGTTCATCGACGAACTCGGTGGCCGCAAGGAAATGAGCGAGTACCTGGTGGCCAACGGTTTCGACTACAAGATGAGCGTGGAGAAAGCCTACTCTACCGACTCCAACATCCTGGGCGCGACCCACGAAGCCAAGGACCTGGAGTTCTTGAACGCGGGCATGCACATCGTCAAGCCCATCATGGGCGTGCCATTCTGGCGCGACGACTGCGTGGTCAAGGCCGAATCGGTCACCGTGCGTTTTGAAGAAGGCCAGCCCGTGGCGCTGAACGGCCAGACCTTCCCCGATGCCGTGGCCCTGATGTACGCCGCCAATGAAATCGGTGGCCGCCACGGCTTAGGCATGTGCGACCAGATTGAAAACCGCATCATCGAAGCCAAGAGCCGCGGCATCTACGAAGCCCCCGGCATGGCGCTGCTGCACATCGCCTACGAGCGGCTGGTCACCGGCATCCACAACGAAGACACCATCGAGCAGTACCGCGCCAATGGCCGCAAGCTGGGCCGCCTGCTGTACCAGGGCCGCTGGTTCGACTCGCAAAGCCTGATGCTGCGCGAAACCGCCCAGCGCTGGATCGCCCGCGCCATCACCGGCGAAGTGACTTTGGAGCTGCGCCGTGGCAACGACTATTCGCTGATGGACACGGTCAGCCCCAACCTGACCTACCACCCCGAGCGCCTGACCATGGAAAGCGGAGCCGGTGGCTTCACCCCCGCCGACCGTATCGGCCAGCTCACCATGCGCAACATGGACATCGCCGACACGCGCCAAAAGCTGGCGGTGTACACCCAGGCCGGGTTGCTGGGCACCAGCGCTTCGAGCACCACGCTGATCGCCAACCCCGGTGCGGTGTAAATCCCCGCCGTAGCTGCCCTGCGGGGCGGCTACGGCGTGAAAAGCACGGGCACGCCTACGGCGTGTAGGGCCCGTCCACCAGCCGCTGCGAAATCCACCAGATGTTGCCGTGTGGGTCGCGCACGCCGCCCTGGCGGTCGCCGTAGGGCATGTCGGCCACGGCCATCTCCAGCGTGGCACCGTGCTGCAGCGCCTGGGCCAGGGCCGCGTCGGCATCTTCCACATACAGGTAAAACGCGGCCGCCATCGCCGGGTAGGCGGGGCTGGCCTCGCTGGCCATCACGGTGGACGTGCCCAGCCGCACTTGCACATTGGCCACCAGGCCGTCGGGGCGCAGGCTGCGGCAGGTTTCAGTGCCGCCCAGCCCGGCCACCAGAAAACGCGCAAACGCGTCGGCGTCATTCACAAAAAAGTAGGGCGCGACCGTATTGAAACCGGGTGGGATGCGCATGGCGGGCCTCCTAAATCTGGGTTCTCAGGGCGTAGACCAGGCCCACGGCCAGCGCCACCAGGGCCCCACTCACCCAGCGCAGCCGCACGCGGTTGGCCTCGGCCCGCTGCACCAGCTCGGTGTTTTGCGTGGCCAGCGCCTGGATCAGCTCGCTGGAGGCGCGCATCTGCGCGTGCAGCTCGGCGCTGGTGGCCTCCAGGGCGAGGATGCGGGCCTGCAGCTCGGCCACCACCACGTCGTGGGTGGGCAGCACCGGGGCCGGGGGCGGCGCGGGCGCAGGTGGCGTTTTCTTGGCCACGCTGTCCCACAGCTTTTTAGCCCCTTGCGCCACCAGCGGTGCGGTCGAGATCACCTCGGTCCACGGTACGGTCTTGAGCAGAGAAAACAAGCCTAAAGCCATGGTGGGGTCTTTCAAAATGGGGTGGCAGTTTGCTATCGTTTACATAGCTTTTTGCGCCGATAGAATAAGCGCTAGAGGCCTTTTTTATTCATAAAACAGCCCCTGGCGGTCGCACTAGCTTACATGGGCGCGGGGGCGGCGGATGCAAGTGCTGGCGGCGGCGTGGGTTCGATTGGTATCCCCGGCCGGGATGTGCGCCCGGCAGGGCAGTAACTTTTCTTTGCTTGGCCAAAAGAAAGTCACCATCGAGGCGGCCACCCCCGCTGCCAGCGCCCCGTCGCTCTCGCGACGGGGAACCTGCGGTGCTCGCCCCACGGGGGCATGACGCAAACTCGCTGCGCTCAGACATGCGTCCTGCTGATCCCCGTGGGGCTGTGCTCCTCGGCGCTTTGCAGAGGGGGACCCCGGGGAGCGGGATCGGCCCGGCTACGCCGGGCATCGCGCCTAGGGCGCGAGTTTGGAGGCGTTAGCGGTGGTTAATTCTGGTTGAATGCCGGCTGGCAGGCCTACCCAGTTTCGTGCCCTAGGCACGATGGGGCGCTGTGCGCCCCCGATCCCGAATTTGGGGTCCCCATCTGTATGCGCCGAGGAGCACAGCTTTGGGCGGAAAAGGGCTGGCGTTGTCTGAGCGCAGCGAGTTTAGCCAGACCCCGCCCAAAGCGCGCACCGCAGGTTCCCGTAGCGCCAGCGGAGGGCGCAGACAGTTGGGGCGCCTTTCTTTTGGTTCCTTTTCTTTTGCGCAAAAGAAAAGGGACTGCGCCGCCGGGCGCACTACCCGGCCGAGGATTCTGGCAGGCACCCAGAAAACGCCAACGTCAACCCGCCAATAGGGGTCGGAGCCCAAATGCGGGCCACAGCCCTTTCAAACTGCCAGCTTTGATCGCGCAATTGGGATCCGACCCCCATTGGCTACGATTGCGCGTTTCCCGCCTGCGCCCGTAGCGCAATGGGGATCTGACCTCGCCTAGCGGTCTAGCCCGCCCAGGCAGATGTACTTCATTTCCATGAACTCATCCAGCCCGTACTTGGACCCTTCGCGCCCCAGACCCGACTGTTTGACGCCGCCAAACGGCGCTTCGGCGGTGGAGATCAAACCGGTGTTCACGCCCACCATGCCCGACTCGATCTGCTCCGACACGCGCATCACGCGGCCGATGTCGCGGCTGTAGAAGTAGGCGGCCAGGCCGAACTCGGTGTTGTTGGCGCGCTCAATCACCTCGGCTTCGGTGTCGAAGACGAAGATCGGGGCCAGCGGGCCAAAGGTTTCGTCCTGGGCGAACAGCATGTCTTCGGTGGCGCCACCAATGACGGTGGGCTCGAAAAACAGGCCGCCCAGTGCATGCGGTTTGCCACCGGCCAGCACCTTGCCGCCCTTGGCGATGGCATCGGCAATGTGCTCTTTCACCTTGGCCACGGCCTTGGCATCGATCAGCGGGCCTTGGGTGCTGCCAGCATCCACGCCATTGCCCACCTTCAAGGCATTGACCTTGGCCACCAGCTTGGTGGTGAAGGCTTCCAGCACGCCGCGCTGCACGTAGATGCGGTTGGCGCACACACAAGTTTGGCCGGTGTTGCGGTACTTGGAAATCATCGCGCCGTCCACGGCGGCATCCAGATCGGCATCGTCGAACACGATGAACGGCGCATTGCCGCCCAGCTCCAGCGACAGCTTCTTGATGGTGTCGGCCGACTGGCGCATCAGCGTGCGGCCCACTTCGGTGGAGCCGGTGAAGGTGAGCTTGCGCACGATGGGGCTGCGCGTCATCTCGCCGCCGATCTGGCTGGCGGAGCCGGTCAGCACCGACAGCAGGCCTTTGGGTACACCGGCGCGGTCGGCCAACTCGGCAAAGGCCAGGGCCGAGTAGGGCGTTTGCGTGGCGGGCTTGACCACCATGGAGCAGCCTGCGGCCAGCGCCGGGCCGGCCTTGCGGGTCAGCATGGCGGTGGGGAAGTTCCAGGGCGTGATGGCCGCTGTGACCCCGATGGGCTGCTTGATGGCCAGCAGGCGGCGGTCGCCGGTGGGGGCGGGAATGGTGTCGCCATAGATGCGGCGGGCCTCGTCGGCAAACCACTCGATGAACGACGCCGAGTAGACGATTTCGCCCTTGGCTTCGGCCAGGGGCTTGCCCTGCTCTGACGTGAGGATCAGCGCCAGGTCGTCCTGGTGCTGCAGCATCAGGTCGTTGAGGCGGCGCAGGATGGCGGCGCGCTCTTTGCCCGACACATTGCGCCAGGCGCGCTGGGCCACTTCGGCGGCGGCAATGGCGCGCACCGTCTCGGCCGTGCCGCACATCGGCACCGTGCCCAGCACCTCGCCGGTGGCGGGGTTGGTCACCGGCACGGTTTCGCCGTTGTCGGCATCGACCCAGGCACCGGCGATGAAGGCCTGCTGGCGCAGCAGGGTGGGGTCTTTGAGGTTCAGAGTGGTGGTCATTTGGTATTTCTGTAGAGGCGGTAGCAACGATTCAAATACTTGCCAGAGCCAATGCAAGCCCCTTCCAGAAACACCGCAGAACTGGCTTTGCCAGGCTGCTGGTGTTGCCCCCTGCAAGGGGGTTGGCGAAAGATGCGAAGCACTGCAGCCTGGGGGTGAGCGTTAGGCCGTCATGGCTGCGGCGAGGATGTCGAGGCCTTCGGCCAGCACAGCATCTTCAATCGTCAGCGGGAACAGGAAGCGGATCACGTTGCCGTACACGCCGCAGGTCAGCAGCAGCAAACCGGCCTTTTGGGCGCGCTGGACGATGAGCTTGGTGAAGTCGGTGTCAGGGGTGCCGTCGGCCTTGGCAAATTCCACGGCAGCCATGCAGCCCAGGCCGCGCACGTCGCTGATCTGCGGCACGGTGGCGCGCAGGCTGTTGAGGCGGTCGGTCAGTACTTTGCCCAGGCGCTCGGCGCGGGCGCTGAGCTGCTCGTCGGCAATCACGTCCAGCACGGCATGGGCCGAGGCGATGGCCAGTGGGTTACCGGCGTAGGTGCCGCCCAGGCCGCCGGGGGCGGGTGCGTCCATGATCTCGGCGCGGCCACACACGGCCGACAGGGGCATGCCACCGGCCAGGCTCTTGGCCATGGTCATCAGGTCGGGTACCACGGTGTGGTGGTCCATGGCAAACAGCTTGCCGGTGCGGGCAAAGCCGGTCTGGATCTCGTCGGCAATCATCACGATGCCGTGCTGGTCGCACAGGGCGCGGATGGCGACCATCAGCGCTGGGGGCATCACATAAAAGCCACCTTCGCCCTGGATGGGTTCGATGATGATGGCCGCCACCTGGTCGGGCGCGATGTCGCACTTGAACAGGTTCTGGATAGCGTGCAGCGTGTCGTCCACCGTCACGCCGTGCACGTCCATGGGGGCGGGCACGTGGTAGATGCTGCCGGGGAAGGGGCCAAAGCCCACCTTGTACGGCACCACTTTGCCGGTCAGCGCCATGCCCATGAAGGTGCGGCCATGGAACGCGCCGGTCAGCGCAATCACGCCGGGGCGGCGGGTGTGGGCGCGGGCGATCTTGATGGCGTTTTCGACGGCTTCCACACCGGTGGTGAAGAAGGCGGTTTTCTTGGCGTGGCTGCCGGGGGTGAGGGCGTTCAGGCGCTCGGCCAGGCGGACCGAACTCTCGTAGGGGACGACCTGGTAGGCGGTGTGGGTGAAGTGGTCGAGCTGCTCGCGGATGGCGGCAATCAGGCGCGGGTGGCGGTGGCCGGTGTTGAGCACGGCGATACCGGCGGCAAAGTCGATGTAGCGGTTGCCCTCTACGTCCCAGATTTCCGAGTTCAGCGCGCGGTCGGCGTAGATGGGGAAACCAATGCCCACGCCGCGTGGGGCGGCAGCGGCACGGCGCTGGTCGAGCTGGGCATTGGTGGGAATGGCGGCGGTAACGGCGGAAGGGGCGACGGCGGTGTTCATGGGGTGTCCTTAAGTGGAACCCGCAGTTTAAAATTTATTTGGCTCCACGAATGGAACCAATTACAGTTAGTTTATGGAACCAATCCACTCGCCAAAATACCAATCAGAGGCCCTACCCGACTTCGTGCAGCGCCAGTTTGACGCGGCCAGCCCCCAGAACGACCACCGCCAGCTCTACGGCATCCTGCAGCGCGGCATCCGCAGCGGCGTGCTGGCCGCAGGCACCCAGCTGCCGCCCAGCCGCGTGCTGGCCCAGGCGCTCAAAATTGCCCGCAACACCGTGGTGCATGTGTACGAGCAGCTGGCGCTGGAAGGTTATGTGCAGGCGGGCGTAGGCCGGGGCACTTTTGTGGCCGCCGTGGGCCCGCGCCTGGCCGACCGCAGCGCGGCTTTGCGTCAGGCCCCGAAACAAGACCGTTCAGCGCTGCTCTCGCGCCGGGGCAGCCAGTTGGTGCGCGAGGCCGGGGCGGCACCGCTGCAATGGGGCGCGTTCACCCCCGGCGTGCCCGAGGTGCGCATGTTCCCCACCGCCATCTGGAGCCGCCTGCAGGCCCGCGCAGCCCGCAGGCAAACCCCGGCGCAGCTCACCTACGCCACCGGCCCGGGCGATGCGGGGCTGCGCCAGGCCGTGTCGGATTACCTGCAGGGTACGCGCGGCGTGGTGTGCAGCCCGGAGCAAGTGGTCATTACCAGCGGCACCCAGCAGTCGCTGCACCTGGTGGCCCAGTTGCTCACCGACCCCGGCGACAAAGTGTGGCTGGAAGACCCCGGCTATTGGGGCGCGCGCAGCGTGTTCCGCGCCCACGGGCTCGACTTGCAGGCAGTGGCGTTGGACAGTGAGGGCATGGCCCCCAGCCCGGCGCAACTGCGCCAGCCACCCCGGGTGATGTTCCTCTCGCCCTCGCACCAGTACCCGCTGGGCGCGCTCATGGGCCATGGCCGCCGCCAGCAGCTGCTGGACTACGCGGCGGTGCACGGCGTGTGGGTGGTTGAAGATGATTACGACAGCGAATTCCGCTACGGCACCCGCCCGCTGCCCGCGCTGCAGGGCCTGGACACGCAGGGCCGCGTGGTCTACCTGGGCACGTTTTCCAAAACCCTCTACCCCGCCCTGCGTATCGCCTACCTGGTGCTACCGCCGGATTTGGTAGACGGCTTTGCCCAGGCACTCAACGAGCTGTTCCGCGAGGGCCAGACCGTGCAGCAGGCCGTGCTGGCGCAGTTCCTCAGCGAAGGCCACTACGCCACCCACATCCGCCGCATGCGCGCCATCTACAGCGCCCGCCACGACGCAGTGATCCACGCCATCGGGCAAGAATTTGGCAGCCAGTTGCCGATTCTGGGTGGCGACGCAGGCCTGCACCTGGTGCTGGGCCTGCCCCCGCACCTGGACGATGCCGCCGTGGCCCAGGCCGCCCTGCGCGCAGGCATCAGCACCCGCCCGCTGTCGCTGTACCACCTGCGCCAACCGGCGGCCACCAAGGGCCTGCTGCTGGGCTACGGTGCGGTACCAGAGGAAGAAATCGGCCCCAGCTTTGCGCGGCTGGCGCAGGTGGTGCGGGGGTTTTTGTAGGGGGCGCGAAGTTTGCCAAATAGAGCCTATTTTTGGATATCGAAAATGGCGGCTCGTGCTGATGGAATGGGCACGAGAAGCTCCTATTTTTTACTATCAAAAATGCAGTAAATCGCTACGACGGCAGGGGCAGGCGCTGTTACTTTTGGAAGGAAAAACGCGGCTGCAAGGCTGCCGCCGCAAACGGGCTCCGGGCTATAGTGGCCCACACCCTACCGGTACCCGCCCTATGCCGTACATCCACACCTTAGAAGACCTGCAAGCCCTGTTCGGCTCGGTGGCCGAAGCCTCGGTGCGCAAGGAAGTGCCCACACTCCATCCGGCCTACCAGGCCTGGATCGCGCAGTCGCCGTTTGCCGTGCTGGCCACCCGTGGGCCGGACGGGCTCGACACCTCGCCGCGCGGCGACCCGGCCCCGCTGGTGCGCATGCCCGACGAACGCACCCTGCTGCTGCCAGAGCGGCGCGGCAACAACCGCATCGACAGCCTGCGCAACATCCTGTACGACCCGCAGGTATCGCTGATCTTCTTCGTCCCCGGCGTGCGCGAGACGGTGCGCGTCAACGGCAGCGCCAAAATCAGTGCCGACCCCACGCTGCTGGACCCGTTTGCGGTGCAGGGGCAACTGCCCAAGTGCGTCATCGAAATCACCGTGCAGACCGTGTTCTTCCAGTGCGCCCGGGCACTGCTGCGCTCGTCCCTGTGGTCCCAAGACCCCGCCGCAGGCCCTGCCGCCGTGCCCACCGCAGGCCAGATGCTCGCCGCGCTGACCGGCAACGGCATAGACGGCGAAAGCTACGACCGCGAGCTGCCCGAGCGGCAGGCGAAGTCGCTGTATTGACGCGGTTGCCGAAGGCCAAATCCCTACCCGTCCGCATGCCAAAAACCACCAAACCCAAACTCCTCGCAGGCGGCAATCCGCAGATCGCTAAAGCGGACGGCGACGCGCCCGTGCAGGCCTACATCGCCGCCCTGACCGGATGGCAGCAGGATGTCGGGCAGCGCCTGGACGCATTGATCACCCGCACCGTTCCCGGCGTGCACAAAGCGGTGCGCTGGAACTCGCCCATGTACGGCATGCCCGGCCAGGGCTGGTTCGCCAGCTTCCACGTGTTTACGCACTACGTGAAGCTCACGTTCTTCAAAGGCAGCTTTCTGCAGCCTGCGCTCTCTGGTGGCACGGCCAAAGAAGCGCGGTGGGTGGACATCCGCGAAGGCCAGCTCGACGGGCCGGAGTGGGAGGCGCAATTGGCGCAATGGGTGCAGCAGGCTGCAGCGATGCCGGGCTGGGGCAAGTCCTAGGGCGCTTCTGAAAGTCGATGCTTTTTGGGGCAATTTTTGTACTGAAAATGGCTGCTCGTGCTTATCCGAAAAGCACGAGCAGCTCCTGTTTTTAACTAGCAAAAGAGAAGCAGTCCGTACGTACTGTACGGAGGGAGCCAATGGGGTCGCCCATTAGCCCCTCTGGGCGGTGTGGCGGCAACGGCGGCGCAGCGTTGCATGGCGACCCCCGACCGGGAGTTGCGCCCGTCGGCCACTGCGGCATGTCGCAATGCATGCGCGCCACGGCACGCGGTCATAAATTTTAAGAAAGAGGCTCCGCCGCTTATCCCTACGGCGTGAGCAGCTACCGAAATAATAGCGGTTTTTTCGCCTTCACCGGGCTATAGTGGGCCGTTGGCTTGTTGCGGCGTACGTCACGTGAGACACCAGTAACAGCTGCACTTGCGGACGACCCAAGCACAGAAAATTTCAACAAGGGAGGACTTTCATGGGATTACTCGGCGGCCTTAGAACGTGTTCAAAGTCTCCCGAGAGTATGAGAAGCTCGGGAGATGAGAAAGAGCTACCCAAGCGACATCAGTCGAGAACAATTCGAAGTCATCAAGCTGTTGCTGGAAAGCGCGCGCAGAAAAACCAGCCCCAGGC
>CAUPNG010000029.1:0-38830 GCA_963512605.1 uncultured Albidiferax sp. | reverse complement strand
CACCGATGGTGGCAACAGGTACGCGGTTTCTCTGTCGACAGGAACGAAGCGGCTCATCGGGACGATTCTGGTTGGGTTGCCGTCATTGTGTCGCCAGGATTCAATGCGGAGAAGGCGGGAAAGCCCGACAAACTCCTAGGCCAAACAAGGGCAGCGCCATTTGCTGGATGCCGATATTCATGCCCTGGCGCGAGGGCTTGGACGCGTCCAGCGTGGCCACAATGCTCACGGGGGTGAAAGCGCCTTCGGCCAGACCCATCAGCGCGCGGATGGCCATCATGCTGACGACCCCCGTGGCCAGCCCGCTAAAGCCCGCCAGCAGCGAGAACACGATGACCGCCGGAATCAGCACCTTGCGGTGGCCCAGCCGGTCCGACAGGTTGCCCATGAAGATGGAGGCCAGGCCCCAGGCGATGGACAGCACCCCGGTGATCTGCCCCAGGTCCTGGTAGTTGAGGTTGAGTTCTTTCGAGATCACCGGGAACAGCGGCAGGATCATGAAGCGGTCGATGCCGACCAGGCCAAAGCCCAGGCACAGCAGGGTGACGGCTTTCCATTCGTAACGGGTGTCCCAGCGGGACGGCGTGGCCGTGGAGGGGGAGGTGGGAGTCAAGGTGGCAGCGTGCATGGTGGTAGCTCCGGGTTAAAGGGAATGGACACCGTGGTGTCGAAGGTCGGCGGCCAGGTCGTCCACCAGGCCGTTGGTATCAATGGCCTGCGCGACCGCGCCGTACAGGTAGAAGTCGGGCCGCACCAGCATCGCGCTGATGCCGTGCTGCGCCATGTAGGGCAGGAACTTGTGGTCCACATCGGCCCAGCTGCCGGGGGCCGCGCCGTCGGCGGTGATGACCACGCGCCGGGCCCCCAGGGCATCCAGGAACCGGTTTTGCGCCGCGCCCAACGCGACTTCCACGGTGGAGACGAGCACAAAGCCCAGGCCCACCACCACGTCGAACCGGCCCTGCTGTGTGCCCCGGCGCACGGTGCCGTGCGGGCTGAGCAGGCCAGCGGGTGCCTGCAGCGTGCCATCCGCGCCGTGGCGCAGGATGCCCGCCGTGAGGCTGGGGAACGGCGGCGGCGGCGCGGCCTGGCCGCTGAAAAAGGCGGCATCGCGCTCGGCGGCTTTTACGGGGTCGGGGATGCAGATCACCTTGCCCAGGTACATGGACAAATCGATCACATCGCTGACGTGCGGGCGGCGCTCGGGCTGGTAGGTGTCGAGCAAGGTGTCGCTGGCCTTGCCGTCGAGCACCAGGTTCAGCTTCCAGGCCAGGTTCCAGTCGTCGCGCAGCCCGGCGCACATGCCCTGGCCCATGAAAGGCGGCATCACGTGGGCGGCATCGCCCGCAATCAGCATGCGGCCCTTGCGCCAGGTGTTGGCCAGCAGCGAACGGAAGGTGTAGACCTTGTGCCGCACGATGGTGGCCTGGTGGGGCTGCACCCAGGGGGCCAGCAGTTCCCAGGCCCGGCTTTCCAGCTCCAGGTCTTCGCGTTGTTCGCCCGGCAGGCGCATGAATTCCCAGCGGCGGAAGTAGCGGCCCTCTTTCACGCCCGCAGGCACGATGGTGGTGGGGCGCAATGGGTTGCAATACTGGGCGGCGGGCGGGATGTCCAGCACCACACCCTCGTGCGGCAGCACGTCGATCACCAGCCAGTCGGCCTCGAAGCCGCGGTCTTCCTGGGTGGAACCTATGGCCTGGCGCACCAGGCTGTTGGCACCGTCGGCACCGATGAGGTATTTGGCCCGCACGGTGCGGCGCGCGTCGGTTGCAAAGTCGCGCACCGTGAGTTCCACGTAGTCAGCGGTCTGGGTGGCGGCCACGGCTTCCCAGCCCAGGTTCACCTCCACATTCGGGCATGCGGCCACCACGTCTTCGAACATTTTTTCCAGCGTGGGCTGGTGGATGAAGTTGACCTCGGGGCCGCCGGAGATGGACTCGGACTCCCAGTCGATGGCCAGCAGCTCTTTCCAGTCGGCGTTGAACCAGCGGTACATCGGCCCGGCGTGGCTTACCGCCGGTAGATCCTCGCCCATGCCCAGGGCGGACAGCACGCGGTACAGCTCGTGGTCGATGCACACCGCGCGCGGCAGGCTGAAGCGTTCGCGCCAGCGTTCGAACACGGCCACGCTGCGGCCTTGGCGGGCCAGCGCCAGGGCCATGATTTCGCTGACCGGGCCGTAGCCGATCTGCACAACGTCGTAGAGGGGAATTTCTTGTTGCATGGTGGGTCTCCGGGGGATCAAACGGTCAGTTCAAAGTTGGTCACAAAGTCGTCGGGCGGCGGTGGGCCCCAGGTGTAGAGCGAGTCCTCGATGGGGTGGTCGGCGCTGGGCCATTCCATGCCGGCCGGGATGTAGTCGATGTCGAACGAGTACTCGGCATAGCTGCCCCAGGGGTCGCGCACGTAGCGGAAATAGTTGGAGCCCAGCACGTGGCGGCCCAGCCCCCAGCCCTGCGCAAAACCGGCCTGCGCCATCTGCTGCGCGCCCAGGCCCACGGCATCCAGCGAGGGCACGGTCCAGCTGCTGTGGTGCAGCCCGCCGCCGCCCGACAGGGCCAGCGCAATCAGGTGGTGGTCGCTGCCGTGCGGGCTGTGCAAAAAGCCGATGACCGACCCCGAGCTGTCGGACAGGCGCAGGCCCAGCACCTGGGTGTAGAAACGCACGGCCTCCAGCACGTTGGCGCTGAACATCAAAATGTGCGACAGGTGCAGGGGCGCAATCGGCTGGATCGCGCTGCGGCTGGGCGCGCGGCCCGTGCTGCCGGTTTCCGGAGGGACCACGCGGGGCACCGGGGCGGAGGGCGAGGACTTCTCGGCCACCACGATCTGCAGGGGCAACTGGTCCGGGCCTGCTATCCACACACCGCCCTCCCCTTCACAGGGCGCAATGCGGGGGATCTCCAGCGCCGCCAGATGCTGCGCGAAACGCGCCTGGTCGGCCGCACGGATGCCGTAGCTCACCCACAGCAGGCGCTTGCTTGCACCGGGCAGGATGCGCGCCCAGCGGTGCGGGTGGCCTTGGGTGTACAGCGCCAGGCCTGCGCCCTCGTCACGTACCTCCAGCCCGAAGCTGGTGTAGAAATGCCGCGCCTGCGACAGGTCGGGCACGCTGAACACGAATTCGTGCACCGAGTGCACAGCCAGAAAGTCTGCCATCTTTGTCTCCAACGTTTTGCGGACGTGGCTGTCCCCACCGCCTCTGCGGGCGGCATGTTGCACAGAGGGTTTGGGCGGTTTAGCGCACCTGTTGGCGCTGGGTGCCGAGCACGCCGGCCGACAGGGTCATCACGTCACCGCGCGCCAGAAACTTCGGCGGCTTCATGCCCAGGCCCACGCCTTCGGGGGTGCCGGTGATCACCACGTCGCCGGGCAGCAGGGTCATGAACTGGCTGAGGTAGGACACCACTTCGGCCACGTTGAAGATCATGTCGGCGGTGTTGCTGCGCTGGCGCACTTCGCCGTTCACGCGCAGCTCCAGCGGAATGGTCTGCGGGTCGGGCAACTCGTCGGCGGTGACCAGCCAGGGGCCGATGGGGCCAAAGCCGTCGAAACTCTTGCCCTTGCCCCATTGGCCGTTGCGCTTAATCTGCCAGTCGCGCTCGGACACATCGTTGGCCAGCACATAGCCTGCCACGTGGGCCAGGGCATGGTCTACCGGCACCTGGCGCGCCACGCTGCCGATGACGATGCCCAGCTCGATCTCCCAGTCGCCCGCCACCGAGCCTTCGGGCAGGGTCACGTCGTCGTTCGGGCCGGCCAGCGAGGTCAGCGCCTTGGTGAACACCACCGGCTCCTTGGGGATGTCGTGGCCGGATTCGAGCGCGTGCTTGCGGTAGTTCAGGCCGATGGCGACGAACTGGCGCACGCCGTTCACGGGGCAGCCAATGCGCGTGTCTGCGGCCACCAAGGGCATGCGTTGCAGGTCGATGGCGGCCAGGGCCTGCAGGCGCTCGGGGGCCAGCCATTCGGGGGTGAGGTCGGGCACCAGCAGCGACAGGTCGCGCAGTTGGCCATTGGCATCGACCGCGCCGGGTTTCTCTTGGCCTGTGGGGCCGTGGCGGAAAAGTTTCATGGGGGACTCCTGAAAGTTGTAGGTATGCGATGGTTGGATTTTTGTTTAAATTACACATATCGTCAATATGACGATTTGCACAATTTGATAGGGGTTTTCACCCACTCCCTGGCGCGCAGCAAGGTCGGCGGCGCGTCGTGTAACCTAGGCCCATGAACAAAGCGGAAGAGAAACCAGGGGTGGAAGACCACCGTGTGCGGGTGGGTGCGCAGCGGCGCGAGGCCACGCGGCTGCGCCTGATCGAGAGCGCGCTGACGGTGCTGGCCGAAAAGGGGCCGGACACCGCGGCCATTGAAGATTTCATTGCCGCCGCCCAGGTGTCGCGCGGCACCTTCTACAACTATTTCCGCACCACCTCAGAGCTGCTGCTGGCCGTGGCCGGTGGCATGAGCGACGAAATTTTGCAGGTGGTGGACCCGGTGGTGCAGCAGTTCAGCGACCCGGTGGCGCGCTTTTCGGCGGGTTCGCGGCTGTACATGCAAACCGCCATGCGCTATCCGCTGTGGGGGGCCTTCATCACCCGCGTGGGCACCCGGGTGGCGGCGCGCGGGCAGCTGATTGACGTGTACCTGAACCGCGATTTGCTGGAGGCCATCGCCCGGCAGCGCCTGAAGATCGACAACGTGCGGGTGGCCCGCGACGTGGTGCTGGGCACCATCTTCTTCGGCATCGAGACCATGCTGACCGAGCCCACCCACGACCACCACCCCGAGCAGATGATGCGCTGCGTGCTGACCGGCTTTGGCCTGCCCGAGGCGGAGGCCGAAGCCATTGCCTTTGCCCCGCTGCCGGTGCTGGGCGATGTGCAGGGGCCGATCTTTTCGCGGCTGACACCGGTATCTGCTGGTCCCGTTGCGGCCAAGCGGGCGCGCAAGACGGCCAGCGTTAAAGCTACAAAATAAATAGCTGCTTGTGCTTATAGAATAAGCACGAGAGGCCCTTTTAGCACTTGTCTTTGGCAGCCCATTGCGGTTGCATCTTCATCCACTTGGCGGTTATTGCGCTATGACAATCCAGTTTCTCACCCAGAGTCCCAATACCAGGCAAACCACCGCCCATCTTGCCCAGGTGCTGAAGCCGGGCACGGACCCGGGCCGTATTTATTTGCTGACTGGTGGCATTTCTACCGGTCCCCATATCCGGCAAGAGTTTTTGGACATCGTGGAATGGACCATGGCCGCCCCAGACCGCGAACTGGTCTTGCTGGTGGGGGTTTTCAAGAAGTTCCAAGACAACGATTGGATTCTGGATCCGGTAACGGTGAGCAAAGTCAAAGACGATGTAGCGAGGCTGGTGGCCGAGACCGGCATGGCCTATTTACAAAAGCAGCAGCTGGCCCATGTGCGCCTTCCCATCACCGTACACGCAGCCGTCGCATGGCATGTCAAGGCGATTGGGCTCACGGGGCGGGGACTGGACTTCTTCAAAGCCACTGCTGCCATTTTCGGCAGCACCAACTTCACCACTTCGGCGCGCCACGGGTCGAATTTTGAGATGGATGTGTACGTGGATGGCAGCACCGCCCAAGGAAAAAGCCTCCTGACCAGCTATACCCACAAGGTGGGCTACCTGATTCAGGAGGCCATCCAGGGCCCGGCAAAGATTGCCCACTTCCACGCCCGGGTAGCAGCCGCAGTGGGTGCGCAAACCGGGCAGACGGTGGTGGTGTAGCCCGGCGGGTGGTCAGCCCATGGCGTTCAAGGTCTCACCCAGCGCATTCACCATGCTGTCGATTTCGGCGGGTGTGACCACAAACGGCGGGGCCATCTGGATGGTGTCCGCACCGTAGCGCACATAAAAGCCCTTCTTCCACATCGCCATCGCCACTTCATACGGGCGGCGGGCGGGCTCGCCGGGGTAGGCGGCCAGGGTGATGCCGCTGGCCAGGCCGTAGTTGCGGATGTCGGTGACGTGCTTGGCACCTTGCAGGCTGTGCACCGCGTTTTCGAAATGCGGGGCGATGGCGCGCACGCGCTGGGGCATGTCTTCCGCCACCAAGATGTCCAGCGTGGCCAGGGCCACGGCGCAGGCCACGGGGTGGGCCGAGTAGGTGTAGCCGTGGGCAAATTCCAGCATGTAGTCGGGCGCACCGGCGTGCATGAAGGTGTCGTAAATTTCCTTGCTGACCAGCACCGCGCCCATGGGCTGGGAGCCGTTGGTGATCTGCTTGGCCACGTTCATGATGTCGGGGGTGACGCCAAAGGCCTCGGCCCCGCTCATCGCGCCCATGCGGCCAAAGCCGGTAATCACTTCGTCAAAAATCAGCAGGATGTTGTGCGCGGTGCAGATCTCGCGCAGGCGCTGCAGGTAGCCCACGGGCGGCACCACCACCCCGGCCGAGCCGGACATGGGCTCCACGATCACGGCGGCGATATTGCTGGCGTCGTGCAGCGTGATCAGGTCCAGCAGTTCGTCGGCCAGTTCTACACCGGTCTTGGGCATGCCGCGGGAGAAGGCGTTGCTTTTGAGCTGGGTGTGTGGCAGGTGGTCGGCCTGCAAGGCTTCGCCGAACATCTTGCGGTTCGCGCCGATGCCGCCCACCGAGATGCCGCCAAAGCCCACGCCGTGGTAGCCCTTTTCGCGGCCAATAAAGCGGGTCTTGCTGGCCTGGCCCTTGGTGCGCCAGTAGGCGCGCGCCATCTTCAGCGAGGTGTCGGCGGCTTCGGAACCGGAGCCGGTGAAGAACACGTGGTCCAGGCCGTCCGGGGTCAACTCGACCAGCTTGTTGGCCAGCTCGAACGACAGCGGGTGGCCAAACTGGAACGCGGGCGCGTAGTCCAGCGTGGCCATTTGGCGGGTGGCGGCTGCCGTGAGCTCGGCGCGGCCATGGCCCAGGCCGGAACACCACAGACCCGACAGGCCATCGAAAATCTGGCGGCCATCGATGTCGGTGTAGTAGCAGCCTTTGGCGCTGGTGATGATGCGCGGGTCGGCCTTGAAGTTGCGGTTACCGGTGTAGGGCATCCAGTGCGCGTTGAGCCATGCGGCATCGGTACGGGGACGTGCAGCTTGCTGCAGTTGTTGGGTATCGGTCATGTCCATGGCGCGCTCCGGATTGAAAAAAGAATAGGCGGATTCTGGCCGCCCCTGTTACTCTCATAAAGAGTTAAATACCACTCTGTAGTTAGCAGAATATGCAAGTAAAGAACAAAGCCGTGCTGGGCCAGTTGACCGACATGGACATCCGCCTGCTGCGGGTGTTCAAAAGCGTGGTCGAGTGCGGGGGCATGGCGGCGGCCGAGCTGGAGCTGAACATCGGCACCTCCACCGTGAGCCGCCACGTCAAAGACCTGGAAACCCGCCTGGGCCTGACCCTGTGCCGCCGGGGGCGCAGCGGCTTTGCGCTCACGCCCGAGGGCCAGCAGATCTACACCGAGACCCTGCGCCTGCTGGCCGGGGCCGAGGCGTTTCGCGCCAGCGTGGACGCGCTGCACCAGCGCATGGGCGGCGAGATCCACCTGGCGGTGTTCGACCAGACCGCCAGCAACCCGCAGGCCCGCATCAGCGCCGCCATTGCCCAGTTTGCCGCGCAGGCCCCGGACGTGCGCCTGTGCCTGCACGTGGCCCCCATCCAGACCATAGAGCGCGGCGTGATCGACGGCCAGTTCCAGGTGGGCGTGATCCCCGGCCACCGCAGCTCCGACAGCCTGGTCTACGACGACCTGTTTGGCGAAACCATGCTGCTCTACGGCGGTGCCCAGCATGCCGTGCACACCGCAGAACCCCTGGACTGGGACGGCCTGCGCCGCTACCCGTTTGCCGGGCTGGGCTACCACTCGCCCAACATGGAAATCACCCAGCGCGTGCGCCTGCCCCGCACCGCCACCGGCTTCGACCAGGAGTCGATCGCTACGCTGATCCTGTCGGGCCACTACCTGGGTTTTTTGCCCGACCACTACGCGGAACGGTTTGTGCAAAAGGGGCAGATGCGGGCGGTGCAGCCGGAGCTGTTCCGCTACGACTGCCGGTTTCTGGGCATCGTGCGCCGCAGCCCCGAGCCGTCACGGGCGACCAAGGCGCTGCAGGCGTGTTTGCGGGAGGCGCACGGAGCTTAGGCTTTTTGGCGTTCAGCGCAAGGAGGCGATCGCCCAATGCATAAGCCAAAACTGCTTTCCACGCCCACCCCATCAGCACAGGTAGCTACGAAAACCGCAGCACGCACTTACCACGCATCCAGCCCCAGCAGCTTGCGGCCCAGGGGGTTGGGCTGGGCCAGGGGGTGGTGATTTTTCTCGTATTCCCGCGGGTCGCCGGGAAAGGGGTCGCCCAACGGGTGGGTTTGCGCGGCCCAGGTGTGGATGCGGGCCTGGCGCAGGGCCTCGTTGCCAAAGTCGGCGGGGAACATCGAGATGTACTGCGCCATGCGAGCCCGGTTCTCCGAGCGATTCGGGCGCACGCCGTGGGCCAGCAGGCTGTTGAAGATCAGCAGGTCGCCCGCCTCCAGGCTGGTGTTGACGATGGCGTGGCCGGTGGTGTCGGGTTTGAAGGGGTTGGCGCCCGGCGGTTGGCGCCCCCACCAGGTGTCGAGCTCGGCAAAGATGCTGGGCACACACTGGAATCCGCCCACTTCGGCATCCTGTTTGGCCAGCGACAGCACGCCCTGCACGGCAATCGGCAGGGGCCGCTGCGACACATCCACGTCGAAATGGATGAAGCCGTTGACCTGGCCGGAGGCACGTGCGCCCCGGTTGGGTGGGTTCAGGTTGGCGCGGTCCACGGCCACCCACAGGTCTTCGCGGTCCCAGATGTCGACAAACGCGTCGTACACACGCGGGTGCTGGCGCGTCTCCCACATGGCGGGGTGGTGGTAGACCTCGACCATGCCGGTGTTGTTCAGCTCGGTCATCTTGTGCTCGCGGCGCTGCGGCTGGTACCAGGTGCCGGGGTCTTGCGGATCCATTTCCTGGAATTCCCACAGCATGTCGGCCACAGCCTGCACCTTGTCCAGCGGCACGGCCTGGCGCACGATGACGTAGCCCTGCGTCACCCAGTGCTGCCAATCGGCCTGGCTCAGCACGCGCAGGGGCCTGGTTTTCTGGATGTCTTTGAGCTGGACGGTCTGGCCCTGGGCACCGGGGTGGTTGCCGTGGCCGTCGGGGGTGGTTGGGTACATGGTGTGTCTCTTGGAGTGGTGTTGGGATGCCGCAATTTTCAAATTGGCAGCGCGTTTGCACAGCGTCCCTTGTAGGCCTTGGTTGGTACTATTGAGGCGTTTTTAAACCAAACTACTCCCTATGCGCGCCGTTTTTGAAGCCATCACGCCCGAACCGGGCAGCTCCTGGGCCTTTCTGGACCGGCGCTTGCCTGAGGGCATTCCGTTTGAATGGCACCACCACCCCGAGTACGAGCTGACGCTGACGCTGAACAGCCGGGGCTACCGCTACATCGGCGACGACGTGCAACCCTACGGTGATGGCGACCTGGTGCTGGTGGGCCCCGGCATACCGCACAGCTGGTGCTCGCTGGAGCCGGTGGATGCCCAGCAGCCGCATATGGCGCTGGTGGTGTGGTTCACCCAGGCCTGGGTGGCGGGGCTGGCCGCCACCCTGCCCGAGCTGGGCCCGGTGGCGACCCTGGTGGCGCGTGCCAGCCAGGGCCTGTGCTTTGGCGAGGCCACCCGCGCGTCGGTGGCGCAGACCATCCAGGCCATGCGCAGCGCCGACCCCGCTACCCGGCTGTTGCGGCTACTGGAGGTGCTGCACTGCCTGGCGCAAGACCCGGCGGCCAGCCCCTTGCTGCAGGCATCGCAGCCTACCGCCGTGCGCCTGTCGGCCGAGCCGCGCATCGCCCGCGTGCTGAACCACCTGCACGCCCACTTCGCCGAGCCCATACGGGCCGCCGACATGGCCGCGCTGGCCTGCCTGAGCACCTCGGCGCTGCACCGCATGTTCCGGCGGCACACCCGCACCACGCTGGTCGATTACCTGACCCGGCTGTGCGTGGGCCGGGCGTGTGCGCAGCTGATCGCCAGCGCACAGCCGATTGCGGCCATCGCGGGCGACGTGGGCTACAGCAATCTGTCGCTGTTCAACCGGCAGTTCACACGCATCAAGGGCGAGGTGCCCAGCGCATTCCGCAAGCGGCACAAAGCCGTTTTGTATTTATAAGAAAAATGCCTCTAGCGCTTATTCCGTAAGCATGAGAAGCTACTTAAACAATAGCAATCAGGCATTGCGCGCCATGCGCTCGCTTTTCCAGTACACGTCATCGCCGCCATCCACACGGTTCAGCACCCGGGCCAGCACAAACAGCAAGTCGCTCAGCCGGTTCAGGTAGTGCCGGGGCGTGTCTTTCAGGGCATCTTGCTGCTCCAGCGCCACCACGGTGCGTTCGGCGCGGCGGGCTACGGTGCGGCAGACGTGGGCAAGAGACGCGGCGCGGGTGCCTGCGGGCAGGATGAATTCGGCCAACCGGGGCAGCGTGGCGTTGTGCTCGGCCAGAGCCTGGTCCAGCGCCAGCACAGCCTCGGGCTTGAGTAGCTCGAAGCCGGGGATGGACAGCTCGCCGCCCAGGTTGAACAGCTGGTGCTGCACCTCCACCAACAGCGTACGCACCCCCTCGGGCATGGGTTCGCACAGCAGCAGGCCGATGTGGCTGTTGAGCTCGTCCACATCGCCCATGGCGTGTACGCGCAGGCTGTTTTTGGAGACGCGGGTGTTGTCGCCCAGGCCGGTGGTGCCGTTGTCGCCGGTACGGGTGGCGATTTGCGTCAGGCGGTTGGCCATAGATGTCTTTCGGTTGAATAGGGGGAGAATTGTCTGTGAAATCCTTTTAATCCCCCACCATCCCCATCCAGCCGGAACGCACGCCATCCAGAAACACCGCAGAACTGGCTTTGCCAGGCTGCTGGTGTTGCCCCCTGCAAGGGGGGTGGCGGAAAGTGCAAAGCACTGGAGCCTGGGGGTGTTACACAGAGCCAACCCCATGCACGCCCCTACCCTCGCCATCCGCCCCATTCCCGCCGCCCTGGCCGATGCCTTGCAGTCCCGCTTCGGCGCTCAGTTCTCGGTCGCCATGGCGGTGCGCGAACACCATGGGCGCGACGAATCCGCGTTTTCGGTACCGCCGCCCGCCGCCGTGGTGTTTGCCGAAAACACCGCCGACGTGGCCGATGCCGTGCGGCTGGCCGCCGCCCATGCGGTGCCGGTGATTCCCTTCGGCGTGGGCTCGTCGCTGGAAGGGCATTTGCTGGCGGTGCAAGGCGGCATCAGCCTGGACGTGGGCCGCATGAACGCCATCCTCAGCATCGATGCCGACGACCTGACGGTCACGGTGCAGCCCGGCGTGACGCGCAAGCAGCTTAACGAGGCCATCAAGCACACCGGCCTGTTCTTCCCCATCGACCCCGGCGCGGACGCGACCCTGGGCGGCATGTGCGCCACCCGCGCCAGCGGCACCAACGCCGTGCGCTACGGCACCATGCGCGAGAACGTGCTGGCGCTGGAGGTGGTCACCGCCAGCGGCGAGGCCATCCGCACCGGCACCCGCGCCAAAAAATCCAGCGCGGGCTACGACCTCACGCGGCTGATGGTGGGCAGCGAGGGCACGCTGGGCGTGATCACCGAGGTCACCCTCAAGATTTACCCGCTGCCCGAGGCGATTTCGGCGGCTATCTGCTCCTTCCCCAGCATCGAAGCCGCCGTGCGCACCACCATCCAGGTGATCCAGCTGGGCGTGCCGATTGCCCGGGTGGAGCTGATCGACGCCAACACCGTGCGCATGGTCAACGCCTACGCCAAACTCGGCCTGCGCGAGGAACCCATGCTGCTGATGGAGTTCCACGGCTCCCCCACCGGGGTGAAGGAGCAGGCCGAACTGGTGCAAGAAATCGCCTCCGACTTTGGTGGCCAGGCATTCGAATGGGCCAGCACGCCCGAGGAACGCACCCGCCTGTGGACGGCGCGGCACAACGCCTACTTCGCCGCCGTGCAGTCGCGCCCCGGCTGCAAAGCCATTTCCACCGACACCTGCGTGCCCATCTCGCGCCTGGCCGACTGCCTGCTGGACTCGGTGGCCGAGGCGGACGCATCCGGCATTCCGTACTTTCTGGTTGGCCACGTGGGCGACGGCAACTTCCACTTTGGCTATTTGATCGACCCCGACAGCGCCGACGAGCGCACCCGCGCCGAGGCCCTGAACGATGCCCTGGTGGCCCGCGCCCTGCGCCTGGACGGCACCTGCAGCGGCGAGCACGGCATTGGCCTGCACAAGATGGAGTTTTTGGTGGCCGAGGCCGGTGAAGGGGCGGTAGCCATGATGCGCGCCATCAAGCAGGCGCTGGACCCGCTGGATATTTTGAACCCAGGGAAGATATTCAAAATGTAAATAGCAGGTAACGCGCGCGAGCCTGCTATTTTTCATCTAAATGACTGAGAAACTGGCTCTATCCCATAGGGATGCAGACATGTAAACTTTAGTATCTGCTGTAAATAACCATGCCATGAGAACCATCATGAAAAGTTTGCTGCTTCCATTCCTGCTGGCCGCCCTGGCCGCAGGTGCCCAGACGGCCGAGAAAACCATCCGCATCTGTGACGATTCGGGCTGCTCGGACCGGCCCCGCAACTCGGCCACCTTTAATGCCACCCATGATGACAATCCGGAAGAAACCCGCCGCATTGCCGCGCTGACCCAACTTGCCAACAAAGACCCCAAGGCCGCCTTCGACCTGGGGCTGCGCTACTTCCGGGGTGACGGCATCAAGCGCGACAGCTACCAGGCCTTGCAATGGATGCGTGAGGCCGGCGACCGCGGTAACGCGCAGGCCCAACTGGCCCTGGGCCGCTTCTACCTGATGGGCCTGGAAGAAATGGGCCCCGATCCACAAGAGGCCGAAAAGTGGCTGCTGCTCGCCTCGGGCAGCGGCAGCAAAGAAGCCAAAAAGCTGCTGGTCGAAGCCCGGGCCGCCAAGAAGACCGAGCAAGAAAACTACCAGTGGCGCGAAACCTACCGCAAGTCCTGGTATGGCTGGTGGGCCACCGGTTACGCCTATTACTGGGCTTGGGGGCCTTCCGGCTGGTACTACCGATAACTTTGATTTTTTAACCTGCAACCCTTCGCTTTGAAAGACTGAGCCATGAACACACCGCAAAAAACCGTCCGCTGGGCCACCTTGGCCTGCGCCCTCTCCTTTGCTGGGTGCGGCGGCGGTCAAATTACCGCAGGCAATGCCCCCACCGCCGTCCAGGGTGGCGCGGCGGGCGGCACCAGCGCGGGTGCCAATTCCAGCCTGGAGCGTTGCGCTGCGCCCCTGGGCACGCTGGCGGTAGACGATGGCCGCGGCAAGGATTGGTACGCCAGCTTCGGCGCAGCCACCCAGATCACCAGCATCGAACCCTTGTTGCGCCTGGCGGTGCAGCAGTCCAACTGCTTCGTGATCACCTCCATCGGCAACAACCGCATGGAAAGCAAGATCTCGACGATCACCGACAAACAGCGTAATTCGGGCGAATTCCGCGCCGGTTCACAGCAGCAAAAAGGCCAGCGCGTAGCGGCCGACTACTTCCTGGACCCGGCCATCATCATTGACAACGAATCCACCGGCAAGATCGCGGGCGCGTTGGGCGGCTTTCTCGGCCCGGGCTTGGGTGCCATCGCAGGCTCGCTGGAGAGCAAAGCCTCGGTCGTGACGCTGTCGCTGTTCGACATTCGCTCGCAGGTGCAAATCGCCATCTCCGAAGGCAACGCCACCGCCACCAACTACGGTGCCGCCCTGGGTGCCTTTGGCGGCGGTGCAGCCGCAGGCCTGGGCGGCTTTTCACGCACCCCGGCCGGCAAAGCCACGGTATCGGCCTTTGTGGATGCCTACAACAGCATGGTGATTTCGCTGCGCAACTACAAGGCACAAGAAGTCAAGGGTGGCCTGGGCAAGGGCGGTGTCCTCAAGATTGGCAAGTAATCGACCTGGCCCTTACGCAGAAGCCTCCTTCGGGAGGCTTTTTTCATGGCCCGTAGACACCCGGTACAGCCACACCGCCCGCCCGTCCGGGGCCTGCAGCCGCCCGGTGGGCACCACGCCCGCCACCTCAAATTCCAAACTCACCAGCCACGTGCCCGGTGCCATTTGCGCGCGGGCCTTGGCCAGGGCGCGGGCCATGCTCTCGGGGCGCTGGAACAGGTACACCAGCGTGTAAGGAGCCCAGTCGGCACGCCAGATGTCGCCCTGGCGCACGCGCGCCCAGGGGCAGCGCAAGGCGCACACCGCCCGCAGCGGCCAGCTCCACTCCAGGCCGTGCAGGCAGGCCTGCGGGTAGGCCAGGCGCAGCGCCTGCAGGCCGTGGCCCAGGCCGCAACCGGCATCCAGCACCAAGGCACCCTCGGGCAAGGGAATAGCCGCCGCCAAGCCCTGCAAGGCGCGGGCGGGCGTGGGAAACAGCGGGGCATCGCGCCAGGCATTCAGCGGGTAGACCAACAGCAACAAGGCCAGCGGCAGCAGCCAGGCCCAGGCGGGCAGTGCCACCGTGCCCGACAAGGCCAGCGACAGCGGAAAGCCCGCCGCAATCAGCCCGCGCCGCCACCAGGTCGCGCCCAGCAGGCTGCAAGCCGCCCCGGCAGCGCTGGCCAACAGCAGCGCAGCAACGCCCGGCAGGCCGAGCTGCTGCAGCGTGGTGAACAGCGCCCAGGCACCGCCCCAGGCGAGCAACGCGGGCAGGGGCCAGCGCAGCATGTAGTTAATGGGCGGCGCTGCGCGTGAGTTTTTCGACCAGGCCGTTCAACTCGTCCAGCGAGCCGAATTGCACGATTACTTCGCCCATTTCCTCGAACTTGCCGTGGCGTTTGACACGCTTTTTAACGCGGATGTCCACCTCGGCCATCAGCAGGTCGGACAGCTCTTCTTCCACCCGCTTGAGGTCGCGTGACTTCTCTTTGGCGGCCTTGGGCGAGGGGGTGAGCGAGAACTCGGCGCTGAGCTTTTTGACCAGGCTTTCGGCCTCGCGCACCGACATTTTCTTGGCGGCAATCTGGCTGCCTGCGCTAATCTGCGTGGCCCGGTCCAGCGCCAGCAGGGCGCGGGCGTGGCCCATGTCCAGGTCGCCCGCCATCAGCATGGTCTGCACAGGGTCGGCCAGGTTCAGCAGGCGCAGCAGGTTGCTGGCGGCGCTGCGCGAACGGCCTACGGCCTGGGCGGCCTGCTCGTGCGTCAGGCCAAATTCCTTCACCAGGCGCTGCAAGCCCTGCGCTTCTTCCAGCGGGTTCAGGTCTTCGCGCTGGATGTTTTCGATCAGGGCCATGGCCGCTGCGGATTCGTCCGGCACGTCGCGCACCAGCACCGGCACGCGGTCCAGCCCGGCGATGCGGGCGGCGCGGAAACGGCGCTCGCCAGCGATGATTTCGTATTGGCCTGCGTTGTCGCCGGCGGCCAGTTGGCGCACCAGGATGGGCTGCATGATGCCCTGGGCCTTGATACTTTCGGCCAGCTCGTACAGCGCGCCCTCGTCCATGCGGGTGCGCGGCTGGTACTGGCCGGGCACCAGGTCGCTCAGCAGCAAGACGGTGGGCAGCCCCGTTTCCAGCGGCGTGGGATCGACGACCTTGGGGCCGAGCAGGGCATCCAGGCCCATGCCCAGGCCTTTGCGTTTGGGGGTTGCCATATTTTTCCAGTAGGTAGGTGGGTTCAGCAAAAGGCGTCAGGTATCCAGGCCAGGAACCCGTGGGACCGGCTCCGCCGGACCACCAGGTTCGCCCCCTGCAAGGGGGTTGGCGGAAACGCGCAGCGTGGAGCCTGGGGGTGAGCTCAAAAGTTTTCTGCCCTGCGGCCAGTCGCCCAGGCCGGATTCGGCATTGATGTGGCCGCGCGGGCCGATGTTATGCAGCGCTGCACCCCAGTGCTGGGCGTACTTTTCGGCGGCGGTCAGGCTGCAGTACGGGTCGTCGGTAGAGGCCACCAGCGTGGATACAAACGGCAGCTTGTCCAGCACCGGCACGGCCCAGCGGTGCAGTTGGGGCGGATAGTCGGCCTGCGCCGTATCGGGCGGTGCCACCAACAAGGCCCCCTGCACCTTGGCCGTGCTGCGCGACACCGCCGCCCACGCCGCCACCAAATGGCAGCCCAGGCTGTGCGCGGCCAGCCACACCGGGCCATCTTGCGCCTGCACCACTTCTTCGAGGCGGGTGATCCAGTCGCCGCGCAGCGGCGTTACCCAGTCGTGCTGCTCTACCCGCAGGTCACCAAACTGGGCTTCCCACAGGGTTTGCCAATGGCCGGGGCCGGAGTTGTACCAGCCGGGAAGGAGGAGAACGCGGGGAGTTGTCATTGCTATGTAATTAGTAGCTGCTTGCGCCGATGGAATGGGCGGTAGAGGCCTATTTCTTATAAATTTAACAACCATGGTGACAGACAGAACGCACGCCTTCCAGAAACACCGCAGAACTGGCTTTGCCAGGCTGCTGGTGTTGCCCCCTGCAAGGGGGTTGGCGGAAAGCGCTTGCGCTGTAGCCTGGGGGTGTGCTTCATTTAATGCGATCGACCATTTCCTGGGCGAATTCAATGTAAGCCAGGCTGCCCTTGGCCTGGGGGTCAAACACCACGCCGGGCAGGCCGTAGCTGGGTGCTTCGGCCAGGCGCACATTGCGCGGAATCACGGTGTTGAACACCTTGTCGGCAAAGTGGGCCTTGAGCTGCTCGCTCACCTGCTGCTGCAGGGTGATGCGGGGGTCGAACATCACCCGCAGCAGGCCGATGATTTGCAGGTCTTTGTTCAGGTTGGCGTGCACCTGCTTGATGGTGTTGACCAGGTCGGTCAGGCCTTCCAGCGCAAAGTATTCGCACTGCATGGGCACGATCACGCCGTTGGCGGCGCACAGGCCGTTGAGCGTCAACATCGACAAACTGGGCGGGCAGTCGATCAGCACAAAGTCGTATTCGGCCGATACCTTGGCGATGGCGGCCTGCAGGCGCTTTTCGCGGCGCTCCATGGTCACCAGCTCGACCTCGGCCCCGCTGAGTTCGCGGCTGGAGCCGAGCACGTGGTAGTCGCACTTTTCGGCAATCACGCGGGCCTCGGCAATGCTGCTGGATTCGAGCAGCACGTCGTACACCGTGAGTTCCAGCGTGCGCTTGTCCACGCCCGAGCCCATGGTGGCGTTGCCCTGCGGGTCCAGGTCGATCATCAGCACGCGCTGCCCCACCTTGGCCAGACCGGCGGCCAGGTTGACGGTGGTGGTGGTTTTACCGACCCCACCCTTTTGGTTCGCAACACAAAAAACTTTAGCCATGCGGCACTTTCAGATTATTTAGACAGCGCCAGCTTCACGCCAAAGCCAATGAGGAAAACGCCCGCCAGCTTGTTCAGCGCGCGGGACACAGCCGGGTTCGCACGCATGCGCTCGGCCAGAAAATGGGTCAGCAAGGTGGCGACCAGGCCATAGGCAAAGGTCAGCGCCGCAATGGTCAGCGCCATCACCGCAAAGGTCAGCAGGCCCTGGTGCTGCACCGGGTCGACAAACAGCGGGAAAAACGCCATATAGAACATGATGGCCTTGGGGTTCAGCAAGGTGATGACCAGGGCCTGGCGCAGAAAGTGGGACGGCTTGATGTTCAAAATAGGCGCATCGCCCGCCTTGGCCAGCAGCATCTTGATGCCCAGGAACGCCAGGTAGGCGGCACCCAGCCACTGCACCGCCGCAAACGCCACCGGGTAGCTGGCCAACAAGGCCGCCACACCGGCCACCGCCGTCCACATCAGCACCTGGTCGCCCAGGATCACGCCCAGCGTGGCAGCCAGGCCGCCGCGTATGCCGCCCTTGCTGGTGGAGGTGATCAGCGCCAAATTACCCGGGCCGGGAACCATCAAAAAAACGATGATGGCAGCGACGAACGCGCCGTAATTTGCAATGCCGAACATGGGAATCTCCTCGCGTGTGAGGAGGCGAGTTTACGCGACGGGGTTTTGGGTGCGCATCCAGATAATGCAACGCTCTGCGTCGAGGCCCGGCACCACCAGTTGTTCCACGTGAAACACCTCTACCGAGGCAGGCAGCGCGGCGATTTCGGCATCCGGGTGTTTGGCTTTCATGGCCAGCCACACGCCCTGCTCTGCCAGCGCGCCCACCGACCAGGTGGTGAAGTCCACCAACGAAGCAAACGCCCGGGCGCTGACCACGTCGAACTTTTCGGTCAGGCTCTCCACCCGGGCGTGCACGCCGCGCAGGTTGGGCAGCTTGAGCTCCAGCGCGGCTTGCTGCACAAACGCGGCTTTTTTGCCCACGGTATCTACGCAGCGCACCTGCAGCTGCGGGCAGCAGATGGCGAACACCACGCCGGGCAGGCCGGCGCCGGAGCCCACGTCCAGCAGCTTGGCATCCGCACGTCCATCCAAGTGGCGCAGCAGCGGCGGCACGGCGGCCAGGCTGTCAATCAGGTGATGGGTCAGCGCCTCGGCCGGGTCGCGCAGCGAGGTCAGGTTGTAGACCTTGTTCCACTTCAGGATCATGTCCAGATAACGCAGCAGGGTTTGGTGCTGCGCGTCCGACAGGGCCAAGCCGAGCTGGGCGGTGCTGCGGGTGAGGATTTCCAGACGGTCGCTCATGCGGCGGCTTCCTCCACGGTGGGCCGGTCCTTCCAGCCTAGTTTCTTCAAATGCACCAGCAGCAGCGAGATGGCCGCCGGGGTCACGCCCGACATGCGCGAGGCCAGGCCCAAGGTCTCGGGCCGGTGTTTGTTCAAGGTGTGGCGCACCTCGTAGCTCAGGGCGCTGACCTGCAGGTAGTCCAGGTCGGCGGGGATCTTCAGGTGCTCGTAGTGGGCGGCGCGGTCGATCTCGGACTTTTGGCGTTCGATGTAGCCCGAGTACTTGGCGTTGATGTCCACCTGCTCCAGCACGGTGGCCACAAAGTCGGCCTCGGCTGTTTCACGTGGAACACCGGGGGCGAACTCGGGCACGGCAAACTTGGCCCCGGCCAGCGACATCAACCCGTCGTAGTGCACATCCGGGCGGCGCAGCAGCTCGGCCAAGCTGTACTCGTGTTCAATGGCTTTGCCCAGCACCCGCTCGGCCTCGGCCACCGCCAGGTTCTTGGGGCTGATCCACAGGCTGCGCAGTCGCTCTGTTTCACGTGAAACAGCCTCGCGCTTGCGGTTGAACGATTCCCAGCGGGCATCGTCCACCAGGCCCATGCTGCGGCCCATTTCGGTGAGGCGCATGTCGGCGTTGTCTTCGCGCAGCTGCAGACGGAACTCGGCGCGGCTGGTGAACATGCGGTAGGGCTCGGTCACGCCCTTGGTGATTAGGTCATCGACCAGCACGCCCAGGTAGGCCTGGTCGCGGCCCGGCAGCCAGGAATTCTCGCCGCGGCATTGCAGTGCGGCGTTGATCCCGGCGAACAGGCCCTGGGCCGCGGCCTCTTCGTAGCCGGTGGTGCCGTTGATCTGCCCCGCAAAAAACAGGCCGCCGATGGCGCGGGTTTCGAAGCTGGTTTTCAGGGCGCGGGGGTCAAAGTAGTCGTATTCGATGGCGTAGCCGGGGCGCAGGATGTGGGCGTTTTCCATACCCTTCATGGAGCGCACCAGGTCGTACTGCACGTCAAACGGCAGGCTGGTGGAGATGCCGTTGGGGTAAATCTCGTGGGTGTTCAGGCCCTCGGGCTCCAGAAAGATCTGGTGGCTGTCTTTGTCGGCAAAGCGGTTTACCTTGTCTTCCACGCTGGGGCAGTAGCGCGGGCCCACGCCTTCGATCTTGCCGGTGAACATGGGGCTGCGGTCAAAGCCGGAGCGGATGATCTCGTGCGTGCGCGCATTGGTGTGGGTGATCCAGCACGGCATTTGCTGCGGGTGCATCGCCCGGTTACCCATGAAGCTGAACACCGGAATCTGCGCGCCCATGCCGCCGGGCATGCCGTCGCCGGGCTGCTCTTCGAGTTGGCTGTAGTCGATGCTGCGGCCATCGATGCGCGGCGGCGTGCCGGTTTTCAGGCGGGCCTGGGGCAGCTTGAGTTCCTTGAGCCGGGCGCTCAAGCTTACCGCCGGGGGGTCGCCCGCACGGCCTGCGGCGTAGTTGTTCAGGCCCACGTGGATCTTGCCATCCAGGAAAGTGCCCGCCGTCAGCACCACGGTGCGGCTACGGAACTGCACGCCCACCTGCGTCACAGCACCCACCACCCGGTCGCCTTCCACCATCAGGTCGTCCACCGCCTGCTGGAACAGCCATAGATTCGGCTGGTTCTCCAACATGCGGCGGATGGCGGCCTTGTACAGCACGCGGTCGGCCTGGGCGCGGGTGGCGCGCACGGCAGGGCCTTTGCTGGAATTGAGGATGCGGAACTGGATGCCGCCCTCGTCGGTGGCCAAGGCCATGGCCCCGCCCAGCGCGTCCACCTCTTTGACCAGATGCCCCTTGCCGATACCGCCGATGGACGGGTTGCAGCTCATCTGGCCCAGGGTCTCGATGTTGTGCGTGAGCAGCAGGGTTTTGCAGCCCATGCGCGCAGCGGCCAGCGCGGCCTCGGTGCCAGCATGGCCACCGCCAACCACGATCACATCAAATTCTTGGGGGTACAACATACACGCGTCCTCTGTCAGTGCCAGCCCCAGCGTTGCCCAGACCTACCCAAACGGTAGGCCACAAACAGAAGGGGGAATCCGCCATTTTAATAAGCAGCCCCATTCCCTGCGATATGCTGGCTCTTATCATTCCTACTCCCCCACCCGACAGGAGACCCCCATGCCCTCTTCCACCGAAGCCATCATCCTGGCCCGCGTCAACCAAAAGATCCTGGCGGCGGGCGAAACCCTGCCGCGCGTCACCCTGCAAGACGGCAGCCAGCTGCAAACCGGCACGTTGGCCGCCATGCTGCACAACGTGGCGCTGTACAACGCCGCCGATGCGAGCGGGCGCGGCGAGATTGAACACGAGCTGGAGCTAGCCATCCCCACCCTGGCCAAGATCGGCCTGTTTGCGCTGTTCAGCCCCGAGGAATGGTGCAGCGGCGACAACCCGGGCCGCCAGTTTGTTGGCCTGAAAGCGCAGGCCTATCTGGCTGGACAAAAATAGCCCCTAACGCTGCGGTTTTTATAGCTGCCTGTGCTTGCCATACCAGCACAGATAGCCTATTTGACGTGTGGTCTTAACGGCCAGCGACAATCTCCCCCTTGCCGCCGCACGGTGCAGCGGCCCTGCTTGGAAATTTCCCATGGCCTCTAGCCTGCTTGCCCTGATCGACGATATTGCCTCCATCCTGGACGACGTGACCCTGCTGACCAAGGTGGCGGCCAAAAAGACCAGCGGCGTGCTGGGCGATGACCTGGCGCTGAACGCGCAGCAGGTCAGCGGCGTGAAGGCCGACCGCGAGCTGCCGGTGGTGTGGGCGGTGTGCAAGGGCTCGTTTGTCAACAAGCTGATCCTGGTACCTGCGGCACTGGCTATCAGCGCCGTGGCACCCTGGGCCGTGACCCCGCTGCTGATGGCGGGCGGGGTGTTTTTGTGTTTTGAAGGCTTTGAGAAGCTGGCCCACAAGTACCTGCACAGCGCCGAAGCGGTCGCCGCCGAGCACAACGCCCTGGTGGCAGCCGTGGCCAACCCGGCCATCGACCTGGTGGCACTGGAAAAAGACAAGATCAAAGGCGCGGTGCGCACCGACTTCATCCTGTCGGCCGAGATCATCGCCATCACCCTGGGCACCGTGCAAGGCACCGGTTTCAGCACCCAGCTCACCGTGCTGTCCACCATTGCACTGCTGATGACGGTGGGCGTGTACGGGCTGGTGGCGGGCATCGTCAAGCTCGACGATGGCGGCCTGTACCTGGCGCAGCAAAACAGCGCCTGGCAGCGCGGCCTGGGCCGGGGCATTCTGGCGTTTGCACCCTGGATGATGAAGACCCTGTCGGTGGTGGGCACCGCCGCCATGTTCCTGGTGGGCGGCGGCATCCTGACGCACGGCTGGCCCGCCCTGCACCACCTGGCCGAATCCCTCACGGCGCAAGCTGCCGCTGTGCCCGGCCTGTCTACCCTGGCCCCGCTGCTGATCGACGGTATTACCGGCGTGCTGGCCGGTGCGGCGGCGCTGGCGGTTGTCACGCTGGTGCAAAAGCTGCGGGCTAAAGTCGCGGGTTGATCTGAATCCTCCCATATGCACACCACCTACGGCGCGGATAAAACCGGCCTGATCTGCGGCTACCTGTTCACCCAGGGTGCGGCGGGCCGCCCGGTCGATTTGCCTGAAGCTGCAGCCTGGTTACGCAACGCGGCGCCCAAAAACCCGGGCGACTTTGTCTGGCTGCACTTCAACCTTAGCGATGCCACGGCCGAAGCCAGTATCCGCAAGCAGCTGGAACCGGTGCCCGAGTTCTTCGAGGCACTGCACGCGGGCTCGCGCTCCACCCGCATCGAAGACGCGCACGACACCTTGGTGGCGGTGGTCAACGACGTGGCGTTCGAGTTCGCCTTCGACCCCGCCGAGATCGCCAGCCTGTGGCTCAACGTGACCCCGCACCTGGCGCTGAGCGCCCGCTCGCACCCGCTGCGCTCCATCGACCGCATGCGCGACGCGGTCAAAAACGGCAAGCCGCTGGCCTCATCGGTAGCGTTTTTAAACCAGCTGCTGATGGAGCAAGGCGACGTGCTGGTGCGCATCGTGCGCGAAACCACCCTGCAGGTGGACGCGATTGAAGACAAGTTTCTGGTCGGCAGGCTGCACAACCGCCGCGCCGACCTGGGCCGCCTGCGCCGCGTGCTGGTACGGCTGCAGCGCCTGCTGGCCCCCGAGCCGGGAGCCCTGTTTCGCCTGCTGCGCCTGCCGCCGCCCTGGATCAGCGAGCACGACCTGGAAGCCCTGCGCCAAGCCACCGAAGAGTTTTCGCTGACCATCCGCGACATGTCGGAGCTGAAAGAGCGCATCAAGCTGCTGCAGGAAGAAATTGCCGCCCAGGTGAGCGAGCAAACCAACCGCAGCGTCTTCACACTGACCATGGTCACCGTGCTGGCCCTGCCGATCAACATCGTGGCCGGTCTGCTGGGCATGAACGTGGGCGGCATCCCGCTGGCCGACCACCCCCACGGCTTCATGGTGATTGCCGGGCTGATCGGGGTATTTACCGCGTTTGCGGGCTGGTATCTATACCGGCAAAAATAGTGCAAATTTGATAGCTGCTACCGCCAATGGAATGGGCGGTAGCAGCTATTTTGATGCCTGAAAAATGGCCTAAAAACTATAGCGTAGCCATGTCGATCACAAAGCGGTACTTCACATCGCTCTTCAGCATGCGGGTGTAGGCGGCTTCGATCTGGTCCATGGGGATGGTTTCGATGTCCGACACGATGCCGTGCTGGGCGCAGAAGTCCAGCATCTCCTGGGTTTCCTTGATGCCGCCGATCAGCGAACCGGCCAGGCGGCGGCGCTTCATGATCAGGCCGAACACATTGGGCGACGGGTGCGGGGTTTCAGGCGCGCCCACCAGGGTCATGGTGCCATCCAGCTTGAGCAGGCCCAGGAACACATCCAGGTTGTGCGCGGCGGCCACGGTGTTGAGGATGAAGTCAAAGCTGTTGGCATGGGCGGCCATCTCGTCGGCGTTCTTGGACACCACGACTTCCTTGGCACCCAGACGCAGCGCGTCGGCGCGCTTGCTCTCGGAAGTGGTGAACAGCACCACATGCGCGCCCATGGCGGCGGCGATCTTCACGCCCATGTGGCCCAGCCCGCCCAGGCCGACGATGCCTACCTTCTGGCCGGGGCCGACCTTCCACTGGCGCAGCGGCGAATAGGTGGTGATGCCCGCGCACAGCAACGGGGCCACGGCGGCCAGATCGGCTTCGGCGTGGCCGATGCGCAGCACAAAGGATTCGCGCACCACCATGTGGTTGGAGTAGCCGCCATAGGTGTTCTCGCCGGTGGTCTGGTCGGGGCCGTTGTAGGTGCCGGTAAAGCCGTTGGCGCAGTACTGCTCCAGGCCGTCAGCGCAAGGCGTGCAGTGCTGGCAGCTGTCCACCATGCAACCGATGCCGACCAGGTCACCCACCTTGAATTTAGACACCAGATCGCCCACCGCCGTGACGCGGCCCACGATCTCGTGGCCAGGCACCGACGGGTACACCGTGTTCTTCCACTCGTTGCGGGCGGTGTGCAGGTCGGAATGGCAGACCCCGCAGAACAGCACATCCAAGGCCACGTCTTGCGCGCCGGGCGTGCGCCGCTCGAAGCTGAAAGGGGCCAGGGGGGAAGTTGGGGAGGTGGCAGCGTAGCCGTGGGCAGTGGTCATGGACGGGGTTCCTGTGGGGTTGAGGGCGGATGGTAGTCCTGAATGGTGACGGGGGTGTGGTTGGGGGTTTGCAAGCTATGGCGCGACGGCTTTACGCAGACGCGGTGATGCCCCACGCGCCTCCTCCAGCAAACTGTCCCAATCCCCCGGGGGATGCCCGCTCTCCAGCATCTTGCGAAACACCCGGTAGGCATCGTCACCGCTTTCATATGCCCGTTTGGTGTCCTCATCGTTCACCCAGGCCAACACCAGCACCCGACTCTGGGCGTGGAAGCGGAAAAACAGCCGGTACTGCTGGAAAAACTTGGCGCGAAACCAGTGCTTGTGCTCTGCGCCCAGTGTGCCGCCCTGCCGATACTCCGGCCGCGCCGGGTCTTGGGGGATCACATCGAATGCCAGTTTGGCGATGGCAGTAAGGCGCTTGGTGGCGTTCTTGTGGATATAGCCGGTGGGATCTTTGTACTGCAGCGCCTCGACCTGGCGGGTCAAGACCTCTAACTGGTCGAGGAACAGCGGGTGGGCAAAAACCGTCCAGCCGTGTGCGACCAGCGGCCCCGGCTGAACAGGCTTCATTCGTCGTCTGCCGACAGGGGTGCGGACAGGTCCATCTCCACACCGCCCACCAGCGACTGGATGCGCTGGACCAACCCGGCATCCAGGGCTACCAAACGCTGCGGATGGCTGGCCATATCGCGGGCCAGAAAGTGCAAGAAATCGCCCAGCACTGGATCGTCGGCCTCGACCTGCGCCACCCGGGTGAGCACCACATCGCCATCAGGGCGGATGGCGTAATGGATCTTGTCGCGCTTGCCCAGCCGCAGTGCACGACGCACGGATTCCGGCACGGTGGTCTGGTAGCGGTCGGTCAGCGAAGACTCGGCTTCGAGCATGGCAGTCATGGGTGGCTCCTAGAGCAAATAAATGCACCCCAATGGTAATGCGATTGCATTACCGCGTCAAACCTAGTACCCAGGCACGTAAGTAGAGGAACAAAATGAAAGTGATGATTTCGCGCGCAGGCCTAGGCGCAAAACGCAGACATAGCTGTGGCTATGGCGAGGCTTTGCAACGACGGCATGGGTGCGAAAGCGCGCTTTCATGTTCCGATACTTGCGTGGCTGGGTACTAGCCCCCAATCTGCACCGGCTTGCCCGTGCGCGCGCTCTCGTACAGCGCGTCCAGAATCTGCATCACCACCAGGCCCTCGTCCCCGCCTGCCGGGTGCGGCGTGTTGGTCAGGATGGCTTCAGCGTAGTCGAACATGGCCGATTTGGCATCTACCGTGGGGGGGCACAGCAGCATGTCCACCGGCGCGCCGTTGACTTCGGTGTAGACGTGCGCATCAAAGGTGTAGCCGCCACCCAGGTTCTTTTGCAGCAGCCCGGCCTTGGTGCCCAGCAGCCGGGTTTCCATCAGCTCGGCCTCCTGGATGTTGGCGGCCCAGGAGGCCTCCAGGGCCAGCGTAGCGCCGTTGGAGAAGCGGATGAACCCGGCGGCCAGATCTTCCACGTCAAAGGTCTTGCCGGCCTTCTGGGCCAGGTCGCTGGCGATGGGGCTGTAGGTGCTGCCCATCACCCAGGTGGGTTGCGGGTAGCCCATCAACCACAGGGCCAGGTCCAGGCGGTGCACGCCCAGGTCGATCAGCGGGCCGCCCCCGGCCAGCGCCTTGGTGCCAAACCAGCCGCCAAAGCCGGGCATGCCGCGGCGGCGGTGCCAGAGGCTGCGGCCAAAGTAGAAGTCGCCAAACAGGCCTGCATCCACCTGGGCCTTGAGGGCGCGGGACGCGGCGCTGAAGCGGTACGAGAAGTTGATCATCAGCCGCTTGCCCGCATCCTTGGCGGCTTCCAGCATCTGGCGGCCCTCTTGGGCGTTCATGGCCATGGGCTTTTCGCACAGCACGTGGCAGCCTGCGGCCAGCGCGTCCAAGGTAAGTTCCACGTGAAACTTATTCGGCGTGCAGACGCTGACCACGTCCAGCTTTTCGGTGGCCAGCATGGCCTCGGCAGAAGCGTAGCGGCCTGCCACCTTGAACTCGTCGCCCACCTTGGCCAGGCGGGCGGCATCGGGATCGGCAATCGCCACTACTTCGACCTGCGGGTGCTCTTGCCAGCCCTTGATGTGGGCACGGCCCATGCCCAGGCCGATCACGCCAACGCGCAGTTTGGTGCTCATGCCAAGTCCTTGTTACTTTGAACGATGCCAACGTTGGTGAAACCGGCCTTGGGGCTGATGGGCTCTAGCGGCGCGGCGTTGGGGCACACGTCCACAATATTGACGCGGGGCGCGGCCCACTGCACGGCATTGGCGATCACGCGCTGCACGTTTTTGTCGTGGTACGTGGGATAGGCCTCATGGCCCGGACGGAAGTAGAAGATGCGGCCATGGCCGCGCTCCCAGCAGCAGCCGGAGCGGAACACCTCGCCGCCCTCGAACCACGAAATGAACACCGTGCTGTCAGGTTGCGGAATGTCAAAACGTTCGCCGTACATCTCCTCGTTGGGCAGCTCAAAGTACTCGCCCAAACCGGCGGCAATAGGGTGCGAAGGCTCGACCACCCACAGGCGCTCTTTCTCATGCGCCTCGCGCCATTTCAGCGAGCAGTTGGTGCCCATCATGCGGCGGAAGATTTTGCTGAAATGGCCGGAATGCAGCACGATCAAGCCCATGCCTTCCAGCACGCGTTTTTGCACCCGGTCCACCACCGCGTCCTCCACCAGGTTGTGCACCTTGTGGCCCCACCAGATCAGCACGTCGCAGCTGGCCAGGCGGGCTTCGCTCAGACCGTGCTCGGGGTCGTCCAATGTGGCGACGCTGACATCCACCGGCAAAGCACCGGGGTTCAGGCCAGGGGTGGCGGCCAGGGCGTTGGCAATGGTGGTGTGCAGGCCTTCGGGGTAGATGGCACCCACGGCGGCATTTTCGCGTTCGTGGCGGAATTCGTTCCAGACAATAACAGAAATACGGGTTTTCACTAGGATGCTCCTGGGGTGGGGGTTTGGCTGGGTGTGGCCTAGACTCTAAGCCTGCCCAGTCCCTCCCACCAGCCCGATTGCTGTCAATAATCCGCAATGAATAGCAAAAATCCTGGATCGCCCGCATCCACCTTCTGCAGCGCCCCACAGGCTCCATCCGCCAGCCAGGATGCGGTCACCATGCGCCAGCACCTGGGCGACTTCTTAAGCCGCGCCATGGCGGGCAGCCTGGTGGTGCACCTGCCGGGCGGAGCGCCGGTGGAGCGCGGCGAGGGCCACTTCCACGTCGGGCCCGAGCTGTTTCTGCAAACCGGCGGCTGGACCGACTTCCGCCTGCCGCACGGCACCCTGACCCTGGGCCCTGGCGAGGCCCTGCTCATGCCGCCGCAGTTGCTGCACGCCGAGCAGGTGCGCGCCGCGCCCACCCAGCCATTTGCCAACCTGGTGGTCTATGCCGAGGCCCACGCCCTCACCTGCCACCTCGCGCACGAAATCCACACTGGCAAGCCTGGCATCCGTCACCTGGAAATGCGCCAGCACCCCCAGGCCCGCCACATCCACGACTGGCTGGCCGACGCGGCCCGGCTGGGGCAGAGCCAACAGGCCGAATGGGCCACGCTGCAAATCCGCGCCCTGGTGGCCGCCGCCACCGCCGGGGTGCTGCGCGCGCTGGCCGATGTGGACCCGCACACCGTCCCCGAATCCGCCTGGGTCACCAAGGTGCGGGTGCTGGTGCAAAACCAGCTGGGCGATGCAGATTTGAGCGTGCGCGGCCTGGCCCAGCAGTGCGGCTGTACCGCAGACTATTTGTCGCACCTGTTCCGCCAGCAAACGCAGGAAGCCCTGGTGGCCTACATCAACCGCATGCGCATGGCCCGCGCCGCCCGCCTGCTGGCCGAGAGCGCGCTGGCGGTCAAAGAGGTGGCCTGGGCCTGCGGCTACGCCAACCCCAGCTACTTCATCCACCGCTTTCGGGCGCAGTACGGGCAAACGCCCAAGGGTTACCGTCAACGCAATGACAAACCCGTGTAGCCAGGCATTTACTATTCACTTCATAGTTAAAATCAGCGTAGCCTGTTGATTCAATGGGAATTTTTCATTATTTTTTCTATTCACTATGCCTGTCGATACCGACGCACTTTTATTGCATTTACAAACCTTTGGCGCGTCACGCTCGGCAGAACTCCAGAAGGCCCTGGGCAAAAGCCAGTCCACGGTGTCGCGCCTGCTGGCCCAGTTGCCAGGCCAGGTGCTCACCCTGGGACAGGGCAAAAGCGCCCGCTACGCCCTGCCCCAGCCCATCGCAGGCGGTGCCGCACAGCAGCCGCTGTGGCGGGTGGACAGCGCAGGCCGGGCGCAACCCTTGGGGCTTTTGAGCCTGCTGGCCCGGGACCAGATCCATATCGAAGCGCCAGGCCTGGATGTGTTGGGTACCACCGGCCTGCCGTGGTACCTGTCGCCGCTGCAGGCGCAGGGTTTTTTGGGCCGCTTGCTGGCACAGAGTCTGGCGGGCTATGGCGTGCCGGGCAACCCGGACCATTGGGACCTGCAGGCCACGCTGACCGCCGCCCTGCACCTGCACGACGCACCCGGGGCCCTGGTGCTGGGCCACCTGCACGCAGCCACCGCTTTGCCCACCCTGCCCCCACCGGGGCCCGACCTGGGCCAGGCACTGGACACGCTGGCCGAAAACATCCACTCCACCCTGCCTGCGGGCGCGTCCATCGGAGGCGATCAGCCCAAATTTTTGGCCACCAACCACCTGGGCAGGCCGGTACTGGTGAAGTTCTCGCCGCCCCGTGGCACACCGTTTGGTGAGCGCTGGCACGACCTGCTGCATGCCGAAGCCCTGTGCCTGCAGGTGCTGCAAAGTTACGGCCAGCAGGTGGCGGCCTGCGAGGTGGTGCACAGCCACAACCGCACCTACCTGGTCAGCCAGCGGTTTGACCGTACCGGCAACGCGGGTCGCCAGCACGTGGTGTCGGTGGGTGCGGCGCACGCGGCCTTTGTGCCCGGTGGTTACCAGCACTGGGCCGCTACCTGCGACGCGCTGGCGCGGCAAGGGCGGCTGTCGGCAGACGGTGCACAGCAGGCGCTGTTCCGGCTGCAATTTGGCCGTCTGGTGGGCAATACCGGCATGCACGCGGGCAATCTGGCCCTGTTCGCCCAAGGGGACAGCTTGAAAGAGATCGCCAAAGGCCGCTTCGCCCTGGCCCCGGTCTACGACATGCTGCCCATGCGCTACAAGCCCGATGCCCACACCGGCGGGCTGGACTACGCCGCATTTGCCACCGATGGTTTTTGGGCCAACGCCACCGCCATGGCCGCCGCCCGGCAGTTCTGGTCGCTGCTGGCCGAACAGCCGCACGTCAGTCTGGCGTTACAAGCTTTGGCCCGAAATATGGTGCAATCTGCGGCATGAAAACACTCATCTTCGCGGGCAGCACCCGCAAACAGTCGTACAACCGCCAACTGGCCCTGGCCACCGCCCGCATCGCCACAGATGCCGGGGCCGAGGTCACGCACATTGAGCTGGCCGACTTCGACATCCCCCTGTACAACGCCGACCTGGAGGCCGAGGGCACGCCTGCCGACGTGCTGCGCCTGAAGGAAATCATGTTTGCGCACCCGGCCTGGATCATTTGCGCGCCCGAGTACAACGGCAGCTACCCTGCGCTGCTGAAAAACACCATCGACTGGGCCTCCAGCCCCATCAAGACCGACCCGGTGTGGAAAGACGGTTTCCGCTCTTTCACCGGCAAGGTGGTGGGCCTGCTGAGTGCGTCGCCCGGTGGGCTGGGGGGTTTGCGCTCGCTGACGCACCTGTCGCCGCTGATGGCCAATATGCAGTGCTGGGTGGCCCCCAAGCAGTTCGCGCTGGGCCGGGCGTTCGATGCGTTTGCCGAAGACGGCAGCTTGAAGCAAGACAGCCACCGCGCCAGTGTGCAGGCCGTGGTGGACCAGGTGCTGTGGGCAGCCCGCAAATTTCAAGCCTAATTGGACTCTAGCGCTTATTCCATAAGCGCAAGCAGCTCCTAAAACTATAGTAAACCCATGGATTGCCGACCCGGCTGCGGTGCCTGCTGCATTGCCCCCAGCATCAGCTCACCCATCCCCGGCATGCCGGTGGTGGATGGCATCAGCAAGCCCGCCGGGGTGCGCTGCGTGCAGCTCGACGCGGCCAACCGTTGCCGCATTTTTGGCCAGCCCGAGCGGCCAGCGGTCTGTGGCCAGTTGCAGCCCGCACTGGACATGTGTGGCAGCAGCGACTTGCACGCTATGCACTACCTTACGCAGCTGGAAATCGCTACCCGTCCCAGCGTCTAAAACTCTTCTTTCCTTGAAAGGCAGGCTCTTCACACCGTGGAGGCCTGCCTTTTTGCATTTTTGGGGCTTTTCGGCCCACAGATTTCGGCGGACTTCGTGTTTGACTATTCTTCTAATGGTTCTATTAATACATAGTAGTAGTAGTAAGCATGCGGCTCTTCTGTGGGTAAGCCTGTTTTGTCCTTTTTAATCAACAGCTTATCCCGTGTTGCCGGGTGTGCGTGACCTTGCTTTTCTGGTGTCACGCCAAAATGAACAACTTTTAAATTTAGCGTTTACCTGTGGATAACTAGCTGGTTGTGCCAGAACTATCCACAGCTTTTCAAACAAGGAAAAATAGGATGACTGCGCTCAAGATTGATTTCGTCTCGGATGTGTCCTGCCCCTGGTGCGTGGTGGGTTTGAAGTCGCTGGAACAGGCGCTGGCGCGGGTCAGTGACAGCATCACCGCCGAGTTGCACTTCCAGCCGTTCGAGCTGAATCCACAAATGGCCCCCGAGGGCGAAGACACCACCGAGCACCTGGCGCGCAAATACGGCTCTACCCCGGCCCAGGCGGCGGCGAACAAGGAAAATATCCGCGCACGCGGGGCCGAGCTGGGCTTTACCTTTAACCTGGGCCAGCGCAACCGCATCTACAACACCTTCGATGCGCACCGCCTGCTGCATTGGGCCGAGCTCGAAGGGCACCAGCACGCCCTGAAGCAGGCACTGTTCGATGCCTACTTCACCCTGGGGCAAAACCCCAGCGACCACGCCTTGCTGGTGCAGGTGGCCGAGCAGGTGGGGCTGGACCCGGTGCGGGCGCGGGCCATTCTGGAGTCGGATGAATTTGCCGAGGAAGTGCGCGAACGCGAAGAGTTCTACACCAGCCAAGGCATCCATTCGGTGCCCGCCATCATCATCAACGACCGGCATTTGATCTCGGGTGGACAGCCGCCCGAGGTGTTTGAGCAGGCTTTGCGCCAGATTGCGGCAAATAGCCGCTAGCTAGCGCACCAAGCCTGCGCGTTCTGTCGGCGCAGGGACCGATTGCGCACATTCCCGGTGCAGTTTTGTACGCAATTTAACAATTGCAACGTACGCAAAGCTGGCACGGCCTATGCATAGAGGACGGATATGTCCGCTCCTACATCCTCCTCCGCACCTTCGGCTATCGAAATCATCGCGCTGACCAAGCGCTATGGATCGTCCAAGCCGGCCGTTGACAGCATCAACCTGCGTATCGCCAGCGGTAGCTACTGTTGTTTGCTGGGGCCTTCGGGTTGCGGCAAAAGCACCACGCTGCGCATGGTGGCTGGACACGAGTCGGTCACCAGCGGCGACATCCTGCTGGAAAACCGCAACATCACCGACCTGCCCGCCGCCGCGCGTGGCACGGCCATGATGTTCCAGAGCTTTGCGCTGTTCCCACACCTCAGTGCGCTGGACAACGTGGCTTTCAGCCTGAAGATGAAGGGCATGGACAAGGCCGAGCGCCATGCCAAGGCCAAGGATTTGCTGGAGCGCGTGGCCATGGGCCACCTGGCCGACCGCACACCCAGCGAGTTGTCGGGCGGCCAGCAGCAGCGCGTGGCGCTGGCCCGGGCGCTGATCACCCAGCCCAAGGTGCTGTTGCTGGACGAACCTTTGTCCGCCCTCGACCCGTTCTTGCGCATCCAGATGCGTGCCGAGCTGCGCCGCTGGCAAAAGGAGCTGGGCCTGACCTTCATCCACGTCACCCACTCGCAAGAAGAGGCCATGGCCCTGGCCGACACCATGGTGGTGATGAACCACGGGCTGATCGAGCAGGTGGGCAGCCCGCACGAGGTGTACAACCGCCCGGCCAGTGAATTCGTGGCGCGCTTCATGGGCGGCCACAACGTGCTGGACACGCCGCGCGGCAAGATTGGCGTGCGCACCGACCACATGCAAATCATTCCCGCCGAGGCCGCCGTGCCCGACGGCCCACACAACATCCGCGCCGTAGTCAGCGATGTGGAGTACCAGGGCACCTATGTGCTGCTGGGCCTGCAAAAACCTGGCGTGGCCCAAACCGCCAGCTCCACAGCCGAGTTCTCGGTGATGGTGTCCGAAGCCCAGTTTGCCGCCCGCCCCTACCGCGTGGCCGAGGCCGTGCAACTGGCCTGGGCGCCGGATGCCGCCCACCCTCTCGGTCCCGTTTCTGTTCCTGTTCCTGCCTGATTTCCACCCTGTAACCCCCCTAGGAGTTTTGACCATGTCCGACGTACTTCCTGAACCCATGAATGCCCTGCAAGCCACGGTGCAGCGCCGCACCCTGCTCAAAGGCACGGCGGGCATTTTGGCCAGCGGCATTGCACCGTTTGTGCACGCCCAAGAAAAAATCACGCTGCGCTACCTGGGCACTGCGGTGAACCAGGACAAAGCCATTGCCGAAAAATTCAAGGCCGACACCGGCATCACCATCCAATACGTGGCCGTGACCACCGACGACGTGACCAAGCGCGCCGTCACCGCACCCAACAGTTTTGACCTGATCGACACCGAATACTTCTCGCTGAAGAAGATCGTGCCCACCGGCAACCTCAAGGGCATCGACACCAAGCGCATCAAGAACGCCGACAAGATCACCCCCTTGTTCACCACCGGCATGGTCAACGGCAAGGCCGTGGGCGACCAGGGCACGGCACCCAAGAAAGTGATCTTCCTGGAAGGCGAAAAGTCGAAGAAATTCTCGGCCACGCCCACCCAGTACATGAGCCTGATCCCCACCGTGTACAACGCCGACACGCTGGGCATCCGCCCCGACCTGATCAAGCGCCCCATCACCTCCTGGGCCGAGCTGCTGAACCCCGAATTCAAGGGCAAGGCGGCGATTTTGAACATCCCCTCCATCGGCATCATGGACGCGGCGATGGTGGTCGAAGCCATGGGACTCTACAAATACCCCGACAAAGGCAACATGACCAAAAAGGAAATCGACCTGACCATCAAGACCCTGATCGAAGCCAAAAAACAAGGCCAGTTCCGCGCCCTGTGGAAAGACTTTAACGAGTCGGTCAACCTGATGTCGTCCGGCGAAGTGGTGATCCAGTCGATGTGGTCGCCTGCCGTTACCGCCGTGCGCACCAAGGGCATTGCCTGCACCTTCCAGCCGCTGAAGGAAGGGTACCGTGCCTGGGCTGCCGGTTTCGGCCTGCCCGCCACGCTGAAAGGCCGCACGCTGGACGGTGCCTACGAGTTCATCAACTGGTTCCTCGACGGCTGGGCCGGTGCCTACCTGAACCGCCAGGGCTACTACAGCGCCGTGCTCGACACCGCCAAGTCCAAGATGGAGCCCTACGAGTGGGCCTACTGGATGGAAGGCAAGTCTGCCACGCAAGACATCAAGAGCCCCAACGGCGACGTGCTGGCCAAGGTCGGCCAGATCCGCGACGGCGGCAGCTACGAAGCCCGCATGGGCGGCATCGCCTGCTGGAACGCCTTGATGGACGAGAACAACTACATGGTCCAGAAGTGGAATGAGTTTGTCGCTGCTTAATTTGGCACACCCCCAGGCTGCAGTGCTGCGCACTTTCCGCCAACCCCCCTCGTATTGGCTTGAAAAGCCAATACGACACGCAGGGGGCACAACCAGTGGCCTGGCAAAGCCAGTTCCACGGTTGTTCACGAACGGGCGTTGCTTCGCTCGCCTGGGGAAATACCGGGGCGTTGATTGCGTCCCGGTCTGTTTGCAGGGGCGTTGATTTATAAGAAATCAGCCCCTAGCGCCCATTCCATTGGCGTGAGCAGCTACGATTTTGATAGTTAACGCGGATCTTCATCCATGAGCACACCCACCGCCCCCTTGCCTTCGCCCACCCCCGCGCCCGGCCGCAGCCTGTCCGCCTGGTGGCAGGCCACGCCGTTGACGGCGGTGTTTGCGGTGTTCTTTTTGGTGCCACTGGCGCTGATCATCATGGTCAGCTTTTGGGACTTCAACGAATACGAGCTGCTGCCCGGCTTTACCTTCAAAAACTACATCTCGATTTTTGACGGTTGCAGCAACACCAGCGAGCTGTGCGTCACCTTCAAGACGTATTTGTCTACCTTCAAATTCTGCTTCATGGTCTGGCTGATCACGCTGGTGATCGGCTTTGCGGTGTCGTACTTTCTGGCCTTCCACATCCAGTCCTCGGGCACGCAAACCCTGCTGTTCGTGCTGTGCACCATTCCGTTCTGGACCAGCAACGTGATCCGCATGATCTCCTGGGTGCCGCTGCTGGGGCGCAACGGCCTGGTGAACCAGGGGCTGATGGGCGCGGGGCTGGTCGACCAGCCGGTGGAGTGGCTGCTATTCTCCGACTTTTCGGTCACGCTGGCCTTTGTGCACCTCTACACCATGTTCATGATCGTGCCCATCTTCAACAGCATGATGCGCATCGACCGCAGCCTGCTGGAGGCCGCCAATGACAGCGGTGCCAGCGGCTGGCAAACCCTGTGGAACGTGATCGTGCCGCTGTCGCGCACCGGCATCATCATCGGCTCCATCTTCGTCATCACCATCGTGATGGGCGACTTCGTCACCGTGGGCGTGATGGGTGGCCAGCAGATCGCATCGATTGGCAAGATCATCCAGGTGCAAACCTCGTACCTGCAATTCCCCCTGGCCGCCGCCAACGCGGTGATTTTGCTGGCCATCGTGCTGATGATCATCTGGGCGCTGACCCGGCTGGTCGATATCCGTAAGGAGCTATGAGATGAAACGCGCACCCGGTTTTGTGCCTCTGGCGATTGTTTTCGCGCTGTTCGTACTGTTCATGTACGGCCCGATGTTCGTCATCTTCATCCTCAGCTTCCAGGGCCCCGAGGGCGGCTTGACCTTTCCGCTGCGCGGCCTGTCGCTGCACTGGTTTGCCAAGCTGGCCGAGGGCCTGGGCGTGGTGGACATCGGCGCGGCCCTGCGCCGCTCGCTGGGCCTGGGCCTGGCGGTGATGGCCTGCACGGTGGTGTTCTCGGTGCTGGCCGGCCTGGCTTTCCGCAAAAAGCTGGCGGGCGGCAATGCGCTGTTTTTCATCGTGATTGCCAGCCTGATCATGCCGTCCATCATCGTGTCGTTAGGCATCGGCCTGGAGTTTCGCCTGCTCGACGGTGGCATCAAATGGGCGCTGGAGTCTTTAGGTATGCAAGACACGCTGGACGAGTACGGCACCGCTCTGGGCCTGTTCACCTCGGCCCTGGGCGCGCACCTTACCTGGACGCTGCCCTTCGGCCTGCTGATCATGTTTGCCATCTTCAACCGCTTCAACCCGGCTTACGAGGAAGCCGCCCGCGACCTGGGTGCCACGCCGTGGCAGAGCTTCAAGCACGTGGTGCTGCCGCTGATTGCGCCCTCGGTGGTGGGCATCGGCATGTTTGGCTTCACCCTGTCGTGGGATGAAATTGCCCGCACCTCGCAGGCGATTGGCGACGTCAACACCCTGCCACTGGAGCTGCAAGGCCTGACCACCACCGTTACCACACCGTCGATCTACGCCATCGGCACGGTGACCACCGTGGTGTCGTTCATCGTCATGGGAATTACGCTTTTACTGGTAAAGTTTTTAGGACGCAAACAAAAAGGCAAGGCATGATGCACACCCCCAGGCTTGCGCACTACGTGTCGCAGCGCCAACCCCCTTGCAGGGGGCAACACCAGCAGCCCGGCAAAGCCGGTTCTGCGGTGTTCCTGGCGCAGACAGTCCTAGAAAATTGACATGGTTATTTCTTCTTCACAGGCTGCGCTCAGCGACAGTGACATTTACGAGCGCATCGTTTCCGCCATCCTGGACCACCGGCTTCAGCCTGGCACCAAGCTGGTAGAAGACAAACTTGGCACCGCCTTTGGGGTGTCGCGCACCCGCATCCGCCCGGTGCTGGTGCGCCTGGCCAACGAGCAGATCGTGACCATGGTGCCCAACCGCGGTGCCTGTGTGGCCCAGCCCACCGAGCAAGAGGCGCGCGAAGTATTCGAAGCCCGCCGCCTGGTCGAGCCGCCGCTGCTGGAGCGCTTCATGGCCGTGGCTACCCCGGCCGACATCGCCATCCTGGCCCACTTCATTGCCGAAGAAGAAATGGCCCGCGCCAAGGGCGACATGCGCCACGCCATCCGCATGTCGGGCGACTTCCACCTGACGATTGCCGAGCGCTCGGGGCAGCAGACCCTGGGCCGCATCCTGCGCGAACTGGTGTCGCGCACCTCGCTGATTTTGATGACCTGGGGCCCAGTGGAGCTGCCCGGCAGCCGCGCCGGGGCCTGTGGCTGCCTGGAACACCGCTCTGTCCTGGATGCCATCCGCCTGCGCGATGTGCAAGCCGCGACCCGTCTGATGCGTGAGCATCTGGAACACCTGGAGGCGCAGGTGCAGTTCGGCACCGTGGCCACCACCTCGCCGGACCTGATCGAACTCTTCGGCCAAGCCGCCTGACCCATGCGGCATTTACTGGTCATCAACCCCAACACCAGCGACAGCGTCACCGCGCTACTGCGCACCCACATCCTGCAGGTCAGCGGCCCCAACGTGGCGGTACACATGGCCACCGCCCGCTTTGGTGCGCGCTACATCTCCAGCGAAGCCAGCTACGCCATCGCCGCGCACGCCACGCTGGATGCCTGGGCCGCATGGCTGGCCGATGGCGGTCCCACGCCCGACGCGGTGCTGATCGGCTGCTTTGGCGACCCCGGCCTGCTGGCCCTGCGCGAATGCAGTGCGGTGCCCGTCACCGGCCTGGCCGAAGCCGCGTTTGTGGAGGCCGCCGAATATGGCCGCTTTGCCATCGTCACCGGCGGCGTGGCCTGGAAACCCATGCTGCAGCGCCTGGCCCACAGTCTGGGCTATGGCGAGAGCCTGGCCCATATCCACACGGTGGAAGCTACCGGGGCCGAGCTGGCCGCCGACCCCGCCGCCGCCCGCATCTTGCTGGCCGCCGCCTGTGTGGAAGCCGCCGCCCAACCCGGTGTGCAGGCTGTCATTCTGGGCGGCGCGGGTTTGGCCGGTATGGCCGCGCAGATCCAGCACGCCGTGCCCGTGCCGGTAATCGACAGCGTACTGGCCGGGGCCCGGCAGGCGCAGTTATGGGGCAATGGCGCGCCTGGTAATGCCCGGCTGGCGGGTACCTGGACCGGGCTGTCACCTGCGCTGCAGCAGCTTGCTATTGTTTAGATAGCTGCTCTCGCTCATAGAATAAGCGCTGGAAGCTTGTGGCAACGCTGAACAAGTCCCTCGCGGTCTGCGCATCCCTGGTCTCGGGCGGTCTGCGTCGTTGCAAATCCTCGCCATAGCCGCAGCTATGTCTGCGGTTTGCGCCTAGCATCCCATCCCGATCCAGGGCGCGCCGCCTCACGGGAACTTATTCAACGTCGCCTTTTATAAACCACCATCGCATGCGCCGCCTTCGCCACCTGACCAGCCAGCACCGCATTGCCGCCACCAACCGGCTGCTGGGCGGACTGCTGGCTTTTAACGCGGGGGCCATCAACGCCGGGGGGTTTCTGGTGGTGGGCATGTACACCTCGCACATGACCGGTTTTGCCTCCATGCTGTCCGACCACCTGGTGCTGGGCAACATCAAGCTGGTACTGGGCGCGCTGGGGGCCTTGCTGGCGTTCACCGCAGGCGCGGCGGCCACGGCGCTGCTGGTCAACTGGGCGCGCCAGCACCATTTGCGCAGCGAATACGCGCTGCCCTTGCTGTGCGAGGCCTTGTTGCTGCTGGTGTTTGGCCTGATTGGGGCCACGCTGAACCGGCAAACCCCGTTTGCCGTGCCGCTCACGCTGCTGGTGTTGTCCTTCACCATGGGGCTGCAAAACGCGGTGGTGTCCAAGCTGTCGGCCTCGCAAATCCGCACCACCCACATGACCGGCGTGATCACCGACCTGGGCATCGAACTGGGCAAGCTGGTCTACATGAACCGCGAAGGCAGCCCGCTGGAATCGCGCGTGCGGGCCAACCGCACCAAGCTGCGCTTGTACGCCACCTTGCTGTCGGCCTTTGTAGTGGGCGGGCTGGTGGGGGCCACCGGCTTCAAGTACGTGGGTTTCATCTGGGTGCTGCCGCTGGCCCTGCTGCTGCTGGGCCTGTCGCTGCCGCCCCTGGTGGCCGACCTGGTACGGCCCCGGCACCGGGCGAAAAGTCCTTAAGACAGGGTCTTAGAACGTGTTCAAAGTCTTTTGAGCAGTAGAGCCAGGAATGCCAGATGGATGAACTGCAAGCTGGTATTGAGCCAACGCTCGCAGTTCTTCCACAGCCTGCGGTTCTTCTCCAGCCATGCAAAGCTGCGCTCCACT
>CAUPNG010000028.1:0-50228 GCA_963512605.1 uncultured Albidiferax sp. | reverse complement strand
GGGTAGTGGAGCGCAGCTTTGCATGGCTGGAGAAGAACCGCAGGCTGTGGAAGAACTGCGAGCGTTGGCTCAATACCAGCTTGCAGTTCATCCATCTGGCATTCCTGGCTCTACTGCTCAAAAGACTTTGAACACGTTCTCAGGAAGTATTTGATTTTATAAATCTTATTTTTTGTATACAAAAAATTAAATAATATACTTTTTCCTCAACTTTACTTTTGAGGAACCCATGCAAAAAACCGCCATCCGTTGCTGCATAGCAGCACTTGCCCTGACCCTGGGCACCGCCCACGCCCTGGATTTGGGCGGTCTAATAGAGGCGGGCAAAGGTGCCGTCAAGGCGGCCACGCTGAGCGACGCCGATGTCAAAGCCAGTGCCGACGAAGCCTGCGCCTACTTCGACAAAAAAAACAAGGTCGCGGCGGCCGGTAGTCCCTATGCCAAGCGCCTGGCCAAACTGACCGCCGGCTTGGAAAACGAAGACGGTATCGCTCTCAACTTCAAAGCCTACCTGGTCCCGGAGATCAACGCCTTTGCCATGGCCAACGGCTGTGTGCGGGTGTACTCGGGACTGATGGACAAGGCCACGGACGACGAAATCCGGGGCGTGATCGGCCATGAAATAGGCCACGCCAAGCTGGGCCACACCCTGGCCAAAATGCGCGTCGAACTGATGACCGCCACCGCCCGCCAAGGCGCGGCGGCCAGCGGCGGCACGGTGGCCGGGCTGGCCAGCTCCGAGGTGGGCGGCTATGCCGAAGCCTTCGTGAACGCCCAGTTCTCGCAAAAAGAAGAAAGCGATGCCGATGTCTACGGCTTCCAGTTCATGAAGCGCCACAATTACGACCCGAACGCCATGGTGACCTTGTTCAAGAAACTGCCAGGCACTGGCGGCCTGATGTCCAGCCACCCCGCATCCGCCGACCGCGCCAGCAAGATCGAAGCCCTGATCAAAAAGAACTAGCAGGTCCGCCACCGTGTGGGCCCCACTATCATCAGGCTTTGCCTTTTGAACGGAGCCCATGGGCGAATTCGACCTGATCCGGCGCTACTTCACCCGCCCCACGCCGCGCGCCGTGCTGGGTGTGGGCGACGATTGCGCCCTGCTGCAGCCCCGGCCTGGCATGCAACTGGCCATCTCCAGCGACATGCTGGTCGAGGGCCGCCACTTCCTCAGCACCGTGTCCCCCGCCGCGCTGGGCCACAAGGCGCTGGCGGTCAACCTGAGCGACCTGGCGGCCTGTGGCGCGCAGCCGCTGGCCTTTACCCTGGCGCTGGCCTTGCCACGTGCCGATGCCGCCTGGCTGGAGCCGTTTTCGCAAGGTCTGCTGGCGCTGGCCGATGCCCACGGCTGCGAACTGGTGGGCGGCGACACCACCCAGGGCCCCTTGAATATCTGCATCACCGTGTTCGGCGAAGTGCCGCCCGGCCAGGCGCTGCTGCGCTCGGGCGCACGGGTGGGCGACGACCTGTATGTGAGCGGCACGCTGGGCGATGCGCGGCTGGCGCTGGAGGTGTTTCGCGGCACGCTGTCGCTGCCCGAGGCCGCTTTTGCCCAGGCCCGCGCCCGGCTGGAGCGGCCCACGCCCCGCGTCGCCCTGGGGTTGGCGCTGCGCGGCGTGGCCACAGCGGCGGCCGATGTGAGCGACGGCCTGCTGGGCGACCTGGGGCACATCCTGCGGGCCTCGGGCGTGGGCGCGGTGGTGGATACATCAATTGCTATTCAATTGATAGCATCTCGTGCTTATCCTGCAAGCACGGGAGCCCTATTTCATGCAGAACCGTATTTGGCCTGTGTTTTGTCTGGTGGCGACGACTACGAGCTGGTGTTCACCGCCCCACCCTCGGCCCGCCAAGCCGTGGCCGCAGCCGCAGCCCAGGCCGACACACCGGTCACGCGCATCGGCCAAATCGAGGTCCGCCAGGCCGATGCGCCCATCCGCCTGGTCGATGGGCAGGGAGCGCCTGTGGTGCATGCGTTTGCCGGGTTCGACCACTTTGCCTGAGGCCCCCGCTCAGACGGCATTTGGCAGTGCCACCAAGCTTGCGTAAACTAGGCCTCCATGAATGAAGCCGATGCCATCCGCCAAATCCTGACGCATGCCCGCACCATCGCGGTGGTGGGCCTGTCGCCGGACCCTGGCCGACCCAGCTACCAGGTGGCGCGCAGCCTGCAGGTACGCGGCTACCGCATCATCCCCATCAACCCGAACGCCAGCGAAATCCTGGGCGAAAAAGCCTACCCCAGCCTCACCGAAGCGGCCCAACACCAGGTGATCGAGGTGGTGAACTGCTTTCGGCGCAGCAGGGAGATTCCCCCCATCGTCGACGAGGCCCTGGCCATCAAGGCCAAGGCGGTGTGGATGCAACTGGGCGTCTCCCACGCGGCAGCCGCCCACAAGGCCCAGATGGCCGGGCTGCGGGTGGTGCAAAACAAGTGCATCAAGACCGAGCACGCGGTGTTGTCGGCCCGGGGCGTGATTTAAAGCCATTTAGGCCTCTTGTGCTTATTCGGCGGGCGTGAGCAGCTATTGAATGCATAGCACGCAGATGTGGGTGCATCCTGGCCAAAGGGCGGTGCGGTAAGCTCCCTGTTTTGCCCTTTCGCTCCGCCATGTCCTTCGCCCCCCTCCAAAACGACAGCTTTCTGCGCGCCTGCCTGCGCCAGTCCACTGACCACACCCCCGTGTGGTTGATGCGCCAGGCGGGCCGTTACCTGCCGGAATACCTGGCCACGCGCGCCAAGGCGGGCAGCTTCATGGGGCTGGCCACCAACACCGACTACGCCACCGAAGTCACCCTGCAACCCCTGGAGCGCTTCCCGCTGGATGCGGCCATTTTGTTCAGTGACATCCTCACCGTGCCCGATGCCATGGGCCTGGGCCTGAGCTTTGCGCAGGGCGAAGGCCCGCGCTTTGCCCACCCGGTGCGCGACGAGGCCGCCGTAGCCGCACTGGAAGTGCCCGATATGGACAAGCTGCGCTACGTGACGGATGCGGTCACCTCCATCCGCCGCGCGCTCAATGGCCGGGTGCCGCTGATCGGCTTTTCGGGCAGCCCCTGGACGCTGGCCTGCTACATGGTGGAAGGCAAGGGCTCGGACGACTACCGCCTGGTCAAAAGCATGCTGTACAGCCGCCCCGACCTGATGCACCGCATGCTGCAGGTCAATGCCGATGCGGTGGCGGCCTACCTCAACGCGCAAATCGAAGCGGGCGCGCAGGCGGTGATGATTTTTGACAGCTGGGGCGGCGTGCTGGCCGACGGCGCGTTCCAGCAGTTCAGCCTGGCCTACACCCAGCAGGTGCTGGCAAAGCTCAAGACCGAGCACAACGGCCAACGCATCCCGCGCCTGGTGTTCACCAAGGGCGGCGGCCTGTGGCTGGACGAAATGGCCGGCCTGGACTGCGAAGTGCTGGGACTGGACTGGACGGTCAACCTGGCCAAGGCCCGCGCCCTGGTAGGCCACAGCAAGGCCCTGCAAGGCAATATCGACCCCAATGTGCTGTTTGCTCCGCCCGCGCAGATCGCCACCGAGGTGGCGCGCGTGGTGAACAGCTTTGGCGTGCCGCACCAGGGCGCGGGCACCGGCCCCACGCACATCTTCAACCTGGGCCACGGCATCAACCAGCACACGCCGCCCGAGCACGTGGCCGCGTTGGTGGAGGCGGTGCACCAGGCTTCACGCCAAATCCGGCGCTAAAAATAGTTTTGGGATGCACCACTTATGCACAAAATTTGTGGTGCAGTGCGGCATAGCCCCACAAGCCCGGCACCACCCGCTATGAAACCCATAGCGACCGTAAGTGCTTGATTTATATAGTCATCTGAAAATGCTTTTTTTTGAGGCAATCCGTCGAAAGCCTTGATTTTCCGGGCTTTGCAGCCCGCCCCGCAGAGATATCAACAAAGTTATCCACAGATTCTTGGGATACCTTGTAAATCATTTGCAAATCAAGCACTTAGGCGCTTTCCCTCTAGTTCACGTGAAATAACACACACAAATGCCGCACCGGCTCTCCGTCGCCGTCCAGACCCCCGCCCACAGCGCCATCGCCGGGCCGCTCACCTACAGCCACAGCGCCGCCCTGCCGCCGGGCAGCCTGGTGCGGGTGCCGCTGGGCACGCGCGAGACGCTGGGCGTGGTGTGGGACGGCACGCCGCCAGAATCCGATTTCGAGGTTCGCCCCCTCAGCGCCGCGCTCGACGGCCTGCCGCCGCTCAACGCGGCCTGGCGCGGCCTGGTGCAGTTTGCCGCCTTGTACTACCAGCGCGCGGTGGGCGAAGTGGCCCTGGCCGCCCTGCCCCCGCAACTGCGCGAACTGGGCGCGGCGCAGCTCACCCGGCGGCTCAAGCGGCCCAGCGGCGCGGTGGATGCAAATTCGCCGAACACTACCAATTCCGTAGCACTCAGCGCTGAGCAGACCAGCGTGATTGCCGAATTTCATGCCCAACCTGGCCCGTTCCTGCTGTTCGGCTCTACCGGCAGCGGCAAGACCGAGGTCTACCTGCAACTGGTGCAAAGCCTGCTGGCCCGCGACCCCACCGCCCAGGCGCTGGTGATGGTGCCCGAGATCAACCTCACGCCGCAGCTCGAAGCGCGCTTTCGCGAACGCTTCGAGCCCCGCTTTGGCGCGGCGGCGGTGGTGTCCATGCACAGCGGCATGACCGCCCCGCAGCGCCTGAAAAGCTGGCTGGCCGCGCACGGGGGCACGGCGCGCATCGTGCTGGGCACGCGCATGGCGGTGTTTGCGTCCATGCCACGGCTCAAGCTCATCGTGGTCGATGAAGAGCATGACCCCAGCTACAAGCAGCAAGAGGGTGCCCGCTACTCGGCCCGCGACCTGGCCGTGTACCGCAGCCAGCTCGAAACCCGCTTATCTACCGACGCGGAACCCTGCCGCGTGCTGCTAGGCTCGGCCACCCCGTCGCTGGAGAGCTGGCACCACAGCCGCCCCGCTGCCGAGGGGGGCCGTTACGTGCGCCTGGCCATGCCTAGCCGCATCGGCGCGGGCGCGTTGCCCAAAGTGCGGCTGGTCGATATGGGCCTGCAGCAAAAGAAAACCGTGTTCTCGCCCCAACTGCTGGCCGCCATCCAGCAGCGCATAACTCGCGGCGAGCAAAGCATGGTGTTTTTGAACCGGCGCGGTTACGCCCCGGTGCTGGCCTGCGGCAGCTGCGAATGGAAGAGCGAATGCCCGCACTGCAGCGCCTACCGCGTGTTCCACAAAATAGACCGCAGCCTGCGCTGCCACCACTGCGGCTATGCCGAGCCCGTGCCCCGCGCCTGCCCCAGCTGCGGCAACCCCGACATCGCCCCCGTGGGCCGTGGCACCGAACGGCTCGAAGAACACCTGGCCGAGCTGCTCGCCACCGTGCGCCGCCCCGACGGTGGCCCGGTGGTGGTGGCCCGCATCGATGCCGACAGCACCAAGGCCAAAGGCGCGCTGGAAGCCCAACTGGCCGAGGTCCACACCGGCGCGGTGGATGTGCTGGTGGGCACGCAGATGATTGCCAAAGGCCACGACTTTCGCCGCATCACCCTGGTGGCCGCCATCCAGCCCGACGGCGCACTGTTTTCCAGCGACTTCCGCGCGCCCGAGCGCCTGTTTGCCCTGCTGATGCAAGCCGGGGGCCGTGCGGGCCGCGATGCCGCCCAGAGCGCGGCCAGCGAAATGTGGGTGCAGACCGAGCACCCCCAGCACCCACTATTTGCCGCGCTGCGCCAGCACGACTACCCGGCCTTTGCCGCCAGCCAGCTCGACGAGCGCCGCATCGCGGGCATGCCGCCCTTCAGCTTCCAGGCCCTGGTGCGCGCCGAGGCCCGCACCCAAGAGGCCGCCCAGGCATTCCTGACGCTGGCCAGCGCCGCCGCCTGCGACGTGCCCGATGTAGACCGCGTCACCCTCTACCCCGCCGTGCCCATGGGCGTGCAGCGCGTGGCCAACATCGAACGCGCCCAGATGCTGGTGGAGAGCCCGTCTCGCCAGGCCCTGCAGCGCTTCCTGCTGGCCTGGCAAGCCGTGCTGCGCGCCACCCGCAGCCAGCCCGAGGCCAAGGGGCTGATCCGCTGGGCGATTGACGTGGATCCACTGGGTATCTGAACACCCCCAGGCTACAGCGCAAGCGCTTTTCGCCAACCCCCTTGCAGGGGGCGATACCAGTGGCCTGGCAAAGCCAGTTCCACGGTATCTCTGGAACGGTCGGCTCGCCTTCGGCTTTGCCTCAGGGCGACGGGAGCCTTTTGCCCCTTGGTTGCTTTGAGCAACAGTATTCATCGCTGTTTTTTAAAATTAACCGTGTAATATTTCCATAACTTAGTAAAATTACACGGATGATTTACCCCACCCGCGACATTGAACCCGAGCTGACCCAGCTTCTGGACGAGTTCCCCGCCGTGGTGTTACTCGGCCCGCGGCAGGTCGGCAAGACCACGCTGGCCCAGCAATGGGTGGAGCGCAGCGCCGCCACCGACTTGCCCGCCGTCTACCTCGATCTGGAGCTGCCCTCGGCCCGTAGCCAGCTCGACGACGCAGAAGGTTTTTTTGCCGCCCACCCCGGCCAGCTCATCGTGCTCGACGAGGTGCAGCGCGTGCCCGAGCTATTTGCCACCCTGCGCGGCGTAATCGACCAGCGCCGCCGGGCCGGGGCCACGGCGGGGCAGTTTTTGCTACTGGGCTCGGCCTCGGGCGTGCTGCTGGGGCAGGCATCGGAGAGTCTTGCCGGGCGCGTGGCCATGCTGGAGCTGCGGCCCTTCCAGGAGCGCGAGCTGCCGCCGGGCGATGCTGGTCCGCTGGCGCTACAAAACAGCCTGTGGGTGCGCGGCGGTTTTCCGCTGTCGGCCCTGGCCAAGACCGACGCGGCTAGCCTACGCTGGCGCAACGCCTTCATCACCAGCTACCTGGAGCGCGACATCCCTGCCCTGGGCCTGCGCATCCCGGCCACCACCCTGCGCCGCCTATGGACCATGCTGGCCCACCACCAGGGGCAGATGCTGAACCAATCCCTGCTGGCCGGGGCGCTGGCTGTGTCGGGCCAAACCGTGGGGCGCTACATCGACGTGCTGTGCGACCTGATGCTGGTGCGCCGCCTGCCGCCCTGGACCGGCAACGTCGGCAAGCGCCTGGTGCGCAGCCCCAAGGTCTACGTGCGCGACAGCGGCCTGGCCCACGCCCTGCTGGGCCTGCCCACGCTGGATACTGTGCTGTCCCACCCCATCGCCGGGCAAAGCTGGGAGGGCTATGTGCTGGAGCAACTGATCGCCGCCGCCCCGCACGCAGAGGCCAGCTTCTACCGCACCTCCCACGGGGCCGAGGCCGACCTGGTGCTCACCGCCGCCAGTGGCACCACCTGGGTCTGCGAGATCAAACGCTCGTCCGCTCCCAGCGTCTCGCGCGGTTTCCATGAAGCCGCCAAGGACCTCAACGCCAGCCGCAAACTGCTGGTCGCCCCGGTGCCCAACCGCTATCCAGGCAAAGAGGGACTGGAGGTGCTGTCGCCGTTGGAGGCGGTGCGATTGCTGGCGGAGTTGGCGTAAATAAACCCCGCCTGCTGCCCCACAAACCCATCAAAAGCCGCCAGCAAGGGCGCGAAGCGGTCGGCATCCCCCTCCAGTTGCGCCAGCGCCGCGCAGGTCGCCTCCAGCGTGGACAACTGTTCCGGCAGATGCGCCTTGCGGATGCGGTAGTGCGAGGGCGGCAGGCCGCGCAGGGCCAGGCGGGGTAACTGTTGCAGCGGCGGGCTTTGGTAGAGCATCTTGCGGCTTTTGCGCCAGGTGCCGTCCAGCACCACCAGGCGCAGGCGCGACGGGTGCTGCAGCCATTCGGGCGGGAACGGCGGTGGGGGCAACAGGTCGGGGGCCGTGTCCAGCGGGGTATCCGGGTACAGCAGCAGCGTGTGTTTGCCGTCTACCGGCCAGACCGGTGTGGCAAAGGCCTCACCCACCAACACTTGGCTGTGCGGCAGGCTGAGGTGCAGCAGGCGAGCGCTGCCTTTGGCCTGGTGCACTTCCAACGGGTGCTGCAGCACCAGCACCTCCACCGCATGGGCCGTGGGGCGCACCCACTGGCAGATGCAGGTGCGGTGCGGGCGCAGGCACAGTTTGCATACAGGGCGATGGGTGACGGAAACCATGGGGCATTGTAGGAATCTAGGTTGAAGCGACTTCACACGCATCAGGTACTATGGTTTTGATAGCCGCCTACGCTCACCGAATAAGCACCAGCAGCCATTTTTATTCTAAAAAATTCGACACAGCGCCATGACAACGCTCCTCCTCCGCATCTCGCTGCCGCTGGCCTTTCTGCTGGCCGGTTGCACCACAACCACCACCAAGGTGGCCCAGGCGGTCAACGAGGCCCAAGCCGCCGCCAACGTGGCCACCACGGCGGCCATCGTGGCGCAGTCGGCGGCCAGTGCACCGCGTGCGCCCGGCGCGCCGCCGTCGCCCCTGCCGCTGTTTGCCACCGTGCTGCAGGGTGCGCAGCGCAGCATCGGGCTGTTTCCGGTGTACCAGCGCGACGAGCGTTTCTGGCTGGAGCTGGGGCCGGACGACTTTGGCAAGCCCTTCTTTTTGTCACCCAAGATGGCCAACGGCATTGGCGAGGGCGGGCTGTTTGGCGGGCGCATGCTCAGCCCCCGCCTGGTGGAATTTCGCCGCGTGCACAACCTGGTGCAACTGGTGGCGCGCAACACCGACTTCGTGGCCCCGCCCGGCACGCCCGAGGCCCGGGCCGTAGCCGCCGCCTACGCCCCCAGCCTGCTGGGCAGCACCCCCGTGGCCAGCCAGCCGCACCCGAACCGCCAGAGCGTGCTGGTGGATGCAGGCGCGCTGTTCATCAACGACATGGGCGGCGTGGCCCAGGCGCTGGCCCACACCTACCGGCAAAACTACGGCGTGGACATGCGCAACTCGGCCATCCTGAAGGTGCGCGGCACGCCGGACCTGCTGGTGCTGGAGGTGATGAACCACTACGCCACCGCCAGCATCGCCCTGCCCGCGCCCGGCAGCAGCCTGCCCGGTGCGCCCCAGAACCTGGTGGACCCGCGCAGCATGTTCATCCAGCTCCACTACTCGCTGGCCCGCCTGCCCGCGCAAACCATGGCCCCGCGCCTGGCCGACCCGCGCATAGGCCACTTTGTGGAAGCGGCCGACCAGTTTGGCGACGACCTGGCCCCCACGGCCCGGCAGCGCTTCATCGCCCGCTGGCGGTTGGAGAAGCAGGACCCGCTGGCCGAACTGTCCGAGCCGGTCAAGCCCATCACCTACTGGATCGATCGCAGCGTGCCGCTGAAATACCGCGAGGCCATCCGCGCGGGCATCCTGGCCTGGAACCCGGCGTTCGAGCGCATTGGCTTCAAAGACGCGATCCGGGTGCAGCAGCAGGCAGACGATGCCGACTTCGACACCCTGGACTTTGGCCGCGCCTCGGTGCGCTGGTCTACCAACAACCGCACCGGCTTTGCCGCCATCGGCCCGCGCCACGTGGACCCGCGCAGCGGCGAGATCCTGGATGCCGACATCCGGATTGAGAGCCAAAGCGTGCGCGCCACCCGGGCTACCGCCGTGCGCCGCCTGGAATCCACCGCTGCAGAGGCCCATGGCGACTGCGACATCGGCGCAGAAGCGGGCGCGCAACTGGCCTACGCGCTCGACCTGCTGGCCGCCCAGGGCGACATTGCCCCCGACAGCCCCGAGGCCGAACAGTTCATGCGCGACTACATCACCAGCCTGACGGTGCACGAGGTGGGCCACACCCTGGGCCTGCGGCACAACTTCCGCGCCTCGCGGCTGTTCACCCAGGCGCAGCTATCCGACCCGACCTTCACCCGGGCGCAGGGCCTGGGCGGCTCGGTGATGGACTACATGCCGGTCAACCTCGGCCTGCCCGGCCAGCCGCGCCCCGCAGCCTTCCAGACCACGCTGGGCCCCTACGACTACTGGGCCATCGACTACGCCTACCGGCCCCTGGCGCCCGCGGTGGAAGCCACCACGCTGGCGCAGATCGCCAGCCGCAATGCCGAACCCGCCCTGGCCTATGGCACGGACGAAGACTTCTACCTCGGAGCCGACCCCGAAACCCTGCAGCGCGACCTGGGCGGCGACCCGGTGGCCTTTGCCCGGCAGCGCTTTGCCATTGCCCGCAGCGTGTTCCAGCGGCTGGAGCCACAGCAAGGAGCCCAACAGCCCCCAACCAACCAGGACTGGAGCGGCGTGCGCCGCCTGCTGCGCGAGTCGCTGAACGACGCAGGCTCGGCCACCGGCATCCTGCTGCGCCAACTGGGCGGCGTGCGCATGCTGCGTGACTTTGCCAACACCGGGCGCGACCCGGCCCAGGCCACGCCCGCCGCCGACCAGCGCGCCGCGCTCGACCTGCTGTTGCGCGAGGTGCTGGCCGCCGACCGCTTCAGCATCTCGCCCGCCCTGCAACGCCGCCTGGTCCCCGACTACCTGGCCCGCGCCGAAGCCCCCGCCAGTGCCGGGGATCTGCCCCTGGCCCGCGAGGTATTTAGCCTGCGCCTGCTGGTGCTCAACAGCCTGATGGGCGACGCGCTGGCAGGCAAGCTGCTGGACAACGACAGCCGCCGGGTCCCCAGCGCCGACGCGCTGCGCCTGCCCGAGCTGGTACAGCGCGTGCAGGCCGAAGTCTGGGCCGATTTGGCCGCCCCCGGCCCCGAGCAACGCGAGCTGCAGCACGCCTACGCCGAGCGCCTGGCCACCCTGGTGCTGCGCCCCGCCGGAGCCTCGCGTGCCGATGCCCGCAGCCTGGTGCGCGGCCAGGCCACCGCCCTGCTGGCGCGCATCAGTGCCGCCCAGCAGCGGCGTGGCCACAGCCCGGAAACCCGCCAGCACCTGGCCGATACCGCCTTGACCCTGCGTAACGCTTTGTCGGCCAAGCTGGTGCGTGCGGGCTGATTTATATATAAAAACACGGCCTACCGCCCATTCCATCGGCGTAACAAGCTATTAATTAAATAGCAAATAAAGACTGTCACCTACCGGTCATTTGCAGCCTATGGGCGTAAATACGGCACCCAGAACCGGGTGAAAATGCTACGCTTTGTAACTTTTTTCGTATCCCGTCTTTTGGAAAGGCCCCGCCATGATCTTCAACGGTTTACGCAATCTCAGCATCTCCCGGCGCCTGGCGCTGCTCAACTTCAGCGCGCTGATCGGGTTGGTGGTGCTCACGGCGGTGTTCCTCACCTCCGAGCGCCGCCTCATCATGGAAGAACGGCAAAACAGCGTGCGCCAGGCGGTGGAAGTGGCGCACAGCCTGGTGGCCAACTACCATGGTCTGGTGGCGCAAGGCAAGGCCACCGATGCCGAAGCCCAGGCCCTGGCCAAAACCGCGCTCAAAGCCCTGCGCTACAGCGGCAGCGAATACTTCTGGGTCAACGACCTGCAGCCGGTGATGGTGATGCACCCCATCAAGCCCGAACTGGACGGCAAGAACCTCAGCGAGAACAAGGACCCCACCGGCAAGCACCTGTTTGTGGAGTTTGCCAACACCGTGCGGGCCAGCGGCGGCGGCTTTGTCAACTACATGTGGCCCAAGCCCGGCAGCGAAAACCCGGTGCAGAAAGCGTCTTACGTCAAAGGTTTTGCGCCCTGGGGCTGGGTGATTGGCTCGGGCGTGTACGTGGACACGGTGGATGCCACCATCCAGGGCCGCATCCTCAGCTTTGGCCTGGCCACGCTGGTGCTGGTGGGCCTGCTGCTGGCCCTGGGCGTGCTGATTGCGCGCGGCCTGCTGCGCCAGCTGGGCGGTGAGCCCGACTACGCCGCCACCATCACCGGCCACATGGCGCGCGGCGACCTGTCGGTGCCCATCCACTTGCAGCCGGGCGACACCCGCAGCCTGCTGCACGCCATCCACGGCATGCGCAACAGCATTGCCAACATCGTGGGCGAGGTGCGCAGCGGCACGGACAGCATCGCCGCCGCGTCCAGCCAGATTGCCGCGGGCAACAACGACCTGAGCATGCGCACCGAGCAGCAGGCCAGCGAGCTGGAGAAAACCGCCTCGTCGATGGAGCACCTGACCCACACCGTCAAGCAAAACGCCGACAACGCCCGCCACGCCAGCCAGTTGGCCGCGGCCGCCAGCACCGTGGCCATCAAGGGCGGCACCGTGGTGGCGCAGATTGTGGGCACCATGGGCACGGTCAACGCCAGCTCCAACAAGATCGTGGACATCATCGGCGTGATCGACGGCATCGCGTTTCAGACGAATATTCTGGCGCTGAACGCGGCCGTGGAAGCCGCCCGTGCCGGGGAGCAGGGCCGGGGCTTTGCGGTGGTGGCCAGCGAAGTGCGCAGCCTGGCCCAACGCAGCGCGGCGGCAGCCAAAGAAATCAAGACCTTGATCAACGAGTCGGTCAGCAATGTGGAGCACAGCACCCGGCTGGTCAACGACGCGGGCACCACCATGACCGAGGTGGTGCAAAGCGTGAAGCGGGTAACCGACATCATCAACGAGATCGCCGTGGCCAGCCAGGACCAGTCGCAAGGCATCGACCAGATCAACGGCGCCATCACCGCCATGGACGGCGTGACGCAGCAAAACGCCGCCCTGGTGGAAGAAGCCGCGTCGGCCGCCGAATCCATGCGCAGCCAGGCCGAGCGGCTGTCGGAGCAGGTGAGCGTGTTCAAGCTGGGGAGTTAATCCCCCAGTCGGCCCCCGGCTACTTCTTCAGCCGGAACACCCGCACACTCTCCGACACCGCCTCCGACTGCCCGTGCAGCGCGGTGGCGGCGGCGGCAATCTGCTCCACCAGTGCCGCGTTTTGCTGGGTGATGCTGTCCATCTGGGTGATGGCATCGTTCACCTGCGCAATGCCCTGCTGCTGCTCACGCGAGGCGGCGCTGATCTCGTTAACCAGCATGGTCACCCGGCTCACCGAGGCCAGGGCATCGCCCATGGTGACCTGGGCGGCATCGGCCAGGCGGCTACCGCTGTCCACCGTGGCGGCAGACTCGGCAATCAATGTTTTCACCTCGCGGGCAGCCGAGGCCGTGCGCTGCGACAGCGCCCGCACCTCGCTGGCCACCACGGCAAACCCCCGCCCCTGGTCGCCCGCACGCGCGGCTTCCACGGCGGCGTTCAGGGCCAGGATATTGGTCTGGAAGGCGATGCTGTCGATCACCTGGATGATCTCGCCGATGCGGTGCGACGAGGTGCTGATCTCGCGCATGGTGCGGGTCACATCCTGCACCGCCTCGCCGCCGCGGCGGGTCACGGCATCGGCCTGTGCCGCCAGCTGGGCGGCCTGGATGGCGGAGTCGGTGTTCTGCCGCACGGTGGCGGTGAGCTGCTCCATGGAGGCGGCGGTTTGCTCCAGGTTGCTGGCCTGGGTTTCGGTGCGCTGCGACAGGTCGTTGTTGCCTGCCGCAATCTCCTGGGTGGAGATGGACATGTTTTCCACCCCGCTGCGCGCATCGCGCACGATGGACAGCAGGTTGACGTTGAGCTGGTTCAGCGCCGCCGACAGGCTGCCCAGGGCATCGGTGCCCTGGCTTTGCAGGCTCTGCGTCAGGTCCCCGGCGGCCATGCGGTTGGAAAAAGCCACCAGGGCCAGCAGCGGGTCGATCGCCAGGCTTTTCAGCACCCAGCCGCCCGCCAGCGCGCAGACCAGCACCGTGGGCACCGCCACCAGCGCCACCGACCCGGCCGATGCCCCGCCGATGGCCACCCCGGCCGCCACACCCAGGGCCGTCAGCGCTCCGGCGGCCAGGGTCAGCTTGCCCGCCAGCCCCAGCGTCAGCGCCGTGGCCGTGCGTCCTGCCAGGGTGTTCATGCGCAGGTGGCCGCCGTCCAGGCAGGTGATGCGCTGGCCCTGGGCCTTTTCGGCGCGCATGCGGGCGTACAGCGCGGTGGCTGCATCGATGTCGGCGCGCAGGGGTTCGGTGCGCACCGACATGTAGCCGGTGGGCTGCGTGCCCTCCATCAGCGGTGTGACGTTGGCCCGCACCCAGTAGTAGCTGCCGTCCTTGCGGCGGTTTTTCACCATCGCCGACCAGGGCCGCCCGGCCTTGATCGTGGTCCACATGTCGCGGAAGGCCTCTTCGGGCATGTCCGGGTGGCGGATCAGGTTGTGCGGCTGGCCCACCAGTTCGTCGCGGCTGAAGCCACTGACCTCGATGAAGTACGGATTGCAGTACCGGATATTGCCCTGCAGATCGGTCGTGGAGACCAGGGTCTGGCCGCTGGGGAAAGGGTATTCCTGGTTCAGGATGGGTTGGTTGTTGCGCATCAAAGTCCTCATCGGTTGTGGATCGACAAACAGGGTTCCGTGGTGGTGTTGCGGCCCCACCGGCCCGGCCTGCGCCGGTTAGCGCAGGCGCGGCAGGCCCAGGCCCGCCACCGTGGGCAGCGTGAACACCGCCACCGAAGCCACCAGGTCCTGCGCCTGGGTTTTCATGCTGCTGGCGGCCGCCGCCATTTCTTCCACCAGGGCGGCGTTTTGCTGGGTCACGTGGTCGATCTGCGAGACGGCTTCGCCGATCTGCGACACGCCCGCGCTTTGTTCGTTGCTGGCGGCGCTGATCTCGCCGACGATGCCGGTCACGTGGCGGATGGCGGACACCACCTCGGCCATGGTGGAGCCGGCTTTGTCCACCAACAGCGTGCCGCGGGCCACGCGCTCCACGCTGGCACCGATGAGCTGCTTGATTTCCTTGGCGGCATCGGCGCTGCGGCCCGCCAGGCTGCGCACCTCGCTGGCCACCACCGCAAAGCCCCGGCCCTGCTCGCCCGCACGGGCAGCCTCCACCGCAGCGTTCAGCGCCAGGATGTTGGTCTGGAAGGCGATGCCGTCGATCACGCCGATGATGTCGGCGATTTTTTTGGAGCTGTCGTTGATGCCCTGCATGGTGGTCACCACCTCGGCCACCACCTCGCCACCCTGCACCGCCACGGTGCTGGCGCGCTGGGCCAGCTGGTTGGCCTGGGTGGCGCTGTCGGCGTTTTGCCGCACCGTGGCGCTGAGCTGCTCCATCGAGGCGGCGGTTTCTTCCAGCGCGCTGGCCTGTTGCTCGGTGCGGGCGCTCAGATCGTGGTTGCCCTGGGCGATCTCGGCGCTGGCGGTAGCCACACTCTCCGAGCCCAGGCGCACCTGGGTGACCAGCCGCACCAGGCTGGTCTGCATGCTCTGCAATTGCGCCATCAGGCTGCTGCTGTCCCCGGGACGCAGGCGGATCTGCACCCCCAGATTGCCTGCGGCCACACCCTGCGCCAGGGCGGTGGCGGTGCCGGGTTCGGCCCCGAGTTGGCGCACGATGGAGCGGGTGATGAGCGCGCCGACCACGGCCGCCAGCAGCACGTTGAACAGGCCGAAGCCGATCAGCAGCATGCGTGCCTGGTGGTAGTCGTGCATCGCCGCGACGTAGTCCCGGTCGTTGTTCTCCTGCTGCAAGTGGATGCTCTCGGCAATCGCCTCCTGCCACAGCGTGTTGGCCGGGCCGGCCTCTTTGAGCAGCAGCGCGGTGGCATCGGCGGGCTTACCGGCCATGCCCAGCGCCAGGACCTGGTTGTTCAGCGCGCGGGCGGTCTGGGCGGCCTGGGTAATCTTGTCGCCCCGGGCTTTGCCGGTGTCGCTGGCAGGAAACGCCTGCAGCGCGGACCAGGCCTTGTCATAGGTATCGCGCGCCTCGGTGATCTTGCGCATCTCGCTGTTTTTGGCCGCCGGGTCGTCCAGCAGCGCAATGGTGCGGATGACGCGGGAGACGATGTGCACGTCTTGCGACAAGGTGGTGCTGAGCGCGATCTTGGCGTTATTGACCTTGACCACGTCCTCCAGGTCAGCCGCCACGGCTGCCAGCTTGTGCAAGGCCAGCCCCGCCGACAGCAGGGACAGCAGCAGCACCAGACCAAAGCCGAAGTTCAAACGCGTGCTGACTTTCAAGTCGGAAAGCTGCATGGAAAGCGTCCTTTCAAAGGGTGCGAGAGCCGTCCGCAAAGACATTGCGGCACAGGCCTGGCCTGCTACCCCTCTGCGATACGTAACCGATAGTAACTAGTTTGTACGCGATATTGGCTACGCAATGGAGTCTTTTTACACCCGTTTATCGGTCCGGAGCAAGCCGTCCAAAGCTATATAAAAAATAGCTGCTTGCGCCCTATCCATAAGCACCAGGGCTTGAAAAAGCATTGGATCTATGCCACCGCGGCCCGCCCCAAGCGCCGCAGAGCCGCCCTGGCCAGGCGACTGGTGCCGCCCGCCTTATAGGGGGAGAGAGTGCTGCGCAACCTTGAGCCTGGAGGTGCCACCAGGCCATTGCTATGAAAAATGCAGCTGCTAGCGCTTATTTAATAAGGGCTAGCAGGCTAATAGGCTTAAAGAAACGGCTCCTGTAGGGATAGCGCCCACCCTACGATCCGTTTCGGCCTCTGGTGGAACCAGCCGCCTCAGCGGCCAAAGCCGCATGCGCAGCCCAGTGACGAACCGTGCGGGAAGGCGTAGCATGTTCTCGCGCAGCATTCCTCCCCCCATGAGAACGTGCTTTCGTTCTATCAGCCCGGCCATTGACAGGCGGCTGCGCACCTGCCGCGGCCACCACATCCAAAGGGGAACGCCATGGCCTTTTATTCCAGCCTGTTGTACTTGAAAGAGTTTCGCTGCGTGACGGAGACCGCCGGAGAAGCGGGCAACGACAGCCCCTACTTCATGGTCTTTGTGGGCAACCAGAGCCAGGAATTCTTTACCGATGTGGTGCGGGTGCGCATGCCCGCTTGGGACGGTGCCGCCTACAGCGGCAAGCTGTTCACGCCCAACCTGTGGGTGCACAACCATGTGGACACGAACTCGGTGGTGCTGGTGGCGCTGGTCGAGGAAGACGACGGCCCCGATGTCGGCGGCTCCAACCTCAGTATTCTGCAACTGCTGATGAAAGCCAAGTTCAACAGCTACCGCGACTGGAACCTGACCCTGGCCCAACGTGCCAGCCTGATGACCAACCATTTCCGCACCTACATCACGGACATTCTGGGCAACGACGATTACATCCAAACCAAACACCTGCCGATCAGCGCCGCCGTGGGCGACCTGCCTTTGCTCAACTTCTATGGCGACGGCGGGCACTACCGGGTGCGCTTCACGATGGTGGATACCCAGGGATGATCGCCTGGAGGTGTGCCTAGAACTTCGGCATGCCGCCGCCGCCCAGGCCCTTCATGCCACCCATGCGCTTGATCATCTTCATCATGCCGCCGCCCTTCATCTTCTTCATCATGTCCTGCATCTGGCTGAACTCGTTGAGCATGCGGTTCACCTCTTGCACCTGGACCCCGGCACCGGCGGCGATGCGGCGCTTGCGGGTGGCCTTGATCAGGTCGGGCTTGCGGCGCTCCAGCGGGGTCATGCTGTAGATGATGCCTTCCTTGCGGCGGATGTCGCGCTCGGCCTTGTCCATGTCCATGGAACCGGCCTTGGCGGCCATCTGGGCGGGCAGCTTGTCCATCAGGCTGGACAGGCCGCCCATTTGCTTCATTTGCTGGATCTGGCTCAAGAAATCGTTCAAATCGAAGCTTTCGCCGCTTTTGACCTTGGCGGCCAGCTTCTGCGCCGCCGCCATGTCAACCCCGGCGGTGACCTGCTCCACCAGGGCCAGGATGTCGCCCATGCCCAGCACCCGCCCGGCGTGGCGCTCGGCGTCGAACACTTCCAGGCCGTCGATTTTTTCGCTGGTACCGGCAAACTTGATCGGCACGCCGGTCACATGGCGCACCGACAGGGCCGCGCCGCCGCGCGAGTCGCCGTCGGTCTTGGTGAGGATGATGCCGGTGAGCGGCAGCGCATCGGAGAAAGCCTTGGCGGTGTTGATCGCATCCTGGCCCTGCATGGCATCGACCACGAACAGGGTTTCGACGGGCTTGAGGAAGGCGTGCAGGTCCTTGATTTCGCGCATCAGCACTTCGTCGATAGCCAGGCGGCCCGCGGTATCGACCAGCAGCACGTCAAAGTAGTGTTTGCGGGCGTAGTCGATGGCGGCGGCGGCGATGTCCAGCGGCTTCTGGTCGGGCGTGCTGGGGAACCACTCGGCACCGGCCTGCTTGGTGACCATCTTCAGCTGCTCGATGGCCGCCGGGCGGTACACGTCGCCGGACACGGTGAGCACTTTTTTCTTGCGCTTCTCAATAAGGTGCTTGGCCAGCTTGGCGGTGGTGGTGGTTTTACCCGCGCCCTGCAGACCGGCCATCAGGATGACGGCGGGCGGCTGGGTGGCGAGGTTGATGTCGCTGATGCCCTCGCCCATGGTGCGGCTGAGTTCGCGGTTGACGATGCCCACCAGCGCCTGGCCGGGCGAGAGCGAGCCCATCACCTCCTGGCCCAGGGCTTTTTCTTTCACCCGCGCAATGAAGTCGCGCACCACCGGCAGGGCCACGTCGGCCTCCAGCAGGGCCATGCGCACTTCGCGCAGCATGTCGGCCACGTTGGACTCGGTGATGCGGGCCTGGCCCCGGATTTCTTTGACCAGGCGGGAGAGTTTGTCGGTAAGAGCGGAGGCCATAAAGAAGTGTCCGAAGAAGGTTGTATGCCGGGTAAAGCGCGGGCCCGCCGCCAGAAACACCGCAGAACTGGCTCTGCCAGGCTGCTGGTGTTGCCCCCTGCAAGGGGGTTGGCGAAAAGTGCGCAGCACTGAAGCCTGGGGGTGAGCCACTAAAAGCTAAACTGCGCCCATGATTTTAACGACCACGCCCCTTGCCACCGTGCTGCTGTTCGCCGCCACGGCGCTGGCCTATGCCGTGCCTGCGGTGGGGGCCGGGGCCCTGAGCATGCGCGCCAGCCGGGCGGCGCTGTGGCTGGCCTGGCTGCTGCACGCCCTGGTGCTGAGCCTGGGCCTGTTTGGCACGCCGCCGCGCTTTGGCTTTGCGCCCGCGCTGTCGGTCACGGCCTGGCTGGTGCTGACGGTGTACGCGGTAGAAACCCATCTGTTCCCGCAGTTGCGGGCCCGCTGGGCGCTAGCCGGGCTGGGGGCGGTGGCGGTGCTGCTGGCCCTGCTGTTCCCCGGTACGCCGCTGCACGCCATGGCCTCGCCCTGGCTGCCGCTGCACTGGGCGCTGGGCATTGCCTCGTACGGGCTGTTTGCCGCCGCCGTGGTGCACGCCTGGCTGATGACCCGGGCCGAGCGCCAGATGCGCATGGCCGCCGACTCGCACAACGGCATCCCGCTGCTGACGCTGGAGCGGCTGACGTTTCGGCTGGTGACAGCGGGCTTTGTGCTGCTGTCGGCCACGCTGCTGGTGGGCTGGCTGTTTGGCGAGCAGCTCTACGGTTTCCACGGCTGGAAGTGGAGCCACAAAACCATATTTTCGGTGCTGTCCTGGCTGACCTTTGCGGTACTGCTGCTGGGCCGCAGCCGCTTTGGCTGGCGTGGCCGCAAGGCCGTGCGGGTGCTGTACGCAGGGGCCGGGCTGCTGCTGCTGGGCTATGTGGGTTCGCGCTTTGTGCTGGAAGTAGTGCTGGGGCGGGTCACATGAAGCTGCTGATCATCTTGCTGGCGGTGCTGCTGGGCGTTTGGCTGTGGCGCTCACGCAGGGGGCCGTCCAAGCCGCCCAAACCCTCTAAGACCACCCAGGCCCTGCAGGACATGGTGCCTTGCAAGGTATGCGGCGTGTTGTTGCCGCAGACCGAAGCCCTGACCACCGCGCACGGCGTGTACTGCGGCCCAGCCCACCGCGCACAGGCGGAGCAGGCCCCACGGTGACTCCCGCCAGCCCTGCCGCGCACCTGGTAGAGCCCGACCCGCTCGCCCTGGCGCGGATCTGGTACGGCTTCATGACTGCCCGGGTGACGATTGCCCTGGCGATTCTGGTCTGGCACGGCGCGCTGCTGGTATTGGGCCAGGCGGTGTCGCCCTGGCTGCTGCTGTTTTGCAGCGGCTACCTGGCCAGCGCCCTGGCGCTGCGCCTGACCGGGCGGCCCAGCCACAGCGAGCCGCCTTCTAAACGCTTCTGGATCGGCACAGTGGGCATGGATGCCCTGGTGTTCTCCACCCTGCAACTGATGCAGTCGGGCGGCAGCGTCAACTACAGCCCATTGCTGGGGTTGCCGGTGCTTTTGGCGGCGGTACTGGGCCGGCGGGCCATCGCCCTGGGCACGGCGGCCGGCATGACTCTGCTGCTCTTGCTGCTGGACGGCTGGAAGCTGTATGCCCGCCAGGCGGGCGACGAAGCCGCCCTGTTCATGCAAAGCGGCCTGACCGGCATGGGCTATTTTGTGGCGGCGTTTCTGGTCAACCAGCTGGCGGCCCGGCTGGAGCGCGAAGAGCAGTTGGCGCTGCGCAGCCAGCAGAACGCGCAGTTGCAAACCCGGGTCAACGAGCTGGTGATTGAAACCCTGACCGATGGCGTGTTGGTGGTCGATGCCAGCGGCAGCGCACGCGCGGCCAACCCGGCGGCCCGCCTCCTGCTGGGCACCGACAGCCGCCATGGCCACGCGCCGCTGCAACTGGGCAGCCAGCCCGGCTGGCAGGCGCTGCTGGCGCTGGCACAAAAAACCTTTGCCGACGAAAACCCGCAGCAGGCCGACATCCGCATCCAGCACAGTGGCCGCAGCCCGCGCCGGGTGCGGGTACGCACCCGCATGACGGCGGCCATGGAAGGGCAGACCGACAGCCTGTGCGTGATGTTTCTGCACGATCTGCGCGAAATGGAAGCCCGGCTGCGCACCGAAAAAATGGCCGCCATGGGCCGCATGTCGGCCGCCGTAGCGCATGAGATCCGCAACCCGCTGGCCGCCATCACCCAGGCCAATGCCCTGCTGGAAGAGGAACTGAGCGACCCGGCCCAGCAGCGGCTGACCACCATGGTGCGTCACAACGCCCAGCGCCTGGCCAAAATTGTCGACGAGGTGCTGGAGATTGCCCGGGTGCCGGTGCGCTCCAAGCACGACAGCGTGCCACCACAAATCAAGCTGGACGAGGCGGTAGACAACATCTGCCGCGACTGGTCGCAGCAGGACCCGGCACGGCGCAAGGTGCAGGTGTCGCTGGGCACACTGGGTTTGCCGGTGGAGTTTGACCCCGACCACCTGCACCGCGTACTGGTCAACCTGCTGGACAACGCCTTGCGCTATGAGAGCGGCCAGGTCGGGGCCGTGCAGGTGGGCACCCAGTTGCTGCCCAGCCGGCAATCCAGCCTGCAGGTGTGGAGCGACGGCCCGCCGATGGAGCACACGGTGGAGCAGCATTTGTTTGAGCCTTTTTTCAGCTCGGAAAGCCGATCCAGCGGTTTGGGTCTGTATATTTGCCGGGAACTGTGCGAACGCCACCGTGCCAGCATCGGCTACCAGCGCAGCAGCCGGGAACGCAACGGCCTGGCGGTGCAGGGCAACGAGTTTTTTGTGCAGTTTCGCCCGCCCAAGCCCAGCTCCCTGGTGGCGCGCCCTTATGACATCCAACCGGTCTGACCCATCCCCGTATCCTTACCGTATGGCCCAGCCCCCTTCAACCTTAGCCGCATCCGTCCTGGTGGTGGACGACGAGCCCGATCTGCGCACGCTGTACGAGCTGACCCTGCTGCGCGAGGGCTACCGTATCGACACCGCCGCCAACCTGCAGGAGGCCCGCGCGCTGCTGGAGAGCAAGCGCTTTGACGTGGTGATCACCGACATGCGCCTGCCCGACGGCCTGGGCCTGGCCTTGCTGCACGGCCTGAAAGCCCAGCAGCGGCCCGAGCGCGTCATCGTCATGACCGCCTACGGTTCGGCCGAGAACGCCGTCGAGGCCTTGAAGGCCGGAGCCTTCGACTACCTGACCAAGCCGGTGGACCTGAAGCAGTTCCGCGCCGTGGTGGTCTCGGCCATCCAGGACACCAGCCAGGCCGCGCGGTCTGTAACCAATAGCGAAAAAGCCCCCTTGCGCTTATCTGGTGCGCACGGAGCGCTACAAAAATTGGTAGGAACCTCGGAGGCCATGCAAGGGGTCAAGCAGCGCATCGTGAAGGTGGCGCGCAGCATGGCCCCGGTGCTGGTGCGCGGCGAATCGGGCACCGGCAAGGAGCTGGTGGCCCAGGCCCTGCACGCCAACAGCCACCGCGCCGCCGGGCCGCTGGTGGCGGTGAACTGCAGCGCCATCCCCGAGAACCTGCTGGAAGCCGAGTTCTTTGGGGCCAAGAAGGGCTCGTACACCGGTGCGCTGCAGGACCGGCAGGGCTACTTCCAGGCGGCCCGCGACGGCACCCTGTTTCTGGACGAGATCGGCGACCTGCCGCTGGCCATGCAGTCCAAACTGCTGCGCGCCATCCAGGAGCGCAGCGTGCGCCCGCTGGGTTCCACCCAGGAGGACGCGGTGGACGTGCGCATCGTCAGCGCCACCCACAAGGACCTGGCCGCCGATGTGCGGGCCGGGCGCTTCCGGCAGGATTTGTACTACCGGCTAAATGTGATCGAAATCGCCGTGCCCCCGCTGCGCGAGCGCCGGGGCGACCTGCCTGCGCTGTGCGAGGCGCTGCTGGCCCGCATCGCCCTGGAGTCCGGCATGCCGGTGCCCCTGCTGTCGCCCGAGCTGCTGGCCCAACTGGCCAGCCACCCGCTGAGCGGCAATGTGCGGGAGCTGGAGAATCTGCTGCACCGCGCCGTGGCCATGGGCGATGGCGATGCGCTGCATGCCGACTTTGACGCTACCGAGCCGACCCCGCTGGCGGAGAGCAGCTTGTCCACCGCCACTTTCACCGCTATCGCGCCTTCCACCGGCATCCCCAACGACCTGCAAGCTTTTTTGGACCAGCAGGAGCGCGACATCCTGGTCAAGGTGCTGCAGGAGACCGGCTTCAACCGCACCGCCACCGCCCAGCGCCTGGGTTTGAGCCTGCGCCAGATCCGCTACCGCATCGAGCGCCTGAACATCGCTACCCCGCAAGACAATGAACCCCAAGACCCCTGACACAAAGCCCGCGCCGCAAGCCCCGCTGTGGCGCAGTGGCTGGTACCGGTTTGCCCACCAGCACCCCTCGCCCAACTTCGGCCCCCGGCCCTTGGGTGCGCGCACCGACCTGGTGGTGGTGCACTCCATCAGCCTGCCGCCGGGCCAGTACGGTGGCAACCATGTGCAAGCCCTGTTTGGCAACACGCTGGACTGGAGCGCCCACCCGTACTTTGAAAGCATCCGCGGCCTGCAGGTGTCGGCCCACTTCTACATCCGCCGCCAGGGCGAGCTGTGGCAGTTCGTGAGTGCCGACGACCGGGCCTGGCATGCCGGGGCCTCACAGTACCGGGGCCGCAGCAACTGCAACGACGATTCCATCGGCATCGAACTTGAGGGCCTGGAGGGCGAAACCTTCGAGCCCGCGCAGTACGACACCCTGGTCAGCCTGCTGGCCGCGCTGGTGCCCGCCTACCCCATCCACCATGTGGCGGGCCACGAGCACATCGCGCCGGGCCGCAAGCACGACCCGGGGGCCGGCTTTGACTGGCAAGCGGTGCAGCGCGGCACGGGCTGGGACGCATGCTGCTTTCCATCGGTAGTCCAAAAATAAAAATGTAACAATGCGGGCCCTTCCGCGCGGCCCCGGCGGCGCAGGAGCCAGGAACTGCGCTGATTTGCAGGGCAAATGCTCCGCCAAGCCGCTTGTTTACTGGGTTTGCATACCGCTTGCCTGATGGGGCAACGCTTGCCGGGCGATTGCCACGCCAGGGTCTGCAATGCCCTCGGACCACTGCGGCCTTCCAGGTCGAGATACACTACCGGTAGTGGCTTGAATTGATTCCGGACCCTATATATAGTGTCCGACTTGCATTGCAAAGTGCCCCAATTCCATGGCATACCGTGAAAGTTAAGTGGGCTCTTTCCCGCTTTTTCCGTAGAAATCCCCGCCAGTTTCAGCCCGCCCCATCCACTCCTACCGTCAGCCCCCAAGGAAACTATGCAAACTGCATTGAACACCCCCTCCGCCGTCCCGCCGCTGCAACCAGCCCTGCGTCCCCACGACCCGACTCCCCGCTCTGACCGCAGCGATGCCAGCGCGCCCGAGATGCTGGCGCACTACCAGATCATCCGCCGCAACGGCGCGGTGGTGCCTTTCGAGCCGGGCAAGATCGCCATCGCCATGATGAAAGCCTTTTTGGCCGTGCATGGCACGCAGGGCGCGGCTTCGGCCAGCGTACGCGAAGTGGTGGACACGTTGACACAAGGCGTGGTGCGCGCCCTGGTGCGCTCGCGCCCCGGTGGCGGCACCTTCCACATCGAAGACGTGCAAGACAACGTGGAACTCGGCCTGATGCGTGGCGGCCACCACGAAATCGCCCGCGCCTACGTGCTGTACCGCGAACGCCATACCCAAGAGCGCGCCAAGCAGGTCGCCGAGCAGGCCCCTGCCGCCCCGGTGCTGCACGTACTGGACGACGGCCAGCGCGTGGCCCTGGACACGGCCCGCCTGCAACAGCTGATCGAGCAGGCCTGCGCCGGCTTGGGCAGCGAAGTCACGGCTGCGCCCATCGTCGCCGAGACCATGCGCAACCTGTACGACGGCGTGCCCATGGAAGAGGTCTACAAGGCCGCCATCCTGGCCGCCCGCACCCTGATCGAAACCGATCCCGACTACACCTACGCCACCGCCCGCCTGCTGCTGCACACCATCGCCAAAGAAGTGCTGGGTGCCGACCTGACGCAAGCCGAGCTGGCCGCCAAGTACGTGGATTACTTCCCCCAGTACATCCAGAAAGGCGTAGATAACGAGCTGCTGGATGCCGCTCTGCTGACCTACGACCTGCCGCAACTGGCCGCCGCCCTGAAACCCCAGCGCGACCTGCAGTTTGACTACCTGGGCCTGCAAACCCTGTACGACCGCTACTTCCTGCACGTGCGCAAGACCCGCATCGAGCTGCCCCAGGCCTTCTTCATGCGCGTGGCCATGGGCCTGGCGCTGAACGAGCCCCAGCGCGAAGCCCGCGCCATCGAGTTCTACGAAGTGATGTCGTCGTTCGATTTCATGTCCAGCACGCCTACGCTGTTCAACAGCGGCACGCTGCGGCCCCAGCTCTCCAGCTGCTACCTGACCACCGTGCCCGACGATCTGGACGGTATCTACGAGTCCATCAAGGAAAACGCCCTGCTGTCGAAGTTTGCCGGTGGCCTGGGCAACGACTGGACCCGCGTGCGCGCCCTGGGCAGCCACATCAAGGGCACCAACGGTGAATCCCAAGGCGTGGTGCCGTTCCTGAAGGTCGTCAACGACACCGCCGTGGCGGTGAACCAGGGCGGCAAGCGCAAGGGTGCGGTCTGCACCTACCTGGAAACCTGGCATCTGGACATCGAAGAGTTCCTGGAGCTGCGCAAGAACACCGGCGATGACCGCCGCCGCACCCACGACATGAACACCGCCAACTGGGTGCCCGATCTGTTCATGCGCCGCGTCATGGAAGGTGGCAACTGGACCCTGTTTTCGCCCAACAGCGTGCCCGACCTGCACGACAAGTTCGGTGCCGAATTCGAAACCGCCTACGTGGCCTACGAAGCCCGTGCCCAGCGCGGTGAAATCAAGCCTTCGCGTACCCTGCCCGCCAGCGACCTGTGGCGCAAGATGCTGACCATGCTGTTCGAAACCGGCCACCCCTGGATCACATTCAAGGATGCCTGCAATGTGCGCAGCCCCCAGCAGCACGTAGGCGTGGTGCACTCCAGCAACCTGTGCACCGAGATCACCCTGAACACCAGCGACACCGAAACCGCCGTCTGCAACCTGGGTTCGGTCAATTTGCTGCAACACATCACCAATGGCCAGCTTGACCACGCCAAGCTGCAAAAGACCATCACCACGGCCATGCGCATGCTGGACAACGTGATCGACATCAACTACTACGCCGTCACCAAGGCCCGCACCTCCAACATGCTGCACCGCCCGGTCGGCATGGGTCTGATGGGCTTCCAGGACAGCCTGTACGCGCTGCGCATTCCCTACGCCAGCGAGGCCGCTGTGGCCTTTGCCGACACCTCGATGGAAGCCATCTGCTACTACGCCTACTGGGCCTCCAGCGAGCTGGCCAAAGAACGCGGCCAATACTCCAGCTACAAGGGTTCGCTGTGGGACCAGGGCATCCTGCCGCTGGACACCCTGGACCTGCTGGCCCAAGCCCGTGGCGGCTATGTGGATGTGGACCGTTCCTCTACCCTGGACTGGGACAGCCTGCGCCAAAAAATCCAGGCCGACGGCATGCGCAACTCCAACTGCGTCGCCATTGCGCCCACCGCCACCATCTCCAACATCATTGGCGTGGATGCATCAATCGAGCCCTGCTTCGGCAACCTGTCGGTCAAGTCCAATCTGTCGGGTGAATTCACCGTCATCAACAGCTACCTGGTACACGACCTGAAACGCCTGGGCCTGTGGGACAACGTGATGCTGATGGACCTGAAGCACTTCGACGGTTCGTTGCAATCCATCGACCGCGTGCCGCATGAAATCAAGGCGCTATACCGCACCGCGTTCGAAGTGGAAACCACCTGGCTGGTGGAAGCCGCGTCGCGCCGCCAAAAGTGGATCGACCAGGCCCAGTCGCTGAACATCTACATGGCCGGTGCCTCGGGCAAGAAGCTGGACGACACCTACAAGCTGGCCTGGACGCGTGGCCTCAAAACCACCTACTACCTGCGCACCCGCAGTGCCACCCATGTCGAGAAATCGACCGTGGCTGCAGGCCGCATGAACGCCGTGTCGTCGGGCCAGGCACCCAGCCAAAAGATGAGCGCCATCGACACCGCCGCCATGGCTGCACGCCAGCAAATGAACGCCGATGCCCTCAGCGCCAACCCTGCTACCGACATCAAGTTCTGTGCGATCGACGACCCGGGTTGCGAAGCCTGCCAGTAAGCATGCCAAGGCATCGTAAAAAGCTTCTTTTTTACGATGCGATTGAGCAACAAAGCCCTTAAAAACAGCCGCATTGGAAATGAATACTTTTCATTTTCCAGTGCTGCTCTCATAATCCTAGCATTGGAAAATCTATGTTGACCTGGGACGAAGAAGTCAAGCCCTCACTGCCATCCGTAGCGCCCCTCGGTTTACCCACCAGCCGTGTGGAAACCCACGCTGTTTTTCCGGCAGAAACATCCTCGGCAACCCCTTCCGCAGCACCCTCGGCCATGGACACTGCCACCGCCCACGTCGCCGTGCAGGCCACAGCGGCACGGCGCGTCAACGCGGCCGACAAGCGCATCATCAACGGCCAGACCGACGTCAACCAGTTGGTGCCGTTCAAGTACAAATGGGCCTGGGAAAAATACCTGGCGTCCTGCGCCAACCACTGGATGCCGCAAGAGGTCAACATGACCCGCGACATCGCCTTGTGGAAAGACCCGAACGGCCTGACCGAAGACGAGCGCCGTATCGTCAAGCGCAACCTGGGCTTCTTCGTCACCGCCGACTCGCTGGCCGCCAACAACATCGTGCTGGGCACCTACCGCCACATCACCGCACCCGAGTGCCGCCAGTTCCTGCTGCGCCAGGCCTTTGAAGAAGCCATCCACACCCACGCCTACCAGTACATCGTGGAGTCGCTGGGCCTGGACGAGAGCGAGATCTTCAACGCCTACAACGAAGTCGCGTCCATCCGCAACAAAGACCAGTTCCTGATCCCCTTCATCGAAGCGATCATGGACCCCAACTTCCACACCGGCACCACCGAAACCGACCAGACCCTGCTCAAGTCGCTGATCGTCTTCGCCTGCCTGATGGAAGGCCTGTTCTTCTACGTCGGCTTCACACAGATCCTGGCGCTGGGCCGCCAGAACAAGATGACCGGTGCCGCCGAGCAGTACCAGTACATCCTGCGCGACGAGTCCATGCACTGCAACTTCGGCATCGACCTGATCAACCAGCTCAAGCTGGAAAATCCGCATCTGTGGACGGCCGAGTTCAAGACCGAGATCAAGGACCTGTTCATGCGCGCCGTCGAGCTGGAATACCAGTACGCCGAAGACACCATGCCGCGTGGCGTGCTGGGCATGAACGCCTCCATGTTCAAGGGCTATCTGCGCTACATCGCCAACCGCCGTGCCACCCAGATCGGCCTGGAAGCATGCTTCCCGCACGAAGAAAATCCGTTCCCCTGGATGAGCGAAATGATCGACCTCAAGAAAGAGCGCAATTTCTTTGAAACCCGCGTGATTGAGTACCAATCGGGCGGCGCGCTTTCCTGGGACTGAACGCCATCACGTCCATGCTTTTAAATACCGCGCAAACCCCGACCTGCATGCAGGTGCAGGGTCTCCTTTGCGCCCCCGAGTCCATGGTGCTGGGCAGTCGCCCAACACCATGCATCGCTCTATGCCTAACAATCGGTATAAAGTGCTCTTTGTAAACAGATCAAGGAGAAAATAATGGCAACTGCAAAAAAACCGGCCGCAAAAAAGGCCTCCCCCGCAAAGGCGGCAACCCCCACCAAGGCCGTCGCGGCGAAAAAAGTAACTCCCGCTAAAACCGTTGCTAAACCGGTCGCGGTAAAGGCTGCGCCCGCCAAGGCTGCACCGGCCAAGAAAGCCGCCGCTCCCGCTAAAAAGGCAGCACCCGCCAAGAAAGTAGCGGCCGTCAAAGCAGCTCCGGCCAAAGCGGCTCCTGTAAAGGCAGCACCGGTCAAAGCCGCTGCAACCAAAGCAGCTCCCGCAAAGAAAGCAGCCCCCGCGAAGAAGGCCGCCGCCAAAGCTGTTGTAGCCAAAGCAGCACCGGCCAAGAAGGCAGCCCCAGCACCCAAAGCCGCTGTAAAAGCCGCTGCGCCAGCCAAAAAGGCAAGCGCCGCCAAGAAGGTTGCAGTTGTTGCCAAGGCTGAGCCCAAGAAAGCCGCACCGAAAGCGGCTGCACCTAAAGCCGCAGCCAAAAAAGCCGCCAAAGCACCTGCGGCGAAGCCTGCCTCTGCACCGGCTGCCGCATCGGCCCAAACGACCCTCAATCCGCAAGCGGCCTGGCCTTTCCCTACGGCCAACAAGCCCTGACCGGATACGCTGGATCCGCATCAGGCTCGGTATCGCAAGGTACCGAGCCTTTTTTACGGGTAAAAGGCCAGCAAACGGTAGCCGACGATGCGCCCCTTGTTGGGGTTGTCGATGACCCGCACATCGACCGACATCGCCCACTCCCGCCCTGCAAACAGCACCCGGGATGCAGCCCCCAGTTCGGCAGGGGTCAATACCCGCCGAAACACCGCCTGCTCGTCGATATCGGTCAACACAAACTCGATCGCGGGCATCGCCACGTCCAACATGGCCTGGTTCTTGAGCACCAGGTTCAGGCGGTAAGCATCCTCGTTTTGCAAGGCGCTCAGTGTGGAGCTGTCAATAACGATGGCTTCGATCTGCCGCAAAGCCTGTACCGTACACCCGAGCCGGGCACAGGCCGCCTGTAGCCAGGGACGGGCCTCAGGCCAGGTCGCCGCCAGGCGATCACGCCCCTGGAAAATGCCTTGCAGGCCCAGGGTCACCACCAACAGCACCGCCGCAGCCACCCACAACCCGCGCGTGACCGGGAGCGGCACAGCGGCCGGGGAAGAGGGTTCACGGATAAAGGAATAGCTGCCGCCATCCACAGGCTCGGGCGACAGAACAGGCTGGCTGTCCGGCACTACATCGACTTCAGCGGCAGGCAGTGACACCGGCGGCTCCAGGGCTTCGGGCTCCGGAAGCACGTCCACTTCGGGTTCGACCTGCGCAGGCGAAACCGAGCTCGGTACATCGGGCAACGGTTCGGGCGTGGCGACGAGATCTGGAGGCGACTCGGCAGGTACAGGGACAGGTGGCTGCACCTCGGGCAAGGAGCCCACCGGTTGTATCTCCAGGTGCTCTGCCTCACTTTGCTGAAGATCGTCGGAAGCGTCGAATATTTCCCCGCAATGGCCGCAGCGCACCCAGCCTTCGGAGATGCGGAGCTGGTCAGGAACGACCTTGAACAGAGTTCCGCATACCGGGCAGCGCGTGATCAAGGCCATGGTCTGCGGGCTTCGTGCTCGGGACTACACCGGCAACGGCCTAGAGCCGTGCGGTCATCAAGACCCAGCCATCTTGCGTGTCCGACACTTCCAGTGCGGCGTAGGGGGCGTAGGCCTCTTTCAATTCGTCGGTCTGGCGTTCCAGGATACCGGCCAGCACCAGGGCACCGCCAGGGGCCACATGGGCGCACAGCAGCGGGGCCAGCACCTTCAGCGGTGTGGCCAAAATATTCGCCAGCACGGTGCCGTACAGGCCTTGTGCCTGGTCGGGCAAACCGGCCTTGAGCTGCACATGGTTGGCATGGGCATTGAGCACGGTGGACTGCACCGCCGCATCGTCAATATCCACCGCATCGATATCGGTCGCGCCAAACTTGGCCGCACCAATCGCCAGAATGCCCGAACCGCAACCGTAGTCCAGCACCCGCGCCAAAGCGCCCGCGTCCTGCCGGGCAATCCAACGCAGGCACATGCGGGTGGTGGGGTGGGTGCCGGTGCCAAAGGCCAGGCCGGGGTCCAGGCGGATCACCCGCGTCGCCTCGGCGGGTGGCTCGTGCCAAGTCGGAACAATCCAGAAATCCGGGGTGATGTCCACCGGTGCGAACTGCGACTGGGTCAAGCGAACCCAATCCTGCTCCGGCACCGGAACGATGCCGAGCAGGTCACAACCCGCAAAAAAGTCCTGCACCGCCAAAACGCCTGCGGCATCGCGTGCCAGCGCCTCGGTGGCAAACAGCGCCTGGATGCGTGAACGCTGCCAGCCGTCTTTGGGCGGCGGCATGCCGGGTTCGCCAAACAGGGCTTGCTCGGCATCGGTCTGCGCGTCCGCGTCTTCCACGCTCACGCTCAGGGCATCCAGGGCATCCAGCGCGTCGCTGACCATCTCGACCCGGTCTTGCGGGCACATCAAACTGATTTCAAACATTATTCAAAGATCTAGCGCTTGTGCTGCGAGAGCCACTCTTCCAGGTAATGGATATTGGTACCGCCCGCCATGAACTTGGCATCCACCATCAGCTCGCGGTGCAGCGGGATGTTGGTGTTGATGCCTTCGATCACGGTTTCCAGCAATGCCGTGCGCATGCGCGCCATGGCCTGTTCCCGCGTGTCGCCGTGCACGATGATCTTGCCGACCATGGAGTCGTAGTTCGGGGGCACGTAGTAGTTGGTATAGACATGCGAGTCGACACGCACACCGGGACCACCGGGCGGGTGCCACATGGTGATGCGGCCGGGCGACGGCGTGAACTTGTACGGGTCTTCGGCATTCACCCGGCATTCGATGGCATGGCCATGGATGCTGATCTGGCGCTGGGCAAAAGGCAGTTTTTCACCCGCCGCCACCATGATCTGGGTGCGGACGATGTCCACACCGGTGATCAGCTCGGTCACCGGATGCTCCACCTGCACGCGGGTGTTCATTTCGATGAAATAAAACTCGCCGTTCTCGTACAGGAACTCGAACGTACCGGCGCCCCGGTAGCCAATTTTCTTGCAGGCGGCCGCGCAGCGTTCGCCAATGCGTTCGATCAGCTTGCGGGGAATGCCGGGCGCAGGCGCTTCTTCCAGCACCTTTTGGTGGCGGCGCTGCATGGAGCAGTCGCGCTCGCCCAGGTAGACCACGTTGCGAAACTTGTCGGCAAGGATCTGGATTTCGATGTGGCGGGGATTCTGGAGGTATTTCTCCATGTACACGGCACCGTTGCTGAAGGCGGCCAAAGCCTCGGCCTTGGTCATTTGCACGGCATTGATCAGGGCCGCCTCGGTGTGCACCACGCGCATGCCGCGGCCACCGCCGCCGCCTGCGGCTTTGATGATGACCGGGTAACCCACCGCCTTGGCGGTGCGCTTGATCACCACCGGGTCGTCCGACAGCTCGCCTTCGGAGCCGGGCACACAGGGCACACCGGCTTTGATCATGGCCTGTTTGGCCGAAACCTTGTCGCCCATCATGCGGATGTTCTCAGGCGTGGGCCCGATGAACTGGAAGCCGCTTTTTTCCACGCGCTCGGCAAAGTCGGCGTTCTCGCTGAGGAAGCCATAGCCGGGGTGGATGGCCTCGGCATCGGTCACTTCTGCGGCCGAAATCAGCGCGGGCATATTCAGGTAGCTCATGGCCGAAGCCGCAGGCCCGATGCACACGGCTTCGTCGGCCAGCTTGACGTACTTGGCTTCCCGGTCTGCCTCGGAATACACCATGACGGCCTTCACGCCCATTTCACGACAGGCCCGCTGGATGCGAAGGGCGATCTCCCCCCGGTTTGCAATCAGTATTTTTTTAAACATGCGCCACCAAACTCTGTGGGTTTACTCAATCACGTACAAAGGTTGGCCGTATTCAACGGCCTGGCCGTTTTCGCACAGCATTTGCACCACGGTGCCCGCTTTGTCGGCTTCGATTTCGTTCAGGATCTTCATCGCTTCGATGATGCAGATGGTGTCGCCCTCCTTGACCTGGCTGCCCACTTCCACAAAGGACTTGGCACCGGGACTGGACGAACGGTAAAAAGTACCCACCATCGGCGACTTGACCACATGGCCGGCCGGTGCTGCAGGAGCGGCAGGAACCACTTCCACCGCCTGGGGTGCCGCCGCCATCACAGGTGCCGCCACCATGGCGGGCTGGGCAGCTTGGTACACCATGGCACCGCCACCCTTGACGATGCGAACCTTGCCCTCGGCTTCTGTAATTTCCAGTTCTGACACGTTGGAGTCAGACACCAAGTCGATCAACGTTTTGAGTTTGCGCAAATCCATAAAACCTCCAGCCACGATGCATGAAAAGGGGTGGAATCTACCCTAATTTCACACAACGATCGTTTATTTCTTTTATTTACATCTGACAGATTGTCGCAAAAGACAGCCTGCAGGCGGCAAGTCTGCCACCGAATGCGCTATTTCAACCCTGCCCACGCCTGTAAATCAGCAGGGCTAACCCTGCCCATTTTACGGTGAAGCACCGTCCCGGCCGACCCGAGCACCACGGTAAACGGCAAGCCCCCCGCCAGGTTACCCAGCGACCGCCCCAGCTCGGTACCGCCCAGACCGGCCATGCCAATGGGATAGCTGACCGGTGTCTTCTGCAAAAAGCTGCGCACCGAACTCGGCTGGTCCACCGCCAAGCCCAGCACTTGCCAGCCATGGGGCGCATGTTCCTGAAAAAAGCGGCTGAGCATGGGCATCTCCTCCACACAGGGCGGGCACCAGGTAGCCCAAAAATTCAATAGCACCGGGCGACCGCGCAAAGTCTGCATCGCCAGAGGCGCACCCTGCGGGGTGTCAAAACTGAGCCCCCATAGCGCCTCTTCCACACCCGACAGCAGGGGCGCGGGCTGGTATTTCCACCAGGCCACACCGGCACCGGCCAATCCTGCGGCTGCCGCCACCCCGGCCATGAGTCGGCGGCGTGAAGCGGCCATCATGGCGCGTCCTGCACCAACAGGCGGCGCACGGCGGCAGTGTCGCCCCGGGGCGCACGGCCTTTGGAGTCGGGCTTCAAGGCCCCGCGCAAGTCGTCCAGGTCGTAGACCATCAAATGCACGCCCACCGTCTCGCCCAGCTCCGGGCTCAGACAAGCAAAGCTCAGCGCCTCCACCGGTTCGCCGCGAAAACCGGTGACGGTGGCCGGGGTGTAGGGCACGCGGTGGTCGATCAGCGCAATCTCGGCCGATTTGGAGTCGTCGCAGAACAACTGGATCGCCACGTCCGACAAGCGCGTCGCCGTGCCCTGCCACACCGCGCCACACAAATGCGGCCGAAACCGCTCCATGCGCTCCATCCAGGTTAGGGCCAATTGGCGCAAAGCACGCAGCTCGGCAGGCTGGGTATCGCCACAAAACAGGTCGATATAGGCCCGCACCGCGTCCTCCACCGTATCGTTGCCGGGCAAAGCGGCGCGGCCCGCGCCCAGTTGCGAGGCGGCGCGGCGCTTGGCCGGGCCGTATTCCAGGCCTTCTTCCACCACCATGCGGGCGGCGGTCTCGGCGATCTCTAAGGTCAGTGCATCCATGCTTTCGATTTTGCCTTTTTTCACAATCCGGGTTGGGCCAGGGGCCACCCCTAAAATCCCCGCATGCACATTCATATTTTGGGTATTTGCGGCACCTTCATGGGAGGTTTGGCCGCTTTGGCGCGGGAGGCTGGGCACCGGGTGACGGGCTGCGACGCGGGGGTCTACCCCCCCATGAGCGACCAGTTGCGCGCACTGGACATCGGGCTGATCGAAGGCTTCTCGGCCGACCAGTTGGCGCTGAAACCCGACATGTTCGTGGTCGGCAACGTGGTTTCGCGCGCCCGCGCAGCCGACGGCAGCCCCAAATTCCCGCTGATGGAGGCCATTCTGGACGCAGGCCTGCCCTACACCAGCGGCCCGCAGTGGCTGGCCGAACACGTGTTGCAAGGCCGACACGTGCTGGCGGTGGCGGGCACCCACGGCAAAACCACTACCACGGCGATGCTGGCGTGGATTTTGGAACACGCCGGGCTGCAGCCCGGCTTTCTGGTCGGCGGCGTGCCACTGAATTTCGGGGTGTCGGCCCGTTTGGGTGCAGGCAAGACCTTTGTGATCGAGGCGGACGAATACGACACCGCCTTCTTCGACAAGCGCAGCAAATTTGTGCACTACCGCCCACGCACCGCGGTGCTGAACAACCTGGAGTTCGACCACGCCGATATTTTTGACGATCTGCCCGCCATCGAGCGCCAGTTCCACCACCTGCTGCGCACCGTGCCCAGCACCGGCCGGGTGGTGACCAATGGGCTGGAAGAAAGCCTGGCCCGCGTGCTGCACCAGGGCTGCTGGAGCGAGGTGCGCAGCTTTGGCGCAGCGGTGAGCGACTTCACGGCGCAAGGCGAACCCCACCACTTTGAGGTGCTGCAAAACGGCAAACCGGTGGCCACGGTGGAATGGGCGCTGGGCGGCGTGCACAACCAGCTCAATGCGCTGGCCGCCATCGCCGCTGCCGACCACGTGGGCGTGCCCGCCGACGTGGCGGCGCGGGCGCTGGGTGCTTTCCAAAATGTGAAGCGGCGCATGGAAGTGGTCGGAAACGTGCGCGGAATGACCGTGTACGACGACTTTGCCCACCACCCCACTGCCATCCGCACCACGGTGGACGGCCTGCGCCGCCGCATCGGGCCGGGACAGCGCATCCTGGCGGTGTTCGAGCCGCGCAGCAACACCATGAAGCTGGGGGCGATGAAGGCCCAGTTGCCGTGGAGCCTGGAAGATGCCGACCTGGCGTTTTGCCACAGCGGTGGCCTGGGCTGGGATGCCCGCAGCGCCCTGGAACCCATGGGCAGCCGCGCCCAGGTGGCCGACACGGTGGATGCGCTGGTGGCGCAGGTGGTGGCAGCGGCACAGCCGGGCGACCACATCCTGTGCATGAGCAACGGCGGGTTCGGCGGCATCCACGCCAAATTGTTGAGCGCACTACAAAATTAGTAGCTTGTTGCGCTCATGGAATAAGCGCTAGAGGCACTTTTTATATATAACTTTCAGACCTCTCCCGAAGCGGCTATTCCGGACTGGTGGTATCGCCCACTGCCAGCGGCGCAGCGTAACGCGAACCCGCAGGCGGGGTGGCGCTGGCCGCGATGTCAGACAGCGACGACGGGTCGAACACCGAGGGGCGCTGGTTGGCCGACGACAGCCAGTTCATTTCGCCCGAGACGGTGGACAGCGCACCGTCAAAATACAGGCTGACCAGGTCGCGGCCCAGTTGCTCAGGGTGCAGGCCGCTGTGCAGCAGTTGCTCCAGGCTGCAGGGGCCAATCTCCAACGCGCGCAACACCGTGCGCAGGGAGTCCTTGAGCCAGGCTTCGGGCACCTGGGGCGGGCGCAGCAGCCGGATGGCATCGGTCTTGAACGCCACCGGCAGCAGATCGGCCACGGAGTGCTGGGCAAACTGCCACATCACCTCGCGCAGGCCCACTTTCTGGAACCGGGGCGGCAGCGGCTCGGGGGTGGGTGCACGCTGGGCCCACACCGCTTGCTCCAACTGCACCGGGCTGGCATCCGCCAGATAGTCGATGCGGCGCTTGGGAATGTCCACCATCGCCAACAAAACGCCTTGGTGCGTCAGCGCATAGACCCCAAGCGACAGGTTACCCACCCGCTGGTACAGCAAAGCCCCCAGGAAATACTGAGCCCGCAAAGGCTGCAGCCAGGTTTCAAATTTTTTTAGCACCATGCGCACCGCGCGCTCGGACTCGGGCTCAAAGGTGGTCAGCGGCTCGATTTCGGGGGCCGACAAGGGTGTGGTGAAGGCCAAGGGCCGGTCCACCTGGTCCAGTTGGAGCAGCAGCTCCGGCTCGGCGCTGCGGCTGTCGGGTACGGCCAGGGTGCCGTCGTCGTGCAGCCGTGCGGCCGCACCGTTGATGCACCAGGCATCGGCTTCGGAGAACTTGGCCACCCGCCAGGCGGGCAAACTGGTCGGCTGGTAGGGTAAGACGGCCACCAAAGCGGCCCTTTGCTGCGGTGACAGTCCCGCCAAACCCAGCCAAAAAACAGGTCGATCCAGTGCCATGCTGCTGCTCCGTTCACAAATTCAACGAATCCACCCCGAAAAAGGGGCGGATTCGCTCCGTGAAACTCAGCTTACCCGACGCGCCTGGACTGCGGCAGACAAAATTTCCAGCGTCTGCAAAGACTGGTCCCAGCCCAGGCAGGCATCGGTGATGCTTTGACCGTAAGCGAGCGACTTCTGGTCGGTCTTGCCGGGGGTGAACTTCTGCGCGCCCTCGACCAGGTGGCTTTCCACCATCAGGCCGAACACCTGGTGCGAGCCCCCCGCCACCTGGCCTGCGATATCGCGGGCCACTTCGATTTGCTTTTCGTGCTTTTTGCTGCTGTTGGCGTGGCTGCAATCGACCATCAAGGTGGCGGGCATCTGGGCAGCGCTGAGCTCTGCGCAGGCGGCGGCCACACTGGCGGCATCGTAGTTAGGTGCTTTGCCACCGCGCAGGATGACGTGGCAGTCCTTGTTGCCGTTGGTTTGCACGATGGCGACCTGGCCATTCTTGTGCACCGACAGGAAGTGGTGGCCGCGGGCTGCCGCCTGGATGGCATCGGTGGCAATGCGGATATTGCCATCGGTACCGTTCTTGAAACCGATGGGCGCCGACAGGCCGGAGGCCAGCTCGCGGTGCACCTGGCTCTCGGTGGTGCGCGCGCCAATCGCGCCCCAGGCGATCAGGTCGCCGATGTACTGGGGCGAAATCACGTCCAGGAACTCGCTACCGGCGGGCAGACCCAGGCGGTTGATGTCGATCAGCAACTGGCGGGCGATGCGCAGGCCTTCGTCGATGCGGTAGGTTTCATCGAGGTAGGGGTCGTTGATCAGGCCCTTCCAGCCCACGGTGGTACGGGGCTTTTCGAAATACACGCGCATCACGATCTCCAGCGTGTCGGCGTATTTCTCGCGCTGCGCCATCAGTTGACGGGCGTAGTCCATGGCCGCGGCCGGGTCGTGGATCGAGCAGGGGCCAATCACCACCAGCAAGCGGTCGTCGGTGCCCGCCATGATGTTGTGGATGTTTTTGCGCGTGGTGGTGATCAGCGTCTCGACCGGCGTGCCGCTGATGGGGAAGAAGCGGATGAGGTGTTCTGGAGGGGGTAGCACGGTAATGTCCTTGATGCGTTCGTCGTCGGTTTTGCTGGTTTTTTCGACGCTCGCATACCAGTTGTCGCTGGTGGGGTGGGTCTTGGCATTCATGGGTTGCTCCTGTGGGTTTTATATAAAAAAAGAAAAAGGGGACGAAAAAAAACCGCCTGAGAGCTTAAGGCTCCGGCGGTTTTCATGAAGGGCTTGCTTGTCTACAACTTAGCCTCTCATCCGCCGGGGACCGAGAACCAAAAGTAAAAGTAGGCAAACACGCTTTGATGCATAGCGGCTCAATGTACCACAGGCGATTTAGGCCGTGCCGCCGACCGTCAGGCCGTCGATGCGCAAGGTGGGCTGGCCCACGCCTACCGGCACGCTCTGGCCCTCCTTGCCGCAGGTTCCCACACCAGGGTCGAGCTTCATGTCGTTGCCGATCATGCTGACCTTTTTCAGGCACTCGGGGCCGCTGCCGACGATGGTCGCACCCTTCACCGGGTACTGGATCTTGCCGTTCTCCACCCAGTAGGCTTCGCTGGCCGAGAACACAAACTTGCCCGAGGTGATGTCCACCTGGCCGCCGCCAAAGTTGCTGGCGTACAGGCCTTTTTTGATGCTGCCAATGATTTCCTGCGGGTCTTTGTCGCCCCCCAGCATGTAGGTATTGGTCATGCGCGGCATGGGAATGTGGGCGTAGCTTTCGCGGCGGCCATTGCCGGTGGGCTTGACACCCATCAGGCGGGCATTCATCGCGTCCTGGATATAGCCCTTCAGGATGCCGTCTTCGATCAACACATTACGCTGGCTGGCGCAGCCTTCGTCGTCCACATTCAGCGAGCCGCGACGGTCGGAAATGGTGCCGTCGTCCAGCACGGTCACGCCCTTGGCGGCCACGCGCTGGCCGATGCGGCCACTGAACGCGCTGGAGCCCTTGCGGTTGAAGTCGCCTTCCAGTCCGTGGCCAATGGCCTCGTGCAGCAGGATGCCGGGCCAGCCGGAACCCAGCACCACCGTCATCACACCCGCCGGGGCCGGGCGGGATTCAAGGTTGGTCAGCGCAGCGTGCACAGCGGCATCCACATACTCATTGAGCATGGCATCGTCAAAGTAGGCCAGGCCGAAGCGGCCACCGCCGCCGCCCGAACCCATTTCACGGCGCACTACGCCCTTGACGGTGGCCTCGGCAATCACGGTGACGCTCAGACGCACCAGCGGGCGCACGTCGGCGGCCAGGGTGCCATCGGCACGGGCGACCATCACCACGTCGTATTCGGCGGCCAGCCCGGCCATGACCTGGGCCACGCGCGGGTCTTTGGCGCGGGCGAGCTTTTCCACCCGCTCCAGCAGTTGGACCTTGGCGGTGCTGTCCAGCGTGGCAATGGGGTCTACGCCCATGTACAGGCTGCGGCTTTTTGCTACTTTTTGTGTAGCTACTTTCGCCCGTTTATTCTGGGCTGCAGCCGAAATTGACCGTACTGTGCGGGCCGCGTCGAGCAAGGCGGCTTCGGAAATGTCGTCGGAGTAGGCAAAGGCGGTTTTCTCGCCGCTCACGGCGCGCACGCCCACGCCCTGGTCGATGCTGAAAGAGCCGGTTTTGACGATGCCCTCCTCCAGGCTCCAGCCCTCGCTGCGGGTGTACTGGAAGTACAGGTCGGCATCGTCCACCTTGTGCGCGGTGATTTCCGCCAGCGCGCGGCCCAGGTGGGCGGGTGTCAGACCAAAAGGCTCCAGCAAGAGCGATTGGGCGATGGCAAGACGTTCGAGGGTAGGTTCGCGAGAGATCATGCGACCCATTATAGGAAGCGCCCCCCCAGTGCGAGAAAGCCAAGGGCATTGCCACAGCCTAGGTGCGCACGCGGGCCGGTGTGATCCCCAACGCCCTGCAGCGGCTCATGGGTGCGGGGGAGCAACCTGGGCACCGGCACCCTGTACCAATTTATCCAACAGCCACGCCGCCAATATCGTGCACAAATAATTTCCTCAAAAACTAATTGAAACATTGAATACAAATTAATGTAAATTTTTTAATCGTGTGGTGTTAACTTCATCCGGTCAATTCTGCGGCCGCGAAATTGGCGGATTTCACAACCCTCCATCCTTCCCAGAGAGAAATATGCATTTACCAGCAACATCCTCCATTTCCGCCCTGTCCGCCCATGAAATTGACCAGGTCAGCGGCGCAGGCTTTTTTAGCAGCCTGATTGGCAGCACCTTGCACACCGCCAACGTGGTTTCCAACCAGATCCTGAACACCGCAGTCATTTCGTCTGTGGGCCAAACTTTCAATCTGCTGGGGCCGGTAGGCGTTGCCATCCATGTGGCCGCCGATACCGGCGGCTACGCCGTCTTCCAAGCCGTGGAAGCCGTAGCCACCGCCGTGGGCGGTCCCCAGGGCCCGGTTCCTTATCACTACAACACCGAATGGCCCTGATTCGGCGCTAGCCGTTTGACCGGGTAGCCTTTGGGCCTGACCCGGCTCTTCGCCACACCTTTGCCGCCAGGGCACCTGTCCGCACGTCCCTTGGCGGCATTTCTTGCACCTCTATGTCCCCCATTCCGTCCACCGATCGCCGTACATTCCTGACCCGCGCGGGCCTGCTCGGGGCCTGGCTGCCCTTCTCGCAGCTCAGCCCCGCCCATGCGTCCGCCAACTGCGCCTTGCCGCCAGCTTTCCCGAGCCAGATCCCCCTGTACCGGCAGAGCTTCAAGAACTGGGCCGGTGACCTAGCCGTGGACGATGTCTGGACCTGCGCGCCACGCACTGCCGACGAGGTGGTGGAGATCGTCAACTGGGCGCGCAACGCGGGCTACAAGGTGCGCCCGCGCGGCATGATGCACAACTGGTCGCCACTCACCATGGCGGCGGGCACGCCCGCCTGTGCCGCGGTGCTGCTGTTGGACACCACCCAGCACCTGACGGCGGTCTCTGTGGACACCCAGACTGCGCCCTGCACGGTGACGGCCCAGGCCGGCATCACCATGCAGGCGCTGCTGACGCGCCTGGAAGCCGTCGGGCTCGGCCTCGCCGCCATGCCCGCCCCCGGCGACCTGACCCTGGGCGGTGTGCTGGCCATCGACGGCCACGGCACGGCGGTGCCTGCCAGGGGTGAGGCCCGCCAGCCGGGCCACACCTATGGCTCGGTCAGCAACCTCGTGCTGTCGCTGACGGCAGTGGTGTTCGACCACGCGCAACAGAAATATGTGTTGCGCACCTTTGCCCGCAATGACCCGAACATCGCCCCCCTGCTGGTGCACCTGGGCCGGGCCTTCATCGTGGAAGCCCGCTTGCAGGTGGGCACCAACCAGCGCCTGCGTTGCCAAAGCCGCATGGACATTGCGGCTACCGAACTGTTCGCACCCCAGGGCAGCGGTGGGCGCACCTTCTCCAGCTTTCTGGACAGCGCGGGCCGGGTCGAAGCCATTTGGTTCCCGTTCACCGCCTTCCCGTGGCTCAAGGTGTGGAGCGTCTCGCCGAGCAAACCGCTGCTGGCGCGCCGCGTCTGGGGGCCGTTCAACTACGTGTTCTCGGACAACGTGCCCATCGAAATCACCGACCTGCTGGCCCGCATCGTGCGCGGTGAGCCGTGGCTCACACCGCTGTTCGGGCAGACGCAGGCGAAGCTGTCAGCGCTGGGCCTGGTCAGCACCCTGTCGCTGGACCTGTGGGGCTGGTCCAAGGACTTACTGCTGTATGTCAAGCCCACCACCTTGCGCGTCACGGCCAACGGCTATGCAGTGCTGACGCGGCGCTCGGACGTGCAACGCACCCTGCATGAATTCACCAGCTTCTACCAGTCGCGCGTGGATTCCTGGCAGCGCAGTGGCAAATACCCGATGAACGGCCCGGTCGAAATCCGGGTGACCGGCCTGGACCAGCCCGGCGATGTAGCCATGGCTGGCGCGGTAGCCCCCGCGTTGTCGGCTGTACGCCCCCGGCCCGACCACCCCGAGTGGACGGTGGCGGTGTGGTTCGACATCTTGACCGTGCCCGGCACTCCGCATGCCAACGCGTTCTACCGCGAGATCGAGCAGTGGATGCTGTCCAACTTCTCGGGCAGCTACGCCGCCGTGCGGCCCGAATGGTCCAAAGGCTGGGGTTACACCGACACCGCCGCCTGGGACGATGCCCACGTGCTCGGCTACACCGTGCCGCAGGCCTACCGCGACGGGCAAGCCATCGGCGAGCGCTGGGAAGAAGCCCAAACCGCCTACAACCGGCACGACCCTTACCGGGTATTCAGCTCTCCGCTGCTGGACCGGCTGTTGCCTTGAGCGCGCCGGGCACCCACCCACCCACCCACCCGTCCAACCCGCCGCTGTTCCGGCCCGAAGCGCTGGAGCGGCAGCACCGCAACTGGCTCGGCAGTATCACCATGGTGCGGCCGCTCAGCTACAGCGTGTGGACGGCGCTGGCCTGCGGCATGGGGCTACTGGTGGTGGGCTTTTTCACCTGGGGCAGCTACACCCAGCGCAGCACCCTGTCGGGCCACTTGATGCCGTCCACCGGGCTGGTGCGGGTGCACGTGCCGCAGTCCGGCGTGGTGCAGCGCATGCGGGTCGCAGAAGGCCAGAGCGTGCAACAGGGCCAGGCCTTGTTCGAGCTGGGCAGCGACCGCCAGTCCACCAGCGGGCCATCGGACAGCGGCGTGCACGCCACGGTGAGCGCGCGCGTGCGCCAACGTGGCGCATCTTTGCAGGCCCAGATGGCCCAGACCCTGGCATTGCAGGCCCAGGAGCAAAGCGCCCTGGCGACCCGGCTCGCACGGCTGAAGGCGCAGGCCGATACGCTGGACGCGCAAATCGCCAGCCAACGCCAGCGCACCACACTGGCCGCCGAAACAGAAGCCCGCTCTATGGGCCTGGTGGCGCAGGGCTTCTATTCCAAAGAGCAGGCCCAGCAGCGGCAGGCCGAACTGCTGGACCAGCAAGTCAAACTGCAGGGCCTGTTGCGCGAGCAGGACCACACCGCCCAGGAGATCCAGGCGCGCAGCGACGAACTGCGCGCCTTGCCCTTGCGCCACCAGGCCCAGGTGGCCGAGCTGGAGCGCAACCGCCTGGGCGTGGAACAGGAACTGGCCGAGAGCGAGTCGCTGCGGCAGTTGGTCATCCATGCGCCACAAGCCGGGGTGGTGACAGCCATCGTGGCCGAAGCCGGGCAAACCGCCGACCCCGGGCGGGCGCTGCTCAGCATCGTGCCCGCAAGCGCGGTGCTGCAGGCCCATTTGTATGCGCCGAGCCGCGCCATCGGCTTCATCCGCGTGGGCGACACCGTGCGTCTGCGTTACCAGGCCTACCCGTACCAGAAGTTTGGCCAGGCCCAGGGTGTGGTGTCGGCGATTGCGAAGACGGCCCTGCCTGCTGCCGAACTGGCGGCCACCGGCGCCCTGCCCAGCGCCGCCGCCGCGCAGAACGAGCCGCTCTACCGCATCACCGCCACCCTGCAGTCGCAGACCATACGCGCCGCCCAGCGGGTGTGGCCGCTGCAGGTCGGCATGGTGGTGGAGGCCGATGTGATGCAGGAAAAGCGCCGCCTCTATGAATGGGTGCTGGAGCCGCTGTACGGCATGGCGGGCAAGCTGTGAACACCGTGCTGAACCGGCTCGCCCTGGGTCTGCGCCGTGCGCCCCCGCTGGTGCTGCAAACCGAGGCCACCGAATGCGGCCTGGCCTGCCTGGCCATGGTGGCACGCCACCATGGCGACGCCACCGACCTCGCCACGCTGCGCCAGCGCTTCCCGGTGTCGCTCAAGGGCGCGACGCTGGCACACCTGTTGCACGTCGCCCGGCAGATGCAGCTCGGCAGCCGCCCGGTCAAGCTGGCGCTGCACGACCTGGGCCAGCTCAAGCTGCCCTGCGTGCTGCACTGGGACTTCAACCATTTCGTGGTGCTGACCGCAGTGGGTAAGCACCACGTCACCATACTGGACCCGGCCCATGGCGAGCGGCGGCTGTCGATGGCCGAGGTGTCCGGCTCGTTCACCGGCGTGGCGCTGGAGCTGTGGCCCGATGTGGACTTCACGCCCAAGGAGGCACCACCGTCGGTCAAGCTGGGCAGCCTGATGGGGCGGGTGACCGGCCTGTACCGCTCGTTCGGGCAGATCCTGCTGCTGTCGCTGGTGCTGGAAACCTTTGCGCTAACCAGCCCGTTCTTCATGCAGTGGGTAGTGGACCACGTCATCGTCGGCCAGGACCGCGACCTCTTGAGCGTGTTGGTCGTGGGCTTCGGCCTGCTGATGCTGATGCAGCAGGCCGTGTCGGCAGCGCGCAGCTGGACCCTGATGGGCATGGGTACCACGCTAAGCGTGCAATGGCGCGCCAATGTGCTGGGCCACCTGCTGCGCCTGCCCACGCAGTATTTCGAGCGCAGACACCTGGGCGACGTGGTGTCGCGCTTCGGCGCGGTGGACAGCATCCAGGCCACGTTGACCACCTCCTTCCTGGGCGCGGTGCTGGACGGCCTGATGGCCACCATCACGCTGGTGATGATGTTCGTCTACAGCCCGGCGCTCGGCGCGATGGCCTGCGCCGCCATGCTGCTGTACCTGCTGGGGCGCTGGGCCTGGTATGCGCCGCTGCGGCGCGCCACCGAGGCAGAGATCGTGCACGGCGCGCGCCAGCACAGCCACTTTCTGGAAACCGTGCGCGGCGTCAAGACCATCAAGCTGTTCCAGCGCCAGGAAGAACGCCGCGCCGCCTGGCTCACGCTGCTGATCGAGCAGGTCAACGCCGGGCTGCGCACGCAAAAACTGCGGCTGCTTTACCAGCAATGGAATGGCCTGCTGTTCGGCATCGAGAACCTGCTGGTGGTCTGGCTCGGCGCCACCATGGTGATCGACGGCCGCTTCACCGTGGGCGCCTTGCTGGCCTTCATGGCCTACAAGACCCAGTTCGTCGGCCGTGTGGGCGGCCTGATCGACAAGTTCTTCGAGTTCCGCATGTTGCGGCTGCAGGGCGAGCGCCTGGCCGACATCGTGCACACGCCGCCCGAAGCCACCGAGGGTCTGCATCCAAGCCATGAGGACGATGCCGCGCCGCGCCCGGCCGACATCGCCATCAGCGGTCTGCACTTTGCCTACAGCGCCTACGAGCCCGCCGTGCTGCAGGGCGTGGACCTGCACATCGCAGCCGGGGAGTCGGTCGCCCTCATCGGCCCCTCGGGCTGCGGCAAGACCACGCTGGTGAATCTGCTGCTGGGCGTGTTGACGCCTACCGCAGGCGAGATCCGCATCGGCGGCGAGCCGCTGCAGACGCTGGGCCTGGACACGCTGCGCAGCATGGTCGGCACGGTGCTGCAAGACGATGTGCTGTTTGCCGGGTCGATCGCCGACAACATCGCGTTCTTCGACCCGCAACCCGACCGTGCCTGGGTCCAGGCCTGCGCGCAAATGGCCGCCATCGCCGACGACATCGCCCAGATGCCCATGCACTACAACACGCTGGTGGGCGACATGGGTACGGTGCTGTCGGGTGGGCAGCGCCAGCGCATCCTGCTGGCGCGCGCGCTGTACAAGCGGCCCCGCATCCTGCTGCTGGACGAGGCCACCAGCCACCTGGACGTGGCGCGCGAAAAACAGGTCAACAGCGCGATCGCGTCGCTGCAGCTGACCCGCATCATCGTGGCGCACCGGCCCGAAACCATCGCCAGCGCCGGTCGGGTCATTGCCTTGCAGCACGGCAAGGTGGCGCTGGACGCACCGGTGGCGTCCATGTTTGCGCCCACTGCCGGTTGACCTGCGTCAGGACTGCACCAACCGCCGCGCCTTGGCAATCGACATCAGAATGCCCAGCCCCAGCCCCAGTGTGACCATGGCGGTGCCGCCGTAGCTGATGAAGGGCAAAGGTACGCCCACCACCGGCAAGATGCCGCTGACCATGCCCATGTTGACAAAGGCATAGGTAAAGAAGATCAGGGTCACACTACCCGCCAGCAGGCGCGAGAACAGGGTCGGTGCGTCCATGGCAATCACCAGGCCGCGCAGGATCAAAAACAAAAATCCGGATATCAGCAGCAGGTTGCCGACCAGGCCAAATTCTTCGGAAAAAGCCGCAAAAATAAAGTCGGTCGTGCGCTCGGGGATGAACTCCAGATGGGTTTGCGTGCCCTGCATGAAGCCCTTGCCCAGCACCCCACCCGAGCCGATGGCGATCATGCCCTGGATGATGTGAAAGCCTTTGCCCAGCGGGTCGCGGCTGGGGTCCATCAGGGTGCAGATGCGCTGTTGCTGGTAATCGTGCAGCACCACCCAGCGCACGCCGTCGGCGCACAGGTCGGGGGCATACAGCACCACCAGGCCCATACCGACCAAGGCCAGCAAAAACGGTGGCACGATCAGCTTCCAGCCCAAGCCCGCAAAAAACATCACCGACAGCCCGGTGGACATCACCAAAATGGCGGTCCCCAGGTCAGGCTGCTTGACGATCAACGCGACCGGTACCAGTAGCAGCATGCCGGCGACCAGGAAGTCCAGCGACCGCAGTTGCCCCTCGCGCCGCTGGAACCACCAGGACAGCATCAAGGGCATGGCGATTTTGAGGATTTCACTGGGCTGGATGGTGACGCCCAGGTTGATCCAGCGCCGTGCACCTTTTTTGGTGATGCCGAATATGGCCACGGCAATGAGCAGGGCAACACCAATGGTATACATGGGTACGGCAAACGCCATTAGCCGTTGCGGTGGAATTTGCGCCACCACAAACAGGATGAAGCCCGCCAGCAGCATGTTGCGGCCATGGTCCCGGAAACGGGTGCCGTGGTCGTATCCAGAGGAATACATGGTGAGCAGGCCAGCACAGACCAGTAAGAAGATGGCAAACGCCAATGGACCATCAAAGCCACGGAACAGCGGCCCAATGCGCTGCCACAGCGGAGGTTTTTCAAAGACAACAGACATCCCACGATTATCGCGGCTGCCAGAGGCAGGTCTAGGCTAGCCTGCCAGAACGCGGTTCTTGCCGTTACGCTTGGCCAGGTACATGGCCTGGTCGGCGCGCTTGATGCAGTCGGTGCCCGCCTCGTCAGTGCCCAATTGCGCCACACCGGCGCTGAAGGTGATCAGTACCTTTTGGTTGTCGCGCAAAAAGAATTTTTTGGTCAGTTCGCGCTGTAACCGGGTCAAAGTGCCCACGCCCAGCTCCAGCAAGGTGTCGGGCAGCACGATAACGAACTCCTCCCCCCCGTAGCGGGCCAGGGTGTCCTGGGGCCGCATGGATTCGCGGGTAACGTTGGCCAGGTGGGTCAGGGCTTCGTCCCCGGCCTCGTGGCCCAGGTCGTCGTTGAGCTTTTTGAAGTTGTCGATGTCCAGCAGTGCCAGGCACAGGGGGGTATCTTTGCGCCGGGCGTTAGCGATTTCGCGCCGGATGGCTTCGTCCAGCCCGCGGCGGTTGAGTGCACCGGTCAGCGGGTCGTGCCGGGCCTGGGCGCTGACGCGGTCCAGCTCCAGGTGCAACTTGCTGATTTCGGCCTCGGCCTGCTCGGTTTTTGCACGCATGGCCTGGAGCTGGTCGCGCGAGTTTTGCGTATCCAGCGCCATGCTGCGGGTGGCGCTGAGCGCGGTTTGCAGCACCGGGCCGAGTTCCTCAATGTTCTGCACCTGCTCGATCTGGCGTGCACATTCTTCAATTTTGTCGTGGTAGGCACCGCTGGACTCGCCCATCAACGACAGCCGGTCCACAAACGCGGCCAGCAACTGGCGCATTTGCGTCTGGGCCTCGAAGGCGCGGGCCTTGGCCTCGGACTGCTTGCCGATCACGTCTACCAGCCGCCGCTGCACATCGTCCAGGCGGCGCAGGCTCAACGGTGGGGTGGATGCCAGCACCAGCGCGTCGATCTGCCCGCGCAGCCACTGGTCGTCGATGCAGAGCTCGCCAATATTGGTAAACACCAGATGCAGCAGCTGCAGCAAGGCGTTCTTGATCTCGAACTGGTCTTCGGCCGTGAACGACAGCCGGTGGGTGAAATTGGCCAGCATGGTCTTGGTGCGCGGTAGATCCGGCACCGGCTGGCGGATAAAGCCTAGCAACTCGCGGGCCTGCTCCAGAAAGCGCGGATCGTCGGTGCCGAGTGCGGGCAAGGCATTGTCGATCAGGCGGGCAATCTGCTCCATGAACTCGGGGGTCAGCGCCGGGTTGGCCGGGCTGCTGGTCGGGCTGGCCAAAGCCCCCAATCCGCTGTCACCAAAACCCGAGTGACCGTTGGCGGGCGCGCCAAGCATGCCAAACCCGGCGTAACCCACCAGGGCATTTTGCACACCGTCCCAGCTGCGCTGGGTAATGGCCGATTCAAGCAAGCCGCACTGCTTTTGCTGGCCGGGGTTTTTGGCGGGCAGCGCCGCCGCAATCAGGCGCAGGCGTTCAAACGGAAAGTGCGCGGGCACCATGGTGCCCGCCACCTCGTGGTACAGCGTCTGGTAGTTTTCTGGCGTAGGAGCCAACTTTTTGACACTGAGCAACCGGAAGGTTTCGCGGGCAATTTCGGCAGGGGATCGTTCAGCCATGGAGCTTTGTAATTAATCTTTCGGGACTTGCGCCTCCCAGGGACGGCTATCGTAATGGCTCAACCCGCTATCTCAAAGCCGCGAGTACCTACGATTTTGATAGCATCTTCGCATGCTTACGCCACATTTTGCTACCCATCTGCTGTATCTTCACGGCTTTCGTTCGTCGCCGCAGTCGGCCAAGGCCCGGCAGGTGACCGCACGCGTGCAGGCGCAGCACCCGGGTGTGACCTGGTGGTGTCCGCAGCTTCCGCCGTCGCCCAGGCAGGCTATCGACCTGCTGCGCCAGGGCATTGCCGACTGGCCGTGGGAGACGATGGCGGTGGTGGGCTCCTCGTTAGGCGGCTTTTACGCCACCTGGATCGCCGAGCACACGGGTTGCAAAGCGGTACTGCTGAATCCTGCGGTGGACCCGGCGCGGGACCTGGCCCGGTACATCGGCGAGCAGACTACTTGGCAAAACCAGCAAGAGCGTTTTTTCTTCGAGCCCGCCTTTATCGGCGAATTGGAGGCCCTGGCCCTGCACAACCAGCCGCCACCCGAGCGCTACCGGGTACTGATCGCCAAGGGCGACGAGGTGCTGGATTGGCGCGAAATGGCGGCCCGCTACGCCAGCGCCCAACCCACGCTGCTGGAGGGCGGCGACCACGCGCTGAGCGACTTCGACGCGCATATCGACGGCGTATTTCGTTTTCTCAACCTCTTGCCTGGCCCATCGCCCAAATAAACAGGCCACGGCGCATGGGAGAATTCAGCCCATGTTTGCATTATTTGAAGAAGCCGGAAAATTCATGGCCGGACGCATCTTGTCCGAAGCGGAGTCGTCCGCGCAGGTCGAGCTCGACAGTGGCAAGCGGGTCAAGGTCAAGGCCGCCAACCTGTTGCTGAAGTTCGACAAGCCCACGCCCGCCGTCCTGTTGCAGGGTGCCCAGCTGGTCGCCGCCGACATCGAGCTGGAGATGGCCTGGGAGTTCGCCCCCGAGGACGACTTTGGCTTTGCCGACCTGGCGCGCGACTATTTCAGCCTTAACGCCACGCTGGAGCAGCAAACCGCCATGCTGCTGCGCCTGTTTGACGCGCCGCACTACTTCCGCCGCGCAGGCAAGGGGCGATTTCGCAAGGCATCCGCCGAAATCCTGCAGCTGGCGCTTGCCGCCATCGAGAAGAAGCAACAGCTTGCACTACAAATTGCGGCCTGGGCGGAGGAGCTAAGCCAGGGCTCATGCCCACCGGCTGTGCGTGAGCAGCTATACAAAATACTGTTCAAACCTGATAAAAACGGCCCTGAATACAAGGCCGTGGTGGAAGCTTCGCGCGCCACCCACAAGGCGCCGCTGGTGCTGCTGCAGCACGCCGGGGCCATCGACTCGCCCTACCAGTTCCACTGGCGGCGGTTTTTGCTGGAGAACTTCCCAAAGGGCACGGGTTTACCGAACTTGGACGCGCCACAGATCGTGGACGACCTGCCGCTGTCCTCCGCGCAGGCGTTTTCCATCGACGATTCGCAAACCACGGAAATCGACGACGCGCTGTCGGTACAAGGCCTGGGCACGGGCACGGTGACGCTGGGCATCCACATTGCCGCGCCCGGCCTGGCCATCACGCCCGGCAGCGCCATCGACCAGCTGGGCCGCGCCCGCCTGTCCACCGTCTACATGCCCGGCTACAAGCTGACCATGCTGCCCGACGCGGTGGTGCAAAACTACACCTTGCAAGAGGGCCGCGACTGCCCCGCCGTGTCGCTGTATGCCACGCTGGATGAGGCCACGCTAGAGATCACCGCCACCGAGACGAAGCTGGAGCGGGTGCACATCGCCGCCAATCTGCGCCACGACCAGCTCGATACCGTGGTGACCGCCGAGTGGCTGGAGAACCCAGATTTTGAGCATGAAATTGGCACCCAGCGCTTATCCATTGAGCGTGAGCAGCTATCATTTTTATATAAACTGGCGAAGCATCTGAAAGCCCAGCGCGAAGTGGTGCGGGGCAAGCCCGAGAACTTCAACCGGCCCGACTACAACTTCAAGCTGCTCGGCAAGACCGCCGACGAGCCGGTGGGCGACGAGCAGGTGCAAATCACCACCCGCCAGCGCGGCGCCCCCCTGGACCTGATGGTGGCCGAGGCCATGATCCTGGCCAACAGCACCTGGGGCCAGTGGATGGCCGAGAACGGCGTGCCCGGCATCTACCGCAGCCAGGCCAGCCTGCTGCCCGGCGTGAAG
>CAUPNG010000027.1:0-60648 GCA_963512605.1 uncultured Albidiferax sp. | reverse complement strand
CAGGTTGCCCTGTGTGTGACCGCCATTAATCTGGGCCGGGGATCGCTCGCCCGGCTCGGTGCTACCTACCCGCCAACTCAGGGGGCCCCGTCAACGTTGGCCTATTTGGTATTGCTGCGCGTAGAGATTGCCCGTTTCACCTTTTGCGGGCTCTGCCCGCAAAAGGTGCTGTGCTATCCACGGCTTGCGCCGTGGGCGCGCGGCTTACGCCACACGCGTGCCAGCTTGCGCTGACACCGCACAGACCACCCACGGGGGTTGCCTGCAAAAACTCGTCTCTGTTGCTCTAATCCTCACCTCACGGTGGACAGCCATTAGCTGCTACGCTGCCCTATGCAGTCCGGACGTTCCTCCAGTGCCTGGTTTCCCAGATTGCACCAGCGGCGGTCTGGCGGGCTTCACCCTTTGATTATGCCGTGCGCCACAATGGCCATTTTTCGTCCACTCCCGAGGAGACTTATGAAAACCGAAAACATCCTGCAAACCATCGGCAACACCCCGCACGTGCGCATCAACCGGCTGTTTGGGCCGGGTGCCAATGTGTGGATCAAGTCCGAGCGCAGCAACCCGGGCGGCTCCATCAAGGACCGGATTGCGTTGGCCATGATCGAGGACGCAGAAAAATCCGGCGTGCTGCAGCCCGGCGGCACCATCATCGAGCCCACCTCGGGCAACACCGGCGTGGGCCTGGCGGTGGTGGCGGCGGTCAAGGGCTACAAACTGGTGCTGGTGATGCCCGACAGCATGTCCATCGAGCGCCGCCGCCTGATGCTGGCCTACGGTGCCACCTTCGACCTGACCCCGCGCGAGAAGGGCATGAAGGGCGCCATCGCCCGCGCCCAGGAGCTGGTGGCGGCCACGCCCGGCAGCTGGATGCCGCAGCAGTTCGAGAACCCGGCCAACATTGCGGTGCATGTACGCACCACGGCGCAGGAAATTTTGGCCGACTTCCCCGATGGGCTGGACGCGCTGATCACCGGCGTGGGCACCGGCGGCCACATCACCGGCTGCGCCCAGGTGCTGAAGGCGGCCTGGCCGAACTTGAAGGTGTTTGCGGTGGAGCCATCGGCCTCGCCCGTCATCTCCGGCGGCGCACCGGCCCCGCACCCGATCCAGGGCATTGGCGCGGGCTTCATCCCCAAGAACCTGGATGTCTCGCTGCTGGACGGCGTGATCCAGGTGGATGCCGAACCGGCCCGCGAATGGGCCCGCCGCAGCGCACGCGAAGAAGGCATGCTGGTGGGCATCTCCAGCGGTGCCACGCTGGCGGCGATTGCGCAAAAGCTGCCCGAGCTGCCCGCAGGCGCACGGGTGCTGGGCTTCAACTACGACACTGGCGAGCGTTACCTCTCGGTAGACGGCTTCTTGCCAGCGTGAACTTACTGTGACTCTTTGAAGATCCAGGCTACGCCGATGCCTGCGGTGACGTAGCTTTTGCTGCGCACCAGCGGGCTGTCGGCAAACACGGCGTGGTTCAGGCTGTCGGCGCGGGCAAAAGCGCCCATCCACCACTGGTCGAAGCGCTTGGTCAGCGCCACGATCATCTGCGTGCCGCCATAGCCGCCCTGCGCGGTGTAGGCCGCTCGGTTGGTGGCCACGTACTGCGGAGCTACGCTGTAGTAGTAGGCATGGTTGCGGGCCGAGCCGTAGAGCAGGCCACCCACCAGGCCCAGGTTCCAGCCGGGCAGGCCCGCCACGTCCCGGATGTCCAGGTTCAGGCTGGGCGTGGCGACCAGGCCGACGTTGTGGCCAAAGTTGCTGGAGCCGATGGTGAAGCCGGTGCGCACCGGCAGCCGAAAGTCGAACTTGACGCGCCGGTCATCCGAGCGGGCCAGCGTGTACTCAAACGACGGCCCCACCTCCACCGTGGCATCCAGATCGGGCATACCCGCACGGGCACGGTTGTGGCTGCTATCCACCGGCACGGTGGCCCCCAGGCTGATTTCCAACCGGGCCCGGTCGGTATTGAACAGCTCGCCGCGCACGCAGTCCTTGTCCACCTTGATGCGCTCGCCCCGGTAGACGAAGTACGGAATGGGCAAGGCGTAGTTTTGGGATTCGTCCGAGCCCCGGTAGTCGGGGATGCGCAGGGCCGACACGCCCACACCCAGCTCCCACTTGGGTAGGGGCCGGTCTTCGGCATGGGCCAGGCTGGCCAAAACGCTTGCCACAACAAGGCAGCCAGGGCGGAACAGTTTCATGGTGCGTTCTCGGAGCAAACAGGCTAAACAGGCACGGGGAGGCAGCCCGTGGCTTCGATTTCCATCAGCAGGTCGTCACGGCACACGTCGGCCTGCACGTAGACACGCACGGCGGCAGGCGGTAGCTGCGCGTCCAGCACGGCCCGCACGGCCTCGAAATCTGCGGCGTGGCGCACATACACCTTGTACTGCACGGCGGCCAGGGTCCAGTCATGGGCATCCTCTGCCCGGTTGGCCTGGGCCAGCAGCACGGCAATGTTGCGCAGGGTTTCTTCGGTTTGTGCGCGCACATCCCCGGCGTGCAGGGTTTCGTGGCCGACGATGCTGGCGGTGCCACTGATGAACAGCCAGCGCTGGCCCGGCAGCGTGGCCAGTGCCGCACGCGAGAACGACGGCGTGCGCGGCCCGTATTGGTCGGGGTAGAAGTAGGCGCTGACTTGGCGCGGGTTTTCCAGGGCCAGAGGCGGCACTTTGGCGGCCAGAAAGTACACGTGCAAGCCACCACCATGGGTGCCCAGGGCGCAGGCGGCCGGAGCATCGGCCAGAAAGGGCTTGGCCATCTTGCGGAAGGCATCCTGCCGACCGATGTTGAACTGCAGGTAGCGCTCCATGCCCCAGGTTTCGGTGTTGATGGCCGAAAAGTAGTTCCACACCCGCAGCAGGTGCGGAAAGCCCAGCGACTCCAGCGCGGCAAACACGGCCAGGTACACCTGCTCAGAGGCCTGTTGCAGCAGCGACGGGCGCAGCGGGTCGTAGCCACCACCAAGGTACTGCCCCACGTCGCTGTCGGTGTCCGCAATGCAGACCGCGCCGAACAGCAAGTCGTCGGTCATGGCGTAGTGCAGCGCGCCCAGCGTGCCGGTTCGCACGGGCTGGTCGGTATGCCACAGCTCCAGCACATCGCCGGTCGGGTCGAGTGACGGGGTGGAGATCTCCAGCACCGACGGCGATGCCATGCTGCCAAACCGCACGGCCCCCAGGGCGGCCAGGGGGGAGCCGGCATCGCGGGGACGGTAATGCAAAGACAGCGGCGAGGCAGGGGGTGCCGGACTCAAGGGCATAAGTAACAAAGCATTTTCGGTCAGGGACAAGAGGGCATACACGGGGTGGTGTGTCCATAATAATCGCATTCCAGACCCCATTTTTGCGGCCTGGGAGCCGCCAGCCACCGGGGCTCTGTGACTTGTACGCCAAGTAAAATCCATAGCCCCACGATTTGGTTGCGACCTGTCTGGCCACCCGTTTTCCATGTACCTTGAAGGCCGCCCATGACCGAATTGCAACCCGCGACCTCCACGCCCACCCCCTGCGATGTACTGGTGATCGGCGGCGGCCCCGCAGGCTCCACGGCGGCAACCCTGCTGGCCGAGCGCGGCTACAAGGTGGTGCTGCTGGAAAAAGCCCACCACCCACGCTTTCACATCGGAGAATCCCTGCTGCCCGCCAACCTGCCCCTGCTGGACAAGCTGGGCGTGCTGGAGCAGGTGAAGTCCGTGTCGATGGAAAAGTGGGGCGCAGAATTTGTCTCGCCCTGGCACGAACAGAAAAGCTCCACCTTCCACTTTGCCGACGCGTGGGACAAGACTATGCCCTTCTCCTACCAGGTGCGGCGCTCGGTGTTTGACGAGATACTGATCCGCAACGCCGCCACCAAGGGGGCCGAGGTCATCGAGGGCTGCCGCGTGCGCGATGTGGCCTTTGCCCCCGACCAGAGCGGCGCCACCATCCACGCCGAGCACGACGATGGCCGCCAGGGCGCGTGGCAGGCCCGGTATGTCATTGACGCATCGGGGCGCGACACCTTTTTAGGCAAAAAATTTGCCTCCAAAAAGCGCAACCCCAAGCACAACAGCTCGGCCATTTACGGCCATTTCACCGGTGCCAAGCGCCACGACGGGCAGGCCGCAGGCAACATCACCATCTTCTGGTTCGACCACGGCTGGATCTGGTTCATTCCGCTGGCAGACGGCACCACCAGCGTGGGCGCGGTGGTCTGGTCGTACTACCTGAAGACCCGCAACCAGCCGGTGAAAGACTTCTTTCTGGCCACCGTGGCAATGAGCCCGGCGCTGTCCGAGCGGCTGGCCGGGGCCACGCTGGTGTCGGATGTGGAGGTGACCGGCAACTTCTCGTACAGCTGCGACCAGACCCACGGCCCCAACTACCTGCTGCTGGGCGACGCGTTCACCTTCATCGACCCGGTGTTTTCGTCTGGCGTGATGCTGGCCATGAACGGCGGCTTCGTGGGGGCCGAAACGGTGGACACCTGCCTGCGCGAGCCCGCCCGTGCGGCCCAGGCGCTGCGCCGGTTTGACCAGCAAACCCGGCTCGGGCCGAAAGAGTTTTCGTGGTTCATCTACCGCGTGACCAACCCCACCATGCGCGACCTGTTCATGGGGCCACGCAACGACTTCCGCGTCAAGGAAGCCCTGCTGTCCATGCTGGCGGGCGACATTTTCGGCAAAACCCCCATCTGGAACTCGCTGCGCCTTCTCAAGGGCATCTACTACGCCGTCTGCGCGCTCAACTTCAAACGCACCTGGCAAGCCGTGCGCCGCCGCAAGAGCAATATCCGCGTGCTGGATGCGGGGGGCCTGTAGCCTTTGCCAGTCCATCGGTTGATACGCCGCATCCGCCACAGCGTAGACGCGTTGCGCCTGCGCCTGGGCCTGCTGCTGTTTGCCGTGGTCTGCATGGACTGGACGGTGCTGGCCCTGCCCCTGTACTGGCTGCTGCCCCGGGCGGCGGGCACCTGGGTGGGCCGCTGGGGCATCACCCTGGTGTTCCGCGAGTATCTGCGCGGGCTCAAATGGATGGGTGCCTGCCAGTTCGACCTGTCGGCGCTGGATGCGCTGCGGGGCGCGCCAGGCATGGTGATTGCACCCAACCACCCCTCGCTGCTGGACGCGGTGCTGGTCATCTCGCGCCTGCCCCATGTGTCCTGCGTCATGAAGGCCGAGCTGATGGACAACCTGCTGCTGGGCTCCGGGGCCCGGCTGGCGCGCTACATCCGCAACGACTCGCTGCGCTCCATGGTGCAACTGGCCGTGGCCGATGTGCGCAAGGGCAACCACCTGCTGCTGTTCCCCGAGGGCACGCGCACCACCCAGCTCCCGGTGAACCGCATCCAGGGCACGGTGGGGCTGATCGCCAAGCAGGCCCAGGTGCCGGTGCAAACCGTGTTCATCGAGACCAACTCGCCCTTTCTGGGCAAGGGCTGGCCGCTGCTGCGCCGCCCGGCCATGCCCATGGTCTACCGCGTGCGGCTGGGTAAGCGCTTTGACCCGCCGGACAATGTGGAGGTGTTTGCCCGCACGCTGGAGCAGTATTTCCACACCGAGCTGGCCAGCGCCATGCTGCCCGACCTGCCCGTGACCGAACATTCCCGCTAAGAACGTGTTTATGAGCTCTGCCTCCCCCACCCACCTCGTACTGATCCCCAGCTACAACCCCGGCATCAAAGTGGCCGACACCGTGCGCGCCGCCCGCGCCCAGTGGACCCCGGTATGGGTGGTGGTGGACGGCAGCACCGACGGCAGCGCCGCCCTGCTGCAAACCATGGCCGCTGCCGACCCCGGCCTGCAGGTGCTGGTGCTGCCACACAACGTGGGCAAGGGCGCGGCCGTGCTGCAGGGCCTGGACCGGGCCGCCGCGCAGGGCTTCACCCACGTGCTGACCATGGACTCCGACGGCCAACACCCGGCGGAGCTGATCCCGTCCTTCATGGCCACCTCCCAGCAGCAGCCTGCGGCCATGGTGCTGGGCGTGCCGGTGTTTGCCGCCGACGCGCCCCAGCTGCGCGTGCAGGGCCGCAAGATTTCCAACGGCTGGGCCAATCTGGAGACGCTGTGGGCCGGCATTGGCGACTCGCTGTTTGGCTTTCGGGTCTACCCCATCGCACCGCTGCGCCAGGTGATGCAGGGCCAGCGCTGGATGCGGCGCTTCGACTTCGACCCCGAGGCCGTCGTGCGCATGAGCTGGCGCGGCGTGCCCGCCATCAACCTGCCCGCTACGGTGAAGTACTTCACAGTGGCCGAGGGCGGCGTGTCGCACTTCAACTACCTGCGCGACAACTGCCTGCTGACCTGGATGCACAGCCGCTTGTTCGCAGGCTTTGTGCTGCGCCTGCCGCTGCTGCTGGCTCGGCGGCTGAAGTTAATGGTCTTTTAGGCCCTTAGCGCTTATTCCATAAGCGTGACAAGCTACTAAAAAAGTAGCAATCGGATTTTTATGCCACCGCCCCGGCAGGCAGCGGCTGGGCTTTTTGCACCTGGGGCAGCCAGCGGCGCAGCAGCGGCGTGGTGATGACGGTGCTGCCAATCGCCATGATCACCAGCATGGTGAACATGTTTTGCGAGATCACGCCCAGGTCGAACCCCACGTTGATGATGATCAGCTCCATCAGCGCGCGGGTGTTCATCAAAATGCCCAGGATGCTGGCCTCGGGGTGGTTCAAGCCGGTGGCGCGGGCCGCCAGGTAGGCCCCGCCAAACTTGCCCAGCGTAGCCAGGCCAAACACCAGCGCGCACCAGCCCCACAGCGCCAGGCTGTCCAGCCCGCCGATATGGGTGCGCAGGCCGGTGTAGGTAAAGAAGATGGGCAAGAAGAACACCAGCACAAACGGGCTGATCCGCGCCTTCCAGGCCCGCACAAAGCGGTGCTCGTCGTGCAGGATCACGCCCATCATGAAGCCGCCAAAAATCGCAAAAATCCCCAGCTTGTAGGTCGCCATGCCCGACACAAAAATCATCGCCAGCGCAATGCCCAGCAGGTGCGGGTGCAGGTCGTCGCTGCCCTCTGCCTGGCCGCGCTCGAAGTGGCGGATCACCCGCTGCATCGCAGGCCGCACGCCCCACTGCCACAGCAACAAAAAGCCCAGCACCAGCGCCACCTTCACGGCAAAGGTCAGCGCGTCAAAGTTCGACACCGCCAGCGTGCTCACCAGGGCCAGCAGCAGCCAGCCCACCACGTCGTTGATGGCGGCGGCGCTGATGGCAATCACGCCCAGCGGGGTGCGCGTCATGTGGAATTCCATCAGGATGCGCCCCAGAATCGGCAGCGCAGTGATGGACAAGGCGGTGCCGATGAACAGCGACGACACCAGCGCATCGGCCTGCGGCGACAGAATCGGTGCACTCACCCAGCCCAGGCCCAGGCCCAGCGCAAACGGCAGCACCATGCAGGCGGTGCTGACCCACAGCACGGTGCGGCGGTTGCGGCGCTCGGTCAGGTGGCCAAAGTCAAACTCCAGCCCGATCTGGAACATCAACAGAATCAGCCCGATCTGCGACAGGATCTGCATCGGCTCGCCCGAGGCCGACTTGAACACAAGAGCGAAGGTGTCCGGTGCCAGCAGCCCGAACAGCGAAGGCCCCAGCAGAATACCCACAATGATTTCCCCCACCGCCGCCGACTGCCCCCAGCGCGTTGCCAGCGCCCCGCCCACGCGCCCAGCCAGCACGATCAGCGTGAGCTGCAACAGGGTAAAAAACAGCAGCAGCTCGGCCTTGTGCACCGAACCGGCGGCGGCCGCAGCCTGGTTTAACGTGCTCATGCCATGCCGCCGTTGATCGAAATAATCTGGCCGCTGATGTAGGCCGCGCGGTCGGATGCCAAAAAGCTGACCAGGTCCGCCACCTCTTCGGGATGGCCTGCGCGCTTCATGGGCACCATCTGCGCAATGCGGGTGGCATCGAACGCGGCCTCGCTCATGGCGCTCTGGATGATGCCCGGGGCCACCGCATTCACCGTGATGCCCCGGCTGGCCAGCTCCAGCGACAGCGACTTGGTGGCGGCGTGCAGAGCCCCCTTGGCCGCCGAATAGTTCACCTGGCCCCGGTTGCCCATCAGCGCCGCCACCGAGGTGATGCTGATGATGCGGCCCCAGCGGGTGCGGGCCATAGGCAGCGTCAAAGGCTGGGTCACGTGGAAGAAGCCGTTCAGCGACACGTCCAACACCCGCTGCCACTGCGCCAGTTGCATGCCGGGGAACACCACGTCTTCGTGGATGCCCGCGTTGTTGACCAGCACCTGGACGGGGCCGTCGGCCAGCAACAGGTCCAGCGCCGCCGTGGTGGCGACCGGGTCGGTGATGTCAAAGGCCACGGCCTGGGCTTGGCCACCCGCCGCCACAATCTCGTCCACCAGCGCCTGCGCCGCCGCCACGCCCCGGTGGGCGTGCACGATCACCGCCAGGCCGTCGCGGGCCAGTTGGCGGCATATGGCCGCGCCAATCGCCCCGCTACCGCCGGTGACCAGCGCGCGTTTTGTATCCGTCATGGGAAATCCTTAAATACGAAGAAGCGTGGCATCCAGCACCACGGCGGCCCGGCCCGTCAGCAGGGTCTGGCCGTCGGCGGCCACGGTGAAGCGGTACAAGATATTGTTGGCATCGCCGGTGATGCGCTCGGCGGTGATGGTGAGGTCGCCCGCTAAATTGTCCAGGCGCGGCACCAGCAGCTCCACCGAGCGCACGCTGGCCAGGTAGCCCACGCGGGGTGCACTGTTCGATTGCGCCAGCAAGGAGCCGTGCACGGCCATCGCCTGGGCAGCGTATTCCACGCCACAGGCTGCACCCAGCCGCCCATTTGCCCGCAACGGGTTGTCCAGCGCGCGGTGGCTGCTGGCGGTGCAGACGATGGTGGTGTCATCCCATTGCGTAACAAAGTCCAGCAGGCACATGCTGCCCTGGTGCGGAATGCGACGGGCGATGTCGGCAGCGTTCAGCACGGGGTGAATTCCAGCTCCAGGCGGCAGTCGTCTAGGTAGTCCAGCCGTACCATGCCTGCCTGCTGGCGCACCAGCGCGGCCAGCAGCGGCAGGCCGCGGGCGGCGGGAATGCTTTGGCGCTGGGCTTCCAGCACGGCATCGCTCAGCACGTCGGCAGGGCCGGGGCTGAGGTAGCTGCCAGGGTGCAAAGTGATCTGGCCCAGGCTGTGGGCAGTGCGCTGGGGCGATAGCACCAGGGCCAGGCCAAAGGTGTCGGGCACCGGGCGGCAGGCGCGCAGCGGCTCGGGGTAGTCGGTGTCAAAGGCCACCAGCAGCACCGGCTCGGCCTGCACCACCGCCTGCGTCAGTGCCTCCACCAGTCCGGCGGCAAAACTGCCGTCGAACGCGCACAAGGCGGTAGATGCCGCCATGGCCCCGGTGGCAATGCCCCAGTAGCCCGAGGCCGCGTTGTGTACCGAGTTGTGGAAGCGTGTGGGCGAAATCAGGCGGTCGTCGGAGGTCAACTGGCTGCAAATCTCATGGCAGTTGACCCCGTCGCCCCCCGAAGAGGTGAACACCGACACCAGGCCCTGTGGCGTGATCCCGGCGGCTGCAATCGCCTCGAAACCCACGGCTTGCGAGACCCGGATGACGGCCCCAGCCCGGCGGCGCTCGGCGGGCGGCAAATGCGCGGGCGCGGCCAGCACGGTTTTCAGCCACTGCCCGGGGGCGCGGCCCGCTAATTGTTCCTGGCCCTGCGCCCAGTCGGCGATGCCGGGGCCCAGCAGGCCCACGCCGTCGATAAATACGGTGAGCGCGCTCATGCTGCGGTCCCCAGCACCAGGCTGCAATTGGTGCCGCCAAAGCCAAAGGAATTGCTGAGCACGCGGCGCAAAGGCCGGGTTTGGCTGTGCAGCAGGTAGTCCACGTCGAGGCGCGCATCCAGCAGCTCGGTGTGCACGCCGCCGGGCAGCAGGCCGTGCTGCAGGGCCAGCGCGCAAAACACGGCTTCCAGCCCGCCGGCCGCGCCCAGGGTGTGGCCGGTGGCGCCCTTGGTGGAGCTACACGGGGTGGTGCGCGCACCAAACACCGCCTGCACCGCCAGGCCTTCGGCGGCATCGTTGCTCTGGGTGGCGGTGCCGTGCAGGTTGATGTAGTCGATATCGCCCGGCTCCAGCCCGGCGCTGCGCAGCGCCTGCTGCATGGCCATGCGCGCGCCCAGCCCTTCGGGGTGTGGCGACGACATGTGGTGCGCGTCGCTGGACTCGCCCAGGCCCAGCAGCAGAACCGCGTGGGCGGACAGCACCTCGGGTGCGCGCTCCAGCAGCACAAAGGCCGCACCTTCGCCAATCGAAATGCCGCTGCGCGTGGCATCGAAGGGGCGGCAGGGCTGGCTGGACAACAAGCCCAGCGAGTTGAAGCCGTACAGCGTGGTCAGGCACAGGGTGTCCACACCGCCCACCAGGGCCGCGTCGATCAGGCCCGCGGCCAGCATGCGCTGGGCCGAGGCAAACACCTTGGCGCTGGACGAGCAGGCCGTGGACACGGCCATGGCCGGGCCGGTGAGCGCGCAACTGCGGCGCACAAAGTCGGCCACCGAATACGGGTTGTGGGTCTGCGGGTAGCAAAAATCGACGGGCAAGGCACCGGTAGCGGCATCACGTTGCTGGTAGGCCAGTTCGGTCTGCAAAATGCCCGCTGTGCTGGTGCCCAGGAACACCCCCACCCGCTGCGGCCCCACGCGCGCCGCCACGGTCTGCACGGCGGCCAAAAAGCCGTCCTGGCGCAGGGCGAGCTGCGCCAGCCGGTTGTTGCGGCAGTCAAAGGCCTGCAAATCAGCGGGCAACACCTCGTCGTCCACCCCGCTGACACGGCCAATCCAGGTGTCCAGCACCGCGGACCCGAAGTCGCAGGGTGTCAAACCGCTGCGCTGCGCCCGCAAAGCATCCAGCGTCGGCACCAGCCCGTGGCCGATCGCGCTGGTGGCGGTGAAGTGGGAGAGAAGGAGTGCTTGCACAGGTGAGAAGGCTAAAAAGCTGATCGGATTCTAAAGACGGGCCACCAACAGCACATTGGCAAACAAAGTGCCCTGGCTCATGGGTTGCGGCGTGACGGTAAAGCCCAGCGCCTGCAAGGCCGCCACCCAGTCGCCCAGCGGGCGGCAGTGCAAAGCCCCCAGGCGGTGGCCACGCAAGGTGGTGACCACAAAATCCACCCAGTTGCTGAAGCGAAACGGCCAGCCCGCACCCGCGTCGCCGATGCGCAGCAGCAGCAGCCCACCCGGGCCCAAGGCGGCTTTGACGCGGCGCAGCACCTCGTCTTGCGCGGCGATGGGCACGTAGTGCAGCACGTCCAGGATCACCACCGCGTCCACCGGCGCAAAGTCGGTGCGGCACATGTCCCCGGCCACAAAATCCACACGGCCCGCCTGCACCGCCTGCGGCATGGCGGCCAGCGCACGCTGCACATCGTGCGGCATCAGCTCGATGCCCTGGATGTGCTGTGGATTGGGGGCCGCGGCCCAGGCCGATGGCCAGCGCCCCTGGGCCGCCATCTGCTGGGCCGACAGCAGCCACGAGGTCAGCAAGCCCTGGCCGCAGCCGATGTCCAGAATGCGCGCCCGCCCAGCCAGAAAGCCCTGGGCCAGCAGGTGCACAAACACCGGGTCGCCACCCAATTTACCGGCGGCGAAGCGCCAGGCGTAGTGGCCTGCAGCCCGGTAGGGCGCAGCGGCCTGGGTGATCAGGGTGCGCACGGTCATGGAGAGAGTCATTGCAGGGCCGAACGGAGGGTGACGGGTTTCAAATGGGCCGCCTGGATGGCCGCCAGCAGCAGGGGCAGCACCTCCAGAATCACCGGCACGCCTTGCGGGGTGGTGGCGGCGTGGCGGTCGTGCAGCAGCAGGATATCGCCTGCGCTCAGGCGTTGGATCAGGATGCGCGCCACCGCGGCGGCATCGCCATTGCGGGTGTCAAAGCCGCGCCGGGTCCAACTGGCCAGTTGCAGGCCTAGGCGTTGCAGCACCGGGTCTAAAAACGGGTTGCGCAGCCCGGCGGGGGCCCGAAAAAAGCGCGGCGGCGTGCCGCTGAGGCCACCCAAAGTGTCTTGCGCCGCCTGCAGTTCGCGCTGCAATTTGGCTGTGCCAAGCAGGGAAAAATTGTGCCGGTGCAATTGGCTGTGGTTTTCGATGGCATGGCCCCGGCGCACGATATCTCGGCACAGCTCGGGGTGTAGCGCCGCCTGCGCGCCGATGCAAAAGAACGTGGCCCGGGCGGCGTGCCGGTCCAGCAGGTCCAGCACCAGCGGCGTGACCAGCGGGTCGGGACCGTCGTCTATCGTCAGCGCCACCTCGCCGCGGGCGACTGCCGCCGCAGGCAGCCGCGTCCAGTTGGAGCCCAGCAGCGCACAGCGCGGCAGCAAACCGGCCAGCGTCAGCACGGCATGGTTCAACACCAGCGCGGCCACGGCCCAGCGCCACAGCGCGGGCTGCCACACCCACAGCGCCAGCACGGCCAGGTGCCACGCCAGGGTGCACCAGACAAAAGGAGACAGGCGCACGCGCATCAAGCAGGCCTGGGTGTGTAAGCCCACACCGCCGCAAAGCACAGGGCCAGAATCGCGCCCGGCCCCACCGTCAGCCCAATGGCCTGCAGCACCGGCACCTGCGAGAAGCCCAGAATGCCAAAGCCCGCCACCGTGGTCAGGTTGGCAAACAGCAAAGAGGCCAGCGTGCGCGGCGTGATCTCGCCTTTGCCAGAGCTGAAAAACAGCGCGTAATTGGAGCCCACGGCCACGATCAGCAACAGCCCCACGAGGTGCAGAATCGTCAGGCTCTGCCCTGCCGACACCAGCGCCGCCGCCACGCACAGCACTGCGCCCACCAGGGGAGCCATTACCCGCAGCACCGCCATGGGAGAGCGCAGGGCCACAGCCAGGAGCAAGACAATGGCCAACAGCCCAGCCCCCGACAGCAGCACGGCCTCGTGCAAATAGCTACCGTAGAGCCGGTCGGTTTCGCCTTTCATGTCCACAAACAACGCCCCCGTACCGGCCAACAGCGGGCGGATACGGGCGGGGGCTATGTCACCTGACGCGGCGGCGTGCAGCGGCAGAAACACACTCCAGCGCGGCGCGCCATCGGCGGTTTTTTGCTGCAGCAGCATGCCGTCCACCGCCAGCGCCAGGGAGGTACCCGCCAGATCGGCGCGCTGCAAGGGAGGGGCCAGGCGCGCGGCCTCGGCCTCTTGCACAAACGGGGCCAGGCGCTCGGCGCGCAGCGGCATATCGGCCAGCGCCTCGGTCAGCCGCGCCTGCAGCTCGGCACTGGCGGGCAGGCTGGCCTGCCGGGACTGCTGGGTGGCCAGGCTGGGCAGCAAGGTGGTGGGGCTATCGACCCCGGCAATGCTGTGGTCGTCTACCAGCTGCTGCAGGCGGGCGACGACTTTTTCAGCGCCCTGCAAAACCTCTTCCTGGCTGGCACCCGACACCACCACCAGGTAGCGCACATCGGGCGCGCCCAGGTCGGCGCGCAGCGCGCCGTCCAGGGCCATGTCGGCTGCGGATACCGGGCTCAGCGCCGACAGCTCCTGGTTCCATACCGTGTTGCGCTGCACGGCCAACGCCAGGGCCGCCACCGCACACAGGCCCAGCACGGCCCAGCGCAGGGCCGCCGCCCGCCGCACCACGACGGCCAGCCGCGCGCCCAGGGCCGATACATCGCGCACCTTGAAGCTGCTGGGCAGCAACTGCGGCAGCACAAACCGGGTCACCAGGGCTGCGGCCACCAGCCCGGCAATCGAATACAGGCCCAGTTGCGCCAGGCCCGGAAAGCCCGACAGCAGCAGGGACGCAAAGCCGCAGATCGAGGTCATCACCCCCAGCCGGATGGTGGGCCAGAAGCGCTGGACCCAGTTGCCATCCTTCTCAGATTGCCCGGACTGCACAAACAGGTAGATCGAATAATCCACCGCCTCGCCGATCAGTGTGGTGCCAAAGCCCAGCGTGAGGCCGTGCACCGTGCCAAAGCCCAGGCTTACCGCCGCAATGCCCGCCACCGCCCCCACCAGCACCGGCAGCAAGCCCAGCGCCAGCGTGACCACCGAGCGGTAGATCAGCCACAGCAACAAAACGATCAAGCAGATGCTGATGATGGACAGGCGCGTCACCTCGGACTCGATCGTGTTGCGCACATTCACGCCGAACACACCGGGGCCGGTGAGCACCAGGCGGGCGCTGGCCGCAGTACCTTTTTGGGCCGCCACGGCCTCAGTGAACGCGGCGCGGATGCGGTCTATGGCCTGTTGCTGGCCATCGGTGTCCGAGCCCGCCGCGCGGGTTTGCAGCAGCAGCAAGGCCCGTTCACCATCGCGCGATGCCCACACGCCGTCGGCGTTGCGCGGGCCGGTACCGCCACGGCCCAATTGGTCGAGCAGCAGCGGCAACTCGCCGGTAGGGTCGCGGGGCAGCAGCGACTTGACCAACAGCCCGGCGGGCGAGGCCAGCAGGTCCAGCGTGTCGCCCAGGGCGGTACGCAGGCCGTCCACCGTGAAATGCGCGGGCACCACGGCCGGGCTGAGCTGGTAGCGGTGCGCCATCAAAAATGCCTGATCACGCTCCAGGGACACCGATTCGCCGTTGCTGACGCTGCTGAATTGCGGCTCTACGCGCAGTTTTTGGGCCACGGCTTTGGACAAGGCGGCGCGGGTCGGGCCGTCACTGCCCTCCACGCCCACCAGCACCAGGCGCGACACCAGGCCGTCGCGCAACTGGTCCACCAGCAACTGCTGCTCGGGCGTGGGGGCCTGGGGCAAAAAGGCCGACATGTCGGCGGTAAACCGGGTTTGGTGCACCACTGCGCCGCCCAGCAACAGAGCCACCAGGGCCAGCCATACCGGCAGGAAGCTGCGGCTGAACATGCGTTGCGTCATGGGGCGGCGGTGTTGTCGATGCGCATCACCGAGCGGTCTTTGTCGGCCTGCTCGATTTCGATGCTGCGCAGCTCGGCGCGCTCGCCCTGCATGGTGATGCGCTGCACCACGGCCAGCATCTTGGGGTTGAGCGGGCGCAGCACCAAGATCCAGCGGGCTTCGCTGCCATCCAGACTCAGCTGGTACAGGCGCTCCAGGGAGGCCCGGTCGCCCGCCAGCGTGCCGCGGATGCTCTCCACGAACACGCCCAGCTCGGGGTAGTCTTTGACGCGCAGCACGTACTGGCGCTTGCCGCGCTCTACCGTCACGGTGTCGCGGTCCAGCACCAGGGTTTCGGGCTTGGGCAGCAGGGTGCGCTTTTCCAGCCGGTCGGGGGCGGTGTAGAGCAGCTCACCCGACGACAGCACGGGCTTGTCCAGCAGGGCAATGAACTTCTGCTCGGTAAACGTGGCCCGGCCCGAGGTGTTGCGGGCCAGGGATTGCATGAGTTGCTCCAGGTCCCACGCGTGGGCCGACAGCGCCGCGCAGCCCAGGGCCAGGGCCGCCAGCGATCGAAAGAATGTGTACATCATGGGCTCAGGATAGGGGTGGCCGGGGGTTGCCAGAAGTCGAAGAAATTGAACCAGTTGGCCGGTGCGGCGTGGCAGTATTTTTCCAGCAGTTCCACATACCGCGCCATGGCGGCATGCACGGCGGCTTCGCGCCCGCCCGCCGGGATCTGCGAGAAGTCGGCCACGGTTTCAAAGTGGATGTCGTAGCGGTTGCCGCCGCCGTACAGGCCCACCATGAACAACACCGGGCGGCGCAGGATGGCGGCCATGCGAAACGGCCCCACCGGCAGTGCCGCCAAAGCGCCCAGAAACGGCAGGCTGCGGGTGCTGTCGCTGCCCAGCGAGCGGTCGGCCAGAATGCCCACCACCGCGCCCGACTCCAGCAGCTCGTGCACCACCATCATCGAATCCACCTTGCCCAGCGGCACGATGTGGCTGTGGGCGGCGGGGTTGATGGCGTGCAGCAAGGCGTTGATCTTGCGGGCGTTTTCTTCAAACATCACCATGGCCAGCCGCAGGCCCGGCTGCTGCTGGCCCACGGCGCGCAGCACCTCGAAGCTGCCCAGATGGGCCCCCAGCATGAACGCGCCCCGCTGCTGGTCCAACACGCTGTGGACCAGCTGCTGGCCATGCAGGCGGATGTCGTACAAATCAAACCGGTCGTTCACCAGGTAGACCCGGTCGTGGATTACCGAGGCAAAGGCCATGAAGTGCTGGAACTGCAGTCGCCAGCCAATCCGCTGGCCGGGATGCACCCGGCCCAGATACTGCCGCGATGCCCGCCGCGCCGAGGGAGACAGCAGCAGGAAATAGGCCGCAATGCCGTACAGAATGCCGCGCGCCACGCGCCGCCCCAGCCGCAGCGAGATCCATGTCATGAGCCGCAGCATGGGCATATTGCTGCGCTCCGGGCGCTGCTTCCAGTGGCTGGACGGGTCGCTCATGGCTGCGCCCGGGCAGTCAGCGCCAACTGCCCCGTGGCCACCTTGCGGCTGCCGCAGACGATGTCGAAGCGGGCACTGCCGGGCGTGGTGGGCACCAGCGCCAAACTAAGCAGCTCACCCGGGCGCACCGGGCTCAAAAACTTGGCGTTGCCAATAGTGCCTGCCACGCTGTCGGTCACCGTCTCGGCCCACAGCAGCACCGCGTCCAGCAGCAGCACACCGGGCAGGATGGGTGCGCCGGGAAAGTGCCCGGCAAACGCAGGGTGGTCTGGCGCGACAGCCCAGGTGGTTTCAAACGGCATGCGGCTTGGGGTGGTTGAGTGCCAGGGCCTGCAAGGCCTCGCGCGGCAGCTTGCCGGTGCTGTTGCGGGGCAACTGGTCCAGCAGCAGCAGCGGGCGCGGCAGAAAAATCGGGTCGATGCGCTCGCGCAGCGCGCCCAGCAGGGCCGCTTGCGTCCACCCCGGGGCCACCACAAAGGCCATCAGCCGGGTCACGCCGTCATGCCCACGCTCTTCGGGCATATAGAACGCGCCGTCCACCACGCCTTCGATGGCGTTGAGCTGGTGGTTCAGGTAGGCCAGCGAGCTGCGCTTGCCCGCAATATTGACCAGGTCGGCAATCCGGCCATGCAACAGGAAATGCGTGGCGCTCAGCGGCTCCAGCACGTCGCCCATGGGCACGGGCTGCTCCACATGGCCGCCCGAAACCCAGGTGCCGCCGTCTTGCGCGGTCAACTGCACGCCGGGAAACAGCTGCCATTCGGGCCCTTGCGCAGTGCGCCGGGTGGCCACCTGGCCGGTTTCGGTGGAGCCGTAAATCTCCAGCAGCGGCATGTGCAGCGCGGCCTCGGCGGCCTGCGCCAACTGCGGCGACAAGGGCGCAGTGGCCGACACCACCAGGTCTAGCGCCGGAATTTCCAGCCCGGCATCCAGCAAGGCGCGCAGGTGCACCGGGGTGGTGACCAGCACGCGGGGCCTAACCATTTGGGCCAGGGCGCTGCAGATGTCGGCAGGGTAGAAAGGGTGGTCGGCGCTGAACACCGAACCACTTTGCCAGGCCACCAGCAGGGTGGATTCAAAGCCGTACATGTGCTGTGGTGGCACGGTGCCGACGATGCTGTGCACCACCCCACCGAATTCCGCTAACAACCCCAGCCGCTCGGCCTCGGCGCGCACATTGCGCACCAGGGCACCCCAGGTTTTGCGGTGCGGCACGGGCAGGCCGGTAGAGCCCGAGGTGAACACAAAGGCCACGGTCTGGTCGGCCGGAATCTGCGGCACGGCAGCCACGGGCGCATCGGGGGCCGTCCAGGCCGCGGGATACACAAACTGCGGAAGATCGATGGTGCAGGGACCGTCGCTCAGGCAGAACACGTCGGGGGCAAACACCCGCATCTGGCGCACCATCTCGGGCGTATGGGTGGACGGCAGCAGGCTGGTCTTGCGCGCCACCATGGCGGCGGCCAGGCCCACGGCGAAATGGTAGCGGTCGGCACAGGCGTTGAGTACATGGCCGCCTGCGGGCAGCACAGCCACCAGTTGCGCCACGTCGGCCACAAACCGGGCCACGGTGATGCGGTGATGGTCGGTGCCGCTGAAGCGGCGGGTGGCCACCACATCGCTCAGGTGGGCGTGCGCCACCAGGGGGAAAGTCAAAACGGGCTCCATCAGTGCAAGGGCGGCGTGCCCACCTGGCGGTAAGCCTGCACGGCCTGCCAAATGCCGGTGACCTGCTCGGGTGGCAGCACGCAGCGGCGCACCAGGTAGTCGCCTACAAACATCAGCGCCATCAAGGGCAGGCCCAGCAGATTGGCAAAGCCCGACCACCAAGCCATGGGCGCAAAGGCAAACAGCAGTGCCGACACGGTAGCCACCAGGCCGAAGTACAGCGTCCAGGCCCAGGTGACGCCGCGCGTGTAGCGCTGCAATGGGGGCGACAGCGGGCCGTGCACCACGGCTGCGAAGCGCGACACCAGGGGCGTTTGGCCCGCCACCAGCGTGCGGCCAAAGGCGATGCACAGCAGGCTTTGCACGCCCGCGTGCTCCAGAAAGAAGAGCCATTGGTAGTGCAGCCGCAGCCAGTCACCCATGCTGATCAGAACCGCCACCCCAGCCAGGCACAGGGCCAGCATCGGCCACCGGTGCGCCGATCGCCAGGCCAGGGACACAGCCAGCACCAGCACCAAAAACAAAGCCGTCAACACCTGCCACACGCCGGGTTCCGGGTGCACGCTGGCCAGGTGGGCCAGCAGCGAATAGGCCAGACACAGCGCCACGCCCCCGGCGACCTTGCCCCAGCGCATCCAGCGGGCAAAGGTCGGCGGAATCACTTGGTGCGCTGGGCGGCGATGTGGTCGCTCAGGCTGCGCAGGGAGCTGAAGATCTGGGCGTTGTCTTCATGGTCGGCGCGCAGTTGCAGGCCGTATTGCTTGGACACGCTGAGCGACACCTCCAGGATATCGATCGAGTCCAGGCCCAGGCCGTCGCCGTACAGCGGCGCATCGGGGGCGATGTCGGCGGCGGCAACTTCCAGGTTCAGGGCCGACACGACCAGTTCGGCCACTTCCCGCACCAGGGCGGCATCGGCAGAGGGCAAGGAAGTGGCGGGCGCGTGGGAAACGGGAAGTGCGGACATGGGGGAGCTTTTGGAAAGAGAAGAACGGGCCAGGCTGGTGGCGCGTGTAAACCCTTGATTTTAACTGGCTACCCTCCCCATTCGCTCAATCCACGCGCATCTGCGGCGGGCTGATGTCGCCAAAGCCCAACGAGGGTTTGCCCGCCTGGCTCTTGGCGATGCTGGCCCGCGCCGGGCATGCGCCGCTCTGGATAAAGCCCAAGGCGGCAGCGGTGCGCGACTCGGCCGGGTCGCCCAGTGGGTGGTCCAGGTCGTCGGCCACGGCGCAGGTGGGCGCAAACCCGGCGCTGAAGTCCGAGAAATTGTTCGCGTTGGCCACCACGATATTCACCGCGTTGTAGGTGGTGCCGCAGGCATCTTCGGGCAGGAACGCATACGGTTTGCCGTAGGTGGTGTCGCCGATGGTGACCACCGTCTTGTAAGGCCGCAGTGCGTTGATCACCAGTTCGCTGGCCGACGCGGTGTTGGGCGAGGTGATGACGATCACCCGCGCCAAGTTGTCCAGCGGCGCAGTCGGCAGGCCCGCGCTGGTGCCCACAAAGTTCTGGCTGAAGTTGCTGGCGGTGTTTTTGGCGTTGAACTGGAACTGGGCAAACACCTTGCCGATCTGTGCCGACCCGGCGATCAGGCCCGCCAGGTAGCGCGCCTGCTGGGTGCTGCCACCGCCGTTGTAGCGCAGATCGAGCACCAGCTCGGTGATGCCCGCCGCCCGAAAGCGGTCAAACGCCGCGCCCATGGCCGTGGCCCCAGACGCAATGAACTCCTGGTACATCAAATACCCGGTTTTGGCTCCATTGGGCGCGGTGAGCACCGCCACGGTGTTGACGGGGGTGAGCGCATAGGTGGCCGACTGCACGGTAAAGCTGCGCTGGGTGCCCGCCGCGTTGCGCACCACGAATGTGCGGGCCACGCCAGCGGTGTCTACAGCGGTCAGTCCGCCGTTGGCAATGTCGGCCGAGGTTTGCCCGTTGATGCTGACGATGCGGTCGCCGCGCTGCAAACCCGCCTGGCCCACAGGGCTCAGCGGCTCCACCAGCCGAACCGCCAAGGTGGTGCGGGCGGCATCCAGCCAGTCCAGCGCGTAGCCATAGCCGGTGCGGGTGCCGTCCACGTAAAACTGGTTGGCGCTGGCCGTGCTCTGGCTGTAGCTATAGCGGTCGGTGGGCCGGTACAGCAGCGAGTCGAAGTACGCGTCCATGCTGGTGGCCGCAGCGTTGGGCACGCCCTGCTTGTCGTACCAGAAATACGCATCGGTCATGTAGTCGCGCAGCCAGGCCCGCTGGCCCGCCACCTCGCAACTGGCCGGGTTGCCGGGGTAGCCCGACGCGACCGGGGCCACACTGGTGCCACCTCCACCACCGCCTCCGCCTCCACAGCCCGCCAACACCACCAGACCCACCACGCCCGCACAAGCCAAACTACGCATAGACCCTGCCTTAAAAATAAATGGAAACCGCAGTGTCGTATACATCCACCTCTCAAAATTCAGTGTGTCGATGATGTAACGCGAACACAGAATGACCGGGTTTCCATACAATTTTGTATTTTTAGGCTATTTTTTACATCCTGAAAATGGCCTCTGTGCTTATAGATAGAGCACAGGCAGCTATCAATTTTTTACCCAAATACCATAGCAATTCGGATCCAAGTGAGTGACAAGGCCCGACCGCATTCATCCCCCATTTGGGGGATGTTTTCCACTTTTGTAGCCATCCTCCCGCTGGCTGCGCAGCGCCAACACAAACACGGTGTCGATGGCCGCCACAAAGTGGTACAGCGCCACATAGCCCCGCGCAGCGCGGCCGATCACCAGCTCGCGCTTGCCGCCTTGCACCGGGCGACCGATCAGCGGACTGTGGGTGAGTATCTGCAAGGCTTCGAGAATTTCGGCGATACGCCGGGTGTACTGGGAAGAGGCACCGGGGTCGAACTGCGCAAAGTGGTCAAAGAAGCGGTCGAAGTCGTCAAAAACCTCGGGGGCCAGTTCGATGCGGGTCATGGAACCGTTCAACCACCGGGTTTGCGGGCGGTGGGCCGGGCAGGGCGCTCGCCCGCGGCGCGGGCCAACAGGTAGGCACGGGCCTCGTCCCAGGGCACGGTGTTGCCGGTGGCACGGATCTGGGCCCAGCGCGCATCCGCCACGGCGTGAAAGGCGTTGTCCAGTTCCGCCTGCTCTACCGTCTGCGCGATGGCATCCAGGATGAAGGCATGGGCCGTTTTGCCCGCCTGCATGGCGGCGGCGGCCACGCGGGCTTTGAGATCGTCTTCGATGCGGATGGTGGTGGTGGACATGCGGAATCCTCAGGAACTACAGCAGACTGTAGCACTTATGCGCTACATTTAAAATGCCCTCCCCTGCTTGATAACTACAAGCCACCCGGCTACCCCCATGATCCGCATCTCCGAACTCAAACTCCCGCTGGACCACGCCGAAGAGGCCCTGCCCGCCCTGGTCGCCCACACCCTGGGCCTGGCGCCCGCGCAGATTGCGCACTTCAGCGTCTTCAAACGCAGCTTCGATGCCCGCAAGGCGGAGCTGCTGACGGTCTACATCGTGGATGTGGCGCTGCACAGTGCGGCCCAAGAGGCCGAGCTGCTGCGCCAGCACCCCGACAACCCGCACCTGCGCCCCAGCCCCGACATGGCTTACGTTCCGGTGGGGCAAGCTCCAGCCGGTCTCGCCATCCGCCCGGTGGTGGTCGGCTTTGGCCCCTGCGGCATCTTCGCGGCGCTGGTGCTGGCGCAGATGGGTTTCAAACCCATCGTGCTGGAGCGCGGCACCACGGTGCGCCAGCGCACGCAAGACACCTGGGGCCTGTGGCGCAAAAACGTGCTCAAGCCCGAGAGCAATGTGCAGTTTGGCGAAGGCGGCGCAGGCACCTTCTCCGACGGCAAGCTGTACAGCCAGATCAAGGACCCGCGCTTCCTGGGCCGCAAGGTGATGCACGAATTTGTGAAAGCCGGTGCGCCCGAAGAAATCCTGGTGGCCGCGCACCCGCACATTGGCACCTTCAAGCTGGTCAAGGTGGTGGAGCATCTGCGCGAGCAAATCATCGCCCTGGGTGGCGAAGTGCGGTTTGAGCAGCGCGTGACCGACGTGGAAATTGTGGACGGCAAGATGCGCGGCCTGACCGTGCTGAACCAGGCCACCGGTGAAACCACCGAGCTGCGCGCCGACCACGTGGTGCTGGCCCTGGGCCACAGCTCGCGCGACACCTTTGCCATGCTGCATGCGCGCGGCGTGTACGTCGAAGCCAAACCGTTTTCCATCGGTTTTCGCATCGAGCACCCGCAAAGCCTGATCGACCGCGCCCGCTGGGGCCGCCACGCGGGCCATCCATTGTTGGGAGCCGCCGACTACAAGCTGGTGCACCACGCCAGCAACGGGCGCGCCGTCTACAGCTTTTGCATGTGCCCCGGCGGCACCGTGGTGGCCGCCACCAGCGAGCCGGGCCGCGTGGTCACCAACGGCATGAGCCAGTACTCGCGCAACGAGCGTAACGCCAATGCGGGCATCGTCGTCGGCATCACGCCCGAAGACTTCCCCGGCACCCATGCCTTGGCCGGTATCGATCTGCAGCGCCAGCTCGAATCCCACGCCTATGTACTGGGCGGCAGCAGCTACGAAGCCCCCGGCCAGCTGGTGGGCGACTTCATCGCCGGGCGCGCCTCCACCCAGTTGGGCAGCGTGGAACCCTCGTACAAACCCGGCGTGCGCTTAAGCGACTTGCACAGCGCCCTGCCCGCCTACGCCATCGAAGCCATCCGCGAGGCCCTGCCCGCCTTTGGCCGCAAGATCAAAGGTTTTGACCTGCCGGATGCCGTGCTCACCGGCGTGGAAACCCGCACCTCTTCGCCCATCAAGATGACCCGTGGCGAAGACTTCCAAAGCCTGACCGTGCGCGGCCTGTACCCGGCGGGCGAAGGCGCCAGCTATGCGGGCGGCATTTTGTCGGCCGGGGTAGACGGCATCAAGGTGGCGGAGGCGGTAGCGCGGAGTTTGTTGGGCCAGAATTTATAAGAAATAGGCCTCCAGCACCCATTCCATAAGCGCAAGCAGCTCCTAAAAACAGAGCAAACACCTCCCAAGCCCCTGGCCCCGATGTTGCTAGTGGTAAACCTGTCTACACAGGCTGTGCGGGCCGACAAAGAATCGGACCTCGCAGGGAGTGTTTCCTCTATCCCACAGGAGCGTTGCATGTTGATTTCTGCCAAAAAATGGGTGTTGGCGTGTGCCCTGGGCGCTGGCCTGGCCACCGCCGCACAAGCGCAAGACACCAAGCTGGTGCTGGGCATGTCGGGCTGGACCGGGTTTGCACCGCTGTCGCTGGCCGACAAGGCGGGCCTTTTCAAGAAGCGCGGGCTGGATGTGGAGATCAAGTTCATCCCGCAAAAAGACCGGCACCTGGCGCTGGCCTCCGGGGCCATCCAGTGCGCGGCCACCACGGTGGAAACCCATGTGGCCTGGAACGCCAACGGCGTGCCCATCGTGCAAATCTTCCAGCTCGACAAGTCTTTTGGGGCCGACGGCATCGCGGTGCGTAACGACATCAAAAGTTTTGCCGACCTCAAGGGCAAGACCATCAGCGTGGACGCGCCCGGCACCGCGCCCTACTTCGGCCTGGCCTGGATGCTGGCAAAGAACGGCATGACCCTGAAGGACGTGAAAACCACCACCATGTCGCCGCAGGCTGCGGCCCAGGCCTTTGTAGCCGGGCAGAACGATGCCGCCATGAGCTACGAGCCGTATTTATCAACGGTGCGCGACAACCCGGCGGCGGGCAAGATTTTGGCCACCACGCTGGACTACCCGATGGTGATGGACACCATGGGCTGCGCGCCCACCTGGCTCAAGGCCAACCCCGCCGCCGCCCAGGCATTGACCAATGCCTACTTTGACGCGCTGGCCATGATCAAGGCCGACCCGGCCAAGTCCAACGAGCTGATGGGCTCGGCGGTGAAGCAAACCGGCGAGCAGTTCGCCAAGTCGGCCGCGTTTCTGCGCTGGCAGGACAAGGCCGCCAACCAGAAGTTTTTTGCCGGAGAAATCACCGCCTTCATGCAAGAGGCCGAAAAAATCCTGCTCGCCGCTGGCGTGATCCGCAAAGCCCCCGACAACCTGGCTGCCACCTTTGATGCCAGCTTCGTCAAGTAAATCCACGAGGATGGCCCCGCTGGAACCCGTCAGCGCCCGCGCGCGCTGGCAGCTGGGGCTGGCGTTCTTTGTGCTGTTTGCAGCCACCTGGGCGGGCTTTACGCTGGGCGGCTATGTGTCGCCCACGTTCCTGGCCAGCCCGGTGACCATGCTGCGCGAAGGCTGGCTGCTGTTCACCGAGTACAACTTTGCGTTCGACATCGGTATGACGGTGTGGCGGGTGCTGGGTGGCTTTGCGCTGGCCGCCGTACTGGCCGTGCCGCTGGGCATTGCCATGGGCACCTACAAGGGCATCGAGGCGTTTTTTGAACCCTTTGTGTCGTTCTGCCGCTACCTGCCCGCGTCGGCCTTCATCCCGCTGCTGATTCTGTGGGCGGGCATTGGCGAGGCGCAGAAGCTGCTGGTGATCTTCATCGGCTCCTTCTTCCAGCTGGTGCTGATGGTGGCCGTGACCGTGGGCGGGGCCCGCCGCGACCTGGTGGAGGCCGCCTACACCCTGGGCGCGGGCCACCGGGGCATCATCACCCGGGTGCTGATACCCGGCGCGGCCCCCGGCATTGCCGAGACGCTGCGGCTGGTGCTGGGCTGGGCCTGGACCTATGTGATCGTGGCCGAGCTGATCGGTTCCAGCAGCGGCATCGGCCACATGATCACCGACAGCCAGGCGCTGCTGAACACCGGACAAATCATCTTCGGCATCATCGTGATCGGGCTGATTGGTTTGGTGTCGGACTTCGCGTTCAAGTCGCTGAACCGCCGCCTGTTTGCCTGGAGCGTGCTGTGATGGACCAGCTCGCCATCCAGGGCGTGTCCCGCGTGTTCGAATCCCCCAACGGCCAGCGCACCCAGGCGCTGCAGCCCATCGACTTTGCGGTGCAGATCAACGATTTCGTCACCATCCTCGGCCCCTCGGGCTGCGGCAAATCCACCCTGCTGCGCATCGTGGCGGGGCTGGAGCGGCCCAGCACCGGCCAGGTGCTGCTCGACGGCGTGCCGGTGGACGGCCCCGGTGCCGACCGGGGCATGGTGTTCCAAAGCTACACCCTGTTTCCCTGGCTCACGGTGGCGCAAAACATCCGTTTTGGCCTGCGCGAACGCGGCCTGCCCGAGGCGCAGCAAAAGGAGCGTTGCGACTTTTTCATCGCCAAGGTGGGCCTGCGCGGGTTTGAAAACCACTTCCCCAAACAGCTCTCGGGCGGCATGCAGCAGCGCACCGCGATTGCGCGCGCCCTGGCCAACGACCCGAAGATCTTGCTGCTCGACGAGCCTTTTGGCGCACTCGACAACCAGACCCGGGTACTAATGCAGGAGCTGCTGCTGGGCATTTGGGAAGGCATGGAAGGCGCGCGCAAGACCGTGCTGTTCGTCACCCATGACATCGACGAAGCCATCTTCATGGCCAACCGGGTGGCGGTATTCAGCGCCCGGCCGGGTCGCATCAAATCCGACATCGCGGTGGACCTGCCGCACCCGCGCCACTACACGCTGAAAACCACGCCTGCGTTCATGCAGCTCAAGGCCCGGCTCACCGAAGAGATCCGTGCCGAATCCATGGCGAGCGACCCCGCGGGCCACTGAGCCCCGCCCCGCCCTGTTATCGTAGTCCCATGCCCGCAAAACGCACTTCTCCTCCAGCTTCCCCTGCGTCCACGCCGCCCATGGTGCGCTACCAGCACATCAAAGACTTCGTTGCAGGCAAGATCCAGGACGGCACCTGGTCCCCCGGCGACCGCCTGCCGTCCGAGAACGACCTGGTGCTGCAGTTCGGCATGTCGCGCATGACCGTCAACCGCGCGCTGCGGGAGCTGCAGGAGCAGGGCCGCATCCGCCGCGTGGCCGGGGTGGGCAGCTTTGTGGCCGACGACAAACCCCAGGCCAACCTGCTGCAAATTGCCCGCCTGGCCGACGACATCCGCCGCCGGGGCCACGACTACCAGTGCCAAATGGTGACCAACGAGCGCATCTCGGCCACGCTGGAAGTGGCCTCGGCACTGGGCCTGCACACCGGCGAATCGGTATTCCACACCGTGTGTGTGCACCTGGAAGACGGCGTGGCCATGCAGCTCGAAGACCGCTTCGTCAACCCGCGCATGGCCCCCGACTTTGGCAGCCAGGACTTCAGCCTGGAGCAGCCCTCTGACTACCTGGTGCGCACCGTGCTGTTCGACCAGATGGAGCACGTGGTGGATGCCGTACTGCCCAGCCCCGAGCAGGCCGCCCTGCTGCAAATGGATGCCCACCAACCCTGCCTGCTGCTGACCCGCCGCACCTGGATGCGCGATGTCCCCATCACCCTGGTGCGCTGCCTGCACCCCGGTGCACGCTACCGGCTGGGCAGCCGCTTCCGCACCGATGGCAACGCGGTGACCAGCTGAAAAGGAGATTTCTCCTTTTTTTGCTCAAGCTGTATATACAGGGTTAGACAAGTTCACTAAAATTGCCGCACCAACGCCTTCGTGCCCCCTGTTTCACCAGCAACCCAACCAGGAATTGCCGCCATGACCACCACCCTGCAAGACCCCCGCTTCGATGCCAGCCGCGTCATCCGCGCCCCGCGTGGCAGCACCTTGACCTGCAAGAACTGGATCGCCGAAGCCGCCTACCGCATGCTGCAAAACAACCTCGATGCCGAGGTAGCCGAGGACCCGAAGAACCTGGTGGTCTACGGCGGCATCGGCCGCGCCGCCCGCAACTGGGCCTGCTTTGACCAGATCCTGGCCTCGCTCAAAGTTTTGGAAGAGGATGAAACCCTGCTGATCCAGTCCGGCAAGCCCGTGGGCGTGTTCAAAACCCACGCCAACGCACCGCGCGTACTGATCGCCAACTCCAACCTGGTGCCCCAGTGGGCTAACTGGGAACACTTCCACGAGCTGGACCGCAAAGGCCTGTTCATGTATGGCCAGATGACCGCAGGCAGCTGGATCTACATCGGCAGCCAGGGCATCGTGCAGGGCACGTTTGAGACCTTTGTCGAAGCGGGTAAACAACATTACAACAACGACTGGGCGGGTAAATGGATTTTGACCGCGGGCCTGGGCGGCATGGGCGGCGCACAACCCCTGGCCGCCACGCTGGCCGGGGCCGTGTCGCTGAACATCGAGTGCCAGCAAAGCAGCATCGACTTCCGCCTGCGCACCCGCTACGTGGACAAGCAGGCCCGCGACATCGACCATGCACTCGAACTCATCGCGCAGCATTGCGCCGCCAAGGAAGCCGTCTCCATCGCCCTGCTGGGCAACGCCGCCGAGGTGCTGCCTGAATTGGTGAAACGCGCCAAAGCCGGTGCCATCCGCCCCGACCTGGTGACCGACCAAACCTCGGCCCACGACCTGGTCAACGGCTACCTGCCCGCAGGCTGGAGCGTGGCCGACTGGAAGGCCGCGCAAAAAGACCCGGCCCAGCACGCCGCCCTGACCGCCGCTGCCGCCCAAGGCTGTGCGGTGCACGTGGAGGCCATGCTGGACTTCCAGGCCATGGGCATCCCCACGGTGGACTACGGCAACAACATCCGCCAGGTGGCCTTTGACACCGGCGTCAAAAACGCCTTCGACTTCCCCGGCTTTGTGCCCGCCTACATCCGCCCCATGTTCTGCGAGGGCAAGGGGCCGTTCCGCTGGGTGGCCTTGTCGGGCGACCCGGAAGACATCTTCAAGACCGATGCCAAGATCAAGGAACTCTTCCCCGACAACCACCACACCCACCGCTGGCTGGACATGGCCCGCGACCGTATCGCCTTCCAGGGCCTGCCCGCGCGCATCTGCTGGCTGGGCCTGGGTGAGCGCCATATAGCAGGGCTGGCCTTTAACGAGATGGTGAAAAACGGCGAACTCAAAGCCCCCATCGTGATTGGCCGCGACCACCTGGACACCGGCTCCGTGGCCAGCCCGAATCGCGAAACCGAATCCATGCTGGACGGCACCGATGCCGTGAGCGACTGGCCGCTGCTCAACGCCCTGCTCAACACCGCAGGCGGTGCCAGCTGGGTCAGCCTGCACCACGGCGGCGGGGTCGGCATGGGCTACTCGCAGCACTCGGGCATGGTGATCGTGGCCGATGGCACGGATGCCGCCGCCGAGCGCCTGGCCCGCGTGCTGGTCAACGACAGCGGCAGCGGCGTGATGCGCCACGCCGATGCGGGTTACGAGATTGCCATCGCCACGGCCAAGAAGCAGGGTCTGAACCTGCCGATGGTGAAATAAGCGTTTGCTATTTTTTAAATAGCTGCTCTCGCCCATTCCATAAGCGCTAGCGGCCTATTTGGCTTAAATATGTCCTCCATCACCCTTGGCGACACCCCGCTTGGTTACCGCGACCTGGTGGCTGTGGCCCGCGATGGCGCGCGGCTAGAGATCTCTGCGGCGGCATGGGCGCGCATCGCCAACGCCCAGGCCATCGTGCAGCGCATCGTGGCCAGCGGCGAACGGGCCTACGGCATCAGCACCGGGCTGGGGGCCTTGAGCAACGTGCTGTTGCATGGCGAGCAGTTGGCCCAGCTCTCGCGCAACACCTTGCTCAGCCACGCCTGCGGGGTCGGCCCGTTGCTGAGCGAGGCGCAGACCCGGGCCATCCTGGTGGCGGCGCTGGCCAATTTCTGCAAGGGCTATTCGGGCCTGCAGCCCAAGGTGGTGGAAGGCTTGCAAGCACTGCTCAACCTGCACATCACCCCCTGCGTGCCCTCGCAGGGCTCGGTGGGCTACCTCACCCATATGGCCCACATCAGCGTGGCGCTGCTGGGCGTGGGGGATGTGCGCTGGCAGGGCCGCACGCTGCCCGCATCGGAAGCATTGGCCGCCAACGGCCTGCAGCCGCTGGTACTGGGGGCGAAGGACGGCCTGTGCCTGGTCAACGGCACGCCCTGCATGACCGGCCTGGCCGCGCTGGCCCTGGCCGACATCGAACGCCTGGCCGACTGGGCCGACGTGACCGGGGCCATGAGTTTTGAAGCCTTGAAGGGACAAATCGCCGCGTTCGATGCCGACATCCTGGCCCTCAAACCCCACGCCGGCATGCAGGTGGTGGGCCAGCGCCTGCGCAGCCTGCTGGCGGGCAGCGAGGTGATCGCCAGCAGCCTCGGTATCCGCACGCAAGACGCACTCAGCTTGCGCTCCATGCCGCAGATCCACGGTGCCTGCCGCGACCAGATCGCCCACGCGGAGAAACAGATCGAGACCGAGCTGAATTCCGCCACCGACAACCCGCTGCTGCTGGGCACGCCGGAGGCCTACCGCGTGATGTCGCAAGCCAACCCGCACGGCGAATCGGTGGCCATGGCCTGCGACCTGCTGCGCATTGCGGCCGCCGAGCTGGGCGGCGTGGCCGAGCGGCGGCTGGACCGGCTGGTGAACCCGGTGCTGAGCGGCCTGCCCGCGTTTCTGGTGGCCGAGCCGGGCGTGAACTCGGGCCTGATGATTGCGCAGTACACCGCCGCCTCGCTGGTCGGCGAAAACCGCCGCCTGGCCCAGCCGGTGGTGGTGGACAACTTCGTCACCTCCGGCGGGCAGGAAGACCACCTCAGCCTGGGCACCACCGCCGCGCTGGAGCTGCACCAATCGCTGGAGAACCTCACGCAGATTTTGGCCATCGAATACCTGCTGGCCGCCCAGGCGCTGGAGTTTTTGAAAGACCAACGCTTCGGCGAAGGCACGGGCCGCGCCTGGCAACAACTGCGCCAGCACGTGCCGTCTTTCGATGCCGACCGTTTTTTGGCCCCCGACATTGCGCAAGCCGCCACGCTGCTGCGCACCCCCTTCGCATGATCCACCGCTTCGACACCGCCGCCCTGCCCGCCACACCGTGGAAAAACGGTGGCGGCACCTCCCGCGAGATCGTCTGCCAACCCATCGGCGCGGGCATGGACAACTTCGACTGGCGGGTGAGCATCGCCACCATCGCCGCCGCCGGTCCGTTCTCGGCCTTTCCCGGTGTGGACCGGGTGATCATGCTGCTGGACGGCGCGGGTGTGCGCCTGTTTGGCGATGGCATTGACCACCGGCTGGACACGCCCGGCGTGCCGTTCGCTTTCCAGGGCGACGTGGCGCTGGGCTGCGAACTGCTGGGCGGCGCATCGACCGACTTTAATGTGATGGTGCGGCGCGGGCGGGTGCAGGCCGAGGTGCGGGTGCTCAGCGCTACCGAAGATATTTCTGCCGACTGCGGCCTGCTGCTGGCCGTGCGCGGTGCATGGCTGCTGGGTGATTTCCAATGCGCCCCCGGCCACGGGTTGTGGTGGGATACGCCTGCGCAATGGCGCGCCACACCGCAGACGGAAGATGCCTTGCTGGTGGCGGTGAATTTAAGCCAAATTGGCCGCTAGCGCTTATTCCATAGGCGCAAGCAGCTCTTTATTTAATAGCAAACACCATGCAACACCTCCCCCCTGCCGACGGCATCTGGCACCACCTGCGGCTGCTGGACGGCGGCCCCGCCAACGCCCTGGCGGTGCAGCACGGCCAGATCGCGTGGATGGGCGACTTGGCAACCCTGCCCGCCGACCTGCAAACCCTGCCCCGCGTCGATGCCCGCAACGCACTGGCCACGCCGGGGCTGGTCGATTGCCACACCCATTTGGTCTACGGCGGCCAGCGGGCGAATGAATTTGCCATGCGCTTGGCGGGTGCGAGCTACGAAGAAGTAGCGAAAGCCGGTGGCGGCATCGTCTCGTCCGTATTGGCGACCCGCGCTGCCAGCGAAGAAGACTTGTACGCGCAATCCGCACCGCGCCTGCAGCAACTGTTAGCAGAGGGTGTGTGCGCCATCGAGATCAAATCCGGCTACGGCCTGGCGCTGGAACACGAGCGCAAGCAGTTGCGCGTGGCCCGCCGTCTGGGCGGGGACTTCGGTGTGACGGTGCGCACCACCTTCCTGGGCGCGCACGCCCTGCCGCCCGAGTACGCGGGCCGCAGCCACGACTACATCAACCTGGTGTGCAACGAGATGCTGCCCGCGCTGGCCGCCGAGGGGCTGGTTGACGCGGTGGACGTGTTCTGCGAGCGCATCGGCTTCTCGCTGGCCGAGACCGAGCAGGTGTTCCAGGCCGCCCGAGCGCTGGCGTTGCCGGTGAAGCTGCATGCGGAGCAACTCTCGGACATGGGCGGCTCGGCCCTGGCGGCACGGTACGGCGCTTTGTCCACCGACCACATCGAGCATCTTTCTGCCGCCGGTATCGAGGCCATGCGCGCATCTGGCACGGTGGCGGTGCTGCTGCCCGGCGCGTACTACACGCTGCGCGACACCCACCTGCCCCCCATTGCCGCCCTGCGCGCCGCCGGTGTGCCCATGGCCGTATCCACCGACCACAACCCCGGCACCTCGCCCTGCCTGAGCCTGCTGCTGATGGCCAACATGGCCAGTACCCTGTTCCGCCTGACCGTGCCCGAGGCGCTGGCCGGCATCACCACCCACGCGGCCCGTGCCCTGGGCCTGCAAGACACGCACGGCACCCTGGCGGTGGGGCGGCCTGCCAACATCGTCCTGTGGAATGTGCAAGACCCCGCCGAGCTGGTCTACTGGCTGGCGCACCAAACGCCCCGCACGGTGATCCGGCAAGGGCGTGTGGCCGTGGACACCCTGGGGCTGCTGCGGCCATGACAGAAATAATAGGGGTCAGAACCCCATTAACAGCGGTAGGCAATAAGGGTCAGATCCCAATTGCGCGCCGGAGTTTTGCGGGTCGGGAGCCGTGCTTCACGCATTTGGGCTCTGACCCTTATTGGCGGGGTGGCGTTAACGGAGATCCCCGGCCGGGATGTGCCCCCGGCAGGGCAGTCCCTTTTCTTTGCTTGGCCAAAGAAAAGGAACCAAAAGAAAGGCCACCCCCACTACCAGCGCCCTACGCTATCGCTGCGGGAACCTGCGGTGCTCGCTTTGGGCGGGGTCTGGCTAAACTCGCTGCGCTCAAACAGACGCCAGCCCTGATCCGCCCAAAGCTGCGCTCCTCGGCGCTGGCAGAGGGGGACCCCGGATACGGGATCGGCGGCGCAAAGCGCCGCATCGCGCCTAGGGCGCGAAATTGGGTCGGTGCGCCAGCCGTGTGCCGTTCGGATTCAATACCCCTGACCACCACCCCTAGTTCGCGACCGGCGCGATGCCCGGCGCAGCCGGGCCGATCCCGCATGTGGGGTCCCCCTCTGTATGCGCCGAGGAGCGCAGCGCCACGGGGATCAGCAGGCCGCATGTTTGAGCGAAGCGAGTTTGCGGCATGCCCCCGTGGGGCGAGCACCGCAGGTTCCCGTAGCGCCAGCGGAGGGCGCAGACAGTGGGGGTGGCCTTTCTTTTGGTTCCTTTTCTTTGGCCAAGCAAAGAAAAGGGACTGCGCCGCCGGGCGCACATCCCGGCCGACGATGCACAGGGACGAGCTAACCCCATGACAAGCCTTTACGCAAAAAACGCCCTCCTCCCCTCCGGCTGGGAAAAAAACGTCCTCCTCGAATGGAACGAAAGCGGTGACCTCACAGCAGTCACCCCCAACTCCAACCCTGCCAGTGCCCCCCAAGCCACAGGCCCCCTAACCCCAGGCCTCCCCAACCTCCACAGCCACGCCTTCCAGCGCGCCATGGCCGGATTGACAGAGTTCCGGGGGGCCACCCAAGACAGCTTCTGGAGCTGGCGCACGCTGATGTACCAGTTCGCCGCCCGCCTCTCCCCCGAGCAGGTCGAAGCTATCGCCACCTGGCTCTACATCGAAATGCTGGAAGCGGGCTACACGTCGGTCTGCGAATTCCACTACCTGCACCACAGCGCCGACGGCACGCCCTACGCCGATGACGCTGAGCTGTCCAAGGCCCTTTTGCGCGCGGCAAAAACAGCAGGCATCGCCATCACCCTGCTGCCCGTGCTGTACCAAACCAGCGGCTTCGGCGGCACGCCGCCCACCACCGGCCAGCGCCGGTTCATCCGCTCCACCGACTCCATGCTGCGCCTGCTGGAGACGCTGAAACCTTTGTGTGACGCGCAAGGCGCACGCCTGGGATTAGCCCCCCACTCCCTGCGCGCCGTGCCCCCCGACAGCCTGCGCGAGGCAGTAGCCGGGCTGCACGCCATGGACGCGTCCGCCCCGGTACACATCCACATAGCAGAGCAGACCGCCGAGGTCGATGCCTGCCTAGCCTGGAGCGGCCAGCGCCCGGTGGAGTGGCTGCTGGACCACGCGCCGGTCGATGCGCGCTGGTGCCTCGTCCACGCCACCCACATGGTGGATGCCGAATACCAGCGCGCGGCGGCCAGCGGCGCGGTGGCAGGCATCTGCCCCAGCACCGAGGCCAACCTGGGCGACGGCCTGTTCGACATGCCGCGCTGGCGCGCTGCAGGCGGAACCTGGGGCCTGGGCTCCGACAGCCACGCCTGCGTCAATGCCGCTGAGGAGTTGATGCTGCTCGAATACGGCCAGCGCCTGCAGTTCCGCCAGCGCAATGTGCTGGCCAGCGCCGACCACAGCCAGGTCGCCACCGCTACCCTGCTGCAGGCCGTGGCCGGGGGCGCGCAAGCCTCGGGCCGCGCAACAAACGGCCTGGCGGTCGGGCAGCGCGCCGACTTCTGCGTGCTCGACGCGCAGCACCTGGCGCTGGCCGGGTTGAGCGCGCCTGACATGCTCTCGGCCCACGTCTTCGCCAGCCACCGCACGTCTGCACTCAAGGCCGTTTGGGTCGGCGGCCAGCAACGCACCCACCAGGGCCGCCATCCGCTGCACGACGCAGCCGCCGCAGCCTTCATCCAAGCCCGCACCCAACTCACGCAAGGGTAACCATGCAAGCCTTCACATTCATCCCAGGCACCCAGCCGCTGCTGATCTCCATGCCCCATGTCGGCACCTACCTGCCGCCCGCGCTGGCCGCGCGACTCACCCCTACTGCCCGGCAGGTGCACGACACCGACTGGCACCTGGAGCGCCTGTACGGCTTCGCCCAGGAGCTCGGCGCTTCGGTACTCATAGCCACCCACTCCCGTTATGTGATCGACCTGAACCGCGACCCCAGCGGTGCCAGCCTCTACCCCGGCCAAAGCGTCACCGGCCTGTGCCCGGTGGACGACTTCGACAACCAGCCCCTGTACCTGGACCCGGCCGATGTGCCCTCGCCAGCCGAGATCGCCCTGCGCCGCGACACCCTGTGGCAGCCCTACCACCAGCAACTGCACGCCGAGCTGGCCCGTATCAAAGCCGTCCACGGCAAAGCGGTTTTGTGGGACGCGCACTCCATCCGCTCGGTGGTGCCGCGCTTTTTCGAAGGCAAACTGCCGGATTTGAATTTAGGCAGCGGCAACGGCAGCAGTTGCGACCCCGCGATGTCCGCCGCGTTGCTAGCCATCGCCCAGAGTGCCCCCGGGTACACCGCCGTGCTCAATGGCCGCTTCCAGGGCGGCTACATCACCCGCCACTACGGCCAGCCCGCGCAAAACATCCACGCCATCCAGCTGGAGATGACCCAAAGCAGCTACATGCAGGAAACCATGCCCTTCGACTACCTGCCCGAGGTGGCGGCGGGCATCCAGCCGCATCTGCGGCGGATGGTGGAGGCGGCGTTGGCGTTTGCGATAAACCACCGTTAAGCCAACACAGACCGTAGCCCGTTGGGGTCAGACCATCCATGCGCGCAGAAAAGTGGATGGACAGCACGGCTCCCAACCGCATACGTGTTCTGACTCCTCTGGGCGGTAAAACATCCCAAAGACGGCCCCCACGCAACAAGCATTGCGGGTTGCCATCGGGGCAGCGGATGTTCTGAATGCCTCGGAACACGGCACGCCAAACCGCCGCTGGAGCTTGCCCCTGGCCCCAGCTATTGCAAATCTGCCCTGCAGCACCCAGCTAGCATGGCCCATGGACACCCCCACCGCCACCTTCCTAGCCCTTTTGCTCCTAGCCGCCGTCTGCACCCTAGGCTGGTTCACCCCCAAATGGTGGGTCGCCCGGCGCAGGCGCAAGATTCGGCAGCAGCCCTTTCCCGCCGCGTGGCGCACGATCTTGCGCCGCCGGGTGCCGCTGGTGCGGCGCATGCCCGCAGATCTGCAACTGCAGCTGAAACAGCAGATGCAGGTCTTCATCGCCGAGAAGGCGTTTCTGGGCTGTGCGGGCCTTGTCGTCACCGACGAGATGCGGGTGGTGATTGCCGCCCAGGCCTGCCTGCTGGTGCTGAACCGGCCCACCGGGCTGTACCCGCACCTGCGGCAAATTCTGGTCTACCCGGGGGCGTTTGCGGTGCAGCGCACGCACACCGATGGCGTGGTGCAGCGCGAGGAACGGCAGGCGCTGCTGGGCGAATCCTGGGCGCAGGGGCAGGTAGTTTTGTCGTGGACCGACGCGCTGGAAGGGGCCACCACGCCCGGCGATGGGCACAACGTGGTGATCCACGAATTTGCCCACCAGCTGGACCAGGAAAAAGGCCATGCCAATGGTGCACCGCACCGCTATCGCAGTAAAAGTAATGCCGACCCGGCCCGCTGGTCCCAGGTGTTCCACGCAGCCTACGCCAAACTCCAACGCGAGGCCCATGTGGGAGAGCCCGGCCTGCTCAACCACTACGGCGCGCAAGACCCGGCCGAGTTCTTCGCGGTGGTGTCCGAGGTGTTCTTCGAGCAGGCGGCGGAGTTGCAGGACTACGACCCGGCGCTGTACCAGGAACTCAGCGGCTACTACCGGGTGGACCCGGCGGGTTGGTAATAGCAGCTTTTAAACAAAATAGGCCTCTCACGCCCATTCCATCGGCGCAAGCAGCTCTTATTTATATAGCACCCATTACTTCGCCGCTACCGCCTCCCCGCTCCAGCCCCCACCCAGCACCTTGTACAGCGTGACCTCATTGGCCAGGCGGGACAACTGCGTGCCGATCAACCCTTGCTGCGCGGTGTACAGGCTGCGCTGGGTCACCATCACGTCGAGGTAGCTGTCTACGCCGCGCTGGTAACGGGCATCGGACAACTTGAAACTGTCCGCCGTGGCATCCACCAGGGCTTGCTGGGCGCTGAGTTGGTCGCCCAGGTTGCTGCGCTGGGCCAGCGCGTCGGCGACTTCGCGGAAGGCGGTCTGGATGGTTTTTTCGTACTGGGCGATGTGGATGTCGCGGGTGACGGTGGCGATGTCCAGGTTGGCCTGGTTGGCGCCGCCGTCGAACAGCGGCAGGGTGATTTGCGGCACGAAGCTCCAGGCCCCGGCACCGGCTTTGAACAGACCGGCCAGGTCGTTGCTGCTGCTGCCCGCCGACGCGGTGAGGCTGATGCGCGGATAGAAGGCGGCACGGGCCGCGCCGATGTTGTAGCTGGCAGCTTGCAGGCTGTGCTCGGCCTGCAGGATGTCGGGGCGGCGCTGCAGCAGGTCGGACGGCAGATTAGCAGGCAAATCGGGCAGCGCGCTGACGCGGGTGGCCAGGCCGGTGGGGGCCAGGTCCGCAGGCACGGCGGTGCCCAGCAGCACGGCCAGGGCGTTCTGGTCCAGCGCCACCTGGGCGGTGTAGCTGGCCACATCGACGCGGGCAGATTCCACGCTGGTTTGCTGCTGGCGCAGGGTCAGGGCCGAGTCGGTGCCCAGCTCGAAGCGGCGCTGGGTAAGGCCATAGGTGTTGCTCTGGCTTTGCAGGGTTTGGCGCGCCAGGGCCAGGCGGTCCAGGTCGGCCGACCAGGTGAGGTAGGCGCTGGCGACTTCGGCCACCAGGCTGATGTGCGTGCTGCGGCGGGCCTCGGCGGTGGCCAGGTACGACTCCAGGGCCTGGGCGTTGAGGCTGCGCACGCGGCCAAACAGGTCCAGCTCGTAGGCGCTGGTGCCGATGCTGGCGCTGTATTGGTGGCCCACCACCGCCTGGCCGGTACCCGACAGGCTGGCCGGGGTGCGGCTGGCGCTGCCACTGCCGGTGGCGTTCAGCGTGGGCCAGGTCGCGGCATCCTGCACCCGGTACTGGGCGCGGGCCTGGGCAATATTCAGCACCGCCACGCGAAGGTCGCGGTTGTTGGCCAGGGCCAGATCGATCAGGCTGCGCAGCTTGGTATCGGCGAAGAAGTCGCGCCAGTCGATATCGGCTGCCGCCTGGCCGCTGGCCGAGGCGGTGGGGAATACCGCAGGCACCGGGGCCGCCGGGCGTTCGTAGGTGGGTGCCATGCTGCTGCAACCCGCCAAAACGATGGCGAGTGCGAGGCTGGTCAGTTTAAAAAATGGCATTTCAGTGACCTTCCAACAAAACAGGTGCGGCAATGGGCTTGCGCTTGAACAAACGCATCACCACCACATAAAACAGCGGCACAAAGAAGATGGCCAGCACGGTGCCCGACAGCATGCCGCCCACCACCGCCGTACCCAGCGCGTTCTGCGCGCCTGCACCGGCCCCGGAGCTCAGCACCAGCGGCAGCACGCCCAGCACAAAGGCCAGCGAGGTCATCAGAATCGGGCGCAGGCGCATGCGGGCGGCAGTGAGCGCGGCTTGCACCTCGTCCATGCCGTCGGCCACCAGGTCCTTGGCAAACTCCACGATCAGAATCGCGTTTTTCGAGGCCAGGCCCACGGTGGTGAGCAGGCCGACCTGGAAGTACACGTCGTTCATCTTGAAGGTCAGCATGGCGGCCAGCAGCGTGCCCAGCACGCCCAGAGGCACCACCAGAATGACAGACAGCGGGATGGCCCAGCTCTCGTACAAGGCCGCCAGGCACAGGAACACCACCAGGATGGACACGGCGTACAGCATGGTGCTTTGCCCGCTGGAGGCGCGCTCTTGCTTGGACAGGCCGGTCCACTCGTAGCCTATGCCTGCGGGCAACTCGGCGGCGTGTTTTTCCACCAGGTCCATGGCCTCGCCGCTGGACAGCACGCCAGGCAGGCCCTGGCCCAGAATTTCGACCGAGGACACGCTGTTGTAGCGCTCCAGGCGGGGTGAACCAGAGGTCCAGCTGGCAGTGGCGAACGCGCTGAACGGCACCATGGTTCCGCTGCTGTTGCGCACGAACCAGCGGTCGATGTCGCTGGGCAGCATGCGGAACTGCGCGTCGGCCTGCAAGAAGACCTTTTTCACCCGGCCCTGGTCGATAAAGTCGTTCACATAGCTGCTGCCCCAGGCGGCAGAAAAGGTGGCGTTGATGTCGGACATGCTCAGGCCCAAGGCACCGGCTTTTTGCGCGTCGATCTCCAGCTTGAACTGGGCCGTATCTTCCAGCCCGTTGGGGCGTACGCCGACCAGGCCTTTTTCTTGCGCCAACGCGCCCAGCAACTGGTTGCGCGCCTGCATCAGCGCCGCATGGCCCACGTTGCCACGGTCTTGCAGCATCAAATCAAAACCGGTGGCGTTGCCGAGCTCGGACACGGCGGGTGGTACCACGGCAAACACCGAGCCGTCGCGGATGCTGGCAAAGGCTGCCGAGGCTTTGGCGGCCACGGCGCTGACCTTCAACGCGGCGGCGGTGCGCTCGTCCCAGGACTTGAGCTTGACGAAAGCCAGGCCCGCGTTTTGCCCGCTACCGGCAAAGCTGAAACCGGCCACCGAGAAGACGGATTCGACCGCGTCCTTTTGGTCTTCCAGAAAATGCTTTTCTACCGTGTCGATCACCTTCAGCGTGCGCTCTTGCGTGGCACCGGGCGGCAACTGGATCAGGGTGAACAGGCTGCCCTGGTCTTCGTCGGGCAAAAAGCTGGCCGGGATTTTGGTGAAGCTATAGCCCACAAAAGCCACCACCACCGCATAGCCCAGCATGTAGACCTTGCCGCGGCCCAGCATGTGGCGCACCACGCCCTGGTAGCGGTTACTACCCCGGTCAAACACGCGGTTGAACCAGCCAAAAAAGCCGGTATTGGTCAGCGCATGGTCCTTGGCCACGGGCTTGAGCAGAGTGGCGCACAGGGCGGGCGTGAGAATCATCGCCACCAGCACCGACAACGTCATGGCCGCCACGATGGTGACGGTGAACTGGCGGTAGATCACGCCGGTAGAGCCGCCAAAAAACGCCATCGGCACAAACACCGCCGCCAGCACCAGGGCCACGCCCACCAGCGCACCGGTGATCTGGCCCATGGATTTGCGCGTGGCCTCCAGCGGCGTGGAGCCGTCTTCGGTCATCACGCGCTCCACGTTTTCCACCACCACAATCGCATCGTCCACCAGCAAGCCGATGGCCAGCACCATGGCCAGCATGGTCAGGGTGTTGATCGAATAACCAAACGCCGACAGCACGCCAAAGGTGCCCAGCAGCACCACCGGCACGGCGATCGTGGGGATCAGCGTGGCGCGGAAGTTCTGCAAAAACAAATACATCACAAAGAACACCAGCACCACGGCCTCGATCAGCGTCTTGACCACTTCTTCGATGGAGATGCGCACAAACGGCGTGGTGTCGTAGGGCTTGTAGGCCTTCATGCCCGCGGGGAAGAACTTGCCCAGCTCGTCCAGCTTGGCATCCACACCGCGCACGGTGTCGAGCGCATTGGCACCCGTGGCCAGCTTGATGGCCAGGCCGGTGGCGGGCTTGCCGTTGAAGTGGGCCACGCTGCCGTAGTTCTCGCTGCCCAGCTCGATGCGGGCCACATCGCGCAGGCGCACGTTGGAGCCGTCGGTCTGGGTGCGCAGGATGATGTTTTCAAACTCTTCTGCCGTTTGCAGCCGGGTTTGCGAGGTGATGGTGGCGTTGAGCTGCTGCCCGACTGCCGACGGCAAGCCACCGAGCTGGCCCGCCGACACCTGGGCGTTTTGCGCGCTGATGGCGGTACTCACATCGGCCGGGGTGAGCTTGAAGTTGTTCAGCTTGCTCGGGTCCAGCCAGACCCGCATGGCGTACTGCGCGCCAAACAGCGTGGTGTCGCCCACGCCCTGCACGCGGCTGATCTGGTCTTGCACGTTGGCGGCCACGTAGTCGGCCAGGTCCGCGCCGTTCATCTTGCCGTCTTCGGACACAAAGGCGATCACGCTCAAAAAGCTGGCGGACGATTTGGTGACCTGCACGCCCTGCTGCTGCACCTCTTGCGGCAGCAGCGGCGTGGCCAGGGCCAGCTTGTTTTGCACCTGCACCTGGGCGGTGTCGGGGTTGGTGCCGTTCTCAAACGTCAAGGTGATATTGACGCTGCCCGACGCGTCGCTGGTCGACGATATGTAGTCCAGGCCGTCCAGGCCCTTCATTTTTTGCTCAATGATCTGGGTGACGGTGTCCTCCAGCGTTTTGGCGGACGCACCGGGGTAGCTGGCGCTGATGCCCACCGAGGGCGGTGCAATCGTGGGGTACTGCGCGATGGGCAGGCTGGTGATCGACAAGATGCCGGCCAGCATCACGATGATGGCCAGAACCCAGGCGAAGATCGGGCGGTCGATGAAAAAACGGGCCATGGATAGTCTCCGGGATTATTTCTGGGCCACAGCGGCGCTTGCGGCGGCAGCAGGTTTGGCCGCCAGGGGTTGGGCATTGACTGCCGCACCGGGCCGGGCTTTGTCCTGGCCTTCCACCACCAGCTTGTCGCCAGCTTGCAGGCCGCTGGTCACCAGCCACTGGTCGCCAATGGCGCGGTCGGTCACCAGCGTGCGCTGCTCCAGCTTGCCGTCGGCGGCCACCACAAAGGCGATAGGTTTGCCGGTGCTGTCGCGGCTTACCGCGGGCTGCGGCACCAGCAGGGCCTGCTCGGCCACGGCCTGGGCCAGCACAGCACGCACGTACATGCCGGGCAGTAGCTCGGCGTGGGGGTTGGGAAACTCGGCGCGCAGGGTGACGGCCCCGGTACTCTGGTCTACCGTCACGTCGGTGAATTGGAGCTTGCCGTCCAGCGGGTAGGTGCTGCCGTCTTCCAGCCGCAGCGTGACCTTGGCCGTGCCGCTGCCCAGCGTGCCCTGCGCCAGCGCCCGCTTTAACGCCAGCAAGGCACTGCTGGACTGGGTGATGTCCACGTAGATGGGGTTGAGCTTTTGCACCGTGGCCAGTGCGGTGGTCTGGTTGGCGGTAACCAACGCGCCCACCGTCACCGCCGACTTGCCGATGCGCCCGCTGATGGGGGCAACGATGCGCGTGTAGTCGAGGTTGATCTTGGCGGTTTGCAGTGCGGCCTTGGCCGAGGCCACATCGGCTTCGCCCTGCAGCTGCGTGGCGGCGGCGTTGTCGGCCTCTTGCTGGCTCACCGCCTTGATGGCCACCAGCTCTTTGTAGCGGCTGGCCTGCAACTTGGTGGACACCAGCGTGGCCTGTGCCTTGGCCAGCGCAGCCTGGGCGCTGTCTACGGCGGCGCGGTAGCTGGCCGGGTCTACCTGGTACAGCAACGCACCGGCCTTCACCTCGCTGCCCTCGACAAACTTGCGCGTCTGTACCAGGCCGGTGATCTGGGGCCGCACATCGGCCACTTCCACCGGCGCGGTGCGGCCGGGCAGCTCGCTGGTCAGAGCCACGCGCTGGGGTTGCACCACGATGTAGCTGACCTGGGGGGCCGCCGGGGCGGCCACAGGTGCAGAGGTGGAAGCCGCCTGGCCGCAGGCGGCCAACGCCAGCACCACGGCCAATGCCGACACGGCCATCCAGGCCGCCGTGGGCCGGTGCGAAAAGTAAGGGATCTGCATGGAAAAACTCCTGGGGGGCAAGGCATCTGCCGATGGCTTGCGGTGGATCAAAACGCTGTTTATAACTGTACTGTACGGTTTATTTTAGATTTGACAATTGCCCCCTGTCAAGCAAAAATGTACAGATGAGTACACTTAAAAGAAGCACCCCATGAAAGTCCGCACCGATGCCAAGCGCGACGCGATCCTGCACATCGCCGCCGACGTGTTCCGCGAAATGGGCTACGAGCGCGCCTCGATGGCCGCCATCTCGGCCCGCGTGGGCGGTTCCAAGGCCACGCTGTATGGCTACTTTCCGTCCAAGGAAGCCATCTTCCTGACGCTGGCGCGCCAGTTCGGGGCCGAGCACATCGACCCGGCGCTGGAGGAGCTGGTCACCTCGCAAGACGACGACCTGCCCCGCCTGCTGCAGCGCTTTGGCGAGCGCCTGCTGGTGTTTCTGGCCTCGACCACGGCCATGTCGTCCTACCGCCTGGTGCTGGCCGAAGCCGGGCACTCCGAGGTGGGGCGCTTGTTTTTTGAGGCGGGCCAGCAACAGGGCGAGCAGGCCATGGCCGCGTATTTGCAGTCGGTGATGGACCGCGGCCTGCTGCGCCAGGCCGACCCGCTGGTGGCCGCCCGGCACTTTGGCGCGCTGATGCACTCCGAGATCGACCACCGCTACTTCTACCGCGAAAGCCCCGAGCTCAGCCCGGCGCAGATCACGGGCATGGCACAGCGGGCGGTACAGGTGTTCATGGGCGGGTACCGGCGCTAAGAGTTTTATACCTTTTAGGCCTCTAGCGCTTATTCAATAAGCGCGAGAAGCTATCTAAAAAATAGCACAACAAGCCCTGCAGTGCTCCTCTACACTTTGGCCATTGCCCGCCACAAAGTGCCCACGATGAACACCTCAACCCATGCCTCCGCGCCCCCTGTGGTCGAACACTTCCGCCAGGTCTTGCTGTGGCCCCTGCGGCTGATGCCGGTGCGTGGCAGCGAGGGCACGCACGCCAAGCCCTGGCAGGTGCTGGCCAATATGGCCGATGGGGGCGAGGCCTCCCCCTGGCGCGAGGTGGTGGACGAATTCACTGGCGACAGCAGCCGCTTCCACGAGCGGCACTACAACGAGTTTGTGTCGTTCCTGCCCTATGTGCAGCGCTTTTTGTATGGCGAGGGCCTGCCCAAGCATGGGGCACCGGGTAAACACGGCGCGGCCCAGGGCTCGCCGATGCGCGTCTTCCGCCGCCACGACATTGCCGCCGTGCGGGTGGTGCCGCGCCCAGGTGACGCGCCCATCACGCTGGAGACGGTGCACGTAGACCTGTATTTCTTCCTCGACGTAGACCTGGTGCTGCTCAACGTGGAGGTCACCGCCAACCACCTGCCGCTGGAGACGGCGCAGGAGCTGATGTACCGCTTTGGCCGCGCCTACCCGGCCGGCTGGGACGCGCAGGGCCAGGCTCTGCACTGCCTGGCCCAGGCCGAGTGGCTGGACGCGCAGGGCCAGGTGCTGGCCGCGTCCGATGCCAACCAGCGCGATGCCTTTCTGGCCCACGTCAGCACCCGGCGCGCGCCGCGCATTTCGGCCCACTGGGACTTCATGATGCGCCCGCTGGTGGGCGACCACTCGGACCACCCCGGCCCGCTGCGCTTTCGCCAGATCGAGTACTACCGCATGCCGCAAATGGCCTACCTGGCCATGGACCGGCCCCGCGACCTGAGCCGCAGCGACTTTGTGCGCCTGGGCCTGGTCACAGGCTCGGGCGCACGCGACCCCGCGGGCGGCTGCGCCCTGCCCTACGGCGACCAGCACCTGGCCGACTTCGAGGCCAAGTACTGCTACGACCGCTTTTGGACCGAAGGCGGTGCCGCCCCCAACACGCGCTACCTGTGCAACGGCCACGCCATGGTGGTGGTGGGCGATGCCAGCAGCCAGTTCTACGGCTGCCGCGACCGGGGCGTGCTGGCGCAGTTTAGGCACCAGCATTTTTTGGTGTTCTTGATCGCCCACTTCCAGAAGGCCGCGCTGCTGATGTATTCAGACCGGCTGGCCGAAACGCTGAAAAACCTGGACATCACCGACCCGGCCAGCGTGCGCCACTTCAAGCGCTCCATCCGCAGCGGCTTTGCCAGCTTTTTGCGCTTCACCCACCGCTACTGGTTCCACGAGGTGTCCGAGCAGGCCCAGGTGCGGGCCTTGTTCCACATGTGCTCGCACCACCTGGAGGTGGACCCGCTGTACGCCGAGGTGAAAGAGCGCATCGCCGAGATGAACCAGTACCTGGAGGCCGACAGCCTGCGCCGCCAGGCCAATACCGTGGTGCGCCTGACGGTGGTGACCATCTTCGGCCTGATCGGCACCGTGACCACCGGCTTTTTGGGCATGAACCTGCTGGCCGAGGCCGAATCCCCGCTGGAACGGCGACTGCTGATCTTTGCCACCGTCTTCATCCTGACCACGGCGCTGACGGTCTACACCATGGTCAAGTCCAAGCGCCTGTCAGACTTTCTGGACGTGCTGTCCGACGAGCGCACATCGGTATGGCAAAAAGCCAAGGCCCTGGTCGGCGTCTGGACGCGCCAGGACGACTAGGTCTGGCTAGCGGGAGCCCTGGGCCAGCACCCGCGCAAACAACTCGTTGCGGAAATGGATGCCCAGCCGGGCAAAGGCCCGCTGGCGGTAGGTTTTGACCGTGGGCAGGCCCAGGCCGAGCTGGCAGGCAATGCCGTCCAGCGTCAGCCCTTGCAGGATACCGGCGCACACCTCGCACTCGCGCAGCGTCAGGCCCGGGTGCAGGCGCTGCACCTGCTGCACCTGGGCGGCAAAGCCCGCATCCCGCGCGGGCGCGGCGGGGAACTGCGCTGCGCTGGGCGGCTGCCGCAGCAACAGATGCTTGTGGGCCAGCGCCAGCAAGGCCGGGGCCAACTGGGTGAAGTCGGCAATCTGCGCGTCGCTGAAAGGCCGCTGGTGCTGGTGGCGGTAGAAGTTGATGGCAAACAGCGCGCCATCCCTCTGCGGCTCCACCACCGACACCCGTTCGGCCATGCCGTGCGCCTCATACACCTTGGCACGGTGCTCGGGCGGCACCTCTTGCGCGGTGATGTGGCTGACCTGGTGGCCCGGCGTGGCCGAAGGCTGGCAGAGGGTGTTGTCACCCACATACGGGCCCGACAGGTAGGCGCGCCAGCAGTCGCGGGTGGTGTCGGGCACGCCGTGGCTGGCCGACATGTAAATCACCGGTGGGCACAGCGGCCCGGTGCGGTACACCGCACACGAGGCGGCGGGCAGCAGCGGGTACAGGCTGTCCAGCAGCGCTTGCTCAAAATGGCTTTCGCCCAGACGCGGTACCGCCTGGGTCAGCACATGCAGCAGCTCGCCGGGGGTGGCGGCGCTTGCGGCCCACTGTCGCATCCTCGCACCTTTCAGGGTTATCACGTCGTCTTCTGGGATGACAGCATAGGGGCAGGCCGGGGCCTACGCTATGCAGCATTACACCTAGTCCGGAGACATCCCCATGCGCATCCCTTCCCGCCGCAGCGTGCTCGCCACCCTGCTCACCGCCCTGGCCTGCACCGCCGCCAGCGCCCAGACCAGCTACCCCACCCGACCGGTGCGCCTGGTGGTCGGCTTTGCGGCGGGCACCGGGCCTGACATCGTGGCCCGCCTGGTCAGCCAGAAGCTGGCCGAAGGCTGGGGCGTGGGCGTGGTGGTCGACAACAAACCAGGTGCCGGGGGCCTGATCGCCGCCACCGAAGTGGCCCGCGCCGCGCCCGACGGCTACACCCTGCTGCTGGGCGAAACCGGCCAGTTGGCCATAGCGCCCAGCAGCTATACCAAGCTGCCCTACGACGTGCAACGCGACTTTGCCCCGGTCAGCCAGGTAGCCAGCGTGGACTTTGCCTTTCTGGTGAATCCGCAAAAGGTGGCGGCACGCAACGTGAAGGAATTTGTGGACGCGGCCAAGACGCAAAAAGGCCTGTTCATGGCCACCTTTGGCGCGGGCACGCCGGGGCATTTCGGGGTCTTCATGCTGGGCGATGCGCTGAAGCTGCAGCCCGAGCCGGTGCACTACAAATCCACCGGCGATGCACTCACCGGCCTGTTTGGCGGCGACGTGCAAGGCGTGTTTGCCAGCATCGGCCTGGCCGCACCCAACGTCAAGGCGGGCAAGCTGCTGGCCCTGGCCACCACCGGCGCGGTGCGCACCACCGGCCTGCCCGACGTGCCCACCTTCAAGGAACAGGGCTACCCCGAGCTGGAATTCAACTCCTGGTTCGGCGTGGTGGCCCCGGCCAAAACCCCTGCCGACGTGCTGGCTAAGCTGAACACCGACATCGTCAAAGCCGTGCAGTCAACGGATGGCAAAAGCAAGCTCGAAGCCGCCGGTTTCCGCGCCACCGGCACCAGCCGCGAGGACTTCACCCGCAGCATCGCCGCCGACACCGCCAAATGGGGCAAGGCCGTGGCGGCCACGGGTTTCAAGGCAGACTGAGCACCATGCGCCCCATTGCTACACCCACCCTGGCCTTCTTTGCCGACCTGTCGGTGCAGGTGGCCACCCCGCAGGAAGTGGGCAGCACCGCCTACGGCCAGCGCCGCCTGATCCCTATCCTGGGCGGCAGCGCCCGGGGCGATGGCTGGACGGCCCGGGTACTGCCCGGCGGGGCCGACGCGCAGCTGGTGGTCAACGCCACCCTGACCGAACTGGATGCGCGCTACTGCCTGGAAACCGATGGCGGCGACCTGATTTATGTGCACAACCGCGCCATCCGCACCGGCCCGCCGGAATTGATGGCCCGGCTGGTGCGCGGCGAGCCGGTGGACCCGGCGCAGATCTACTTCCGCTGCCTGCCGCACTTCGAAACCGCCGCCCCGGCCCTGCAGTGGATCAACGAGCGGCTGTTTGTGGGCAGCGGCGCACGCTACCCGCAGACGGTGGAGATGCGGTTTTTCACGGTGGGTTGAAGCAGGGGCGGGGCGGCAGTGGATATCGGCATCATTTTGGCCTCTAGCGCTTATTCAATCAGCGCTAGAAGCTATAAATAAAATAGCAAACGAATCATTCCTCCACCACCGTAAGTTCATCGCACAATAGGCCCCGCAGCATCCACGGAGGCCCCATGCACACGCCGCAACCGATCCAGCTTTTCGACCCCGCCAGCCACACCTACACCTATGTGCTGGTCGACCCGGGCACCCGCACCGCCGCCATCATCGACCCGGTAGACACCTTGCTGGAGCGCGACCTGGCGCTGCTGCACACCCAGGGCCTGTCGCTGCTGTGGACGCTGGAAACCCATGCCCATGCCGACCACATCACCAGCGCGGGCCTGCTGGCCGAGCACGCCGGGGCCCAGACGGCGGTGCCCGCAGGCTGCGGCATCCAGGGCGCGGCGGTGCAACTGCAGCACGGCGACCTGCTGCACTTTGGCAGCGAGACCCTGCAGGCCCTGCACACGCCCGGCCACACGGCGGGCAGCATGTGTTTTGTGTGGCGCGACCATGTCTTTACCGGCGACACCCTGCTCATCGGCGGCTGTGGCCGCACCGATTTCCAGTCCGGCAGCGCCGAGGCCCTGTACAACAGCATCACCCAGATTCTGTTTACCCTGCCCGACACCACGCGGGTCTGGCCGGGGCATGATTACCACGGCAAAACCCAGTCCAGCATCGGGGCCGAGAAGTCGCACAATCCGCGCATCGCCCACAAAACCCTACCGGAATTCATCGCCACCATGGAAGCCCTGAACCTGCCCCGCCCGCAACGCATGGACGAAGCCGTGCCCGCCAACCTGGCCTCGGGCCTGTCCCAGATCCACCCTGCCGAGGGCTATGCGGGCGACGTATCACCCCAGTTGGCCTGCCAATGGTGGCAGGCGGGCGAGGCGGTGCTGGTCGATGTGCGCACCGATGCCGAACGCGCCTGGGTCGGCGAGGTGCCGGGGGCCGTGCCCTTGGCCTGGAAGCAGTGGCCCGGCATGGCCATGAACCCCGATTTCGACAGCGGCCTGCAAGCCGCGCTGGCAGGCGGCAAAAAAGCCGTGCTGCTGTGCCGCAGCGGCGTGCGCTCCGTGGCGGCCGCCAAACGCGCCACCGAGCTGGGCCTGCAGGCCTACAACATCCTCGAAGGCTTCGAAGGCGACCCCGATTCAGAAGCCCACCGGGGCCGCAAGGGCGGTTGGCGCTTCCACAACCTGCCCTGGCGTCAGGGGTAACCACACGCGTGCCCCTGCGTTGGCGCAGAGATAATGCGGTGAAAAATACCGGAGACGCAGGATGAGTTTTCTCGCCATCGACATTGGCAACACCCGTCTCAAGTGGTCGCTGTACGACACACCCCGCCCCGGGGCCACGCTGCTGGCCCATGGTGCCGAGTTTCTGGAAAACATCGACAAGCTGGCCGACGGCCCCTGGGCCAACTTGGCCGCGCCCAGCGCCATCCTGGGCTGCATCGTGGCCGGAGACGCCATCAAACGCCGCGTGCTGGAGCAGCTGGAGCTGTGGGACGTGCACCCCCAGTGGGTGGTGTCCAGCGCCGCCGAGGCCGGTTTGACCAACGGCTACGACCACCCCACCCGCCTGGGGGCCGACCGCTGGGTCGCCATGGTGGGCGCACGCCACCGCATGCTGGCCCAGGGGCCCGAGCGGCCCATGGTGGTGGTGATGGTGGGCACGGCGGTGACGGTGGAGGCGGTGGACACCTATGGGCGCTTCCTGGGCGGCCTGATCCTGCCCGGCCACGGCATCATGCTGCGGGCGCTGGAGTCCGGTACCGCAGGCCTGCACGTGCCCACCGGCGAGGTGCGCGTGTTCCCCACCAACACCAGCGACGCACTGACCAGCGGCGGCACCTACGCCATCGCCGGAGCCGTGGAGCGCATGGTGCAGCACGTGCGCCAGCACTGCAAAGCCGAACCCGCCTGCTACATGACCGGCGGCGCGGGCTGGAAGATGGCTCCCAGCATGTCGGTGCCGTTTGAGCTGGTGGACAACCTGATTTTTGACGGTTTGCTGGCCATGGCGGCGGGCCGGTTCGTAAATTAGCTTTTCAAGCCTTTTAGGCCTCCAGCACTTATTCCATAAGCGCAAGAAGCTATTAATTCAATAGCAACCGCTTAGAGCGGCTTCAACCACGCCTCGGTCAGGCGCACCCAATACGTCGCGCCCAGCGGGATCAGATCGTCGTTGAAGTCATAGCTGGGGTTGTGCAGGGTGCAAGGGCCTGCGCCGTGGCCCAGGGCGCGGTGGTCGCCATCGCCGTTGGCAATGAAGCAGTAGGCCCCGGGCTTGGCCAACAGCATGTAGGCAAAGTCTTCCGCGCCCATGGTGGGCTCCTGGGTGATCACGTTGGCGGGCCCGACGATATCGGCCATCACCTGGCGGGCGAAGGCGGCTTCGGCGGCGTGGTTGATGGTGGGCGGGTAGTTGCGGGCAAATTCAAACGCGCAGCGGGCCCCGAAGGCTTCGCACAGGCTGTCGGCTATCTGGCGCATGCGGGCTTCGATCAAATCCAGCACTTCCAGTGTGAAGGTGCGCACCGTGCCCTGCAGCTCCACGCTGTCGGGCACGATGTTGGTGGCCGAGCCGCCGTGCACCATGGTCACCGACACCACGCCTGCGTCGATGGGCTTTTTGTTGCGGCTGATGATGGTCTGGAAGGCCAGCACCATCTGGGCGGCGATGGGCACAGGGTCTATGCCCATATTCGGCATGGCGGCGTGGCTGCCTTTGCCGTGGATGGTGATCTTGAACTCGCTGCTGGAGGCCATCACCGGGCCGGGGCTCAGGGCAAACTGGCCCACCGCCATGCCGGGCCAGTTGTGCATGCCAAACACCGCGTCCATGGGGAAGCGGGTGAACAGGCCCTCTTGCACCATCTCGCGGGCACCGCCGCCGCCCTCTTCGGCGGGCTGGAAGATCAGGTAGACCGTGCCGTCAAAGTCGCGGTGTTCGGCCAGGTACTGCGCCGCCGCCAGCAGCATGGCGGTGTGGCCATCGTGCCCGCAGGCGTGCATCTTGCCGGGGTGCTGGCTGGCGTGGGCAAAGGTGTTGAACTCCTGCAGCGGCAGCGCGTCCATGTCGGCACGCAGGCCGATGGCACGCGGGGAGTTGCCGTTTTGCAGAATGCCCACCACGCCGGTGCCCGCCAGGCCGCGGTGGATGGGAATGCCCCATTCGGTGAGCTGGCGCGCCACCAGGTCGGCGGTCAACACTTCCTGGAAGCTGAGCTCCGGGTGGGCATGCAGCTCGCGGCGCAGGGCGGAAATGCCGGGGGCCTGGGCCACCAATTGGTCGATCACGGGCATGGCGCGGCTCCTGGATTTATCATCCAGCCATTCTGTCAGAAGGCCCCCATCGGATGAATAACCCCACCCACACAGTACGTGGTGCCTGCCCGCACGACTGCCCCGACACCTGCGCACTGCTGACCACGGTGCAGGACGGCATCGCCATCAAGGTGCAGGGCAATCCGGCCCACCCGCACACCGACGGCGTGCTGTGCACCAAGGTCTCGCGCTACACCGAGCGCACCTACCACCCGGAACGCCTCCTGCAGCCGCTCAAACGCAGCGGCCCCAAGGGCTCGGGCCAGTACACGCCTGTGGGCTGGGACGTGGCGCTGAGCGACATCGCCGCACAGCTAGGCAGCATTGCCGCGCGCAACCCCGAGGCCATCCTGCCCTACAGCTATGCGGGCACCATGGGGCTGGTGCAGGGCGAAAGCATCGCCGCCCGCTTCTTCCACACCCTGGGCGCGTCGCTGCTGGACCGCACGATTTGCGCGTCGGCGGGCGGCGAAGGCCTGATCCACACGCTGGGCGGCAAGGTCGGCATGCAGGTGCAGTTTTTTGCCGAGTCGAAACTCATCCTGATCTGGGGCAGCAACTCCATCGGCAGCAATCTGCACTTCTGGCGCTACGTGCAGCAGGCCAAACGCGACGGCGCACGGCTGGTGTGCATCGACCCGCGCAAGACCGAAACCGCCGAAAAGTGCCACGAACACATCGCCCTGCGCCCCGGCACCGATGCCGGGCTGGCGTTGGCCCTGATGCACCAGCTCATCACCCACGACTGGCTGGACCACGCCTATCTGGCCGAGCACACGGTGGGCTGGCCCGCGCTGCGCGAACGCGCCCTGCAGTGGCCGCCCGAACGCGCCGCAGAAGTGTGCGGTGTACCGGTGGAGCAGATCATCGCGCTGGCGCGGGACTACGGCCAGTGCTTTGTATCCGGACAACCTGCCGCCATCCGCCTGAACTACGGCATGCAGCGCACCCGCGGCGGCGGCAATGCCACCCGCGCCGTGGTCAGCCTGCCCGCGCTGATAGGCGCATGGCGGCACCGCGCAGGCGGCGTGCTGATGAGCAGCTCGGGCCAGTTCCCAGTGCAGCGTGCGGCGCTGCAGCGGCCCGACTTGCTGGCCGGGCGCAGGCCCCGCACCATCAACATGAGCACCATTGGCGATGCCTTGCTAGACACCACGGCACCCAAGATCGAGGCGCTGGTGGTCTACAACAGCAACCCGGTCGCCGTGGCCCCCGATTCGGGCAAGGTGGTGCAGGGCTTTGCCCGTGAAGACCTGTTCACCGTGGTGCTGGAACATTTCCAGACCGACACCGCCGACTACGCCGACTACATCCTGCCCGCCACCACGCAGCTGGAGCACTGGGACGTGCACAGCGGCTATGGCCACACCGATGCCTTGCTGAACCGCCCCGCGATCGCGCCGCTGGGCCAGTCCAAACCCAATACCCAGATCTTCCGGGAGCTGGCCGCCCATATGGGCTTGACCGACCCGTGCCTGGAGGACAGCGATGAGGCGCTGTGCCGCACCGCGTATGGCGACCAGGTGGACTTTAGTGCGCTGTTAGAGCACGGCTTTGCGACGATTCCGCTGCCCGACGCGCCGTTTGCCCACGGGCAATTTCCGACCCCGTCGGGCAAGTGCGAGTTTTTCAGCGAACGGCTGGCAGCGCAGGGCCTGGATGGCTTGCCGGATTACCTGCCCAATTACGAGGCGGCTGGGACATCTACAGAGTTTCCCTTGGCGATGATTTCACCGCCCGCGCGCAATTTCTTGAATTCCAGCTTCGTCAACGTCACCAGCCTGCGCCAGATCGAAGGCGAGCCGCTGCTGGAAATCCATGCCGACGATGCCCTGCCACGGGGTATCACCAGCGGGGCCGTGGTGCGCGTCTTCAACCAGCGCGGCACCTACCGCTGCAAGGCCAAGGTATCAGCCCGGGCCCGGGTGGGCGTGGTGAATGGGTTGGGGGTGTGGTGGCGCAAACTGGGGCTGGATGGCAGCAATGTGAACCAGCTCACCAGCCAGCAGTTGACCGACCTGGGCCGGGCACCCACCTTTTACGACTGCCGGGTGGAGGTGGCACTGGACGCGCGCCCCGGCAACGGGTGCTAACTAGGCCAAATTTAAGCTGAAGTGGCCGACTTTTCGCTCTTGGTCTTCGCCGCTACGGGCGGTGCGCCCACCACTTGCCAGATAGTTTTAAACCCGGTGTCGGGGATCTGCAAAGGTTTGGTACGCGCTGCTTCAGGAGGGGTGGCGACAACCGCGGGAGCTTTCTTAGCCATGGGTACTTTCAAATTTTTGGAGGGCCGATTGTCGCAGCCCTTCCGTGTAAACCCGTACAGGATGCAGACACTTACGCGTCACTGGGACTTTGGCGTTGCTGCCAAGCTACAAACCTCGGTTGGTTGCGCAAGGCTCCAAACTTAAAGCACTTTCGTTTTCGATGAAAATGGAGCTTGTTCGCGCACTCTTTGCGCCTCTTCCCTACCGCAGACCCCCATCACCGTGACCACTCCCCCCGCACCGAAAGCCCGCCCACCCCAAACGCGCAAGCCCAGACCACAGCGCACCGCCCCTGGTCGCGAAGTGCACCCTCTGCTGCACACCCTGTACGACCTCTATCCCAAGGTGTTTGGCGCACAGGCTTTGCCGCTGAAACTCGGTATCTTTCATGAACTGGTGGCAAGTCACCCCGATCTGCTGGAAGCCAAGGCTTTGCGCGAGGCCCTGGGGCAACACACCCGGTCCACCCGCTATCTGGAGCAAGTCGCCACCGGCGTGCACCGCCACGATCTGCAAGGCCTTCCTGTCGAGCCCCTGGCACCCGAGCACGTGCACCAGGCCATCATGGAAGTCGCGCGCCGTGACCGTGCAGGCAACAGCCCTGCAGCACAGGCAAAGCTGCGTCTGCGCTTACGCAATGCCTTCGAGGCCTCTGGATTGAGCCGTGGCGCGTATGCAGAGCAAGTCAAGCCTCCACTGGAAGCCTGGAACGCACTCCTCGACCACGCCTACACCGAAGATGGCGCGGCAGCTGCAAAGCGTGAAGCCCTGCTGAAAGCCTTTGAAAGCAGCGGCCAGACTTTGGTGCAGTTCGCCGACATGTACGGCATGGACCTGGCCAGCACCGAGAACTCGCTGGAACAGGCCAAACAAGACAGAACCAGCAAGCAGGCCGAGTAGTCTCGGCGGGCCGTAGCGGCATGCACGCGCTACGGAATCCAACGGTAGACAAAGAAACCACCCCATAGGCCACAAAGTAAAAAGCCCCAGTCTTCACTGGGGCCTATTTACGGGGTAGCAGAAATTAAAAAACCCACACAAGGTGGGTTTTTTAACTCGTGATACCGAAGTACCACTGATTGGTTGCGCGAGTAGGATTTGAACCTACGACCTTTGGGTTATGAGCCCAACGAGCTACCAGGCTGCTCCATCGCGCGGTATGTTTCTATTATAGCAGCTTATGCTTGGTCTGCAGATATTTCTACAGCTTCTTTTACATCAGCACGGTCAACCAGTTCAACAAATGCCATAGGCGCATTGTCACCCACGCGGAAACCCATCTTCAAGATACGGGTATAGCCGCCTGGACGGGCTTTGAAATGCGGGCCCAGGTCGTTAAACAACTTGGTCACGCTGTCGCGGTCACGCAGGCGGTCAAAAGCCAGACGGCGGTTAGCAACCGTCGCTTCTTTGGCCAAAGTGATCATGGGCTCGATCACGCGGCGCAATTCCTTGGCCTTGGGCAAAGTGGTCTTGATGGCCTCGTGCTCGATCAGCGAGTTCATCATGTTGCGCAACATAGCAAGGCGGTGCGAGCTGGTGCGGTTAAGTTTACGAAGTCCGTGTCCGTGGCGCATGGTGCATTCCTTTCAATTATTTTGACGCACAGCCGGATCAGGTACTGCGCGTTGCACGTGTCCTTTGCAGGACATTTTTAGAGACCAGCGCAGCACAGAAGTGCTGCACCGGTCAAATTTCCAATTAACGCTTGTCCAGGCCAGCAGGTGGCCAGCTTTCAAGCTTCATACCCAAGGTCAGACCGCGCGAAGCGAGGACTTCCTTGATTTCATTCAGCGATTTGCGACCCAGATTAGGGGTCTTGAGCAATTCATTCTCGGTGCGCTGGATCAGATCACCGATGTAATAAATGTTCTCAGCCTTCAGGCAGTTCGCAGAGCGAACCGTCAATTCCAGCTCATCCACAGGACGCAACAAAATCGGGTCGAACTGCGTGTTGCCACGCGGTGCTGGCTGTTCAAACACGCCGGCCAATTCGCTGCCTTCCAGCTGCGCAAATACTGCGAGCTGTTCAACCAGTATTTTAGCCGATGCGCGCACGGCATCTTCTGCCGAGATCGCACCATTGGTTTCGATCTCTACCACCAGCTTGTCCAAGTCGGTACGCTGCTCAACGCGAGCGCTTTCGACGGTGTAGCTCACGCGCTTGACGGGCGAAAACGAAGCGTCCAGCACAATACGGCCGATCGACTTGGTTTGCTCATCCGCATAGCGGCGCATGCTGCCTGGAACGTAACCACGGCCCTTTTCGACCTTGATTTGCATGTCCAGCTTGCCGCCTTGCGACAAATGCGCAATCACGTGGTCTGGATTGATGATTTCAACATCGTGCGGAGTCTGGATGTCTGCCGCTGTGACCACGCCGTCGCCGTCTTTACGCAGGCTCAGGGTGACTTCATCACGGTTGTGCAGCTTGAAAACAACGCCTTTGAGGTTCAACAAAATGTTCACAACATCTTCTTGAACACCGTCAATCGAAGAGTACTCATGCAGCACGCCTGCAATGGTCACTTCGGTTGCCGAATAACCCACCATGGACGACAACAGTACACGGCGTAGTGCATTACCCAATGTGTGCCCGTAACCGCGTTCAAACGGCTCCAACGCAACTTTCGCACGGTTGTGGCCCAGTTGTTCAACGTTGATGGCTTTGGGTTTCAGCAAATTAGTTTGCATGCATGCTTCCTCTCAGTACCCCCAGCTCGTTACACCGGTAAGGCAAGTGTTGGTTCTAGACCGCAGTGCCCCGCAGCCTAGGAACAAAATCAAACGACAAATGCGGAATTAACGCGAATACAACTCAACGATCAGGGATTCGTTGACATCAGAAGCGAACTCGTCGCGGTCAGGTACTTTCTTGAAAATACCTTCGGTCTTCTCGATGCTGACCTCAACCCAGGCTGGCAAGCCCACTTGTTGCGCCAATTGCAGGGCTTCAACAATACGGTTCTGCTTCTTCGACTTGTCGCGAACAGCCACTACGTCACCGGTCTTGACCATGTACGAAGGAATATTCACGCACTGGCCATTCACTGTCATCGCTTTGTGCGACACCAACTGGCGTGCTTCAGCGCGCGTAGAGCCAAAGCCCATGCGGTATACGACATTGTCCAGACGCGATTCCAGCAGGAACAGCAAATTGGCACCGGTGTTGCCCTTGCGGCGATCGGCTTCTTCGAAATAGCGGCGGAACTGACGCTCCAACACACCGTACATGCGCTTTACTTTTTGCTTTTCGCGCAGCTGCAAACCGAAGTCAGAAGTACGGGCACCAGAAGTGCGACCGTGTTGACCTGGCTTGGAGTCGAATTTAGCCTTGTCGCTGATCGAGCGGCGAGCGCTCTTCAGGAAAAGATCAGTGCCTTCACGGCGGGAGAGTTTGGCCTTGGGACCGAGATAGCGTGCCACTTGAGCGTCCTTAAATATTATCTTCCACGCAGAAACGTGGGAGCCACCTGCGCAATGCAGATGGCGGTGGGCTTATAAAAACCGGACCGAAATGAATTCCGGTGAGATTAGATGCGACGACGCTTTTGAGGGCGGCAACCGTTGTGTGGAACGGGAGTCACATCTGCAATCGAGGTAATGCGGATACCGAGGGCACCCAGAGCGCGAACCGAAGATTCGCGGCCAGGACCCGGGCCCTTGATTTCGACATCAAGATTCTTGATACCTTGTTCAATGGCAGCACGACCAGCCACTTCGGAAGCGACTTGGGCAGCAAATGGGGTCGATTTACGCGAACCCTTGAAGCCCTGGCCACCGGAAGAAGCCCAAGACAACGCATTGCCTTGACGATCAGTGATAGTGATGATTGTATTGTTAAATGATGCGTGCACGTGTGCGACACCGTCAGACACGTTCTTGCGAACCTTCTTACGTACGCGCTGCGATGCGTTGCTTTGTTGAGCTTTTGCCATAGTGATTTCTCAATCCCTTTATTTCTTCAATGAAGCCGCAGCCTTGCGCGGTCCCTTGCGGGTGCGTGCGTTGGTACGCGTACGCTGGCCACGCATGGGCAAACCACGACGGTGGCGGAAACCACGGTAGCAGCCGATGTCCATCAATCGCTTGATGTTCATCGTGGTTTCTCTACGCAAATCGCCTTCAATGGTGAAGAGAGCGATTTGGTCGCGGATCTTTTCCAGATCTGCATCGGTCAAGTCTTTGACCTTCTTGGAATATGCAATGTCGCAAGCTTCGCAAATCTTGCGAGCGCGGGTGCGACCGATGCCGAAAATAGCGGTCAAGCCGATTTCGGAATGCTTTTGCGGCGGAATATTAATACCAGCGATACGTGCCATGTGCGTCCTCTAAAACTTTTCTATCAACCTTGACGCTGTTTGTGGCGTGGATCTGTACAGATCACACGAACCACGCCCTTGCGCCGGATGACTTTGCAGTTACGGCAAATTTTCTTAACCGAAGCTGAAACTCTCATTTAATTCTCCTAAAACTCTGAATACCGTGCGATTGAATTCTCTGGAACAAAGCACCAGAACCCATGACCAACTTTTAACTTACCAATTACGCATTGGCAGAAGACTTGAAGTTAGCCTTTTTCAGCAATGACTCATACTGTTGAGACATCATGTAGTTTTGAACCTGGGCCATGAAATCCATAGTCACAACCACAATAATGAGCAGTGACGTTCCACCAAAATTGAATGGCACGTTGTATTTCAAGACCAATATTTCCGGAACCAAACAGACAAAGGTGATGTACACCGCACCTGCCAAAGTCAACCTCAGTAATATCTTATCGATATAGCGAGCAGTCTGTTCACCCGGGCGAATGCCAGGAATAAACGCACCGCTTTTCTTCAGGTTATCTGCTGTTTCACGGCTATTGAATACCAAGGCCGTGTAGAAAAAGCAGAAAAACACGATAGCACTAGCATAGAACAACACGTACACCGGCTGTCCTGGGCTCAGCATGCCAGCTACATCTTTCAACCAGCGCAGCGATTCAGAAGCACTGAACCAATTCACAACTGTTGCAGGCAACAAAATAATCGATGAAGCAAAGATCGGAGGAATCACACCAGCCATATTGAGCTTCAAAGGCAGGTGCGAAGACTGTCCGCCGTATACCTTGTTACCCACTTGCCGCCGTGCGTAGTTCACCAAAATCTTTCTTTGACCGCGTTCAACGAACACGACAAAGTAAGTGACCAAGCCAACCACCGCAACAATAAAGATCGATGCAATGATGCTCATGGCACCAGTGCGCACCAACTCCAGCAAGCCACCAATCGACCCCGGCAAACCAGCTGCAATACCAGCAAAGATCAGGATGGAAATTCCATTACCCAAGCCACGCTCTGTAATTTGCTCACCCAACCACATCAGAAACATGGTTCCAGCGGTCAAACTGACCACAGCCGTCATACGGAAACCAAAGCCCGGTGACAAAACAAGACCTGGAGAACTCTCCAAACCTGTGGCAATCACCAAGGACTGGAACAGGGCAAGGCCCAAAGTGCCATAACGGGTGTACTGGGTAATCTTGCGACGACCAGCTTCGCCCTCTTTCTTCATCTGCTCAAACATCGGCACCACATAACCCATCAATTGCATGATGATGGAGGCGGAGATGTAAGGCATGATGCCCAAAGCGAAAACCGTAAACCGGGACAAAGCACCGCCAGAGAACATATTGAACAAACTCAATATGCCGCCTTGCTGCCCTTTGAAAAGCTGCTGCAGTTGCGTTGCATCGATGCCGGGCACAGGAATATGTGCACCGACACGATAGACAACCAGCGCGAGCAGCAAAAACACCAAGCGACGACGCAAGTCGCCGAACTTACCCGTCTTTGCGATTTGAGCGCTAGTTGCCACCGAACGTTTCCTTCAACAAAAACTTAAGCCAGGCTGCCACCGGCGGCTTCAATAGCCGCCTTGGCTGCTGCCGTAGCACCAATACCAGTGAACTTGATCGCCTTGGTCAGTTCGCCGGTCTTGATGACCTTGATGACTTTAGCCATTTCAGCGATCAGACCTGCTTGCTTCAGTGCCAAACCGTCTACTTCAGACAGGCCCAGCTTCTCCAGCGCCTCCAGAGTGACTTCAGCGTTGTACTTCAGCAAATGCGACTTGAAACCACGCTTAGGCAAACGGCGTTGCATAGGCATTTGACCGCCTTCAAAGCCGACCTTGTGGTAACCACCAGCACGGGACTTTTGACCCTTGTGGCCGCGGCCAGAGGTCTTGCCCAGGCCAGAGCCAATGCCGCGACCAACGCGACGCTTGGCGTGCTTTGCACCCGCTGCGGGCTTAATGCCATTGAGTTCCATCGTCAATCCTTAGATGATTTTGACCAGATAACTGATCTTGTTGATCATGCCGCGGACTTCGGGCGTGTCTTGCAGTTCGCTTACGCTGCGAATCTTGCGCAGACCCAAGCCACGAACGGTTGCACGGTGCGATTCTTTGGTACCAATCGGGCTGCGAACCAGCGTCACTTTGAGTGTTTGTTGCGTTGTCATTTGGATAACCTTGCTCAGACGAAGATTTCTTCAACGTTTTTGCCGCGCTTGGCAGCAATGTCCGAAGGAGTGGTCGAGTTACGCAATGCATCCAAGGTGGCACGCACCATGTTGTAAGGGTTCGACGAACCATGGCTCTTGGCCACGATGTCTGTGATACCCATCACTTCAAACACTGCGCGCATAGGGCCGCCTGCAATGATGCCGGTACCCTTGGGTGCCGGAGCCATCATCACGTTAGCTGCGCCATGTTGGCCAGTCACTTTGTGGAAAACGGAACCGTTTTTCAGCGTGACCTTGACCATATTGCGGCGGGCTTCTTCCATCGCTTTTTGCACAGCAGCAGGCACTTCTTTCGACTTGCCCTTGCCCATGCCAACGCGACCTTCGCCGTCACCCACCACGGTCAACGCTGCGAAACCAAGAATACGGCCACCCTTGACCACCTTGGTAACGCGGTTGACCGCGATCATTTTTTCACGCAGGCCGTCTTCAGGCCCTTCAGCCTTACCCTGCATTTTTCCTTGAACTTTAGCCATTATTTATTCCGATCTGCTTAGAACTGCAAGCCAGCTTCGCGGGCAGCATCGGCAAGCGCCTTGACGCGTCCGTGGTACGCAAAACCTGAGCGATCAAACGCTACTTTTTCAACGCCGGCAGCCTTTGCTTTTTCAGCAATCAGCTTGCCAATGGCTTGTGCTGCGGTGGTGTTGCCACCCTTGCCAGCGCCGCCCAGCTCCTTGCGCACAGCCGCTTCGGCGGTCGATGCGCTGGCCAGAATCTTGGCACCGTCGCCAGAAATAACGCTGGCGTAGATGTGCAAGTTGGTACGGTTCACCGTCAGGCGTGCAACGCCTTGGGTTGCAATACGGATGCGGGTTTGACGCGCACGGCGGAGACGCTGTTCTTTTTTGGTCAACATGTTGCGGCTCCTTATTTCTTCTTGGTTTCTTTGATCGTGATCTTCTCATCCGAATAACGGATGCCCTTGCCCTTGTAAGGCTCGGGAGGACGGATCGCACGAATCTCAGCAGCCACCTGGCCCACACGTTGGCGGTCCGCACCCTTGATCAGAATTTCTGTCGGGGTGGGGGTTGCAACGGTGATGCCAGCAGGCATGTCGATATTGACGGGGTGGGAGTAACCCACAGCCAAGTTCAGCTTTGCACCTTGGGCAGCGGCTTTGTAGCCCACGCCAACCAGGCTCAGCTTCTTCTCGAAACCCTTGGTCACACCGACGACCATGTTGTTCACCAGCTGACGCATGGTGCCCGACATGGCATTGGCTTCACGGGACTCGTTGGCGGGGACAAACGTGAGTTTGCCAGCGTCATTGGTCACGGTAACCAGCGCATTTTGGGTCAACGACAGCGAACCGCCGGTGCCCTTGACATTGATTTGGTCGTCCTTGATTGCCACATCCACACCAGCGGGGATAGCAACAGGCATTTTTCCTACGCGAGACATTTGCTAGTTCTCCTGCTTAAGCGACGTAGCACAAGACTTCGCCACCGATACCGGTTGCGCGGGCTTTGCGGTCCGTCATCACGCCTTGCGGAGTGGTAACAATAGCCACACCCAAGCCATTCATGACTTGGGGAATGGCGCCGTGGCCTTTGTAAACACGCAGGCCGGGACGGCTAACGCGCTCAATACGTTCGATCACAGGGCGACCGGCGTAATATTTCAAGGTAATTTCGAGTTCGCTTTTGCCAGCTTCGGTTTTCACCTGGAAGCCGTCAATGTAGCCTTCGTCTTTCAAGACTTGGGCAATCGCGACCTTCACTTTGGATGAAGGAATCGATACAGTCGTTTTGGCCACCATTTGCGCGTTGCGGATGCGAGTCAGCAAGTCGGCGATGGGATCACTCATACTCATGTTTAGGTTCTCCTGCCTTACTTACCAGCTGGCCTTGACCATACCGGGGATGTCGCCAGCAAAAGCCAGT
>CAUPNG010000026.1:0-75787 GCA_963512605.1 uncultured Albidiferax sp. | reverse complement strand
TACTTGGCCGAGTTCGCCTACCGCTTCAACCGCCGGTTTGATTTGCCAGCGATGCTGCCGCGTTTGCTGCGCGCCGCTGTCACGACAAGGCCGCTTCCTCGCTGCGATATTCAGTGGTCTGAGGCAGGTAGCTAATCAGGCTAAAACACTCTTAATGCCGGTTAGGCAATCAGCCGGTGCTCGTCGAGCAGTTGCTGCACGATCTGGGCCTGGAGTCGGTCGCGGCTGCGCTTGAGTGGGTCGCGGGTGGGCTCCCGGGACATCCACTCCTTGAATTGCACGAAAACCTGGGGCGACACCGTGCGCATCAGTGCGATCTCTCCGTTTTGCGCGATCACCGGGTAGGCAAAACGCGGGGCTTCGGTGAGGATGTTGGCGCGCCGGGCCTGCACCGGCCACATGTCGTCGAGGTCGTCGGTGAGCCGGTAGGGGTGCGGGTCTTTGCCCTCGGGGATGCGACGCAAAAAGTCCACCTGGAAGCCTTTGTCGTTCACTGCCGTTTCCTTTTGCAGCTCCATGCGGGCAAAGGATTTGTCGGCTTCTTGCAGGATGGACAGAACCGAGCGGTCCAGCCGCTTGACCGTGGTTTCGAACTGCACCCGCTTGCGGGCATCCCACAGCAAGTCCACGTCTACGGTGGCCAGTGCTTTCTCCACGATGCGAACGCCCGCCGCCGCCTCGTAGGCAAACAGCGCGTGGGTGCCCACCACGGTGAAGTTCTCGCCCAGGCCATGGCGCTCTATGGCGCGCAGCAGCGCAACCACGGTGTTGGGCACGCGCCCGGCTCTGGCCGCCTTGTTGTAGCGCTCTGCCTGTACCAGCGACGCTTCCAGGGCCTCCAGGCGCTGCATCAGGGGCGCTTTGCGGCTCTGGAAATCGGCGTAGATGGCTTCGGTGCGCTCGCTCCGGGGGCCTACGGAGGTTTGGCTGCTGCCTTTGCCGGTTTTGGTGAGGTACTCGTAGGTGCCCACCTTCTTCCAGTACATGCCGCCCATGTAGGGGCGTGCCGCCTCTAGCGTGCGGCGGTACTCGGCGTAAATGGTGCTGGCGTTGATGGATTGCCGGGCGGCATCTTCATCCAGCTCGTAGTAGCTTGGCGCATCCATCGCCATATTTTCCTACATTTTTTAAAAATCTTAAAATAATAGGAAAACTGTTTTAATTCAACGGGTTAGAGTTTTTATAGGCCTTAATCTTCGTCCAGATTCTCAGGCTCGTCGATCACCGGTGCGGCGGGCTTGGGGGCGGGTGCATCGGCGCCCTCTGGGTGCGCCCACTGCCACAGCAATTGGCTGGCTTCGTCAATGCCCTGCTTCTTTAACGCCGAGAACAGCTTGACTTCGCCGCCACCGGCCTGCAGGCGGGCGATGGAGAGGGCCTTGGTGGCTTCTTCGCGGTTCAGCTTGTCGGACTTGGTCAGCAAAATCAAAAACTTCAGGCCTTCGGCGACGCGGGGGCGCACGATGTCCAGCAGTATTTCGTCCAGCTCGGTCAGGCCGTGGCGCGGGTCGCACATCATCACGATGCCGACCAGGTTCTCGCGGGTGACCAAATAGTTGGCCATCACGCGCTGCCAGCGGATCTTGTCGGCCTTGGGGACCGCCGCGTAGCCGTAGCCGGGCAAGTCGGCCAGTACCGCGTCGGTCACACCCTGTTTGCCCAGGCTGAACAAGTTGATGTTCTGCGTGCGGCCGGGTTTTTTGGAGGCGTAGGCCAGCTGTTTTTGCTGCGTCAAGGTGTTGATGCAGGTGGATTTGCCCGCGTTGGAGCGGCCCACAAAGGCGATTTCCGGCACGGTCAGCGGGGGCAGATGGTGCAGTTGCGGCGCGGTGGTCAGGAATTTGGCCGTGTGCATCCAGCCCGCAGCGATGACCGCCGGGCTTTTGGCAGGCGGCAATTTGGGCAAGGGCGCGCCGTCGGCTGCCGGGGGAGAGGTAGGAATCATGGAATCTTCGGAGGACAGGGTGCAGGTGCTGCGGCTGTCGTTTTCAAGAGTTCTCGTAAAGAGAACCGGACCTGCATTGTAGAATCATTGGCTTGTGCGCCCTGGATTCACTCCAGACGTGCACCAAAATCGCCCCCGAAAAGACAAATCGATAGGCCCCCTCGAATATGAAGCTCCTTGTCTCCCTGTTGACCGCCGCCGCGCTGGCGAGCCCTTTTGTGTCGGCTTTTGCTGCCGAGGAAAAACCCGCAGCGCCCATGGCCGCCAAGCCCGATCTGGTCAAAGGCGAGGCCAGCTTTACTGCGGTGTGCGCCGCCTGCCACGGTGCCGACGGCAATTCGGCCATCGCCGCCAACCCCAAGTTGTCTCAGCAGCACCCCGAATACCTGGTCAAGCAGTTGCAGGAGTTCAAGTCTGGCAAGCGCAACAATGCCATCATGAAGGGCTTTGCCGCCGGCCTGACCGATGACGACATGCGCAACATCTCTTACTGGGCGGCCTCCAAAAAGGTGAAAGCCGGTTTCGCCAAAGACAAAGAGTTGGTGGCTCTGGGCGAACGCATTTACCGCGGTGGCATTGCCGATCGCCAGATTGCCGCCTGCGCCGGTTGCCACAGCCCTAATGGTGCCGGTATTCCGGCCCAGTACCCGCGCCTGGGTGGCCAGCATGCCGACTACGTGGCCGCACAGTTGACCACTTTCCGTGACGGTGGCCGCAAGAACAGCGCCCAAATGAGCATGGTGGCCGCCAAGATGAACGACCGCGAAATCAAGGCCGTGGCCGATTACATCGCTGGCCTGCATTGAGGCTTGGCGCTTGGGGAACCAAGCACGCCAATCGTCCCCTAATAGGGCGGGCCCTCGATGACGGCCCGCCCTTTTTATTTTTGCCTTTGAGTTCTTCCTCCCATGTCTGTCAGCACCCACGGCGTTCGCGTCAAGACCCGCTCCCATGCGCTGCGCGCTGCGGTGGAGCTGTTTTCGTCGATGCGGTTTTCGATCTCGCTGCTGACCGTCATCTGCATCGCCTCGGTGATCGGCACGGTGCTCAAGCAGCAGGAGCCGCTGGTCAACTACGTCAACCAGTTCGGGCCGTTCTGGGCCCAGGTGTTTGCGGCGGCCAGCCTGACCACGGTGTACAGCGCCTGGTGGTTCATGCTGATTTTGGCGTTTTTGGTGCTCAGCACCTCGCTGTGCATTGCGCGCAGCACGCCCAAGATCTGGGCCGATTTCAAGATTTTTAAGGAAGGCATCCGCGCCCAGAGCCTGAAAGCCTTTGCCCACCACGCCCAGGCCAGCCTGGCGGAATCGCCCGAAGTGGCGGCCCGGCGGATCGGCCAGACCCTGGTCAGCGGCGGCTGGAAGGTGAAGTTGCAGCAACGGGAAGGACCACAAGGGACGGGTTGGATGGTGGCCGCCAAGGCCGGTGCCGCCAACAAGCTGGGCTACATCGCCGCGCATAGCGCCATCGTGCTGATCTGTATTGGCGGTCTGCTGGATGGCGACCTGGTGGTCAAGGCGCAGATGCTGCTCAATGGCAAATCGGTCTACACCGGCGGCGGCCTGATTGCCGATGTGCCGGTACAGCACCGCCTGGATGCCAACAACCCCACCTTCCGGGGCAACATCCTGGTGGCCGAGGGCGGGCAAGGGAGTACCGCCATCCTGAACCGGGCCGATGGTGTGGTGTTGCAAGACCTGCCGTTTGCCATCGAGCTGAAGAAATTCATCGTCGAGTACTACTCCACCGGCATGCCCAAGCTGTTTGCCAGCGACATCATCATCCGCGACAAGGAAACCGGGGCCGCCATTCCGGCCCGCGTGGAGGTCAACCACCCGGCTAACTACAAGGGCGTAGAGATTTACCAGTCCAGCTTTGACGACGGCGGCTCCAAGGTCACGCTGCGGGCCATGCCCATGGGGGCGGCCACCAAGCCGTTCGAGATCGAGGGCACCATCGGCGGCACCTCCCAGCTCACCCAGGGGGCTGATGGCGAGAAGTTGACGCTGGAGTACACCGCGCTGCGCGTCATCAACGTGGAAAACTTTGGTGCCGATGCCACCGCCTCGGGTGCGGACGTGCGCAAGGTCGATCTGCGCCATGCCATCGACTCCCGCCTGGGTGCGGCCAACAAGACGCAAACCCAAAAAGTGCTGCGCAACGTGGGCCCCAGCATCACCTATAAGCTGCGCGATGCCGCTGGCCAGGCCCGCGAATTCCACAACTACATGCTGCCGGTGGATACCGGCGACGGCGTGCCGGTGTACCTGCTGGGCATGCGCGAGAACCCGGTGGATGCCTTCCGCTACCTGCGCATCCCGGTGGATGCCGAGGGCAGCATGGACAGCTTCACCCGCCTGCGCGCCGCGCTGCTCGACCCGGCCCTGCGCGCCCAGGCGGTGCAGCGCTATGCCGCCAAGGCAGTAGACCCGGCGCGGCCCGAGCTGGCGCAGCAGCTCAGCCTGTCGGCTAACCGCGCCATGGCCCTGTTTGCCGGAACTGAGCCCGGAGGCAAGAACGCCAAGGGCGGCCTGCAGGCCATTGCCGACTTCATCGAAGCCAATGTGCCCGAGGCCGAACGCGAAAAAGCCGGTGCCGTGCTGGTGCGCATCTTGAACGGCGTGCTGTTCGAGCTGCTGCAAACGGCCCAAACCCAGGCCGGGCTGCCGCCCCTGGAGCCCTCGGAAAAGACCCAGGGCTACATGACCCAGGCCGTGCTGGCCCTGAGCGACGTGCAGTTCTACCCCGCGCCCATGGCCTTTGGGCTGACCAACTTCACCCAGGTGCAGGCCAGCGTATTCCAGGTGGCCCGCGCACCCGGCAAGAAGGTGGTGTATCTTGGCTGTGCGTTCCTGATCCTGGGCGTGTTTGCCATGCTGTACGTGCGCGAGCGCCGCGTCTGGGTCTGGCTCAGCCAGGGAGATAGCCAAACGGAAGCCAGCATGGCCTTGTCCACCAACCGCAAGACCATGGACGGCGACCGCGAATTTGACCACCTCAAAGCCAAGCTGATTGGGGCGAAAGACTGATATGAACACTTCCACCACGACATCCGCAACCCCTGCCACCATCCAGCTCAACGAGGCCTACTTTGGTAGCCGTAGCGCTTTCGACTGGCTGTTTGCCGTACTGGTCTTGGCGGGCGGGCTGTTTGCCTTCAGCCGCTACCAGGCGTTCATGGATGTGTATGAAAAAGGCATTTTGCTGGGCACCATGCCCGCCGCCATCTGGATCGGCTGGTTCTGGCGGCCTTTGCGGGTGCTGATGCTGGGGGTGGCGGCGCTGTCGCTGCTGGCGATTTGGTCCTACCAGGTGGACGGCCAGGGGAGCTTGCCGCGTTCGGAAACCGTGTTCTGGCTGAAGTACTTTTTGTCCAGCCAGTCGGCCATTTTGTGGATGAGCGTGCTGTTCTTCATGGCTACCATTTTTTATTGGCTGGGCGTGGTGGCATCCGGCAGCAACAGCGCCAGCATGGAGTCCATTGGCACCCGCATCACCTGGGCGGCGGTGACCATGGCCCTGGTGGGCACCATGGTGCGCTGGTACGAGAGCTACCTGATCGGTGCCGACGTGGGCCACATCCCGGTGAGCAATCTGTATGAGGTGTTCGTGCTGTTCTGCTGGCTCACCGCCACCTTTTATCTGTACTTTGAAGCCCAGTACCACACCCGCTCCATGGGCGCGATGGTGATGCTGGTGGTCAGCGCGGCGGTGGGCTTTTTGCTCTGGTACACCGTGGTGCGCGAGGCGCATGAAATCCAGCCCCTGGTGCCCGCGCTGAAGAGCTGGTGGATGAAGCTGCACGTGCCCGCCAACTTCATTGGCTACGGCACCTTTGCCATGGCGGCGATGCTGGCGTTTGGTTACCTCATCAAGCAGCAGGCGCTGGAAACGCGCTGGCACAAGCTCACACCCCTGTGGCTGCTGGGCGTGGTGCTTTGCTTCATGCCGCTGGTGTTCCGCAAAACCACCACCGAGGCCGGGGGCAGCTACTGGGCCGTGTATTTGCTGATTTCTGCGGCCATCATGGGCGGCATTTTGTGGGGCCGCCAGCGCATTGCCGCGCGCCTGCCCAGCTTTGAGGTGCTGGACGACGTGATGTACAAGTGCATCGCCGTAGGCTTTGCCTTTTTCACCATTGCTACCGTGCTGGGTGCCCTGTGGGCGGCGGAGGCCTGGGGGGGCTACTGGAGCTGGGATCCGAAAGAAACCTGGGCGCTGATCGTCTGGCTCAACTACGCCGCTTGGCTGCACATGCGGCTGATGAAGGGCCTGCGCGGCACCGTGGCCGCCTGGTGGGCGCTGGCGGGCCTGGGTGTGACCAGTTTTGCCTTTTTGGGCGTGAATATGTTCTTGAGCGGATTGCACAGCTACGGAACCTTGTAAGACTTTTGCGTCTCGGACGACTGATAGCAATACCACCACGACTATCACCAGGATTTCTACCATGTTGATCAAGACCCACTCCGACGGCTTTCTCCACCCAGTCCCCAGCGAGATCACGCCGCAGCGCGTCTACACCGGGCGGCGCGACATGGTCAAGCTGATGGCCAGCGGCGTGGCCGGTGCAGCACTGGCTACCTGGGCGGGCCGTGAAGCCATAGCCCAGGGCTCGGGCAAGCTGGCCCCGCTGGTGGGGGCCAAGTCGGCGGTGGCCGGGGCTGCGGTGATGGAAAAAATCACGCCGTACAAAGACGCATCCACCTACAACAATTTCTACGAGTTCGGCACCGACAAGTCCGACCCGGCGCAAAACGCCCACACCCTGAAAACCACGCCCTGGACGGTGGAGATCGAGGGCCTGGTCAAAAAGCCCGCCAAGTACACGCTGGAAGACCTGCTCAAGCTTTCGCCCATGGAAGAGCGTATCTACCGCCTGCGCTGCGTGGAGGGCTGGTCCATGGTGATTCCGTGGGTGGGTTACTCGCTGAGCGCGCTGATCAAGGCGGTGGAGCCCACCAGCGGTGCCAAGTTTGTCGAGTTCGTCACCCTGGCCGACCCCAAGACCATGCCGTTTGTGGGCTCCCGCGTGCTGTCGTGGCCCTACGTGGAAGGCCTGCGCATGGACGAAGCCATGCACCCGCTGGCGCTGCTTACCTTCGGCATGTACGGCGAGGTGCTGCCCAACCAGAGTGGCGCGCCAGTGCGCATGGTGTTGCCGTGGAAGTACGGCTTCAAGAGCGGCAAGAGCATCGTCAAGATCCGCTTTACCGACAAACAGCCCGCCACCGCCTGGAACAAGGCCGCTGCCAACGAATACGGCTTTTATTCCAACGTCAACCCCAATGTGGACCACCCACGCTGGAGCCAGGCCACCGAGCGCCGCATCGGCGAAGACGGCCTGTTCGCCAAAAAGCGCAAAACGCTCATGTTCAACGGCTACGAGGCGCAGGTGGGCCAGCTCTACGCCGGGCTGGACCTGACCAAGAACTTCTGAAGCCATGAAAAAGCTGCTGCTCCACCCTGCTGCCAAGCCGGGTGTGTTTGTGCTGTGCCTGCTGCCTTTTCTGTGGCTGGTTTACGGCGCGTTTACCGACGGCCTCGGGGCCAACCCGGCCGAGCACCTGATCCGCGCCACCGGCTCCTGGACGCTGCGGTTTATTTGCATCGTGCTGGCCGTCACGCCCCTGCGCACCCTTACCAACACGCCCGGCCTGGCGCGATTTCGCCGCATGCTGGGGCTGTACGTGTACTTTTATGTGGTGCTGCACCTGCTGAGCTACAGCTGGTTCGACATGGGCTTTGACGTGCCCGATATTGCCAAAGACATCGCCAAGCGGCCCTTTATTTTGGTGGGTTTCTTGGCCTTTGTGCTGCTGACCCCGCTGGCGGCCACCTCGTTTAACCGCGCCATCAAGGCCCTGGGGGCCAAGCGCTGGCAAACGCTGCACAAGCTGGTGTACGGCATTGCCGGGCTGGGGTTGTTGCACTTTTTCTGGATGCGGGCGGGCAAGAACAACTTTGCCGAGGTGGGCGTGTACGCCGCCATCATCGCCGTGCTGCTGGGTTGGCGCGTGGTCCAGTATTTCAAGAAAAAAGGCCTCCAGCGCTCACCAGATAAGCGTGTGGTGCTATAAAAATCAGAATTCGGTGTGGATGGCCCCGGTGACGCGGCCATCGTCTTCCACCACCGCCATCCAGCGCCATTTGTCGAAGGTGGTGCAGGGGTGGGAAATGCCCAGCACCACGCGGTCGCCCACCTGGGGCACCACCCCTGCGGGGTCAAAGCGCAGGTAGGCGTGCTGGTCGTTCAATGCACTGATGTGCCAGTCGGGTGGTGTTGCTATATTTTTGGTAGCTTCTCGTGCCCCATGCATAAGCGGTAACGGCATTTCCAGGTCATAAGAAATATCGCGGCGGCCACAGGTGAGCAGGGCCAGGCCGGACTCGGGCACCGATTGCACCAGCGTCCACACCGACAGGGCGGCGCGCAAGGAGCTGTCCAGCCCCTCGCGCTGCTCCACTTGCTTCAAATACCGGGCGTAGTTGCCGTGGTCGTGGGTGATGTAGCAGCCCGAGCGCAGCACGCCGGTGAACGGGCGCGACAAACCCTGGGTGCGCAGCAGCGGCAGCACCAGGTCAAACACGGCAGACCCTCCGGCGGACACCAGCAGCTCTTCGCTTTGCCACAGGCCTTCGCCATCCACCGCCCGCACCACCTCGGTGACGCGGCGTAGCAGGTTGGTGACCTCGCGGGCATCGTGGGCACTGTCGCAGCGGGCCACGCCGCCTTCGTAACATTCGATGCCGCCCAGGCGCACCGCCGGGGAGGCGGCCAACGCCCGGGCCAACGCCAGGGCCTGCTCGGCGGTGCGGCAGCCGGTGCGCTGGCCGGGAATGCCCATCTCCAGCAGTACGTCAAAGGGCACGGTGGCCTGGCGTTTCTGCGCCCAGTCTTCGATCAGCCCCAGTTGCGCCAGCGAATCCACCAGAAACCAGAGCTTGAGTCCGGGCTGCGCCGCCAGCAGCGCCGCCAGTGCATCCAAGTCGGCGTCGCAGACCACCTGGTTGCAGATGATGACGCGGCGTGCCCCGGCAGCCACGCCCACCCGCGCCTGGTACACCGTGGCAAAGCTCAGGCCCCAGGCCCCGGCGGCCAGTTGCTGGGCGAACAGCTCGGGCGACATGGTGGTTTTTCCATGCGGGGCCAGCACCACGCACTTGCGCTCGGCGTAGGCCTGCATCCAGGCAATGTTGTGCGCCAGCGCGGCCCGGTTCAGCACCGCCAGCGGAAACGCCAGGTCGTTGGCCAGCAGGTTCCAGCCCTTACCAGCCAGGTCGCTGGAGTGCACTGGGTTGGTGGCCGGGAAGCTTTTGTAATGCGGGTCGAGGGTGAAGGACATATATATGAAATACCAGTCCCATGCTTATGGAATGGCGCTTTTATGCTATCAAAATGATAATTTACGCCACCAGCTTTTCCAACCGGATCTGGTCGGCAATGGATTCGCGCGTGCGGATGAGGTGGGCGGCTTCGCCATCTACCAGCACCTCGGCGGGGCGGCCCCGGCTGTTGTAGTTGCTGGCCATGCTCATGCAGTAGGCCCCGGCCGACAGCACCGCCAGCAGGTCGCCGGGCTGCACGGCCAGGTCACGGTCGCGGCCAATCCAGTCGCCGCTTTCGCAGACCGGGCCGACCACATCCATCCGCGTGGAGGCCTCCGCGCGCGGGGCCAGCGGCACGATGTGGTGAAAGGCTTGGTACATGGCGGGGCGGGGCAGGTCGTTCATGGCCGCGTCGATGATGGCGAAGTTCTTTTGCTCACCGGGCTTGAGGTACAACACCTCGGTGACGCACACGCCCGCGTTGCCTACCAGCGAGCGGCCAGGTTCAACCATCAACTGGCGCTGGCCGTAGCCGCGTGCGTCCAGCTTGGCCAGCAGTTGGTGCCATAGCGCGTCGGCGGCGGGTGGGGTGTCGTCCTGGTAGTTGATGCCCAGGCCGCCGCCAAAGTCGATGTGGTGCAGGGTGATGCCGGTGGCCTCGATGGCATCCACCAGATCCAGCACGCGGTCCATCGCGTCCAGGTAAGGGGTTTCTTCGGTGATTTGCGAGCCGATGTGGCAGTCGATACCCACCACGCGCAGGCCGGGCAGGCTGGCCGCGCGCTGGTAGGTGGCCAGGGTTTCTTCGTGCGCGATGCCGAACTTGTTACCCTTGAGCCCGGTGGAGATGTAAGGGTGGGTCTTGGGGTCGACGTTGGGGTTCACGCGGATACTGACGGGCGCGCGCAGGCCCATGGACAACGCGACTTCGTTCAACACCTCCAGCTCGGCGGTGCTTTCCACATTGAAGCAACCGATGGCCACGCCCAGCGCATGGCGCATTTCAGCCCGGGTCTTGCCCACGCCGGAGAAGATTACCTTGGAGGCCACCGCACCGGCGGCCAGCACCCGCGCCAGTTCACCACTGGAGACGATGTCAAAGCCGCAGCCCGCCTGGGCAAACACCTGCAGTACGCCCAGCGACGAGTTGGCCTTCATGGCGTAGCAAATCTGCGCCTTGCGGCCCGCAAAGCCGCGCTGGTAGGCGGCCAGGGCTTCCAGCATGGAGGCTTTGGAGTAGACGAACAAAGGCGTGCCGTGGGCCTGGGCCAGGGCGGCGAGCGGCTGGCCTTCGATGCACAGGGCGTTATTTTGGTAGGCGATGTGGGGGTGGCCGGGCAGGGGGGATGTCATGGGTGTGGAGGCAAAAAAGGATAGCGCAATGGTAGTGCGGTGGCCCGCGCCTATCCATAGCAAATGCACGGTGCTTGCGGTGGGTGGCCGGGGTTTTGCAGGGATCTGGGAGGTAAGGCCTGCAAATTATCGAAATTACGGTGCGGAGGCCGGGGACGCTGGGGAGGAGGGTTTCAGTACCTCGGGTGTCAAGGTTTCGGGCAGCGTGGCGCGGCGCGTACTGGCTGCTTCCACGGGGTGGTAGAGCTCGCCTTTTTGGCCGCAGCCCCCCAAAAAGGCGAGGCTTGCGACCATGGTGGCGGCAAGGACGGGGCGGCTGACTAGAATTTGGCTTAACTTCAACATGGCGAAATTGTATGACCGACCCCGAATTCATGGACCGCGCAGAAATTTTGCTCCAAGCCGTGGAGGCCAGCTGCGACCGCATCAACGACAGCACCGATGCCGATATCGACAACCAGCGCACCGGCGGCATGGTCACCCTGACCTTCCCGAACCGCAGCCAGATCATCATCAATCTGCAAAAGCCGCTGCAGGAAGTCTGGCTGGCCGCCAAGTCGGGCGGCTACCACTACAAGTTTGATAGCGATCAGTGGCTGGACACCAAGGGCCAGGGCGAGTTTTTTGCCAGCCTGACGCGCGATGCCAGCGCGCAGTCTGGGCTGGCGCTGGAATTTAAGCCGTAGCTAGTTTTTAAACAGATCAATGATGCGGTTGCGCTCTTCGTTGGCCGGGGGCGGCGGTGTGGCCGCGCCATTTCCGCCATTGCTCGGAGCGGCCTGCGCATCGTCCACGCCCAGGCTGGTCACGCCGGTGCTGCGGCCATATTCTGAATAGAACCAGTCGCCACCGGCATTGGTCACGCCTTCGGGCGGCACGGGCACCACCACCGGCACGCCGCTCAGGGCGGTTTCCATGAAGTTGATCCACACCGGCAGGGCCAGGCCGCCGCCGGTTTCGCGCGCGCCCAGGTTGCGCGGCGTGTCATAGCCGATCCAGGTGATGGCGGTCAGCGTGGGCTGGTAGCCTGCAAACCAGGCATCGATGGAGTCGTTGGTGGTGCCGGTCTTGCCATACACGTCCGGGCGTTTCAGGGTGCGCTGGGCGGCAGCCGCCGTGCCGCGCAGGGTTACCTCGCCCAGCAGGTTGGTCATCATGAAGGCGTTGCGCGGGCTGATGGTGCGCACCGACTCGTCCAGCACGGGGACCTTGGTTTCCACCAGCACTTTGCCTTTGTGGTCGGTGACCTTGGCCACCAGCCAGGGGTTGACGCGGTAGCCGCCATTGGCAAACACCGCGTAGGCCGAGGCCATTTGCATGGGCGTGACCGAGCCCGCGCCTAGCGCCATGGTCAGGTAGGCGGGGTGTTTTTCGGGGTCAAAGCCGAAGTTGGTGATCCATTCCTGCTCTTTCTTGGGGCCGATGGCCTGCAGCAGACGGATGGAGACCATGTTTTTCGATTTGGCCAGCGCGGTGCGCATGGTCATGGGGCCTTCAAACTTGCCGTCGTAGTTTTTGGGTTCCCAGGGCTGGCCGCCGGTCACGCCCGCGTCGAAAAACAGCGGTGCGTCGTTGACGATGGTGGCGGGGGTAAAACCGTTTTCCAGGGCCGCTGAATAGATAAAGGGCTTGAAGCTGGAGCCCGGTTGCCGCCAGGCCTGCGTCACGTGGTTGAACTTGTTCTTTTGAAAGTCAAAGCCGCCTACCAGGGCCTTGATGGAGCCGTCGCGCGGGTCCAGCGCCACAAACGCGCCCTCCACCTCGGGCAATTGGGTGATTTCCCAGGAGCCTTTGGCTGTTTTCACTACGCGGATGATGGCGCCGCGCCGGATCTTGATGTTGGGCGGGGCTTTGTCGGACAGGCCCGACTGCGCGGGTTTGAGGCCGTCGCCAGTGATATCGACCGTATCGCCGTTCTGGCGTATGGCGTTGATCTTTTTGGGGTTGGCGCTCAGCACCATGGCCGACATCACGTCGCCGTTGTCGGGGTGGTCTACCAGGGCATCGTCGATCGCGTCGTCCAGGTCGGCCGGGTCAGACGGCAGATTGACGAACTTCTCCGGACCCCGGTAGATCTGGCGGCGCTCAAAGTCCATCAGGCCCCGGCGCAAGGCCTTGTAGGCGGCATCCTGGTCGCGGGCATTGAGCGTGGTGTAGACATTCAGGCCCCGGGTGTAGGTTTCTACGCCGTACTGGGCAAACATCAGTTGGCGCACGGTCTCTGTCACGTATTCGGCGTGGATGCGGTCACCAGCACTGCCGGTGCGCACCTGTAACTCTTCCTTGCGGGCGGCGTTGGCCTGGTCTTCGGTGATGAAGCCGTTTTCTTCCATGCGGGTGATGATGTGCTGCTGGCGGATCTTGGCGCGGGTGGGGTTGGCGATCGGGTTGTAGGCCGATGGCGCTTTGGGCAGGCCCGCGAGCATGGCGGCTTCGGCGATGCTGAGGTTCTTCAGGGGTTTGCCAAAGTAGGTTTCCGCCGCCGTGGCAAAGCCATAGGCGTGGTTGCCCAGGAAAATCTGGTTCATGTAGATCTCGAGGATCTGGTCCTTGCTCAGTGCGTGTTCGAGCTTGAAGGTCAGCAAGATCTCGTAGATCTTGCGGGTGTAGCTTTTCTCGGCCGACAAATACACGTTGCGCGCCACCTGCATGGTGATGGTGGACGCACCCTGGCTTTTCATGCGCCCCATATTGGCCACGGCTGCGCGCACCATGCCTTTGTAGTCCACGCCGCCATGCTGGTAAAAGCGCGCGTCTTCAATCGCCAGCACGGCATCTTTCATCACCTGTGGGATGTCCTTGATGGGGGTCAGGCTGCGGCGTTCTTCGCCAAACTCGGCCAGCAAGATGCCTTCGGCCGAGTACACCCGCAGCGGCAGTTTGGGGCGGTAGTCCGAAAGCTCGGAAATATCGGGCAAATTGGGGTAGGCCACGGCCAGTGCCACGCCCACCACCATGGCCAGCACCACCACGCCCGCCAGTGCCAAGCCCAGCGTCCAACCCAGCAGGCTCAGGGCCCATGCCAATATCCGTGAGCCCGGAGCTGCAGGGGGAGTGTTAGACGGAGGTTTTGAAGGCATAGGACACAGCGAGCAGAAAAAGAAAAAAGGGAAGGCGGCAACCGCAAATCGCCCCCATTTTGCCCTTACGCTCGGGGCTGTCCGCCAAGAGCGTGCGTGTACTTTTGGCAACGCTCTGTAGATTTACGTTTGGAAATATGCTTTGCTGGGGGTTAGGCTTACTGATAGCATCCCCGTCAAATGTTAATTTTTGTAGCATTCTGCTCAGTACCGGGAGAAAGATTTGATCTCATTGGGATCGTTGTTCAGTCGCAAACCCCAGCCGTTGCTGGGTCTTGACATCAGTTCGTCCAGTCTCAAGCTGGTCGAGCTGGACCATGATGCGGTCGGAAACCTGGTGCTTAAGCGTTGCGCAATTGAGCCTTTGGAGCGCGGTTGGATCACCGATGGCAATATCGAAAAGTTCGACGAGGTCGCAGAGGCCATGCGTCGGCTGGTGAAAAAAAGCGGCACCCGTACCAAGAATGTGGCCATGGCTCTGCCGCCTTCTGCGGTAATTACCAAACGCATTGTTCTGCCGGGCGGGTTGTCAGACCTGGAGCTGGAAGTGCAGGTCGAATCCGAAGCCAACCAATACATTCCTTTTTCGCTCGACGAGGTGAGCCTGGACTTTTGTGTGGTCGGCCCCAGTGCCAGTTCGGCTGGTGATGTGGATGTGCTGATTGCCGCTTCGCGCAAGGAAAAAGTGCAAGACCGCCAAGGTCTGGCCGAAGCCGCTGGGCTGAACCCCGTGATCCTGGACATCGAATCCTATTCCGCACGTCTCGCCACCTCGCGCCTGATCGAGCGCATGGCCAACCGGGGTGCCGATGCCCTGGTGGCCTTGTTTGAGGTCGGGGCCCTGGCCACCAGTATGCAGGTGATTTGCAACGACGAAGTGCTGTACGAGCGCGACCAGGCCTTTGGTGGGGCCCAGTTGACCCAGCTCATCGTGCGCCAGTACGGCTTTTCGCAGGAAGAGGCCGAGAGCAAAAAGCGCAGCGGCGATCTGCCCGAGGATTACGGCAGTGTGGTGTTGCAGCCCTTTGTGGAAAGTCTGGCCCAGGAAGTGGGCCGGGCCTTGCAGTTCTTCTTTACCAGCACGCCCCATAACAAGGTGGACCACGTGCTGTTGGCCGGTGGCTCCGCATCCTTGCCGGGCCTGACCGAGGCTGTCACGCAACATGCATCGTTTGCCTGCAGCCTGGTCAACCCGTTTGAAGGCATGGAGATGGGCAACGATGTTCGGTTGAAAAAAGTGCTGCGCGAAGCGCCTTCGTACCTCACCTCGTGTGGGTTGGCCATGCGGAGGTTTCTGCAGTGATCCTGATCAATCTATTGCCGCACCGCGAGGCGGCTCGGGCGCGCAGGCGCGAGACCTTCCAGGTGATGTTGGCGCTTTCGGCTTTGCTGGGGGCCGCACTCATCGGTGCCGGGTTTCTGTGGTACGAGGCCCAGATCTCGGGCCAGCAACAGCGCAATGGGATACTGACCCAGGCAGTGTCAGTGCTGGACGGCCAAATCAAGGAAATCGCCAACATCGAATCGGAAATCAAAGCCCTGACCGAGCGCCAGAAAGCTGTAGAAGACCTGCAAGCCGACCGCAATCTGCCAGTTCATTTGCTCAATGAACTGGTGAAACAGCTGCCAGATGGAACCTATATCACCAGCCTGAAGCAGGAAAATCAGAGCGTCACCATCCAGGGTGTGGCCCAGTCCAATGAGCGCGTATCGGAACTGCTACGCAATCTGGCCAACAACACGCCTTGGCTGTCCAAACCGGATCTGGTGGAAATTGTGGCCAGCAACGTGAGCCTGACTGCGCGAGACCAGCGGCGGGTGGCCAAATTCAATTTACGGGTGCGTTTGATGCGTTCCAGCGAAGTGCAAAAAACCATTGAGTCGGCGGCATCTGCTCCGGTCGCCAGCCCCTAGCAAAAGTGCCATGGCTACAAAAAAACCTTCTGTGAATATCGACTTCAAGGCCATGCAGGATTCGCTGCAAAAGCAGTTCCGCGACCTGAACCCCAACGACCCTTCGGTGTGGCCCACGGTGCCACGCTATTTGCTGTTCTTTGTGGTGGTGCTGGCGGTGGTCGCCGGGCTTTGGTACACCTGGCTCAGTACCTACGAAGAAGAGCTGATCGCCGAGCAAACCCAGGAAGCCCAGCTGCGCGAAACCTACACCGCCCGGCTGGGCAAGGCCGTGAATCTGGAGGCCCTCAAAAAGCAGCGCGAACAGATCCAGCAGTACGTAACGCAGCTCGAAAAGCAGTTACCCAGCAAAGCCGAAATGGCCGCCTTGCTGTCCGATGTCAACCAGGCCGGTCTGGGGCGCAGCCTGCAGTTTGAAGTGTTCCGCCCGGGTCAGGTGGTGGTCAAAGACTATTACGCCGAGCTGCCGATTGCCGTGCGGGTCACTGGCAAGTACCACGACATGGGGGCCTTCGCATCGGATGTTGCCAACCTATCCCGCATCGTGACGCTCAACAACTTATCCATCAGCCCTGTGAATGCCGCCAACCAGGACGGCATGCTGTCCATGGAAGTCACTGCCAGAACCTTCCGCTACCTCGATACCGAAGAAATCGCTGCGCAGAAGCCGGGAGCCAAAAAATGAGATGGCTTCCCTGTGTGGTTTTGGGTAGTGTGGCTGCAGTCCTGCTGGCGGGGTGCAGCGTCTCTGGAGAAGACGAATTGCGGCAGTGGATGGCGGATCAGCGCAACCAGGTCCACCCCCGCGTCATCCCCCTGGTAGAGCCCAAGAAATTTATCCCCCAGGCCTATACCCAAGAAGGCTTGGTAGATCCGTTCAGCCTGCAAAAGCTGACACAAGCGCTCAAGCGCGACTCCACCCAAAGCGTAGCCAACACCGCGCTGATCGCGCCCGAGATGTCGCGCCGCAAAGAGGCACTGGAAGCCTACCCGGTGGATTCCATGGTGATGGTGGGCAGCTTGCGCAAAGCGGGTCAGCCCGTGGCCCTGGTCAAGATCGACAACCTGCTCTACCAGGTGCGTGTGGGCAACTATCTGGGCTTGAACTACGGTCGGGTGATGAAGATCGATGAATCAGAATTGACGTTACGGGAAATTGTGCAGGACTCGACCGGAGACTGGATCGAGCGGCCCGCTAGTTTGGTGCTACAAGAGGGAGCGAAATGAATAAGCAGAATCGAATGGGGTGGCACATGCTAGACCGTAAGCTGGAAAAGTTTGCCGCAGCGCTGGTGTTGGCGCTTACCTCGGTGGCCGCGCATGCGCAAGCCACCATTGAGTCCGTCACTGGCTCCATCCAGGGGGGCACCGAGGTCATCCGCATCGACCTCAGTGAACCTTTGGCGGCTCTGCCGTCGGGGGTGTCCATCCAGTCGCCCGCCCGCATTGCGCTCGATTTTCCGGGTGTCTCTAACGGCATTGGCCGCTCGTCGATTGATGTGAACCAGGGTAATCTGCGCTCCGTCAATGTGGTGCAGGTCGGCGACCGCTCACGTATTGTGCTTAACCTGAAACAGGCCACCTCGTACAAGGCCGAACTCAAAGGCAAGTCGATCCTGGTGGTGCTGGATGCCGTGGCGGCCGCTGCCCCCGTTGCCAGTGCAACGCCTACCTTTGCCGATGCAGGCAGCCGTGACAAGGCTCCGCTGCGAGACATCGACTTCCGCCGGGGCGACGACAACGCAGGCCGCATCATCGTGGCTTTGCGCAACACCCAGGTGGGTGTGGACGTGCGCCAGCAAGGGCAAAACCTGGTGGTGGAGTTCCTGAACTCCAGCCTGCCTGAAGGCCTGCGCCGCCGCCTCGACGTAGCCGACTTCGGTACACCCGTGCAAAACATCACCACCACCCAGGTGGGCGACCGCGTACGCATGCTCATCGAGCCCAAGGGCGCATGGGACCATAGCGCCTACCAAAGTGACGGCCAATTCGTGGTCGAAATCCGGCAGCAAAAAACCGACCCGACCAAGTTGGTCCAGGGCCCCGGTTATGCCGGTGAAAAGCTGTCGCTGAACTTCCAGAACATCGAAGTCCGCGCGCTGCTGCAAGTGATTGCTGACTTCACCAATTTCAACGTGGTTACATCCGACTCCGTCACCGGCTCCGTCACCCTGCGGCTGAAAGACGTGCCCTGGGACCAGGCCCTGCAAATCATCATGGATTCCAAAGGCCTGGGCATGCGCAAGTCGGGCTCGGTGCTGTGGATAGCGCCCAAGGACGAAATCGACGCACGCACCAAGAAAGACCTGGAATCAGCCGCCTCCATGCAGGCACTGGAGCCTTTGGTCACCCAGTCGTTCCAGCTCAACTACGCCAAGGCGGGCGACATCGTCACCCAACTCGGCGGCTCGGCCACCGGTGGCAACAGCAACATGCCCCGCTTTCTCAGTGTTCGCGGTACCGCGATTTCTGAGCCACGCACCAACCAGATTTTTGTCAATGACATCCCCAGCCGCATCGCTGCAGTGCAGGACCTGATCAAAAAGCTGGACATCGCCGTGCGCCAGGTGCTGATCGAGGCCCGCATCGTGGAAGCCTCCGACACCTTCGGCAAGTCTTTGGGGGTCAAGCTCGGCAGCACTGCGGGCAGCTCCACCACGGCGGGCGTGGCCGCAGGCAGCGTAGGCTTGTCGGGCAACACGCGTTTCACCGTGGGCACCAGCTACAACAATGTGGTCGCCAGCAACGGCTCCAGCGGCTCGGCGGTCGATACCACCAGCAATTTTGTGAACATGCCTGCAGTGGGCCAGGGTGGCTATGACGCAGCGGCCTTTGCCCTGTCGATTTTCAGCAGCGCCGCCAACCGTTTCCTGAACCTGGAAATCTCGGCTCTGGAAAACGACGGCAAAGGCAAGCTCGTGTCCAGCCCGCGCATCGTCACTGCCGACCAGACCAAGGCGTTGATCGAGCAAGGTACCGAGTTTCCCTACCAGCAAGCCACCTCCAGCGGTGCCACCTCCGTGGCTTTCCGCAAGGCGAATCTGAAGCTGGAAGTCACTCCCCAGATCACGCCCGAGGGCAACATCATCCTCGACCTGGACATCAACAAAGACAGCCGCGGCGAGACTACCTCGGCTGGTATTGCCATCGATACCAAACACATCAAGACACAGGTTTTGGTGGAAAACGGCGGTACAGTGGTGATCGGCGGAATCTTTACATTGGACGAAACCGACAGCATTACCAAGGTGCCTGTGCTGGGCGATATCCCGTATTTGGGCAACCTCTTCAAGTCCAAATCGCAAGCCAGCACCAAGAAAGAAATGCTGGTCTTCATCACGCCAAAAATGATCGTGGAACGCGCGACCTCGCGCTAATAAGTACTGACAACGGAGCAGGGAAAAAATGATGCGTTATTTAAAGGTGTGGGCGCTGGTGTTGCTGGCGCTTGTGGTGGCGGCTTGTGGGGGAGGGGGAAATCCGGGGAGTTCGTCGGGAGGTGGAACAACGCCGCCCGTCGTGTCGACTGTGGCTTCTATTGAGTTATTGGCTTCAGCCGCTTCGCTAGATTCTGCCGATAGCACAAAGGGTGTGACGATTACTGCTTTTGCTAAGAACACCTCTAACGTGGGTGTTGCCTCTCAATCTGTTGCATTCGCAGCGACATCTGGTGCATTGACCGGTGTTTCGACGGTTAGCGATTCGAATGGGAAAGCCACCGCCGTATTGACTACCGGTGCGGACCATTCCAACCGAAATATCACTGTCACAGTCACGATCGGAACGGTTGTGAAAACCATCGTGATTCCTGTGACGGGAACAACCATCACCATTACCGGCAGTGCGTCCATGCTGGTGGCGGCATCGTCTAGTTTTGCGGTAGCGTTAAAAGACAGTGGCGGCACGGCTATACCCAATACAACACTGACTATTACTTCAGCTTTAGGTAATGCTATTTCGGTTGCGGCATCACCGTTAACGACCAATAGTGCTGGTGTTGGTAGTTTTTCATACACGGCAAATAATGCTGGAACCGATACCTTAACAGTGGCAGGTGCTGGTGTTAGTGCGACGTACTCTGTAATTATCAGTAATACCAACTTTGCGTTTGTAACGCCAGTGGACGGGGCAGACATCAATGTCGGAGCTATCGGCCAACCGGTGTCTGTGCGTTTGTTGCCTGCAGTGGCGGGTATCACCATTAATTTCAGCTCAACCCGTGGTGAAGTGAGTCCACCCAGCGCCGTGACTGATGCGTCTGGCGTAGCTACCACGACCGCAAGATCTACATCTGCTGGTGCTGCCAATATCACAGCGGTTGCAGCAACAACAGGAAGTCCTCAAACCCGGCGGGCGGTGAATTTCATTGCCACTATTCCGAATTCAGTTGTGTTGCAGACCAACGTCAGTGCGATTGCCCCTAATACAGCAGGCTCTACTGCAAACCAAGTTACCTTAACAGCCACCGTAAAGGATATCAATAACAATGCCGTCAAAGGGAGTGTTGTTAATTTCTCTGTGACTGATACCAGTGGCGGCACTATTGCCAATGGAACTGGGGTGACCAATGCCAATGGTGTGGTTGTTGATGCCTATATTCCAGGCACATCCTCGACCGCAGCGAATGGTGTTGTTTTAACTGCGACCGTGGCGGGAACACCTTTTTCTAATCAGGCCACTGTAACTGTTAATGCACAGGCCTTGTTTATCACCATCGGTGTGGGTAATGAGATAACAAATCTTGATACCAGTACATACAGCAAGCCCTTTTCAGTGTATGTTAATGATGCCAATGGTTCAGCAGTCGCAAATCAACAAGTTATCCTGTCGGCTTATCCGGTTGCCTACGCAAAAGGCGTTTTGGTTTTTGATACGGCCGCTGGTGTTTGGGTTATGAATAGTTTCGTCTCGTGTGATAACGAGGATGTGGATAGGAGTGGTATTTATTCTGTGGGTAAAGATACAAATACCGATGGAGCTTTAACACCTGGTTCTCCTGGTTTAATTCCGACTTCGTCTGTCACTACAAGTACCAGTGGTTCGGCCTCATTCAATCTGAATTACGGTGAGCAATTCGCACCTTGGGTGGTTTTTGAGATCAAGGCTCGAGCGACGGTTGCCGGAACCGAGTCCAGCAAGATTTTTTACTATGCAGCAAAGGGATCTGCTGCAGACTTCAGCTCTTCTACTGTTGCACCTGCAGGTCGTGTGAGCCCATTTGGGACGGTTTTGAGTTGCTCCAGCCCCAACTAAGCGTCGCCCTCGTAGGCCTCCCCGGCTCCGGTAAATCCACTGTCGGCCGCCAGCTTGCCCGGCGGTTGCAGGTTCCTTTCATCGACTCTGACCACGTGATCGAGCAGCGCATAGGCTGCTCAATCCGTGAGTTTTTCGAGCGCGAGGGGGAGCCGCGTTTCCGCGACGTGGAGGCCGAGGTGATCGAGGCACTGACCCAGAACGGCCCGGGCGTGCTGGCCACGGGCGGCGGTACGGTTTTGCGGCCTGCGAACCGGGAGGCGCTGCATGGCCGGGGCCAGGTGGTGTATTTGCGCTCCAGCCCTGAAGAAGTTTTCCGCCGGGTGCGCCACGATGTGAACCGGCCCCTGCTGCAGGTGGCCGACCCCCTGAACCGGCTGCGCGATTTGTTTGCTATACGAGACCCGCTGTACCGCGAAACTGCGCACTTTGTGATCGAAACCGGGCGGCCTTCGGTGTCGACCCTGGTCAACATGATCATCATGCAGTTGGAACTCGGCGGCGCTCCACCAACTTGAGTACGCGGAGCACGCCAGCGCCCGGGCTTCCCCTTAAACTGTGTGGCTATGCCCGCAACCACACAGACCATCGCCACCCAAACCGTCCACATTGCCCTGGGCGACCGCAGCTACCCCATCGCCATCGGCACCGGCTTGCTGGACAACCCGGCCACCTGGGCCGACCTGCCGCGCGCCGCGACGGCGCTGATCGTCACCAACACCACCGTTGGCCCGCTGTACGCCCAGCGCCTGCAGGCCGCGCTGCATAGCCATTACGCCACCATTCACACCGTGGTGCTGCCGGATGGCGAGGCGTTCAAAACCTGGGAAACCCTGAACCTGATTTTTGATGCGCTGCTGGGCCATGGCTGCGACCGCAAAACCGTGCTGTTTGCTCTGGGTGGCGGCGTGGTGGGCGACATGACTGGCTTTGCCGCCGCCAGCTATATGCGCGGCGTGCCGTTTGTACAGGTGCCCACCACGCTGTTGGCGCAGGTGGACTCGTCGGTGGGTGGCAAAACCGCCATCAACCACCCGCTGGGCAAGAACATGGTGGGCGCGTTCTACCAGCCTTGCAAAGTGGTTTGCGACCTGGACACCTTGGCCACGCTGCCGCCGCGCGAGCTCAGCGCCGGGCTGGCCGAGGTCATCAAATACGGGCCCATCGCCGACATGGCCTTGTTGGACTGGCTGGATGCGCACATGGATGCCCTGCGTGCGGGCGATGTGGCCGCCTTGGCCCATGCGGTGCGGCGCAGTTGCGAGATCAAGGCCTACGTGGTGGGCCAGGACGAGCGCGAAGCCGGGCTGCGCGCCATTCTGAACTTTGGCCACACCTTTGGCCATGCCATCGAGGCGGGCATGGGCTACGGTGCATGGCTGCATGGCGAAGGCGTGGGTAGCGGCATGGTGATGGCCGCACATTTGTCGCAGCGGCTGGGCCTGATTGATATGGCCCTGGTGCAGCGCCTCACGCAGCTCATCCAGCGTGCCGGTTTGCCCACCGTGGGCGCGGTGCTGAACGCAGCCGACAACGCGGGCCGCTACCTGCAACTGATGCGGGTGGACAAAAAATCCGAGGCGGGTGAGATCAAGTTCGTGCTGATCGGCCCACCCGGCAGCGCCACCGTGCGCAGCGCGCCCGATGCCCTGGTGCGGACGGTGGTCGATGCCTGCTGCGCTTAGGCCTTTGGCTATGTTTGCTATGAATAGAGTAGCTTCTCGCGCCTATGGAATAAGCGCTAGAGGCCTATTTCTTATAAATCCATGCCGCTAGCCGTCTACGCTTGCGACCCGGCCCAGACCCGGGGCCGCCGCTTCTTTGAAGCGCCCGCACCCACCCGCACCGAGTTCCAGCGCGACCGCGACCGCATCGTCCACTCCACCGCGTTCCGCCGCCTGGTCTACAAAACCCAGGTGTTCCTGAACCACGAGGGCGACCTGTTCCGCACCCGGCTCACCCACTCGCTGGAGGTGGCGCAGTTGGGCCGCTCCATCGCCCGCGCGCTGGACCTGAACGAAGACCTGGTCGAGGCGATTGCCCTGGCCCACGACCTGGGCCACACCCCGTTTGGCCACGCCGGGCAAGACGCGCTGAACGCCTGCATGGCCGACTTTGGGGGCTTCGAGCACAACCTGCAAAGCCTGCGCGTGGTGGATGCCCTGGAAGAGCGCTACCCGCTGTTCGACGGCCTGAACCTCACCTTTGAAACCCGCGAGGGCATCCTCAAGCACTGCTCCCGCGCCAATGCCGAGGAGCTGGGCGACGTGGGCCAGCGCTTTCTGGAACGCACCCAGCCCAGCCTGGAAGCCCAGCTCTGCAACCTGGCCGACGAGATCGCCTACAACGCCCACGACATCGACGATGGCGTGCGCTCCGGGCTGATCACGCTGGAGCAGCTGCAAGACGTGCCGCTGGTCGCCCATTTTCACCAGCAAACCCTGGCCGAACACCCGCATCTGCAAGGCCGCCGGGTGCTGTACGAGTCGATCCGCCGCATGCTCAGCGCCCAGGTGTACGACGTGATTGCCGCCACCCAGGCCGCCCTGCAAGCCGCCCAGCCGCAAAGTGTGGACGGTGCCCGCCAGTGCGCGCCGCTGCTGTGCTTCAGTCCCGGTATGCGTGTGCAGTCGCTGGAACTGAAGCGGTTTTTAATGAAGAATCTGTATCGCCATCCCCAGGTGATGGCCATGACCACGCAAGCGCAAACCATGGTGCACGAGCTGTTCAGCGCCTACCTGGCCGCACCGCAGGAAATGGCCCCTGGCTTTGCGGCCCGGGCCGCGCTGGGGGCCCCGCGTGCCGTGGCCGACTACCTGGCCGGCATGACCGACCGCTTCGCCGCCCGCGAGCACGAGCGCTTGACCGGGCAAAAATTACTCGGCTAAAAATAAAAAGAGACACCCCGTGAGCTTCCTCAACCAACTCAAAACCCAGGCCCACGCCCTGCGCAGCCAGCAAAATGCCGCCCAGATGTCGGCCGAGGCCCGCGTGGCGCAAACCGAGGCCGCCTGCCAGACGGTGGCCACCTACCTGGTCGACCTGGCCCAGCAGCTCAACGTCATCACCCCACCCGCGCCCGTCTTCACGCTGGACGGCAAAACCCCCTGGCCCGCGATGAAGATGGCCGACTTTCGCTGCGACGTGCGGCAAAAACGCGTGCGCGGTGTGGACGTGACGGACTACATCGGCATGGGCTGGCGCGTGCTGCCCCAGGATGGGCCGCCGCTGAAGGCCGCTGTCAGCGTCAACTTTCCGCCCGAGCTGGAACGCGTCGAGTCCCGGCTGGCACTGGGCCACCTGAAGCACGACCGGCGGGAGCAGCGCCACCCTGACACCAACAAGCTGCTGGCCATCCGCTTCGAGTACACCACCGAGCTGCTGGGCAGCGTGCGCGTCACGCCCGACCATGACCAGTCGCGCATCGCGTTTCGCATCAGCAACGCCACCGGCTTCGAGGTGCACACCACCGAGATGGCGGCGGCCGACATCAACCCCGCCGTGCTGGACGAACTGGCCCGCCTGTTGGTGGCCCAGCCCAGCCGCTTTCTGCGCTAAGCCATGGCCACCGACGTTATCGTGATAGCCGACATGCGCCGCTGGCTGGAGCGCGCCGTGATCGGCCTGAACCTGTGCCCCTTTGCCAAAGCCGTGCACACCAAGGGCCAGATCCACTACGCCGTGAGCGCCGCCACCGACACCGATGCCCTGCGCCAGGATTTAATTCATGAACTAAAAGAGCTGCTCGTGCTGGACCCGTCTGCACGAGATACTACGCTTTTGATAGCGCCGCATGTGCTGCACGATTTCCTGGACTACAACGATTTCGTGGGCCGGTCCGAGCGTTTGCTGCGCAAGATGGACCTGGAAGGCGTGGTGCAGATCGCCAGCTTCCACCCCGACTTCCAGTTTGCGTTCACCGAGTTCGACGACATCACCAACGCCACCAACCGCGCCCCGTACCCCTGCCTGCACCTGCTGCGCGAGGCCAGCATCGACCGGGCTGTGGCCGCCTTCCCCGAGGCCGAAACCATCTTCGAGCGCAACAAGGCAACGATGGAGGCGCTAGGGCAGGGCGGATGGGATGCATTAGGCGTGGGAAAATCGCCCGATGAAGTCCCCCAAAAATAAACCGGTGGCCGCCCCCACGCTGCCGCCCGAAATCGATCCCGCCCAGTCCGTCGAGCTGCTCAAAGAGCTGCACATCCTCACCCGGGACGGCAAGCTCAACCAGGACTCGCGGCGCAAGCTCAAGCAGGTCTACCACCTGTTCCAGTTCATCGCCAAGCTGCTGGGCGAGTTGCCTGCCAGCAGCACCGGTTTGACCCTGGCCGACCACGGCGCGGGCAAGTCTTATCTGGGCTTTATCGTTTACGACCTGTATTTCAAAGCCTTGGGTGTCGGCCATATCTATGGCATCGAGACCCGGGCCGAGCTGGTCACCAAGTCGCAAGAACTCGCTGCCCGCCTGGGTTTTGGCCGCATGTCCTTCCTGAACCTGAGCGTGGCCGAATCCACCCAGTCGGCCCTGCTGCCCGAGCGCATCGACGTAGTCACGGCCCTGCATGCCTGCGACACCGCCACCGACGACGCAATTGCTTTTGGCCTGGAAAAAAACGCCCGTGCCATGGTGCTGGTGCCCTGCTGCCAGGCCGAGGTGGCGGCCTGCCTGCGCCAGAACAAGGCCTTGAACGGCAGCAAAACCCCCTTGTCCGAACTCTGGCGCCACCCGCTGCACACCCGCGAAATGGGCAGCCAGATCACCAATGTGCTGCGCTGCCTGTACCTGGAAGCCTGGGGCTACCAGGTCACCGTGACCGAGCTGGTCGGCTGGGAGCACAGCATGAAAAACGAGCTGATCATCGCCAAGCACACCGGCCAGAAAAAGCGCGCGGCGGCGGAGCGGCTTACGGCCCTGCTGGCCGAGTTCGGCCTGTCGGCCCTGCTGGCGACGCGGTTCAAGTTGCCCTAACTACACAGCCCCATCAGATAGCGTGAGAAATCGCGCGCGGCCACCGCATCAAAGCTGCCGTCTGCGCGCTTGGTGGCACGCAGGTACTGGTATACCGCGATCAAGAGCTTGAGTGCTTTTTCGTTCGACAGCTGCACCTCGGCCGTGTCCAGCTGTTCCAGCGCCAAGGCCAGGGCCAGTTCCACGGCGGCCATATCCACCACCTCGGCCTGGCGGTACTGGTAGCCCTGGCCGGTCGCCAGCCACTCGAGTGAGCAATTGGCGCTGCGCGCAATCTGGTTGGCCCGTGACAGCGTGGGCTCGCTGCCCGCCAGGTATTTGCGCACCATGGCCTCGCTGATGCCCACACGCCGCGAGAAAGCCGAGACCGACTCGCGGCCAATCAAGGTGCGCAGGCGGTCGGAGAAGAGGAGGGTCTCAGGCGTATCGGACATGGGGAAAGCGACAGTACAATTGTGATGAAATTCGTACTATTATGCGAACCCCATATTTTTATCGAGGTACCCGAGTATGCCTGCTGCCACCGTCCCCATTCCCGCCGTGCCTTTGCAGCGCTTTTTGCCGCAGGCCAGCCCGCTGGTACTCGGCTGCATGGGCCTGGGCGGCGGCTGGGACGCGCAGCCGCTGTCTGAAACCGACGTGGACAAAGCCCAGGCCGCTACCGAGGCCGCATTGGCAGCGGGCATCACCCTGTTTGACCATGCCAACATCTACACGCTGGGCAAGGCCGAAGAGAGTTTTGGCCGCCTGTTCCAGCGCCAGCCCGCGCTACGGCAAAGCCTGCTGCTGCAGTCCAAATGCGGCATCCGGTTTGCCGATGCGGATGGCCCCAAGCGCTACGACTTGTCGGCGCAGCACATCGTGGACAGCGTGGACGCGATTTTGCGCAGGCTGCAGACCGACTACCTGGACGTGCTGATCCTGCACCGTCCCGACCCGCTGGTGCAACCCGCCGAGGTGGCCCAGGCCTGGCAGCAGATCAAGGCCGCAGGCAAGGCGCGCTTTCTGGGTGTATCGAACATGCATGCCGCGCAAATGGGCTGGTTGCAGCAGGCGCTGGACGAGCCCCTGGTGGTGAACCAGCTGGAGATGAGCCTGCTCAAGCGCGACTGGCTGGAGGCTGCCACCGGCTTCAACGACCCGCAGGGCGCATCCTATCTGGCGTGGGACGGCACCTTGGAATACGCCCAACAACATGGCCTGCAGCTCCAGGCCTGGGGCGCTTTGGCGCGCGGATGGTTCAGCGGTGCAGCGCCTGCCGATGCGCCACCCGCCGTGCGCCGCACGGCAGATTGCGTGCAGCAACTGGCCCAAACCCACGGCGTGGCCGCCGAGGCGATTGTGCTGGCCTGGCTGATGCAGCACCCGGCGCGCATCCAGCCCGTGGTGGGCACCACCGACCCGCAACGCATCCGTGCCTGCGCGCAGGCCACCGCCGTGACCCTCAGCCGGGGCGAGTGGTACCAACTCTATGAGGCCGCCCGGGGCCACGAACTTCCCTGAAAGCACGCCATGTTGACCTCAGAAAACGCCTTGCGCGCCCTCCAGTTGACCATCGCCGAACAGGCCGGTAAGCAACAGCCTGTGTCCATCGCCATCAGCGACAGCCATGGCGAGCTTTTGGCGTTCGTCCGCATGGACGGCGCCAGCCTGCACAGCGGTGTGGTGGCCCAGAACAAGGCCTACACCGCCGCGCGTGACCGCCAAGCCACAGCCGACCTGGGCGCCTGGAGCCGCAGTTCCGGGCGCAGCATGGGCTACTGGTCCGACCCGCGCTTTACCGGCTTTGGCGGCGGACTGCCTTTGCGCGTCAATGGCGAGGTCGTGGGTGCGGTGGGGGTCAGCGCCTTGAGCGAAGACGAGGATGTACTGGTTGCCCAGGCCCTCATCGCACGCTTGTTGCCCTGAAGAAATAATAGGGGTCAGAACCCTATTAATCCCGCTTAATATCGCGCATCCACTCCCTAGGTTGCGCACATGGCCCGGCTCCCCCGCCTCACCGTCCCCGGCTATCCCCACCACGTCATCCAGCGCGGCAACAACCGCCAGCCCATCTTTGTCCACCCGGGGGACTACGGCCTGCTGCTGGGCCTGCTGACCGAGAACGCCAAGAAGTTCGGCGTGCAGGTCCACGCCTATGTACTGATGACCAACCACTTCCACCTGCTGGCCACGCCCAGCACGGCAGAAGCTTTGCCGCAGATGATGCAGGCGGTGGGTCGCAGCTATGTGCGCTATTTCAACGACGCGCAGGGCCGCAGCGGCACCCTGTGGGAAGGTCGTTACAAATCCACCCTGGTGCAAACCGACCGCTACCTGCTGGCCTGCATGGCCTATATCGACCTGAACCCGGTGCGCGCCGGGCTGGTGGCCGACCCGCGCGACTACCCCTGGTCCAGCTACGGCCACCACATTGGCCAGCGGGCCGACAAACTGGTCACGCCGCACCCGCTGTGGTGGGCGCTGGGCAACACGCCGTTTGCACGCGAGGTGGCCTACGCCAAATTGGTGCATGCAGGCATCACCGAGGAGCAACAGCAGCAACTGACCCAATCGGCCTTGCGCGGCTGGGCATTGGGCGATGCGGATTTTGTGGCGGATTTACAAAAACGCACTGAACGCCGCGTGGCCAAGGCCGCCGCAGGCCGGCCATTTTTGCCCAAAAAATCCGAATAAAAAGTACTTTCCGTGCTTATGAAATGGGCGCAAGCAGCTATTATTTTTGATGTGTCCCTAATTAACTACTTGGCAGTTTAGTCGGGAATTAATTGGAATCTGACCCCTATTATTCTGCTTGGCATTGTTGTTGCTGTGCTTTATGCTTCGATCCCCCGCGAAACACTATAGGAGAGCGCCATGACAACGGCTGCCGAGATCCAATATCTCAAAGACCACGGTTTGTATTCCTCCAGCAATGAGCACGATGCTTGTGGTCTGGGTTTTGTGGCCCATATCAAGGGCGAAAAGCGCCACGATATCGTCACCCAGGCGCTCAAGATCCTGGAAAACATCGACCACCGGGGTGCCGTGGGTGCCGACCCGCTGATGGGCGATGGCGCGGGCATTCTGATCCAGATTCCCGACGCGCTCTACCGCGAAGAAATGGCCAAGCAAGGTGTGACCCTGCCTGCCGCCGGTGAGTACGGCGTGGGCATGATCTTCCTGCCCAAAGAGCACGCCTCCCGCCAGGCCTGCGAGCAGGAGATGGAGCGCGCCATCAAGGCCGAGGGTCAGGTGTTCCTGGGCTGGCGCGATGTGCCGGTGGACAAAGACATGCCCATGTCGCCCACGGTGCGCAAGACCGAGCCGCTCTTGAAGCAGGTGTTCATTGGCCGCGGTGACGACGTCATCGTGCAAGACGCGCTGGAGCGCAAGCTGTACGTGATCCGCAAGACCGCCAGCGCCAACATCCAGAACCTCAAGCTCAAGCACAGCAAAGAATATTACGTGCCCAGCATGTCTAGCCGCACGGTCATCTACAAGGGCTTGCTGCTGGCCGACCAGGTGGGCGTGTACTACAAGGATTTGTCCGACGAGCGCTGTATTTCGGCCATCGGCCTGGTGCACCAGCGTTTCTCCACCAACACCTTCCCCGAGTGGCCGCTGGCCCACCCGTACCGCTACGTGGCGCACAACGGTGAAATCAACACCGTCAAGGGCAACTACAACTGGATGAAGGCCCGCGAAGGCGTGATGGCCAGCCCCGTGCTGGCCGCCGACCTGGGCAAGCTGTACCCGATCAGCTTCCCCGGCCAGTCCGACACCGCCACCTTCGACAACTGCCTAGAACTGCTGACCATGGCGGGCTACCCCATCAGCCAGGCCGTGATGATGATGATCCCCGAGCCCTGGGAGCAGCACACCAACATGGACGAGCGCCGCCGCGCCTTCTACGAATACCACGCCGCGATGATGGAACCCTGGGACGGCCCGGCCTCCATCGTGTTCACTGATGGCCGTCAGATCGGCGCCACGCTGGACCGCAATGGCCTGCGCCCCTCGCGTTACTGCGTCACCGACGACGACCTGGTCATCATGGCCTCGGAATCTGGCGTACTGCCCGTGCCCGAGAACAAGATCGTCCGTAAATGGCGTTTGCAGCCTGGCAAGATGTTCCTGATCGACCTGGAACAGGGCCGCATGATCGACGACGACGAGCTCAAGGCCAACATCGTCAACACCAAGCCCTACAAGCAGTGGATCGACAACCTGCGCATCAAGCTCGACAGCGTGCCCGCCGATTCGGCTGCCGCCACCGTCAGCCCTACCGCGCTGCTGGACCGCCAGCAGGCCTTCGGCTACACCCAGGAAGACATCAAGTTCCTGCTGTCCCCCATGGCCCAGGCCGGGGAAGAGGGCATTGGCTCCATGGGCAACGACAGCCCCCTGGCCGTGCTCAGCGACAAGAACAAGCCGCTGTACAACTACTTCCGCCAGATGTTTGCCCAGGTGACGAACCCGCCGATCGACCCGATCCGCGAAGCCATCGTCATGTCGCTGGTGTCCTTCATCGGCCCCAAGCCCAACCTGTTGGACATCAACCAGGTCAACCCGCCGATGCGCCTGGAAGTGGCCCAGCCCATCCTCGACTTTGCCGACATGGCCAAGCTGCGTGACATCGAGCGCCACACCCACGGCAAGTTCCGCAGCCACACGCTGGACATCACCTACCCCGCCGACTGGGGCCGCGAGGGCGTGGAAGCCAAGCTGGCCTCGCTGTGCGCCGAAGCCGTGGACGCGATCAAGGGCGGTAAAAACATCCTGATCGTCAGCGACCGCAATGTCAGCGCCACGCAGATCGCCATTCCCGCCCTGCTGGCCAGCAGCGCCCTGCACCAGCACCTGGTGACCCTGGGCCTGCGCACCACCACCGGCCTGGTGGTGGAAACCGGCACCGCCCGCGAAGTGCACCACTTTGGTGTGCTGGCAGGCTACGGTGCCGAAGCCATCCACCCCTATCTGGCGATGGAGACCCTGGCCGACCTGCACAAGGATCTGTCCGGTGCGCTGTCGGCCGAGAAGGCCATCTACAACTACGTCAAGGCCATCGGCAAGGGCCTGTCCAAGATCATGTCCAAGATGGGCGTGAGCACCTACATGAGCTACTGCGGTGCGCAGCTGTTCGAGGTGATTGGCCTGAACCAGGAAACCGTCTCCAAGTACTTCACCGGCACCTCCAGCCGCGTGGAAGGCATTGGCGTGTTCGAGATTGCCGAGGAAGCCCTGCGCATGCACAAGGCGGCTTTTGGCGACGACCCGGTGCTGGCCACCATGCTCGACGCAGGCGGTGAATACGCCTGGCGCGTGCGCGGCGAAGAGCACATGTGGACCCCCGATGCCATCGCCAAGCTGCAACACAGCACCCGCGCCAACAACTGGAACACCTACAAGGAATACGCCCAGCTCATCAACGACCAAAGCCGTCGCCACATGACCCTGCGCGGCCTGTTCGAGTTCAAGATCGACCCGGCCAAGGCCATTCCGGTGGAAGAAGTCGAGTCGGCGAAAGAAATCGTCAAGCGCTTTGCCACCGGTGCCATGTCCATGGGCTCGATCTCCACCGAAGCCCACACCACCCTGGCCGTGGCCATGAACCGCATTGGCGGCAAGAGCAACACCGGCGAAGGCGGTGAAGATTCGAACCGTTACCGCCAGGAACTCAAGGGCATCCCGATCAAGCAAGGCCAGACGCTGCGCGAAATCATCGGCCCTGAAGTCGTGGAAACCGTCAACTACCCGCTGCAAGACGGCGACTCGCTGCGCAGCCGCATCAAGCAGGTGGCTTCGGGCCGCTTCGGTGTCACTGCCGAATACCTGGTCTCCAGCGACCAGATCCAGATCAAGATGGCCCAGGGTGCCAAGCCGGGCGAGGGCGGTCAACTGCCCGGCGGCAAGGTGTCCGAGTACATCGGCAAGCTGCGCCACTCGGTGCCGGGTGTGGGCCTGATTTCGCCCCCACCGCACCACGACATCTATTCGATCGAAGATTTGGCCCAGCTGATCCACGACCTGAAGAACGTGGCACCGCACGCGTCCATCAGCACCAAGCTGGTGTCGGAAGTGGGCGTGGGCACCATCGCCGCAGGCGTGACCAAGTGCAAGAGCGACCACATCGTGATCGCCGGGCACGACGGCGGCACGGGCGCCTCGCCCTGGTCGTCCATTAAGCATGCCGGTGGTCCGTGGGAAATCGGCCTGGCCGAAACCCAGCAAACCCTGGTGCTGAACCGCCTGCGGGGCCGTGTGCGGGTGCAGGCCGACGGCCAGATGAAGACCGGCCGCGATGTCGCCATCGGCGCGTTGCTGGGCGCGGATGAATTCGGCTTTGCCACCGCCCCGCTGGTGGTGGAGGGCTGCATCATGATGCGCAAGTGCCATCTGAACACCTGCCCCGTGGGTGTGGCCACGCAAGACCCGGTCTTGCGCAAGAAATTCCAGGGCAAGCCCGAGCACGTGGTGAACTTCTTCTTCTTCATCGCCGAAGAAGTGCGCCAGATCATGGCCCAGCTGGGCATCCGCAAGTTCGACGACCTGATTGGCCGTGCCGACCTGCTCGACACCCGCAAAGGCATCGCCCATTGGAAGGCCAGCGGCCTGGACTTCAACCGCCTGTTCGCCCAGCCCAATGTGCCCGCCGATGTGCCGCGCTACCACGTGCAAAACCAAGAGCACGGCCTGGAAAAATCGCTGGACAACGTGCTGATCGAGAAATCGCAGCCCGCCATCCTGCGCGGCGAAAAGGTCAAGTTCATGGAAGTGGCGCGCAACGTCAACCGTTCGCTGGGGGCCATGCTCTCGGGTGCGCTGACCAAGGTGCGTCCCGAAGGCCTGCCCGACGACACCATCCGCATCCAGCTCGAAGGTACGGGCGGCCAGTCGTTTGGCGCTTTCCTGGCCAACGGCATCACGCTGTACCTGATTGGCGACGCGAATGACTACACCGGCAAGGGCCTCTCCGGCGGCCGCATCGTGGTGCGCCCCAGCATCGACTTCCGCGGCGCGGCCACGCAGAACACCATCGTCGGCAACACGGTGATGTACGGCGCGACCAGCGGCGAATCCTTCTTCAGCGGCGTGGCCGGGGAACGCTTTGCGGTGCGCCTGTCGGGTGCCACCACGGTGGTCGAAGGCACGGGCGACCACGGTTGCGAATACATGACCGGCGGCACGGCGGTCATCCTGGGCAAGACCGGGCGCAACTTTGCGGCCGGTATGAGCGGCGGTATCGCCTACGTCTATGACGAAGACGGCCAGTTCGCCAAGCGCTGCAACATGTCCATGGTGTCCCTGGAAAAAGTGCTGCCCTCGGGCGAACAGCAGGGCCTGGGTGTGGCCGACCAGTGGCACAACGGCCAGACCGACGAAGCCCAGCTCAAGAAACTGCTGGAAGACCACAACCGCTGGACCGGCAGCAAGCGCGCCCGCGATCTGCTGGACAACTGGACCGAAGCGCGTGGCAAGTTCGTCAAGGTGTTCCCGCTGGAGTACCAGCGCGCCTTGGGAGAAATGCATGCACGAAAAGTGGCCCTAGCGCAGACAGAAAAAGCGCAGGCAGCTACTAAAGATGTAGCGGTTGCAGCCAAGTAAAGAACAGGAACGAATCATGGGTAAAGTCACAGGCTTCATGGAATACGGGCGGCTCGAAGAGGGCTACAAGCCCGCCGCCGAACGCGTCAAGCACTACAAAGAATTCGTCGTCGGCCTCGACGAATCGCAGGCCAAGGTCCAGGGCGCGCGCTGCATGGACTGCGGCATTCCGTTCTGCAACAACGGTTGCCCGGTCAACAACATCATTCCGGACTTCAATGATCTGGTGTACCGCGGCGACTGGAAGAACGCCATCGAGGTGCTGCACAGCACCAACAACTTCCCCGAGTTCACCGGCCGCATCTGCCCCGCGCCCTGCGAGGCGGCCTGCACGCTGAACGTGAACGACCTGCCGGTAGGCATCAAGTCCATCGAGCACGCCATCATCAACCGCGCCTGGGACGAAGGCTGGGTCCAGCCCCGCGTGGCCCCGCACAAGACCGGCAAAAAAGTGGCGGTGGTCGGCTCCGGCCCTGCAGGCCTGGCAGCGGCCCAGCAACTGGCGCGTGTGGGCCATGACGTGACGCTGTTCGAAAAGAACGACCGCGTCGGCGGCCTGCTGCGCTACGGCATTCCCGACTTCAAGATGGAAAAGAGCCACATCGACCGCCGTGTTGAACAGATGCAGGCCGAAGGCGTGACTTTCCGCACCGGCGTGATGGTGGGCGCGGCCAAAGACCCGCTGGGCAAGGGCTCCAAGGTCACCAACTGGGCCAAGGAAACCATCACCCCCGAGCAACTGCAAAAAGACTTTGACGCGGTGGTCCTCACCGGCGGAGCCGAGCAATCGCGCGACCTGCCCGTGCCCGGCCGCGAGCTGGACGGTATCCATTTCGCGATGGAATTCCTGCCCCAGCAGAACAAGATCAACGCGGGCGACAAGCTCAAGGCCCAGCTGCGGGCCGACGGCAAGAAGGTCATCGTCATCGGCGGCGGCGACACCGGCTCTGATTGCGTGGGCACCAGCAACCGCCACGGCGCGGTCAGCGTGACCCAGTTCGAGGTGATGCCCCAGCCGCCCGAAGAAGAAAACCGCCCCATGACCTGGCCCTACTGGCCGATCAAGCTGCGTACCAGCTCCAGCCATGTGGAAGGTTGCGAGCGCGAGTTCGCCATCTCCACCAAGGAGTTCATCGGCGAAAAAGGCAAGGTCACCGGCCTGAAGACCGTGCGCGTCGAGTTCAAGGACGGCAAGCTGGTGGAAATCCCCGGCACCGAAGTCGTGATGCAGGCCGACCTGGTGCTGCTGGCCATGGGCTTTGTGAGCCCCGTGGCCAACATCCTGGATGCCTTCGGTATCGACAAGGATGCCCGTGGCAACGCCAAAGCGCACACCGAGTTCAGCGGCGGCTACGCCACCAACGTGCCCAAGGTGTTTGCCGCAGGCGACATCCGCCGCGGTCAATCGCTCGTCGTGTGGGCCATTCGCGAAGGCCGCCAGGCCGCGCGGGCGGTGGACGAGTTCCTGATGGGTTTCAGCGACTTACCCCGATGAAATGTTGAACACCCCCAGGCTACAGCGCAAGCGCTTTCCGCCAACCCCCCTCGTATCGTCTTGAAAAGCCGATACGACACGCAGGGGGCAACACCAGTGGCCTGGCAAAGCCAGTTCCACGGTGTTTCTGGAAGGGGTGTTTGGGCAGGTGTTGTGTGTATTTAAGGGGTTTGCGCTTATTCCATGGGCGTGAACAGCTCCTGAATACATAGCATGGAGTGGAAACTCTAATACATACATCCGGGTATGTTTGTATTTCGCGACACTGCCAGGCCGACTATGGGGACTTTCCCTTATCATGCAAAAGCCGGAAGTGTTCCGGCTTTTGTTTTTTTATGACCTCACCCGCCCCGCTCTCCACCGACAACCTTGTTGACATCCGCAACCTCACCTTCGGGTATGGAGAGCGCGCGATTCTGGACGGCATTACGCTGAGCATTCCGCGTGGCAAGGTGACGGCCCTGATGGGGGCTTCGGGGGGGGGCAAGACCACGGTGCTGCGCCTGATTGGCGGGCAGATCAAGGCGCAAAAGGGCGAGCTGCTGCTGGACGGCCAGAACGTCGCCCAGTTCGACCAGGCCGGTTGGTACGCCGCCCGCCGCCGCATGGGCATGCTGTTCCAGTTTGGGGCCTTGTTTACCGACATCAGCGTGTTCGACAACGTGGCGTTTCCGCTGCGCGAGCACACCGATTTGTCCGAAGCGCTGGTGCGCGACATCGTGCTGATGAAACTGGGCGCGGTGGGCCTGCGTGGCGCGCGCGACCTGATGCCCAGTGAGGTCTCGGGCGGCATGGCGCGGCGCGTGGCCCTGGCCCGCGCCATGGCGCTGGACCCCGAGCTGCTGATGTACGACGAGCCCTTTGCCGGGCTGGACCCGATCTCGCTGGGCACAGCGGCCCGGCTGATCCGCGACCTGAACGACACCATGGGCCTGACCAGCGTGGTGGTGTCGCACGACCTGGACGAAACTTTCCACATCGCCGACAAGGTGGTGATTTTGGCCAACGGCAAGATCGTGGCGCAGGGCACGCCGGACGAGGTGCGCGGCAGCACCGACCCGCTGGTGCACCAGTTCATCCACGCGCTGCCCGATGGCCCGGTGCGTTTCCATTACCCTGGCCCCACGGTGGAGCAGGATTTTGGCGCGGGCCTGCAGCCGCCCAAAGGCGGTGCCGCATGAGTTGGTACAAACCGTCTGACGTGGGCTTTGCGCTGCGCAGCAAGCTGGCCGATATCGGCAACGCCACGCGCCTGTTTGTGCGCCTGGTGGCGCTGCTGGGGCCCACTTTGCGGCGCTTTGGCCTGGTGCGCGACCAGATCCACTTCCTGGGCAACTATTCGCTGGCGCTGATCAGCGTGTCGGGCCTGTTTGTGGGCTTTGTGCTGGGCTTGCAGGGCTACTACACCTTGCAGCGCTACGGCTCCAGCGAGGCCCTGGGCCTGCTGGTGGCCTTGAGCCTGGTGCGCGAGCTGGGCCCGGTGGTCACGGCCTTGCTGTTTGCCGGGCGCGCAGGCACCTCGCTCACGGCAGGTATTGGTTTGATGAAGGCGGGCGAGCAGCTCAGCGCCATGGAGCTGATGGCCGTGGACCCGGTGCGGCGCATTCTGGCCCCGCGCTTTTGGGCCGGGGTCATCACCATGCCCCTGCTGGCAGCGCTGTTCAGTGCGGTCGGTATCCTGGGTGGATGGGTGGTCGGCGTGCTGATGATCGGCGTGGATTCTGGTGCGTTCTGGAGCCAGATGCAGGGCGGCGTGGACGTGTGGCTTGACGTAGGCAACGGCGTCATCAAAAGCATTGTGTTTGGTTTTACGGTGAGCTTTGTGGCGCTGCTGCAAGGCTATGAGGCCCAGCCCACGCCCGAAGGCGTGTCGCGGGCGACGACGCGCACGGTGGTGGTGGCCTCGCTGGCGGTGCTGGCGCTGGACTTTTTGCTCACAGCCACCATGTTCACAATCTGAGGTACGGTTTATGCAACGCTCTAAAAACGATGTCTGGGTGGGTTTGTTTGTGCTGCTGGGGGCGGCTGCGCTGCTGTTTCTGGCGCTGCAGTCGGCCAATCTGCTGTCGCTGAATTTCCAGACCGGCTACAGCGTCTCGGCCAAGTTTGACAACATCGGCGGCCTCAAGCCCAAGGCGGCGGTGAAGAGCGCCGGGGTGGTGGTGGGCCGGGTGGACAGCATTACTTTTGATGACAAAAGCTTCCAGGCCCGGGTGTCCCTGGCCATGGATCCGCGCTACGCTTTCCCCAAGGACAGCTCGCTGAAGATTCTGACCAGCGGTCTGCTGGGCGAGCAGTACATCGGTATCGAAGCCGGTGCCGATGCAAAGAGTCTGGTGGCGGGCGACACGATTTCGGCCACCCAGTCGGCGGTAGTCCTGGAGAATTTGATCAGCCAGTTTTTGTATAGCAAGGCTGCCGATGGCCCAGCCGAAAAATGACCTTGAGAAGGTTTGACATGATTACTATTAAAAATATAGCTGCTACTGCCCGTATTACCTGCGCTGTGGGTGCTTTTGCCTTGATTTCTGGTTGTGCCACCGGCCCCCAGGCCAACCCGCGCGACCCATTGGAGCCGCTGAACCGCAAGGTCGCCGTGTTCAACGATGCGGTGGACAAAGCCGTGGTCAAGCCGGTGGCCAAGGCCTACATGTTTGCCGTGCCGTCGCTGGCACGCCAGGGCGTGACCAACTTCTTCTCCAACCTGGGCGAGGTCTGGAACACCGCCAACAACGCCATGCAGTTCAAGGGCCGGGCGGCTGCCGAGAGCTGGATGCGCCTCAGCATCAACAGCGTGTTTGGTATCGGCGGTTTGTTTGACCTGGCCACCGACATGGGCCTGGAGCGCCAGCGCGAAGATTTTGGCCAAACCCTGGGCTGGTGGGGCGTGCCGTCGGGGCCGTACCTGGTGATTCCGCTGCTGGGGCCCTCCACGGTGCGTGACATCTCGGCCTGGTCGGTCAATGCCTACGGCAACCCGCTGAAGGTGTTTCCCGATGCCGGCACGCGCGACCGCCTGGCGGGCCTGAACCTGGTGGACACCCGCGCCAACCTGCTGCGCGCCACCGAGTCGCTGGAAGAGGCTGCGCTCGACAAATACTCCTTCACCCGCGACTTCTATCTGCAGGTGCGCGACAACGAGGTGTACGACGGTAACCCGCCCGAGACCAAATAATCCATCCCGGTTCAAAGCCCCTGCGTCAACCATTGGGGCGCATTTTCATTAAGGTAGTGCGGATGTTCCGCGTAGAGAAAGTCAGTATGAAACGTCGTTTGTTAGGCCAATGGGCCGCTGGTGCTGTGTTGGCGGTAGCCGCAACTTTCAATGCCATGGCCGCTGATGAAGCGCCAGACGCGCTGGTCAAGCGCATCTCCACCGATGTGCTCTCCACCATCAAGGCCGACAAAACCCTGCAACAGGGCAATGTGGCCAAAGTCATGGTGTTGGTCGATGCCAAGATCATGCCCAACGTGGACTTTGCGCGCATGACCTCCTCTGCCGTAGGCCCCGGCTGGCGCCAGGCCACGCCTGAACAGCAGAAAAAACTGCAGGACGAGTTCAAAACCCTGCTGGTGCGCACCTACTCCGGCGCGCTGGCCCAGGTCAGCGACCAAGAGGTCAGCATGAAGCCCTTTCGCGCCAGCCCCGACGACAAGGAAGTGCTGGTGCGCTCTGAAGTCAAAGGCGGTGGCGACCCCATCCAACTTGACTACCGGTTGGTCAAAACCCCCGGCGAGGGCGCGGGCTGGAAGATCTACAACCTGAACGTGCTGGGGGTGTGGCTGGTGGAAACCTACCGCAGCCAGTTCGCCAGCGAGATCAACGCCAAGGGCGTGGACGGCCTGATCGCCAGCCTGGCCGCGCGCAACCAGGCCAACGCCAAAAAGAACTGACATGCTGGTGCTGCCCGCCGAGCTGACCCACGCGCAGGCCACGGCCTCGCTGCGCATGCTGATGCAGGGCCTGCGCTCCCAGACCGGCACGGCGGTGGTGGTGGATGCCACCGCGCTGGCCCGGTTCGACTCGTCCGCCCTGGCCGTGCTGCTGGAGTGCCGACGCGAAAGCTTCAGCCTGGGCCGCTCGTTTGCGGTGCGTGGGCTGCCCCAGCGGCTGGCGGCGCTGGCGGGCTTGTACGGCGTGGCCGAGTTGTTACCCGCTGCCTGAGCCGGGCCACACCCCTGGGTTTTTACTTGCTTGGCGGGTGCTAAGCTGGCGGGCACATCCATTCGTCCAGGAGCCCCCCATGCCCGGCCTATTGCCCCATGTAGACCCAGAAGGTCTGCTCGAATACTCCGTGGTCTATACCGACCGTGCCTTGAACCACATGTCGCAGTCCTTCCAGGGCGTGATGCGCGATATTTCCGGTGTGCTCAAGCAGGTCTACCACGCGCAGTCGGCCATCGTGGTTCCCGGCAGCGGCACTTTTGGCATGGAGGCGGTGGCGCGGCAGTTTGCCACCGCACAGCACGTGCTGGTGATCCGCAACGGCTGGTTCAGCTACCGCTGGACGCAGATTTTTGACATGGGCCAGATCCCCCGGTCCAGCACCGTCCTGAAAGCGCGCCGCCAGGGCGCTGGCCCGCAAGCCCCGTTTGCCCCCGCACCCATTGACGAGGTGGTGGCCACCATCCGGGCCGAAAAGCCCGCCGTGGTGTTCGCCCCGCATGTGGAAACCGCCAGCGGCATGATCCTGCCCGATGCCTATTTGCGTGCCGTGGCCGACGCGGTGCACAGCGTGGGCGGCCTGCTGGTGCTGGACTGCATTGCCTCGGGTGCCATCTGGGTGGACATGCAGTCCACCGGCGTAGACGTATTGGTCAGCGCGCCGCAAAAGGGTTGGAGCGGTTCGCCCTGCTGCGCTTTGGTGGTGCTCAGCGCCTTGGCACGTGAACGCATCGAATCCACCACCAGCAGCAGCTTTGCCTGCGACCTGAAGAAGTGGCTGAACATCATGGAAGCCTATGAAAACGGCGGCCATGCCTACCACGCCACCCTGCCCACCGATGCCCTGGCCCGGCTGCGCGACGTGATGCGCGAAGCCCAGGCCTACGGGTTTGACGCACTGCGCGCCGAGCAGCAGGCGCTGGGGGATGCCGTGCGCGCGCTGCTGGTGCGCAAGGGCATGGCCAGCGTGGCAGCAACGGGTTTTCAGGCACCCGGTGTGGTGGTGAGCTACACCACCGACCCCGAGATACAGTCTGCCAAGAAGTTCATCGGCCAGGGCCTGCAAACCGCTGCCGGGGTGCCGCTGCAGTGCGACGAGGGGGCGGACTTCCAAAGCTTTCGTATCGGCCTGTTCGGGCTGGAGAAGTTGCACAACGTGGCGCGCACAGTGCAGCACCTGGAGCGGGCTTTGGAGCGGATTCAGGGATAAAGTCGCGGCCCGGCGGCATGTGGGGCCAGCCGTTAAAATCACTGCCCCATGCCCGCCATCTCCTTCCAGCAGGTCTCCAAGACCTACCCCAGCCCCCGTGGCTCCCAAAAACCCCCACTCACCGCCCTCGACAGCGTCAGCTTCGACATCGCGCAGGGGGAGTTCTTTGGCCTGCTCGGCCCCAACGGAGCGGGTAAAACCACGCTGATCAGCATTCTGGCGGGCTTGAACCGCGCCACCGGCGGCAAGGTGCTGGTGCACGGCCATGACGTGGCCAAAGACTTTGCCCAGGCCCGCCGCCAGCTCGGCGTGGTGCCGCAAGAGCTGGTGTTCGACCCGTTTTTCAACGTCCGCGAGGCGCTGCGTATCCAGTCGGGCTACTTTGGCGTGAAGAACAACGATGCCTGGATCGACGAGCTGCTGGACAGCCTGGGCCTGGCTGACAAGGCCACGTCCAATATGCGCCAGCTCTCGGGCGGCATGAAGCGCCGCGTGCTGGTGGCCCAGGCCCTGGTGCACAAGCCCCCCGTCATCGTGCTCGACGAGCCCACCGCCGGGGTCGATGTGGAGCTGCGCCAGACCCTGTGGCAGTTCATCGCCAAGCTCAACAAGCAAGGCCACACGGTGCTGCTCACCACCCATTATCTGGAAGAGGCTGAGGCCCTGTGCTCGCGTATCGCCATGCTGAAAAAAGGCCGCATCGTCGCCCTGGACCGCACCAGCGAGCTGCTGAAAAACGCCTCCAGCAATGTGCTGCGCTTCAAAGTTGATAGCGAACTACCGCCAGCCCTGGCGCAGCAGGCCCGTATTACAGGCCGCATCGTGCAGTTCCCTGCACACAACGCCGCCGAGATCGAACGCTACCTGGCCGCGGTGCGGGAAGCCGGTTTGACCGCCGAAGACGTGGAGATCCGCAAGGCCGATCTGGAAGACGTGTTCCTCGACGTGATGACCAATGGCTACACCGCCAGCGAGGTGGCAGCATGACCGGCTGGCAAACCCTGCTTTACAAAGAATCGCTGCGCTTCTGGAAGGTCGGCTTCCAGACCGTGGGCGCGCCGGTGCTCACCGCGGTGCTCTACCTGCTGATCTTCGGCCACGTGCTCGAAGGCAAGGCCATGGTCTACGGCACGATCAACTACACCGCCTTCCTGGTGCCCGGCCTGGTGATGATGAGCGTGCTGCAAAACGCGTTTGCCAACAGCTCCTCGTCGCTGATCCAGAGCAAGATCATGGGCAGCCTGGTGTTTGTGCTGCTGTCGCCGCTGTCGCACTGGGACTGGTTCTGGGCCTACGTGGGATCGGCCATCGCGCGCGGCCTGCTGGTGGGTGCGGGCGTGTTTGCCGTTACCGCCATCTTCACCGGTGCGAGCTTCGAGGCCCCGCTGTGGATCATCGTGTTTGCGGTGCTGGGCGCGGCGCTGATGGGTACCTTAGGGATCATCGCCGGGCTGTGGGCTGAAAAGTTCGACCAGATGGCGGCGTTCCAGAACTTCGTGATCATGCCCATGACCTTTTTGAGCGGCGTGTTCTATTCCATCCATTCCCTGCCGCCGTTCTGGCAAACCGTGAGCCACCTGAACCCGTTTTTCTACATGATCGACGGCTTCCGTTACGGCTTCTTTGGCGTAAGCGACGTGTCGCCCTGGCTCAGCCTGGGCATCGTGGGCGGCGCGCTGCTGGTGGTGAGCGCCATCACCGTCAACCTGCTGCGCATCGGCTACAAAATCCGCGGATAACAAAAATGACTGCTGAAGAACTCCAAACCATCATCCAATCGCACCTGCCTTGCGAACACATCACCCTGGAAGGCGATGGCCGCCACTGGTACGCCACCATCGTCTCGGCTGAGTTCGAAGGCCGCCGCGCCATCCAGCGCCACCAGCGGGTCTATGCCACGCTGGGTGCCAAGATGCACACCGACGAGGTGCATGCGCTGTCGATGAAGACCTACACTCCGGCCGAATGGGCCGCCTTGCCCCAATAATTTTTAGAGCATTTCCCATGGACAAACTCCTCATCCGCGGTGGCCGCACTTTGCAAGGCCAGGTCCGCATCTCCGGTGCCAAAAACGCCGCCCTGCCTGAACTCTGCGCCGCGCTGCTGACGGCCGAGCCCGTAACGCTGACCAACGTGCCGCGCCTGCAAGACGTGTCCACCATGCTCACGCTGATCCGCAACATGGGTGTGACGGCAGAGCGTACCGAGGACGGCACCGTCACCATCAACGCCAGCGATCTGTCGTCGCCCGAAGCGCCTTACGAGCTGGTCAAGACCATGCGCGCCTCGGTGCTGGCCCTGGGGCCGCTGCTGGCCCGCTTTGGCGAGGCCACCGTGTCGCTGCCCGGCGGTTGCGCGATTGGTTCGCGCCCGGTGGACCAGCACATCCTCGGCATGCAGGCCATGGGCGCGGAGATCGTGGTCGAACACGGCTACATGATCGCCAAGCTGCCCGCAGGCCGCACCCGCCTCAAGGGCTGCCACATCACCACTGACATGGTCACCGTCACCGGCACCGAGAACTTCCTCATGGCCGCCACCCTGGCCGAGGGCGAAACCATTCTGGAAAACGCCGCGCAAGAGCCGGAAATCAGCGACCTGGCCGAAATGCTCATCAAGATGGGTGCCAAGATCGAAGGCCACGGCACCCACCGCATCCGCATCCAGGGCGTGGAGTCGCTGCACGGCTGCACCCACCAGGTGGTGGCTGACCGCATCGAAACCGGCACCTTCCTGTGCGCCGTGGCCGCTACCGGTGGCGACGTGCTGCTGCAGCATGGCCGCGCCGACCACCTGGACGCGGTGATCGACAAGCTGCGCACTGCGGGTGTGACCGTGACCCCCGAGGCCGACGGCATCCGCGTGCAGTCTGCAGGCCCGGCCCACACCCACCTCAAGGCGCAGAGCTTTCGCACCACCGAATACCCCGGTTTCCCCACCGACATGCAGGCCCAGTTCATGACCCTGAACTGCGTGGCCCAGGGCCCCAGCAAGGTCACCGAGACGATTTTCGAAAACCGCTTCATGCACGTCAACGAGTTGGTGCGCCTGGGCGCGCACATCCAGATCGACGGCAAGGTGGCGGTGGTCGAAGGCATTGCCAAGCTCTCCGGTGCCACCGTCATGGCCACCGACCTGCGCGCCTCGGCCAGCCTGGTGATTGCCGGCCTGGTAGCCGAGGGCGAAACCGTGGTGGACCGCATCTACCACCTGGACCGTGGCTACGACCAGATGGAAGCCAAGCTACGCGGCATCGGTGCCGATATCGAGCGCGTCAAGAAATGATTACCCTTGCCCTCTCCAAAGGCCGCATCTTCGACGACACGCTGCCGCTTTTGCGCTCTGCCGGTATCGAGGTGCTGGACGACCCCGAAAAGTCCCGCAAGCTGATCCTGGACACCAACCAGCCGGGCGTGCGCGTGCTCATCGTGCGCGCCTCCGACGTGCCCACCTACGTGGAAAACGGCGGTGCCGACCTGGGCATCACCGGCAAAGACACGCTGATCGAACACGGCGGCCAGGGCCTGTACCAGCCGCTGGATTTGCAGATTGCCCAATGCCGCATCAGCGTGGCGGTGCGTAACGACTTCGACTACGAACGCGCCGTCAAGCAGGGCTCGCGCCTGCGGGTGGCCACCAAATACGTGGCGATTGCGCGCGAATTCTTCGCCGCCAAGGGCGTGCACGTCGATCTGATCAAGCTCTACGGCAGCATGGAACTGGCCCCGCTGACCGGGCTGGCCGATGCCATCGTCGATCTGGTGTCCACCGGCAATACGCTGCGGGCCAACCATTTGGTGGAAGTGGAACGCATCATGGACATCAGCTCGCGCCTGGTGGTGAACCAGGCCGCGCTCAAGCTCAAGCAAGCCCCCATCCGCGCCATGATCGACGCCTTCGCAGCGGCGGTGGCCGAACGCGCAAAAACCTGAATACTATGACTTTTGTAGCTACTCCCGCCCGTCTGGTCAGCACAAGCAGCACTTTTGAGGCTGAGTTCAAAGCCCGCCTGCACTGGTCTGCCGAGGCCGATACGGCGATTGAAACCACCGTGGCCCACATCCTGGCCGACGTGCAGTTGCGCGGCGACACGGCGGTGCTGGAGTACACCAACCGCTTTGACGGCCTGCACGCCAACACCCTGGCCGAGCTGGAGCTGACCCAGGCCGAGCTCAAGGCCGCCTTTGATGCGATTCCCGCCGCCCAGCGCGAAGCCCTGCAAGCCGCAGCCGCCCGCGTGCGCAGCTACCACGAGGCGCAGAAAAAGGCCTCGGGCGAGAGCTGGAGCTACCGGGATGCAGACGGTACCCTGCTGGGCCAAAAGGTCACGCCGCTGGACCGCGTGGGCATCTACGTGCCCGGCGGCAAGGCCGCCTACCCATCCAGCGTGCTGATGAACGCCATCCCCGCGCACGTGGCGGGTGTGGGCGAGATCATCATGGTGGTGCCCACCCCACGGGGCGAAAAGAACGCCCTGGTGCTGGCTGCCGCTTATGTGGCCGGGGTCACCCGCGCCTACACCATCGGCGGCGCGCAGGCCGTGGCCGCGCTGGCCTATGGCACGGCCACCATCCCTAACGTGCACAAGATCACTGGCCCCGGCAACGCCTACGTGGCAGCGGCCAAGCGCCGCGTCTTCGGCACCGTGGGCATCGACATGATTGCCGGACCCAGCGAGATTCTGGTGCTGGCCGACGGCAGCACCCCGCCCGACTGGGTGGCGATGGACCTGTTCAGCCAGGCCGAGCACGACGAACTGGCGCAAAGCATTCTGCTGTGCCCCGATGCCGCCTATATCGACCAGGTGCAGGCCAGCATTCACCGCCTGCTCAATGAAATGCCCCGCGCCGAGATCATCGCCAAGTCGCTCACCGGCCGCGGCGCGCTGATCCAGACCCGCAGCATGGAAGAGGCCTGCGAGATCAGCAACCGCATCGCCCCCGAGCATTTGGAGGTGAGCAGCACCGACCCGCACCGCTGGGAGCCGCTGCTGCGCCACGCTGGGGCCATTTTTCTGGGTGCCTACACCTCGGAGAGCCTGGGCGACTACTGCGCCGGACCCAACCACGTGCTGCCCACCGCAGGCACGGCCCGCTTCTCCAGCCCGCTGGGGGTCTACGACTTCCAGAAGCGCAGCAGCCTGATCGAAGTCAGCCAGGCCGGTGCGCAGGAACTGGGCCGCATCGCCGCCGAGCTGGCCTACGGCGAAGGCCTGCAGGCCCACGCGCGGGCGGCCGAGATGCGGTTAGACAAAAAATAGGTCTTTTTTTAGGCATAAAAAGAGCTGCTACCGCCCATTCCATCGGCGGTAGCAGCTCTTTTTTTTGATGTCAAAAACGATAGCGTTTTTTAAGCGGACATTTTGTAGTCGGGCGCGTGCGCCTGTAGCCACTGCTCCAGCATCATCAAAATCCACACCATTTCACCGTAATAGCCGGGGTGTTCCTGCAGCCGCTCGGTGAGCAGGCTGCGGATAAATGCGGGGCGCACGATGTTGCGGGTGGCCAGGCTGTTGAGCGAGTCGGTGGCGACTGCTCTGAGGCCGTCGTGGCGGGTGGCCCATACGCCGAAGGGCAGGCCAAAGCCCTGTTTCTTTTTGGTCAAAATTTCGTCAGGCAGGAAGCCGCGCAGGGCTTCCTTGAAGAACCAGCGCAGCTTCAGGCCCTTGAGCTTGTACTCCAGCGGCAGCTTGAGCGAGAAGTCCAGCAGCGCTTCGTTCAGCATGGGAAAGCCTACGTGCAGGCCCGCCAGGCGGGTGGTGCCGCAGACCTTGGGCAGGTCGCTTTCGGCCAGGGTGTAGCGCCAGTCGAAGGCCAGCATGCGGTTGAGCTGGCTGCCGGTGGTGGGCAGGTTCCAGATGCCGCGCTGCTGCTCGGCCGGGCCCTGGATGTTGACCTGGGCCAGAAACGCCGGGGTCAGCACATCGTTCACGCCCAGGCGCAGCAGCAGGTTGTACATCTGCAGGCGGTCGGGCAGCGGCACCTTGGCCTGCTCCACGTAGCTGGAGGCTTTGCTCAGCAGGGAGATGCTGCTCTCGGCGGTTTGGGCCAGCACCGGCTCCATCAGGCCCTTGCGGATGCCGCTGGGCACCATGTCGTACCAGCCAAACACGCGCTGCTTGGCGTAGCGGCTGTTGCCGCCAAAGAGTTCGTCGCCGCCGTCACCGGCCAAAATTTTGGTCACGCCGTCGTCCTTGGCCTTGCGGGCGCAGTAGTACGAGGGCAGGGCGGACGAGTTGCCAAACGGCTGGTCGTAGGAGCGGGCCACGTCGGCAATGCTGCGCACCAGGTCGTCGGGGGTGACGTAGTACTCGTGGTGCTCGGTGTTGAAGTGGCGCGAGGCCAACCGGGCGTATTCCATCTCGTCGTAGCCCTCGGCATCGAAACCGATGGAGTAGGTGGCGGCCTTCTGGCCCTGCTTGCCACCGATCTCGCTGAGCATGCCGGCCACGGTGGAGCTGTCGGTGCCGCCGCTCAAAAAGCAGGCGGCCTTGCCGCCGTCAAGCTGGGCGTTGACAGCGGTGCGCACCAGGCCGCGGAACTCTTCGCGCAGGCTGCTGAACGAGGCGCTGCGCGGCTCGATGAAGGTGGGCACCCAGTACGGCGCGACGGTGAGTTGGCCTTGCTCAAACAGCGCGTAGTGGCCCGGCGGCAGGCGGAACACGCCCTTAAAGATGGTGCGCGGCGAGGGGATGGCGTGGAAGTACAGGTAGTCGAAGATGGCCTGCGGGTCGATGTCGGCACCGTCGGCCAGTTCGTCCGCGCGGCCCGCAAAGCGGATCTGCCCGTCCACCACCCGGTAGCACAGGCTGCGGATGGCAAAGCGGTCTACCGCCAAAAACGTGCGGCCCGAGGGCTCTTGCAGCCCCACCGCGAAGTCGCCCGTGGCCTGCAGTGCGGCGCTGGCCGCATCGGCGGCGCAGGCGGCTTGCCAGGCGGCCAGCAGGCCGTTGGTGCCTGCGATGGCGGCCAGGCGGGCATCGGTAAAGCGGGGGCTGCCAAGTACCAGGGATGCCAGGGAGGGGGTGTTTGAGGACATAGTGGGGGCGTAGAAAGCAAAAATATCAGGGCCGAGGCGCTGGGCTGCGCTGCATCGCCCCGGGATTATGCGGGGCATTGCCCAGGGCGATGCTCTTGGCGGTGTGACTATATTCACGCTGCGCTTGCAGGGTTTTGTCCATGGCGATGGCTTTGCCCCGCAGCGGCGAGCCCGCCCGCAGCCGGTAGTCGCCACCGGGCATGAAGCTGCTGCGGTCGGTGTGGAAGTTGTTGCGGAAGTCTTCCGACGCGGTGGCCTGCAGCGGCGCTGTGCCGACCAGCAGGTTGTTCACGGCCAGCACGGCATCGGCCCCGGGTTTGATCTTCAGCCAGGCACCGCCGCTGGGCAGGTCGTCTACCAGGGTGTTATAGGCCAGGCTGAGCCGGTTGACGGGCCAGCTGTAGCCCTCGGCCCCGAAGGAGATGAGGGCGGGGTTCTCGGTCTGCGGGCCCTGTTCGATGGTGTTGCCCAGCACCACCGCCACGCCGCCGTTGGGAAACTCCAGCTCGTAGCTGGCGCTGCCGCCATCGTCGGTCAGACGGTTGTACAAGATGTGGTTGATGGCCGCGCGGCTTTTCAGCAGGTGGCCGGTGCGGGCGTGGTGCAGGTAACTGCCTGTAATAGTTGCGCGGGCGATCTGGCCGATGTAGAGGTTGTGGTTGTGCCCGTCGGGGCGCATGTTGTAGGCGAATTCGCTGTTTTCCACCTCCAGCACGGCCTGGGGGTCGTTGCTGGTGAGCAGGCCCATTTCGTTGTGCGTGAAGCTGCAGTTGCGCACCACCAGCCAGCCGGATTCAAAGCGGATGCCTGCGCCATTGCGGCCCGCCACCTGCGCACCCTCGAAGTCAAAGCCTTCCACGGTGAATTTGGGCGAACGCACCACCCAGATCGCTTTGTCCTCTGCCGCCATGCCGTTGGCCTGCAGGCGCACCCGCCCACCCACGGCGCGCAGCGTCAGGTTGGGCTGGGTCCAGACGGCCACGTCGCCCACGTACTCGCCTGCATCTACTTCAATAATGCTGCCTGCGCTTGCCAGACGGGCAGCAGCAGCTATTGTTTTGATAGTTCTTAGGGGGCCGACCTGTAGCGTGTTGGCCGCACTCTGGGCCATGGCCACGCCGCACAGCAGCAGCCACAGGGCTAAAAAATGGATGTAACGCCGAAGTGGGGTGGATGTCATAGGTGCAGGCGATTCTGCCGGATGCGTGTGTAACGCTTCTCCCCGTATGATCTCGGAGCAGAAATAACCAAGGCTTCCCGTGTGAAAACAGTTTTGATGATCGCCTACCACTTCCCGCCGCTGGCGGGCAGCAGTGGTATCCAGCGGACCTTGCGCTTTGTGCAGCACCTGCCCGCGCTGGGCTGGAAGCCGGTGGTGCTGACTGCCGACCCGCGCGCCTATGAGCGCACCAGCCCCGATTTGATGAACGACGTGCCAGAAGGCACCGTGGTGCGCCGCGCCTTTGCCCTCGACACCGCGCGGCACCTGAACATCCAGGGCCGCTACATGGGCTGGATGGCCCGGCCCGACCGCTGGATCAGCTGGCGCTTTGACGCGGTGCGCCAGGGCCTGCAACTCATCAAGGAATTCAAGCCCGACGCGATCTGGTCCACCTACCCCATCGCCACCGCCCACGTGATCGCCCAGCAGTTGCACCAAAAGACCGGCTTGCCCTGGATTGCCGATTTCCGCGACCCGATGGCGCAAGACGGCTACCCCGCCGACCCCGTCACCTGGCGCAGTTACCAGCGCATCGAACAAGAAGCGGTGGAGCAGGCCAGCCGCAGCGTCTTCACCACCCCCGGCGCAGCGCAGATGTACCGCGAGCGCTACCCCCAGGCCGCCAGCCGCATCACCGTGCTGGAAAACGGCTACGACGAAGAGAGCTTTGCCCATGCGCCCCGCGCCCCGGTGCGGGCGCTGACCGACGACCAGCCCGTGGTGCTGCTGCACAGCGGCATCGTCTACCCGTCCGAGCGCGACCCGACCCAGCTCTTTCAGGCCCTGCAGCGCCTCAAGGCCAGCGGGGCGTTGACGGCCCGGCAGTTGCAAATCCGCTTCCGCGCCTCGGCCCATGACGACATGCTGACCCAGCTGGCCACCGCGCATGGCGTGCAGGACTTCATCGAACTCAGCCCCGCCGTGCCCTACCGCGAGGCCCTGGCTGAAATGCTGTCGGTGGATGCCTTGCTGGTTATGCAGGCCAGCAACTGCAACGCCCAGATCCCCGCCAAGATCTACGAATACCTGCGCGCAGGCCGCCCCATCCTCGGCCTGACCGACCCGGTGGGCGACACCGCCGGTGTGCTGCGCGGTGCCGGGCTGGAGGCCATGGCGCGTATCGATTCGGTGGACGAAATTGCCGCCCTGTTGCCGCAGTTTGTGGCCGATGTGCGGGCCCAGGCGGTGCGTTTGCCCGACCCCGCCGCCGTCAAGAACGCTTCGCGCCAGGGCCGGTCGCAGGCGTTTGCGGAGCTGCTGGCGGGTTTGTAAACACCAGCGCCACGCGCAAGCCGCCCAGGGAGGGCGAAACGTCCAGCCGCAATTTCGCGCCGTGCGCCTGCGCAATCGCCTGCGCAATAGCCAAGCCCAACCCGCTGCCGCCTGCCGTGGCCTCGGCGCTGCGGTAAAAACGGTCAAACACCTTTTCCAGATCGGCGGGCGCAATGCCGGGGCCGGAGTCTTCCACGGTCAGCACGACAGCGCCGTTTTCAGACGTGATGGCCACATCCACCCGGCCCCGCTCAGGCGTGTATTTCAGCGCGTTGTCCAGCAGGTTGCGCAGCAGGATGCGCAGGGCGTCGGGGTGGCCTTGCACCTGCACCGCATCGCCGAGGTGCGCACCCAGGTCGATGTGGCGTTCTTGGGCCTGTGGCAGGGCCTCTTCCACACCCAGGCGCACCAGGTCGTGTAGCGCGATGGGCTCGGGCGGCGTGTCGCTGGCCGACTCTTGCCGGGCCAGCACCAGCAGCTGGTTCATCAGGCGCACCGCGCGGTCGATGCCCTGGTGCAGCCGGGCGATGGCGATGCTGCGGGTGGGCGCGTCGGGGGCGCGGTCCAGCGCCTGGGCCTGCAGCTTGAGGGCGGTGAGTGGCGAACGCAGCTCGTGCGCGGCATTGGCCACAAAGGATTTTTGGGCATCGAAGGCGGTGTGCACCCGGCCAAACAGCAGGTTCAGCTCGCGCACCAGCGGCAGCACCTCGTCGGGCAGGTCGGCTTCGGGCAGGGGCGACAGGTCGTCCACCGCGCGGGCGGCCACCTGCTGGCGGGTGCGTTCCAGCGGCTTGAGGGCGTGGCGGATGGCCCACCACAGTGCCGCCATCAGCAGCGGGGCTATCACGGCCATGGGCAGCATGGCCCGCGCGGCCAGGGCGCGGGCGCGGGCCTGGCGGGCGCTCAGGTCCTGGGCGATCTGGATGGTCTGCGCTGGGGTCTGGATGGAGTAGACGCGGTAGCGCGTGCCGTTTTGTTCCACGTCCGAAAAGCCCAGCACCGCTTGCGGTGGCAGGCGGTTGACATGCGACTGGAACAACTGCACACCGTCTGCGCTCCAGATCTGTACCTCGTAGTCGGCATCAAAGGGGGCTTGGGGGGCGCTTTGGCTGAGGGCACCGTTGCGCAGCGCGTAGGCCATTTGCTGCAGGTGGTAGTCGAACATTTCATCGGCCTGCTGCAACGCCCCCCGGTAGGCCGATGCGGCCTGGAACAGCGCGGCCACCAAAATGGCGGTCATCACCGAACCCAATAGCCGTCGACGGATGGAGTTCATGGCCTGGGCATCACATAGCCCAGGCCGCGCACGTTCTGGATGAGTTCCGCGCCCAGCTTTTTGCGCAGGCCGTGGATGTAGACCTCGACGGCGTTGCTGCTCACGTCGTCTTTCCAGCTGTAGAGCTTTTCTTCCAGCTGGGCCCGCGAGAACACCACGCCGGGGCGGGCCATCAGCGCCTCCAGTACAGCCCATTCGCGTTTTGAGAGGGTGACGGGCTGGCCGTCGCGGGTGGCCTCAAAGGTGGCGGGGTTCAGGCGCAGGCCGTGCACCTCCAGCACCGGGTCGGCGCGGCCCGCGCTGCGTCGGGTCAGGGCGCGGATGCGGGCCAGCAGCTCGTCGATGTCATAGGGTTTGAGCACGTAGTCGTCGGCCCCGGCATCCAGCCCGGCAATGCGGTCGGCCACCGCGTCGCGGGCGGTGACCACCAGCACCGGGGTGGCATCTTTGCGTTGGCGCAGGGCTTTGAGCACGTCCAGCCCGTCGCGCCGAGGCAGGCCCAGGTCGAGCAGCACCAAGTCGTAGCGGGCGCTGCGCAGGGCGGTGTCGGCCATCTCGCCGTCTTTCACCCAGTCCACGGCGAAATGCTCGGCGCGCAGCACGTCGAGCACGGTTTCACCGATCATGGGGTCGTCTTCTACCAGTAACAAGCGCATGGGGGGAGTATGCCCATGCGGGGCTTAGCCGAAGCTTAATTAGCGCGCGACCAGCACCGGCAGTGTGGATTCGGCCAAGACCTTGGTGGCGATGCTGCCCAGCACCATGCGGGCCACGCCGGTGCGGCCATGCGAGCCGACGACGATCATGTCGGCCTTTTCGGTCTGGCCGTATTCCACAATGGCGCTGACCACGTCGCGCTCTTCCAGCACCACGGGGTTGAATGTGACCGGGCTGCCTTGCTGGCACAGCGCGGCGACTTTGGCGTGGGCGGCGGCGGCCTCTTCTTGCGCGGCCTGCTTGTAGTAGCTCAGGCCGAGGGTGTTGACCTCGCCCATGCCCATGCCCAGGTAAGGGTAGGGGTCTACCGCATACAGCGCGGTCAGCTTGGCCCCCAGGCTGCGGGCCAGATCCACCGCCATGGTGGCGGCATGGTCAGACGCTGCCGATCCGTCAGTAGCCAACAAAATGTGTTTCAGCATGGGGAGCCTTTGCGCAAAGTGGGTGGATGAGACCCCATTCTGTGGCCGATGCCGAAGTGCAATCCTTGATATGTCTCAAGAGAAGGTGTGGTTTTGTGAATTTGAATGAAAAGAGCTTCCTGTGCTTATTCCATCAGCACAAGAAGCTCTTTATTTGATAGCAAGCGTGGTGCGAAGCCTGTGCCGTAGGCATGTATTTTTGGGCTTGGGCGAAACTTGACGCGCTACCCGCACCTACTTCTTGGGCCGACTCTTGCGCGCTGGCTTGGCCTCTGCCGGTGTGTGTTTCTGGTTTTCCTGGTCCAGCCACAGCAGCGAGTCCACATGCGACAGAAAACGCTGCAGGTAGTCGGGCGATAGCTGGCGCATCAGCGCCAGGGAGCGCAGCACCAGCATGTGGGGATTGAGCGGGCCGGCGTTTTCGGGGCCGCGCACCATGGCCTGGTCCATATGGTCGATGGCGGCGATTTTGGACCACACCTCGCGGAAACCGCGCACGCTTTTCAGCTCTGGCCGGGGGCCGTGGTGGTGGCCTTGCTGCGTGGTGCGGCGGATGTAGTGGTTCAGTTCCGCTAGGGCCTCAAGGCCGTTGTTCGGCAGCGTTTGCACAGCGGTGCGGCGCAGGTCCTGCGCTTGCCCCATGCGCTGGCTGTAGTCGGCCAGTGCCGTGGCCAGCTTGGCCTGCAAAATGGGCTGCAGTGCACCTGTTGCGGCGGACGCGCGGCGCGAAAGCACTTCCAGGTAATGGAAACGTGCGGGGTCAAATCGCTGGGCATCGGTGCTGCGCAGCGACTGTAGCGACGGCGGCACTCCCGGCTTGCTCATGGCTTGGCAGACCGGGGCACCGGGGCCATTTCCACGCGCCGGTTCAGTGCGCGGCCCTCTTCGCTGGTGTTGGAGGCCACCGGCTGCTCGGCACCGAAAGCCGCGGCAAACACCTTGGACGAAGGCATGCCTTCATCGATCAGCGCACGGGTCACCTTGAGGGCGCGCTGGGCCGATAGCTCCAGGTTGTCGGCAAACCGCTGGTTGCCGTCCCCAATGGGTTTGTCGTCGGTAAAGCCGCTGACCATCAGCATGTCGTCGCGTTCACCCAGGACCAATTGCAATGCCGGGACCAGGCTTTTCAGCAGTTGCTGCCCTTCAGGGCGCAATTGGTCGGAGTTGACCGGGAACAGCACATTGCCGCTGATGCCGATACGGCCATTGTTCAGCGTGACCCGGCCTGCCGCCAGCGGAATGGCCAGGGCTTTTTCCAGTGCCATGCGGCGCTGCTCTTCGGCCTGGCGCTTGCCCACCTCGGCCTGCAGATTGGCTACCAGGTCCATCTGCACCACCAGCACGCCCACCAGGATCAGCACAAACGCGCCCAGCAGGCCCGCCATCAGGTCGCCAAACACCGCCCATACCGGCGCGGCCTGCGCGATGCTGTCGTCGTCGATACCTTCCAGGCTATCGGCGCCGGTCATGCCATGCTCTCTTTGGCCACGGCGGCGGGTTTGCTACCGCGTCTACGCAGGTCTTCCACCAGCCCTTGCTGCGAGCTGATGCTCAGGTCGATTACCTCGCGGGCCTGCGCCACGTAGTAGGCGAGTTGCTCGTCGCTGCGCGCCACCGACTGGCCGATGCTGCCCTCTATGCGCTGCAGGCTGTCGATCAGCTTTTCGTTGCTGGCGCTGAACAGTTGTACCCCGTGGCCGAAGGCTTCGCCCAGGCTGGCCAGCTCGACCGCGCTGCCCGCCACATGGGCGGCCACATCTGCCGCCTGGCCCGCGTGGGTGCCCAGGGTGTTGGCAAACTGCTGGCCCGCCTGGTCCAGCACCGTGGCTGCCGAGGCCACCAGCGACTCGATCGCCGCCTGCTGCGCGTTGGATGCCTGGTTCAGGTGCTGCAGCAGCGTGCTGATTTTTTCCAGCAGGCTGGAGCGTTCTTCAAAAGCCAGGTTGTCGCGCTCGCTGAGGCGGGTCATTTCCTGGCGCAGTTGGGTGATCACGCCCGCAGCGGCTTGCGGCACTTCGGCGGCGGTCTGCATCAGCCGGGTCATGGGGGCTTCCAGCGCCGTGCCCAGCGTGGCGAGGTGGCTGGCCAGTGCGGTCTGCAGTGCGTCCAGGCGCTCCACGGCGGCCACGCCGCGGCTGGCTTCTTCGGCCCGCAGCGCGCCGAGTTCGCTGCGCCACAACGCCGCCAGTTGGTCCATGCGCTCGCCTTGCTGCGCGGCCCAGCGGGCTTCCGTCTCGGTGCGCGACTGCACCAGGGCTTCGGACCGGGCCAGCACCCCGGCCACCGCCGTCATCGTCTGGCTGACCTGCTGGCTGGCACGGTCGGTGATGTCGCTGGCAGTTTGTGCCAGCGACAGGCTGGCGGCCCGCTGGTCTGCCAGCGTTTGGGCACCCACGCGCTGCCATTCGCCCTGCAGCTGGCTGGCCATGGTTTCCAATGCCTGCGTCCAGCCCTGTAGCCGTTTCTGGTCGGCTGCCACCTGCTGGGTTTGCGATGCGGCGGCGGCCTCGTGCACGGTGGCCAGCAGCGTTGCGGAGCGCTGCTCAAACGTGGTGCTAAAGCGGGCCAGCGTCTGGCCCAGCTGGGCGACCTGGGCTTCGCTGCTGCGCGCATGCTGCTGCAGCGCCGTGGCCCAGCCATCGCCCACGCTGCGCGCGGTGGTGCCGAGCTCAAAGGTCAGGCCGCTGATTTGCGCCTGCGTGGCCTCCAGCACGCGCTGGTGCACACGGGTGGATTCCTGCGCGATCTCTGCCATGGCGGCCTGCACCACCGGCTGCAGGCTCTCGCCCGCCGCTTTGGCCCCGGCCACCAGGCTGTCTTGCAGCGATGTGCCCACGGACTGGGCCAGTTGGGTGTAGACCCCGCTGACGTCGCGGTGGAACTGGTCCTGTTGGCTCAGCAGTTGCGTGCTCAAGCGTTCTTGCTGCTCTTGCAACTGGGTGTTGAGTTGCGCGCTGCGGCGCTCCAGCCCGTCCACCATGGCCTGCAGGCGGTCTACCACTTCGGGCAGGCTCTGTGCCTGCACCTGCAGCGCCTTGAAGGCTTCCTGGCGCTGGTGGGCCTGTGACAATGGGCGGAAAACCGTGGCTGCCAAGGTGTCGAGCTGGCGCACCACCTCCAGCCGCTCGCGCCGCCCCAGGGCCGACAACAGGCCCAGCATGGCCGAGGTGGCAACCCCGGCCACCGAGGTGCCAAACGACAGCCCCAGCCCCTTGATCGGTTCCGCTAGCGCCGTACGGATGGCCTCCAGATTGGTGGAACCTTCAAGGGCAAAAACTGCCCCCTTGAAGGTCACCACCATGCCCAGAAAGGTGCCCAGCATGCCCAGCATCACCAGCAGCCCTACCAGGTAGGGCGTGAGCGCCAGGCCGGGCAGGGCGGCCCGTTCACCCTCGATGCGCAGGCGCACCGGGTGGCGCAGGGCTGCGGGCACACGTTCCAGCCAGGCGGCCACACCCGAGCTTGTCGGTTCCGCCACATGGGCCAGCGCAGCGGTTAACGCCGTGGTGGCTACCCGGTAGCGCTGCACTTCCCACGCCCCCAGCACATACACCGCGCCAATCGCCACGGTCATGGCCAGGGCCAGCCAGCTCACGCCGACAAAACCCATCCCCACCCAGGCCACGGTCGCCAGACCGATGGCGAAGGCCATTGCAAAAACAATTCTGTTCATAGGAATCTCTTAACCTTCTTGTTCACTTTGCTGTTCAGCGTTGCTGAATGCGTCTATCAATCCCCATACCGGCTCCAGCCGCACGTCCAGCTCGGCCCGTAAAACCGCTTGCAGTTCCTTGTTGAAGCCATGCAGCCAGCCGCCCGGTTGCCGCCACAGGGACGCGTCTTGTGCGGGGGGCTGCGTGTGCAGCTTGCGCAAATGCTCGAACCGCCGCTGCAGCCGTACCGGCACGGTGGCCGTCAGTTTTTGCGTGTGGCCGTCCAGCAGTTGCTCCCACACCGCGTCCAAGGTCGCCAACTGCCGCAGCGCGGGGGAGGCCTGGGCCAGGGTTTGTCGCAGCTGGTTGCGCAAGGGGCCCACCATCAGCTTCATGTTGCGTTGCTGGTCGAGGTAATGCTGGCGGTACGGGGCAAAGTCCACTTGCGCATCCGGGGGCGGCTCGGGCTGGTTGAGCGGATGGCGGCCACGCCGGGCGCCGGTATCTGCCGCCTCGGGCTTCTCGATGGCGCGCACCAACGTCTGTTGTACTTGGCGGCACTGCGCCTGTAGTGCGGCAACTTGGTCTGGCGACACGCACTTTGCATCGGTATCCGCTACCGTGCCCACCGACTGGTGCGCCGCGTGCAGCGTGACCGACTCGAATACGCCCACCCACTGGCTGAGTTTTTGCGCAACGTCCTGGCGTGAGGTGTCGCCCACGACCACGACCGCAGCCTCGGGTGGTTCGAGGTCACCAAGCCAGCGGACGAGTGGGGAACTGCTGAAATTCCTGCGCACAGACATGTATCAGGCAATTTAGGCAGCCAGCGCTTATTCCATAAGCGCAAGCAGCTATCAATTACGTAGTGAGGCTCATTCGGCCAAACGCGCCCGGTGGCGGGTAATCTGCGAGCGCACCTGGGCCCAGGCGGTGCCGCCCAGGATGTTGCGGGCGTTCAGGGAGCCGCGCAGGCTCAAGCACTCGTACACGTCTTGCTCTATCTTGGCGTTGAAGCCTTGCAGCACGTCCAGCGGCAGCTCGGACAGGTCCACGCCCTTGGCAATCGCTGCCTTCACCGCGTGGGCCACCACTTCGTGTGCGTCGCGGAAAGGCAGGCCCTTCTTGACCATGTAATCGGCCAGGTCGGTGGCGGTGGCGTAGCCGCGCAGGGCGGCGCGTTCCATGGCTTCGGGCTTGACGGTGATGCCGCCCACCATTTCGGCAAAGATGCGCAGCGTGTCTTTGAGCGTGTCCACGGTGTCGAACAGTGGCTCCTTGTCTTCCTGGTTGTCCTTGTTGTAGGCCAGGGGCTGGCCCTTCATCAGGGTGATCAGGCCCATCAGGTGGCCGACCACGCGGCCGGTCTTGCCGCGCGCCAGCTCGGGCACGTCGGGGTTTTTCTTCTGCGGCATGATGCTGGAGCCGGTGCAAAAGCGGTCGGCAATGTCGATGAAGCCAAAGCTCTGGCTCATCCACAGCACCAGCTCTTCGCTCAGGCGGCTGATGTGCACCATGGCGATGCTGGCGGCGGCGGTGAATTCGATGGCGAAGTCGCGGTCGCTCACGGCATCCAGGCTGTTTTGGCAGACACCTTCCATACCCAGCGTTTTGGCTACGCGCTCACGGTCCAGCGGGTAGCTGGTGCCAGCCAGCGCGGCACTGCCCAGCGGCAGGCGGTTCACGCGTTTGCGTACGTCTTGCATGCGCTCGGCATCGCGGGCGAACATTTCCACATAGGCCAGCATGTGGTGGCCAAAGCTCACCGGCTGGGCCACTTGCAGGTGGGTGAAGCCGGGCATCACCACCTCCACGTTTTTCTCGGCAATGGCCACCAAGGCCAGTTGCAGGTCGGTCAGCAGGCCCTGGATCAGGTCCATTTCGCCGCGCAGCCACAGGCGCACGTCGGTGGCGACCTGGTCGTTGCGGCTGCGTCCGGTGTGCAGGCGCTTGCCTGCATCGCCCACCAGCTGGGTCAGGCGGGCTTCGATGTTCAGGTGTACGTCTTCCAGGTCCAGCTTCCACTCGAAATTGCCGGACTCGATGTCGCCGCTGATCTGCGCCAGGCCGCGCTGGATGTCGGCATGGTCAAGTGCTGCAATGATGCCCTGCGCGGCCAGCATCTCGGCGTGGGCCAGGCTGCCCGCGATGTCGGCTTGCCACAGGCGCTTGTCAAAAAACACGCTGGAGGTGTAGCGCTTGACCAGATCGCTCATGGGCTCGGAGAACAGCGCCGACCAGGCTTCGGATTTTTTGTCGAGTTGGTTGTGGGAAGACATGCAGGATTACCAGATGGGAAGAGGTGGCGTACCAGCGGGGATCAATTTCCCCATAATCGGCTGGTATGCAAGAACCGCAAATTTTATCGGGCTTCCAGCCACTGGCCTCCGCGCCCGTACCGCCGCCCCGCACGGCGCTGGTGTTCGATGCCTGCCAGGCGGGTGTGATCTTGCGCGCGGTGCTGTTTGTGGAAGTGGCCGTGGCGGTGGCGGCCTTGTTTGGCGCGCAGAGCAGTTGGGACTGGCTGACGCGGCTGGCGCTGTGGACCGGCGGCGCGCTGCCCGCCGTGCTGGTGTGGCTGCTGGCCGCGTGCAGCCTGAAGCGCCCGTTGGCGCGCCTGCCGCAGCACGCGCAAAACCTGGCCGGCGTGGTGTTGGGCGCGCTGGCCGGGCTGTACGGCTGCGGCATGCTGGCCTTGATCGGCCTGCTGGACCCCGTGCCCTGGCTGGCCAGCGCGGCGGCCGGGGCCTGGCTGTCGGCCCTGGTGGTGGCGGGTTTGGTGCTGCGTGCCCGCGCCCGCACCCCGGCGGCCACCACGGCGCGGCTGGGCGAGCTGCAGGCCCGCATCCGCCCGCATTTCTTGTTCAACACCCTCAACAGCGCCATCGCCCTGGTGCGCGCCGAACCCGCCAAGGCCGAGGCCCTGCTGGAAGACCTGAGCGACCTGTTCCGCCATGCGCTGGTAGACCAGGGCGAGTCCGTCACGCTGGCCGCCGAAACTACGCTGGCCGAGCGCTACCTGTCCATCGAGCAGGTGCGTTTTGGCGAGCGGCTTCGCATCCACTGGGCGCTGGACCCACGCGCCGCCACGGCCCAGTTGCCACCGTTGCTGCTGCAGCCCCTGGTAGAAAACGCGGTGAAGCACGGCGTGGAGCCCAGCGCCAGCGGGGCCGACTTGCGCATTTCCACCGAGCGCCGGGGTAGCACCGTGGTGATCAAAATCACCAACACCGTCCCTGGTGGCCAAGGCGTGCCCGGCCACGGCCTGGCGCTGGACAACGTACGCGACCGCCTGAACTTGCTGCACGATATGCGAAGCCAGTTCCAGGCCACGTTCAAAGACGGCCTGTACCTCGTCCGCATCGAGATTCCGGTATGAAGACCTTGCGCGTGCTGATCGTGGACGACGAAGCGCTGGCCCGCTCCCGCCTGCGTACCCTGCTGGGCGACTGCACCGCGCCCTCCACCGAAGTGGCGGGCGAGGCGGCCAACGCCGAGCAGGCGCTGGCGCTGCTGCAAATCCAGGGTGTCGATGTGGTGCTGCTCGATATCCACATGCCCGGCATGGACGGCGTGCACCTGGCCCAGGTGCTGCGTGGCCAGACCCCGCCGCCCGCCGTGGTGTTCGTCACCGCCCACGCCGGGTACGCGCTACAGGCGTTCGAGGTGGAGGCGGTGGACTACTTGACCAAACCTGTGCGCCTGGAGCGCTTGCAGCAGGCGCTACAAAAAATAGAGCGAATCTCGCCCATGAATAGGGCGGTGGAGCCCGATTTGGTTGATGATTTTTTGCTAATCCACGACCGGGGCCGCACCGAGCGGCTGCTGCTGAGCAGTGTGCTGTACCTGAAGGCCGAGCTGAAATACATCACCGTGCGCACCGCCACCAAGCACTACATCCTGGACGGCGCGCTGGGCGATCTGGAGCAGCGCCATGCCAGCGTGTTCATCCGCATCCACCGCAACGCGCTGGTGTCCCGCCGGGCCCTGCGGGCGCTGGAAAAGCATTTCGACCCAGAGGAGGGCGAAGGCTGGGCGGTGCGGCTGCAAGGCCTGGACGAGTTGCTGATGGTGTCGCGGCGGCAACTGGCGGCGGTGCGGGATGCGATGGGGGGGTGATATGCTGAATCAAGCATTTTGTGCTTTTATGCTTAATTCAACATATGTTGAATAAATGCCTAATATGGCATAAAATACACAATGACCTACGCAATCCAAACCCCTCCGCAGCTATCGACCCATCTGCGGGCGCTTCGACGTGCCAAAGGTTTGAGTCAGTCGGATCTCGGTGCCAAACTCGGTCTGAGCCAGGCCCGTGTGGCCCGCATCGAAGGCGACCCGCTGTCCATCAGCGTTGAGCAACTGCTGCGGGTTTTTTCCGCCCTAGGTGTGCGCATGGGCCTGGAGGAACTGCCTTTAGCCGCTGGCGATACCACGGTGCCGAGCGCACCTTTTGTCAGCGAACCGCTTGCCAAGCCTCCCATCGCCAGCCAGGACGGTGACTGGTAATGGCGGCACTCCATCTGTGGATGAATGGCCGCTATGTGGGCGTGTGGTCTACCTCGCGCAACGGGGTGCAGACCTTCCAGTACGACGACCTCTGGACCCGCACCGTCTGGGGGCGGGCGTTGTCCTTGTCACTGCCATTTACCGAGGGCAATGGTGAGCACCGGGGCGCGGCGGTGGCCCATTACTTCGAGAACCTGCTGCCCGACAGCCAAGACATCCGCAAGCGCCTGGTCTCGCGCTTCAAAACCAAGTCCACCCAGGCCTTTGACCTGCTGGCTGCCATTGGGCGTGACTGCGTGGGGGCGGTGCAAATTCTGCCCGAGGGGGTGCAGCCCCAGGACTGGAACCGGGTGGAGTGCGAGCCGCTCACCGAGTCCGATGTCGAACGCATCTTGCGTGCCGCCACCACTGATGCACCCCTGGGCCAGCACCAAGACGATGGCGACTTTCGCATCTCCATCGCCGGGGCGCAGGAGAAAACCGCCTTGCTGCGATTTGGAGGAGCCTGGCAGCGCCCGCTGGGTGCCACGCCCACCAGCCATATCCTGAAGCTGCCCCTGGGCCTGGTGGGCAATATGCGGGCCGACATGCGCGATTCGGTCGAAAACGAATGGCTGTGTGCGCAGATCGTGGCTGCGCTGGGCTTGCGTGTGGCCACTACCGAAATGGCCCGGTTTGGCACCCAAAAAGCCTTGGTGGTCGAGCGCTTTGACCGGCGCTGGCAAAACCTGGGGGATCTTCAGCACAACCGCCCCGGCTTCACCCCGCCCACAGTTGGCTGGATCGCCCGGCTGCCGCAGGAAGACCTGTGCCAGGCCACTGGCACATCGCCCTTGAAGAAGTACGAATCCGACGGTGGCCCTTCGATGCGCAACTGCCTGGACGTTCTGGCGGGCAGCGCGCAGGCGGCGGACGACTGCGCCCATTTCGCTCTGACCCAGCTCGCCTTCTGGCTGCTGGCCGCCACCGACGGGCATGCCAAGAACTATTCGCTGTCGCACCAAAGGGGGGGCACGTTTGGCCTGACCCCGCTGTACGACGTGCTGTCGGCTTGGCCCATCATTGGCGAGGGGCCCAACCTGGTGTCCGAGCACAAAGCCACGCTGGCCATGGCGTTGCGGGCCAAAACCAAGCACTACAAGCTGGGCGAAATCCGCGTGCGGCATTGGCAAGCCCTGGCACAAAGCTGTGGCGCACCGAATGTGTGGCCGAAGATGCAGGGCCTAGTGCGGCGTGTGGACGCGGCCCTGGCACAGGTGCAAACCCAGTTGCCCGCCGACTTCCCCCCGCGTGTATGGGACGCAGTGCAGGCCGGTATACGCAAGCACGCACAGCAGTTTTTGCGCGAAGCCGACACCGTAGCGCGGTAAGCTCCAACCCATGATGCACCTCGCCCGCCTCCACCACGCTGCCATCATCTGCTCGGACTACGCCCGGTCCAAAGATTTCTACACCCGCATCCTGGGCCTGCGGGTAATCGCCGAAAATCTGCGGGTCGAGCGGCAGTCGTACAAGCTGGATCTGGCGCTGGCCGATGGCTCGCAGATTGAGCTGTTTTCGTTCCCCGCCCCGCCGCCGCGCCCGTCCCGGCCCGAGTCTTGCGGGCTGCGGCACCTGGCGTTTGTGGTGGCGGATCTGGATGCCAACATTGCCAGCCTGCAGGCGGATGGCATCTTTGTCGAACCCGTGCGGGTCGATGAATTCACGGGCCGCCGCTTCACCTTCTTCGCCGACCCCGACGGCTTGCCTCTCGAACTTTACGAATTGAATTGAACCCGTGACCCCCATGAAGACTGTCTGGATCGTCGATGCTGCCTACCTGTACAACTTTGGCCGCTCGCGTCCCAACGGCTTTGACTACCTGAAGCTGAAGAACGAGCTGGTCCGCGCCAACGGTGGCCCGCTGTACGAGAGCTACTACCTCAACTCCACCGGCGACCCCAACGCCGAGGCGCAAAACGCCTTCCACACCTGGATCAAGTCCGCGCCGCCCAAGGGCCCGCAGATGCGGGTGCAGCTCTACAAGCTCAAGGAGCAGCACAACCAGTGCCCGTCGTGTGGCACGCGGTTTGACCGCACGGTGCAAAAAGGCGTGGACGTGGCGATTGCCACCCTGATGATCAAGCTGGCCGCCCAGGGCATTTACGACCGCGTCATCCTGTCGGCGGGCGACGGCGACTTTGAAGATGCCATCTCCTACCTCAAGTCCGACCTGCGCAAGGAGGTCTGGATCAACGGCGCGCAGGCCACCCTGTCGGCCGACCTGCAGTGCTACGCCGACCGCGTGCTCTGGCTGGACGACATGGGCTCTTCCATCGATAAATAGCGTTTGCTATTGATTCAGTAGCTGGTTGCGCTTATGAAATAAGCGCAAAGGCCTGATTTCATTCAGAAGTTTCTTTGATCGACTTGAACCGGTTGCGCAGCTCGTGGCGCAGGTTCTTGCGCAGAATGGCCTGCTCGAAACGGCGCTTTTCTTCGGGGTTGCCGGGCTGCAAGGGCGGCACGGGCGCGGGCTTGCGGTTGTCGTCCACCGCCACCATGGTGAAGAAGCAGCTGTTCACATGGCGTACCGCATGGTCGCGGATGTTCTCGGCCACCACCTTGATGCCCACTTCCATCGACGAAGTGCCCGCATGGTTGATGCTGGCCAGAAAGGTCACCAGCTCGCCTACGTGGATGGGCTGCAAAAACATCACCTGGTCCACGCTCACCGTGACCACATAGCGCCCCGCGTAACGGCTGGCGCAGGCGTAGGCCACCTGGTCGAGCAGCTTGAGCACCGCGCCGCCGTGCACGTTGCCCGAGAAATTGGCCATGTCGGGGGTCATCAAGACCGTCATGCTGAGTTGGTGGAGAGGGAAGTCCATGGGGGGCTTTCTTTTTTGGAGGTCCGAAATCTTAGCCTGCCCGCAGGCCCAGCCGACGCGCCAGCCGCACCAAATTCGCCCGGTGCAGGCCCAGTTCGCGCGCCACCGAGGCCCAGTTGCCGTCAAAGCGTTGCAGGCTGGCGGCGATGCGCTGGCGCTGGTGGTCGTCTACCGAGGTGCGCAAATCGACCGGGGCTGCAGTGTCTGCGGGCGGATTCTGTATAAGCAACTGTGGTGCCAGGTCGGTGTCGAGTGCGAGATGCGCCGCTGTGAGGCTGACGATGCGTGCCCGGGGGGCTGCGCCTTGCTGGGCCTTGAGGGCGCTGCGGGCGATCAAGTGCTCCAGCTCGCGCACATTGCCCGGCCAGGGGTGGGCCAGCAGGGCGGCCTGGGCATCGGCATCCAGCCGCAGGCTGCCCAGGCCCAGGCGCGAGCGGTTCAGCTCCAGGAAGTGCCCGGCCAGCAGCAGCACGTCGTGGCCGCGCTCGCGCAGCGGCGGCACCGGCAGCGGGTAGACGCTGAGGCGGTGGTAGAAGTCGGCCCGGTAGCGGCCCGCGCGCACCTCCTGCGCCAGGTCGCGGTTGGTGGCGGCAATCACCCGCACGTCCACCCGGTGCTCGCGGTCCGAGCCTAGGCGTTGCAACTGGCCACCTTGCAGCACCCGCAGCAGCTTGGCCTGCACCGCCAGCGACAACTCGCCCACCTCGTCCAAAAACAGCGTGCCGCCGTCGGCCAGCTCGAACTTGCCGCGCCGGTCGGCCACCGCGCCCGAGAACGCACCACGCACATGGCCAAACAGCTCGCTTTCCACCAGCGACTCGGGCAGGGCCGCGCAGTTCAGGCTGATCAAGGGGCAGGCAGCGCGCGGCGATGCGGCGTGCAGCGCCTGCGCCACCAGCTCTTTGCCCACGCCGGTTTCGCCGGTGACCAGCACCGTCAGGTCGCTGTTGCCCACGGTGGCGATGTCGGCCAGCAGGCGCTGGTGGGCCGGGCTTTGGCCGATCAGCATGGGGGCGGGGTGGTCTTGCGCCAGGGCGCGGTAACTTTCGGCCCGCTGGTGTTCGGTTTCTGCCCTCTGTGCCAGCTCGGCCATGCGCTGCACCACGCTGGCGGTGGCAGCGGCCAGGCTGGCAAAGGCCTGCAGGTCGCCCAGGTCCACGGCAGAAAAACGCTCTTTGTCCAGCGCGTCCAGCGTCAGCACGCCCCAGGGCTGGTCGCCCAGCAGCACCGGGCAGCCCATGCAGTCGTGCACCTCCAGTTGCACGCCGGGGATCAGGCCGTCATAGGGATCGGGCAGCGGGCTGTCGGCCGGGAACCGCAGCGGGCCGGGGGCTTGCAGCAGGGCTTGCAGGCGCGGATGCTCGGCCACCTGGAAGCGCCGCCCCAGGGTGTCGTGGCTCAAGCCGTTCACCGCCAGCGGCACCAGCGTGGTTCCGTCCAGCCGCAGCAGGGCCGCTGCGTCGCAGGGCAACAGCGCGCGCACGGCCTCCAGCAGGCGGCGGTAGCGCTCGCCATCGGGCAGTTCGCGGGCCAGGTCGTCCACCAGCGGGACGATGGTTTGTAATAAGGATTTGGCAGTCATTTTGATGTGTTTCGTAGTCATTATGACTGCATCAATTAGATGCATCAAAGCGCTAAGTGCTTGATCTGTATAGACCACAGGCCAGGCATGGATCTTGATAAACCCTGTTCAGCAGAGCGCCGCCCTGCATCCCATTGAGAGCCCACCCATGCTGACTGCTGAACAACGCGCCATCGTCAAATCCACCGTGCCCCTGCTGGAGAGCGGCGGCGAAGCGCTGACCACGCATTTCTACAAAATCCTGCTGGCCGAGCACCCTGAAGTACGCCCTTTCTTCAACCAGGCCCACCAGGCCAATGGCGACCAGCCGCGCGCCCTGGCCAACGGCGTGCTGATGTACGCCCGCCACATTGACCGGCTGGAGGCGCTGGGCGGCCTGGTGTCCACCATCATCAACAAACACGTGTCGCTGCAGATCGAGCCCGCGCACTACCCGGTGGTGGGGGCCTGCCTGCTGCGCGCCATCCGCGAAGTGCTGGGTGCCGAGATTGCCACCGATGCCGTCCTCGCAGCCTGGGGCGCAGCCTACGGCCAACTGGCCGACATCCTCATCGGTGCCGAAGAAAAAATCTACGCCGACACCGCTGCCGCCCCCGGTGGCTGGCGCGGTGCGCGGGCCTTCCGCGTGGTGCGCAAAGAGGCCGAGAGCAGCGAAATCACCTCCTTCACCCTGCAGCCGCAAGACGGTGGCGCGCTGGTGGACTTTGCCCCCGGCCAGTTCATCGGCCTGCGCCTGGTGGTGGGGGGTAATGAGATCCGCCGCAACTATTCGCTGAGTGCCGCGCCCAACGGCGTGGATTACCGCATCAGCGTCAAGCGCGAGCCCGGTGGCGTGGCTTCCAACTACCTGCATGACAGCGTGCAGGTGGGCGACACGCTGGACCTGGCCCCGCCCGCAGGCGACTTCGTGCTGACCAACGGCGAGCGCCCTGTCGTGCTGATCAGCGGCGGTGTCGGCATCACGCCTACACTGGCCCTGCTGGACCAGGCCCTGCAAGGCACGCGCCCGGTGCACTTCATCCACTGCGCGCGCAACCGCCATGTACACGCCTTCCGCGCCGCCATCGACGCGCGCGCGGCACGCCACCCGCAACTGCAGCGCTTTTATGTGTACGACGAACATGTAGGCACCGACCATGCACCCGATGCCACCGGCCACCTCAGCAGCGCCGACCTGGCCCGCTGGCTGCCTGCGTCCAAGGATGTGGATGCCTATTTCCTGGGCCCCAAGCCCTTCATGCGGCATGTCAAAAAACAATTGCGCGACCTGGGCGTGCCCGAGGCACAAACCCGTTACGAGTTTTTTGGCCCGGCCAGCGCGCTGGACTGAGTATTTGCATAAATGAAACAGCGGCGCGCAATGTAGGCCCGCCAGAACCGCAATACCGATGAATACGTATTGGCGGGGAGAGGCTGCACCGTAGAATTTCTGCATGCGCACCCCCACACCCAACCCCTCGGCCCACCGCATCGTCATCGTGGGGGGTGGGGCCGCGGGCCTGGTCCTGGCCACCGGCCTGGGCAATTCCCTGGGCCGCAAGGGCCTGGTGGACATCACCCTGATCGACAAGGCCCGCACCCACATCTGGAAGCCCAAGCTGCATGAAATTGCCGCGGGCAGCATGGACGTGGGCCGCCACGAGCTCAACTACCTGGCGCAGGCGCACTGGCACCACTTCCATTACCGCGTGGGCGAAATGAACGGCCTGGACCGCGCCAACAAGCTGGTCCACGTGGCCCCGTTCATCGACGAAGACGGCGTAGTGGTCACCGCCCAGCGCAGCTTCCCCTACGACACCCTGGTAATGGCCGTGGGCAGCCGCAGCAACGACTTTGGTACGCCCGGTGTCGACCAGCACGCCCTGAAGCTGGAGACCCTGGCCGATGCCGAGCGCTTCCACCGCCGCATGCTGGATGCCTGCGTGCGCGCCAATGCCCAGGAAACTCCGCTACGGCCCGCGCAACTGCAGGTGGCGGTGATCGGGGCCGGGGCCACCGGCGTGGAACTGGTGGCGCAACTGCACCGCACCACCCGCGAAGTGGTGGCCTTCGGGCTGGACCGCATCAACCCCGAGCGCGACATCAAGCTCAACCTGATCGAGGCCGCCGACCGCATCCTGCCCGCGCTGTCGCCACGCCTGTCCAGCGGTGCCCACAACCTGCTCAACAGCCTCGGCATCAAGGTGCACACCTCGGCCCGCGTGTCGGGCGTGGGGGCCGACAACGTGCAACTGGCCAGCGGCGAGGTCATCCCGGCCGAGCTGGTGGTGTGGGCGGCGGGCATCAAGGCACCGGGCTTTTTGAAAGACATCGACGGCCTGGAAACCAACCGCATCAACCAGCTGGCGGTGCAGCAAAACCTGCTGACCACGCGCGACGACAGCATCTTTGCCCTGGGCGACTGCTCTGCCTGCCCCTGGCCCGAGAAAAACGGCTTTGTGCCGCCACGTGCCCAGGCCGCCAACCAGCAGGCAGCGCACCTGGTCAAACAGATCAAGCGCCGCCTGCAAGGCAAGCCGCTGGAGCCCTACCGCTACCGCGACTTCGGCTCGCTGGTGTCGCTGGGCGACTACAGCGCGGTCGGCAGTCTCATGGGCGGGATCATGGAAGGCAGCCTGTTCATCGACGGACTGGTGGCCCGGGTGATGTACACCTCGCTCTACAAAATGCACGAGCTGGCCCTGCACGGCATGACCAAGGTCACGCTGGAAACCCTGACCCGCGCCATTACCCGGCGCACCGAGTCGCACGTCAAGTTGCACTGAAAGGCCCGCTCCACGCGGGCGTGGCGGTGTTTCGATGTAGCATCCGGTTACTTTTTGGCCGCCACTGGCCAGGGGTTCCCGTAATGCAACCAGAGACACACCATGAAATTCAATGACATGCGGGTATCCCACAAGCTGTGGGCTACGATTTTGGGTTTGCTGGTGGCGATGCTGCTGGTCACGGTGTGGACCCAGGTGCAGACCCGCCAGGTCAACGAGACCCTTGACCGCCAGGTGTCGCATTACGAGGATGCCATCACCGCCGCCACCGGATGGCGCGGTATGGTCGAGATGGCGGTCAGCATGAACATCTACAGCGTGCTCACCACCGACGAAGCCCAAAGCAAGGTGTTTGAAGGCCGCGCTGCCGAGCTCACCGCCAAGATCAACCCGATCCAGGAGCGCATGAACAAAGCTGCCGAAACACCGGCAGACAAGGCGGCCCTGAACAAGATCACCAGCACCCGCGCCGACATCCGTGGCCTGAGCGACCAGGTCAAGCAGCTCAAGGAAACGCGGGATGCCGTGGCCAGCCAGGCCTTCATGGACAAAGACTACCAACCTCGCGCTGCGGTGTACCTGGACGCGATGGACAAGTTCGTCGCCCTGCAGGTCCAGCAGCGCGATGCCGCCAAAAAAGCTGCGCAAGAGGCCGGTAACAACGTAGCCCTGGTGGCCGTGGTCAGCGTGGCCCTGGTGTTTGCGCTGGGCGTGCTGCTGGCGTACTGGCTGGTACGCTCCATCACCCTGCCGCTAGAGCGGGCCGTGGCCGTGACCGATGCCATCGCCGCAGGCGACCTGACGCTCGAAGTGCAAGACCCTCGCAAAGACGAATTCGGCCATTTGCTGCGCTCGCTGTCCACCATGGTCGTGAAGCTGCGCGGCCTGGTGTCCGAGGTGCGCACCGGCGTGGATTCGGTGTCTACCGCCTCCAACGAGATCGCCACCGGCAACCATGATCTCTCGGAGCGCACTGAGCAAACCGCCTCCAACCTGCAGCAGGCCGCCGCCAGCATGGAAGAGCTGACCAGCACCGTGGCCCAGTCTGCCGACACCGCCCGCCAGGCCAACCAGCTGGCCGCCACCGCCGCCCAGGCCGCCACGCGCGGCGGCGAAGTGGTGGCCCAGGTGATTGGCACCATGCAGCACATCAGCACTTCGTCCAAGCGCATTGCCGACATCATCGGCACCATCGACGGCATTGCCTTCCAGACCAACATCCTGGCGCTGAATGCTGCCGTGGAAGCCGCCCGCGCCGGTGAGCAGGGCCGGGGCTTTGCGGTGGTGGCCAGCGAAGTGCGCAGCCTGGCGCAGCGCAGCGCCGATGCCGCCAAAGAGATCAAGATGCTGATCGGTGCCTCGGTGCAAACCGTCGAGACGGGAACCCAGCAAGTCACCCAGGCGGGCGAAACCATGGGCGAAATCGTCAGCAGCGTGGGCCGCGTCAGCGACCTGATCGGCGAGATCAGCGCCGCGTCCACCGAGCAGCGCGACGGCATTGCCCAGGTCAACCAGGCGGTCAACCACCTGGACCAGATGACCCAGCAAAACGCCGCGCTGGTAGAGCAGTCTGCCGCCGCCGCATCCGGCCTGCGCGACCAGGCCCAGCGGCTGGCCGAGGTGGTGGCGGTGTTCAATGTGGGCGGTCACACCACCAAACTGGCCCCCAGCCACCACAAGCCCCGGCTGGCAGCTCCGGTGCCGCGCACCATTGCCGCCCCCATGCGCCCGGCCATCGCGGCCAAGCCTTCCGCGCCCAAAGCCTTGCCCGGCAAACCCGCCATCAAGCACACGGTGAAGCCCCTCGGCCTGGCCCGCACAGCCGCGCCCGCCAAGCCCATACCGGCGCCCGCCCTGCGCCGCCCGGTGGCCGTCACCGCCAAGCCCGTACCCGCGCGGCCCGCGTTAGCCCGGCCTGCGGCGGCCAAGGTCAACGAGGGTGACTGGGAGAGCTTCTAAAGATTTGCTATTTATTTGGGAGCTTCTCGTGCTTATTCCATAAGCGCTAGAGGCCTAAAAAGCTTGAAAAAATCGGGCGCTAACTCTCCGCGCCTTCCACCAGAAACTGCACCCGCCGCTGGCCCTGCCACTCGTTCACATCGAGGCGGAAGGCCAGCGTCACCTTGTTGGGCAGGCTCTCGGTGTGACCAAACCAGATGCCGTCCACCGGCTGGCCCTGGTGTTTGAGCTTCAGCGACAAATGCTTTTCGCCCACCAGGCGCTGCGACACCACTTCCAGCTCTTCGCTGAAGGTGGGCGGCGCAAAGCCCTGGCCCCACACCTCTTTGTGCAGCACGTCCACCAGCTCGGCGCGGCGGTATTCGGGCGCCAGCGGGCCGTCGGTTTCCAGGCGGCGCGTGAGCGTGGCGGCATCCAGCCATTCCAGCGCCACCTGCTGCAGGCCCTGCTCGAACTCGGCCAGGTGGTCTTCGTGCACCGTGCAGCCCGCCGCCATGGCGTGGCCGCCAAAGCGCAGCAGCACGCCGGGGTGGCGCTTAGCCACCAGGTCCAGCGCGTCGCGCAGATGGAAGCCGGGGATGGAGCGGCCCGAGCCCTTGAGCTCGTGCTCTTTGCCCGGGGCCTTGCTGGCGGCAAACACAAAGGTCGGGCGGTGCAGCTTGTCTTTGAGGCGGCTGGCCACAATGCCCACCACGCCCTCGTGGAAGTCGGGGTCGAACACGCAAATGGCCGGGGGCGGCTCTTCGGATTCGTCAAACAGCGACTCGGCCACCAGCATGGCCTGCTCGCGCATGCCGCCCTCGATCTCGCGGCGCTCGCGGTTGATTTTGTCCAGGGTGGTGGCCAGCTCGGTGGCGCGGGCCGGGTCGTCGGTCAGCAGGCACTCGATTCCCAGCGTCATGTCGGCCAGGCGGCCTGCCGCGTTGATGCGCGGGCCCAGGGCAAAGCCGAAGTCGAAGGTGGTGGCCACCTTGGCAACCCGGCCTGCTGCTACAAATAACGCAGCCAGTCCCGCCGGTTGCGCCTGCGCGCGCAGCCGTTTAAGGCCTTGGGCCACGAGGCGGCGGTTGTTGGCATCGAGCTTGACCACGTCGGCCACCGTGCCCAGGGCCACCAGGGTCAGCAGCGGGTCCAGCTTGGGCTGCGTCTCTGCCGTGAACACGCCGCGCTGGCGCAGCTCGGCCCGCAGCGCCAGCAGCACGTAAAACATCACGCCCACCCCGGCAATCGACTTGCTCTCGAAGCTGCAGCCGGGCTGGTTGGGGTTGACGATCACGTCCGCATCCGGCACGGCGATCTGGCCATCGCGCATCGCGGGCAGGTGGTGGTCGGTCACCAGCACCTGCAGGCCCAGCGCCTTGGCCTCGGCCACGCCCTCGAAGCTGGCGATGCCATTGTCCACCGTCACCAGCAGGTCGGCCCCGCTGTCTTTCACCCGGCGCGAAATGCTGGCGGTGAGGCCGTAGCCGTCTACCACGCGGTCCGGCACGATGTAGTCGGCGTGTTGGGCACCCAGCATGCGCAGCCCGCGCACGCCCACCGCGCAGGCCGTGGCCCCGTCGCAGTCGTAGTCGGCCACGATGCAGATGCGTTTGTGGGCGGCAATCGCATCGGCCAGCAGCACCGCGGCCGCCTGGGTGCCCAGCATGCTGGCGGGCGGCAGCAGGCGGCCCAGGCCGTCGTCCAGCGCGTCTTTGTTGTCCACGCCGCGCGCGGCGAACAGGCGGGCTAAAAGCGGGTGGACCCCAGCCTGCTCCAGCGCCCAGACGGCGCGGGGGGGGATGTCACGTGCTGTGATTTTCATAGCTGCTCCAGCTTGTCGGATAAGCGCTGGGGGCTGAAAAGGCTTGATATTTTTTGCATGAAACTACGGGGTGCCAATTCAAAAGTGTGGGCGTTGTTTTCGCCGCACAGGGTGAGTTGCACGGCCTGGCCCTGGTCCAGCGCGGCCAGCAGCTCAGTGCAGGCGGTGGTGTCGATGTGCTGCCAGGCGGCGGTCCAGGCTGCCCAGTCTTCCATCTGTGCGGCCTGCAGCAGCGTGAGTGGCATGGTGGGGGCGGGTTGCGGGGAGGGCTGCGATGTCAAAGCCCCGCTGCCGCTGACCCAGAAGGAGTTGATCGCGAACAGCCCGCGCTCGGCCCGCGCGTCGCTCACCGGGTGGGTGTAGAGCAGCATTTGCATCTCGCTCTGCAGCCGCCGCAGCGGGCCGCCCTGGGCGGTAGGCGGCATCCATTCGTCCACATTGCGCGCGCCCACGCCGCTGACCACGCGGTCCAGCGAGGCGGTGGCCAGTCCGCGAAAAATCTCGCCCTGCGCCAGCCAGCGGGTGGGGGTGGCGTAGGTGAGAGTGATGCCGTCTTCTGCAAAGTAGGGCAACACAGCGGCCAGCACGGCGCGGGATTCGACCTCTTCCAGCGCCAGTGTGTCGGGCGGGGCCATCACGATGTGGTCGGTCATCACCTGCCAGTGGCAGGGCGTGACCCAGGCCCAGGCACCGTCTTGCCCCGCCTCTTGTGCCGCCCAGGGGATCAGGCCGTCTTGCACCGACAGCCCGTAGTGCCGCGCCAGCGCTCGCTCGTGCGGCGGCGACAGGCTGGTGTCTTCACCGTTGTCGCGCAGGGTGGGGGTCAGGCGCTGGAGCAGGCGCTCCAGGTTCGGCAGGCGCAGCGTGGCCAGCGCCGTGCGGCAGCCTGGCGATGCGCTGGCGGCCAGGGGAATCAGTAGATGGGGGGCGGAAGGGGGCAGGGTGGGCATGCGGGTATTGTCCCGGATGGGCTGGGCCCGCAACGCAAAAGCGGTGGCAGCTATCGATTAAATAGCTGCCACCGCTGGTCGGATAAGCACAGGAGGGCTAAAACGCCCCCAGGTTGGGCTTAGTCGTTGCTGTCGGTCGAGAAAGTGCGCACGGTGCTGTAGGCGTTGCTCACGCCGGGCACGGTGCTGGCTACATAACGGGCCTTGGCTTCTTCTTGCACGCCTTGCGTCCAGCCGTGCAGGGTCACGCTGCCGTTGCTGGCGGTGACGGTCACGTCCTTGGCATCCGCACCGAGTTGGCTGGTCAGGGTGGATTGCACCGAGCTGGCCAGGTCTGCGTCGTTGCCAGCAGCGTGGGCGGGGAGGAAAGCGCCAGCAGCCAGGGCGAACAGAGCAGAAGCGGCGATACGGTTGAAAGAGCGGGTCATGGTGGAATCCTTTGGGTTGTTGCACCAGGATTGGTGCGTTGTTTTGGGGTGAGGTGATCTTCCCAAGCCGCCACAACTTTTGTGTGTCGGCAACCCGCAGGCTGTGTTGCAACTGCAATCTAGGGTTAAACCCTAGGGTTTGCATTTGAGAGGCAACGTGTGCCTGCCGCCCCTGGCGGCTTCGTGTTGTTAGCCGATGGAGCGCAATGCGCCGTTGACCAACTTCACCCGGTCACCGGCCTGCCAGCCGGGTTGCTCGGACTGGTGCAGGGTGCGGGTGGAGCCGTCATCCAGGCGCACCACGATCTCATAGCTGTGCGAGGCTTTTACCTGGCCTTCGATGTGGTTACCGGCAAAGGCACCGCCCAGGGCCCCCAGCACGGTGGCCACGTCGCGGCCCCGGCCACCGCCGACCTGGTGGCCCAGCACGCCGCCTACCACCGCGCCACCCACCGCGCCCACACCGCTGCCTTTGGCGGCGGTGGTGATTTCGCGGGTGGACTCCACCACGCCGCAATTGCTGCAGATGGCGGCCACTGGCCGTGGTTCGGTATGGGTGGTGGTGTTGCGTACGGGGGCTACCGCCATTTGAGGGGCTTTTACGGGGGCCCGGACGGGCGCTTCCACCGGGGCAGTGGCCGGTGCCATCAGCGCCGGTTGCGCCAGGCCGCTGGTTTCCGTGTTGCGGGCTGCAGAGTTGGGAAGCCAGCCCATGATGGCGGCCGTGCCCACGGCGCAGACCAGCACGATGGCCGAGCAGGCGGCAATGACCAAGGGATGCAGGCGGGGCTTGGAGAGGGAATCGGTAGATGTGTTCATGGTGGTGTTGGGGTAGAAGTGGGTGGCTTAGCGTGGGCCAAGGGGCTCCACGGGGATGGACAGAAATGTGGCCAGATGGGTTTTCAACGCCACAGTCTTTGCCGTGGTTGACTGGGGGCGCGCACACGGCGGCTGCTTTGCCTGTGGTTTACCGTGCGGAATTGCTATCTAAAATATAGCTTCTCGTGCTGGTGGAATAAGCGCAGGGTGCCAAAAAGACCTGTGCCCTCCGTAGGCCCGGGCCAGGCCCCAACCCATCTACCAAAACACCGCGCTACCATCCCCGCATGACCACCCACTACGAATCCCTGCAACACGCCGCCACCTACCAGGATGCCTTCGGCGTCGAGCCGCCCAGCGCCTTGGGCGAGCGCGACATGTGGCCGCGCAAGCCGGGGTTTTGCATCCGGCCCGTGGCGGCCGAGGGCGATGCGCCTGCGTCGCGTGTCTTGACACCCGCCCAGTGGGGCCTGGTGCCGCACTGGGTCAAATCGGCATCCGACGGCAAGCTGCGTGCGCCCAAGCTGGTCAACGCCCGGTCCGAAACGGCCAGCACCACGCAAAACTTCCGCGATGCCTGGCTGCAAAACCAGCGCTGCATCGTGCCCATGCAGGCCTTTTATGTGGACGACCTGCGCAGCGGCAAAGCCGTGCCCACGCGCATCTCGCGCATCGACGGCAAGCCCATGGGCGTGGCCGGGCTGTGGGCAAGCTGGACCGGGCCGGACGGCGTGCCCTTCCTCAGCTACACCGTGCTCACCGTCAACGCCAACAACCACGCCCTGATGCGCCGCTACGGCCCTGCGGGCAACGACAAACACATGCCGGTCATCCTGAACGAAGGCGCGGTAGACGCGTGGCTCACGGTGCGTATCGAAAAAGCCAAGGAATTCATGCGCCAGTACCCGGCCAACTGGCTGGCCGCCAACCCGCTGGAAACCAAGGCCGACAAGGTGCCGCAGGGGCTGTTTTGAAGCCCCAGCCCTTTATTACCAATTCCTCCACCTGGATGCTGGTAGCCGCCAGCGAGCAAGGCGTGCGCACCGCACCACCCGGCCAGAGCAACCCGCGCATCACCGCTTATCACGCAGGCACCAACATCGCAGGCTACGACGACAAGGCCGCCTGGTGCTCGTCCTTTGTGAACTGGACGCTGGCCCAGGTCGGCATTTCCGGCACCGGCTCGGCCCTGGCCCGCTCCTGGCTGGACTGGGGCCAGCCGCTGGACGCGCCCGTGCCCGGCTGCATCGTGGTGCTGACCCGCGACAACCCCACCGGCTGGACCGGCCACGTGGGCTTTTACCTGCGCACCGAGGGCGAGCAGGTGCTGCTGCTGGGCGGCAACCAGCTGGACTGCGTGTGCGAAAACAGCTACCCGCTGGCCTCGGTGCTGGGCTACCGCTGGCCCGTGGGCGTTTCACCCGGCTAATCCCCGCAGGCTTGACGTGCGTCAAGCCGCTAACCCGTGGCCATGCCAGCATGGGCTTTGGGCTACAGCAGGAGAAGCTTATGGACGCACGGCGCATCGTTTTCATCGAAGGCCACCCCGACGACACGCAAGAGCACCTGTGCGGTGCTTTGGCCAATGCCTATGCCGCAGGGGCGGAAGAGGCGGGCCACACGGTGCGCCGGGTGCGCGTGGCGGCTTTGGACTTTCCGCTCCTGCGCCGCCAGCAGGACTGGGAGCATGGCGCGCTGCCGCCCGGCCTGGCGAGTGCGCAGGCCGACATCGCCTGGGCTGAGCATCTGGTGCTGTTTTTCCCCCTGTGGCTGGGTGATATGCCGGCCTTGCTCAAAGGCTTTTTGGAGCAGATCGCCCGCCCGGGCTTCGCCTTTAAGGCCAGCAACGGCAACCCCTTTGGACACAAGGGCCTGACGGGGCGTTCGGCTCGGGTCGTGGTGACCATGGGCATGCCGGCCCTGGTGTACCGGTACTACTTCCGGGCGCACAGCGTGCGCTCGCTGGAGCGCAATATCCTGGGGTTTGTGGGCATCGCGCCGGTGCATGAGACCTTGATCGGCATGGTGGACCAGTTGGGCGCACAGGGCACGCAAGACTGGCTAGGAGTTTGTCGGGCTTTCCCGCCTTCTCCGCATTGAATCCTGGCGACACAATGACGGCAACCCAACCAGAATCGTCCCGATGAGCCGCTTCGTTCCTGTCGACAGAGAAACCGCGTACCTGTTGCCACCATCGGTGG
>CAUPNG010000025.1:0-76407 GCA_963512605.1 uncultured Albidiferax sp. | reverse complement strand
CCGAGCCCCCAAGGTGGCGGTGGAGCCCTCAAGGCGCTCATCCACCCGTCAACAACGCCCGAGCCACGAAAAATCGCTTCGAAAACCGCGACCCGCTCAATCAACCCCCTCGTTCGGACTCAAGCCCGACAGACTCCTAGTGAAGCTGCGCAAGTTGGGGGCGCTGGCTGCTTGATGCGTTAGCGCACAGACGCACGTCACACACCCGGTATAGGCTGGGGTCTTTCACAGCAAAGGACTCCCCATGCGCACACCTTCCATTGGCATCATCGGCACCGGCTGGGTCGGGGCCAGCGTGGCGATTTCGGTGTTGCAGGCGGGGGCGGCGCAAGAGGTGTTGCTGTTCGACGCGCGCGACGGCCTGGCCGAGGGCGAGGCCATGGACCTGGCGCACGGCGCGGCCTTTTACCCGTCGGCCCAGGTGCGGGCCGGGTCGCTGGCCGAGATGCTGGACACCCACGCCATCGTCATCACCGCAGGCAAGGGCGGCACGCCCGGCCAGTCGCGGCTGGATTTGCTGAAAGAAAATCTGGGCATCCTGCGCAACATCGCCCAGCAGCTGCGCGGTTACCAGGGCATTGTGGTCATCGTCAGCAACCCCATCGACGTGCTGGTGTTTGACTTTACCCAGGCCTCCGGCCTGCCGCCCGAGCGCGTGATCGGCACCGGCACCATGCTCGACACCGCGCGGCTGCGCCAGATGCTGGGCCAGCAGTTGGCGTTGGACCCGCGCTCCATCCACGCGCAGCTGGTGGGCGAGCATGGCGACTCGGAAGTGGTGCTGTGGTCGAGTGCCGAAGTGGGCGGCGTGCCCCTGCGCAGCTGGGCGGGCTGGCAGGCGGCCGACGAGGAGCAGATGGCCCACCAGGTGCGCCGCGCCGCCTACGAGATCATCCAGCGCAAAGGTTCTACCAACCACGCCATCGGCCTGGTCACCGCGCATTTGCTGCACGGCATGCTGCGTGACGAGCGCCGGGTGCTCACCGTCACCCGCGTGCAAACCGGCGCGCTGGGTCTGTTTGGCGTGGCCTTGTCGCTCCCCACCGTCGTCAGCGCCCAGGGCGCAGTGCAGGTGCTGGAGCCCGCGCTGGATGCGCAGGAGCGCGCGGCGCTGGAAAAGTCTGCCGATGTGCTGCGGGCGGCGATTGCCTCGGTAGCCTAAACACAGCGCAGACTGACAAGTTCACTTAACATTTTCGGAAAAATGTTAAGTATGTTTAACACCTGAATCCCTTGAAATAGCCGCCCAAGACTGTTAAATTGAGCGACCATTTTTACGGAACTGTTAAGTGCAATGAACACCTTGCAAGCCATCGCAGACAGCCTGGTGGCCGGTAGCCAGGGCAAAAGTGACGTGGCCCTGGCCCAGCAAACCGGCCTCACGCGCCAAAGCATTGGCCGCGCCTTGAGCGGCGAGCACAACTTCAGCGTCACCACCTTGCTGGCGATTGCGCAGGCCAATGGGCAAGAGGTGATGCTGGTGCCCCGCGATGCCGCCCGCGCCATCACCGGCCCGCGCCAGGCCCCGGCGCAGAGCGTGTCCACCATGGTGGGCGACCTCAAGCACCTCTGATGTTTAACGTCGAAGTCCTGCACATCCTGCTGGGTGGCCGCCCCGTGGGCCAGTTGTTCCGCTTTGCCAACGGCACGGCCAGCCCCATCATCCGTTTTGTGGCCGACGATGCCTTTGCCGCCGACCCGGGCCAAGCCATCCTGTCGGTCAGCATGCGCGCCCGCGACCCGGCCCAGCAGGCCGCGCTGTGGAAAGACATCACCGCGCCGGTGTTCAACGGCGCGGATGGCCGCCTGCCCGACTTCTTCCAGAACATGCTGCCCGAGGGCGTGTTCCGCACCCAGCTGGCGCAAGAGCGCGGCTGCCGCGAAGACGACCACTTCGCCCTGTTCGCCGCCTGCGGCCTGGACCTGCCCGGCGCGGTCAAGGCGCTACCGGCCCACCTCGACCGCCAGGCCCTGGCCCGGCTGGTCACGCAAGACAACGATGCCCTGGAAATGTCGGTTACCGCCGACCCGCTGCCCCTGGGCGTGTCGATCTCCGGCATGCAGCCCAAGGTGGGCCTGATCGCCCAGGGCGGCCGCTACGTGGCCCGCAAGCGGTCTGGCGTGACCCGCATCATCGGCAAGCTGCCCCAGGTAGACCGCGTCAAGCTGCCCGAGCTGGAGCACTTGAGCCTCTCCATGGCCCAGGCCGCCGGGGCCAACGTGTGCGAACACAAGCTGGTGCCGCTGGACAAACTGGACTTTGCCCACGGCTACACCCTGGGCGGCAGCAGCAACTTTCTGGCCGTAACCCGCTTCGACCGCGACGGTGCCAAACGTATCCACTGCGAAGACTTTGCCCAGGCCCTGGGCGTAGACCCGCGCAACAAATACACCGGCGCCACCTACGCCGCCATGGCCGGTTTGATGCTGCGTTACCCCGACAGCCTGGGCCTGAGCGCCGTGCACGAGCTGCTGCGCCTGGTCACCATCAACGAGCTCATGGGCAACTATGACGCGCATCTGAAAAACTTCTGCCTGCTCTACCCCGAGAGCCACACCCCGGTGCTCTCCAAAGCCTTCGACATCGTCGCCTGGTCTGCCTACTACAGCGGCCAAGGCAGTGCGTTGGCCCTCTACCGCAACGACGGCGGCAAAGGCACCGAGCCCGAGCTAGGCAAAACGCTCAACCCCCGCACCCTGCGCGCCTTCTGCAACCGCGTAGGCATCGCCGAACAACCCTGCACCCGCCTGGTCCGCGATACGGTGGCCCAGGCCTATGCCACTTGGCCTGCGCTGGTGGAGGGCAGCCAGATATTGGAGGGGCAGAAGGAGAAGCTTCTGGCGCGGCTGCGGGGGCATGGGTTTGGGAGGGGGAAGGCGGGTGCGGCGGTGGCACCTTGATAGCTCTCGGGTATCGGCTTCGACCGAAAACCCACGCCGTGCTGCAGCATTTCCGAGACTGGCCTCAAAGCCCCAGGATCTGCTGAAAAGCGTATTGGCACGTGGCCCGTAACTCCTCGGGATCCACCCTGCGGTCTTGTGGGATGCTAGCTGCATCTCGAATCGTGTCTGTAACGGTGTTGAACGATTCTCCGCATTCCTGCACAACTGTCTTGAGCGTGCCTGCTTCAAGCGACGGTGCTATGACTTTCTCCCAGTTCTCCTTGAACGCAGGGAGCATGTGACCAAACAGCTGGATAGTGTCGAAGACATAAAGCAGGTCCTGCCGGTGTTTGTCCGCGGTGCGTTGCTTCTTTATAAGGAATTTCTGCACCATGAAGCACAGCGGGTTGGCCACCTGCAGGTCCACCGGCTCATCTAGCGGGACTCCGTTCATCGGGCCAACGGTCACCGTCCATGGGTCTGTCAGCAGGATGCCCAGGTGCCGGATTTTTTGGGCGGATATTCCGCCCGCCAGCATGGTGGCGTCGGGTTCACCCGTTCGTTTGATGCCGCTGCCCACCAGGGGCGTGAGGAACTCTGCGTAGAAGCCACTGTTGTCGTTGCCCAGCTTGTAGTGGGCAGCAGGCGGTCTTGCTTCGCCCGACAGGTCCTCCTTAAAACCCTTTTCAATAAGCGCATCCTTGATGTTTCCCTCCAGCGGCACCTTGTTGTGAAAGGCCAGATCGGTGTCTTTCGTGAATACGGGCTGGAACTCCAGTTGGCTGGCGTACGGGTGCAGGGTGTGCAGCCGGTGGGACCAACCTCCGATGAAGACCAACTGGCCGCGCCATGCGTCCAGAGCCTGCACCAGCTTTGCGAATGCTTCGAGGTCGTTCATGGCTCGCTTTGGTTGATGAGGGGTAGCAGGACTGTGTTGTAGATGTGGTCTGCCTGTTCTTGCCCCCGAGAGGGATGGTTAGAGACATCCAGCCAGACTTGAATGATGTCCGCACAAAGGATGCCCCCTTGACGCACAGCCCCTTTGAACGTTGCTCCGGGAGCCATCGCCTGGCGCACTATCAAGTCCGGAGCTCCCTCAGGGTAGAGGGTGACCATGGCCCAAGCTGGGTTGTGCAGATCGTTTGCAAAGCCCGGCAGCTTGGGCACGTACACGTAGGGCGGGACACCGCTAACGTGGCCCATTCCCAGGGCATCGGCAGCGGAAAACAACCCAAGGCATGTCTGCAGCCGATCCGACTGCAAGAGCTCCTTCAATTGCTGCTGAACGGCTGCGCGCACGGTGAAGCGCATGGGAACTTCAGGCGAAGACCGCATGGCTGCCGCACGCCAGCGCTTGAACAGTTCTTGGCGCCGTACGACTCGCAATCCACTGGCGTATTCATCCAAAAACCCTTCCTGGCGCAGATGTTGTAGCAGCCTTGATGCACTCATCTGGGAGCATTGGGCGACATGGGCCAAGTCGGAGCCAGATCGGTACCTGTTTCTGGGTGCGTTGAGCAGATCCTCTCTGATGTCAGGGGCCAGAAGTACCTTGAGCATCCACTGGTTGAGGTCGGAGAAGAGGTTGAACAGTTTGGGCGGTGCCGCGCCCCTTGCGCCCGGGCGTCCTGCCATATTGCGGGGGCTTTTCCGTTCTGGGGACTTGATTTCGTAGGGGTCCTCGTCGTTCCAGCGAACAAGGCCCAATCCCTCGGGAGTAACGATTGCGATAGCAGCGCTCGGCCGATAGGCATCCATGAAACCGATGACCTTCTTGAACATCGATTCTGGAGCGTGCTCCACATACAGAACGGCCATCGGCTTGGTCCCGTTCAGTTCGGCCGCGTAGCGCTGCGCTTGCAAGATGGCTTGCGAGAGCAGGGGGATCACGCGGTCGGTGCGCCCCTCCGAGAGGCTCTTGACCTCCACGGTGTATCGCACGCCGTCTTTCATGATCTCTCCATCCATACAGGGGCCAGTAGGGGATGGTTCAGCCTCGGTGTACTCAGCGCCCACTTGCTCGAAGAAGCTTGTGAGCTTTGCTGTTGCATTGCTCTCTCTGCTGCTATGAAGATGACTAGACATATGTAATCTCTGTTAAACACGCCCATGTTATCAAACGTGCGCATGTTAGTAAACATGTCTATGTTTAACGGTTTCGAGTCGCGGAAGTTTGCACCACAACACTGCAGTCGGCGATCAAAAAATCGCCATGCGAGCGCTAAGTGTGGTTGAGACGGACGCGATAGCGCTATGGGGACGGCACTGTCCAGGTAGGTCAAAATCCGAAGCCATATAAGCCCCTGGCGCCCATTCCATAAGCACAAGCAGCTACAAATACAAGAGCATTTCCCATGCCCCCACTCCTTGCCCCAGGCCTGCTGCTCCGACCGTTCGAACCCTCCAACGCACCGGCCTCCACCGAGGCGGTGCGGGAGTCGCTGCCATTGCTGCTGCAGTGGATGCCGTGGGCCCATGCGGGGTACAGCGCGCAGGATGTGTTGGCGTGGTTTGCCTTCACCCACGCCGGGCAGGTCGTGGCCAGCGGCTGTGCGCGGGTGCTGGCCGAGTTTGCTTTTTTAGGACGCTGCAGCTGCACCGGGTGGAGATGAGCGTCGCCCTGGGCGTAGACCCGCGCCACAAATACACCGGCGCCACCTAAGCCGCCATGGCCGGTTTGATGCTGCGTTACCCCGACAGCCTGGGCCTGCCCGCCGTACACGAGCTGCTGCGCCTGGTCACCATCAACGAGCTCATGGGCAACTATGACGCGCACCTGAAAAACTTCTGCCTGCTCTACCCCGAGAGCCACACCCCCGTGCTGTCCCAAGCCTTCGACATCGTCGCCTGGTCCGCCTACTACAGCGGCCAGGGCAGCGCGCTGGCGCTGTACCGCAACGACGGCGGCAAAGGCACCGAGCCCGAGCTAGGCAAAACGCTCAACCCCCGCACCCTGCGCGCCTTCTGCAACCGCGTAGGCATCGCCGAACAACCCTGCACCCGCCTGGTCCGCGATACGGTCGCCCAGGCCTACGCCACCTGGCCTGGGCTGGTGGAGGCTAGCCAGATTTTGGAGGGGCAGAAGGAGAAGCTGATGGCGCGGCTGCGGGGGCATGGGTTTGGGAGGGGGAAGGTGGGCGCGGCGGTGGTGCCTTGATTGTTGGGTTGTGGCGTTACGGCTGGTGGTGCGCGAAGTTGCCGAGTTTTGCGGATAGTGATTGAGTATGCCGGTGCACAGTTGAAGCGTTCTGTCTGGATTTCGATTGCCCGTTAGTCGCGTGTAGCCACAGTCGGATAGCTGTGGTCAGTGGTTTTACATGGGCCGATGGCGGCTCCAGGCTGTATGCGGCAAATTCGATTTGCCAATCTTCTTACCACATACCTGCCGTTCAATCGAGCGGCTCCGAGTACCCGCTAGACCCATAGCCGACTTTCACTGAACACGCCAAAAACAATAGAACAAATACGAACCCGAACAAAGCTGACCTTCGCAGAAGTTGACCAACAGACCAACCCATCATGACTAGTCACTCACTCGGTACCATCGGCTTTACAAGTAGAGGGGAAACGTCACCCACTGATGCCCACTTAGAGCCTATTTCCGTCGGCTTTAATGGATATTGTTTCCCGCAATTGCCACCATTTTGTGCAAGCAAAAAAAGGGGGGCCAAGGCTGGCAAAAATGCGCCGCATTCTGCCGGAATTGGCCTGACATCCTGACGTCCTGCCGACCTTTCAGACTCACTGAGCCTTGCGCTCGTGCGGATCGGGCAGGTTTGGCATCTTGAAGTTGCCCTTACCACGTTGGCCGTTGACAGCCGCCGTATTCATCGCGAACTGCAGCGTTGCGAAAGCCGCCGCGTCGGCATTGACATCCAGCGCCGCCAAGCTGATGTTGTCGAAGGTATCGCAGGCTTGGTGGTAGCAGGGGTCGTACGGCTGGCCGGCCGTGCCGCCCCAGAGCTGCGCCTCTTCAGGCGTCTTGATGTCCTCGGCCCCAGTGAAGAGTCCACCCGCCGGGATGCCCGCCGCGATAAATGGCCCGTAGTCCGAGCGCCCCGAGAAGTCGGTGCCCTTGAAAGGCAAGTTGCGCTGCATGAAGAAATCCTCAAAGACCTTCTCGATCTCAGTCGATCCGGCCGGCCCGGGCCCAGCGCCCACGCCATCGGAATCGTCACCGTCGTAGATGAAAAATACGTGGTTGGGCGAGCCGATCATGTCGAAGTTCAGGTACAGGGCGGTCCTGTCCTTCTCGGCCTGGGACAGGCCATTAACGTAATAAGTCGATCCGACCAGACCCGACTCCTCAGCGCCCCAGAGCGCGAACCGGAGCTTGTTGCGTGGTTTGACTTTAGCCATTTGGACCGCCATCTCCAGGATGGCGGCGCTGCCGGAGCCGTTGTCCTGGATACCGGGACCGCCGTTGACCGAGTCTAGGTGCGCACCGACGACCACCACGTTGTTCGAGTCGCCGTCCGGCGACTCCGCCAGCACGTTGTAGCTGGTGGCGATCCCGCGGAAAGTGTCAGTCTTCAGGCGCATGACGAGCCCCGAGGTGGCCGCCAGCTGCTGACCAACGTCCTGTGTTACCGCTGTGACCGGGATGTCCTCCGTGAAAGTGGCGCCGAGCGTGCCGTTCAGCTCGCCAGCAGTGTTGTTGTAGATGATGACACCCGAAGCGCCGGCACTTAACGCGTTTGTCGCCTTTTGCGCGAACGTGCAACCACCGCGACTGATGAGCGCGATGTGGCCTGACGGGAAGCCGGCGAAGTCCGCCGCTTCACAACCGGGGCTCGGATCGGTTGGTGGTGCAAGCAATGCAGTTACTGGCGCGGTGACATCACCGCTGCCCGAATACGACATGATGCTATTCACCACTGGAGCGGGTGACGGAGCCATCTGAGCGAGTATGGTCGGCGACAACACGATGAAGGTCTGAAAATCGAAAGGCTGCACCGTGACGTGATAGCCGGACTTCTCAAAAACGCTAACCGCATAGTCGACTGAGGCGTCGTAGCCTGGCGTGCCAGAGGTGCGGATGCCATTGTTGGCGTCCGCAATCGCTTGAAGCGCGGCTTGGTGGCTGCGTACTCCTTCGACCGTCATGCACTCCAGCAGCTTGTTGAAGGTGTTGTTGACGCGGTTGTCACATGCCGGACTGGACTTGGCTGCCACCACCGGTTGTCTGAGGGAGTCCTGGACGGTCTCATTGCCACCGCCGCAGGCAGCCAGGGTCAGGACAGTTGCGGCCAGCACGGTAGTCAGACGCACTGGAGGCGCGCAGCTGCGCCAAGTTTCAAATGGCTTCATGATCATTCTTCCTCGTGGTTGGTACAACAAGCGCCTCGGAACCAATTTGTGAGCCAATGCTCAAGAAAATTGACATTCATCAATGTAATCAACGGTCGTTTGACAATCTAGCGTGCGCGAACCCTGAGAAGCAATGTGAACTGTCAATAATGCCTACAGTTCTCATCAACTCTTGCAGCCACCAAGACAGTCATAGCTTTGGTCAACAGCATAAAGCAGGCGCATCATGACGTCCACACAAAACAATCACCATCAAAGATGAGTGAACGCTGCCAGGAAATTTGGTGGCTCTGTCCAGATAGTTCAAAATCTCAAGTCATTTAAGCCCCCAACGCCCATCCCACCAGCACAAGCAGCTACAAATACAAGAGCATCCCCCATGCCCACACTCCAAGCCCCAGGCCTGCTGCTCCGACCATTCGAGCCCTCCGATGCCCCGGCTTTCACCGAGGCGGTGCTGGAGTCATTGCCATCGTTGTTGCCCTGGATGCCGTGGGCCCATGCGGGGTACAGCGCGCAGGAGGCCTTGGAGTGGTTTGCCTTCACCCACACCGGGCGGGCGGCGGGGACGGACCACGAGTTTGGCGTGTTCTCTGAGGACGGGCGGCGGTTCTTGGGTGGCACCGGCATCAGCCAGCTCCATGCGACGCACAGGTGCTGCAATCTGGGCTACTGGGTGCGGCAGTCGGCCCAGGGGCAGGGCGTGGCCAGTGGCTGTGTGCGGGTGCTAGCGGACTTTGCTTTTGCCACGCTGCAGCTGCACCGCGTGGAGATTAGCGCCGCAGTGGGCAATAGCGCCAGCGCGGGCGCGGCGCGCAAGGCCGGTGCGTTGTGGGAGTGCACGGCCCGCAACAAGCTGTGGCTGCATGGCCGGGCGGTGGATGCCGATGTATTTGCTTTGGTGGGTTGAGTTGCGAAGGTTTTAGGCTGCCTGTGCTTATTCCATCGGCACCAGCAGCTACTGATTCAGTAGCGTAGAGAAGTTTTAAAGCGTCCAGTCTTCCATCGCCAAGCCCGGCACCTGGCGGAAGGCTTGGTCGTTGGTGACGACCACGGCATCGGCGCTCAGTGCGTGCGCGGCGATCAGTAAATCCATCGGTGCCAGGGGTTTGCCCAGGCCAGCCAGCGTGGCGCGCAGGGGGCCGTAGCGGGCTGCGGCGGCGCGGTCCCAGGGCAATACTTCCAGCCGCAGCAAGAGTTCGCGCACGGCTGCGTGCACCCGGCTGGCATCCGGCCGTTTGGCCAGGCCGAACAACAGCTCTCCTTCGGTGATGGCGGAAATGCACAGGGCGGCCATGGGCACAGCCACCACACGCCGGGCCACGGCGGGATGCCGTTTGAGCAGATGGCTGACGGTGTTGGTGTCCAGCAGGTAGCGCTTCATGCGCCCAAGCCTTCCAGGGGGTCGCGGTCGTCTGCGCTGTGTGGCGCTTCGTGGCGTTCTGCCGGGTTCAAAAAGTCGGCGGGTACGTCTGCCGTGGCCAGTGCCGCAAAGAAGCCGTCCCAGGTGGCGGGCCTGCGCGACAGGATGACATCGCCGCTGTCTGCGTCCTGGTGGATAAATACTTCGGTGGTGTCAAAACGGTAGGCTGCTGGCAAACGTACGGCCTGGCTGCGGCCATTGGTGAAGAGTTTGGCGGTTTGCTCCATTGAGGCCCCTTGAAGATGGTATATATCAAAGTATATGCCTCAAAATAACTGAAAGCAAATTTGCTAAGATTTTTAGCCTCTCGTGCCCATCCCACCAGCACGAGCAGCTATTTATTCAATAGCAAATTTTCTGCCAGCCCAGCGCTCTGGTACCACCATTTTTAACCCCCTTCAACCCGCAGTTTGCGTGGTTTCGCCGTAAGACCCGCAGATGAGTTGCGCCATCCGTTGCGCCGCTTCGGTCATGCTGCGATGAGCCCGGTGGAGCAGGCCGATGTCCCGGTGGAAGGTGTGCTGGCCCAGGTCGATGGCGCGCACGGCGGCAGGCCAGCGCCGGTGGGTGTGGGTCTGCGGCACCAGTGCGACCCCCACGCCGTTGGCCACCAGGCGCACGATGGCTTCCAGCTCATCCACTTCGCAGATGTCTTGCACGCGCAGTTGGGCTGCGCGCAAGAAGCGGTCGACCTGTCTGCCACCGAACGAGGTGCGGTCGTAGCGCACGAAGGGCTGGCTGCACAGCAGTTCGGACCAGTCCTTGCCTTCCACGGTTTTGGGGACCAACAGGCGGAAGGGCTCGGACGCCAGCGTGGTCCACCGCAGATCGGTGTGCAGTGAAAAAGGCGGCCGGATGATCGCGGCCATGTCGATGTCGCCTGCATCCACGCGGTTCACCAGGTCCATGGACAAACCGGGGATCACCCGTGAGCGGCAGTCGGGGAACTGTTTGTGGAACGTGGCCAGCACGTCGGGCAACAGGGTGCGTTGTACCGATGCGATGGCCCCGATGTTGACGAGCACCGCCGCGGGTTTGCCCATGCGGCGCGAACCCAGGTCGCTGTAGAGGCGAATCAGCTCTTGCGCCCGGTCCAGGGTCTGGTGCCCCATGGCATTGAGCCGCGCCGACCGGCCGGTGCGGTCAAACAGTGGAAAGCCCAGCTCGGTTTCCAGGCGCTGCATCTGTGCGCTGACCGCCGCCTGCGTGAGGCCGATGGTTTCCCCTGCGGCGGCAAACGTGCCTTGCCGGGCCACGGTGACGAAGGTTTTGAGCTCGCGAATCATGGTTTGATCCTGGTGTTGAGCTTCAATTTTATTTGAGGTCAGTTCAAATATATATTGATTTTATTTTTGTCTCGCTGGATTCACACTTGCGCATCTTCATCCACCACCGAGAGAAAAAATGCAAAGTCCCCAAACCAATCCCGCGCTGCTGTCCCCTTTCCATCTGGCCTTCGCGGTGCACGACCTCGCCCTGGCGCGCAACTTTTACGGCGGCTTGCTGGGCTGCCCGGAGGGCCGCACGTCGGACGATTGGATTGACTTCAACTTCTACGGCCACCAGATCGTGGCGCACCTGGCACCCAGCGAAACCGGCCTGGCCCAACGCAACGCGGTGGACGGCCATGGCGTGCCGGTGCGGCATTTCGGCATCGTGCTGCCCATGTCCGATTGGGAGGCGATGGCGGCCCGGCTGACCTCGCAGGGGGTCGAATTCACCATTGAACCCTACGTGCGATTCAAGGGCGAACCCGGCGAACAGGCCACCATGTTTTTTCTCGACCCATCGGGCAACGCGCTGGAGATCAAGGCCTTTGGCGACATCACCAAGCTGTTCGCCAAGTGAGAAAACCACGATGAAAAAATCTGACCTTGGCCCTTCTTGCGGCCTGCGCGGCCTACGCGGCTCTCACGGCGCAAGCCGACACGCCGCTGCCCGCTGAAGCCAGGGCGCAAACCCCATTTCGCTATCCACTATCCACTACCAGGAGCACACCATGCCAAACCCCAGCGACATCCAGGACTACGAAGCCATCGTCCAAGTGGTCCGCAAATACACCGACGGCAACCAAAACGCCAGCAGTGCGACCATGCGGCCTGCCTTTCACCCGCAGGCCACCATCTTCGGGCTCGACGCAGACGCGGTCTTCGGCCCCGAGATCGAGAAGCTCTTTGGCCTGATCGACCAGTTCGAACCCTCGCCAGAAGCCCGGGCCGTGGTCTCGCGCATCGACATCGCCGGCACAGCGGCCAGTGTCCGCCTGGATTGCGACAGGGTCGCGGGCCAACGCTTCACCGATTTCTTCAACCTGTTGAAGGTGGACGGCGCTTGGGTCATCGTCAACAAGACCTATTGCATCTACCCGAAGGCGTAGCGTTGCCAGCGTTGCAGATGGGACCACTGCAACGCCGGTTGGTAGGGCGGGGGAGTTAAAAATACAAAACACCACCAAAGTGCAAGACCACGGCGGGATGGCGTTTGGGCAAAGGGCTGACGGTGTTGGTGTGCAGCAGGTACGTTTGCTCCCCCTTTTTTACATGGCGCGCTCTATTTGAGGTGGGCCTGGAAAAAAGCGGTCAGCTTGTCGAACGGGATTACGTCCATGCGATCGTACAAATCCGTGTGGACGGCACCCGGAACCATCACGAGTTCCTTCGGTTCTGCAGCCGCCGCGTAGGCGGCTTCGCTGAAGTAACGCGAATGCGCTTTTTCGCCGTGGATCAACAGGATGGGGCGTGGCGAAATTTCCGCGATATGGGTCATCAGCGGTGCATTCAGGTAAGACAGGATGCCGGTTGCCGCAAAGGAACCGTTCGAATTGACTGCCCGGGGGTGGAAACCACGCTTCGGTGATTTGTAGTAGTCGGCGTACTCCACCATGAATTGCGGCTCGCCGCCCTTGAGTACGTTGAACATCGGGAGCATGGCCGGGCTACCGCTTTCTGCGTCCTTCCAACGCTGTTGGCCCATCTGCTCCAGCATTTGTGCGCGCTGCTCGGCGGTCACGCTATCGTTGTAGCCCTTGGACAGGAGGCGCGCCATGTCGTACATGGTGCTGACCGCCACCGCCTTGACGCGCTTGTCCACCGCCACGGCATTCAATGCAAGGCCGCCCCAGCCGCAAATGCCGATGATGCCAATGCGCTGGCGGTCCACGGAAGATTGCACACCCAGAAAATCAACGGCGGCGCTGAAGTCTTCGGTATTGATGTCCGGCGAGGCGATATGGCGCGGCGTACCGCCGCTTTCCCCTGTGAACGATGGGTCGAAAGCCAGGGTGATGAATCCGCGCTCCGCCATGGTCTGCGCATAAAGCCCCGACGACTGCTCCTTCACCGCGCCAAACGGGCCGGCGACGGCAATGGCGGGCAGTTTGCCGTTGGCATTTTTCGGCTGGTACAGGTCTGCTGCCAAGCTAATGCCGAAGCGGTTGGTGAAGCTGACTTTTTTGTGGTCAACCTTGTCGCTTTTGGCGAAGGTCTTGTCCCATGCCGTGCTGGGTGGAAGGGGTGACTGCGCCAAGGCTTGGCCTGTGGCGACCATCCCGACACCCAAGGCGGCGATGCTGGTGCCAGTAATTTTCAGCACGTTGCGGCGTGCCATATGGGGCGCATCTCGATGGGCGATTTCGTTACCAGTTGTATGGGGTTTGTTCATGGTCAGTTCTCGGTTGGGGCTTGTATCGGGGTTTGTGTCGGGGTTTTCATCGTCGTTTTCTCAGCGGAGTCGTTCGACCTGAGGCAGCGAGAGTGAACCGTAGTTTCACGTCTCACACGGCTTTTCGATAGCAAGATCCTGGGTGTTTATTGCCTGATCCTCCGGCATGGTGGAACGCCGGGCATCCCCTGGGCGGCATGCGGCGTACCATTGGTGTATCGAAAATTCCGAGGCACACCATGGTTGTTCAAGACCGGGCCAAGCGACGTTTTGACCGAACGCCCAGCGCCATCAACGCGGACCTGGCCGAGGTCATTGGACGATGGACTGTGGGAAAAGAAGACTGCTTAACCCCAATCCAAAACCTGTTTTTTTTCCGGCGCGAGCTGCCCACGGACCCTTGTGCCTGCACGGTCGAGCCCAGCGTTCTGTTTGTGGTGCAGGGTGCCAAGCAGTTGCTGATTGGCGAGCAATCGTTTGCTTACAACACCGCACACTTCCTGCTCAATTCACTGGATCTACCTGCCAGTTCGCAGGTGCTTGAGGCAAGCCCGGACCGGCCTTGCCTGGGCTTGATGCTCAGGCTGGATTTGCGGGTCATGGCAGACATCATTACCCAAAGTGGCATGCCGCCACCGCGTGACCGTGCGGCCGATGGCAGCACGGCCATCGGCACCGTCACGCCTGCTGTGTTGGAGCCGGTACATCGTTTGTTGGCCTTGCTGCACGAGCCTGATGCGATTGCGGTCCTCGCGCCACTGATCGAGCGGGAGATTCACTTTCGGCTGCTGCAAAGCGACCTCGCCGGGCGTATTTGGCGGATGGCATCGGTGGGCAGCCAGAGCCACCGGATCGTCCGGGCGGTTGACTGGCTCAGGGCCAATTACGCCCAGGCACTGCGCATTGATGAACTTGCGGCCCATGTGCAAATGAGTCCATCGACCCTGCACCACCACTTTCGCTTGCTCACTGCGATGAGTCCCTTGCAGTACCAGAAATGGCTGCGCTTGAACGAAGCCAAGCGGCTGATGCTCAATGAGCACCTCGACGCGGCGAACGCCGCGTTCCATGTCGGTTACGAGAGTCCCTCGCAGTTCAGCCGTGAGTACAGTCGTCTCTTTGGCGTGACACCCAAACGCGACATCAATGGATTGCGGCGCACTGCTGTGACGTGAACGCTCTTTTCATGGAATTGGCCCACCCGGAAGCGGGTATTCGTAGCGGTCGGTTTCCGCTTTAAATCTGAAGCCATTTAATCCGCTAGCGCCCATCCCATCAGCGCAAGCAGCTACATATCCAATAGCAAATCACCCTGCCTGGCAAGCCTTCCAGGCCGCCACAAACCTCTCCGCCCGCACCTTCACCTGGTCCGCAGGCGTGCCCGGCGCGTAGAGCTGGCCGCCGATGCCGAAGCCGGTGGCACCGGCCTTGACCCAGCCCGCCAGGCTCTCGGGGGTGATGCCGCCTACGGGCCAGATGGGGGTGCCGCTGGGCAATACCGACAGCAATGCTTTCAGGCCTGCGGTGCCGACCTGTTCGGCGGGGAAGATTTTCAGGGCGTGGGCACCGGCTTCGAGGGCGGCGAAGGCTTCGGTGGGGGTGGCGATGCCGGGGGCGCTGAACAGGCCGGTGGCCACGCTGCGGTGGATCACGGCGGGGTTGCAGTTGGGCGACACGATGAGCTGGCCGCCAGCGGCGTGGACCGCGTCCACATCGGCCACGCTGAGCACGGTGCCAGCGCCTACCAGTGCGTCGGGCGGGGCGATGGCGGCCAGGCGGGTGATGCACTCCAGCGCGCCGGGGCGGTTCAGCGGTACTTCCAGCAGGCGGAACCCGGCATCGAACAGGGCCTGGCCCACGGCAACGGCTGCGTCCACGTCCAGGCCGCGCAGGATGGCGACCAGGGGCATGTCGGTGGGGGCGGCAGGAGGGGTAGAGGTAGCGGAGTTGGTCATGGGTCAGGCCTTGTGGGTTTGGATGTAGTGGAAGCCGCTGAGGATCACCTCGCGCGGCGACAGCAAGGTGAGGGCGCTGCCCAGTTGGCGGGCGGCGACCTGGTAGGCCTCGGCCAGGGCGGGGGAGCCGATCAAATGAAACTGGTCGCTGCCTGACTTGTCCAGGTCTTGCAGCACATCTTGCAGCTCGCTGCCGATCAGCAGGCCGCTTAAATAGGCCAGGGCCTGGCTGGCGGGCATGGTGCCGGTGACCACGCGGGCGCGGCAGGCAAACAGCTGGTGGGCCAGCGCGCCGGGGGCTCCGGCGGCCACGCCGTCGGCAAAGGCGGGTTGGCTCCACAGGGGTTCTGTGCCCGCTGGCTGGGCGGCGGCGGCTAAGGTGCCGTTGGTGGACAGCAGGGCGAACAGCTCGCCGGTCATGTAGGTGCGCAGTTGTTCCACGCGGCCATCGCGCAGCAGCACCCATTTGCTGTGCGTGCCGGGCAGCACAAACCAGCCATTGCGCAGGCCCAAGGCCACCGCGCCGAGCAACTGGGTTTCTTCGCCGCGCATCACGTCGGGCTGGCCTGCCACATCACGCACGCAGTAGCCGGGCACGATATAGCGCTGCGGGTGGCCTTCGAGGTGCACCAGGTGCTGCGGCAGGGCTTCGAGCGGTACGTCGGGGCCGAGGTAGGGGGCTTCCTGCCAGCCAAAGGCGCTGCCCACCATGCCGGACATCACCACGTGGCAATCCACGGACGCACCCAGTGCGGGCAGCCATGCGGCCAGGGATTCGGCGTGCCGCCCGCGGGTGGTGAGTGCGCCCTGGTCATCGCTGGCCTCGGTGGTGCAGGTGCCATCGGTGGCCAGCGCGTAGCCACGGCGGTGGGTGGTGCCCCAATCCACGCCGATCCAGGGTGTGTGTGTTGCTGTCATAGGTGCTGTGGTGGAGTAAGCCGTGGCGGGCTGGTCGAAGACGGTGTATGCAGAATGGGGTTTGATTGTATGATTTATTATTGCCTTGTGGTGTCACAATGCGGCCTGTAGCCACTGCGGCTTTTCCTGGAGTGATGTTGATGCGGTCTCCCTCGAATCAAAGTGTCTCGGCTACCTACTCGGGGCGCAATCTGCACGGGCAGGTGGTCAAGTCCCTGGGCCACGGCGTGGTGGGCGGGGCCTATCCGGCGGGCGAGCTGCTGCCCAACGAAGAGGTGCTGTGCCGCACGCTGGACGTGAGCCGCACCGCGCTGCGCGAGGCCATCAAGGTGCTGGCCGCCAAGGGGCTGCTGGAGTCGCGCCCCCGGGTGGGCACCTGGGTGCGCCCGCAGGCCAGCTGGAACATGCTCGACCCCGACGTGCTGTCGTGGCGCTGCGCCACCGGGCCGGACGCGCAGTTTTTGCGCCACCTGACCGAAATGCGCGAAATCATCGAGCCCGCCGCCGCCGCCCTGGCTGCGCGCAGCCGCAGCCCTGAGCAACTGGCCGCACTGGAGGGCGCGTTCCACGCCATGGAAAACGCCAGCAATGTGAACGAATGGGTGGAGGCCGACCTGGCTTTCCACAGCGCCATTCTGCAGGCCACCAACAACCCGCTGCTGGTGCCGCTGGCCGCCATCATCGGTAGCGCGCTGGAGGCCTTGCTGGGTATTTCCGCGCGCAAGGCGGGCGATTTCCACGACGCGCTGCCCGACCACCGCAAGGTGCTGGATGCCATCCGCGCGGGCGACGCGCAGCGGGCTTTGCACCGCATGGCGGTGATGCTGTCGGACACCCGCGACCTGATGCAACGATCGGCCATGCTGTCCGACGGCCCGGCCGAGGCGGTGCCTGTGGCAGGCCATGTACTCAACTCCGCGGGCTCATCGGTGTAACAACACGGGGCTATTGCGGGGCTGTTGGCGGCCCAAGGGTTTGTCCTGATCGTAGAATACGTGGTCATTTGTATGATTTATTAATCCGCGACAGCGCTATCCCATACACACCGCCATGAGCACCGAACCCCCCAAAAAACGCCGTTCCCAGCACTGGTTTGGCGGCACCAGTAAAGACAACTTCATCCACCGCAGCTGGATGAAAAGCGAAGGTCTGCCCGACGACAGCTTTGATGGCCGCCCGGTCATCGGCATCTGCAACACCTGGAGCGAGCTCACCCCCTGCAACCAGCACTTTCGCCAAATCGCAGAGCGGGTAAAGCACGGCGTGCTGCAGGCCGGTGGCATTGCGGTGGAGTTTCCAGTGTCGTCGCTGGGCGAAACCCTCATGCGCCCCACCGCCATGCTGTACCGCAACCTGGCCAGCATGGACGTGGAAGAGGCCATCCGCGCCCACCCGCTGGACGGCGTGGTGCTGCTGGCAGGCTGCGACAAAACCACCCCCGCCACGCTGATGGGCGCGGCCAGTGTGGATTTGCCCACGCTGGTGGTGTCGGGTGGGGCCATGCTTAACGGCAACTACCGGGGCGAGCCCATCGGCTCGGGCACCCACGTGTGGAAGTTCTCCGAGGCGGTGAACGCAGGCAAGATGACCCTGCCGCAGTTCATGCAGGCCGAGAGCTGCATGTCGCGCTCTGCAGGCGTGTGCATGACCATGGGCACGGCCAGCACCATGGCCAGCATGGTCGAGGCGCTGGGCGTGTCGCTGCCCACCAACGCTGCCATTCCCGCCGTGGACTCCCGCCGCCTGGAGTTGGCCCAGCGCTCGGGCCGCATGATTGTGGACATGGTCGAGCGCGATATGCGCCTGTCGCACGTGCTGACCCGCGAAGCCTTTGAAAACGCCATCCGCGTCTGCGGGGCCATCGGCGGCTCGACCAATGCCGTGATCCACCTGATTGCGATTGCCGGGCGCATGGGCGTGCCGCTGTCGCTGGACGACTGGGACCGCCTGGGCCGCGACATCCCCACCATCGTCAACCTGATGCCGTCGGGCGAGTACCTGATGGAAGACTTCTACTACGCCGGTGGCCTGCCGGTGGTGATGAAGCGCCTGCTCGAAGCCGGCCTGCTGCACGGCGATGCCATCACCGTCAACAACCGCACCCAGGCGCAAAACATTGAGCATGCCGAGTGCTTCAACGACAAGGTGATCCGCCCGCTGAGCCAGCCCTTGGTGGAGCAGGGCGGCCTGGCCGTGCTGCGTGGCAACCTGGCACCGCAGGGCGCGGTGATCAAGCCGTCTGCCGCCACGGCCCGCTTGCTACAGCACCGGGGCAAAGCCGTGGTGTTCGAGAACATCGAGCATTACAAAGAACGCATCATGGACCCGGACCTGGACATCGATGCCAACAGCGTGATGGTGCTGAAGAACTGCGGCCCCATGGGCTACCCCGGCATGGCCGAGGTGGGCAATATGGGCCTGCCGCCCAAGCTGCTGCAGCAGGGCGTGACCGACATGGTGCGCATCTCGGACGCGCGCATGAGCGGCACCGCCTTTGGCACCGTGGTGCTGCACGTGGCCCCTGAAGCCGCCGCCGGTGGCCCGCTGGCCCTGGTGCAAGACGGCGACGAGATCGAGCTGGACGTGGCGGGCCGTGGCCTGCACCTGCATGTCAGCGACGAAGAACTCGCCCGCCGTCGCCAGGCCTGGGTGGCCCCGCCCGAGCCCGCTTCCGGCTACGTGCGCCTGTACCACCGCCATGTGCTGCAGGCCGACCAGGGCGCGGACATGGACTTTTTGGTGGGCTGCCGTGGCGATGCGGTCCCCCGAGACTCTCATTGAACACCCCCAGGCTTGCCCACTGCGTGTGGCCTCCAACCCCCTTGCAGGAGGCAACAGCAGCAGCCCGGCGGAGCCGGTTCTGTGCTGTTCACGAAGGGGTGTTTACATCTGCCGTGATCGCATGGGCACTGTTGAACTTAATTGAAGGAACAGCATGACAAAAACCGCAAACTACCCCAGCCTGGAGGGCCGCAGCGTGTTCGTCACCGGCGGCAGCTCGGGCATCGGTGCCGACATCGTGGTGGGCTTTGCCCGCCAGGGTGCCCGGGTGGCCTTCACCGGCCGCAACGCCGCATCCGCAGCCAAGGTGCTGACGGATGCCAGCGCTGTCGGCCCCACGCCCTTGTTTTTGCAAAGCGAAGCCAGCGACGTGGCCGCACTGCAAGCCGCCATCGCCCAGGCTGCCGCCGCGCATGGCGACATTGGCGTGCTCATCAACAACGTGGCCAACGACGCGCGCCACGACATCATGGACGTGACCCCCGAAGACTTCGACTGGCGCGTCTCCATCAACCTGCGCCCCGCCTTCTTTGCCGCCCAGGCCGTGGTGCCCGGCATGCGCCGAATGGGGGGCGGGGCCATCGTCAACCTGGGCTCGGTGAGCTGGATGATCAAGGGCAAGGGCTACCCCGTGTACGGCACCTGCAAGTCCGCCACCGTGGGCCTCACCCGCTGCCTGGCCCGCGACCTGGGCCCCGACAACATCCGCGTCAACACCCTGACCCCCGGCTGGATCATGACCGAGAAGCAGCTCACCCACTGGGTGGATGCCGAGGGCGAGCGCCTGATCGACACCAACCAGTGCCTGCCCGGCCGCGTGGTCGGTGCCGACGTGGCCCATATGGCGCTGTTTTTGGCGGCCGACGACAGCAGCATGGTTACCGCCCAAGACTTTGTGGTGGACGCGGGCTGGACATAGGCTTGTTGCGCACCCCCAGGCTACAGCGCAAGCGCTTTTCGCCAACCCCCTTGCAGGGGGCAACACCAGCAGCCTGGCAAAGCCAGTTCTGCGGTGTTCCGCGAATGGGTATCGCTGCGCTTGCCTTGGGTGATACCGCGGCGCTTAATGCGTCTCTGGTATTTCTTCCTCGCCCATCGGGAGAAGGTCGGGGTGGGGGTATTTTCAGGTTTTAAGCCCATTTCCATGAACCAAATTGGCTGCCACCGCCCATTCCATCGGCGTGAAAAGCTATCATTTTTAGATCAAAATCCATAGCACCATGCCTCTACCCTGCACTGTCACCCCCATCTGGCCCGCCACCCTGCAACTCGGCGAGGGCACGCTGTGGCACGCCGCCAGCGGCCGCTTTTTCTTTGTGGACATCCGCGGCCAGGCCGTGCACAGCTGGTCGCCCACCACCGACGTGCGACAAAGCTGGCAGATGCCCGAAATGGTGGGCTGGCTGGTGCCGTGTGCCGACGGCCAGGGTTTCATCGCAGGTTTCCAGTCCGGTTTTGTGCGCCTGACGCTGGAGCCCGAGCTGAAGATTGAGCGCCTCGGTTCCCCGCACCCCGACCAGCCAGGCCTGCGCCTCAACGATGCCAAAGCCGATGCCGGTGGCCGCATCTGGGCCGGCTCCATGCACCACGAAAACCCCCAGCAGCCCCTGGGCCAGCTCGCCTGCCTGCACCCCGATGGCCGCATCGAGGTGGTCGAGCAAAACATCCACATCGCCAACGGCCCGGCCATCTCGCCCGACGGCACCGTCATGCTGCACACCGACAGCCTGCTGCGCAGCATCTATTGCTACCGGCTCAGCGCCGACGGCCAACTCCACAACAAAAACCTCTGGAAAACCTTCGCTCCCGAAGACGGCGAGCCCGACGGCATGACCTTCGACGCAGAAGGCCACGTGTGGGTGGCCTTCTGGGGCGGCAGCTGCCTGCGCCGCTTCAACCTGGCAGGCGACCAACTCCAACGCATAGACATGCCCGCCAGCCAGATCACCAACGTGGCCTTTGGCGGCGAGAACCTGGATTTGATGCTGGTCACCAGCGCCCGCGTGGGCTTGTCGGATGCGCAACTCGCCCAGCAGCCGCTGGCGGGCTCGGCTTTTGTGCTGCGCACCGGCGTGCGCGGGGTGGTGCCGGGGGTGTGGGGCTGAGCCTGCCTATGCGCCGCCCTGGTGGAGGCTTTGCCACGCGGCTAGCTCCAGGGGCCGGATGCCGAATCGCACGGCATTGCCCGCGTGGAGCGCCTTGAACTCCGCCAGGACGAGCGCAACGAAATGGCCCTGGTCGGCCTGCGCAACGGTCTGCGGCATCAGGCTCCGGATGGTGGGCTCGGTGGCTGTAGCAGCGCTGCGCACGATGGCGGCAACCACCTCCGCCAAGGCCTGCCGGTGCCGTAGCCGAAAAATGTCGGGCGGCACCAGGTTTTGCTGCACGGCAACGTACTGCTGGCACGACCGTTCATAGGCCCACACAAACACATCGCGCAGCAGATCGACCCGGTTCAGTTCATACACACCCAACATGGAGTCCACATAGGCTTGCTGCGGCACGTCGATGAACGACAGCGGGCACAGGTTGTGGCGGATGAACGGGATGTTGGCGGCCAGCCGTGACACGCGTTTGTTCACATCCTCGAACGGCTGCAGGTACGGCAGGTGCACCATCAAGAAAAAAGCCTGCTCGAACGGGTCGGTGATGTCTGCCGCCATGCCCACCACGATGCCAAACAGCTCTTCCAGCCGCTGCGGCAGCGCCACCGGCAAATACACACTGCCGCCGATCTCCACCGCACGGCGGCGGATGCGCCCCACCGCTGCAGGGTCGGCCATCAGGCCATCCGACAGGAACGCGTGCAGTGCGATCAGGGTGCTCGGCTCCACACGGGCGTGCTCGGGGTGGAGCACCAGGTACTCGATGGCCTGTTTGTGGTTCAGGATCATCTGGGTCTCAAGAGCATCTTTGCCCTCGGCTGCCTGGCCAAAATCGATCAGGCGCTCGGTGTCCAGACGGCTGTAGGTATTGCCTTCCAGGTGGGAGGAGGCCCACGACAGGTCGATCAGCAGGCGGTTCAGAATGTCGCGGGCAAAGGTGCCTGCCGGGGTCTGGTCCGCTGGGGACTGGCCCATGCTGCGTAACTGCGCCCGCAGCTCGGGTGCCAGGTAGTGGGTGTGGTTGGGGTGGTAGTGCTCCAGAAACTCCAGCCGGTAGCCCACCGGGGTGCGAAGCTGCCGTGGCTGCGTGACGTAGGCCCGGATGTCCGCACCTTCGGCAGAGGTGGGAACGTAGACCTCCGACGGGGTTTGCGCAGATGCCGCAGGCTGGGCCGGCAGTTTGATGCTGCGGTAACGCGCCCCCCGCCGATCCCCCAGCATCTGGATACGCCCTTGCGCCACCAGCAAGGCCAGGCGGCGCTGCAAACTACGGCGCTGCAGGGTGCCGCCCAGCTTCTGTGCGATGGTTTCAATGCCAATGCCTTCAGGCTCTGCGCCAACCAGTTCGGCCAGTACATCCAGCTCGAGGGGGGAAGTAATGCGCGGCATGCAGTGGATTCCTCGGTGGCGGGTGGTATTGCGTCACTTTAAGTGTCGCATAAACATTCTATACGTCACTTGAAGTGGCGTATATGTGGATATGCGACGGAATAGCCCGCAGGTGCGGAGCTTGGAGTCGCTCAGAGCAGAAATGGTTGAACTGAAAGTCAGTGGCCGGATGGATCGCGTGGCCGCTCCATCGCATTGGGGGACGGGCGAAACCCCAGGGCGGCAAAGAACGCGGGCGCATCCTCTCTACCGGCGCGCAGCACCCAGGTAATGCCCAGGTCGGCTCCCATAATGTGCTGGACCAGGGCCCGGCCTATGCCCTGGCGACGGTGCGAGGGCGCTACCACCACCATGGACAGGTAGCCGTTGGATAGGCCGTCGGTAATGCCACGGGCAAAACCCTGCATTTCGCCCGCGTCCGACATGGCCACCACCACCCGCTGGCTGGCCGCCAGCAGCGACGAAAAATGCTCCAGATCTCCCACGCGGTGCGCCCAGCCGTTGGCGCACAGGAAGCGGTGTATTTTTTCTGTTTCGTCTGGCTGTGGGGCGCGGATGGGCATGGTTTTCAGATGGCTACTGCCTTCAGCTTCACCCGCTTGGCATTCTTGGCCAGCACGGCATCCAGCGTCACCAGTCCCTGTGCCTTGGCCGCCAGCGCGCACGCCAAGTGCAAGGCATCCCCGGCGCGCAGGCCCGTGCTTGCATCCATCGTCAACATGGCTGCCTTGTGGAAGGTGGTGGACTCCATGGGCAGCAATTGCAGGTCGTTGGCGCACACGCGCTCGAACTGCATCCAGGCGGTTTGCGCCTGGGGCTTGGTGAGTTGCCCGGTGCGTTGTTTCAGCGCCAGGGCGCTGGCGAATTCGGTGACGCACCACGCGGCCGAGGCCAGTTCTTCGGTGCACGCCGCGTACCAGCGCAGCACGCCCGCCGTGGTGGCCTCGTGGGTGCACAGGGCGACGAGCACGCTGGTGTCTACGTAAAACATCAGTAACGCGCTTCTTCGCGCAGCTGCTCCATCACCGACTTGCCCAGCGGCAATGCCTGGCGGCCTTGTTCCAGTTCCTGTGCAAAATCTGCGCGGCTCCAGGTGCTGGCCCGCAAGTTCAGGCCCCCATCGACCCCCAGGTGGACCTGCAACGGGTCGCCTTCCTTCGCCCCCATTTGCCGCACCGTGTCGGCGGGGAGGCGGACGGCCAGGCTGTTGCCCCATTTGGAAATTTGGAGTTGCATCATGGTGATGTGGATATACGTTAGCGTGTCTACAGTCTAAGCATTTTGATGTGTAGGAACCAGCGCCGTTGCAAGAATTTACGTTTCAGGTGAATTCGCACAAACCACCCATTCTTCCTGAAACCCCTTTCACATCAACGGCTTAGGGTGCTTTCGCCAATTCCCCCACCAGCTCCCCCAGCCGCGCAAACGCCCGGTCTACTTCGGGCGTGAAGGGCCAGCCGCAGTTGACGCGCAAATGGCTCTCGAACCGGTTGGAGTTGGTGAAGATGGTGCCAGGGGCGATCACCGTGTTCTCGGCCAGCGCGGCGTGGAACAGGGCGGTGGCCGACAGGCCATGGGGCAGCTCGATCCACAGCGACAGGCCGCCGCGCGGCACGGTGAGGCGGGTGCCGGGCGGGAAGTAGGTGGCCACGGCCTGGGCGGTTTGGGTGCGCTGGGTGGCCAGGGTGGCGCGCAGGTGGCGCAGGTAACGGTCGTAGGCGGGCGAGGCGATGAAGCTGGCGGCGGCGCGCTGGCCCAGGCGTTCGTTGCTGCGCGAGGCGGCAAACTTCAGCATCTCCACCCGTGCCTGCCAGCGCCCGGCGCTGACCCAGCCCAGGCGCAGGCCGGGGGCCAGGCATTTGTGCAGCGACGCGCAATACACCACGTGGCCGCTGTCGTCCCAGGATTTGATGGCCCGCAGCGGCTCCATGCGCAGCACGCTGTCATCCACCAGGGCGCTGTAGGTGTCGTCCTCGACCAGCGCCACATCGTGCTGCTGGCACAGGCGCAGCAGGGCTTGCTTGTGGGCGCTGGGCATGATGCTGCCGGTGGGGTTTTGCAGGTAGGGCACGACCACCACGGCCTTGATGCCTGGGGTGTTGCGCAAGGCCAGCTCCACCGCGTCCACCGAGATGCCGGTGCGCGGGCTGGTGGGGATTTCGAGTGCCTTCAGGCCCAGGCTTTCCAGGGTTTGCAGCAGGCCGTAGAAGGTGGGCGACTCCACCGCGATGGTGTCACCGGGCTGGGCCACGGCGCGCAGGGCCAGGTTCAGCGCTTCGGTGCAGCCGTTGGTGACCTGGATGTCACTGGCTGACAGCCGCATGCCCGCCAGCAGCGCGCGCTGGGCCAGCACTTCGCGGAACTCGATGCAGCCCTGCGGTGGGGCGGCGCGCACCAGCTGCTCGGGGTCCAGGCGCAGGCTGCGCTGGGCGGCTTGCTGCAGGGCTTTGGCGGGGTAGAGCTCGGGGGCGCAGCGGGCGGTGGACAGGTTGGTTTTGAAGCGCTGCATGCGCCCCAACGCCAGAAATTCAGACACCTTGGTGTGGATGCCCACGTACTGCGCCGGGTCGGGGGCGCGCTGCATGGGCGGGTCGTTCACCGGGGCCAGTTTCGCAGTCGCCGATGCCTGGCGCACAAAGTAGCCCGAACGGGGCCGTGCCTCCAGCCAGCCTTCGCTCTCCAGCAGGCGGCAGACCTGCATGGCCGTGGACAGGCTCACCGTGTGCTGGCGCACCACTTCGCGCAGCGACGGCATGCGGTGGCCTGGCAGCAGGCTGCCCGCGTGGATGGCGCTGCGGTAGTGGTCGGCGAGGTGCTGGTATTTGGGCTGGGTGGGCATGGTCATGGCCTGCCCATCATGCGGGCTGGGGCGGGGGCTGAACAGGTACAGACGGGGGCAAAACAGACCATAACAGATGCCAATTTTCTGCACTGTTGCGGTACAGATGGGTGGGGTCTGTGGCTGTTCCAAAGTGGATGAAATTTCTACGCTACAGGTACTTTCACAAAGAGGCTTTTTATGCCGATCACCACTGCGCCAGAATCCCTGTTCACCCTGCACCTGCAGCCCGCCCAGCGGGCCTGGGAGCGTTTACCTAGCGGGGCCGAAATCGCCGTGCAGCAGGGGACGGTGCGCCTGCATGTGATGGCCTACCTGGCGGGGATGTGGGTGGAGCAACCCGTGCTGCTGCACGCCGGGGAGCGGCACCGGGTGGAGGTGGCGGGCTGGATGCAGATGGAGGCTGTGGGCTCAGCCAAGCTCAGCGCGGTGGCGCGGCCAGGTTGGGGCCTGCTGCCTTGGCTTTATTCCTGTTTTGATAGCGCCTTGCGCCCATTCCATAAGCGCAATAGGCAGTTTTAGCTTGTAAGAATTTACCGCGCCTGCGCACGCGTCAGCAGGTAGTCCTGGTGCACGTGGTTGTCGGCAAAGTAGTCGGAGGCCAACGCTTCAAATCCTGCGCGGAACTGTTGCAGTTGCTCGGGCGTGCTGGCCAGTTTGGCAACGATTTTTTGCATCGGCCCGATGGTCTGCTCCAGAAACAGGCGGTAGTGGGGGAGGCTGAGGGCGGGCAGCTGCATGGCACCGCGGGCAAAAAACGGCGGGCTGAACGCCCCGCCCAGGCGCTCGGTAATGGTGGCCGGGTGGCCCCACTGGGGCGGGGGTGCGGCACCTTCGGGTAGTGGCGGCGCGTGGCGGCCAATGTACGCAAACATCCGGCCAATCATGTGCTCGGGCGGCCAGGTGGCAAAGGCGATGCGGCCCTGGGGTTTGAGCACGCGGCGCATCTCGGCCACCACCAGGGCAGGGCGCGGGGCAAACATGTGGCCAAACTGGCTCAGCACCACGTCAAACGACGCGTCGGGGTAGGGCAGTTGTTCGGCATCGCCCTCGGTCCAGACGATGTCTTCATGCTGGGCGATGGCCGCGTTGTCACGCGCCTGCACCAGCAGCTCGGGCGTGAGGTCCAGCCCGGTGACCCGTGCGCCCGCCCGCGCCGCCGTCAGGGCCACCACGCCGGTGCCGGTGCCCACGTCCAGCACCGCCTCGCCCGGGCGGATGTCGGCAAACCGCACCAGATGCGCCGCCACCGGCAGGGTGAACAAGGCCATGGGCGTAAAAGAAGCCCACATTGCACGCTGTTGCTGCTTCCAGTCTGCCAACGGGTCGTTTGCCATGGAGCGCTCCTAAACGCCAAATACTAGTTCGCATAGCCCAAAACACAAGCGATTGCCGGGGATTGCAGATGCAACACAGCCAGCATGCTGCCGACACACAAGATGGTCCGCCGCTTGGGAAGATCACCCCATCGCAAAAACATTGCAACAACCCCAAAGGACCTACCATGACCCGCTCTTTCAACCGTATCGCTGTTTCCGCCCTGCTCGCCCTGACCGCTGGCGCATTCCTCCCCGCACACGCTGCTACCAACGACGCAGACCTGGCCAACTCTGTACAGTCCGCCATCAGCACCCAGCTGGGTAGCGATGCCAAGGACCTGACCGTCACCGCCAGCAACGGCACCGTGACCCTGCACGGCTGGGCACAAGGCCCGCAAGAAGATGCCAAGGCCCGCTATGTGGCCAGCACCGTACCCGGCGTGACCAATGCGTACAGCAGCGTGCGTACCTTCTCCAACGACAGCAACGAATAAACACCTCTGAGGGTCTTTTAGGGCTCTCGTGCTTATTTAACAAGCGGTGGCAGCTATTTAAACGATAGCAACCACCGCTTTTGGCGTTGGAGTGGCCCTAGCTGCCACAATCACCCCCGTCTTCTCTCTCACCTGCTCCATGCAAATCCCCTACGAACTCCTGGTCGGCTGGCGCTATACGCGGGCGGGCCGGGCCACCCGGCGCAACGGCTTCATCAACTTCATCTCGGGCGTTTCCATGCTCGGCATTGCGCTGGGCGTGGCGGCGCTGATCATTGTGCTCAGCGTGATGAACGGCTTCCAGAAAGAGGTGCGCGACCGCATGCTGTCGGTGGTGGCGCACATCGAAATCTTCGCCCCCAACGGCGAGGCCCTGCCGGATGTAGCCAAGACCCTGGCCGAGATCAAACAGAACCCGGCGGTGGTGGGTGCTGCACCTTTTATAGCTAGCCAAGCCCTATTGGCGCGCGGTGAGGACATGAAAGGCACGATAGTGCGCGGCATCGACCCCGCGCATGAGGGCGAGGTCACCGACCTGGCCGTGGCCTTGCCCAAAGAGACGATGGCCAAGCTGGTGCCCGGCGAGTTTGGCGTGGTGCTGGGCATCGAGCTGGCGCGCAGCCTGGGCGTGCGCCTGGGCGACCCGGTCACGCTGATCGCCCCCAGCGGCCAGGTCACCCCAGCGGGTGTGGTGCCGCGCCTGAAACAGATGACGGTGGTGGGCACCTTTGAGTCGGGCCACTTTGAATACGACTCGGCCCTGCTGATGCTGCACATGGACGACGCGGCCCGCATCTTCCGGCTCGAAGGCCCCACCGGCATCCGCGTCAAGCTGCAAGACCTGCACCAGGCGCGCGAGGTGGCCCAGCAGCTGGCGGGCAGCCTCAGTGGCAACTTGCTGATCCGCGACTGGACGCAGCAAAACAAAACCTGGTTTGCCGCGGTGGAGCTGGAAAAACGCATGATGTTCATCATCCTCACGCTGATCGTGGCCGTGGCCGCGTTCAACCTGGTCAGTACCCTGGTGATGACGGTGACCGACAAGCGTGCCGACATCGCCATCCTGCGCACCCTGGGTGCCAGTCCGCGCAGCATCATGGGCATCTTCATGGTGCAAGGCGCGATGGTGGGAGTGATGGGCACGCTGGCCGGGCTGCTGCTGGGCCTGGGCATTGCCTTCAACATCGACGTGATCGTGCCGGCGCTGGAACACTTGTTCAAAGCTAGCTTTTTGCCGCGTGAGGTGTATTTCATCAGCCACATGCCCAGCGAGCCGCAGCAGTCCGACATCCTGCCGATCGCTGTGATCTCGCTGATCCTGTCTTTTGTGGCCACCATTTACCCGAGCTGGCACGCCAGCCGTGTCAACCCCGCCGAGGCTCTCCGCTATGAGTAAGTTGGTACTACAGGCCACGGGCCTGACCAAGCGTTTTTCTGAGGGCCGCCTGGACGTGACTGTGCTCAAGGGCGTGGACCTGCAGGTGTTTGCGGGCGAAACCGTGGCCATCGTCGGTGCGTCCGGCTCGGGCAAAAGCACGCTGCTGCACCTGCTGGGTGGTCTGGACGCACCCAGCAGCGGCGCGGTGCAGCTCAACGGCCACGACATGGCCCAGTGGGATGCAGCCGAGCAGGGCCGCCAGCGCAACCAGCACCTGGGTTTCGTCTACCAGTTCCACCACCTGCTGCCCGAGTTCAGCGCGCTCGACAATGTGGCCATGCCCTTATGGATTCGGCGGCTACCGCGCGACCAGGCAGCGCAGGAGGCTATGAAAATACTAGCATTGGTGGGTTTGCAGGACCGCGTGCACCACCGGCCTGCCGAGCTCTCGGGCGGCGAGCGCCAGCGTGTGGCCATCGCCCGAGCCTTGGTGGCCCAGCCCGCTTGCGTACTGGCCGACGAACCCACCGGCAACCTGGACCGCAACACTGCCGACGGCGTGTTTGCGCTGATGCTGCAACTGGCCCGCGACCAGGGCACGGCCTTTGTGCTGGTGACCCACGACGAGACTTTGGCGGCCCGTTGCGGACGCACTTTGCGCCTCAACCAGGGCCAATTCGCCGCCGCTTGAACCCGTCATTCGCTGTATAAACACCGATTTGCACCCTTCTTACACAAGCGTACACTCGGTAAATTGTGTATTTTTGTATCGGAGTCGGGTCTGACGTGAGCCTGCCAGGGCCCATATCCGTGCCCTGCCAGCGCTACCTGGGTGAGCGCGTTACGGGATCATCGAGTTCAAGACAAAGGGCGAGTCCATGCCAGGTAAGGATAAATTCCACGCGCGGGTTCTCCAGGTGCTGCGCGACAGCCGCGTATTTGGCACGCTGGACCAGGCGGTGTTGAACGAGCTGGCCGATGTGCTGGAGCTGCAGGAAGTGCGCGGTGGCAGCCTGGTGCTGGAAGAAGGCGCGGCGGCCGACAGCATGTTCTTCGTGATTACCGGTCGCCTGCGGGCTTCGCGCCGCAACCGCGACGGCAGCGTCTTGTTGTACAACGAAATCCGCCCCGGCGAGAGCGTGGGCGAGATGGGCATGATCCTGCGCCAGCCACGCACCGCCGACGTGACCGCCGTGCGCGACTCCACCCTGGCCGTGCTGGACCGCAGCCACTTCGAGGCCATGCTGGTGCGCCACCCGCTGGCTTTCAACCGGGTGTTTTCGCAAGCCATTTTTGACCACCTGCGCCACACCGTGGACCTCGCCAAGAAGGCCCAAGCCCAGGCCTTTGTGGTGGTGCCGTTGCACGAAGGCGCGGGCTCTGCCGAGGTGGCGCGTGGCCTGGCCCAGGCCTTTGGGCGCATGGGCCGGGTGCACCACATCACCCCCTCGGCCGAGCTGGAGCGCGGCTCGCAAACCTCGGAAGGTGCTGGCGGTGCCGACCGTTTTGACGCGCTGGAAGATGCTTACGATTTTTTGGTCTACGAGGCCGATGCCACCCCCTCGTCGTGGACGCGGCGGGCTTTCCGCCAGGCCGACCAGGTGATTTTTGTGGCCAATGCCGGAGCCTCGCGCGAACGCGGCGTGCTGGAGCAGCAGCTCATCGACGAGCCTGGTTTCGGCATGAAGCGCCAGCATCTGGTGGTGCTGTACCCGGCGGCGACCGCCTCCCCCGAGGTGACCACCGTCTGGCGCGCCGGGCGGCAGATTGAACGCGTCTATCCCACGCGCAGCCAGCATGCGGGCGACTACGCCCGGCTGGCGCGCTACCTTACGGGCCGGGCCGTGGGCGTGGTGCTGGGCGGCGGCGGGGCGCGCGGTTTTGCCCATCTGGGCGTGCTGCGGGCCATGCAGGAGGCGGATATTCCGGTGGACCTGGTCGGTGGCAACAGTATGGGTGCCCTCATCGGGGCGCAGTTTGCCTGCGGCCTGCCGCTGAACCAGATCCGCGACCAGACCCGCAAGTTTGCCGAAGGCGGCGAGTGGCCAACCCTGCCGCTGGTGTCCATCGTTTCGGGTGGACGTGTCAAGCGCGACTTGCGCGCCATGTTTGGCGACACCCAGATGGATGCCCTGTGGACCCCGTACTTTGCGGCGGCCTGCAACCTCACCAAGGGCGGCACCACGGTGCAGGAAACCGGGCCGCTGTGGCGCGCTGTGCTGGCCAGCAATTCGCCCGCCGGCCTGTTCCCACCGGTGCTGGTGGACGGCAATTTGCTGGTGGACGGTGCGATTCTGGAAAACGTGCCGGTGGATGCGATGCGCATGCGCCTGGGCGTGCCGCTGGAGAAGCGCCGTGGTAACGGCACCATCGTCGCTATCGACGTGGACGTGCAGATCGAAATGGGGGTAGACCCGGCGCTGGAGCGCCTGTCGGTGCGCCACACCCTCAAAGGCATGGTGTCGCGCAAGCCCCGCAGCACGCCGGGCATCACCGAAATCTTGTACCGTGCCGGGCACATTGGCGGTCTGCACCAGCGCGCCGCCACCATCGCCCAGGCCGACCAGTACCTGGAGCCGCCGGTGGCGGGCTTCTCCCTGATGGCCTACAGCCGTGCCGACGAAATAATCGAAGTGGGCTACCGCCATGCGATGGAGACAATCGAAAAATGGAAGCTGTAACGCCGGTAGAGCGCCGCCACGAAGACCTGACCCTGTCCCTGAGCCAGCGCGAAGTCTGGCTGGACCAGCGCACCTGGGCGGGCAGTGCGCACCTGAACATCGGCGGCGGCGCGTTTTTGATGGGGCCGCTGCACCTGCCGCGCTTCAAGGAAGCCCTGGCCCAGCTGGTGGCCGAAAGCGATGCCTTGCGCCTGGCCCCGATGGCCGACGGCAGCCAGACCCTGCTCTCGCACAGCGCACTGAACCTGGAAGAGGTGGACCTGTCGGCCGAGGCCGACCCCAAAGAGGCCATGCGCATCTGGTGGCAGCAGCGCATGACCGTGCCCTTTGTGCTGGACGGCACGCCCCCCTGGCGCTTTGCCCTGCTGCGCGCCAGCGATGTGCTGCACGGGCTGACCATCCAGTTCCACCACCTGGTGATGGACGGCTGGGGCACCTCGCAGGTGATGCGGCGCTGGAGCGAGCTGTACAACGCCCTGGAGGCGGGCCAGGCCCCGGCGCTGCGCAGCGACCCCGGCTACAAGAAGTTCATCGAAGAGTCCGCCCTGTACCACCAGTCGCCCGCGTTCGAGCGCGATGCCGAATACTGGCGCGGACAAATGCCGGTGCTGCCCCCGGCCCTGATCGAGCGCCGTTACGCCAGCGCCCGCCAGCACGAGCTGCCCGCCGCCCACATGGGGGTGCAGCGCATACCCCGGGCCGGTTACGACCGGCTGCGCCAAGTGGCAGCCGAGCGCGGCTCCAGTGCATTCAACTTCTTTTTGGCGGCCCTGATTCTGTACTTTGGCCGCGTCAGCAACCGCCAGGAAGTGGTGGTCGGCGTGCCCAGCCTGAACCGGGGCGGGCGGCGCTTTACCGACACGCTGGGCATGTTTGTGGGCGTGATACCGGTGGCGGTGCAACTGGCCCCCGACATGACCCTGGGCGGACTGCTGGCCGCCGTGGGCAGTGCCATGCGGGCCGCGCTGCGGCACCCGCGCTATCCCTTGAGCGAGCTGGGCCGCACGCTGGAAGTGGCGCGCAACCGCCGTGATGGCCTGTTTGACGTGCTGCTGTCGTTCGAGCGGCAAGACTATGCGGTGTCGTTTGGCACCGCCGAGCTGGTCGAGTCGCGCCAGCTGTTCTCGGGCCGGGCCCGCTTTCCGCTGGGCGTGACGGTGTGCGAGTTCCATGCCGATGAAGACGTGGAGCTGGCGCTGGAAGCCAGTGCCGCCTGCTTTGCCGAGGGCGAGGTGGAGCTGCTGGGCCGCCGCGTGTGGCACCTGATCGAGGCCACCATGGGCCCACCAGAAACCCTGCTCGACAGCATCGCGCTGGTGCCGCCGGAAGAGCACTGGATGGTGATCGACGGCCTGCACAAGGATGTGGCGGCGATGGCCGTGGTTGAGCCCTTTGTGGTCCAGTTCGAGCACCATGCCGGTTTGCGCCCCGAGTCGAACGCCCTGGTGTGGAACGACGGTCAGGGCACGGGGGAAATGGACTATGCCACGCTGGATGCCGTGTCCACCCACCTGGCCTGGCGGCTGCTGGCGCTGGGCGCGGGCAAGGACACGACCATCGCCCTGGTGATGGACCGCTCGCCCGACTGGGTGGTGGCCATGCTGGCCGTGGCCAAGGCTGGGGCGGCGTTTTTGCCGCTCGACCCCGAGGCCCCGCTGGCCCGGCTGGCCGCGATTCTGGAAGAGGCAGGCGCCATCGCCGTGCTGATCCAGCCGCATACCGCCGAGCGGCTGGGCAGCTTGCATGCCCGCACGCTGCAAGTGGACTGGACCCAGGCCCTGGCCGAGGTGGGCCGGCACGGCCTGCAGCGGCTGACCACCCAGCCCGCGGCGAACGACCTGGCCTATGTGCTGTTCACCTCGGGCTCCACCGGGCGGCCCAAGGGTGTGATGATCGAGCACGGCACGCTGGCGCGCCGCCTGGGCTGGTTGTCGCGGGCCTATGCGGTGGAGTGGCACGACCGCTCGGCCCAGGCCACCCAGGTCACGTTTGACCCCTCGCTGATCGAGCTGCTGCTGCCGCTGGTGCACGGTGCCAGCGTGGCCCTGCCGCCGCCGGGGCGCTTGCTGCCCGAGTCGCTGGCCGACTTTGCGGTGCGCCACCGGGTCACCATCATGGCCTTTGTGCCCAGCACCCTGAGCCGGTTTCTGGACTCCGCCGGGCACCGTAAGGACCTGAAGCTGCGCGTGGCCTGCTGCGGCGGCGAGGTGCTGTCGCCCGAGCTGGCGCAACGCTTTTTGAAAGAAACCGGTGGCCGCCTGTACAACGTCTACGGCCCTACTGAAACCGCTATTTTTGCCACCGCCTGGGAGTGCGAAAACCACCGCACCGACACCGCCTTGCCGATTGGCCGCCCCATTGATGACACCCGCATCTACGTGCTGGACCCGGCACTGCGCCCCATGCCGCTGGGTGTGCCGGGCGAGATCTACATTGGCGGCGAGGCGATTGCGCGCGGCTATCTGAACCGCCCCGAGCTGGATGCGCAGGTGTTTTTGCCCGACCCCTTTCGCCCACCCGGCCTCGGCCACCGCATGTACCGCACCGGCGACCGGGGCTGGCTGGGCAACGACGGCAATCTGCACTTTCTGGGCCGACTGGACCGGCAGGTCAAGCTGCGCGGCTACCGCATTGAGCTGGGCGAAATCGAGTCGGCGCTGTCGGCCATTGAAGGCGTGCTGCAAGCGGCGGCCAAGCTGATCGAGCGCAAGGGCAAGCCGCAAATCCACGCCTGGGTGGCGGCCATCGGCAACCCGTCGGTGGAGAGCCTGCAGGCCGTGCTGCGCATGCGCCTGCCCGACTACATGGTGCCCAGCGGCATCAGCATCTTGCCGGGCCTGCCCGCCAGTACTGCGGGCAAGACCGACTACGACGCACTCCCCGACCCCAGCCACACCGCCTCTTCGGTCCAGGCCCGCAAGGCCAACCGCCGCTACGAGGCCGAGCTGCTGGCACTGTGGGAGGACGTGCTGGACACCCGGCCCATCACGGTGTTCGACAACTTCTTTGACCTGGGCGGCGACTCGCTGGCCGCCGTCACCATGCTGAGCAGCATCGAGAAGCTGGTGGGCCGCAAGGTGCCGATGTACCTGATCACCGAGCACCCCAGCATCGAAAGCCTGGCCGTTGCGCTGGCCGACAAGAGCAAAGGCCCCAGCGTGATGCTGAACCTGGGGGCCGACACCGGGCGGGTACCACTGTACCTGGCGGCCTCGGGTCATGGCGACCTGCTGCGCTTCCAGAACCTGGCGCGTGCACTGGGCAACGCTTGCGATGTGCACATGCTGCAACCCCCGTTCACCGAGCCTATCGCCTGCATCGACGACCTGGCCACTCTGTACGCCGATGCCATCCAGGCGCACGGCAAGCGGCCCGGTTTTCTGGCCGGGTTCTCGGTGGGCGGCATCGCGGCGCTGGAGGCCAGCCGCTTGCTGCAGCAACGGGGGATTCCGGTGCGCGGGCTGTTTTTGATCGACACCACCTACCCGGCTTCGCGCCTGGGCGGTACGGCGTTCTGGCGGTTTTCGGGTTGGCTGGTGAAGCGCTTTCGCATCCAGGAGCTGAGTCTGAATGGCCGCCGCATGGGGGCCATGTTCAACGACCCTGGCCTGGTCAGCCAGGTGATGGCCCTCAAGGGCTACAGGCCTGCCGGTTATGACGGGCCCACGCTGCTGCTCAAGTCGTCTGGCCTGGCCAGTTGGAGCCGCTGGCTGTTCAGGCCCTGGGGGCGGCTGATGCCCAAACACCTGTACGAGCACCAGATCCGCGGGTTGCACGGCTCGATCTTCGAGCCCGGCAACGTGACCGAGCTGGCCCTGGTGATCGCCGAGCGCATGGACAAGGCCGCGCCTTGACCTCTTCCATGCGTTGGCGCGTCGTCGGCCTGGTGCTGGTGGTGGCCGCGCTGGTAGGCCTGGCCGTGGCCTGGAGCGCTTCGCCGCTGCGCCAGTGGCTGGATGCCGACCGCATCGTCGCCACGCTGCGGGAACTGGGGGCATCCTTCGGGCTTGTCGCCGCAATTCTGGGCTTTGCGCTGGCCAGTGTGCTGGTGGTGCCGCTGGGCTTTTTGACCCTGGTGGCCCTGGTGGCCTTTGGTCCCTGGCTGGGCATGGCCACCACCTTTGGCGGGGCCTTGTTGGGGGCCATGGCCAGCTACGGTCTGGGGCATCTGCTGGGCAATCCGGTGCTGCAAAAACTGGGTGGTGAGCGGGTCAATACCGTCAGCCGCCGCCTGGCCGAGCGTGGTTTGCTGGCGGTGATTGCCGTCCGGGTGGTGCCGATTGCGCCGTTTGCCATCGTCAACATGGTCGCCGGGGCCTCCCACATCCGCCTGCGCGACATGGTGCTGGGCACCGCGCTGGGCATGGCCCCGGGCACGGTGATCATGGCGTTTTTTGTGGAGCAGATCGTGGCCGCCTTCCGCCAACCCGGCCCGCTGGCGGCGGCCATCGTGCTGGGGCTGCTGGCGCTGATTGCCTTGGGGGGCTGGGCGGCGCGGAAGTATTTGCGCTGACGCTGCCCCGTCCATCGCAGATCTGCGCTGCTTGCGGGCTGCAGAGATGGGCTACCACCCGTGTGCGGTGTAATGCCCCACTGCACAGCACCGCCCCCAGGGCGGCGTTGACGGCCTTTTTCGCATTCCGCAGATGGCCGCCCAGGCCCCTGCGCCTGATGCCGCGGTCCGTGGGCGCATGCGCCCGGACGGGGCCACAACCCAGCGCCAGACCTACCTGAAATACCGGAACTGGCTATTCATAATTCTTTAATAGGCTGTTATTTTTTGTTTACTTTGTATTGTTTGTGTAGTTATGGCGAATGGTTTTTTGATTTAAAAAATATATAACATATTAATAATAAATAAATCCGTCTCCATGAAGCATCCGCGCGCCCCCCGCACTCCCAAAATCATCCGCCATGGTCTGCGCAAGGCCTTTTCCTTTTTACCCCGCTCCATTCGATTTTCCATTTACCGGTCGTTTGTCGAATGCGACCCGAATCCTGACGCACGGTTAGAGCTGAAAATTGCCGATACCCAGGACGAACTGGAAGCCTGCTTCAAGCTGCTGCACGATGCCTATGTGGGCAGTGGCTTCATGCAGCCCGATCCGTCGGGGCTGCGGGCCACGGTCTACCACGCGCTGCCGACCACCACCACCCTGTGCGCCAAATTCGACGGCGAGGTGGTGGGCACCATTTCGCTGATCCGCGAGAGCAGTTTTGGTTTTCCCATGCAGACGGTGTTTGACCTGAACGAAATCCATGCCGAGAAAGGCAAGATTGCCGAGATATCGGCCCTGGCGGTGCACCCCCGGTTCCGCAGAAGCGGCGGCTCCATCCTGTTCCCGCTGATGAAGTTCATGTACCAGTACAGCACCACCTTCTTCGACACCTACCACCTGGTGATTGCGGTGAACCCCGACCGGATCGAGATGTACGAGTCGCTGCTGTTCTTCAAGCGCCTGCAAAAAAATACCGTGCAAAACTACGACTTTGCCAATGGCGCGCCGGCCGTGGGGGCGACGCTGAATTTGCTGCACGCGCCGAAGCTGTTCAAGAAAATATACGGGGGTAAGCCCAAACGCAAAAACCTGTATTTTTATTTTGTCAAAACCAAGCTTAAAAATATTGTTTTGCCCACCCGCCGGTACTTCACCACCAACGACCCGGTGATGACACCCGAGATGCTGGACTATTTCTTCAACCAGCGCACCCAGGTGTTCGCCCATCTGTCCGACCGCGAAAAGCTGCTGCTGGCCTCCATCTACGACATGCCCCATTACCAGGCGGTGCTGCCCCCGGTGGCCGGATCCACCGCATCGCCGCAAGACATCCGCCAGCACCAGCGCTACTCGCTCAAGTGCCGTGGCACGCTGACGGTGGGCGGGCAGACCGTGGCGCTGCAACTGGTCGAGTTGTCCGACGATGGCTTCCAGGCCCATGCCAAGGGCGAAGTGCCGCTGAATATGTGGTCGAGCGTCCGAATCCAGCTGGGCAGCGCCGAGGCATCGACCCTGCAGGTGATCGCCGTGCGGGGGGAGTCGCATGGCGACTACCACTACTACGGTTTCAAGCTGGCCTCGCCCGACCTGGCCTGGCGCAAGTTTGTGGCGGCGCTGCAGTCGGGCGTTACCGCCAAGGACCTGGACAACGCCAGCCTGTTTCTGGCCGGCCACCAAGACTTCGATGCCACCACCGTGCCGGACGATCTGGCGCGGCCGGAATTCGAAGACACCCGGCCCGTGCGCTGAGGGGTACAGTCGGTCCCCATGTGGATCGACACGCACTGCCATCTGGATGCCCCAGAATTTAAAGAAAACCATGCTCTGGCGCTTATCCTTAGGGCGCAAGCAGCTATTGAAAATGTAGCGCTGTGCGTTTTGCAAGGGGTGATGGCGGCCAACTTCGACACGGTGCGCCTGCTGGCCCACCAGACCCAAGATGCCTACGCACTGGGCATCCACCCGCTGTTCGTGGCCCGTAGCCAGGATGGCGACCTGGACCTGCTGGATGCCGCGCTGACCACCCACCGTGGCGACCCACGCCTGGTGGCCGTGGGCGAGATCGGGCTGGACTACTTTGTGCCCGCGCTACAAGAGCCTGCGCTGCTGGCGCGCCAGCAGCACTTCTACCGCGCCCAGCTCAAGCTGGCCAAGAAGCACGGCCTGCCGGTGATCCTGCATGTGCGCCGCAGCGCCGACCATGTGCTGAAACACCTGCGCGCCGTGGCCGGGCCGGGCGGGCGCTGGCTGGGCATTGCCCACGCCTTCAACGGCAGCCCGCAGCAGGCGCAGGCCTGTATTGATATCGGGCTCAAGCTGGGCTTTGGCGGGGCCATGACCTTCGAGGCCGCCAACCAGTTGCGCCGCTTGGCCGCCAGCCTGCCCTTGGAAGCCCTGGTGCTGGAAACCGACGCGCCCGACATTCCGCCCCAGTGGCTGTACACCACCGCCGCCCAGCGCGCCGCGGGCCAGCCGCAGGGCATCAACTCGCCTTTGGAGTTGCCACGTATTGGCGCGGTGCTGGCCGCGCTGCGCGGGGTGGACGTGGCCGAGATCGAAGCCGCCACCACCGCCAATGCCTTGGCCGCCTTGCCGCGTTTGAAAGAGCTACTGCAATGACCCGGCTTTTTGGTCTGCCGCCGCTGGTGTCCGCCGACACCCGGCTGCTGGTGCTGGGCAGCTTTCCGGGCGCGGCCTCGCTGGCGGCGCAGCAGTACTACGGCCATCCGCAGAACCAGTTTTGGCGTATTTTGCAAGCCATTTATGCCTCTAGCGCTTATTCCATGAGCGAGAGCAGCTATGAAAACAGAAGCAAATGGATGCTTGCCCACGGGGTGGGCCTGTGGGACGTGTACGCCAGCTGCGAGCGCCAGGGCAGCCTGGACAGCCAGATCCGCAACCCCGAGGTCAATGACTTCAAAGCCCTGCGCCAGCGATGCCCCCAACTGCGGGCCGTCGCGCACAATGGGGCCGAGAGTTTTCGCCATACCGCCCGCCTGGAAAACCTGGGCCTGCCCACGGTGCGCCTGCCGTCCACCAGCCCGGCCAATGCCAGCTGGAGCTTTGAGCGCAAGCTGGCCGCATGGCGAGACGTTTTTGAACAATTTGGATTAATTAATGGCCCGTAAATCTGCCGCCACGGCAACTTCTTCCTCCCTGCCCGAAGTCAACTTTTGCGACTACGGCGACGTGCGCACCCTGCACCTGGGCACCGAGTGGGTCCAGGGCTCCATGCTGCTCGACACGCCGTATGAGATCGAGCTGGAGTACGTGCAGCGCATGATGGCTTGGCTGCTGTTTGTGCCGCCCAGCAGCGTGGCCAAGCGCCACGCCATGCAGCTCGGCCTGGGCGCGGCGGCACTCACCAAGTTCTGCCGCAAAAAGCTGCGCATGAACACCACGGCGGTAGAGCTGAACCCGCAAGTCGTCTCGGCCTGCCGCTTCTGGTTCAAGCTGCCGCCGGACGACGAGCGGCTGCACATCGTGCTGGGCGACGCGGCCCTGAAAATCCAGAACACCGACTGGGCGGGTACGGTAGACGCGCTGCAGGTGGACCTGTACGACCAGGATGCCGCAGCCCCCGTGCTCGACAGCGCCGACTTCTATGCCGACTGCCGCAAGCTGCTGACGGAGGAGGGCTGCATGACGGTAAATTTGTTCGGCGAATCCAGCAGCTACCCGGCCAGCGTGGAAAAGATCACCGCCGCCTTTGGGGCCGACGCGGTATGGGCCTTCAAACCCACGCGCGAGGGCAACACCGTGGTGCTGGCCCAGCGCAATGCCACCCGGCCCAGCCGCGAAGACCTGGTGGAGCGCGCCGATGCCATCCAGACCCGCTGGGGCCTGCCTGCCGCAAAATGGCTGAAAGTGTTTAAACCCGTCATTACTTAACAACGTGCAAACCCCACCCTACCAAGGCCCGGTCCATTGGCGTTTGCTGGTCGGCTGGCTGGCCGAAGACGGCGTGATCGCCCCCAGCGAGCAGCAGCGCACGATCGCCCGCTGTTCGCAGGCCGAAAGCGCCCAGCCCGCCCTGGTGCGCCTGGCCAGCGTGGCCATGCTGCGTGCCCGCGACGGCAAGCCGCTGGACATCGAGCTGCTGACCCAGTGGCTGGCCGGGCGCGCCGGGCTGCAGTACCTGCGTATCGATCCGCTGAAGGTCGAGGTGGGCAAGGTGGCCGACACCATGAGCGCGGTGTACGCCGAGCGCCACAAGGTGCTGCCGGTGCAGGTCACACCCGCCGAAGTGGTGGTGGCCACCAGTGAGCCCTTCTTGACCGACTGGGTGGCCGAGGTCGAGCGCCAGTCACGCCGCACGGTGCGCCGGGTGGTGGCCAGCCCGCTGGAGATCCACAAGTTCACCGCAGAGTTTTACGCCCTGGCCAAGTCGGTCAAGGCGGTGCAAAAGGCCGGTGGCAACATCGGCGCGGGCAGTTTCGAGCAGCTGGTGGAGCTGGGCAAAACCGCCAAGCAGCTCGACGCCAACGACCAGGGCGTTGTGCAGGTGGTGGACTGGCTGTGGCAGTACGCCTTTAACCAGCGCGCCAGCGACATCCACCTGGAGCCGCGCCGCGAGCAGGGTGTGATCCGTTTCCGCATCGACGGCGTGCTGCACCCGGTGTACCAGATGCCGATGAGCGTGATGAACGCCATGGTGGCCCGCATCAAGCTGCTGGGCCGTATGGACGTGGTGGAAAAGCGCCGCCCGCTGGATGGCCGCATCAAAACCCGCAACCCGCGCGGCGACGAAGTGGAAATGCGCCTGTCCACCCTGCCCACCGCCTTTGGCGAGAAGATGGTGATGCGGATTTTTGACCCCGACACCGCGGTGAAAGACCTGGACGCGCTGGGCTTCACCCCGCACGACGCGCAGCGCTGGGAGGCCCTGGTCAAGCGCCCGCACGGCATCATTCTGGTGACCGGCCCCACCGGCTCGGGCAAGACCACCACGCTGTACTCCACCCTGAAACGCGTGGCCACCGAAGAGGTCAACGTCAGCACGGTGGAAGACCCGATCGAAATGATCGAACCCAGCTTTAACCAGACCCAGGTGCAGCCGCAGCTCGACTTCGGCTTTACCGAAGGCCTGCGCGCCCTGATGCGGCAAGACCCGGACATCATCATGGTGGGCGAAATCCGCGACCTGGCCACGGCGGAGATGGCCATCCAGGCCGCGCTCACCGGCCACTTGGTGTTTTCCACCCTGCACACCAACGACGCGCCCTCGGCCCTCACGCGGCTGATGGAGCTGGGCGTGCCCGCCTACCTGCTCAACGCCACCGTGCTGGGCGTGCTGGCCCAGCGCCTGGTGCGCACCCTGTGCAAGTCCTGCCGCGCTCCCGACGAGGCCCTGGCCCGCGACACCCTGGGCGCGGCCATCAAGCCCTGGAAGATCAGCGCCGCCTACACCCCTTACAAGCCCGTAGGCTGCGAAGACTGCCGTATGACCGGCTTCATGGGCCGCATGGGCGTGTACGAGCTGCTCACCGTGACCGAGGCCTTCAAGGGCCTGGTCAACCACAGCCCCAGCATCGACGCACTGCGCCGCCAGGCCGTGTCCGACGGCATGCGCCCGCTGCGCCTGGCCGGTGCGCTGCGCGTGGCCGAGGGGCTGACGACGCTGGACGAAGTGCTGTCTACCACGCCGCCGCTGGAGTGAGTTAAACGCTGGGTGCGGCCTCCCGCAGCCGGACAAAGCGCTGTTCGACCACTTCCTTGCCCCATTGGCTGCCGGGCTGCGCATGCGCCAGCACAAAGCCCTCGCTTTCATACAGGCGGCGGGCGGCATCCAGCCCCTGGAATGTCCAGAGGTGCACCGCTGACCGCCCCTGTTGGTCACAGAACGCCAGGGCCTGTTGCAATAGCGCGCGGCCTGCGCCCGACCCCCGCAGGCTGTCGTCGACGATGAACCAGCGTAGGTGGGCGATCTCGCCGCCCAGGTCTTCGCCGTCGATGGCAATCGAGCCCATGGCATGGCCGGCCTGCATGGCCGTCCACAGCGCGTTGTGGGGCCGGTCCAGCCGGGCGGTGAATTCGGCCAAGCCGGTGGCCACCTGGCTCTCAAAAAACTGGCCGAAGCCGAAGTTGCGGGCGTAGTAGCTTGCATGCATCTGCGCCACCCGTCCGATCACGCCCGGCTGGTAACCGCGTTCAATGTGGGTCTGCACTGCAGCGCTGGCCGGGTTGCCCAGGCGCAGGGTCTCCAGAGCCTGGGCGTAAGCGGCCAGCCCATCGCGCACCACGCTGTGTTGCGCCTTGGCCAAGGGGGCCAGGGCGGCGGCCACCTGCTGCTTGCCAAAGGCCTCTACCGCTGCCCAGGTGCGTTGGCCTTGCGGGGTCAGCGTAAGTGTCTTGGCGCGGCCATCGGCTCCGCTGGCACTTTCCTGCAACTCGTCCGCCTCCACCAGCTTGCGCACCATGCGGCTGACGCTGGATTTGTCGAGGTTCAGGATGTCGGCAAGCTGGGCGGCTGTGAGCGACTGCTGCCTGCCGATTTCCAGAATCGCGTGGACTGCCGACGGTGGATAGTCCGTGGCCGCCAGTGTGGACTGCATAAAGCCCAGTTCGCGCACCATTTTGCGGGATGCAGTGCGCACCGCATCGACCAGGGAGGGATGGATGCCGGACATGTTGAGGCTATCAAAAAAGGTTGCATCGTACAACTAGTTGGGTAGCAGTGCAATGTGTTGTATTGTGTGCGTATGCACACTACATCTGACCTGGAACAGTTTCTCGACACCCTGGCCCGCGCTGCCCGCCCCGGCGACCGGCTGCCACCGATACGCGATCTGATGCGCCGCTTTGGTGTCTCGCAAATGGTGGTTCAACGCGTATTTCAAAATCTCAAAACCCGGGGCTTGATTGATGCGCAGGTGGGCCGGGGGACGTACTTTTTGGCTGCCGGTGAGCCTACGGGCACGGTGGTGGCCCATGCCACCTCGCGTTCGCCTGCGGGGCGCTCGGTGCTGCTGTTGCGCCGTTCGGTGAATCTGGCCCGTGGCCGTGTCTTGGTGGAGGGCTTGCAGAACCGCTTTACCGCCGATGGCGACCGGGTGCTGGGGGTTTCTTACACCGACCCGGCGCATGCGCTCACGGTCTTGCGGGGTTTGCCGCGCTTTGATGCTTGCGTGGTGCAGTCGTCTTTCAAAACTATCACCATCGCGTTGCTGGCCGCTTTGCGGGAGAAAAGCGAGGTGGTGGCAGTGGATGGCGCGGCGTTGGTGGGCGCAGACGTAGAGGCCGTGGGGATGGAGTGGGGCGAGCCCTTGGCGCAGGCGGTTGGCTTGCTGCAGCAGCAAGGCCATAGCCGCATCGCCTATGCCTGCACCTCGCACCCGTTTCTAGCGACCCAGCTGGGGCGGCGGCGCTTTGATGCCCTGCAAGCCGCCTTGCCCGGCACCGTGCTGCAGACCATCAGCGTGCCGCAGTTGCCGGACGAAAACTATGCCGCTGCGCTGGTGGCGCAGCTGAAGGCCAGCCTGGACGCGACCGGACGGCTGCCGTTTACCGCCTTGGTGGTCTGGGGCATTGAGGACGGCAGCCAGTTTCGGCGGCTGTTGGCGGACATCGGGGTGGACATTCCTTCGGCGTTGAGCGTGGTGCTGCTGGGGCGTACCGACCTGGTGAGCGAGCACGCCGATTTCTTTGACACGCTGGGCTGCAGCGTTGCGGACCAGATCGACGCGCTGTATCAGGCCATCCAGGCACGGTGGACCGATCCGTCCCGGCCTTATGGTGTAAAGCTGATTCCCGTCACCCGCCGGGCGGGGCAGTCAGTGGCTATGCCATTACCCGCTTGACGGTATCGACCGTGATCGCCACCGACGCGCCCACGTAGTTGCTAGCCACCAGGCTCTGCGCCAGGTCGGGTGGCAGGCCGTGCTGGCGGAACAGCGGATGTTCGGCAATGCAGGCCAGGAAGGGCAGGTCCTCGGATTGGGCGCGCTGCGCGGCTTCGTACAGTAGTTGGTGGGCTTCGTGTCGCCCCATCGACTGGGTCAGGCGCATCATCGCGGCCTCCGAGGCGATCAGGCCGTTGGTGAGCTCCAGGTTTCTACGCATGGCCTCGGGATAGACGACCAGTCCTTTCGCCAGGCGGCTGAGCGTTTCGGCCACCGAGGTGGCGATGATGGCGATCTCGGGCAGCAGCGTATCGGTAACGTTGGACGACGAAGAGTCGCCCTCGTCCATGCGCACCATGGCTTCCAGCGCGGTGGGTATGCGTGCACGCAGCATGCGGCTGAGGCTGATCAGCAGCAGCGCGGTCGCCGGGTTGCGTTTTTGCGCCATCGTCGAGCTGCCCACCTTGCCCATGTGGAAGGCTTCGGCCACTTCGCCGATTTCGGTGCGCTGCATGAAGACGATGTCTTGGGCTATCTTTTGCACCGTGCCGGCCAGCAGGCCTAGCGCGCTGGTGTAGTCGCTGGCGCGATCGTAGGATCCCCGCATCGGTAGCCCGGCGGGTTGAAGGCCCAGCTGTGCCGCCAACTTCGATTCAACGGCACGGCCTGCGCTGCCCATGGCGGCGAACGTGCCAATCGCGCCCCCCAGGCAGGCCACGAAGGACGGGGCCAGGCGCTGTTGCAGGCGGCTGCGGTCCCGGTCCAGCTCGTCGATCCAGCCCGCCAGTTTGAAGCCAAAGGTCATGGGCAGGGCGTGTTGTCCGTGGGTGCGGCCAGGCATCACGGTGGCCTGGTGCTCCAGCGCCAGCGTGCCGAATGCGGCGATGGCCGCATCCAGGTGGCCGATCAGCAGGCGGTGCGTCTCCAGCATCTGCAGCGCATTGGCGGTATCGAAGATGTTCTGGGTGGTGGCCCCCCAGTGGATAAAACCCGCAGCGGGCTCGCCGCATAGGGCTTCAAACTGGTGCAGCACGGGCACCAGGGGATGTTGTGCAAACGCAATGTCGCGTGCCAGGCGGGGTACATCGAACAGGCTGGCATCGGCCTTCTCGGCAATGGTCTGCGCAGCGGCGGCAGGGATGATGCCCAGCTCGGCCTGGGCCTGGGCGAGTGCCGCTTCCACATCCAGCCAGGCCTGCAGGGTGGCCACATCGCTCCAGATGCGCTTGGCATCGCTGCTGAACCAGTGGCCGGTGATGAACGATTCAAACATACCTATCTGCATGGAGAGCTCCTGTGGGGGATGGTTGGTGAGGTTGATACATATTGTATTTGGCCTATTTTCAATTTCTATTGGTATTAATGCGTTTTTAGGGTTTGTACTTACAATATTTATTGTATCAAATGTATTTGATCTAAATATACTTGATGTACCAGTGAATGGTGCTGGTGCATAACCGTCAGAAAAAGGACTCGCCATGGAACGCAGGATGTTGAATAAGTTGCTCGCACTCACCGCAGGTGCTTGCTTGTGCGGCACGGGCTTTGCGCAATCGGACAAGCCCATTTCGCTGGTGGTGGGCTACTCGGCCGGTGGTAGTGCCGACTTTGTGGCACGGGTGGTGGGAACCGAGCTGTCCAAACGCCTGGGGCGCTCCGTGATCGTCGAGAACGTGGTGGGCGGCAGCGGCATGATTGCGGTGCAAAAGGTGATGAACGGGCCCACCGACGGCAGCATCGTCTACATGGGCGGTACCGACACGGTGGTCGTGCCCATGGTCAACCCGAAGGTCAAGCTCGACTGGGAAAAAGACCTGCAGCCCATCGGTCGCATGACCACGGTGCCGATGGTCTTTGCAGTGCCCACCCAGGCACCCTTCGCTACCCTGGCCGATTTGCTCGGTGCCTTGCGCAAGCGCGGCAAAGAAAGCTTCAACTACGCCACGCCAGGCGTGGGCACGATGCAGCACGTCTTTGGTTCGCTGATCAACAAGCAGGCCAAGATCGAGATGCTGCACGTACCCTACCGGGGTGGTGCCCAGATTGCCAACGACCTGGTCGGTGGCCAGGTCGATAGTGCGGTGCTGGTGCTGTCCACAGCAATGCCGTTTCTCAAAGAAGGCAAGATCAAGGCGCTGTCGATTTCCGACACCATCCGTGCGCCGCAACTGCCCAATGTGAAACGCATTGGCGAGGAGGAGGGCTTCAGCGGCATGTCGCTGCCGCTGTGGCAGGGTCTGTTCGTCAAGGCGGGCACCCCTGCAGCCACCTTGGCGGTGTTGGAAAAAGCTTTGCTTGACGCCGTGGCGCAGCCCGAGGTGCGGACCAAACTCGCGGAGGCAGGTGTGACCGCTGCCCCCATGGCCGGACAGGAGTTTCGCGCCTTCATCAAGCCGCAAGCCGTGTTGTACCGAGACATCGTGACCAGCGGGAAAATCACGGTGGACTGAGGCGCGCGTGTGACCGAGATGCCCTGTACCACGCCGCCGCTGGAATAACAGCTATGTAGTTTCCCTCACGTTTACCCTAGGGTCAACCCGCACAAGCCACGGCACGTCGTACAACCATAATCGCGCCACAGGTATTTTTGTTTCTGGCGTGTAACTTTTTGGGAGGACAGTACGTGTTAATTAAAAGTCAGAAAGACTTCTTTTCGGGGCTCATGTTCATGGGTGTGGGTGTGGCGTTTGCGTGGGGGGCTACCACCTACACCGTAGGCACCGGTGCCCGCATGGGGCCGGGCTACTTTCCGCTGGTGCTGGGCGTGGTGATGGCGATTTTGGGTGCCATCATCACTTTCAAGGCGCTGGTCACCGAAACCGAGAGCGGCGACAAGATCGGCAAATGGGCCTGGCGTCCGGTGTTCTTCATCCTGGGTGCCAATTTGGCATTTGGCGTGCTGCTGGGCGGCTTGCCCAGCATCGGCGTTCCCGCCATGGGCTTGATCATCGCCATCTACGCGCTAACGCTGATTGCCGCCAAGGCCGGCGAAAAGTTTGTGCTGCGCGACGTACTGATTCTGGCCACTGCGCTGGCCATCGGCAGCTACCTCGCCTTCATCTTGCTGCTCAAGCTGCAGATCCAGGTTTGGCCCACGTTTATTACCGGTTAAGAGGTTTCCATGGATTTGCTTGCTAATTTGTCGCTGGGGTTCGGCGTTGCCTTTACCCCCATCAACCTGATGTATGCGTTGGTGGGTTGTATTTTGGGCACCTTGATTGGTGTGCTGCCCGGCATTGGCCCGGTGGCCACCATTGCCATGCTGTTGCCTGCCACGTATGCCTTGCCGCCGGTGTCGGCGTTGATCATGCTGGCCGGTATCTACTACGGTGCGCAGTACGGAGGTTCCACCACCGCGATTTTGGTGAATCTACCGGGGGAGTCGTCCTCGGTGGTCACGGCGATTGACGGATACCAGATGGCCCGACAGGGCCGAGCGGGGCCGGCGTTGGCGGCGGCGGGCCTGGGCTCGTTTTTTGCGGGTTCGGTGGGTACGCTGATTCTGGCGGCCTTTGCACCTCCGCTGACCGAAATCGCCTTCAAGTTCGGCCCGGCCGAATACTTCTCGCTCATGGTCTTGGGCCTGATCGGTGCGGTGGTGCTGGCTTCGGGCTCGCTGCTCAAGGCCGTGGCCATGATTTTGCTGGGCCTGTTGATCGGCCTGGTGGGTACCGATGTGAATTCGGGCGTGGCCCGCTTCAGCTTCGACATTCCTGAACTCACCGACGGCCTGGGCTTTGTGGCCATCGCCATGGGCGTGTTCGGCTACGGCGAAATCATCAGCAACCTGGCCCAGCCCGAGGACGACCGCGAGGTGTTCACCGCCAAGATCAGTGGCATGTTCCCCACCAAGCAGGACTTCAAGGACATGCTGCCCGCCATGCTGCGCGGCACCACGCTGGGTTCGGCCCTGGGCATCTTGCCCGGTGGCGGTGCCTTGCTGGCCTCGTTTGCCAGCTATGCGCTGGAAAAGAAGATGAAGATGAAGCCCGGCGAAGTGGCCTTCGGCAAGGGCAACATCCGTGGCGTGGCGGGCCCCGAGTCGGCCAACAACGCGGGTGCGCAAACCTCGTTCATCCCGCTGCTGACGCTGGGCATTCCGCCCAACGCCGTGATGGCGCTGATGGTGGGTGCCATGACCATCCACAACATCCAGCCCGGCCCGCAGGTGATGACCAGCAACCCCGAACTGTTCTGGGGCTTGATTGCCTCGATGTGGATCGGCAATTTGATGCTGGTGATCTTGAACCTGCCGCTGATCGGCATGTGGATCAAGCTGCTGTCGGTGCCTTACCGCTTCCTGTTCCCGTCCATCGTGCTGTTCTGTGCGATTGGCGTGTACTCCACCAACAACAACACCTTCGACATCTGGTTGGTGGCGGGCTTTGGCTTCCTGGGCTATTTGTTCAACAAGCTGGGTTGCGAACCTGCGCCGCTGTTGCTGGGCCTGATTCTGGGCCCGATGATGGAAGAAAACCTGCGCCGCGCACTGCTGTTGTCGCGTGGCGACTGGAGCGTGTTTGTTACCCGTGGCCTGTCGGCCAGCCTGTTGGCGGTGGCGGCCCTGATGATCATCATCGTGCTGCTGCCTGCGGTGAAGAGCAAGCGCGAAGAGGCGTTTGTGGAAGACTAAAGTCTCCTGCTCTGGCACAACGGCACCTTCGGGTGCCGTTTTTTTTGGGTAATAGGGGCATCGCCAACCGCTATGGGGCCGTAGCATGCTTATGCATAAAATGAAGCTCCAGCGCTTATTCCATCTGCACCAGTGGCTACAAAAAATAGAGCATCCGGCTTGCTGCTCGCCCTTGTGGGCTCCATCGCCTTCAGCGGCAAAGCCATCATCGTCAAGCTGGCCTACCGCTACGGCGTGGATGCGGTCACACTCATCATGTACCGCATGCTGTTTGCGCTGCCCATCTTTGCGGTGATGGCCTGGTGGGCCAGCCGGGGCAAGCCGCCGTTGACTGCCAAGGACTGGTGGGGCGTGCTGGGTCTGGGCTTTACCGGCTACTACCTGGCCAGTTTTCTGGACTTTGCGGGTTTGGGCTACATCAGCGCCTCGCTGGAGCGGCTCATCCTGTACCTGAACCCCACCCTGGTGGTGGTGCTGGGCTGGGTGCTGTACCGTAAATCCATCACCCGCACCCAGGCCCTGGGCATGGCCGTGTGCTATTGCGGTGTGGTGCTGGTGTTTGGGCATGAGATCAACCTGCAGGGTGCGAACGCCGGCCTGGGCGCGGCGCTGGTGTTCGGCAGCGCCGTCAGCTATGCCATCTACCTGGTGTACAGCGGGCAGATGGTGCAGCGCCTGGGCTCGTTGCGGTTGGTGGGGTTGGCGACCACGGTGGCCTGTTTGCTGTGCTTGTTGCAGTTTGTGCTGCTGCGCCCCATGTCGGCGGCCCATGTAGCGCCCGAGGTGCTGTGGCTGTCGGTACTGAACGCCACCGCCTGCACTGCCGCCCCTGTGCTGATGGTGATGATGGCCATTGAGCGCCTGGGCTCGGGCCTGACCGCGCAGGTGGGCATGGTGGGGCCGCTGTCCACCATTTTGATGGGCGTGGTGATTTTGGGCGAACCGTTTACGGCCTGGGTGGCTGCGGGTACGGTGCTGGTGGTGGCTGGAATTTATGTTTTTACGCGCTCTGGGCGCTGACTCAAGGAGAAACACGATGGACTTAGGAATCGCGGGCCGCTGGGCTTTGGTGTGCGGGGCCAGCAAGGGCCTGGGGCTGGGCTGCGCGCAGGCGCTGGTGCGCGAGGGGGTGAATGTGCTGATCGTGGCGCGCGGTGCCGCCGTGCTGGAGGCTGCTGCTACGCAATTAATAGCTGACTACGCCGATGGAATGGGCGTGAGCGTGCTATTTTGTGCCGCAGATATCACCACGCCCGAGGGCCGGGCGGCGGTGTTTGCTATCCGCTCCGACTTCGACATCGTGGTCACCAACGCGGGTGGTCCGCCCACCGGCGATTTCCGCAGCTGGGACCGCGAGGCCTGGATCCAGGCGGTGGATGCCAACATGCTGACCCCCATCGAGCTGATCAAGGCCACGGTGGACGGCATGGCGGCGCGCGGCTTTGGGCGCATCGTCAATATCACCAGCAGCGCGGTGAAGTCGCCCATCGACGTGCTGGGCCTGAGCAATGGCGCACGCAGCGGGCTGACGGGGTTTGTGGCCGGGGTGGCGCGCAGCCCGCTGGCCGGGCAGGGCGTGACCATCAACAACCTGCTGCCCGGAGCCTTCGACACCGACCGCCTGCGTGGCAACATGCAAGGTGTCGCTGTCAAAACGGGGCAAAACGCGGATGCCGTGGCCGAGGCGCGCCGCAAGGCCATTCCGGCCCAGCGCTTTGGTACACCCGAAGAGTTCGGGGCCATCTGCGCCTTTTTGTGCAGCGCACATGCGGGCTACATCACCGGGCAGAACGTGCTGGCCGATGGTGGCGCTTATCCAGGGACTTTCTGAATACGCAGCTTTCCATTTTCAGGGCCTTTTTTTGACCTTGAAAATGGCAGTCTGCGCTGATGGAATGGGCGTGAGAAGCTCTTATTTTTGATATTAAAAATAGGAGCAACTAGTTTGCTTACGCAGCGTTACGCAGCGCGTCCAAGGCCTCGGCCACCTCGTCCAGGCTGACACCGTCGGCAGGCTGCAGACCGCCCAGCGCGGCAATGCCTTCGGCCTGCAACTGGCGGATGGCCGTGCCCGCGTCCTTGGGTGCGGCGAACCCCTCGCTCAGCAGCAGCAAGCGGCCCTGGGCATCGACCAGCTTGAAGTGGAACTGGCCATCTGCCTCGCGGTACTGCTTGAAGCTGGGCAGGGCTGCCTTGGCCACCTTGGCCGACTTGTGCGTGGCCTGGGCGTTCAGGTCGCGCAGGCCCACGGCATGGCGGAGCTGGGCGATGAACGGGGTGGCGGTTTGGCGGGCTTTGGCGGCACCGGCACGCAGAATGGTTTCCACCTCGCCGGGGTTGTCCATGTAGCGCTGGTAGGCCTCGCGCATGGGGGCTACTTCCTGGTCGATGCGCTCGAACAGCACCTGCTTGGCATCGCCCCAGGCAATGCCGTCGGCATAGGCCTGGCGTAGCTGGACAGTTTCATCCTCGCTGGCAAAGGCCTGGTAGATCTGGAACAGGGCCGAACCCTCGGTGTCCTTGGGCTCACCAGGGGCGCGCGAGTCGGTGACGATGCCGGCAATCAGTTTGCGCAGCTCGGCACGTGGCGCGAACAGCGGAATCGTGTTGTCGTAGCTCTTGCTCATCTTGCGGCCATCCAGGCCGGGTAGGGTGGCCACCGACTCTTCGATCAGCGCTTCGGGTAGCACGAAGTAGTCACCCTTGTAGGCGTGGTTGAAGCGCTGGGCGATGTCGCGGGCCATCTCGATGTGCTGGACCTGGTCGCGGCCCACCGGCACCTTGTGCGCGTTGAACAGCACGATGTCGGCGGCCATCAGCACCGGGTACATGAACAGCCCGGCACTGATCTCGGCATCCGGGTCGGCCTGGGCGGCAACGTTCTTGTCCACTGAGGCCTTGTAGGCATGGGCGCGGTTGAGCATGCCCTTGGCCGTCATGCAGGTCAGCAGCCAGGTGAGCTCGGGGATTTCGGGGATGTCGGACTGGCGGTAGAAGGCTACGCGGCTCGGGTCCAGCCCCGCTGCCAGCCAGCTGGCGGCAATTTCCAGGGTGGAGCGCTGGATGCGGGCCGGGTCGTCGATCTTGATCAGCGCGTGGTAGTCGGCCAGAAAGTAGAAGCTCTCCACACCGGTAGCCAGGCTGGCGCGCACCGAGGGGCGGATGGAGCCGACGTAGTTGCCCAGGTGGGGTGTGCCGGAGGTGGTGATGCCGGTAAGGACGCGGGAAGTAGTCATAAACAATTAGCGAATCAAAAAGGACAGCGGGCTCAGCAAAATCTCCAGCAGGCCAAAGGTCAGGCCCATTACCGGCTGCATCCACAGTGTGCTGACGACACCTGCAATCACCAAGCCCATGACGATGAAAAAGCCCCAGGGCTCGATCCGCGACACCAGTACCGCCTGGCGGTAGGGCAGCAGGCCCACCAGAATGCGGCCCCCGTCCAGCGGTGGCAGCGGAAACAGGTTGAAGGCAAACATCACCACATTGACCAGCATGCCCGCCTTACACATCTTCAGGAAAAACGGCTCGGTGGTGCCGGTGGCCACCAGCACATACATCAGCACGCCCCACAAAAAGGCCTGGATGAGGTTGGCACCGGGGCCCGCTAGGGCTACCCACACCATGTCGCGTTTGGGGTTGCGCAGGTTGCCAAAGTTGACCGGCACCGGCTTGGCATAGCCAAACAGAAAGGTGCCCGAGGTGGCGAAGTACAGCATCAGCGGCATAAGGATGGTGCCGACCGGGTCGATGTGCGATACCGGGTTGAGGGTGATGCGGCCCAGCCGCGCGGCGGTGTTGTCGCCAAAATACCGGGCCACATAGCCGTGGGCAGCTTCGTGCGCCGTGATGGCAAACAGCACGGGCAAGGCATAGACCATCACGGTCTGGATCAGGTTGGCAATATCCACGGGGTTATCTCTAAAAATTTACAAGCCGATTGCGGCCAGGTCGCCCCGGCCCTGGCGGACCAGCACCGGGTCGCCACCGTTGCCCATCTCGGTCAGGTCGATCACGGTGGTGGGCTCCAGCGGGCAGGCACCGGCATCCAATACGGCGGCAATCTGGTGTTCGAACAGGTCGCGGATGGCGTGTGCGTCGTTCAGCGGCTCGGTCTCACCGGGCGGAATCAGCGTGGTGGCCAGCAGCGGCGCACCGTGTAACTCCAGCAGGGCCTGCAGGGTTTTGTGGTCGGGCACGCGCAGGCCGATGGTCTTGCGCGAGGGGTGGCTCAGGCGGCGTGGTACTTCCTTGCTGGCTTCCAGGATGAAGGTGTAGGGGCCGGGCGTGGCGGCCTTGAGCAGGCGGTACTGCTTGTTGTCCACCCGCGCGTAGTTGGCCAGCTCGCTCAGGTCGCGGCACAGCAGGGTCAGGTGGTGCTTGTCGTCCACACCGCGGGTGCGGCGCAGCAGGTCGGCGGCGGCCTTGTCGTCCAGATGGCACACCAGCGCGTAGCTGGAATCGGTGGGCACGGCCACCAACTTGCCCTGGCCCAGCAGGGCCACGGTTTGCTTGAGCAGGCGGATTTGCGGATTCTCGGGGTGGATCTCGAAGTACTGGGCCATAGGTTTCTGATTTTAAGATTCGGTGGGTAGCACGGTGATGCGGCTTTCCCGCACGGTCAGCCAGGCTCCGGCGGCACCACACACGGCCACCAGGATGATGCCCAGCGTGGCCCACAGATCGGGCACGTGGTCAAACACCAGCCAGCCGCCCAGCATCGCAAAGCCGATCTGCACGTATAAGAACGGCATCAGCGTGGCCGCCGGGCTACGGGTATAGGCCAGGATCAGCAGCAGGTGGCCGATGCTGGCCGCCAGGCCCATCACCACCATGCCCAGCCACAAATGCCAGTCGGTGATGGTTTCCCAAAAGAAGGGCACGGCCAGCGAGGCCACCACGGTGCCAATCCAGCCGGTGTAGAAATGCATGGTCAAGGGATCTTCGGTGCGGGCCAGGCGGCTGGTCAGCACCTGGAACCAGGCATTGCAGGCCACCACCGCCAGCGGCAGCAGCATGGCCCAGGCAAAGGTGTCGCCGCCGGGCCGAATGATCACCAGTGTGCCCACAAAGCCGCCCGCCACCAGCAGCCAGCGCAGGCCCGACACGCGCTCGCCCAGTACCGCCGCCACCAGGGTGATGACCAGCGGGGTGATCATCACGATGGCAGTGAATTCGCCCACCGGCATGAACTTCAGGCTCAAGAACGCAAACAGGCTGGTCAACAGCAGCAGCACGCCGCGTAAAAGCTGGAATTTGGGGTGCGCAGTGCGCAGCAAGGCCCGCCCGCGCACCGGCAGCATGGTGGCGCTGGTCACCACGGCCTGGAAGGCGTAACGGAACCACAGCGCCATCAACAGCGGCACGCTGGCGGTGGTCCATTTGGTGGTGGTGTCCAGCACAGCAAAGCACGCCACCGCCGCTACCACCAGCGCAATGCCGGCGAGCGCAGAGCCGGGGCGGCTCACTGGATGCGGTCCGCCAGCAGTTCCCACACGGGTGTGAGATCGCCTGGCAGGTAGGGCAGGGTGCCCAGGTCGGTGTGGCTTTCCAGCGGGCTGTGGAAGTCGCTGCCGCGCGAGGCGGCCAGGCCAAATTCTCGGGCCACATCGGCGTATTCGGTGTATTCGGCCACCGTGTGGCTGCCGGTGACCACCTCCACGCCCTGCCCGCCGTGGGCCTTGAATTCGCTGAACAGCGCGTACTCTTCGTTGGCGGTGAATTTGTAGCGGCCCGGGTGGGCAATCACGGCGATGCCGCCGGTCTGGGTGATCCAGCTGACAGCATCTTTCAGCGCGGCCCAGCGGTGCGGCACGTAGCCGGGCTTGCCTTCGGTCAGGTATTTGCGAAACACCTCGTAGGTGTCGCTGCACGCGCCCGACTCGACCAGAAAGCGGGCGAAATGGGTGCGCGAAATCAGCTCGGGGTTGCCGACAAACTTGAGAGCGCCTTCATAGGCGTTGGGTATGCCCACCGCCGCCAGGCCTGCCGCCATTTCCATGGCGCGTGGTCCCCGGCCATTGCGGGTGGCCTCCAGGCCCTGGCGCATCAGCGGGCTGTTGGCATCAAAACCCAGGCCGACGATGTGCACGGTTTCACCGGCAAAGGTCACCGAAATCTCGGCCCCGGTCAGGTACTTCATGCCGTGGGCCTTGGCGGCCGCAGCGGCGCGCTGCTGGCCACCCACCTCGTCGTGGTCGGTCAAGGCCCACAGCTTGACACCATTGGCGCTGGCGCGGGCCGCGAGTTGTTCAGGGGTGAGCGTGCCGTCGGAGACGACCGAGTGGCAGTGGAGGTCGGCGTTGAGTATGGAGGTCACGGATCGATTTTAGGCGCTATGGGTTTTCCCTGCCCCCCGATGGCCATTGGGTGGGCCAATAAAAAAACCCGCCGGAACACTTGCGTATCCAGCGGGTTTTTTGGAGGGTACAAAGACCAGTCTGAATTACTTCAGCTTGATTTCTTTGTAGTCCACATGCTTGCGAGCTTTGGGATCAAACTTGCTGATCAACATTTTCTCGGGCATGGTTTTCTTGTTTTTGGTCGTGGTGTAGAAGTGACCAGTTCCGGCTGTGGATTCCAGCTTGATTTTTTCGCGTCCGCCTTTGGTTGCCATGATTCAGCTCCTTATGCTTGGCCACGTGCGCGCAAATCGGCGAGCACAGAGTCGATACCGTTTTTGTCGATCAAACGCAGACCGGCGTTGGAGATGCGCAAGCGGATCCAACGGTTTTCTGTTTCGACCCAGAAGCGGCGGTATTGCAGGTTCGGCAGGAACCGACGTTTGGTTTTGTTGTTGGCGTGGGAGACATTGTTCCCCGTCATCGGGCCTTTGCCCGTTACTTCGCATACGCGTGCCATGAGGACACTCCAATCAGAGCCGGGGCAGCAAAACAAGCCGTCCCAGCCAATTAACGGCAGATGCCGCACCTCGCCATCCATGAAGGTGGCGGTAAAGTAATTTACCGAACCATGCTGTTCTCGCAAGAGGCAACAAAATTCAGTAAAGCCCGCGATTATAGCCTTAGATCTAACTTAGACGTTAGATGGGCGATCGGGCATGAAAAAGCCCGCTGCTTTTGACAGCAGCGGGCTTTTCAATATGTGGTGCCGGAGAGATGAATCGAACACCCGACCTTCTCATTACGAATGAGCTGCTCTACCGACTGAGCTACACCGGCACATAAGCCTTAAATTATAGCTTGTGAAAATAGGCCTCGGCCTGGGCGACTTCATTTTTGGAGCCCAGCACCACGCTCACGCGCTCGTGGAGCTTTTGCGGGACGATATCGAGGATACGCTGGGTGCCGGTGCTGGCAGCACCTCCGGCCTGCTCGACCAGCCAGCCCATGGGGTTGGCTTCGTACATCAGTCGCAGCTTGCCGGGCTTGCCGGGTTCGCGCTTGTCCCAGGGGTACAGGAAGATGCCGCCGCGGGTCAGGATGCGGTGCACGTCGGTGACCATGCTGGCAATCCAGCGCATGTTGAAGTCTTTGCCGCGCGGGCCTTCCGAGCCTTGCAGGCAGTCGTCGATGTAGCGTTTCACCGGCGCGTCCCAGTGGCGCATATTGCTCATGTTGATGGCAAATTCTTGCGTGTCTGCCGGAATCTGGACGTTTTCTTGGGTCAGGAAGAACGAGCCCTGCTCGCGGTCCAGGGTGAACATGGCGACACCGTTGCCCACCGTCAGCACCAGGGTGGTTTGTGGGCCGTAGAGGCAGTAGCCTGCGGCGACCTGGTTCTTGCCGGGCTGGTAGAAGTCTTGCTCGACCACGGCTTCATCGCCCTTGGGCTTTTTCAGCACGCTGAAGATGGTGCCAATGCTGACGTTGACGTCGATGTTGCTGGAGCCGTCCAGGGGGTCAAACAACAGCAGGTATTCGCCCTGCGGGTAGCCGTTGGGCACGGCGTGGATTTCTTCCATTTCTTCCGAGGCCATGGCCGCCAGGTGGCCGCCCCATTCGTTGGCTTCGATGAGCACTTCGTTGGCGATGATGTCCAGCTTTTTCTGGATTTCGCCCTGCACGTTTTCGGACTCGGCCGAGCCCAGCACGCCGCCGAGCGCGCCCTTGTTGACGGCGTGGCTGATGCCTTTGCAGGCGCGGGCCACGACTTCGATCAGCAGGCGCAGTTGCGACGGGATCAGCCCGTCCACGCGTTGCTGTTCAACCAGGTAGCGGGTGAGAGAGATGTGTTGCGACATGGGATGGTTCCTTCCTCGTTATTGTTAGTCGGCCAGTGCGCGCGAGACGACTTCGCGCACGTCGTTGCTGAGATCGGCCTTGGCGGCCACGCGGCCCAGCGCCTCGCGGGCGGCGGTGCGGTAGGGTTCGGCCAGGTTTTTCCAGCGGTCCAGGGCGCGCGCCAAGCGGGCGGCCACCTGGGGGTTGATGCCGTCGAGCTCGATGACGCGTTCGCTCCAGAACACGTAGCCCGCCGCATCCTTGCGGTGGAAGGCGCCGGGGTTGGCGCTGCAGTAGCTGAACACCACGCTGCGGGCGCGGTTGGGGTTGCGCAGGCTGAAGTCGGGGTGCTTGAGCAGCTGGCGCACGGCGGGCAGGATGTCGCCGTTGCGGTCGGTGGCACCGGCTTGCAGGGCAAACCATTTGTCCAGCACCAGCGGCTCGTCTTTGAACAGGGCGTGGAAGCGGGGCAGGGCCTGCGCCGCCAGCGGGTGGCCGCTGGAGACCAGGGCGCTGAGCGCGTTGAAGCGGTCGGTCATATTGCCCGCGTCCTTGAAGCGCTGCAGCGATTTACCCGGCCAGACCGTGTCGCCACTGGCAAGCGCTGCCAGGCAGAGCTGGCTCAAGGCCATGCCGGTCAGGGCGCGGCGGCCACTGGACAGCGGGTCGGGCGAGTAGGCTCCGGTGTCGCTGTAGGTGGCGTAGACCCAGGCCCAGTCTTCTGCCAGGGCCTGTGCCAGCTGGCTGCGCATGGCTTCGCGTACCGCATGGATGCGCTGTGGATCGACCACGTCCAGCTGTTCGGCCAGGTAGGTTTCCGACGGCAGGGTCAGCACCAGTTCCTTGAAGGCCGCATCCAGATCGGGATGGCGCAACACGCTGCGCATGGCTTCAATATAAGCATCATTTAGGGGCTTGGCGCTTATGGTATCGGCGTGAGCAGCTATTAATGTAATAGCGGATCGCACGGCCAGGCGTTGCCCGGCTTCCCAGCGGTTGAAGGCATCGGTGTCATGCGCCAGCAGGGTCAGCAGCTGCGCGTCTGTGTAGTCGAACGCCAGCACCACCGGAGCCGAGAAGCCGCGCAGGATGCTGGGCACGGGCTCGGCATCCAGGTTGACGAAGGTCAGCGTTTCCTCGGCTTCCGACATCACGAAGGTATAGGGCGCGGTAAGCGTGGAGCCGTCGGCGCTGTGCAGGGCGAGTTCGGTGCCGTCTTGCGCCAGCAGGCCCAGGCCAACCGGGAGCACGAACGGCTCTTTGGCAGCCTGGCCCAGCGTGGGCGCGCAGCTTTGCGCCAAGGTAAGCGTGTAGCTGCGCGAGGCTGCGTCATACACGCCAGAGGCCTGCACGCGCGGCGTACCTGCCTGGCTGTACCAGCGCTTGAACTGCGGCAGCAGGCGCGCCAGGTCGGACTGCGGGTTGGCATCGGCGATGGCCTGGGCGAAATCGTCGCAGGTTACGGCCTGGCCGTCGAAGCGCTCGAAGTACAGGGTCATGCCCTTGGCAAAGCCGTCACGGCCCACCAGGGTTTGCATCATGCGGACGACCTCGGCACCTTTTTCGTAGATGGTGACGGTGTAGAAGTTGTTGATCTCGATGTAGCTGTCGGGCCGCACCGGGTGGGCCATGGGGCCCGCATCTTCGGGGAACTGGGCAGTGCGCAGCACGCGCACGTCTTCAATGCGCTTGACGGCCTTGGCGGACGGGTCGCGGCACAGGTCCAGGCTGAATTCCTGGTCGCGGAAGACGGTCAGGCCCTCTTTCAGGCTCAGCTGGAACCAATCGCGGCAGGTGACGCGGTTGCCGCTCCAGTTGTGGAAGTATTCGTGGCCCACCACCGACTCGATATTGGCGAAATCGGTGTCCGTGGCGGTGGCCTGGTTGGCCAGCACGTACTTGGTGTTGAAGATGTTCAGGCCCTTGTTTTCCATCGCGCCCATGTTGAAGTCGCTGGTGGCGACGATCATGAAGCGTTCCAGGTCCAGCGGCAGGTTGAAGCGGGCTTCGTCCCAGGCAATCGAGGCCATCAGCGAATGCATGGCGTGCTCGGTCTTGTCCAGGTCGCCGGGGCGTACAAACACCTGCAGCAAGTGGTCTTTGCCGTTGCGCGCGGTGATGCGCTGCTCGCGGCTCACCAACTGGCCGGCCACCAGCGCAAACAGGTAGCAGGGCTTGCGAAACGGGTCTTCCCACTTGGCGAAATGGCGGCCATCGTCCAGGGCGCCAGAGTCCATCAGGTTGCCGTTGCTCAGCAGCACCGGGTACTTGGCCCGGTCGGCGCGCAGCACTACGGTGTAGGTGGCCATTACGTCCGGGCGGTCCAGGAAGTAGGTGATGCGGCGAAAGCCCTCGGCCTCGCACTGGGTGAAGAAGGTGTCGTTGCTGACGAACAGGCCCATCAGCTTGGTGTTCTTGATGGGCGCGCAGGTGGTGAAGATCTCCAGATCAAACGCGCCGTCGTCCACGCTGGGCAAATTCTCCAGCACCAGCTGGCTGCCTTCGATCTTGAAGGAGGCCCCCTGGCCGTTGACCAGCACGCGCGCCAGGTTCAGCTCTTCGCCGTCCAGGCGCAGCGCCTGGGCGGGCACGTCGGGGTTGCGGCGCATGCGCATCTTGTTGAGCACGCGGGTCTTGGCCGGGTCCAGGTCAAAGCACAGCTCCACCGTGTCGATCCAGAAAGCAGGCGCGGTGTAGTCGGCCCGGTGGATGGCTGTCGCCTGTCCTTCACGGTACATGGAGGGTCTCCAAAAAATTCGATTGCAAAAGTTCTTCGTAATTGTGCACAGTGGCGATGACGTGCGGCCCGGCCAGCTCGTCCGCTGTGTTGCTGGTGCAGATGGCCACGGCCCGCATACCGGCGCGGCGTGCAGCTTCTATGCCAAAGGGTGCATCTTCGAACACGATGCAGTGCTCTGGTGCAATGCCCAAGCGCTGTGCCGCTGCCAAAAAGATAGCGGGTGTGGGCTTGCCACTCAGGCCCTCGTCGCCACGTGCAGTCGCATCGGGCGGCGGGTTCATCTGCAAATGGCCCAGCACGAATTCCACGTTGTGGATGTCGCCCGCCGTACCCACCGCCACTTTCAGGCCCCGGGCCCGGGTGGCCTGGTAGAAGGCGGTGAAGCCCGCCACCTCCTTGAAAATCGGCCCGAAGATGTCGCGGTAGAGCTGCTCTTTCTCGTGCACCAGCGCCCAGGCGTGTGCCTCATCCATCTCTGGCTGGTCGAGGATCAGGCGTACGCATTCCAGGCCGGTGCGGCCGGTGGTGCGGCGCATCAACTCGCCAATCTCCATGGCCACACCGTGCTTCTGGGCAAAGTCCAGCCAGGTGGAGGTGTGGTGCGGCATGGAGTCGACCATGGTGCCGTCCATGTCGAAAATGATGGCTTTGGTGGGTTGCGAGAGGAGAGCTTGCATTACACGCCTTGCTTGAGAGAGGCTTCAATAAAGATATCCAAATCCCCGTCCAGCACCTTCTGCGTGGCCGAGACTTCGACGTTGGTGCGCAGGTCTTTGATGCGGCTGTTGTCCAGCACGTAGCTGCGGATCTGGTGGCCCCAGCCTACGTCAGTCTTGGTGTCTTCCAGCTTTTGCTGGGCTTCCTGCTGTTTGCGCAGCTCGAAGTCGTACAGGCGGCTGCGCAGGCGCTTCCAGGCCACGTCGCGGTTGCTGTGCTGGCTGCGGCCATCCTGGCACTGCACCACGATGCCGGTGGGGATGTGGGTCAGGCGCACGGCCGAGTCGGTCTTGTTGATGTGCTGGCCGCCTGCGCCGCTGGCGCGGAAGGTGTCGGTGCGCACATCGCTGGGGTTGATGTCGATCTCGATGGAGTCGTCCACCTCGGGGTAGACGAACACGCTGGCAAAGCTGGTGTGGCGGCCGCCCGACGAGTCGAACGGGCTTTTGCGTACCAGGCGGTGCACGCCGGTCTCGGTGCGCAGCAGGCCAAAGGCGTATTCGCCCTCGATCTTGATGGTTGCGCCCTTGATGCCCGCGGTGTCGCCGTCGGTGATGTCTTCCACGGTGGCGGTGAAACCCTTGCGTTCGGCGTAGCGCAGGTACTGGCGCAGCAGCATGCTGGCCCAGTCGCAGGCTTCCGTGCCACCGGCACCGGCCTGGATGTCCAGGAAGCAAGGCAGGGGGTCGGCGGGGTTGTTGAACATGCGGCGGAATTCGAGGGCTTCGACCTCGGTAGCCAGGGCGGCGGTTTCGGTCTCGATGGTGATCAGGCCGTCTTCGTCGCCTTCTTCTTTCGACATTTCGAAAAGTTCGGTGTTGTCGGCCAGCTCACGGGTGAGCTTTTCCAGCGACAGCACCACCGCGTCGAGCGACTTTTTTTCTTTGCCCAGTTCCTGGGCCTTTTTGGGGTCGTTCCAGACGCTGGGGTCTTCTAGCGAGGCATTGACGGTGCGCAGGCGTTCGGCTTTGGCATCGACGTCAAAGATACCTCCGGAGGTCTTCCGTGCGCACGCTCAGGGTGCTGAGTTGGTTGCCAATGGTGTTGATACGTTCTGCGTCCATGAGATTCTTTCGGAAGTGGGTGCCGGTAGCGGGCTAGCCCATTATTTTCTCATGCTGTGCAACGCCATCCGCACGCCTCAGGCCAAAAGCCGTGTTCCCCCCAGCCGGAACACCGACACCGTGTGCACCAGCTCGGCCGCCTGGTGCTTCAGGCTATCGGCGGCGGCGGCACTTTGCTCGACCAGGGCGGCGTTTTGCTGGGTGGTCTGGTCGATCTGGGTGATGGCTTCGCTGATCTGGCCCACCCCCAGGGTTTGTTCGCGGCTGGCGGCGCTGATGTCGCCCATGATGTCGGTGACGCGGCGGATGGAGGCCACCACCTCTTGCATGGCGGCACCGCTCTCGTCCACCAGCGCCGTGCCCTGGGCCATGCGCTGTACGCTGGTCTGGATCAGGCCCTTGATCTCGCGGGCGGCCTCGGCGCTGCGCTGCGCCAGCAGGCGCACCTCGCTGGCCACCACCGCAAAGCCGCGGCCCTGTTCCCCGGCGCGGGCGGCTTCCACAGCGGCGTTCAGTGCCAGGATGTTGGTCTGGAAGGCAATGCCGTCGATCACGCCCACGATATCGGCAATCTTGGTGGAGGCCTGGGCAATGCCGGTCATGGTGTCGGCCGCGCGGGTGAACACTTCGGAGCCGCGCACGGCCACGCTGGAGGCCTGCAGGGCCAGCTGGTTGGCCTGCTGGGCACCGTCGGTGTTTTGCTGGATGGTGGCCCCCAGCTCTTCCATGCTGGCGGCGGTCTGTTCCAGGGCCGAGGCCTGGGCTTCGGTACGGGCGCTCAGGTCGTGGTTGCCTACCGCGATCTGCTGGCTGGCACTGGAGACGCTTTCGGCGCTGGTGCGCACGCTGCCCACCACCCGGGCCAGGCTGGCCTGCATGCTGTGCAGGGCGTTGAGCAGGTCGGCCAGCTCGTCTTTGCCTGCCACGGCCTGGGCGGCGGTCAGGTCGCCGTTGGCCACGGCCTGCGACACGCCCAGCGCATGGCCGATGCGGGTGGTGATGGTGCGGCTGAAGCGCCAGCTCGCCAGCATCACGGCCAGGCAGACCAGTAGCATCACGCTCAGGCTGATGGTAGTGGCGCGCTGGCCGTTGTGGGCGGCCAGGTCGGCCACGGCGCGGCTGTCAGCGGCAATGGCTTTTTCGGCCTCGTCCAGCAGCTTGGCGGGTTCGCGGTCCATGCCTTGCACTGCTTTGTCGCCCACCGTGGGGTCGAATTCGGCGGCCTTGAAGGCCTCGAAACCCTTGCGGTAGGCCGCGCCCATGGTTTGGTGGGCCTGCGCAAAGCGCTCGACCAGGCCGCGCGCATCGCCCGGCGGCAGGGCCTGCTGCAATTGACCAGCGGCCTGGGCGATTTCGCCCTCTTTGGCTTCAAACGCCTTCCAGTAGCGCGCCAGTTGCTCGGGGTTTTTGCCGCGCAGCAAGACGTTTTTCCATTCCTGCACCTGCACTTTGAAGTCGTTGAGAAGGTCGCCGATGGCGCGTTCGTTGCTGTGGCGGTCTTGTACCGTGGTCTGGTAGGTGGCCAGCGACTGGTTCAGCTGGTAGATGCCGAACAGCGCGGCGCACAGCACCAGCAGCATGGCGGCGGCAAACGCCAGGGGAAGTTTGAGGCTCAGTTTCATGCATCACCGCTTCGCAGCGCCCGTAGGGTCAAGGAAGTTACATATTGGCATAAATCGCTGCGAGATACCATGCATGAAATTGCTATTTAATTAGTAGCTTCTTGTGCCCTATCCATAAGCACGGATTGCCTAAAAGGCTTGCATTATTCGGCTAAAAATCCTTCGACTAGCCGCGCCAGGGCTTCCGGCTGGTCGTGGTGCAGCATGTGGCCTGCGTTCTGGATGGTCGCCACTGTGGCATTCGGCACCGACTGCAGGCGCGTGTGGTACTCGGCCAGCGTGTAGCCCTGGCCCCAGCGGGCCAGGCTGTCGTCGGAGGCTTCCACCGACAGCGTGGGCGCGGTGATGCACTGGTACACGGCCAGCGTTTCATCGACACGGAACAGCTGGGCGTTGCGCAACTTGTGGGCCGGGTCGCCCAGAATCTGCCAGGGCCGGGTGCCGTTGTTCTGGATGGTGGGCTGCGACCAGTGCTGGGCCAGCCACTCGGCCTTGTCCAGGGGCAGGCGGGGGTTGGTCTTGACCAGGCGCTGGGCCACGCCGCGCAGGTCGGGGTAGGTTTTCAGGCGCATCTCGCCCTGGTGCAGGCTGTGCAGGCCGTCCATCCACTGGGCGAGGCGGCCCGGTGCCTGGGCTGGCGTGGTGGCGGGCATGCCAAAGCCTTCCAGGTTCACCAGGCGGCGGATGCGCTCGGGGCGGACCCCCGCGTACAGCATGGCCACGTGGCCGCCCATGCTGTGGCCCACCAGGTCTACCGCCTGGCCGGGAGCGTAGTGGTTCAGCAGAAAGTCCAGGTCGGCCAGGTAGTCGGGGAACCAGAAGCTGTCGGCCCCGCCGCTGCCGGTCTGGCCAAAGCCGCGCCAGTCGGGTGCCAGGATGTGGCGGTCTTGCGCCAGGGCATCCACCATGAACTGGTAGCTGGCCGCCACGTCCATCCAGCCGTGCAGCAGCACCAGTGGCGGCTGGCCGGGGCGGGGCTGGCCCCATTGGCGGACATGGTAAGAAATGCTGCGGATGGGGATGAACTCGCTACGCGAGGGGCGTTGGATGGCGTACATCCCTCCATATTAGCCACAGCCATGTTGTAGGATGGAAAATTACCCTCTGACACACCTCTGACCGCACCGCCCCATGAAAAAAATCCAACTCGGTCAAAGCGACCTGCAAGTCACCGCCGTTTGCCTGGGCACCATGACCTTTGGCGAGCAGGTGGCCCAGGCCCAGGCCCACACCATCCTCGACCGCGCGCTGGAGCGCGGCGTGAACTTTGTGGACACGGCCGAGATGTATTCCGTGCCCGCCCGGGCCGAAACCTACGGTGCTACCGAAACCATCCTGGGCCAATGGTTCATGCAAAACCCCTGCGCGCGGCACAAGGTGGTGCTGGCCACCAAGGTGGCGGGCCCGGCGCGCGGCATGGGCTGGATCCGCAACGGCAGCCCCGACCTGACCCGCGCCGAGATCATCGACGCCTGCCATGGCAGCCTGCACCGCCTGCACACCGATGTGATCGACCTCTACCAGATCCACTGGCCGGTGCGCCACGTGCCCGCGTTTGGCGGCGTGTACTTTGATCCTGACAAAGACATGCCGGTCTCCAGCATCCACGAGCAGCTCGAAGCCCTGGCCTCGCTGGTCAAGCAGGGCAAGGTGCGGGCGATCGGCCTGTCGAATGAAACGCCGTACGGCGTGCACGAGTTTGTGCGCCTGGCCGAGCAGCATGGCCTGCCGCGTGTGGCCAGCGTGCAAAACCCCTACTGCCTGGTCAACCGCACGGTCGAAAATGGCCTGGACGAAACCCTGTACCGCCTGGGCGTGTCGCTGCTGGCCTATTCGCCGCTGGCTTTTGGCCTGTTGACGGGCAAATATGATGCCTCCGGCACCACCGGCCCGGATGCGCCCGCGGGCCGCATGTCCCAGTTCGAGTCGATGCGCAAACAGCGCTGGGGCCGCCCCGAGTCGCTGGAAGCTGCCCGCCGCTACAACGCCCTGGCCCGTGCCCACGGCATGACGCCCACCCAGATGGCGCTGGCGTTTTGCCATTCCAAATGGCAGGTGGCCAGCACCATCATCGGGGTGACCTCGGTGGCGCAGCTGGACGAATGCCTGGATGCCTGGGGCAAGACCCTGCCCGCCGACTTGCTGGCCGCCATCGACAAGATCCGCTGGGAACTGCGCGACCCGGCACAGTAAGCCGTTTGCTATGGTTTAAGTAGCTACTTGCGCTTATTTAATAAGCGCTAGAGGCACTTTTTATATATATTTTGCATGGCCAAGACTGCCCATATCTCGGAAACCCCGGCCACCCAGTTCCTCAAGGCGCAGGGTGTCGCCTTCACCGAGCACCCCTACACCTACCTGGAACACGGCGGTGCCCAGCACAGCGCCGAGGTGCTGGGGCTGGACCCGTTCACCGTGGTCAAAACCCTGGTGATGGAAGACGAGCACGCCAAACCGCTGATCGTGCTGATGCACGGCAACCGCGCGGTGTCGCTGAAGAACCTGGCGCGTCAGATAGGCTGCAAATCCGTCGCGCCCTGCAAGCCCGAGGTGGCGAACCGCCACAGCGGCTACCTGGTGGGCGGCACCTCGCCGTTTGCCACCCGCAAAACCATGCCGGTGTACATCGAAGCCGCGATTCTGGCGCTGCCCCGCATCGCCATCAACGGCGGGCGGCGCGGCTACCTGGTGGGGCTGGACCCGCAGGTGTGCGTGCGGCTATTGGATGCAAAGCCGGTGGACTGCGCCATTCCGCTGTAACTGACTGGCAAAATGCCCTCCAGTTTGGAGACACATTTTGACCACGATTTACCCGATTCTTGCCACCCTGGCCGCCTACCTGCTGGGCTCGCTGTCGTTTGCCGTCATCGTCAGCCGGGCCATGGGCCTGAGCGATCCGCGCACCTTTGGCAGCAAAAACCCCGGGGCCACCAACGTGCTGCGCTCGGGTAGCAAGCCCGCCGCCATCGCCACCCTGCTGCTCGATGGCGTGAAGGGCTGGCTGCCGGTGGCGCTGGTGGGCTGGTATGGCCAACCGTACGGGCTGGAAGACGGCACCATCGCCCTGGTCGGGCTGGCGGCGTTTTTGGGCCACCTGTACCCCGTGTTCTTCAAGTTCGTGGGCGGCAAGGGCGTGGCCACGGCGCTGGGCGTGCTGCTGGGCATCCACCCGCTGCTGGGCCTGGTGGCCATGCTGACCTGGCTGCTGGTGGCCTTCGTCTTCCGGTTTTCGTCGCTGGCCTCTTTGGTGGCCACGGCCCTGGCCCCTGTCGTCTACGTGCTGGGCAGCGGTGGAGCCTGGTATAGCGAAACGCCGGTGCTCATCTCCATCTGCGTGATGGCCGCACTGCTGTTCTACCGGCACCGCGAAAACATCGTGCGCCTGCTCAATGGCAAGGAATCCCGCCTAGGCAAGAGCAAAAAGCCAGCCTGAAATTCAGCGCCGCCTCAACGGGCCGCGGCCCGGTCGGCGTAGATGCCCTGGCGCAGCAGGCTTTGGTGGTTCACGCGGACCTTCACCGCGTCCTGCGTCAGCGCGGCCTGGATCAGCGGGCTGCTGGTGGCGGTGCGGTGCAGGCGCGGCGGCACAAAGGTGTCGCCATTGCGGTTCAGCAGCATGGCCACCAGCGGGTGGTTGGCCTTGGCGCTGCGGCGCAATACCACGGCGGTTTCACCGCTGTCCATGCGCACATAGGTGCCGGGCGGGCACAGGCCAATGGCCCGCACCAGCGCAAAACCCACCGGGTCGTGCGCGCCCAGGGCGCTGGCCATGATGCTGCGCACCGAATCCGTCACGCTGCGCCCGGTGCGCGATTTGCGCGGGCTGACCATGGCCGCATAGCGGTCTACTACGCGCAGGGTGTGGGCCAGCCGGGGCACCAGGCCCAGCGCCTGGACATCGCTGCGCGGGTCGTGCGCATGGTGGTGGGTGGCTACCACGTCCAGCCAGTCGGGGTCGGTGATGCCCACCTCGGTCAGCACCTGGCGGCTGGCGGCGGCGTGGCTGCGGATCAGCGTCTGCTGCGCGTCGGTGGGTGGGCTGGTTTGCACGGCCAGGCTGTCCTGCAGCTGGGTCATGCCGATGTTCATGGTCATGGCGGCACACACCAGGCTGTTGCGTTCGCTGTCCACCAGGTGCAGTTCGTGGGCGGTGATGTGGCACAGCACGGCGCATACCAGGGCGTGCAGGGCGCTGTAGCCGACCGACGCATTGGTGGCCAGCTGGAACAGCAAATACAGCGCCGTGTCGGTGTCTTGCTGCAACAGGTCTTGCATCCAGCGGTCGTACTGCCGGATCTTGGATTCAAAGTCGGGGATGTTGCGCGGATTGGCCAGCACCATGGCCAAGCCCGACTCCAGATCGGCCCACAGGCTGAGCAGGTCTTCGTAATCGGCTTCCTGCGGAGAGGGCACTTGGGTGGTGGGCATGTATCGGGGGCAGTCTAGAGGGACAGGCCGAATTTAGCAGAGACGCGGTATCTGAACGAATGCACGGCTTCAGTAGCGCCGTTCCAGCACCATCTGGTCGTTGATGCGGGTCATCTGGAATTGTGTCAAAAAGCTGTTGCCCAGCAGCACATACGGCATGGACGAGGGCGTAACCACCGCCTCCACCCCCGGCAGCTCCACATCGCCAATGCGCACCGAGTTCAGCCGGATGCGCCAGCCCACCACATTGCCGTTGGCGGTGCCCATGCGGATCTGCTCGCCGTTTTTATACGCAATGCCCATGCGTTCCGCATCGCCGACACCCAGGCTGACCGCCGTGGCTCCGGTGTCCACCATGAACTGCATGGCCTGGCCGTTGATCTTGCCGGGGCCCATGAAGTGGCCCTGGCTGTCGGCGGTGAGCACAATTTTGTTGCCCGCGCCCTTGCCCTTGACGCTCACCGGCGACTCGCCCATGCGCAGGGTGGCACGCTTGCCCGCAATCTCCACCACGGCCTCGTCGTTGGCGGCAGACAGCAGTTTCACCCCCAGATAGGTTTCGCCCGGTGCCACGCTCTTGGGCGCGCGCCCATCGACCAGCAGCAAGGCCTTGCCGCCCATCATGCCGCTCAGGGCGACGCTTTGGGCCTGCGCGCCCGCAACCATGGCCGCGCAAAGCACGGTCAGGCCGAGGCGGTGCAGGGCGCGCATCAGTCGCGTTGGTTGTTGAAGCTCAGCGGCAGGTCGGTGATCTCTTTGCGGATCAGTGCCATGGCCGATTGCAGATCATCGCGCTTGGCGCCGGTGATGCGCACCGCATCGCCCTGGATGGCGGCGGTGACCTTGAGCTTGCTGTCCTTGATGGCGCGGGTGATCTTTTTGGATACTTCGGTCTCGATGCCGCTGCGCACCGTGATGACCAGCTTGACCTTGTCGCCGCCCATCTTCTGCACGTCGCCCTTGTCGAGGAACTTCACGTCCACATTGCGCTTAGTGAGCTTGTTGGTCAGCACGTCCATGATCTGGTCGAGCTGAAATTCTGCGTCGCCGATCAGGGTGATTTCCTTGTCTTTCAGCGCGATGCTGGCCGAGGTGCCCTTGAAGTCGAAGCGGGTGGTGATTTCTTTGGTGGTGTTGTCCACGGCATTGCGCACTTCGGGCATGTCGGGTTCGCAAACGGTATCGAATGAGGGCATGGTTTTCTCGGGAATATGGTGTGGGCGAGGGCTGTGTTGGCAGATGGCCCGCCGCCCGGTGGGACAATCCAGGCATGTTAATCGAGAAAAATGTTCCCCTGCGCGGCTACAACAGCTTTGGCATCCATGCCCGTGCCCACACCCTGGTGCGCATCCGCAGCGAGGCGGATCTGCTGGCGCTGCGCTCCGATGCCACGCTGCAAGCGCAGCCCAAGTTCGTGCTGGGCGGCGGCAGCAATATCGTCATCACCGGCGATGTAAAGCCCGTGGTGCTCAAGGTCGAAGTGCCCGGCAAGCGCCTGGTGCTGGAGACCGACAAGGCCTGGGTGGTGGAAGCCGGTGCCGGGGAAAACTGGCACGACTTTGTGGCCTGGACGATCGAGCAGGGTTACTGGGGGCTGGAAAACCTGGCCCTGATCCCCGGCACCGTGGGGGCCACGCCGGTGCAAAACATCGGTGCCTACGGTGTGGAGCTGCAAGACCGCTTCGAGGCGCTGGACGCGGTGGATTTGCACACCGGCGACAGCTTCACCCTGAACGCCGCCCAGTGCGCCTTTGGTTACCGCGACTCGGTCTTCAAGCACCAGGGTGGCATGGGCTTGGAGGGCAGGGCGCTGATCACCCGCGTGCGTTTCCACCTGTCCAAGGCCTGGAAACCGGTGCTGGGCTACCTGGATCTGGAAAAGAAAATGGCCGCCACCGGCATCACCGCGCCCAGTGCGCGCCAGATCTTCGACTGGATCTGCGAGATCCGCCGCGCCAAGCTGCCCGACCCGCAGGTGCTGGGCAACGCAGGCAGCTTCTTCAAGAACCCCACCGTCAGCGCCGAGCAGTGCGCCGACATCATCGCCCGCGAGCCGCGCGTGGTGTATTACCAGCTAGACAACGGCACGGTAAAGCTGGCCGCAGGTTGGCTGATTGATGCCTGCGGCTGGAAGGGCAAATCGGTGGGCAACGCCGCTGTGTACGACAAGCAGGCCCTGGTGCTGGTGAACCGCGGCGGGGCCGCGCACCCAGCGACCGGCGGCGAGGTGATGACCCTGGCCAAAGCCATCCAGACCAGCGTGTACGAACGTTTCGGCATCCGCCTGGAGCCCGAACCCGTGGTCGTTTAACTACTTACTTTCTATGCCGCACCTCGTCATCCTCTATACCGGTCAACTCGACAAACCCGCCGACCAGGGCGGCAGCGACATCGGCCAACTGTGCCGCAGCCTGGCCGACACCATGCTGGGTGTGCTGGACGACACCGGAAAACAGCTTTTCCCCACAGGCGGCACGCGCGTGCTGGCCTACCCGGCGGCGCACTATGCGGTGGCCGATGGCCAGGGGGACTATGCGTTTGTGTACCTGAACCTGCGCATGGGCAAGGGCCGCAGCGAGGCCACCCAGCAGCGCGCGGGTGAGGCCCTGCTGGCCTGTACCCAGGAGCATTTCGCGCCGATTTTTGAGCAGCGCCCCATCGGCATCACGCTGCAAATCGACGTGGGCCCCGAGGTGTTTGACGGCAAATACAACAACCTGCACCCGCTGTTCCAGAAGAACTAGCGGGCGGCTGCTTTAGCCGAAATGGCAGATGTAGTGGTAGGGGGCTGTCACGCGGATCTGGAAGCTGGTATTGCCCGCCACGCTGAAGGTTTCGCCTTCGCCCGACTTCACCCACACGTCGGTACCCGCCAGCATGTATTCGCAGGAGCCGCCCACGCCTTCCATGATCTCGGGCGCGCCGGTGTTGAAGGTCAGCGTGGCGGGCAGGATCACGCCCACGCTTTTCTTGGTGCCATCGGCAAAGGTCACGCCGTGGCTGATGCACTTGCCGTCAAAGTAGACGCTGGCCTGGGTGGTGACGGTGACGCTGGGGATATGGGTGGTGGTCATGGATAAAAACAGATTTGCTATTGTTTATGTAGCTTCTCGTGCTTATGGAATAAGCGCTAGAAGCCAATTTCATCACTAAAATTTTCAGGTGGCGACTATTGTAAGAGGGCCGCTTGCTGCGCAGCCCAGGCATCCGGACTGAAGCCCACCGTCAGCCCGTCGCCACCCCATTCCACCACCGGGCGCTTGACGGTGCTGGTGTGCGCCAGCATCACCGCCTGGGCGCTGGCCGCATCCACCACGCTGGCCTGGGTGGCGGCATCCAGCTTGCGCCAGGCCGTACCCTGGCGGTTCAGCACTTTTTCCCAGCCCAGTTGGGTGGTCCACAGGGCCAGCCGATCGGCGGGCACACCGGCTTTTTTGAAGTCGTGGAAGGTGTAGGGCAGGGCCTGGGCGGTGAGCCAGGCGCGGGCCTTTTTGACCGTATCGCAGTTGGGGATGCCGTAGAGGGTAATCATGGGCAGATTATTCCATAAGGCCCACCAATAGCTATATATTCAGTAGCGGCGTATGCTTGCTGCATAAGCGGTAGATGCCTAAGTTCCATATAACTTGCGTAAAGGCGTCCCTTCCAGAAACACCGCAGAACTGGCTTTGCCAGGCTGCTGGTGTTGCCCCCTGCAAGGGGGTTGGCGAGAGCGAAGCGAAGCCTGGGGGTGAGACAATCTTCCCCATGCAAACCCTGAACGACTGGCTGGCGCACTGCGAACGGCTCCATCCCACCACTATCGAACTCGGCCTGGACCGCGTTCGCACCGTAGCCCAGCGCATGGGCCTGGCATTGACGTGTCCCGTCATCACCGTGGCGGGCACCAACGGCAAGGGTTCGACCTGCGCGATGCTGGAGGCCATCCTGCTGCAATCGGGCTACCGCACGGGGGTCTACACCTCGCCGCACCTGGTGCATTTTGAAGAACGCTGCCGGATTGGCGGCGAGATTGCCGGTGCTGCGGATTTCGTAGCGCACTTTGCAGCGGTGGAGAGCGCAAGAGGCGATATTTCCTTAAGCTATTTTGAATTTTCCACCCTGGCGATTTTGGCGCTGATGGCGCAGGCAAAGCTGGACGTGGCGATTCTGGAAGTGGGCCTGGGCGGGCGGCTGGATGCCGTCAACATCATCGACACCGACTGCGCCATCATCACCAGCGTGGACCTGGACCACATGGAGTTTTTGGGCACCACCCGCGAAGCCATCGGGTTTGAGAAGGCCGGCGTTATGCGCGCGGGCAAGCCGGTGGTGGTCAGCGACCCCATGCCGCCGCAAAGTGTGCTGGACCACGCCAAATCCATCGGTGCCGACCTGTGGCGCTTTGGCGAAGACTTCAATTTCTCGGGCGACAAGCAGCAGTGGGGCTGGGCCGGGCGTGGGCGGCGCTACGCAGGTCTGGGCTATCCTGGGCTGCGCGGGGCCAACCAGCTGATGAACGCTTCGGGCGTGCTGGCGGCGCTGACCGCGCTGCGCGAACAGTTGCCCATCACCGCCCAGGCGGTGCGCACCGGCTTGTCTATGGTTGAGTTGCCGGGCCGTTTCCAGATCGTGCCCGGCCAGCCTACCCTGGTGCTGGACGTGGCCCACAACCCGCACGCGGTGGCGGCGCTGGCGGCGAACCTGGATGCCATGGGCTTTTATCCCACCACCCACGCGGTATTCGGGGCCATGGCCGACAAAGACCTGCTGCCCATGCTGGCGCGCATTGGCCCGCTGATCGACCGCTGGTATTTCACCGACATGCCCACCCCCCGCGCGGCCACGGCGGCACACTTGCAAACCCAGTGGCTGGCCCAAAATACCCGTAAAGATGCATCCAGTTCGGTGCACACCGACCCCATGCAGGCACTGCATGCGGCCATCGCTGCCGCAGACCCCGCTGATAGAATCGTGGTCTTTGGCTCGTTTTATACAGTGGGCGGCGTGCTGGAAGGCGGCATTCCCCGGCTGACCGCCAAACACCTCGGCTCCTGACACTCCGCATGGCTTTTTTCAAGTTTCGAACCCAGGGCGACGAACCGTCGGCAGGCCCCGCTGAAACCATCGACGGCATGCGCCGCCGCGCCCGGCACCGCCTGATCGGCGCGGCGCTGCTGGTGCTGGTGGGCGTGATAGGCTTTCCGCTGCTGTTCGACACCCAGCCGCGCCCGGTGGCGGGCGATATCGCCATCGACATCCCCGACAAAGCCAAGGTCAAGCCGCTCAGCGTGGGCACGGTCAAGGTCGAAAAAGCGGTGGAAACCGATGCGCCTGTAGCGGTGGCTGCTGCTCCGCAAATCCCAGAACCCAAGGTATCAACCGAATCCAGCCTCGATCCCAAGGAAGAAGTCCTGGCACCCCGGCCCGTGCCCAAGGTGGAAAAGCCGGTAAAGGCTGAAGTGAAGCCTGAGCCCAAACCTGAACCGAAACCCGAAGCCAAACCCGCCCACAAGCCCGAAGACGACGCCGCCAAGGCGCGTGCCTTGCTCGACGGCAAGGCCACGGCCGATGCAGCCGATGGCCGCTTCATCGTCCAGGTGGGTGCGTTCGCCGATGCCGACAAGGCCCGCGAGGCCCGTTCCAAGCTGGAGCGGGCGGGCTTGAAAACCTACACCCAGGTGGTCGATACCAAGGACGGCCCGCGGACCCGTGTGCGGGTAGGCCCATTTACGGGCAAGGCCGATGCCGAAAAGGCCGCCAGCAAGATCAAGGGCCTGGCTTTGTCCGCCTCGATCCTGGCTTTGTAGGTGTTGAATTCTGTGGCGCTGCTCGATTGGGCAGTGCTGGCCACTTTGTTGTTGTCTCTGGTGCTGGGCGCGGTGCGCGGCCTGGTCTACGAGGTGCTGTCGGTGCTGGGCTGGATCGCAGCTTTTGTGGCAGCGCAGTGGTTTGCCGCCGACGTGGCCGCCGCGCTGCCGATGGGCACGGCCTCGGCCACGCTGCGGTTTGCGGCCGGGTTTGTGCTGGTATTTGTAGCGGCTGCGTTTGCCGCCGGGCTGATCGCCCGTTTGATCAAAACGCTGGTGCAGGCTGTGGGCCTGCGACCGGTGGACCGCGTGCTGGGGGCTGTGTTTGGCCTGTTGCGCGGCGTCATTTTGGTGTTGATCGGCGGTGTCGTCGTCCACCTGACCGGCATGCACCAGGGTGCATGGTGGCAAGAATCGCGCAGCGCCGGTGTGGTCACCGAAGTGCTGCACACCGCCCGGCCTTTGTTGCCGGAGGCTTTTTCTCAATTTTTACCATGACGCAAGTCACTCGCTAGGGAATAAACCATGTGTGGAATCGTTGGAGTTGTCAGCAACGCCCCTGTGAACCAGTTGATCTATGACGCCTTGCTGCTGCTGCAGCACCGGGGCCAGGATGCGGCGGGTATCGCCACCCAGCTGGACCGCAAGTTCTTCATGCACAAGGCCAAGGGCATGGTGCGCGATGCGTTCCGTACCCGTGACATGCGCGCCCTGCCGGGCAACTGCGGCCTGGGCCAGGTGCGTTACCCCACGGCGGGCAATGCCTACAGCGAAGAAGAGGCCCAGCCCTTCTACGTCAACGCGCCCTTCGGCATCGTGCTGGTGCACAACGGCAACCTGACCAACGCCCACGCGCTGAAGGCCGAGCTGTTCACCACCGACCACCGCCACATCAACACCGAGAGCGATTCCGAAGTGCTGCTCAACGTGCTGGCCCACGAGATCGAGAAATCTACCCGGGGTCTGCCGCTGTCTCCAATGGACGTGTTTGCCGCCGTGCGCAATGTGCACCGCCGCATCAAGGGTTCGTACGCCGTGATCGCCTCCATCGCGGGCCACGGCCTGCTGGCGTTCCGCGACCCGTACGGCATCCGCCCCATGTGCATTGGTCGCGCCCCCGGCTCAGTGATGCTGGCCAGCGAATCCGTCGCCCTGGAAGGCACCATGCACACCCTGGAGCGCAACCTGGCGCCCGGTGAGGCCGTGTTCATCGACCTGGAAGGCAATGTGCACGCCCAGCAGTGCGCCGACGCGCCCACGCTGAACCCCTGCATCTTTGAATATGTCTACCTGGCCCGGCCCGATTCGGTGATGGACGGCATCTCGGTCTACCAGGCGCGTTTGAACCTGGGCGAGACCCTGGCCAAGCGGGTGATCTCCACTGTGCCGCCGCAAGACATCGACGTGGTGATTCCCATCCCCGAGTCCAGCCGCCCCAGTGCCATGCAGTTGGCGCAGTTGCTCGGCTTGCCGTACCGCGAAGGTTTTGTGAAAAACCGCTACGTGGGCCGCACCTTCATCATGCCCGGCCACGAAGTACGTAAAAAATCGGTGCGCCAAAAGCTCAACGCGATTGCCAGCGAATTCAAGGGCCGCAACGTGCTGTTGGTGGACGACTCCATCGTCCGTGGCACCACCTCGAAAGAAATCGTGCAGATGGCCCGCGATGCCGGTGCCCGCAAGGTCTATATGGCCAGCGCTGCGCCGCCGGTGCGCTTCCCCAACGTCTACGGCATCGACATGCCGACCAAGGACGAGCTGGTGGCGCATGGCCGCACCGTCGAGCAGATCCGCGAACTGATCGGCTGCGATGCGCTGATTTACCAGGACGTGGACGGCATGAAGCGCGCCATCTGGGCCGCCACCGACACATCCGCCGGTTCGCCCAATATGCCGATCAGCGGCTTCGATGCGTCCTGCTTTGATGGCGTCTACGTCACCGGCGACATCACCACCGACGACATCCAGCGCATGCGTGACAACCGCCCGGTAGAGCAAGAGTCGGGCGGCGACAACTCCCGCCTGGCCCTGCCGAATGCCGAACCCGCCTAATTTCTGAGAGTGCTATGAAGACCCGTACCCGTTTCGCCCCGTCGCCCACCGGCTTTATCCACCTGGGCAACATCCGTTCCGCCCTGTACCCCTGGGCCTTTGCCCGCGCTACCGGCGGTGATTTCATCCTGCGCATCGAAGACACCGACGTGGAGCGCTCCACCCAGGTCGCGGTGGACGTGATCATCGAAGGCATGCAGTGGCTGGGCCTGGACTACGACGAAGGCCCGTTCTACCAAATGCAGCGCATGGACCGCTACAAGGCCGTGCTGGCCGACATGGTGGCGGCCGGGCATGTCTACCCCTGCTACATGTCGGTGGCCGAGCTCGATGCCTTGCGCGACGCGCAAATGGAAGCCAAGGAAAAGCCGCGCTACGACGGCACCTGGCGGCCCGCAGACGGCAAAACCCTGCCGCCCATTCCCGCAGGCGTGCAGCCCGTGCTGCGTTTCAAGAACCCGCAGGGCGGGTCAGTGGTGTGGGAAGACAAGGTCAAGGGCCGCATCGAAATCAGCAACGACGAGCTGGACGACCTGGTGATCGCCCGCCCGGACGGCACGCCCACCTACAACTTCTGTGTGGTGGTGGACGACCTGGACATGGACATTACCCACGTCATCCGGGGCGACGACCACGTCAACAACACGCCGCGCCAGATCAACATCTTCCGCGCCCTGGGCAAAGAGCCGCCGGTGTATGCCCATTTGCCCACCGTGCTCAACGAGCAGGGCGAAAAGATGAGCAAACGCAACGGTGCCAAGCCCGTGACGCAGTACGCCGTAGAGGGCTACCTGCCCGATGCCATGGTCAACTACCTGGCCCGCCTGGGCTGGAGCCATGGCGACGACGAAATCTTCAGCCGCGAACAATTCCTGCAGTGGTTCAATCTGGACCACCTGGGCAAGAGCGCCGCGCAGTTCGACGAAGCCAAGCTGCGCTGGGTCAACGCCCAGCATCTGAAAGCCATGGCCGACGACGCACTGGCGGCACTGGTCGCCGTGCATCTGCAAGCCAAAGGCATAACCAGCGACGAGCGCCTGCCGGCGATCTGCGGCCTGTTCAAAGACCGTTGTGACACCACCGTGGTACTGGCCGATTGGGCAGCCACCTTCTACGCCGATGTCACGCCCAAAGCCGAAGAGCTGGCCCAGCACGTCACACCGGCCATCCAGCCCGCGCTGGCCTTGCTGCGCGAGAAGCTGGCCGACTGCGCCTGGGACAAGCCCTGCATCGCGGCGGCCATCAAGGAGGTGCTGGCAGCGCAGGGCCTGAAGATGCCCCAACTGGCCATGCCGGTGCGCGTGCTGGTGATGGGCACGGCCCAGACTCCATCGCTCGATGCAGTGCTTTTTTTAAGTTCTCGCGAAAAAGTTTTGCAACGCTTGCAAACTACGTAATTTGCGCGCTATAATTTGAGGCTTGGAAGGTTAACAACAAAGCAGAGCTTACAAGGCAAAGCAGAGTTGGAGACAAAGTTGGGGGGTATAGCTCAGCTGGGAGAGCGCTTGCATGGCATGCAAGAGGTCAGCAGTTCGATCCTGCTTACCTCCACCACTTCTTTCAAGTGTGGAAGTTATTTTTGATAACGTTGTTCCAAGGTTTTGACCCTATCGTCTAGAGGCCTAGGACACTACCCTTTCACGGTAGGTACCGGGGTTCGAATCCCCGTAGGGTCGCCAAGTTGTAGCGCTTGGGTATGTTGCT
>CAUPNG010000024.1:0-76662 GCA_963512605.1 uncultured Albidiferax sp. | reverse complement strand
TCGCCTGGGGCTGGTTTTTCTGCGCGCGCTTTCCAGCAACAGCTTGATGACTTCGAATTGTTCTCGACTGATGTCGCTTGGGTAGCTCTTTCTCATCTCCCGAGCTTCTCATACTCTCGGGAGACTTTGAACACGTTCTTATGTGCCCTACCGCACGGACGGGCAGCGCGGTGCGGCCTAAGGTGGTGGCTCTGCAACCCCAGCGAGGCAGCCACCATGCCCAAAAGAACCACTCCCGCCGTGCGCTCGGTCAACACCGCCACACCGGCCCGGCGCAGGCCCAACATCCTCAGCTCCGCCACGCCCAAGCTTCCGCACGAGCAGGACCAGTCGGTCGGCATGACCGACGGCATCCCCAGCAAAAAGGTGCAACAGGCCTATCGCGACGTGACCCAGGGGCAGCAGGACACCGACCGCGGCCCCGAGGCCGACCGCGCCTACCAAAAGCTGAAAAAGTAATAGGACTTACGCAGCGCCCCTGTATCGCCCTTCGGGCTTACAGGGGGAACTTGCTTAAGTCCTGAGTAAGCACCGACCAAGGAACCCGCATGAACACCACCGCCACCCAACAACTCGCCCAGGACCAGGCCGACTTCACCGCCGAAGGCGCGCCACCACCCGGCAAGGTCGCCACCACCGAACCGGTAGCGCTGGCCGAGCCGCTCACCACCAACCAGGGCCTGGCCTTCCCCGACAACCACAACTCGCTCAAGGCCGGTGGCCGTGGCCCCACGCTGCTGGAGGACTTCATCCTGCGCGAAAAGATCACCCACTTCGACCACGAGCGCATCCCGGAGCGCGCGGTACACGCCCGGGGCGCAGGCGCGCACGGCTTTTTCGAGGTGTATGAAGACATGTCGGGCATCACCAAGGCGGGCTTTTTGTGCAACCCCGGCGTGCAGACCCCGGTGTTTGCCCGCTTCTCCACCGTGGCCGGTTCACGCGGCTCGGCCGATACGGCCCGCGATGCGCGGGGCTTTGCCGTGAAGTTCTACACCGCCGAGGGCAATTACGACCTGGTGGGCAACAACATCCCGGTGTTCTTCATCCAGGACGCGATCAAGTTCCCCGACCTGGTCCACGCCGTCAAGCCCGAGCCGCACAACGAGATTCCCCAGGCCGCCAGCGCCCACGACACCTTCTGGGACTTTGTGACGCTGATGCCCGAGAGCACCCACATGCTGATGTGGGTGATGTCCGACCGCGCCATTCCGCGCAGCCTGCGCATGATGGAAGGCTTTGGCGTGCACACCTTCAAATTGGTGAACGCCGAGGGCCTGACCAGCTTTGTGAAGTTCCACTGGAAACCCACACTGGGCGTGCACGGCCTGGCCTGGGACGAGGCGCAAAAGCTGGCCGGCAAGGATGCCGACTTCCACCGCCGTGACCTGTGGGAAGCCATAGCAGCCGGGCAGTTTCCCGAGTGGGAGCTGGGCGTGCAGATAGTGCCCGAAGAAGACGAGTTCCGCTTCAGCTTCGACCTGCTGGACCCCACCAAGCTGCTGCCCGAAGAGCTGGTGCCGGTGCGCCGCATTGGCCGCATGGTGCTCAACCGCAACCCCGACAACTACTTCGCCGAGACCGAGCAAGTCGCCTTCCACCCCGGCCACCTGGTGCCGGGCATCGACTTCTCCAACGACCCGCTGCTGCAGGGGCGGCTGTTTTCCTACACCGACACCCAGCTCTCGCGCCTGGGCGGTGCCAACTTCCACGAGCTGCCCATCAACCAGCCGAAGTGCCCCATGCACAACTTTCAGCGCGACGGCATCCACCGCCAGCAGGTCAATACCGGGCGGGTAGCCTACGAGCCCAACACGCTGGCTGCGGGCAGCGAATTCCGGGTGGATGGCACGCAGGTGCCCGTGCAGGGCTTCACCAGCGTGCCCGAGCTGCTGGAATCGCCCAAGCTGCGCCAACGCAGCCCCAGCTTTGACGACCACTTCTCGCAGGCCCGCATGTTCTGGATCAGCCAGACCACCGCCGAGCAAGACCACCTGGTGGCCGCCTTCCAGTTCGAGCTGTCCAAACTGGGCACGCCCGCCATCCGCCAGCGCATGGTGGACAACCTGGCCCATGTCGATGCCGAGCTGGCCGCCCGCGTGGCCGCGCCGCTGGGCATCAACCCACCCGACGCGCAGGCCGCCACCCAGTGGCCCGGCTTCCGCCACGCGCCGCACCCGGTGGACGTAGAGGCCTCGCCCGCACTCAGCATGCTGCCCACCGGCCCCGGCAGCGTGGCCACCCGCCAGGTCGCCATCCTGGTGTGTACCGGTGTGGATGGCACCGCCGTAGCCGCCGTGCAGCAGGCCCTGAAAGATGCCGGTGCCACCAGCAAGACCATCGCTGCCGCCCTGGGCACGGTGGAAATGGCCGACGGCGGCCTGCTGGCGGTGGACTGCACCCTGGTGACCACGCCGTCTGTGGTGTTCGATGCTGTCTACCTGCCCTGCCTGGGCATGCACGCCGCCGCGCTGGTGGCCGATGGCGACGCGGTGCACTTTGTGCTGGAGGCCTACAAGCACTGCAAACCCATCGCCGCCTCGGGCTCCGGGGCCGGGCTGCTGGCCAGCCTAGGCATCACCATGCCCACCGACCCCGGCGTGACCCAGCCGCAGCCCGGTGTGGTGCTGGCGGCGGCAGGTGCGCTACCCGCCACCTTTGCGCCCGAGTTCATCCAGGCCATGAAAAAGCACCGCCACTGGGACCGGAGCGGTTTAAGTACGGTACCGGCATAACACTACATCTTTGATAGCTTCTCACGCTTATTCCATAAGCACGAGAGGCCGATTTGGTACTTATTTCCAAGGAGAACGCCATGCACACCATCACCACCCAAGACAACACCCCGCTGTACGTCAAGGACTGGGGCACGGGCCGCCCGGTCATCCTGCTGCACGGCTGGCCGCTGTCGGCCGACAGCTGGGACGACCAGGCCATGGCGATTGCCGAGGCCGGCTACCGCGCCATCGCATACGACCGGCGCGGCTTTGGCCGGTCGGGCCAGCCCTGGAACGGCTACGACTATGACACCCTGGCCGACGACCTGGCGGCGGTGGTCAACTACACCGGCGCGGCGAACACCACCTTGATCGGCTTCTCGATGGGCGGCGGCGAAGTGGCGCGCTACATGTCGCGCCACGGCGGCAAGGGCGTGGTGCAAACCGCGCTTGTCTCTTCGGTGCTGCCGTTTCGCCTGCAAACAGCCGATAACCCCGATGGCGCACCAGAGGCCGGATTTGCAGCCATCGCCGAGGCCTTGCGCGAAGACCGGGCGGGCTTCTTCACCGACTTCTTCAATGACTTTTTTGGCGTGGGCGTGCTGAGCCAGCCAGTCAGCGACGAGCTGCTGGCCTGGGCCCGCAACACCGCCATGCAGGCCAGCCTGCGCGCCACGCTGGAATGCCTGAAGTCGTTCAGCAGCACCGACTTCCGCCCCGACCTGCCCGCCTTCAAGGTGCCCACGCTGATCATCCACGGCACCGACGACCTCACCGTGCCCATCGCCAGCTCGGCCCGGCCTACCGCGCAAGAGATCGGCACCTCGACCCTGCTGGAGTACGAAGGCGCACCCCACGGCCTGTTCGCCACCCACAAGGAGCGCCTGACGCACGACCTGCTGGCGTTCCTGGGCAAGTAGGGAAAATACAAGCCAAATCGGCACCTCGCGCTTATTCAATCAGCGCAAGCAGCTCCTATTTAGATAGCAACCGGATTTTGGCTACAGTGGGGTGTATGCCCCATCTGCCGCCACTCAATCTGCGCCAACGTATCCACGCCCTGGTATGGGCCCGCCGGGGCCTGCTGTGGGTGCTGCTGCCCTGGGCGGTCTGGAACGTGTTGCACAGCGGATGGTGGTGGTTGCTGGTGCTGGGCATGGGCCTGCTGCTGCGGGCGGCCTTCAAGTCCTGGGAGCTCGCCTTGCGCAGGCAGTTCATCCGCGATGCCGAGCTGCCGCGCTTTTTGACCAGCCACATTCTGGCCGCCCACCCCGGCCTGGAGGCGCGCGATGCCGAGCTGGTGCTGCGCGGGCTGCGGCAGTTTTTCATGGCGCATTTGCGCAGCGGGCGGCAGTTTGTAGGCATGCCGTCCAAGGTGGTGGACACCGCCTGGCACGCCTACATCCTGCACACCCAGGGCTATGCGCGCTGGTGCCAGGCGGCATTTGGCGGCATGCTGCACCACACCCCGGCCGAGATGATGGGCCATAGCCAAAAGCAGAACAACGGCCTGCGCCGCACCTGGTTCTGGACCTGCAAGGAAGAAAGCATTAACCCCCGCAAACCCAGCCGCCTGCCACTGCTGTTTGCGCTGGATGCCAAGTTCGGCATCGAAGGCGGCTACCGCTACACGCCCGACTGCAAAGACATTGGCGCGCAAAGCGATGCCGGGGCGTACTGCGGGGCCGACTTTGGCAGCAGCAGCGACGGCGGCAGTAGCAGTGGCGACAGCAGCAGCGGCGACTTTGGCGGTGCCGACAGCAGCGCGGACGGCGGCGGCTCCGACGGGGGTGGCTGCGGCGGCGGTGGCGACTAGGCAACGCTGAACAGGTCCCTCGCGGTCTGCGCATCCCTGGCCTCGGGCGGTCTGCGGCGTTGCAAATCCTCGCCATAGCCCAAGCTATGTCTGCGGTTTGCGCCTTGCATCCCATCCCGATCCAGGGCGCGCCGCCTCGCGGGGACCTATTCAACGTCGCCTTGCCCACGCCGGGTCGGATACCATGCCTGACCCAGTTAGCAACAGGAGCGCACCATGGCCTTGATGGACTTCATCCGCAAACAATTCATAGACATCATCCAGTGGACCGAGGACAGCGACGGCACCCTTGCCTGGCGTTTTCCGATGGCCGAGATGGAGATCCAGAACGGCGCCTCGCTCACCGTGCGGGCCTCGCAGGTGGCGATATTTGTCAACGAAGGCCAGGTGGCCGACGTGTTTGGCCCCGGCACCTACAAGCTGACCACCCAGACCCTGCCGGTCCTGACCTACCTGAAGAACTGGGACAAGCTGTTTGAGTCGCCCTTCAAGAGCGACGTGTACTTCTTCAGCACCCGCCAGCAGATCGACCAGAAGTGGGGCACGCCCCAGCCCATCACCATCCGCGACAAAGACTTTGGCGCGGTGCGCCTGCGCGCCTTTGGCAACTACAGTTTCCGCGTGGCCGACCCGGCCCTGTTCCACACCGAAATCTCCGGCACGCGCGAGCAATACACCGTGGCAGATGTGGATGGCCAACTGCGCGGGTTGGTGCTGCAAAACATCAGCACGGCCATTGCCAGCAGCGGCATCCCGTTCCTGGACCTGGCGGCCAACCAGCACGCGTTTGCCCAGGCGCTGACCATCCAGCTGGTGCCCGAGTTCGCCAAGATCGGCCTGCACCTGGACGGCATGACGGTGCAAAACGTCTCCCTGCCCGAAGATCTGCAAAAAGTGCTAGACCAGAAGATCGGCATGGGCATGGTGGGCAACGACATGGGCAAGTTCATGCAGTACCAGACGGCGCAGGCCATCCCCAAGTTCGCCGAAGGTGCAGGCGGCGGTGGTGGCATTGCGGGCGATGCCATGGGCCTGGGCGCGGGCGTGGCCCTGGGCCAGGTGCTGGCGCAGAACCTGCAGGCAGGTTTGCAGGGCAACCCAGCGGCGGCGGCACCTGTCGGCATGAAGCCCGAAGAAGTCATGGCTACGCTGGAGAAGCTGGGCGACCTCAAAACCAAGGGCATCCTCACGCAGGAAGAGTTTGATTCCAAGAAAGCGGAACTCCTCAAAAAGCTCGTCTAAACCGCTTCTGTGGCGACCCCGTCCCCCCAACGCGCCTACCGCGCGCCCTGCCCTGGCTGCGGCGCGCCGGTCGACTTCCTGAGCGCGCAGTCCACCCACGCCGTCTGCGCCTACTGCCAGAGTACGGTGGTGCGCAGCGGCGAAACCCTGGCCCGCATCGGCAAGATGGCCGAGCTGTTCGACGACCACAGCCCCCTGCAGCTGCAGGCCAGCGGCAGCTGGAAAAATCTGGCCTTCACCCTGGTGGGCCGCCTGCAGTACAAGTACGCCGAGGGCACCTGGACCGAATGGCACGCGGTGCGCGCCGACGGCACCAGCGCCTTCTTGAGCGAAGACAACGGCGCCTACGTCTTCACCACCCCGCTGCTGGCCCAGCGCGCCATGCCCATGGCCGAGCAGTTCCGTGTAGGGGCTACCACCGCCATCAACGGCAAAACCTTCAGCGTGGCCTCCAACCAGACCGTGTCGCTGATTTCGGCCCAGGGCGAGCTGCCGCACCTGCCCGCGCTGGGCGAACCGTTTTCCATGGTGGAGCTGCGCAGCGCGGCGGGCGAAGTGCTCAGCGTGGACTACGGCACGCGGCCCCCCAGCCTGTCCATCGGCAGCGCCGTACTGCTGGAGGATTTGCAACTGGTGGGTCTGCGCTCGGATTCCGTCAAAGACGAGAAAGGCCGCCAGTTCGACTGCCCCAGTTGCGGCGCGCCCGTATCCGTCAAGCTGGCCAGCAGCAAAAGCATCACCTGCGGCGCGTGCCACAGCCTGATCGACCTGGCCAGCGGCATCGGTGGCGAACTGCGCCACGCCGAGCAGGACGAACCGGTGCGGCCGCTGATCCCCCTGGGCCAGACCGGCAAGCTGCAGGGCGTGGACTGGCAGGTGGTGGGCTTCCAGCACCGCATGGGCACCGCGCCGGGCGATGACGAGCAGTTTGGCTGGGAGGAGTATTTGCTCTTCAACGCCAAGCGCGGTTTTTTGTTTTTGGTGGACAGCACCGAGGGCTGGAGCCTGGTCAAGCCCACCACCGGCGCGCCCGAGATGGCCGGCAGCGGCCAAAGCGCCACCTACCTGGGCAGCCGCTACCAGCTCAAAGAAAGCTACAACGCCGAAACCAGCTACGTGCTGGGCGAGTTTTACTGGCAGGTGCAGCGCGGGCAGAAAACCAGCAACCGCGACTTCGCCAGCGGCAAAAGCCTGCTGTCCATGGAGCAGTCGGCCCAGGAAGTCACCTGGTCGGTAGGCAGCCAGATCGACAGCGCCCTGGTGGCCACGGCCTTCCAGTTGGAGGGCAAAAAAGACCTGCTTAAACGCAGCGATGCCAGCCCGCTGGGCATGGGCGGCGCCAACATGGCCCCAAGGACGGTGATGTGGATCATCGTGATCGTGGTGCTGCTGGTGATTGTGCTCAGTTCGCGCCGCGACTGCGATCCGAATGTCGAAAACTGCAGTTCCAGCACCCGCACTTCCGGGGGCTCGTACGGCGGGTTCTCCAGTGGTGGCGGGCATAAATAATTTTTGAAGGAGATTCCCATGGAAATCGAATGGTTGAAGGCCGGAGTCGTCATGGGCTCCATCGTGTACGCGCTCATCGGCGTGGCGATTTTTGGGTTGTGCTTTGTGCTGATGGACAAGCTCACGCCCTACAAGCTGTGGGAAGAAATCATTGAAAAGCAAAACCTGGCGCTGGCCTTGGTGGTGGCCGCCATGTCGCTGGGCATCTGCATCATCGTGGCGGCAGCTATCCACTGATGCGGACTGAGAACGCCGGGCCGCGCCCGGTCGAGGTGGCGCTGCTGGCCTCGGTGTTCGTGGTCTCGGCCTGCGGGCTGGTGTACGAGCTGGCGGCGGGGGCGCTGGCGTCCTACCTGCTGGGCGACTCGGTGCTGCAGTTTTCCACCATCATCGGTACCTATTTGTTTGCCATGGGCATTGGCTCCTACCTGTCGCGGTTTTTTGAGCGCCAGTTGCCCGCCCACTTTTTACGCATAGAACTGCTGGTAGCGCTTATTGGTGGGTCGCTACCAGCTCTTCTTTTTGTAGCAAATGCCTACATGCCGGGGGCTTTTCGCCCGCTGCTGTACAGCCTGGTGGTGCTGGTGGGCACGCTGGTGGGGCTGGAGATTCCGCTGGTCATGCGTATCCTGCAGCGCAACGTGGCCCTGAAGGACCTGGTGTCGCAGGTGCTGACCTTCGACTACCTGGGCGCGCTGGCGGTGTCGCTGGCGTTTCCGCTGCTGCTGGTGCCGCACCTGGGCCTCATCCGCACCGGGCTGCTGTTTGGCCTGATGAACGCCGCCGTGGCGCTGTGGGCGCTGTGGCTGTTTCGGCACGAACTGCGCCAGTTCCAAGCCCATGTGCTGGCCTGCTTTTTCACCCTGGCCGCGCTGGGCTTGGGCATGGCGGGCGCGGACCGGATCACCACCTGGGCCGAAGACAAGCTCTACCAGGACCGGGTGGTACTGGCCAGCACCTCGCCCTACCAGCGCATCGTGCTCACCCACGGGCCGGGCGAGGGCAAGGCGGGCTACCGGCTGTTTTTGAACGGCAACCTGCAGTTTGCCCAGCGCGACGAATACCGCTACCACGAGGCCCTGGTACACCCGGTGATGTCTGCCCAGGGTGCGCCCAAAAAAGTGGCCGTGCTGGGCGGTGGCGACGGCATGGCAGTGCGCGAGATCTTGAAATACCCCGGCGTGGAAAGCATCACCCTGGTCGAGCTGGACCCGGCCATGACCAATTTGTTCCAAACCCAGCCCGCGCTGGTGCAGCTCAACGGCGGCGCGCTGCTGTCGCCCAAGGTGCACACCGTCAACACCGACGCATTCAACTGGCTGCAAACCACCACCGACACCTTCGACGTGGTCGTCGTGGACTTCCCCGACCCCACCAACTTCGCCATCGGCAAGCTCTACACCAACTCGTTCTACAGCCTGCTGGACCAGCGCCTGTCGGCCAGCGGCTACGCCGTGATCCAGACCACCTCGCCCCTGGTGGCCCGCCGCAGCTTCTGGACCGTGGCCACCACCATCGAGTCGGTGGGCCTGACGGCCACGCCCTACCACGCCCATGTGCCCAGCTTTGGCGAATGGGGCTTCACCATCGCCAGCCGCCGCCCCTACCGCATACCCACCAGCCTGCCCGACGGCCTGCGCTTTTTAAGCCCGCACAGCCTGCCCGCGCTGTTCGACTTCCCACTGGACATGGCCCGCGTGCCGACCGAGGTGAACCGGCTGTCGAACCAGGTGCTGGTGACGACGTATGAGGCGGAGTGGGGCCGGGTTGCTGGCCGTTAAAGGGCGGTAATCGCCACCCGCGCCGCCGCCAAATCCCACGCGGCCTGGCCCACGGTTTTGAACACCGGGGCGAGTTTGGATGGCGGCAAGGGCGTAGCCAGCACCGATGCCAGGCTGCGTACCTGGCTCCAGTCCACTTGGGCCTGCAACAAATCCCCGGCTTCATGCTTTGCACCGCCCAGGTCGTCCACCACGATCTGGCGGCTGTGCAGCAGCGCCGGGGGGAATTCGGCCATGTCAGGTTTGAAAGCCCCCACGCCGATGGCCAGGGTGTGGTCGGCAATGTGGGCAGGAATCACCGGCGTGCGCGAGGTGGTCAAGGCCAGCACCAGGTCGGTGGTGGGCAAGGCGTTTTCCAGATCGTCCACCGCGATGGCCCGCACCTGCGGATGGCGTGTCTGCAGCGCCGCACAAAACGCCTGTGCCGATGCCAGGCTGCGGGCCGCCACCCAGAACTGCGCGATCCCCAGGTGCTCCACCAGCGCGTCCGCATGGGCGGCGGCCTGGGCTCCAGTGCCGATCAGCAGGGCCGAGGTGGGCTTTTGCACAGCCAGCGTCTGGATGCCCAGCAGCGTCACAGCCGCAGTGCGGCGGGCGGTGACCGTAGGGCCATCCAGCAGGGCCAGGCGGCGGCCGGTGGCGGTGTCTATTACCACCACCTCGCCCTGGATCACCGGCAGGCCATGGGCGGCATTACCCGGGTGCACGGTCACCAGCTTGGTCACGCTCAGGTCGTGCGCCACGGCGGGCATGGCCAGCAAGACCCCACCCTCGGCCATGGGCACCACCAGGCGCTCGGGGGCGTTGATTTGCTGCTGCGCCAGCTCCCGCGCGGCCTGGGCCACGGCGGGCACCAGCTGGGCGTAGGGCAATGCCCGGGCGGTCTGTTCGGCGTTGAGTATTTGCATGGCGTTAACGTAAAAAGAAACCGGTGGGGAACGGGTCCAGCTCTTCCAGCACCCACTGGTGGTGGCCCATGATGTGGGCACTGCCGGTGACTTCGGTGAGCGCACCGTCGAAGTCGCCCACCTTCACCGCCTGTGTCACCTTGACCTCGAATTTGCTGCCCACGATGCTACCGTTGGTGTAATTAGCACCCAGGGCCAATTGCCCGCGCAGAAACAGTTGCGCCGCCCGGCCCGAGGTGCCGGTGCCGGTGGGCGAGCGGTCCACCTCGCGGTCGGCAAACACGCAGACGTTGGACTGGTCTACCCCGGCGCAGTTGGGCGCGCTGTCGATGATGCTGCCGTAGAGCTGGTCCAGCCCCGGCTCCAGCGGGTGCTGGATCTTCACCTGGGCAATCACCGCCGCCTTGGTTTCCGCCCCCAACTGGATCAATGAACGGACCAGTTCCGGCTTTACCGTCAAGCCCGCCTGCTCGGCATTCAGGTAGTAGTAAAACGCCCCGCCAAACACGATGTCGCCGCGCACCCGACCAAAGCTGGGCGTATCCACCTCCAGGTCGCGCAGGTAAATAAAGGCCGGTACGTTCTTGAAAGTGACCTTGCCCGCACGCTGGCCGTCCCACTCCACAAAGGCTTCGATAAAGCCCGCCGGTGCGTCAAAGCCGATGCGCGTCAACGGGCTGGTGCGCTGCACATAGCCCAGCTCCACCAGCACCTTGCCCAGGGCGATGATGCCGTGGCCGCACATGTCGCTGTAGCCCTCGTTGTGGATGAAGATCACGCCAAAGTCGGCACCCGGTGTGGTGGGCGGTAGCAGGTAGGCACCGTACATGTCGGCGTGGCCGCGCGGCTCGTTCATCAGAAACTGGCGCAGGTCGTCGCGGTGGGTTTTGAGCCAGGCGCGCTTTTCCAGAATGCCGGCGCCGGGCACGGCGGGCAGGCCGGAGGTGAGTATGCGCAGCGGCTCGCCACCGGTATGCGCGTCCACGGTCTGGACGGTACGGACAAGGTTCAACATGGCGGGTTCCAGGGCAAAGGGGATGTGAAAAAAATGCGGTGCGGAGGCGACAGATGGGTCTGTGCAACAGGTTTATTCTAGGCAGCCTCTGAAGCAGGCGCACCCGCACAGGTTAACGTGAAACAACTTTCATGGCTCGGGGAGCTCTGCACCCGGGTCCATGAAAGTTAGGGGGAAAATGCTAGGCCCGCTTTACACCCCACCGGAGAAACCTATGCGCCCACAGATCTACGCCGCGGTAGCCGCCTGCCTGCTGGCCTGCAGCGCCGCGCAAGCCAGAGACACCACGCCCGCCACACCCACCGTGAACGAGCGCCTGCACAGCGCGCAAGAGGCCATCCAGGCCAAGCACTGGAGCCGCGCGCAAACCGAGCTCACCGCCGCGTTGGAAGACGAGCCCCGTAACGCCGACATCCACAACCTGCTGGGCTACACCGCCCGCAAAAGCAGCCCGCCCCAACTGTCACGTGCCTTCTTCCACTACAAGATCGCGCTCGACATCAACCCCCAACACCGGGGCGCACGCGAATACCTGGGTGAAGCCTATTTGATGGACAAACAACCCGCCGAAGCACTGAAACAACTGGCGGCGCTGGAACAGATTTGCGGCAACCAAAGCTGCGAAGAATACGCAGACCTCGCCAAGGCGATTGCCGACTACAAGGCCAGCAACCCCTGACCGGTTGTCACTTGACTTGCACCGGCTTGTCCCCTAGCCAAAAGCGGGGCCCGCTGCCACGCTGCTGTGCCATGTCGCACGGGTTGTACAGCGCGCAGCGCTCCAAAGACAGGCAGCCGCAGCCAATGCAGGCAGTGAGCTGGTCGCGCAGGGCCACGAGCTGGGCAATTTTTTGGTCCAGCATGGGCTGCCAAGCGGTGGACAAGCGCTGCCAATCCTCCGGGCTGGGCGTGCGCTGCTGCGGCAGGCTTGCCAGGGCAGCGCGGATGTCGTCCAGGCTCAAGCCTACCGCCTGGGCTACCCGCACAAAGGCCACCCGCCGCAACACCTCCCGCGGGTACTGGCGCTGCCCTCCGGGACTGCGGGTGCTACGGATCAAACCGGCCTCTTCGTAGAACCGCAAGGCGCTGGCGGCCACGCCCGAGCGCTTCGCCATTGCCCCAATCGACACCATTTCAGCAGACATGGACGGCTCCTTTTTTCTTTGAAATACCCTGGATAGGACTTACGCAGCGCCCCTGTATCGCCCTTCGGGCTTACAGGGGGAACTTGCGTAAGTCCTGCTTGACTTCAAGTTAACTTTAACTTGCAAAATGCGGGCCATGAACACTTCCGCCCACCTTCTGCGCACGCTCCCGCTGGACTCTTTTGCCGAAGCTTGGGCGCGAAGTCCGGCGAACGAGTGGAGCGACCTGCACCTGGTGTCTGCTGTGGCGGCGGCCATCACCGCCCCCAAGCAGCAGGCCCCCTCGTCCTTTGTCTTGCACGCCCCGCTGGAGCTGCTGGCGCGGGCCGCCTTGTTGCCGCGCGTGGAACCCAGCGCCCGCGACCTGGCCCGCCAGCAGATGGCCGCCATCGCCAGCCGCTATGCCGCCGAGGGGCTGGAGGTCACGCTCCCGTCATCCACCTTTCCCACGCCACGGCGCGCACTGGACACCTTAATGGCGGCGCTGCGCGACGGTGATGCCGATGGCTGCAACGGCGCACTGGCCTATCTGCTGAAGGCTCTGCCGCTGTGGGAACTGCGGACGGCTCTGGGCGACATCCTCGCGCCGCAACTGGGCGCTGCCGCGCATGCGCCGTTACTGCTGGCCGCCCTGCCCCGTTTCGCCCATGCCATCCCGGGCCTGGGCGGCTTGCTGCATGCCCCTTTGCGTTATGTCGCTCACCAGGCCGGTCTGCGGCTGACCTGGCACTCCCAGCCCGGTCCGGAAGATCGCGATGGGGTAGATCCGGTCAGCACTTTGTGGCAACGGCTGGCCCAGGTGCCGACCGTGCCGCTCGCATCAACGGGGATTGCACACGCCCTGTTGGCCGTGCAAGACAACGGCATGGCCACCCGGCTCCTGGCCGGACCGTGCCGAACCCTGACCGTTCCCCAGGCGCAGCGGGTTTTGCTGCGTCTGGCGGCGCTGTCCATGCTGCAGGACACGCCACGACATGCGCCCTACGGCTGGACCCACTGCCTCACTTTGCCACAGGCCGTGCTGGCCCACGCCGATGCCAGCCGCGACCCGCAGGCCCTGGTGGCCATCGCCGCCACCCAGGTACTGGCATTCCGCGCCACGCTGGGCACGGTGGCGCTGGAAGCCATGGACACGGTGGCCGATCCCGACATATCCGTTACCGCCCTGGCCAGCCATGCCGCCACGCACCCGGATGCCCACCTGGCCAAGTACACCCTGGCCTGCCTGGATGCGGCAGGCAACGACCCGCAGGCCGCACCGCTATTCTTAGCCGCAGCCGCCCATTTAGGCCAATGGTGGAAGACGCAGGACGCTACCCAAACCGCACCGAGCGCATCGACAGCGAGGCCTCTTCAAAGCCCTGGAACGGGAAGCTGACCTTGTCGGCCTCGGTACTGGCACCCAGGGCGTACAGCAAGGGCACGTAATGTTCGATGCTGGGGTGGGCCATGCGCCACAGGGGGTGCTTGGCTTTGTCCTGCGCCAGCAGGGTGGGCATATCACGCTGCAGCAAGGCCTCGGCGGCCATGCCGTCGAAATCTTGCGCCCAGTCGTAGACCTTGGCACCGGGGGACTCGTTGGTCAGGCGCAGGTTGTGCACGATGTTGCCACTGGCCAGTACCAGCACGCCCTCGGACCGCAGCGCCCGCAGTTGGGTGGCCAGGGCCACATGCTCGTCCATGCGGATGCGGGATGGCATGGCGAGCTGGATAACCGGAATGTCGGCTTTGGGGTACAGGTGGTGCAGCACCGTCCAGGCACCGTGGTCCAGGCCGCGCTGGGTGTCCACCGCCGCATTCGGCAGGCTGCGGGCGAGCTGCTGGGCCAGCGCGGGCTGGCCGGGGCTGGGGTAACGCACCTGGTACAGCGCCTTGGGAAAACCACCAAAGTCGTAAATCGTCTCGGGCTGCGCGGTAGAGCTGAGCATCGGCTGGTCGGCCGCCCAGTGCGCCGACACCACCAGAATCGCCCGGGGCCGGGGCAGCTCACGCCCCAACTGGGCCAGGTGCCGGGTAAACGGCGTGTCGCGCAGCGCGTTCATCGGCGAGCCGTGGCCGATGAACAGCACCGGCATCTTGCCGCGCGCGGGCGGCTGGGCAGCGGCTGCAGCGGCCTGGGCCAGAGGGTGGGCGGCGATCAAGGCCAGGGCGGTTTGGAAGAGGTGGCGGCGGATCATGAGGCGGTACGAGTGCGGCGCAGAGAGATAGTTCCGAAGCCGTCTTGGTCAAGGCATTTATACTATCTTACCCATCGTAAGGAATTCACCATGCCTACCGCCACCCTCACCAGCAAAGGCCAGATCACCATTCCATTGGCCCTGAGAACCGCCTTGGGGCTGCACGCGGGGGCCAAACTGGATTTTGTGCGCCAGGACGATGGCTTCAAGGTGGTACCCCTGCGCAACGGGGTAGAGACGCTCAAAGGCAGGTTTGCCGGACGGGTGACCCAAGCCGTCAGTCTGGCCGCCATGGACGATGCCATCGCCGCCGAGGCTGCTGCTCGCCACAGCAAAAAATAAGCGCCATGGTCGGGCTCGATACCAATGTACTGGTGCGCTATTTGGCGCAAGACGACGCAAAGCAAGCCGCTATCGCAACCCGGTTGATTGAGCGTGAACTCAGCGCGTCACAGCCGGGCTTCATCAGCCTGGTGGTGCTGGTGGAGCTGTGCTGGGTGCTCAAACGACTTTATGCCGCTACCGAGGCAGAGCTGGTCACCACGGTAGACGACCTCCTGGGTGCCGCGCAGTTCCAAGTAGAGCGCCGCGCCGTGGTACAGGCCACCACCCAAAGTATGGGCTCCGCGCCCCATGGCAAGGCCGGGTTCACCGACATGCTGGTTGCACAGATCGCAAAGGCCGAGGGTTGTGCACACACCCTGAGCTTTGACAAAGGGGCCGTGCGCTCGGCGGGCATGGTTTTGTTGGTGTAAATGCACCGCTGGTTGCGGGCGGCGGCGTGGGGGACATCGCCTGTCCATCGGGCAGGCGCTGCCTATACTGGCGAGCAACTACATCCTTGCATCCGCGCTGCCTACCGTTGCCGACTTACCTATGACCTTCCACGCCCTTTTCCCCCATCGCCTCAAAGCTCTGCTGGGCCTCTCCCTGGCTTGCGCAGGCTTGCCCCTGGTGGCCCAGACGACTTTGGATACCCCCTCCAGCAGCCGCATTACCGATGTCACCCTGTACCCCGGCAGCGCCAAGGTCGAGCGGGTCGCCCGCGCGGCGGCGGGGAGCCACAAGCTGGTGTTTGCCTGCCTGCCCGGTGATCTGGAGGTCCAAAGCCTGGCGGTAGCGGCGGATGCCTCGGTGCAGGTGGGCGAACTGTCGGTAGAGGTGCAAGACGGGGCGGCGCTGGGCTGCGCCACCAGCCCGCTGGACGCACGCATCCGCGAGCTGGAGGACAAAAAGAGCCAGCTCGGAGCCGAGAACGATGCCCAGAACCTGGTGCAAAACTACCTCAAATCCCTCTCCAACCCAGAGGCCGCTGCCACCGCCAACCGCGCCGCCACCGACCCCAAAACCATCGTGGCCGTAGCCGACGCACTGCGCCGCACCGGGCAAGACGGCCTGCTACGCCAAGCCCAGATCCTGCGCCTGCAGGAGGACCTGGACCGCCAGCTCAAACCCCTGCTGGCCGAGCGTACCCGCAGCCAGGAGGGCCTCGACCGGGTGCTGCGCGTGGCCGTCACGGTAGACGCGCCCGCCGATGCCCCGGTGCGCCTGAGTTACCAGATCCAGGGCCCCGGCTGGACCCCCAGCTACCGCGCGCTGATCGACACCGCCACCCGCCAGGTGCGGCTGGAGCGGCAAGCGCTGGTGGCCCAGGCCACAGGGGAGAACTGGCAGGGCGTGCGCCTGCGCCTGTCCACCGGGCAACCGCGCCAGGGCACCACCGGCCCGGTGCCCCAGCCGTGGCAGATCGGCATCCAACCGCCGCCACAGCCCCAGACCGCCGGCATGCTTGCGCGGCCCATGGCTGCGGCGGCCCCAGCACCGATGGTCTACTCGAAAAAGGTCAACCCGCCCTTGTTCGACGTGGGCGTATTCAACAATGCCTTTGCCACCGAATTCAGCGTGCCGCAGGCCATCGACGTACCCAGCAACGGCCAGCGGGTGGCCTTGGCGCTGGGCCGCGTGGAAGCGACTGCCCAGCTGTTTGCCCGCACCACGCCCAGCCGCGACGCCAGCGCCTGGCTGGTGGCCGAACTGGCGCTGCCCGAGGGCGTGTGGCCCGTGGGGCCGTTGCAGTTGTACCGGGACGGTGCGTTTGTCGGCACCGACACCTTGCGCACCCCCGACAGTGGCCCCCTGACGCTGTCGCTGGGCCGCGACGAGCTGGTGCGCGTGCAGGTCGATCCGCAAAAAAACATGCAGGCCACCGCAGGTTTTGTGGGCAGCCGCGCCGTGCGCACCCAGTCGCGCAGTTACAGCATTGAGAACCGCCACCGCAGCGCCGTGCAGCTACAGGTACTGGAAGCCACCCCGGTCGCGGTGGACGAGAACGTCAGCGTCAAAGCCACCCTGGATCCGCAGCCCACCACCACCGCCTGGCGCGACCAGCCCGGCGTGGCGCTCTGGAGCCAGCGCCTGGAGGCCGGTACCACCGCCCGCTTCAGCGCCGCCTACGAAGTCAGCTACCCCAAAGATGCCCGGCTCAGCGAGTCCCGCTAAGGCGGTAGACGGCTGGGCCCTACGCTGCAGTGGCGGCATGGCGACAGCCGCCCGCAGCCTGCGCAACCCCTGGGCCGATGCCTTGCGGGCGCTGGCATTGCTGGGGGTTTTCATCGTCAACGCGGTGGGTTATGCCCAGGCACCCGACTACCCCCAACCGGTGGGTGGGCCGTTGCCTGCCAATGCGCCCCTGGCGCTGGCGCTGCACGGCCTGCTGCTGGCCCTGGTCCAGGGCAAGGCCTGGTCGGTGCTGTGCTTTTTGTTGGGCTTCAGCCTGGGCGATATGGCACTGCGGCTGCGCGCTGCGGGCCAAAACGTGTGGCGGGGGCTGCGGGCGCGTTACCGCGCATTGCTGCTGGTCGGCGTGCTCCATGGCGCGCTGCTGTACTTTGGCGACATCCTGACCATGTATGCCCTGTGCGGCGGCTGGGCCGCCCGCTGGGCTTTGGTGCGGCCTGCCCGCTTGCTGCGTATCTGGCGGCACACCACGGTACTGGCCATAGTGATGCTGGTGGTGTTGGTCGGCAGCCTGTGGCTGGCGCAATATGCCCCCAGCGATGCACAACCCACGCCGATCGTGCTGATGCACGCACCCACGCCGTGGGACTTCATGGTGGCCAATGCCGATGCCTATCTGTGGGCGCAAGTGGGCTCGTTGCTGTTTTTCCTGCCCATGCTGCTGTGGCTGACGGTGGCGGGTTTGCTGGCGCGGCGGTTCGGGCTGCTGGGCACGCGGCGCTATGCCCGCCAGTTCTGGCGCCGCCACCTGGGCCCCACCCACCTGGTGCTGGCCTTGGCGCTGAACCTGGGCCTGGCCCTGGCCACCGTGCGGCTGCATGCGCTGGGCCAGGCCGATACCACGCAGCTGGGCTTGGCCACAGTGCTGATGGGCCTGCCCGGCATCTGGCTGGCCGCTGCCGCTGTGGGCTGGTGCATGCGTTACCAGCACCGCCACCCGTCCCCGCCGCGCTGGGTCACCTGGCTGGCCCCGGCGGGGCAGCAAACCCTGGCGATGTACCTGCTGCTGTCGCTGGCGCTGGTGCTGGGCCGCACCGCTTTGCAAAGCCTGGAAGGCGCTACCGCCCCCAGCCTGGCGCTGGCGATAGCCGCCTGGTGGGTGGCGGTGTGCGCGGCCCGCTGGGCCACCCGGCGCGGCCTGCGCGACCCGGTCAGCCGGTGGTTGTCGCAGCGCACGAAAGCCGCCCTTTTGAAACACGCCCCCCGTTGATGCACCGCCGCCATTTCCTCGCCAGCACCGCTCTGCCCCTGCTGGGCTGCGCACCCTCCCGTGACATCACCGGCGGCTTCACCGGCATCGCGTTTGAACGCGGCCATGTACTGCGGGAGGCCCGCACCCGGCATGCGCCCACCACGGCCCGCCGCACCGACGTGCTGATTGCGGGCGGTGGCGTGGCCGGGCTGGCGGCGGCGCGGGCCTTGCGGCTCAAGGGCGTGGAAGACTTCGCCCTGCTGGAGCTAGAAGACAGCGCGGGTGGCAACAGCCGGGGCGGCGCGGTGGGCGGCATCGCCTGCCCGCTGGGCGCGCACTACCTGCCGGTGCCCAGCGACGATGCGCCGGATGTGCAGAATCTGCTGGAAGAACTGGGCCTGCGCCAGCGCGTGGCGGGGCGCTGGGTCGTTGATGAACGCCACCTGTGCCACAGCCCGCAAGAGCGCTTGTTTTTGCACGGCGCGTGGCAAGACGGCTTGCTGCCGGTGCAGGGCGTGGGCGCGGCCACCTTGGCGCAGTACCAGAAGTTTGCCGCGCTGGTGGCGCAACATCGGCAGCAGGCCCGCTGGACGATTCCTATGCCAAATCGGCCTCTAGCGCCCATTCAACAAGCACAAGCAGCTATCACTTTCGCAGCATACCTCGACCAACACGGCCTGGACGACCCCCACCTGCGCTGGTACCTGGACTACTGCTGCCGCGACGACTACGGCGCGGGCACGGCCACCGTGTCGGCCTGGGCGGGCATCCACTACTTCGCCAGCCGCCACGGCTTCCACGCGCCGGGAGCCGACGGCGGCGAACGCGAGGGTGGCGTGCTCACCTGGCCCGAGGGCAACGGCTGGTTGACCCAGCGCCTGGCCGCGCCCTTGGCCGACCGGCTGCACACCGGCCAGGTGGTGCTGCGCATCGCCGAGACCCGCCAGGGCGTGGAGGTGGATGCGTTCGACACCGCCACCCAGGCGGTGGTGCGCTGGCAGGCCCGCCGGGCCATCATCGCCCTGCCGGTGTTTGTGGCCGCGCGGGTGGTGCAGAACCCGCCGGACTTTTTGCGCCAGGCTGCGGCCCGCACCACCTACGCACCCTGGCTGGTGGCCAATATCCACATCGCCCAACCGCTGTTTGATCGCCCCGGCCCGGCCCCCAGCTGGGACAACGTGCTCTACAACACACCGGGCCTGGGCTACGTGGATGCCATGCACCAAAGCCTGCGCCCCGTACCCGCCGCCACGGTACTGACCTACTACCGCGCGCTGGGCGATGTGCCGCAAGGGCGGCGACTGTTGATGGAAAAACCGTGGACGGCCTGGCGCGACGAGATCCTGGCCGAACTGGCCACCGCCCACCCCGACATCGCGCACAAGGCCCAGCGCATCGACATCACCCGCTACGGCCACGCCATGGCCATACCCACCCCGGCAGTTTCAAGCCAAATTGGCCTCCAGCGCTTATTCCATGGGCGAGAGCAGCTACAAAAACCGCAGCGTCTGGCCTATGCGCACAGCGACTGGGCGGGGTACTCGGTGTTTGAAGAAGCCTTCACCCTGGGGCACCGCGCAGGCAGCTCTTGAAATCTGTGGCGGCGGCCACTAATTGGGCCATGCGGTGGCTTGCAGAGCGCGCCACCGGCTTTTCAACCATTTATTCTTCAGGAGAACGACATGAATGCCATGACAAGCCGCAGCAACAGCCTGTTTGACGACTTCTTCACCGACCTGGCCCCCGGCTTTTTTATCCGCCCGCTGCACGGCGACCCGCTGCCCTCGCCCGCGCAGATCAAGGTCGATGTGCAAGAAGACGCGCAGGCCTATAACGTGGTGGCCGAGCTACCCGGGGTCAAAAAAGAAGACATCCAGGTATCGGTAGAAGGCAGCACCGTCACCCTGCGCGCCGAAATCAAGCAGGAAGACCAGCGCAAAGATGCCCGCACCCTGCGCAGCGAACGTTACTTTGGCGCGGTAGCCCGCAGCTTCCAGCTCCCGCAAGAGGTGGATGCCAGCCAGGCCCAGTGCCAGTACCAAAACGGCGTGCTGAGCGTAGCCTTGCCCAAAAAGGCCAGCAACAGCGTGCAGCGGCTGACGATCAACTGAGCCCGCCCCACGCAGGCCCGCTCTTGCGGGCCTGCGTGGGTTGAATGGGCCTGGTGGATTATTGGGCCGACGGCAGCAACGCGGCGGTCACCACCACTTGGGCATATTCGCCGTGCATATTTGCCAATGCCACGCGGTGTATGTCTTGCGCAGAACGCGGCTGACCATCCAGGTCGGGGCGGTCATAGGTATAGCATGCGTCCGCCACCACCTGGCAGGCAAAGCCCAGGCAGGAGGCACTTCGTACGCTGGCTTCCACCGACATATTGGTGCTGACACCCACAAACGCCAGACAGCGGATGCCGCGCTGGTGGAGCCAACGTTCCAGGCCGCTGTGGGCAAATGCATCGGTGACATGCTTGTCCACCACGTGCTCCGAGTCTCGTGGAGCCAACCGCTCCTGGAACTCTGCACCCACCTGGCCAGGCCAAAAGGGCGAGCCGGGTGTGCGCGAAAGATGGCGCACATGCACAACCGGTTGGGCGCTGGCGCGCCAATGGTCCAGCAGTTGCGCGATATGCGACTCGGCCTGGGGGTTGTTGCGCGGCCCGGCCTGGGCCATTCCCTTTTGCATATCAATGATCACCAGTGCGGTGGGTTCGCCCGAGAAGTTCATGGCATCGTTCCGGTCAACAACGCGTACTCCCAGTCGGGGCACTGGCGCAGGCGCGCCAGTGCGGCCATTTGCGGGTGGGCATAGGGCACGGTCAGCATCTCTGCCGCCCAGCCCGAGGGGCTTCGCTCGACGATGGCATAACGCGCATCGGGCGATCCGGACGCGATCACGTGGGGGCGGGGATGGTCGGTGCCATAGGCCTGCAAACCCACACTGCCCGGGTTGACGATGAGGCCACCGCCCGCCGAGCGCGCACTACGGGCCACATGGGAGTGGCCGCACAGGATGAGCTCTGCATGCTGGCCGCCCAGGCGGCTCTCGATCTCTTGCGGCGTGGCGGGACGGTCTGCACTCTCCAGCAGGGCCAGGTTGTCCTGCTCCGGCGCGCCGTGGCACAAAAGCACGTGTGCGTGGTAGGGCTGGGTGTGTTGCAGGCCGGACATCCACGCCAGCTCCAAGGGGCCTAGTTGCGAACGGGCATAGCGGTCTGAGAAGCTGGCGTGCGGGCCCAAATCCAGAACCTGGCGTTCGTGGTTGCCCGCCAGGTGCACCCAGTCCTGGGCCATCAGGTACTGCGCGGTTTCGCGCGGCAACAACGGGCCGGACAGGCTGTCACCCAGGTTGACCACCGCGTCAACACCACGGCGTGTGAAGTCGGCCACCACCGCCTGCAAGGCCGCCAGGTTGCCATGGATATCAGAGAGCACTGCAATGCGCATAGCCTGCAGATTATGCTCAGCTCTGGCGCGGCAGCACCACCACGGGCACCGGGGCGGCGCGCAGAATTTTGGCCGCATTGGAGCCCAGAAACACCCGCTGCAGCGGCCCCAGGCGGCTGGAGCCCAGCAGCAGCAGTTCGCCGTCCAGCCACTCCAGCCCCGCCATGGCCGCGTCCCAGTCGGGTCCAACGCTGACCTCGGTGTGCACCGGGTAGCCAGTGACGGCAATTTGCCCGCGCACCATGTCCAGCCCGGCCTGGGCCTGCTCGGCCCAACCGGCCACCACCACATCTTCGGCCCCACCGCCTGCCAGCGGCGGGAACATTTGCCGGTCGCGCACCGCAAAACTCACCAGCCGCAAGGGCACGCCCAAAGCCCCCGCCAGGCCCAGCGCATGCAGCACGGTGCTGCGGGCCGCGTCGCCGCCCGAATAGGCCACCGTGATACGGCTGGGGCGGGCGGCCCCGGTGTAGTGGCTGGGGGCGATGGCCACCGGCACGCTGGCCAGGTGCAGGATTTCCTCGCTCACCCCGCCCAGCGCGGCCCGGCCGATGGTGCTGCCACTGCGGGCCGAGCCCAGCACCACCATGTGGGCCTGCTCGCGCTCGGCCAGCTGGGTCAACCCCACCGTGGCCGAGCGGGCACTTACCCGCTCAAAACGCAGGTGGGGAATATCGCCCAGCGCGGCCCGCGCCTGGGCCATGGCCGCAGTGGCGTACTCACCCAGGAAACGACCGTACTCCTGGTCGACATTGGCCAGCGACGGGTAACCCCAGACTTCGGGGGTGACCACGCAGACCAGAATGGCGGTGTCCCCCGCGCCCGCCAGGGTTTTGGCCAGCACCAGCGCCTCTTCGCCACGCGGGTCGGGGGTAAAGCCCACTACCAGCGTCTTCATGGGCGGCCTCCGCGCAAGTTGGAGCGGCCTTCGGCCTGCGGGGCCTCTCTACCGCGCAGTTTGGAATGGCGTATGCCGTAGGCAAAGTAGCCCACCAGTGCCACCGCGATCCAGATGAAAAACACGGTGAACGTGGTGGCCGACAGGTCACGGATGATGTACAGGCAGGCCGCAATGCTCAGGCCAGGAATCAGGTACGGGCCAAACGGCACACGAAAGTTACCCTGGGGGTCGTCCAGGCCCTTGGCGCGCAGCACCGGCACGCTGGCCGACACCGCAATAAACGCCACCAGCGTGCCCATGCTGACCATGTCCCACAGGTAGGTGGAGTCCACAAAGCCCCCCACCAGGCCCACCAGAATGCAGACGATGACGGTGTTGTTCACCGGGGCCAGGGTGCGGTGGCTGACCTGCTGGAAGGTCTGCGGAATCAGACCGTCGCGGCTCACGGCAAACAGAATGCGCGTCTGGCCGTAGATGGTGACCAGCGTGACGCTGAACACCGAAATCACTGCCCCGGCGGCCAGCACGATGGACGGCCAGGTTGTGCCCGTGACCTGCTGCAGGATGACCGACAAACCCGCCTCCTGGTCTTTGAACTGCGCCGCAGGCTGCGCCCCCAGCGCGGTAAAGGCCACGGCCAGGTAACCAATGGTCACCACCACCAGCGACAGCAAAATGCCCAGCGGCACGTTGCGCCGGGGGTTTTTGACCTCGCCGCCCGCCGTGGCCACGGTGTCCAGCCCCACGAACGAGAAAAACACCGTACCCGCCGCTGCCGTCACGCCGTGCCAGCCGCTGTCGTTAAAAAACGGGGTGAAGTTCGCGCTGTTGTAGCCCGAGTAGGCGACGACGCAAAAAAACAGCAGCACCGCCAGCTTGGTGATCACCATCACCGCGTTGGCCGTGGCCGACTCTTTGGTGCCCCGCAGCAGCAGAAAGCAGCACAAGACCACCAGAATGATGGGCGGCAGGTTGATGTGCCCGGCGTGGATCTCCAGCCCCTGCGGGCCGCTGACCAGCATGGGGCTGCGCAAGGCCTCGGGTATGGACACGCCGATGGAGTTGGTCAAAAAGTTGTTCAGGTAACCCGACCAGCCGATCGAGGTGGCACTGGCCGCCAGCGCGTATTCCAGCATCAGACATGCCGCCACGATGTACGCCACCAGCTCCCCCAGCGCCACGTAGGTGTACGAATACGACGAGCCCGATGCCGGGATGGACGACGACAGTTCGGCATAACACAGCGCCGTCAGGCCTGCGGTGATCCCCGCCAGGATAAACGCCAGCATCACCGCAGGCCCGGCCTTGGGCACGGCCTCGGCCATCACAAAAAAGATGCCGGTGCCGATGGTGGCCCCCACACCCATCATGGCCAGCGAGAACAAACCCAGCGAGCGGTCCAGGCCGCCGCTGCCGTGGCCGGGGTCGTCCTTTTCAATGCCTTTGGTGCGCAGTAGTTGTTGCAAAAGTCCCATCGATGTGTCCCTCCATGGGCGGATGCAGGGGCGACTTACCCAGGCAGACCCGCTGAGCACTTCCGCAGTTTGTAGCCCCTCAGGCTTGCAGAAAGTGGGAAACATCGTATGGCCGTATACATATGTACTGCGCATGTATCAAAGTAACAATGCGTTCCAGTTGCGCACCGGTGGTTTGTTTGGGGATTTAAAAAAAATCAACCTCTCGTGCTTGTTCCGCAAGCACAAGCAGCTATAAAAAGCAGAGCACTCAAAGTGTTGCAGGTGTATCCCAGGTCGGCGCAGCGGCACGACCACCGGCCACCGAGTACAAGGCGTTCGGCGCGTTGCGGGTTTGCTGGAACACCTCCAGCGTCTCGCCGCGCATGGCGGCGTAGATGTGCAGGTTGGACACGCCCAGCACCGCGCCCAGCTTTTCCAGGCCGAAGAAGATCGCGCCATAGTGGATCAGGCCGCGCCAGTCGCGCCGCGCCAGCAGCTCGCACTCTTCTGCGGTCAGCCCCTTCTCTTGCATGTAGGCGGGGCCATCGGCCAGGAAGCGCTGGCGGTGTGCGGGCTCGGCCATGTCGCGCAAAAAGCGGTTCAGCCGCAGCGCCTTCACGCCGCGCGACAGGTTGAACGGGTAGCTGCCTTGCAGGCGCTCGGCCCCGGCCATTTGCACGGCCATGGCGGCGCGGTGGCGCTCGACCTCGCCCGCGATGACCGGGCCGGCCAGGTTTTCAAAAACCACCGCCGCAATGCCGGTCATGGACGGCAAATAGTAGGCCTGGTGCAGCTTGCGCACCTGGGACGACAGCGCCCCGCGCATGGTCAGCCACATCATCACCTCCGCACCTTCCATGCCGCCCAGCGTGGCCAGCTCGGCATGGGTGAGCGAGGCCAGGCGCTCGGGGTCGTTCTCGAACAGCTCCAGAAACTGCATGTCCCAGGGCGTGTTGTTGAAGCCCGCACGCTCGCCGTGCACCTGGTGCGACAGGCCGCCGGTGGCCACGATCACCACGCGCAGGTCTTCGGGGTAGCTCTCGATGGCGCGGCGCAGGCCCTGGCCCAGCTTGTAAAAGCGCCGGGCGCTGGGCAGCGGAAACTGCAGCACGCCCATTTGCAGCGGCACGATGCGCACCGGCCAGCCATTGGCATGCTCCCACAGCACCGACAGCGGCGAGAAGCAGCCGTGGTCCAGCGGCTTGTCTTGAAAGAACGACATGTCGAACTCATCGGCCATCAGCGACTGGCCGATGTGGGCGGCCAGCGCCGGGTGGCCCTCAATGCCCGGCAGATCACGCGCACCACCGCCCTCGTCGGCCACTTCAAAACGCTCGCCAATGCCCAGCGCGAAGGCCGAGTAGTGGTCGAAAAAGAACGAGGTGACGTGGTCGTTGTAGGTGACCACCACCACGTCCGGCCGGGCCGCCGCCAGCCACTGCTTGACCGGCTCCATCGCCGCGAAGATGGGGGCCCACACCGGGTCGGCCTGCTTGTCGCGGTCGAAGGCGAAGCCGATGGTGGGGGTGTGCGAAACGGCTACGCCGCCGATGATGCGGGCCATAAAGGGTCCTTTGAAAGTCTTGAAGGGGAATCAGGGGTGATCAGGGATTAGTAGCCAGCTTGGCCTTGATCCAGGTAAAGGCCTCCTGCACGTCGTAATTGCCGCTGTGTGGCACCAGGTAGGGGTACTTGAAGTCCACCTCTTTCACCGACGCGTCTTTTTTGATCGCGTAGTACAGCAGGGTCTGCATGGCAAACGCGGTGTCGCGGTCGATCATGCCGTGGCGCACATACCAGTACGGTGCGGTGTCGGCCGTGGTGTTGAGGTAGGCAATCGGGTTGATCAGCTTGAGCTGGGTGGCCAGTTTGCTGGTGCTGCTGGCCAGCACCGCATCCCAGGCCAGGCCGGTGTCGTCCACGCCTGAGCCATCGCCCTTCACGGCGTTGTTGGCCCAGCTCCAGGCGGTGAAGTTGGAATAGCCGTAGTAGTCGGAGCCAAACAGGGTGGATTCCCCGCTGATGTTGGGGTTGCCGGTCACGCCCACCGGGTCGAAGGCCACCACGGTTTTGAGCGCGCGGATCTTGGTCACGAAGGCCAGGTACTTGGGGTAGTCGATGCTGGCCACCGTGGAGCCCGCAACGGTCAGCCAGTCGTTCAGATACGCCGCCCCGCCGATGGTGAAGTTTGCCCCCAGCGCAGGCACGGCTGTGCCCTTGGCAAGCTGGGCTTCGATTTCCTTTTTCAGGAAAGCCTGGGTGCTGTCGCGCATATTGGTGGCGGTCAGTGCCGAGCCGTCTTCGCGGGTCAGGCCCAGGCCATTCAGGTAGGCCGCAAACGTGCCGGCAATCGCGGTGGACGCGGCGGGCTGTGGGCCCGCCGAGTAGGCCACGCCGCCCAGGGCACCGGTGTTGGTATCGGTGCGGGTGGCGTTGTATTCCCACTCGTAGCCAGCATCGGCGTTACCCAGGTTGTTGATCGGGCAGTAGGCCACCGCCGCAAACACATCGTCCTTGAGGGTGCTGGTGGCCGTGCTGCCCGTGCCCTGGATGCCCGCTGCGCCGATGTCGGCCAGGAACGGCAGAAAGTCGGCGCTGTTGCCGCTGGCGGCCACAGCCGATGTCAAGCCACCGCCGCCGCTGGTGCCGGTGAGGATGATGCGGTTGGTATCGCCCGGCAGCAGGCTGTCGTTGAGCCGCAGGTAGCGGATGGCGGCCTTGGTATCCACCACCGGGGCCGGGGATTTGCCCGCCCAGCGGCCATCTTCGGCGCGCGCCCCCCGGCTGCGGGTGCCCAGGTTGACCACCACAAACCCGGCTTTCAGGGCCGCGCCAATCGCATCCGTGTCGCTGGTGCTGACAAAGGCTTTCGCTTCGGTAATGGTGGTGGATACCGCGCTCGTCATCCACCCGGCGTTATTGACCACCACGTAGACCGGCTTGGTCTGGTCGGCCACCAGGTCTTCGGCCACCGAAATAAACATGGTCTGGTACACATACGGGTCGGCCAGGGTGGTGGTGGTGGTCGATCCATAGGTTTGCTGCGTCAGCGCCATCTTGATGGGTTTGGCCACATACACGCGGCGGTATTGGCGCAGCTTCAACGCCACCCCGTCCAGCGTGACGTTGACGGTGGTGTAGGCCGTGGCGTCGAACTTCAGCGCGGTGTCTTCTGCACTGACCGGCGCAGCATCGTCGCCGCCACCGCAGCCCGCCAGCAGGCCGGCACTGGTGGCCACCACGGGCATCGCCGCAAGCAACGAGCGGCGTGTGAGTTTGAATGTCATGAAAGTCTCCTCCAGGTTGTGGGTTCAGGCCGCGGTGCGGCGGCCTGCGGGCGGATTGTGCGAACCGCCTGGCCACTTGGGGAGACGTTGATTTGTGGTGCGTGATACCGTTTAGTTATCGCCTGGTGATCGCGGGTGGCTAGACCTTGCCAATCTGGTGCGCGGCCCGGTGCAGATGGGTGAGCAGATGGCGCAGCACCGGCGACACGGCCGAGTCACTGCGCAAAATGGCCCCCACCTGCAGGGGATAGCCTTTTTCTGCGATGTCGATGATGGAGATGAACTGCGCCACCACCGGGTGCACCGCAATCTGGCGCGGCATCAGCGCCACATAGTCGCCCGAGGTCACCAGGGCCAGCAAAGCCAGGGTGGAATTCACCACCGCGCCCACGCGGGGCGGGGCGAGTTTGTGCAGTTCAAAAAACAGCTTGGCGTAGCCCGAATCGCTACTCGTACCGGTGTAGACCCAGCGGGCGGTTTGCAGGTCGGACAGCCTGCGCGCCTTCAGCCAGGGGCTGCCCTTGCACACCGTGGCCACCATGCTGGTGTGCATCAGCGGCTCCACATAGAACTCGCCGGTGGACAGGTCGTCGGGGATGCCGCCCACGGTCACATCCACCTCACCCGAGCGCAGTTTTTGCAGCTGCGCCACATACAGCTCTTCACTCACCCGCAGCCTGACCTCGGGGAATTCCTGGCCGAAGGTGCGCAGGGTTTCGGGGATCAGCAGCATCACCGCCAGGGGCACCGCGCCCACGTGCAACTGGCCCACCATGCGGCCACCGATCTGGTTGATCTCGTCCACTGCGGCAGTCAGCTCGCGCTCTACCTTGACGGCGCGCTCGTACAGCACCTTGCCCTGGGGTGTGGGCACCACGCCGCGTGACGTGCGCAGCAGCAAGGGCGCGGCCAGCTCCAGCTCCAGTTCGCGGATCATTTTGGTGATAGCGGGCTGCGAAGCCGCCACCCGGCGGGCCGCGCCGCGCAGGCTGCCCTCTTCAATGGCGGCTACCAGCACGTTCAGGGTGGTCAATTTCATGGGCGTTTCCGGTCTATGTCTGCTGGCCAATATACCGATACCCAAAGGTTATCGCGAGTCGAATCCTGGGATCTTTTAGGCATCGCATGCCGTCCCCATAATTCGCGGCTTTGGGGGGCATGGTCCGGACTCCCCCCTCGATCACCACTACAAAACGGAGACTCTATGGCATCGGTTTCTACCCTGGACATCCGGGATTTCATCAACACGCGCGCACTCTCCACCCCGCAGTGGATGCTGGTGCTGCTGTGCTTTTTTATCGTGGCGGTGGACGGCATGGATGTCGCCATCATGGGTTTCATCGCCCCGTCCATCATTGCCGAATGGAACATCTCGCGACCCGCATTCGGCCTGGTGATGGGGGCCGCGCCCATCGGCTTGGCCGTGGGCGCGCTGGTGGCGGGCTCGTCTTCCGACTGGTGGGGCCGCCGCAAGGTGCTGCTGGCATCGGTACTGGGTTTTGGCATCTGCACCCTGCTCACGGCCTACACCCACAACACCACCGAAATGGCCCTGCTGCGCTTTCTGACCGGGCTGGGTCTGGGCGCGGCCATGCCCAACACCACCACGCTTCTGTCCGAGTACGTGCCCGAGCGGCGGCGGGCCTTTCTGGTGGCCACCATGTTCACCGGCTTCAACCTGGGCTCGGCCATGGTGGGCTTCCTGGCGGCAGCCCTGATTCCGGTGCAGGGCTGGCAATCGGTGCTGATCGTCGGCGGGCTGCTGCCGCTGGTGTTGCTGCCGGTGCTGTTTTTCTTTCTGCCCGAATCGGCCCGCTTCATGGTGGCCCGCAACTACCCCGCCGACCCCATCCGCAAGGTGCTGGCGCGGGTGTGCCGCACGCCGCTGGACCACGTGAAAGCCTTTGTCTCGGGCGAAGCCGAAGTCAAGACGCGCCAGCCGATCGCCGTGCTGTTCCAGTCGGGCTATGCGTTGAAAACCATCACCCTGTGGACCACATACTTCATGGGCCTGCTGGTCATCTACCTGACCACCAGCTGGCTGCCCACCATGATGAAAGACGCGGGCATGTCCATCGACCGGGCCGCCAACGTCACCGCCATGTTCCAGTTGGGCGGCACGGTGGGCGCGCTGTGCGTGGGCTGGCTGATGGACAAGACATCGCCCAACCGGGTCATCGCCGCCGCCTACCTGCTGGGTGCCGTGGCCCTGGTGGCCATGGGCCTGAACGGTTTGATGTCGGCCTCCATCGTGCTGATGGTGGTGATGGTCGGCTTCTTCCTGAGCGGCGCGCAGACCGGCCTGAACGGCTTTGCCCCCGGCTGTTACCCCACCATTGCCCGGGCCACCGGCGTGAGCTGGATGCTGGGCATTGGCCGCCTGGGAAGCATCCTGGGTTCGTCGATCGGCGGCGTGCTGCTGAGCCTGGGCTGGGGGTTTGAAGGCATCTTCTCGGCGTTGGCCGTGCCAGCGGTGTTGGCTGGTATTGCTATTCTGGTGAACCGCTCCAGCCGCAATTGATTTGGCGTTTAAACTGGCTTCTGTGCTTATTCCATCGGCACGACAAGCTATGAAAACAGGAGTAAACGCCATGCCCCAGCCCTACCCGCCCATCGAGCCCTACCGCACCGGCACCCTGGCGGTGGACGCCATCCACACCCTGTACTGGGAAGAATGCGGCAACCCCGATGGCGTGCCGGTGCTGTTTTTGCACGGTGGACCGGGCGCGGGCCTGTCGCCCAAGCACCGGCAGTTTTTTGACCCCGTCTACTACCGCATCGTGCTGTTCGACCAGCGCGGCGCGGGCCAATCCACCCCGCTGGGCGAGGTCCGCAACAACACCACCCAGCTGCTGGTGCAGGACATCGAGCAACTGCGCGAGGTGCTGGGCATTGCGCAGTGGCTGGTGTTTGGCGGCTCCTGGGGTTCCACGCTGGCGCTGGCCTATGGCGAAACCCACCCCGAGCGTTGCACCGGCTTTGTGCTGCGTGGCATTTTTCTGTGTACGCCATCGGAAATCGACTGGTTTTTGAATGGCATCCGGCACTTCTTTCCCAAAGAACATGCGGCGTTTGCGGCCCACATCCCCGAGGCGGAGCGCGGCGACCTGCTGGCCGCCTATGTGCAGCGCCTGTTCAGCGACGACCCCACCGAGAACCTGGCCGCCGCCCGCACCTGGGGCCGTTACGAGGGCAGTTGCCTGCACCTGCTGCCGCGCCCCGAGGTGACCGAGCAGTTTGGTGCCGACGCGGTCGCCCTGGGCGTGGGCCGACTGGAGGCGCACTACATGCGCAACGGTGCGTTTTTTACCGACAACCAGCTCATCCGCAATGTGGACCGCATCCGCCACCTGCCCGCTGTGATCATCCAGGGCCGCTACGACGCGGTGTGCCCGCCCTGCTCGGCCTGGGCACTGCACCAGGCCTGGCCGGAAGCCAGCTTCCAGGTGGTGGAAGACGCAGGCCACGCCGCGTTTGAGCCGGGTATTGCGAGTGCGCTGGTAGCGGCGACGGACCGGTTCAAGCGGGACGGCTCACTGTAGATCAAGGATGCCAGGTGGTCGGGCGCGCAACCCGCACCGGCTGCTGCCCACCCGCCAGCGCATACGACAACTGGTTGGCCGCATCCATCACCGTGGCGGCCAGTTCTTCCAGCCGCGCCAGGTGCAACCGTGAGGTGGGGCCGGAAATGCACACCGAGCCCAGCAAGCGCCACTGCACGCCAAAGATAGGGGCCGAGACGCTGGACACCTCGGGCTCGCGCTCTCCCTGCGACAGGTGGTAGCCCCTGCGCCGGATGGATTCATACGGCTCCCCTGGCTCGCCGGAGAACGCCAGAATCACCCGCCCGGGCGCGCCCCGGTCCAACGGCATGGCCGCCCCCACCCGCACATGGTGGCGGATCGCCTGCGGCCCCTCCACCCGGACCAGACAGGTGCGGATGTCGCCCTCACGCACATAGAACGAGGCACTCTCGCCCGTCGCCTGGGCCAGGGTGCGCAACACTGGCTCCACCACCTCGTGGACGTTGAAGCTGGCCTGGTAACACGCGCCCAGCCAGGCAGCGGCCCGCCCCAGCCGCCAGCTGCCGTCATCCTTTTGCACCAGATACTGGTCCTGGGCCAGGGTACGGGCAATGCGCAGCACCGTGGTTTTGTGCAGTCCGGTGTGGCGGCTCAACTCGGCCAAAGTGAGTTGCGCGTGGCGGGTGCCAAAGGCTTCCAGCAGCCGCAGCGCGCGCGTCACGGCCACCACACCGCCCTCGTCCGGGGGGCTGGTTTCAGGGTTTGGGATGGGGTGCATGGCATGCTCCTTGTTTCAACAGACGCAACGCAATTGTACAGAGCGAAACACTCACAGAAAATAAAGGCACTCAACACCACAACGGAGACCTTGCATGACCTTCACCCGCCACCGCCTTTTGGGCGCACTCGCAGCAGCAGCCGCTGCCCTGCTGGCCACGCTGCCCGCCCAGGCACAAAACTACCCCAGCCGGGCGATCCGCGTGATCGTGCCTTTCCCCGCCGGGGGCGGCACCGACATCATTGCCCGCGAGGTGGCCAACAAAGTGGCCACCAGCCAGGGCTGGACGCTGGTGATCGACAACAAGCCGGGCTCGGGCGGCAACCTCGGGGTGGATGCCGCCGCCAAGGCCGCACCCGATGGCTACACCCTGGTGCTGGGCCAGACCAGCAACCTGGCGATCAACCCCACGCTCTACCCCAAGCTGCCCTACAACCCCGAAAAAGACCTGGCCCCGGTGGGACTGGTCGCCAGCGCCGCCCTGGTGCTGGCCGTGGCCGCCGATGCACCGTACAAAACCCTGGCCGACCTGGTAGCTGCTGCCAAGGCCAAACCCGGCGCGCTGAACTACGCCAGCTCGGGCAACGGCACCGTGGCCCACCTGGCTACCGAGCAGTTCCAGAAAATCGCTGGCATCCAGCTCACCCATGTGCCCTACAAAGGCGCAGCCCAGGGCGCGACCGACCTGATCGGTGGCCAGATCCAGATGTATGCGTCTTCGGTGCCCACGCTGATCGGCCATATCCGCAACGGCAAGATGCGCGCCCTGGCGGTGACCTCGTTGAAGCGCAACGCCGACTTGCCCAACGTGCCGTCGCTGGACGAATCGGGCTACAAGGGTTTTGATGCCGTCACCTGGTTCGGCCTGGCCGGTCCGGCGGGCATACCCAAGGATGCCATCACCAAGCTCAACGCCGCCTTCAACCAGGCGCTGGCCAGCCCCGAAGTGAAACAAAAGCTCGATGCCCAGGGCGCGGATGTACTGGGTGGCACCCCCGAGGCGTTTGCCGCACTGATCCGCAGCGACATCCAGCGCTGGGGCGGCATCGTCAAAGCCTCGGGCGCACGCGCCGACTAAGCCTCCACCGCTCCCCCTCCACGCACCGGTTCTGCCCCGCCACCCTATGACGCGGGGTGGGAAGCCGCACGCCTGTTTCATCCCTCCACCTTCCTTCAACCCCAACGAAAGACCACCATGCACTCCACCCTGCCCGACATCCTGCGCGACTTTGCCCGCGTGCCCCAAGACATCGTGCGCCAGGCCGCCGCCTTCCAGCCTGCCATCCTGGCCGACGTGGCCGGCCGCCGCGGCGCGCTGCATGGCCGCATCAAGCCTTTGCATCCCCGCATGAAGCTGGCCGGTACGGCCATCACGGTCGAAGTGCGCCCCGGCGACAACCTGATGATCCACGCCGCCATCGCCCTGGCCCAACCCGGCGACGTGCTGGTGATCGACGGCAAGGGCGACCAGACCGCAGCCTTGATGGGCACCATCATGATGACCGCCTGCCAGCAGCTCGGCATTGCCGGGGTGGTGATGGACGGCGCGGCCCGCGACAGCCTGGACATCGACGCGATGGACTACCCGGTGTTCTCGGTCGGCACCAACCCGAACGGCCCCACCAAGAACTGCGGCGGCCGCATCGGCCACCCGGTGACGGTGGGCGGGGTGACGGTGCACGCGGGCGACTTCATCATCGGCGATGCAGACGGCGTGGTGGTGGTCGAGCGCGACAAGATCGCATCTCTGCTGCCCCTGGCCGCCAAAAAGGTGCACGACGAAGCCGCCCGCATCGCCGCCATCAAGACCGGCGACACCGCCGCCAAATGGCTGACCAGCGCGCTGCGCACGGCCGGGGTGCTGCGCGAAGGAGAAACGCTGTGAACAACATCCTTGTTACCGGTGCCGATCTGGCACCCCAGGCACTGGCGCTGCTCACCGGCTACCGCATGGTGTATGCGGGCAAAACCCCGACCGAGGCCGACATTGTGGCGCTGTGCCGCCAGCACAACCCGGTGGCCATCATCGTGCGCTACAGCAAAGTGGGCGCAGCCGCCATGGACGCCGCACCGGCCTTGAAAGTCATCTCCAAACACGGCAGCGGTACAGACACCATCGACAAAGTGGCGGCCCAAGCACGCGGCATTGAGGTCGTGGCCGCCGCCGGGGCCAACGCCGCCGCCGTCGCGGAGCAGGCCCTGGCGCTGTTGCTGGCCTGTGCCAAGTCGGTTGTGGCGCTGAATGCGCGCATGCACGCTGGCCACTGGGACAAGGCCACCCACAAAAGTGTGGAGCTGGGTGGCCGCACCATCGGCCTGGTGGGTCTGGGCGCGATCGGCCTGCGTTTTGCCCGCATGGCCAACGCGCTGGGCATGCGGGTGATCGGCTTCGACCCCTTCGCCCAGAACCTGCCCGACTACGTGCAACGGGTGGACCTGGCAACCTTGTGGCGCGAGGCCGATGCCATTTCGCTGCACTGCCCGCTGGTGGAGGAAAACCACAGCCTTTTGTGCGCCGCCACACTGGCGCAGTGCAAGCGCGGTGTCATCGTGGTCAACACCGCACGCGGCGGTCTGATCGACGAGGCCGCGCTGCTGGCGGCCATACGCGGCGGCCAGGTGGCCAGTGCCGGGCTGGACAGCTTCGCCACCGAGCCTATGGTGGCAGGCCATCCTTTCCAGGGCGAGCCGGGCATGGTGCTCAGCCCCCACATCGGGGGTGTGACCAGTGACGCCTACGTCAATATGGGCGTGGCCGCAGCCCACAATGCGCTGGCCGTGCTGGTCCCACAGCCGCTGCCTGCCTAACTTTCACGGTAAGCGCTGGCCGCACCCCACAAACTCCAAGAGACAAACACCATGCAACCCTTCCTCCAACGCCTGATCGCCGCCTGCGCCCTGCTGGCCAGCGTCGCCGCACACGCCCAGTTCGCCGACAAACCCATCACCATCGTCGTGCCCTACGCCCCCGGCGGCGCGGCCGATGCGCTGGCCCGCGTGGTGGCCCAGCGCCTGGGCACCAAGCTGGGGACCAGCGTGATCGTGGACAACCGTGCCGGTGCCAGCGGCACCATTGGCGAAACCTATGTAGCCAAGGCCAAGCCCGATGGCACCACCTTGCTGTACGACGCAACGCCCTACTCCATCAACCCGCATCTGTTCCCCAAGATGCCGTATGCGGCCGACGCGCTGCAGCCGCTGGCCCTGGTGGCACTGGCACCTAACGTGCTGATCGTCAAGGCCGAATCGCCCATCAAGGACATGAAAGACCTGGTGGCCCGTGCCAAGGCCGAGCCCGGCAAACTGAACTTTGCCTCGGGCGGCAGCGGCACGGTGCAGCGGCTGGCCACCGAGCTGCTGCGCCAGAAGCTGGACCTGGACCTGGTGCACGTGGGCTACAAGAGCGGCGGCCCGGCCATCGTCGATGTCACCGGCGGCCAGGTGGACTTCATGTTTGCCACCGTGGCGGCGGCAGCGCCGCTGGTGCGGTCCGGCAAGCTGCGGGCCCTGGCCGTGTCGGCCAGCGAACGCAGCAAACGCCTGCCCGGCGTGCCCACCGTCGCCGAAACCCTGCTGCCCGGCTTTGAGGCCTATGAATGGCATGGCCTGCTGCTGCCAGCCGGTGTGCCACCAGCCATCGCCAACGCCCTGCACAAAGCCCTGGTCGAGGTGCTGGCCGAGGACGAGGTCAAACAGCGCTTCACGGACATGGGCACCCAGCCCGTGGGCTCCACGCCCACCGAATTTGCGGCCTTTTTGAAGAAGGAAAATGCCAAATGGGCCGATGTCATCCGCAAAGGCGGCATCCAACTCGATTGAGGAGAGATTTCATGTTTTTGCTGCAAGCCCCCCAGGTCCGCGACCTGGAAGTCTTCACCACCATGCCGCCGCACTTGCGCCGTGCCCAGCGCAGTGCCTGGGCCGATGCCAACCGGGGCGGCCAGCCCACCGACTCCTTCCTCGAAGGGCCGGTGTTCGACGGTGCAGGCAACCTGTATGTAAGCGACATCCCCTGGGGCCGCATCTTCCGCATCGACCCCGCAGGCCACTGGAGCCTGGTGGCCGAGTACGACGGCGAACCCAACGGCATGAAGTTCCTCGATGCCCACACGCTGCTCATAACCGACTACAAAAACGGCCTGGTGCGGCTGGACATTGCCTCCGGCAGCGTCACGCCCTACCTGGAGCGGCGCAACAGCGAACGCTTCAAGGGCGTGAACGACCTGGTGTTCGATGCCGAGGGCAACCTGTACTTCACCGACCAGGGCCAGACCGGCCTGCACGACCCCACGGGCCGCCTGTACCGCCTGCGGCCAGACGGCCAGCTCGACCTGCTGCTGGCCAATGTGCCCAGCCCCAACGGCGTGGCGCTGTCGCCCGACGGCAAGGTCTTGTACTTGGCCGTCACACGCGGCAACTGCGTCTGGCGCGTGCCCCTGCTGGCCGACGGCAGCGTGGCCAAGGTCAGCCAGTTCTTCACCTCCTACGGCCCCAGCGGGCCGGATGGTCTGGCCGTGGATGCACAGGGCCGCCTGCTGGTGGCCAACCCGGGACTGGGCTATGTGTGGCTGCTGAACGGGCGGGCCGAGCCGGTACAGGTACTGCGTGGCCCGGTCGGTGCCTCCACCACCAACCTGGCCTTTGGTGGCACAGACCGGCAAACCCTGTATGTGACCGACTCCACCCACGGCCAGGTACTGTGCACCCGGCTGGATACTCCGGGTGTGCCTTTGCACAAAATGGACCCCGAAATCAGACTCTAGCGCCTATTCCTTGGGCGCAGGCAGCTACCAAAAAAGAGTATCTATGCCCGACCTATGCCCCGCATTGCCATCGCGCTGGTAATGACGACCGAGAGGTTCAAACGGGGCGAGGCTTTTTAACAAACCTAAATGGCGCAATTTGGCGCAAAATTCGCCAAATAGGAGATTCTTCATGTCCACCGCCTTTGCCTCCGTCAAACTCCCCGCCACGCTGGTGCAGCAAGCCCGCGAAGCCGCCCAACCGCTGCGCCGCTCGGTGGCGGGCCAGATCGAATACTGGGCCACCCTGGGCCGTGTGGCCGAGCATTCCGGCCTGACCGTGCAAGAGGCGCGCACGGCGATCGAAGGGTACGAGGCGGCGGCCCGCAAGGCACGGCAAACTGACACGGTTGCCGAACTCACCAGCCGTTTGCTGGCAGCCGATACCAGTGGCTCCCTGGCGCAACGGGTGCGCGAAGTGGTCACCGATAACCGCGCCCTGGCACAAAAATCCTTGTAGATACAGTCGGTAATGCAGCCCGTTTTCCACCTGCTGGCCGGCCCTAACGGCGCGGGCAAATCCACGCTGTACAGGGCGCTTGTACGCGACGGCATCATCGGCGCAGACCTTCCCTTCATCAACGCCGATATTTTTGAACGCGACCAGTTGCAACACCTCCGCGACCCGGAAAAGCGTTCCGTCGCAGCCCACGACTGGGCCCATACCAGCCGTGCAAGCGCGCTGGAAGCCGGTATCTCCTTTGCCAGCGAAACCGTTTTCTCCCACGTATCCAAACTGGCGTTGATCGACGAGGCCGTGGCTTACGGCTACGTGGTAGCGCTGTATGTGGTGGCGCTGGACGAGCCGCAACGCCTGTTGGCCCGTGTCCGTAATCGGGTGGCCGAAGGCGGCCATACCGTGCCCCCCGAGCGGATTTTGGCGCGCTAGCCGCGCACGCTGGGCAACCTATGCCAGGCAGTCCGTCGCGCCACCGTGGCCTATCTTTTCGAATCGCGGGATGTCGAGGACGGTGGGCACCAATTGGTAGCGCTCTGCGAAGGTGAACACGTCAAGACGCTGGTGGAGCCGTTACCGCATTGGGCGCGGCAGGTGCTCACCCTACCCACCCCCGGCACGCAATAGCAGCACCCAACCCACGGCGCAAGGCCTCGCAGGGACACATCCCGCAACGCTTTAAGGCAAATCACCCTCTTGCGCCCGGCCCATAAGCACAAGCAGCTACAAAAAACAAAGCAATCCGGCCCGGCGGATGCCTCAGAGCAAGTCTTCAATCACCAGCGTGCGGTATTTTTTGGCACAGGAAAACGGCACGCTGCGGATGGTCTCCATTACCGCTTCCGATTCTTTGGCCTTGGATGCATGCACCATCAGGGCGCAGTGCCCTTGGGCCGCCAGCGCCACATATTCGCGCACGCAGGCACCTTCGACACCTACCGAGGGCAGAGGGTCGTCGGCGGCGGCGTTGGTGTGGGGCAGTTTGTCCAGCACGGTTTGGGCGGTGAGCAGCATGGTGGGCTTGTCCGGGCTATCGGGGCTGGCACTGGCCAGTTGCGAGGCCACGCGCTGTGCGTCGTCCTGGCTGGGAAACATCGCAAAAACATAGCCCGTGGGGTAGAAGGCACCGCCCATGGTGAGCATGCCGCTGGTGAGTTCGAAGTTTTGCATGTGTGCGCCCCGCAGGTGTTGTGTCTGAAGTCTCCATTAACGCGCCGTGGGCGCTGGATGCAGGTCGGTCAGGGAGCGGACTTTGCGTAGGACAAGCGCGACACACACTTTGAGCCCAACAGGCCCTTTGCGCTTATTCCATCAGCACGACAAGCTATTACAACTGTAGCAATCAGTCCACCACCGCATTTATCCCCAAATTGGTGGACACGGTTTTTGGCCCGGCTCCTATATTGAATCCAGCCCATAAAGGGCCCAATACAGGAGACCACCATGCCCGCTAACTCCACCCACGATGCTGCGTTGCGCGATACCGACCCGAACGATCCGAGCCCGGACAACCCCGAGTTCCAGCAGGTGCTGGAGGCCCTGGTGGGTGTCTACCGGCCCATCCTGGAAGAGGACCTGCAGCGTGCCAACGACCTGCAGGCCCTGGCCAAAGAGGCCAGCCAGCAAGAGCCCGACTGCGAGGCCGAAATCGCCATGGCGCAGCGCCTGTTTAGCCGTTTTGCCGATGAAAAAACCACCCTGGCCCTGCTGCCCGCGCAGGCCCGTGAGCTGCTGGGCCCTACCGACAACTGGCGCTGGTGTCTGCTGCACATCCGCTGCTGCATCATCTTTGGCTGGTTGCTGTGCCGCCGCCCGCGCAGTTTCCGCCTGTCGGCCTACTACCTGTACCGCTACTGGCTGTGCGTACGCGAAGTGCTGGGCACGCCGGTCACGCCCGGCAGGCTCAGCGCCACCGAGCGCAAGGACCTGGACACGCTGATAGGGGCCCTGGCCAAGGCCTACCGGCCCTACCTGTCGGACCAGCTGGCCACGGTGGACTTCACCGCGGGCCTGCCCGAGGCGATTGACGGCGGCCAGGTCGATTGCCAGGAGGGCGAGGAAGAAGCCGCCGCCGTGTTCGAGCGCCTGCTGACGGTCGACACCGCCCAGGCCCTGCTGGGGGCCGCTGCGTTCAAGGAGCACAGCGCCCAGCCCTGGTTCTGGTTCTGCCGCTGCTGGTGCCTGTGCGCCATCCGCTTCGGCTGCTGCCTGGCCCGCGCCCGCAGCCTGGTGGACGTGGCCCGTTGCGCGCGCAGCTACTGGCGCTGCCTGCGCGAGTGCTTCCGCCCACTGCAGTGCGCCCTGACCGGCCCGGACGGCTGCGTGGCCGAAGAGGTCAACGCCGCCATTCCGGCCATGGTGGTGCCCATCACCGGCACGGCAGCGGGCCTGGGCTTTAGCCACTACGTGCTGGAATGGTCGCTCAACGGCGCGGTCTGGCATGCGGCCAACTTCGTCTACCCGCCCGTGCCCCCAGGCAACACGGTACAGGGCAGCAGCCCGGTGGTAGGCGGCCTGCTGGGCTACCTCAACACCACCTTGCTGAACGCGGGCACCTACTTTGTGCGGGTCACGGTGTTGGGCAGCAACCAGTCCACCATCCCCTGCCAGACGGTGTTTTCGGTGTTCAAGAAGGACGTGCGCATCCTCGGCATCGGCGGCAGCACCGCACTGGATGCCCCTTGGACCGACCCGGGCGCGCGCCTCATCGACAACCTGCCCGCGCTGTGTGGCCGCCCGGCGGGCACCTTCGAAGCCTCGTTTGGCACCTGCCTGGCGGTACTGGGCGCAGCCAGCATCGGCGGCTGCGACGACAGCCTGAAGATCAAGCGCTACACGCTGGACTACAAGGCCGGGTTCGAGCCCGACTGCACCACGCCGGGCTGGAGCAACTTCTGGTCGGTGGAGTTCAGCACGGCGGCGCAGTACCGGGCCATCAACATGCGCACAGACACCTCGGTGCTCACCGCCTACTGGACGGCCGATTGCCTGGTGCCGGTGCCCTTCCCACCCTGGTGCCTGTTGAACGACCCACAGGCGCTGCTGTCGCCCTCGGGCTGGTCCAGCAACATCGGCGGCTGCCAGCTCAGCGGCCTGTACACCATCCGCCTGCTGGTGGAAGACACGCTGGGCGGCACCTACTGCGATACCCAGCGCGTCTGGCTGGACAACAAGCCGCTGAGTGCGCTGATCCGCATCGATGCCGTGCCGCAGTGCGCCGACCTGTTCGTCAGCCAGTTTGCCCAGCCACCAGACTGCAGTGTGCCGTGGAGCCTGCCGGTATCGGGCATTGCCTACGACGAGTACATCGACGAGTTCCTGCCGCTGACCCGGCCGAACGACAACTTCGACTACTACGTGGTGTCGGTCACCAAGCAGGGCGGCCCGGCCATCAGCATCCCGGTGCCCGGCCCCGGCGGTACCTGCTACTTTGGCACCAGCCGGGTGGGCGACCCCGGCACACGCTGCGGCGTGCCCACCGTGCCGCAGGTGATCGGCCTGCTGGCGATGTTTGACCTGCGCGCCATCGACCCGGCCTGCAAAGCCTTCTTGCCCTACTTTGTGCCCGACGACTTTGCCACCCCGCGCGGTGCCTGCTGCGTCTACACCTTCAGCCTGACGGTGTACGACCGCACGGGGCGGCCCTGCGGCGTGAACTATGCGCAGGCCTCGTGGCCGGTGAAGATCTGCAACGACCTGCCCACCCCCAACTGAGCATGGACGCGCCCTGGTTTCCCGCCGTGCTGGGCGCGCTGGCCACCTGGCGGCTGGCGCACCTGCTGGCGCACGAAGACGGCCCCTGGGATGCCGTGCTGCGCCTGCGCATGGCGGCAGGCCAGGGTGTGTGGGGGCAGATGCTGGACTGCTTTTACTGCCTGAGCCTGTGGGTGGCCGCACCGGTGGCCCTGGCCGTGGCCCGCGACCCTGTGGAATGGCTGCTGGCCTGGCTGGGCTTGTCAGGCGCGGCCTGTTTGCTGGAACGCCTGGGGCCTGCCACCCCACCCCCCCTTCTCGAACTACCCGAAGGAGACCAAGATGAGCTGCTGCGGACAGAAACGCGAGGCGCTGGCGACGGCCCGCCTGGCGATGCCTCCGACCACACCCACGTTCCCACCGAACCACGCACCGACACCGGCCCGGTTCGCCTCGTTCGCTAAGCCTCCGGCCCCGGCGACGGTATCGGTACCGAACGCAGCGCCGGTCGGTCTGGGCAGCCTGAACCTGCGCTACCTGGCCCGCTCGGCGGTGCAGGTGCGCGGACCCAGCACGGGCCGCATGTACCCGTTTTCTGCCGCCCAACCGGTGCAGCGGGTGGCCCGCGCCGACAGCGAAGCGCTGTTGCGCAGCGGGCACTTTCGCCTGGAAGCCTGAAACCCGGTGGTCCGCGCCAGAGGTCTGGAGATCGCCCACCCAATCGCTATGCAATTGATAGCTTGTCACGCCCATGGAATGGGCACGAAGGGCCGATTTGGTTTAAACCAACCGCACTGGAATGCCGCGCTCGGCCATGCGGGCCTTGGCCTGGGCTACGGTGTATTCACCGTAGTGGAAGATGCTGGCGGCCAGCACCGCGTCGGCACCGCCCAGGCTGACGCCATCGGCCAGGTGGTCGAGGTTGCCGACACCGCCGGAGGCGATCACTGGCACGCTGATGGCATCACTCACGGCGCGGGTCAGGGCCAGGTCGAAGCCGGACTTGGTGCCGTCGCGGTCCATGCTGGTGAGCAGGATTTCGCCTGCGCCGCGCCGCGCCATTTCGGTGGCCCAGGCGACGGCATCCAGGCCGGTGTTCTTGCGGCCACCGTGGCTGTACACGTCCCAGCCGGGGCCACGCGTAGCGGCATCTTCCGCGCTGCGGCGCTTGGCATCGATGGCGACCACGATGGCCTGCGCGCCGTACTTGGCGGACGCGGCCTCGATCACATCGGGGTTGCTGATGGCGGCCGAGTTGAAGCTGACCTTGTCGGCCCCGGAGTTGAGCAAGCGCCGCACGTCTTCCACGGTGCGCACACCGCCGCCTACGGTGAGCGGGATGAAGACCTGCGAGGCCACGGCTTCGATGATGTGCAAGATCAGGTCGCGGCCATCGCTGGTGGCGGTGATGTCGAGGAAGGTGAGTTCGTCCGCGCCTTGGTCGTTGTAGCGCGCGGCGATTTCCACCGGGTCGCCTGCGTCGCGCAGCTCGACAAAGTTGATGCCTTTGACAACCCGGCCCCCGGTCACGTCCAGGCAGGGGATGATGCGTTTGGCCAACATGGCAATGTCCAGAATATGAGATTAGTCGGGAGTGACGACGATCAGCCGTTGCCAGCCGGTCCACTCGGCACCTGCGGCCAGGGTCACCGGCGTGTTGACGTGCGCGGCTTCCACGCAGACCATGTGCTTGAAGCCGTCAAACGGCATGTCGGCAATCGCGGCGCATTTGGTCGGGCCGGGGTTCCAGACCACCGTCTGGGCCAGCTCCGGGCTCTGATCGATGCGCAGTTGCACCGGGCCATCCACCAAAGTCAGAGGTTCGGCGGCGGCCTGGTAGACCCGGTCTACCTCGCCTTCAAAAATCACCACGTCGGTTTCCAGCCGGTCGGTCTGGGCCACGTCGTCCCAGTAGGGCTGTCCGGCCAGGCCGCGCAGGTCCAGGCCGGGCAGGTCCTGCACGCGCAGGTAGGTGTGCAGGGCCAGGGCGAAGTCCAGCGGCTGCTCGCCGGTGTTGTGTACGGTAAAGCCCAGCTCCAGCGCGCCCGGTGCCAGGTCGATGCGCAGGGTGGCGGTGAAGGCGTGGGGCCACAGGGCCAGCGTGGCGGGGCTGCTATGCAGTTGCAGCTCCAGCCAATCTTCCCCACCCGCCGATGCCGTCCAGGCCGACGTGCGGGCAAAGCCGTGCTTGGGCAAGGGGCCGCGCATGTTGAACTGCGGAAAGCACACCGGCACGCCACCGCGGATGGCGGCGGCGCCGTCAAATACCGCTTCGGGGCTCAGGTACAGCCGCTCTACTCCGCCGCTGGTCCACGACAGCACGTGCGCGCCGTGCAGCGCCACCAGCACCGTGTCGCCATTGGCGTGGTGCAGGCGCAGGCAGGGTTGGTTCTGGAAGACTTCGGGGCGGGCCTGCAACTCAGACATCGCCGTAGTTGTCGGCGCGTTCCTGGGCCGAGGTGAAATCGAGGTCGCCGGTGTAGATGGCGCGGCCACAGATGACACCTTCGATGCCTTCGTCTTCCACGTCCAGCAGGCGCTCGATGTCGGCAATGTTGCTCAGGCCGCCGGAGGCGATGACGGGGGTGTGCAGGGCCTGGGCCAGCTTGACGGTGGCTTCGATGTTGATGCCCGACAGCATGCCGTCGCGGCCAATGTCGGTGTAGATGAAGGATTCCACGCCGTAGTCCTGGAACTTCTTGGCCAAGTCCACCACTTCGTGGCCGGTGAGCTTGCTCCAGCCGTCGGTGGCGACCTTGCCGTCCTTGGCATCCAGGCCCACGATGATGTGGCCGCCAAACGCGGTGCACGCGTCCTGCAAAAAGCCGGGGTTCTTGACCGCGGCGGTGCCGATGATGACGTAGCGCAGGCCCGCGTCGAGGTAGCGCTCGATGGTGTCCAGGTCGCGGATGCCGCCGCCGAGCTGCACGTCGATTTCGCCGCCCACCTCTTTGAGGATCTTGCGGATGGCCATTTCGTTCTTGGGCTTGCCCGCAAACGCGCCGTTCAGGTCCACCAGATGCAGCCGCCGCGCACCCTTGTCGACCCAGCTACGGGCCATGGCGGCGGGATCCTCGCCAAAGGTGGTGGATTGGTCCATGTCGCCTTGTTTGAGGCGTACGCAGTGGCCGTCTTTCAGATCGATCGCAGGAATGAGAAGCATGGTGCCGTGAACAGCGGGTTGGTAAAAGAATTAGGGAGACCAGTGCAAGAAATTGCGGTAGAGCGATAAACCGTGTTCGGCGCTCTTCTCTGGGTGGAATTGTGTCGCAAAAATATTATCACGTGCAATGGCCGCGCTAAACGCTGCGCCGTACTCCGTCAAGCCCGCGCTGTGGCGTGCATCCGACGGATCGGCGTAAAAGCTGTGCACGAAGTAGAAGTAGCTGTTGTCGGGCACCTCGCCCCACACCGGGTGGCGCTGGCCGCCGTGGACCTGCTGGCGCACCTGGTTCCAGCCCATTTGCGGCACCTTGAAGCGGCTGCCATCGGCCTGCAGACGGCCCGCCAGGTCAAAACGGCGCACGGTGCCGGGGATCAGTCCCAGGCCGGGCGTGTCCTGCTCTTCGCTGTGGTCCAGCAGCATTTGCATGCCCACGCACACGCCCATCAGCGGCTTGTTGCGCGCGGCATCCAGCACGGCTTCTTTCAGGCCGGAATCATGCAGCTCGCGCATGCAGTCGCGCATGGCCCCCTGGCCGGGCAGCACGATGCGCTCGGCGGCGAACACGTCTTCGGGGCGGGAGGTGACCACCACCTGGTAGCCACTGGCAGCGGCCACATGCATCACGGCTTGCGATACAGAGAACAGGTTGCCCATGCCGTAGTCCACCACGGCGACGGTTTTATTTGCTATCAATTTGATTGCTGCTTGTGCAGGAGGAATGAGCGGTAGAGGCCGATTTTACCTAGATTGACACTCACCCCCAGGCTACACACTTCGTGTTTTCGCCAACCCCCTTGCAGGGGGCGATACCAGTGGCCCGGCAAAGCCGGTTCCACGGTATCTCTGGAGCAAGTGCGTTCCGGCTGAAGCATCGCGGGTGGTTAGTTACAGACTTCCCTTGGTGGACGGGATCACGCCCACCGAGCGCGGATCCAGCTCCAGCGCAGAGCGCAGGGCGCGGGCAAAGGCCTTGAACACGGTCTCGGCCTGGTGGTGGGCGTTCACGCCCTTCAGGTTGTCGATGTGCAGGGTGACAAACGCGTGGTTGGCAAAGCCCTGGAAGAACTCGTAGGTGAGCTGGCTGTCGAAGCCGCCAATCATGCCGCTGGTAAAAGGCACGTGCATTTCCAGGCCGGGGCGGCCCGAGAAGTCGATCACCACGCGGCTCAGCGCCTCGTCCAGTGGCACGTAGGCATGGCCGTAGCGGCGGATGCCCTTCTTGTCGCCCACGGCCTTGTGCACCGCCTGGCCCAGGGTGATGCCCACGTCTTCCACGGTGTGGTGGCCGTCGATGTGCAGATCGCCCACGCAATGGATGTCCAGGTCGATCAGGCCGTGGCGGGCGATCTGGTCCAGCATGTGGTCGAAAAAGCCGATGCCGGTGTGCAGCGTGGACTTGCCGGTGCCGTCCAGGTTGAGCTTGACGGTAATTTGGGTTTCAGCGGTGTTGCGGCTGACTTCGGCGGTACGGTGGGTCGTGGTCATAAAGATTTTTGAAAGGCGGCCAGCATGCGCAAATTCTCTTCGGCGGTGCCGATGGTGATGCGCACGCAATTAAGCAGCAAGGGATGCATTTTAGAAACGTTCTTGACCAGCACGCCCTGGGCCTTCATACCTTCAAAGGTTTTGGCTGCCATATCACCTTCACCTTGGACCCGCACCAGCAGCATATTCGCATCGCTGGGCCAGACTTTTACGCCCGGCAACACCCCCAGCGCTGCAGAAATAATAGTGCGTTGCGTCCGTATCTCCTGCGCCTGGGCCGCAAACTCCTCCAGGTGTGCCAGGGCAAACAGCGCGCACTCGCAATTGAGCACGCTGACGTTGTAGGGCGGGCGCACCTTGTCGATCTCGGCCACCAGCGCCTGCGGGCCGATCAGGTAGCCCAGGCGCACCCCGGCCAGGCCAAACTTGCTCAGCGTGCGCATCAGCAGCACATGGGGGTGGCGCGTGAGCCGGTCCAGATAGGTTTTGCTGGAAAACGGCTGGTAGGCCTCGTCAATCACCACCAGGCCGGGCGCGGCTTCAATGATCTGCTCGATGGCCGCGTCATCCCATAGGTTGGCCGTGGGATTGTTCGGGTAGGCCAGGTAAACGATGGCGGGCTGGTACTGGGCGATGGCAGCCAGCATGGCGGGCGTGTCCAGCTCAAAGTCTGCCGTTAAGGGCACGCCCACAAAGTCCAGACCCAGCAACTGCGCGGCCATGCCGTACATCACAAAGCCCGGCACCGGGGCCAGCACGGTGGCACCGGGGCGGTTACAGGCGATGGCCAGCAGGTTGATGATTTCGTCCGAGCCGTTACCCAGAATCAGGCCGTAGCCCGCAGGCAGGCCGGTGTGTGCCGCCAGCACCTGGCGCAAAAAGTCCACCCGGCCATCGGGGTAGCGGTTCAACGCCACCTCGCCCAGGCGTTGGCCCAGCGCGGCCTGCAGGGCGGGAGGCAGCCGGTGCGGGTTCTCCATCGCGTCCAGCTTGACCATGCCGGTGGCATCCTGCACCACGTAGGAATGCATGGCGCGTACATCGGGGCGGAGGGTGTCTAAAGGATTTCTCATGGGGCACGCTTTGCATAACGCTGCGCCAGCACGGCACAGACCATCAACTGGATTTGGTGGAAGATCATCAGCGGCAGCAGCATCACGCCCACCACCGGCGCGGCGAACAGCACTTTGGCCATGGGTACGCCGCTGGCCAGGCTCTTTTTGGAACCGCAAAAGACGATGGTGATCTGGTCTTCTTGCGAAAAGCCGAGCAGGCGGCCCAGCCGGGTGGTCAGCACCAGTACCAGGGCCAGCAGCACGCAGCTGGCCACCACCACGCCCAGCAAAATGGGCAGCGGCACCTGCTTCCACAGGCCCTCGATCACCGCCGCGCTGAACGCGGTGTAGACCACCAACAAGATCGAGCCCTGGTCCACATATTTGAGCTTGGCCGCGTGCGTTTTCACAAAGCCGCCCACCAATGGCTGCAACAACTGGCCCAGCACAAACGGCAACATCAACTGCAGCATGATGCGGCCCACCGCCTCCAGCTCGCCCGCACCCGACACGCCGCCGGGCACCACCAGCCAGCCCACCAGCAGCGGCGTGATGAACACCCCGATCAGGCTGGAGGCCGAGGCGCTGCACACGGCAGCCGACACATTGCCGCGCGCCATGGCGGTAAACGCAATGGCCGACTGCACCGTGGCGGGCAAGGTGCATAAAAACAGCATGCCCAGCGCCAGATCGGGCGTGAGCATGAAACTGAACACTGGCTTGAGCAGCAGCCCCAGCACCGGAAACAGCGCAAACGTGCAGCCCAGCACCAGCAGATGCAGCCGCCAGTGGCTGATACCGGCCACCACCGCCGCCCGCGACAGCTTGGCCCCGTGCAAAAAGAACAGCAGCGCAATCGCCGCCGTGGTGAGCCACTCAAACCCCTGCGCCACCACGCCCTGGGCGGGCCACAGGCTGGCCAGGGTGATCACGGCAATCAGAAGCAGGGTGAAGTCGTCGGGGAGAAAGCGGGGGCGGGTCATGGGGCAAGGATTGATTTGCTATTTTTTAGATAGCTACTTACGCTGATCGAATGGGCGGTAGGCCCTTATTTTACGTTTGGATCCGAGGCGGCGCTGAGTACCGGCACATCGGCACCGTCCTTGTGCACGCTCATCACCACGCTGGTGGTGAAGCGGCGCACGAAGCGGTTGCCGAAAAACAAGCGCTGCGTCAACGCCTCGAAATCCTGCATGTCACGCACCAGCAGAAACAGCACGAAGTCGGACGCGCCGGTGACGTAGTAGCTCTGCTGCACCCTCGGCTCGGCGGCCAACAATGCCCGGAATTGCGCCAACACGTCGGCCTGCTCCACATCCAACTCCACGCCGACGATGCAGCGCATGCCAAAGCCCAGCTTTTCGGGCGAGAGCTGGCAGGTCTGGCGCAGGATGACTTTGTCGGCCTGCAGGCGCCTGGTACGCCGCTGCACACTGGTGGCGGACAGGCCGATATCCGCACCCAGCAACTCGGCGGGTGTAGTGGCATCGCGCTGCAGCGCATCCAGGATGCGCAGGTCTTTTTCATCAAATTTCTGCATGGTTTTTAAATTTTCGCAGAACTGCTGCAAATTTTGACCCCACTACGCCGCCCACCGGCACGGGCTTTCTGAATAATTTGCACCACATCCAGACACCCGGAGCCCCCCATGCCGCACACCGAAGACCTACCGCTGCAGCTACGCCACTGGCGCCGCCATTTGCACGCCATCCCCGAAACCGGCTTTGAAGAACGCCAGACCTCCGACTACGTGGCCAACATACTGGGCGCGCTGGGCCTGGAGGTGCACCGGGGCATTGGAGGCACTGGCCTGGTGGCGAACCTCACGGTGGGCGATGGCCCCGGCGTGATCGGCCTGCGCGCCGAAATGGACGCATTGAACATCACCGAGGCGGCGGTGGGCCGCGCGCACGCCTCCACCGTGCCCGGAAAAATGCACGCCTGCGGCCACGACGGCCACATGTCCATCGTGCTGGGGGCGGCGCAACTGCTGCGCGAGCGACAGGACTTCAACGGCACGGTGCGCTTCATCTTCCAGCCCGCCGAAGAGCATGGCCGGGGTGCCAAGGCGATGATGGACGACGGCCTGTTCCAGCGCTTCCCGGTGGACGAAATCTACGGCCTGCACAACATGCCGGGCATGGCAGCGGGCCACATCGCCACCCGCAGCGGCGGCATCATGGCCAGCGAAGACAATTTCGTGGTCCATATCCGGGGCCGGGGCACGCACGCCGCCCGACCCCACATGGGTATAGACCCCATCGTCATCGGGGCCGAGATCGTGCTGGCGTTGCAAACCATTGTGTCGCGCAGCCTGGACCCGAGTGCCCAGGCCGTGCTGTCGTGCACCGAATTCATCACCGATGGCATCCGCAACGCCATCCCAGGTAACGTGACCATCCGGGGCGACACCCGCAGCTACGACCCGCAGGTGCAGCAGATGCTGGCGCGGCGCATGCGCGAGATCTGCGAAGGCATTTGCCGCCTGCACGGGGCCGAGTGCAGTTTTGAGTACACCCATGAATTCGCTCCCACGGTGAACTGGCCGCAGTGCGTGCCCACCGCCGTGGCCGCCGCCACTGCGGTAGTGGGTGCGGAGCGGGTGGATGCCAACGTGGCACCGATGATGATCTCGGAAGACTTTGGTGCTTTTCTGAAGGTGGTGCCGGGCGCGTTCGTGTTCCTGGGGAACGGGGCCGGTGATTTAGAAGGTGGTACGCCGCTGCACAACGCCCACTACGACTTCAACGATGCCGTGCTGCTGGCCGGTGCCCGCTACTTTGCCGAAATCATCCGCCTGCGCCTGCCGCGCTAACGCTTTTCCTGGAAACCCCATGCTGATTCCCAACCCCCAAGCCCTGCGCGGCCCCTACCCCACCGAACTGCGTACGGTGATGCACATCGCCCAGGCGCAAGACACCCGGTCGTGGTTACAGCGCTGGTCGCAACTGGCACCCCAACCCACGCCGCTGTGGAGCCTGCCCGGCCTGGCGCAGCAATTGCAACTGGGCGGCCTATCCATCAAGGACGAATCGAAACGCTCGCCGCTGGGCAGCTTCAAGGCCCTGGGCGCGCCCGCCGCCCTGGTGCGGCTGGTGCTGCGCCAGCACCCGGACTGGAGTGCCGACGCTGTGCTGCAAGGCCAACACGCCCAAGCCTTGGCCGCGCTGGTGGTCATCAGCGCCACCGATGGCAACCATGGCCGCGCTCTGGCCGCCGCCGCCCGCAGCGCGGGCGTGCGTTGCGTCATCGTCTTGCACAGCCAGGTCAGCGGCGAGCGCGAGCAGGCCATTGCCGCCTTCGGGGCCGAAATCGTGCGCGTGCCGGGCAATTACGACGCGTCGGTAGCCCATGCCGCCGACCTGGCGCAGCGCCACGGCTGGCAGGTGGTGTCGGACACCTCGTATGCAGGCTATGAGGACATTCCACGCGATGTGATGCAGGGCTATGGGGTCATCGCCGACGAGCTGGTGCAGCAGCAAGACCAGCCTTTCACCCACGTGCTGTTGCAAGGCGGCGTGGGCGGGCTGGCGGCGGGCATTGTGGCGTATCTCTGGGAACACTACGGCGCACACCGGCCCCGTTGCATCGTGGTTGAGCCCGAGCAGGCGGATTGCCTGCTGCAAAGCGCGGTGCACGGCAGGGCGGCTAGCGCACGGGGCAGCGTGGACTCGGTGATGGCCGGGCTGGCCTGTGGCGAAACCTCGCCCCTGGCCTGGCGCTTTCTGGCACCGTCGGTGGATGCCTTCATGGCCATCACTGACGCCCAGGCGGTGGCGGCGATGCAGGTGCTGGCCCAAGGTGGCGCAGGCGACGTGCCCATCGTCAGCGGGGAATCGGGGGCCGCGGGCTTCGCAGGCCTGCAAGCTTTGGCGCAATCTCCCGCATGGCGGCAGCAGCTGGGCCTGGATGCACAGTCCCGCGTGCTGTGCATCAACACCGAGGGGGCCACTGCACCGGCCATCTACCAGGCACTGTGCGGCCAGCCCGCCGATGCAGTGCTGCAGGCGCAACAGGCCTGGTTGCAACGCTACAACGCCAAATAGTCCGCCAATATCAGCGCCGCATCGTCGGTGAACGCGCCCGTCTCCAGTTGCTGCGCGAATGCCGCCGGGGCCAGCAAGGCAAAGCCCTGCACCTCGCCGTCCTGGTTCTGCGGCTCCACGCCTTCGGGCACGGTGCAGGTGGTCCAGTGGATGTGCTCCACCACGTAGCCCGCGCCGCCGCTGTCGGTGCTGGGGCGACGGGTGGTGAGCAGGCCGCCGGGGCGCAGGGCCTGCAGCGTGGGCAGGCGCAATCCGGCCTCTTCCCAGGTTTCGCGCTCCAGGGCCGTGTCCAGGTTGTCGGCGGCAGACACCATGCCGCCCACCAGGGTGTCCCACAGGCCGGGGTCGTTCGGCTTGTTGAAGGCGCGCTGCTGCACCCAGACGCGGCCATCGGGCGCAGCCCCTACCAGGTGCACCGCGTGGGTGGTGATACCCAGGGCACGGACGACGGCCCGCTCCACGGTGGCGACCACCGGGCCGTCGGCACCGGCCACGGCCAGCTGCTCGTCGCGCCAGGTGGCGGCCAGGCCTGCGTCGCGCAGGGCCAGGGCCAGGTGCGCCAGGCTGTTGGTGGCGTCGCCCTGCAATTGCCAACCCACTACGCCGTTTTGCTCTGTTTTCAAGAGCACTCTGTGCAGATAGGGTAAGCGCAGGCGGTCGATTTTCTGTATGAATTCTGGTTCCACCGAGCCGACCTGCACCGGGCCCACCCACAGCGGCGCGCGGGGGCGCAGCGGCGGCTGGTCGGCATCGGCGCGCAGGCAGGCCAACCAACTCGGCCCGCTCATAACGTGAGGATGGTGCAGCCGGTGGTTTTGCGGGCTTCCAGGTCGCGGTGGGCCTGCTGCACGTCGGCCAGGGCGTAACGTTGGCCGATGTGGATCTGCACCTGGCCGCTGGCCACCACGGCAAAAAGGTCGTCGGCCATGGCCTGGGTGCTCTCGCGGGTGGTGATGTGGCTGAACAGGGTGGCGCGGGTCAGGTACAGCGAGCCCTTGGGGCCGAGGATGCCGGGGGCAAACGGCGGCACCGGGCCAGACGCATTGCCAAACGATGCCATCAGGCCGAACGGGCGCAGGCAGTCCAGCGACTTCTCGAAGGTGTCTTTGCCCACCGAGTCGTAGACCACCTTGACACCCTGGCCGCCGGTGATTTCTTTCACCCGGGCGACAAAGTCTTCTGCTGCGTAATTGATAGCGTATGCCGCCCCATTGGCAAGCGCCAGGGCACATTTTTCTGCCGAACCCGCAGTGCCGATGAGCTGCAGGCCCAGGGCCTTGGCCCACTGGCTGGCGATCAAGCCCACGCCCCCGGCGGCGGCGTGGAACAGCACAAAGTCGCCGGGCTGCAGGCCGCCCTGGGGCAGGGTTTTCTTCAGCAGGTACTGCGCCGTCAGGCCCTTGAGCATCATGGCTGCGCCGGTGTCGAAGCTGATGGCATCGGGCAGCTTGCAGACGCAGGTGGCGGGCATCACGCGGCGCTCGCAGTAGCTGCCGGGGGGCGCACTGGCGTAGGCGGCGCGGTCGCCCACCTGCAGGTGGATCACGCCCTCGCCCACCGCCTCGACCACACCGGCGGCTTCCATGCCCAGCTGCACCGGCAGGTTTTGCGGATACAAGCCGCTGCGCTGGTACACGTCGATGAAGTTCAGGCCGATGGCGTGGTGGCGGATACGGATCTGGCCCGGGCCGGGCTCGCCCACGTCCACCTCGGTCAGGGTCAACACCTCGGGGCCACCGTGCTGGTGGATCTGGATGGCTTGGCTGCGCATAGAAAAGGCTCCTGGAAATAGTTCGCCCGCATCCTGCCATGAAAGCCCAGGTAAAGTGCGCGGCATGCAAGAACGCCTTACTTTTCGCACCGCCCTGCTGCTGGCCTTTGGCCCGCTGATGTGGGCGGGCAATGCAGTGGTGGGCCGGGTGGTGCACACCCTGGTGCCGCCGGTTACGCTGAACTTCCTGCGCTGGGCGCTGGCGTTTGCGATTTTGCTGCCCTTGGGCGGCTGGGTGCTGCGGCGCGGCAGCGGGCTGTGGTCGCACTGGCGGCGGTTTGCGCTGCTGGGGTTGCTGGGCGTGGGGCTGTACAACGCGCTGCAGTACATGGCGCTGCAGACCTCCAGCCCGATCAACGTGACCCTGGTGGGAGCCAGCCTGCCGATGTGCATGCTGGTGGTGGGTGCGCTGTTTTTTGGGGCCCGCGTGTCGCGCCAGCAGGTGCTGGGCGCGCTGCTGTCGCTGGCCGGGGTGCTGCTGGTGCTGAGCCGGGGCGAGTGGCAGTTGCTGCTGGGCCTGCGCCTGGTGATGGGCGATGTGTTCATGCTGCTGGCCACGGTGTCTTGGGCGTTTTACAGCTGGCAGCTGACCCTGCCGCGCGACCCGCCCACCATCCGCGCGGACTGGGCGGCGTTTTTGCTGGCGCAGATCACGTTTGGCCTGCTGTGGTCGGGCGGCATGACGGCGGTGGAATGGAGCCTGGGCGCAGCGCCCATCCAGTGGGGTTGGACCCTGGCCGCCGCGCTGGTGTTTGTGGCCGTGGGCCCCGCCGTGCTGGCCTACCGCGCCTGGGGGGCCGGCATGCAGCGCGTAGGGCCGAACGTGGCCGGGCTGTTCATCAACCTGACACCGCTGTTTGCCACGGTGCTGTCGACCGCCTTTCTGGGCGAGTGGCCGCACCTGTACCACGGGCTGGCGTTTGCGCTGATCGTGGGCGGGATCTGGGTGTCGGCGCGGCGCTGACGCTACGCTATACATTCAATAGCTGCTTATGCTTACCCCATCAGCACTAGCAGCCCAAAAAGCCCAAACTCAACGCAGAGATGCCCCTTCCAGAGATACCGAGGAACTGGCTCTGCCAGGCCTCTGGTATCGCCCCCAGCAAGGGGGTTGGCGAAAGATGCGCAGCACTGCAGCCTGGGGGTGTGCTATGTCTTCCAGAGGTTCCCGGCAAAACGTGCACCGAAGCGCAGCTTGCTGCGGTCCCACGGTGTGAAGCGCGGGATCTGGAACACGTCGGTGCCCGCGCGCGACGCGCCCCAGGTGGTGGACACGGCGGCATCAAAGCCCAGCTCGCGCACGATCTGCACGCTCTCGGGCGAGTAGTCGGTGCCGGGCTTGCCGTTGGGGTAGGCGAACAGGCCGACACGCTCGCCCAGCAGTTGCTCCAGGCGCAGGCGGCTCTCGGCGATCTCGGCCCGCGCGGTTTCGGCGCTGAGGGTGGCCAGAATGGGGTGGGTGCGGGTGTGGGCACCGATCTGCATGCCGGCCTGGCGCAGCTCGCGCACCTGCTGCGAGGTCATCATCAGGTCGGTGGGCGGCTGCACCTCGGCGCAATCGGCGATCTGCAGCGTTAGAGCGTGGCGCTGGGCCACGGGCAGGTATTTGATCTGGCCGATGATGGCGCCGATGGCGCTGCGCTTGTCGGCGGGGGTGGCGATGGTGTGCAGGCCCAGGTCACCACTTCCGTCTGGCTTGGCGATGCTGCGCAGGTCCAGGTGGGGGGCACGGCAGCCGCGCACCGATTCGATCACGGTGTCGTTCCACATGCGGCCGCCGTCCAGGAAGTCGGTGGCGATGAAGAAGGTGGCGCAGAGGCCGTGGCGTGCCAGGATGGGCTGGGCCTGGGTGCGGTTGTCGGCGTAGCCGTCGTCAAAGGTGATGGCCACCGCCCGCTCGGGCAGCGTGCCGTTTTGCAGCTGCCGGGCGGCCTGGTCCAGCGGCAGCACATTGCACCAGGATCTCATCCAGCCGCAAATGGCATCGAAAGTTTTGGCATCCACCTCGCCCGGAAAGATGGGGTCAGGCTCAGGCAGCACGCGGTGGAAGATGAGCACCGACAGGCGGCCCCGTGCACCTGCGGGCGACAGGGGCTTGAGCAGGGTTTTAAACATAGCGTTTGGCCGGCTTGGCAGGCAGGGGTATCACAGGGCGGGCCAGGCCCGGGATGTTTTTCCAGCCGGGTACAAGGGCCGGTTCACGCAGCCAGCCTTTGGTTTGCACCCACACGCGGGTCAAGACCACCATCACCATGACGTTGTAGGGAAGATCGAAGTAGGCCAGGCTGAGAAAGGCCCCGCCGACGGCATAGCCCATCAGACAGACCTGGCACATGGCACCCAGGTCGGCGCACCACGCCGCCTCGGGGATCTTGGCACAGCGGGTGCGCAGCCAGCCCGCCGAACGCCAGGTGGCGATCCACAGGGTCAAGAACAAGAACAGACCGATAAATCCGTGGTTGCCCAGCACCTGGAAGTAAATACTGTGCGCCGCGTGGACCTTCTCCGGCGTAGGCGAGTACAAGGCGAACAGCTCGGGGCGGGCGGCGTTAAAACCCACTCCAAGCGGATAGTGAAATGCGATGTTCCAGGCATTCCACCAAGCGGAAATGCGGCCCATGGAGGATTCGTCCTCCTGGTATTCGCCAATCGACTCCATGCGGCCCATCCAGGCATCGGGCATGAAGGCCACCAGCAGCGGCACCGCCAGAAACAGCACCAGGCCCACGGTCAGCTTGTTCTTGCCGTTCCACCACAGAAACGCCACCATGGCCCCCATCGCCAGCATTGCGCCGCGCGAATAGCTGCCCAGCGATGCCACCGCGCACATCAGCATGGTGACGCTCATGGCGTGGCGGCCCCAGCGGTTGGTGAGCTGCAGCTGCAAAAAGCGCAGCAAGGGAATGGCCATCACCAGCGACAGCGCAAACTCGTTGTTGTCTTCGATAAACGAGCCCGGCGGGCCCCAGACCCGGAAGTTGCCACCGGTCATCAGGGTAAACAGCCCACCCTTGGCACCCAGCATGGCCAGGGAACCGGCCGACATCCAGGTCAGGGCCAGGATGTGCTTTTTGCTGTGCAGCAGCATCAGAGCGACCAGGACCATGGCATCCACCTTCATGACCTTGTTCCACTGCCAGTAGTCATCGCCCGGATCGATCCCGAACAAGGTCGACAGGGAAATCCACACCATGAACATCGCAAACACGGTGACCGCCGTCCCCTTGAAGGGGGAGCTGCGCTCTTTGGTCGTCAGCAAGCCAATGATGGTGGCCCCGAAGGCAATCGCGGCGACCGGCGCGTTATAGGCAAAACCGAAGGCATAGCGGTGGGGGTTCATGATGCTCAGCCAGACCCAGAGCATGACGCCGATCCAGGGCCGCTTCAGTGCGGCAAAGGCACCGGCAAACACGATCGACATGATCAAAAGGTCACGCATGGGAGGGGCTACCTGGTTGGTTAAACAGCATGGCTGATGATGTATCGAAATTTACCCGACTTCTCGGCGGCAATCGACTCCACCAGTTCGACCTCGACCGCCACGCTGGCCCCCAGGCGACGCTGGAATCCGGCAATGATCTGGCCCACCATGGGCGGTTCGAATCCGGGACCGGTGACCAGCAACACGCGGGTTTTCTCGCGCGACTCCTGCACCACCTTGAAGGACTGCACCCCGGCCAGGTCGCGCAAGATGTAGATCAGCGACAGGCCGTGCATGACGGTGCCGTCGGCGGCAATCACGAAGTCGGTACTGCGGCCCTGGATTTCCTTCAGCACCGGCAGGCCCCGGCCACAGCTGCAGGGCGCGCTGTCAAGCACACCAATGTCGCCGGTGCGGTAGCGGATGAACGGAAAGTCGTTGGTCGCCAGGTGGGTGACGACGATCTCGCCCGCCACGCCGGGCGGCTGCACCTCTCCGGCTTCGTTGACGATCTCCACCACCAGGTCGTCGGCGGTGATGTGCATGCTGCCGGCCGGGCATTCGTGGGCAATGAAGCCCGCGTCGCGCCCGCCGTAACCGTTGGCCACCGGGCAGCCAAAGGTCTGGCTGATGGTGGCACGCTGGTTGTCATACAGGCGCTCGGAGGTGACGAAGGCTACCTTGATGCCCAGGTCGTCCATGGCCACGCCGCGTTTTTGCGCATGCTGGGCGATGTGCGTCAGGGCCGAGGGGTAGCCAAACAGCATCTTGGGGCGGGTGCTGCGGATGGTGGCGACAAAGCCGTCGAGCTTGGCCTCGGACATCTCGAACGCCGGAAGCAGCTGGGTGCGCAGCATCTGGTCGCGCAGGTGTTTGATGCGGTCTTGCCCGCCCAGCTCGATGGGCGAGCCCCAGACCACGATTTCCGGGTCGCCAATGTCCACACCCCACCAGCGGGTGGCCCGCCACTTGGCCGCCACGTCGTGGCTGACGCGCTTTTTGCCAATGAAGAACACCAGCGGTTCGCCCGAGGAGCCGCCGGTATTGAACCGGGCCAGGCCTTGTGCGTGGGCGTGGCGCAGCGCGTCGGTGTTCGCTTTGATGACCGATTTGGTGAGGAACGGCAGGCGGGCCAGATCGGCCACCGACTGCACCTGTGCGGGGTCGAAGCCGGTGCGGGCAAACAGGTCGCGGTAGTACGGCACGTGCTGGCCCACATCGACCAGCAAGGCCCGCAACTGCTGCAGCTGGTAGGCGGCAATCTGCGCCGGAGGCCACCACTGCGCGGTTTCCATGTGGCGGCGCGTGGCCACGGTGCTGTGGCTCTTGAGCCGCTCGTGCAGCGGAAATAGCAAACCGGAGACTAGAGAGGTGTACATGTCAATACTACAAAATGTATAGCTGCTTACGCCGATGGAATAAGCGGTAGAGGGCTATTTTGCTTGAATTGCCTGGCGGTAATGCCCGGCCAGCAAGGGAGCCACCTGGCTCCAGGTGTAGCGTTGCACCTCGGCCAGACCCGCCTGCTGCAGGCGCGCCCACAGGCCTGCATCGCCCAGCAACCGCAGGCAGGCCGCCGCCATGGCCTCTGGCTTGGCGGGGGGCACCAGCAAGGCCGTCACCCCGTCTTGCACCATATAGGGTACGCCGCCCACATCGGTACTGACCACCGGCACGCCGCTGGCCATGGACTCCAGCACCGAGTTGGGCATGTTGTCGGCCAGGCTGGGGTTGAGCATGATGTCGGCCTCGCGGTACAGGGCGGCCATGGCATCGCGGTCCAGCCGCCCGGTGAAGTGCACACAGGCCTGCAAGCCCAGATCGGCCACCAGTTGGCGCAATGCGGCTTCTTGCGGGCCGCTGCCTGCAATGGTCAGCCGCGCCTGGGGCCATTGCGCCTGCACGGTCTGAAAGGCGCGGATGGCGGTGGTGTTGTCGTACAGCGGCTCCAGGTTGCGCGCCACCACCAGGTGTGCCGATTGCGCGGCCTTGCCGCCACGCGGATGGAAACGGGCCAGGTCGATGATGTTGGGCACGATGGCCGCCTGCATGCCAAAGCGGGCAAACACCTCCTGCAAAAAAGCCGAAGGCACCAGCAAACCGGCGGTGGCAGCCATGGATTTGCGCACCACGGCCTGCGCGCCTTGCAGGAATTGCGCGGCCTCGCCGCCCCGGTAGTTGACCACCACGGGCACGCCGCGCAGGCGCGCAATCCAGATGGCGGGTCCGGCAAACAGATGCCAGGACCAGCCCGAGTTGGCCATGATGTGCAGCACATCGCTGCGGCCCGCAGCACGCCACAACGCCACCAGATAAGGCAACAGACGAAACACCGCCCGCACGCCCGGCACGCGCCCGGCCCACTCGGGGCGGTACGGCGCATTGGTTTGTACCAGGGTGACCTGGGCCTGGGCAGAACGTAGCAGTTCTGCCAGTTGCCGGGTCTGGTTGGCCATGCCGCCCGCAGGCGGTGGCAAGGGGCCAACCAAGCCCACCCGGATACCCGCAAACGCCATCAGGCCACGCTGCCCGTCAATGTGCCCATCAAGTGGCCATAAGGACGGCGGTAATGGGCGATGCTGGCTGTCCAGTTGCGTTCGGATTCGACGAACTTACGGCCTGCTGCACGCAGTTGGGGCCAGCGCTCGGGCGTGGCGAGCAGCTCCACAATGGCCTGGGCCAATGCGGGCGCACTGCCCGCCTTGAAGAGCATGCCGGTTTCGCCATGGCGGATGAGTTCCTTGTGGCCGCCCACGTCAGAAGCCACCAGCACCCGGCCTTGGGCCATGGCCTCCAGGGGCTTGAGCGGGGTGACCAACTCGGTCAGGCGCATGGAGTGGCGCGGGTAGGCCAGTACGTCCACCAGGTCGTAATAGCGCTGCACTTCGGCATGCGGCACGCGGCCGGTGAAGATGACTTTGTCCTGGATACCCAGGGCCAAAGCCTGGGCTTTGAGGGCTTCGTCCTGCGGGCCACCGCCCACCAGCAACAAGCGCACCTGGGGTTCCTTGGCCAAAATCTGGGGCAAAGCGGCCAACAGCAGATCCAGGCCTTCATAGGCGTAGAACGAACCAATGAAGCCCACCACCTTGCAGTCGGCCAGGCCCAGGCGGGCTTTCAGCGCCATATCGGGCACGCCACCCACATCGAACGAGTCGACATCCACCGCGTTGGGAATCACCGTGACCTTGGACTCGGGGATGCCCCGCGCCACGATGTCCGAGCGCAGGCCCTCACAGATGGTGAAGATGTGGCTGGCCAGCTTGAAGGCCCGGGTTTCCAGGCGGCGCGTGAGCCGGTAGCGCAGGCTACCCTCGGCGGTGGTGCCGTGGTCGACCGCCGCATCTTCCCAAAATGCCCGCACTTCGTACACCACGGGTATGCCCAGGCGTTTGCCCACCCGCAGGGCGGGCATGGCGTTGAGCACCGGGGAATGGGCGTGCAAGATATCAGGGCGGACCCGTTCGGCCACTTCCTGCAGACGGCGCTCCACCTGGCGCATCATGGCCCATTCACCCAGCCCGGGTAGCGCGCTGCCCTCCCCTGCCGCCGCGGGTGTGCGGTAGAAATGCCAGCCGTCTACGTCTTCTTCCAACGCATTGCCGTGGGTGTGTTTGGGGGTGGTGAGGTGGAAAGTCTCCCAGCCTAGCTTGCGCTGCTCGCGCAGGATGGACAGGGTGCGAAAGGTGTAACCACTGTGCAAGGGAATGGAATGGTCCAGCACATGCAGGATGCGCGTCATACCGCCACGGCCTCGGCAGGTGTGGGCATGTGCACTTCGGGCTGCATCACATTGCGCAAAAACGCCTCGAACATCAGCAGGGTCCATAAGGGCGCGCTGTAATCACGGGCACCGGAATCGTGCGCGTCTACCAGATGCTCCAGGTACTGGCGGTTGAACCAGCCGGTTTCCGCCAAGCGCGGGCCCAGCACCGCATCGCGCACGCGCTGGCGCAAGGGGCCACGGAACCAGCGTGCCAAGGGCACCGAAAAGCCCATTTTGGGGCGGTACAAAATATCGTGTGGCAAGCGCGGCTCCATGGCTTTCTTGAGCAAGTACTTACCTTCTTGCCCCTGGATCTTGAGCGAGGACGGCAAGGTCGCCATCCACTCGACCAACTCGTGGTCCATCAGAGGTTCGCGCACCTCCAGCGAATGGGCCATGCTGGCGCGGTCTACTTTGGTGTTGATGTCGCCGACCAGGTAGGTCTTCAGGTCCAGGTATTGGATCAGGGCCAAGGGGTCGTCGGTATTGGCTTGGCTGGCGTGGTAGTTGAAGACCTCCTGGGCGTTATAACCGGCCAGTTCGGTCTTGAAACGCGGGCTGAACAGTTGGTCGCGCATCGGGCCGCGCAAAATCGACACCGAATGGAAATAAGCTTCTACCGAGCTGCGGGCCATGCCCTCGAACGTGGTCTTGGCCCGAAACATACGCGGTGCCCAATCGGCCTTGGGGTAGATGCGACCCAGGGTCTTGAACAAGGGCTGGCGCAGCGCCGCGGGCATGGAGGAGCGCATCTTCTCTTCCATCAGATGCATGCGGTAGCGGCGGTAGCCACCAAAAGTCTCGTCGCCACCGTCGCCCGACAAGGCCACGGTGACATGTTTGCGCGCCAACTCGCACACCCGGTAAGTGGGGATGGCCGAGCTGTCGGCATAGGGTTCGTCGTACAAACGGGCCAGGGTGTCGATCAGGTCGAAGTCGTCGCTCTTCACGATCTCTACATGGTGGTTGGTCTTGTATCGGTCAGCCACGGTTTGGGCAAACGCGGCCTCATTGAAAGCCGGGTCATCGAAAGCGATGGAGCAGGTGTTGACAGGCTCCGCGGAAATCTCGGCCATTTCTGCGACCACCGCACTGGAGTCCACGCCGCCCGACAGAAAGGCACCCAGAGGCACCTCCGCAATCATGCGCAGCCGTACCGACTCCTTGAGTTTTTCGTCTAACTGCGCACACGCCTCGTCGACACCGATCTTGCTGTCCAGCGTAAAGCGTACATCCCAATAAGCTTCGGGTTCCGCCAGTGGTTGGCCACGCCGGATGGTGAGAGTGTGTGCCGGACACAATTTCTTGGCCTGCCGAAAAATGGTGCGCGGTTCCGCCACGTAGCCCAGTGCAAAATATTCCTCCACCGCCAGGGGGTCCATATCGCGCTTCAGGCTGCCATGGGCCAGCAGCGACTTCAGTTCCGAACCAAACACCAGCATGCCGTCATCCAGCACAGCGTAGTACATGGGTTTGACAGCCAAGCGGTCACGCGCCATGAAAAAGGTTTGCTGGTTGCGGTCCCACAATGCAAAGGCGAACATGCCACGGAAGCGCTTAACGCAGTCCTTGCCCCAGGCCTCCCACGCATGGACGATCACCTCGGTATCGCTGCGCGTGTGAAACACATGCCCCAGGGCTTGCAGTTCTGGGATCAACTGCTGGTAGTTGTAAATCTCCCCGTTGAACACCACCACCACCGAACCGTCTTCATTGAACAGCGGCTGCTGGCCAGTGGCCAGATCAATGATGGAGAGGCGCCGGTGACCAAAACCCACACCAGGTTCCAGGTACAAACCACCCTCCACCGGCCCTCTATGGCGTTGGGACTCGTTCATGCGGTGAAGTACAGCGCGGTCAATATCGCGCCCACTCCGGGTATCAAAAATGCCGACAATTCCACACATGGTATTTATCTGTTGGTTATTTGTTGGTGGGAGCTAGCGGCACAGCGCTTTCGCCTATGCCCAAAAGTCGATCGTACAGGCCCTGGTAAGTTGCAACCATGGCACCAAGGCTAAATTTCTCAAGAATGCGTTGCCGACCCGCGCGGCCCATCTTCTGCGCCAACTCTGGTGAACGCGCCAATCGCACCAAACTGTGGGCAATAGCGTCAACATCGCCTGCGGGCACAATTAGTCCGGTAACCCCATCGATTACCAAGTCGGCATTGCCCCCCACATCGGTAGCGATCACGGGCAAACCACAAGCCATAGCTTCTAATATCGTATTGGAAATGCCTTCTGCCAGCGATGGCAATACAAAGCAATCAAGTCCTCGCATAATCTCCGGCACATCATTACGCTCACCAGGTAACCATGCAAGTTGCGACAAGCCAGCCGTATCCAATAGCATCTGGCATGGCTCCCGCAATGGACCATCACCCACCAGCGCCAGACGTAGGCAGGTTTTCAGTTCTGGCGATATCTCCAATGCACGTATGAAAGCGCTGGTTAAAGTTACTTGGTCCTTAACGGTCTGCATACGACCGACCGTCCCGATAACCCATAAGCCTATGTCCACAAACGGACATCCAGAGATCACAGAACGTCCCACAACATCCGCAGGCGAAAAACGTGAGGAATCCACTCCGTTATATACCTGCGTTATCCGGTCAGCGGAAATATGAACTTTGTCTGTCAAATAAGAGGCCAAGTCACGCGACAGCGCCAAATAATGGGTAACAAACGGTGCATAAAACCGGCGCATCCATTGGTACTTTTTATTATTACCGTCAAAATCACCTATATCGCGACCATGCTCTCCATGAATACGGACAGAAACTCCGGAAGCCCATGCAGGAATCAATACTTCAAGGGCTGCGAGGTTTCTAGTATGAACAATGGCAGGACGCAATTTCTTAAATAAAAAAAATAGCCGAGGATACAACCAGAATGCATGACCAGATGGCTTGTTAAGAGCATAAAAGACGACATCATCACGTCTAATTCGTTTTTGAAAATCGGTAACATCGGTAAGTGCAACTACGACATGACGATATTTTTCAAAACCCATGTTGTTAATCAAATTAACAACTCCATTCTCTAATCCACCCATGTCAAAGCGATACACAACATGTACCACCAAAAATCGGCTGTCTGTTAGAGCCTCCACAGTTTATAACCTGCAGCCTCAATCGCAACGCGATCGAACGAAGACTTCACATCAATAAAAGCGCCACCTTTGACCAACTTTTTACCGAAATCTTCCATAGACAACGCAGCATACTCGCTGTGAGCAACAGCAGCCACAATAGCATCAGCACGAGGCAACTCATCCCAAGTCAGCAAACGAACACCATATTCATGCATTGCTTCCTCCGCTTCAGCCTGAGGATCTGTAACAAACACTTCGACGCCGTAAGACTTAAGCTCTTTGATGATGTCAATAACCTTAGAATTTCTCAAATCACCACAGTTCTCTTTAAAAGTGAGCCCCAACATATTGACTCGGGCTCCTTTAATATAGCTGCCAGAAGCAATCATGTGCTTGATAGTTTGTTCGGCAATAAACTTCCCCATACTGTCATTGATACGCCGTCCAGCCAATATCACTTCAGGCTGGTAGCCAAGCATAGCGGCCTTATGGGTCAGATAGTAAGGGTCAACACCAATACAGTGGCCGCCTACTAGACCAGGCTTAAACTTCAAAAAATTCCATTTAGTTCCAGCAGCCTCCAAAACCTCCGTGGTATCAATACCAATTTTGTCAAAAATAATTGCCAACTCATTCATTAAAGCAATATTTAGATCTCTTTGGGTATTTTCAATAACCTTCGCGGCCTCTGCAGCTTTGATCGAAGATGCACGATGGACACCGGGAACAATAATCCTCTCATAAAGTTGAGCAACTTTCTCCAATGTATCAGGCGTATCACCTGACACAACTTTCAAAATTTTAGTCAATGTATGCTCTTTATCACCAGGATTAATCCGTTCTGGGGAATATCCGATAAAAAAGTCTTGCCGCCACTTCATGCCCGACTCCCGCTCCAAAACTGGAATACACACCTCTTCAGTTGCGCCTGGATAAACGGTCGATTCATACACAACGATAGTCCCCGGTTTCATATGGCGACCAACGCTAGTGCTGGCACCAATCAACGGGCGGAAGTCAGGAATATGGGCATCATCAACAGGTGTAGGAACAGCTACCACCACGATATCCGCCTCGGCTAGCATCGTGGCATCATGGGTATACACCGCGTGAGAAGCAGACAGCATCTCCTCATTAGATAACTCACGAGAAGGATCAATACCTTTCAAACAAGAATCGACCTTGGATACAGAAATATCAAAACCAATAGTCTTAAAGTGTTTACCAAACTCTATGACTAATGGCAAACCGACATATCCCAAACCAATAACAGCAACAACAGTCATTTAAATTCCTTAAAACATTAAATAATCAAAATTTCTTACTCAGAGCGAGCCGCTTCCAACATAAGCTTAATTTCAGCATAATTATCTTGTAAAAATTTTTCCATCGATTTTTTAGCTAAGCCTTCGCCATCATCCTGGGCATATAAAAGAATAATAGCAGAATCGTCTCCCCTCCCAAACAAACGCTGCATCGCGCCGTGAACTTTGGCCTTATAGTCATTATCAGTAAATACTCCATTCACCCAATAGAACTGCCATGCTTGCAGGCGACTATTCCCAATCTGATCACGGCCACCTAAGCCACGAAGATTCGTTACACGAACAGATAAGGGATTTAAGGTACCTTGCAAAACATAATTTTCACCACCGGTTTGAAGCCACTCTTTACTTTTTGTACTAACAATAGAATTTTCCGAACTTACCAACTTATTATCATAATTTTGATTTCTATAATACGCAACATAAAATCCGACAAGCAACAAATCCTTTTTATAAACGCCATCTATATTAATAATTGAACCTTGAAAATTAGGCTTTAAAAATTGCAATTTCTCATCAACTTGACTCCAAGTGGAAGAAAAACTATTTGGCGCAGAAATAATAGGCGAAGACAATCTATTATTAATTTTAATAAATTCACCCCACCCAATAGGAACAGCCATCGCAATCGCAATCAACAAGGCATTTATCCAAAAATAAGACGATCTAGCACCTTTATCTACAACGGCATGAACAGCGTAGTTTCCAACGGAAATTTCATTTTCCGCCCACCGCCCTCCAATTAAAAACATCAATAAAATAACAACGCCAAAAAAAACCCAACCATAGATAAGGTGATCAAATCCAACGGCAAGTTTATTTTCAGAAAAATGCCCAAGCATAACAATAAAATAGGCGCGTATCCAGTTTGCCAAAACAGGAATAACAATAGAAACGCCAATAAATATAAGACGACGATCTAACGATTGATAGTTAAGATAGGCGTAAAGCGTACCAATCATGACTGAAGAAATTAAGTACCGAACACCACTGCAAGCCTCGACCACTGACCAGTTACCAGACGATATTACAAACTGCAGACCTTCTTGATATACAGGAACACCGCTTAAACGAATTGCAATTACAGTAAATTTTGCCGTCCACTCCATAAGTAGTGGAAGTAAAAATTCACCCAATGGCACTGAAAAAAACAAAAAAAATAACGGAAAAACAATAACCGATGTTACTGACCACCCAAAAATTGCGAAAACTGATAACACAACAAGAGCTGTGGATGCCAATTGGGTAACAGAATTAATAGCAACCAAATCACCCAAAAGCCATACTATTGATATAACAATAATAAAAAATAGAATAAAATAATTCGGTTTCGGTATTCGCGCAAAAACAAAATATCTTTTACGCCAAATCAACCAGATGACGATAGGTAGAACCAAAAAACCGTGAGTGAAGGTTTCGGATCTAGCCCATATAGAAACCATTCCATAAAATGTATTCCAAAAGATAAATAAAATACACGATAAAACAGCAAGAAAAGAAAATATTGCGTTACGCCAAATTTGTTTATTAGGATTCGGCAAATTAATATTCATAAAACATTCTAAGTCTCTTCAAAATTCAAATACTTATCAATTTTTTTCAGATGCGAACTCCAAGCATATTTCTCTTTTACATTGACACGTGCAGCCCTGCCAATTGCATCAGATTGATGTTTATTTTTTATTAAAAATTCAATTTTTTCAAAAAAATCAAACGGAGTCTTTGCGGCTAGTACATTAATACCATCCGTCGAATCTATAGCTTGAACGCATTCAACCGATGCAACAACCGGTTTTTCCATCGACATGGCTTCAAGTATTTTATTTTGAATGCCACGTGCGATTCTTAACGGAGCAACCACGATTGTGCAGAACTGCAAGTATGGCCTAACATCTGCTACCGTACCAGTAACAAAAATCAACTTAGAACGCAGATTTAGAACTGCCTGAGATGGATTACGACCAACAATGTAAAATCGGTAATTAGAATTACTTTTATTAAGCAAGGAAAATACATTATCAACAAACCAAATCACTGCATCAATATTTGGCCAGTAATCCATTGCTCCAGTAAATACAATGGAAATACAGTTTTCGTTATTCTGATCAAAAGGAGATTTTAATGTATCGTCTGGGGTAAAAAAGTCTAAATCTACGCCATTATTTATCGCGCTTGTCTTAAATGAACTTTCGGGTGCAAAAGTGGCAAATAAATTTCGTTCCTTTTCCGTAACAAAAAACGAATGTGACGCCTCCAAAGCCAAAAAACGCTCGTACTTTAAAAGACACCTGCCTTCTCTTCGATATAACCAAGACATTGGAAAATACTTCTGATCCGAATACTCAGTCCATTTCCGGGAATCAACATCAACAAAGTCCACTAATGTACGGGCGTAAAAGTCGCTAGGCACAAACTGCGCCATCACCGAAGAAAATACAACAATTGCATCAATTCTATAACTTTTAATAATTTCATTTACCCAGATTTGAAAAGTTCGACTATTATAATAATTAAGTGTCAATGCACTTCCATTACAAATTCCAATTAAACTTCGCGGTATTGAACGACTTCTACTTACCCTCTCGAAGTATAAGGATGCACACAAACTTCGTACTGTAGGTAAATACTTCTCATCCAGAGGATCATCAATAAACGTACCCAAATAAATATTATTACCAGCAGAAAGATGTTTTAATAAATTGTAAGATCGAACCTTATCTCCTTTATTGGGAGGATAAGGAAGTCTATGCACCAGATAAAGTATATTACGCAAAAAATTAACCCAAACTCTTAACAATAAAAGGGCCTATTGCATTCGCAACAGAAACAGGTAATTTTTTCCAAACTGAAATGAGAATAGAGTACTTTTTATTTGATGGATTATTCTGAGGAATTGAATCCCTTTTGTATAGACAATACTCATAACTTAAAGATTTAGGCTCGAATCCCCAATTCTTTTTAAATGCATACGATCCGGTATTAACTTTACTTCTACCGTAATCGAATGTATTTAATCCAAGTTCACACGCTCGGCGCAATAATTCCCAATACTTAAAATCATTAGCTGCCAGATCACGTGCAGAAACGCTATCACCAGCATAATATGGAAGGACTTCATCACGGAAATAAAAACTCATCACACCACTAACTGGAAGACCATCTATAGTAGACACTATTAACACTTCACAATCAGTGCCAAATTCTTCCTTTAAAGCTGAAAAGTATTTTTTTGGCATTGCTGGCGTACCGTGACGGCGAACATTATCAGCGTATAAGCTAAAAAATATATCCACGCTTGAGTCAACGTCGCTGCATAAACCATTTTTAATACCCTTGCGGATCATGGCGCGTTGTTTACGTGGTATCGCTAATAAATTTTCTCCTTCAGTGGGAAGAATAGACTTTCGGAAAGTTACATAAATATCTTGAGCAGGCCAATCTACATTCCGTTGAACTAAATTCCGAAATTCAAGATGATCCACATTCAGACTTTTCGCCAAGTCCTGCGCAGCGAGCTCTAAACTATTCCCGATCTCATCGTTGACTGCAACAACTCCGCCGTATACCGCAAAAGGCAAACTAATAAGAGAGTTTCCAAACAAAATGCTTTTAATGTGTGCTAGTGGAAGAATTCCTTGAATAATACCGGCTAATTCAACGTATAAGAAATACGTTGGGTGATTAAAAACATTATTAATTATCTTCTGCCAACCAGCACGATGAAAAAAAGTCGCGTTAACGTTAGAGAAAACAAACTCATCCCACAAATTAACGGCGTAAGAATCATTGATTTTTAAACGTTTAACCTCTATCTTCATATTCATAAATTACACTGAAAAAACTTTATCAACTCTATCCCATTTAAAATCGGAAAGCAGTCTCACTAACTTTCTCTCCATCCCTTTTATATTTATATAATGCCTAAATTTTGTTTTAAAATCTATATTTTTAATTCTAGGCTGCTCGTTATCTACTTCCCAGGGATGAAAGTAAAAAATGGCCGGCTGCTTATCGACAGATAAAACCCTATCGATCATTAGTTTTGATAAAGAATATGGTAATAATCTAAAATATCCTCCACCACTGGACGGAAAGTTTTTCCCAAATAAACGTAAAGTAGTAATTGGAATTTCTATCAATCCCTCCCGCGCAGGATAAGAAAATCTTGGTGATTCGGGCAGGCCATAATGATCATGCTTTATTGGGTAAATACTAGAACTATACTTGTAACCCGAAGACAGTAAACAATCAAAAACCCATAAATTTTCTTTTGTAACAGAAAAACTTGGTGCTCTGTACCCCTTAATTTGAACTCCTGATATATCTTCTAAAATTTTTTTTGAGGACTGTATGTCTGACAAAAAATCTTTCTCAGATAAATCAGAAGCGCGTTCATGCCCATACCCATGACTAGCTAATTCATGCCCCTCCTGAGTAATTTTTCTTACCATTTGCGGGAACCGCTCTGCAATCCATCCTAATGTAAAAAAAGTGGCCTTTGTACCACTGTTATCTAATAAATTTATAATCTTCTCAATATTTCTTTCAATGCGGCAATCATGCGAATCCCAATCGCTTCTTTTTATATAAGGCGAAAATGCAGAAACCTGAAAATAATCTTCTACGTCAACAGTAAAAGCGTTCGTGATAATATTATTATGAGACATGCTGGGTACAACTTGAGATTACAACACCAACCATGTTTTTAAGTCATCAGCAATGCGCTCCGCTGCTGATCCATCCCAGTATTCAGGGACACGTCCAGATTTACCTCTACCAATTAATATTTCATCAACGCAAGATAAAATAAATTCACGATTGCGACCAACGATAGTATTTGTGCCTTGGTCCACTGTAATTGGTCGCTCCGTATTTTCTCTTAGAGTTAAGCAGGGCACCCCCAGGGCGGTAGATTCCTCTTGGAGTCCCCCTGAATCAGTGAGAATTACAGCGGCACTTGACATCAAGCCAAGCATTTCAAGGTAGCCTTGAGGTGGTAAAAATATTATATTTTCTACATCATAAATATAGCTAAGTTTAAATTTTTCAATATTAAATTTTGTACGAGGATGGAGAGCAAATATTAACGGCAATTTATTAGAGACCTCAACCAATACATTTAATAAATATTGAAAATATTCCAGTTGATCTACATTTGATGGTCGATGCAGCGTTACCACCGCATATTTTTTTAAATTACTTAATATAGATGGATTAATATCGGCAGATTTCAATATATCCAATACACTGGGCGCGTTTTTTCGACCATATATTAAAGAATCAATCATGACATTCCCAACAAAGCAAATTTGACCAGAGGAAATTCCTTCTTTATTTAAATTACTTTCTGCAGATCTTTCGGTTGTATAGAGCCGATCAGCGATTTGATCAGTTAAAATTCTATTAATTTCTTCAGGCATCTTTTTGTCATAACTGCGCAGACCGGCCTCTACGTGAGCTACAAGAACACCTTTTTTCACCGCCACTAATGTGCATGCTATCGTTGAATTAACATCACCAACAACTATTACACAGTAGGGATTATAAATATCCAAAATTGGCTCAAATTTTCGCATTACTTCTGCAGTTTGGACAGCATGAGTTGCAGACCCAACTTCAAGATTTATGTCTGGCCGTGGCAACTGCAAGTCATCGAATAATCGATCACTCATATCCTTGTCGTAATGCTGCCCAGTATGAACGAGAAGAACCGCGATGTGGGGTAGTTTTATTGATATGGCTCGCAAAATAGGAGCCATTTTCATGAAATTTGGGCGAGCACCAACTACACAAATAATGTAACGAATAGACATAGGTTTATATTATTTGTTGCTATTTTTAATAGAAAAAAGAATATTTTTTAAAATTAACAATATTTCTGCGTTATTTTTTTCTAAACGGATCATACTATTTTCCACACGCCCTATCTTATTGTTTAAATTTGATTGTTCTATCTCATCTATTTTTTTGATAGAAAAATTCTCGAAATCAGACAAGTTATCCGAACCATCACTGCCATTGTAAAGAGTGGAATTATCGTCAAAAATACTGTCGGATGAGATTCTTTCAATTGATACATGACCAGATTCTTCTAATATTTCTCGAGAGACTGTTTTAACATCATTTTCATCAAATCTGTCTTTGTTCTCTAGAAATCCAAGTAACAAAAGTCGGTCGCAAATTGAATTAATGCGCCTAGGTATCCCGCCGCTTGCATCAAAAAGTGCCTCAAATGCTTCGGTAGTAAAACTAGGCCTATTTGTCCATCCAGCACATTTCAATCTGTGTTCAATATATCCTTGAGTCTCTTCGGTATCCATCGGCCCAATGTGACATGCGGCAATAACCCGCTGTCGTAGTTGCTGCATACTGGGATTCTGCAATATATCTCTGAACTCAGGTTGCCCGATCAGAAAACTTTGTAATAACGATTGTTTTCCAAACTGAAAATTTGATAACATTCTTAATTCCTCAACCGCACGCGGTGTGAGATTTTGAGCTTCATCAATTATTAATAAACAACGTTTACCCAAGCTAGTTTGGCTGACAAAAAAAGCTTCTAAAGCCAATAAAATGTCAGCTTTAGAAGAATCGTTTGTACGCACCCCAAATGCAGCACCAACCATACGTAAAGTATCTTCTGCGTCTAACTGAGTGGTTACTAGATTGCCGGCAACGACTTTGTCTGCATCTAAACTATCTAACAAGCTTCGAACTATCGTCGTTTTCCCAGCACCAACCTCACCAGTAATAATAATAAAGCCTTCGTTTCTTAACACACCATATTCTAGATATGCTTTCGCCCTTCTATGTTGTTTACTTGCAAAGTAAAACAATGGGTCAGGATTTAGTTGAAATGGCTTAGTGGTAAGCCCATAAAAATCTTCATACATAACTTAAAACTGCATTGTTAAATTACCTGTGATCGCCGCCTCGCTATATGGAAACGATCCACTGGTCGAGACAGATCGCCTCGCACTCAACGTCAAATATGCCTTCATTCCCATCCGCGTTGAAGCACCAATGCTAGTGGACCTTACTTCTGATTTTTGAGACTCAAATTGCCCATTTGTTTTTTGAATCGAAATTTGATTGCTAATCGTGGTGTTAGAAGTTAATCGATGTGTATAAGCAACACTAAAGCCACTTTGGTGTATGAAACTAGAGTTAGTGAAATCATCGGTAACAAAAGATGAAGTGCTTACACTCTTGCCTGTACTCTTAGAGGCGGTGAAGGTAATAGTATCCCGAAGACCAAGAAGTGCAAAAGAGATGTTTTGCGCTCTCTGTAGTGAAGTCCCCGATGTTAAATATCCATTCAATGCTGTTGAGTTTGGATTGATACCGTAAGTCTGCAAATAATTATTAACGAGTTGGGCTCTTTTTATTGGGTCAGACTCAATTGAAGAGAATTGATTAAATAATAGGTCATAGTTACTACCCAGACTTGAAGAGTTTGTTCCATTTGACATAGAAACACTTTTGACATCACTCACTCGCCAGCTTGTACGAGGTGTTCTGTGTTCAAAATTTAAGCTATGCATTTTCCCCAAAGGATTATTTTCCAAATTAGCTGAAATTTTTGTCATCTCAGACACAGTCCAGTTTAATCCCATGCCAGAAGTCCAAGAGTCAGTTTGTGCGGCTGATGTATAGTTTTGCGACTCACGGCCACCCGAAGCAGAAATCATTAAATTATTAACGATAGGGTAGTTCAGAGAAACTTTTAAACTGTCTACTTCGATGTCTGATGTGTTAACTCGTGAAACTATTTGACGATTTAGACCTAGTGTCCACGAGAGTTTTCCGAAAAAATCATCGCCATTTAAACTAATTGACGAAGTTTTTGTATCAGATGAAAAGTTGTTGGCACTTTTAGCTCGCGTAGTAGTTAAGCTATATCTCGCCTCATAGGCCATATAACTCGATATTCTACCGCGATAGTATGGCGACAAACTATATGTAGAAACTTCTGTTTTGTTTGAATTTATATTGTTAAAATTAGTATTTTGAATCGAGAAAGCGGATATTGTCTGTTGATTTATATTTCCAGAAATATCTACATACGCATGCCCGCCTATCGCTTCAACATTAAGTGCTGAACTCAGTGAATTTTGTATTGAATTATTACTCTGACCACCGCTGCGATTAAAAATACTGAGGGAGTAATTCAAATATCCTTTAATTTTCCCAGATCCGCTTCGTATATTTACTCTTGGACTAACTTCAGTAATCCATCCTGATTTTTTATCTCCATTTTCCAAAGCTAAATTATTAGTCCAAGTTTCGTTTAACAAAAAACTTGGTGAAATATAAAATTGCCCCCCAAAACTTGAAGGCGCAGATAAAGTTGCCTGGGCATTTGAATTTGTTGCGAGAGAGAATAATACAACAAGAACAAATGATAATTTAGTATATCTAAATATACATGAATTATCAAAATATAAATTCATATCAATTATAAAATAAAAGGTAGGTCACTTACTGCTCATATCCATAGCCGTATCCATAACCACCATATCCACCTTGCTGATTACTTTTAGCTTGATTTAAAACCATCATTTTTACCGGACATGCCTCTATCGAAGACAAGGCATGTTGAATATCAACTTGAAGAGTTTTTTCCGCATGCACAACCATTACTATTTGTCCCATGTGAGTTGCTAAGACTCTAGACTCAGTAGTCAGTAGAAGTGGTGGGGAGTCAAATATAATAATTCTATCTGAATATCTATTTGCAATATTTTTAATTAACTGACTCATGGCTTCACTAGCCAATAACTCCGTGGCACGCAGGTGCGGAGTTCCGCTAGGCAACAAAGTTAGTTTATCAATATTAGTTTTTAATAGGACACTAGATAAATCATCAACATCACCCACAAGCAAATCCAGCAACCCCGGACTAGCCGGCAACCCTAACATGCGCAATACCGAAGGGCGAGCAACATCGGCATCAACAAGCATGACCGTATTATCTAGTTCGGTTGCGATACTCATCGCTAAATTAATTGCAGAAAAGCTTTTCCCCTCTCCCGCTAAAGCACTAGTGACCATTATCAAGTTACCATTTTCAATTAGCGAGGCTCCCTTGCCCATAGCATTGCTAATGAGAGGACGTTTTATGACACGATACTGATCGGCGATTTGCGATCTAGGTGCATTAGGACTAACAATACCTGCCCCGGCTAACGCATCTAAATCTAAATCAACTTTTCGTGAATAAGATAATGTTTTTTTAGTGTTTTCAGAGATTTTATTATTTTCTAATGGCGAAGAAATTCCTACCCTTGACTCTTTAATAGCTAGGTCATCCAGATTCACATTTACAAAATCTTTTGAGACAACCCCAGCCTGACGCAGTTGTTCAAGACGACGGGTTGCCTGCTCAATTAAGCTATTCATTTTTTAACCTATTTGTCCAGATATAAATGCCAAGGCAGAAATTAACAAAATGAAAGCAGCAATTAAAGCGATTAAAACTGCAAAGAATTTACGAAGATCAGATCTTTCTTTACGCTTTGCGCCATCACTTAACACCAAGGTAACCACACCCAATAGTGGGAGATCAATTACGTTGCGTAAAGTCCTCGCATCATGAAACACAGGCCTTAGTTGACTAGCGGCAAATGCAGTAAACCCCCCTACTCCCAATGCAGCAACTAAGGCTAAAAGTAAAAGAAGTAACCGATTGGGTGCCACGGGTTTGGGGGAAACTCTGGGCGGATCAATCAATCGAAAATCAGCAACGCCAGCAGCAGACTCTAGATCACCGGATAAAGATGCAGATTCACGTCTACTGACTAAGTCCTCATAATTTTTTTTGTTTATTGCGTAATCTCGATTTAACTGAGCATATTCAGCCTCTGTTTGGGGTGCGGTCTTTAAAAATTCACGAGCTCTTTCATATCTTGACGTATATTCAGACACTCTAGCCCGTAGTGCCGCGACTTGCACCTCTGAAGTGGCTAACAACCGACTCATCTCTTGTGAAGCTAACGTATTATTTGATGAATTTAACGGGCTTAGAATCGCTGATTTTCGTAACTCTTGAATTTCTCTCTTTTTCTGATCTTCTAATTCTTTAATTAACCTCCGTGTACCTATAACATCGGGATGTTGATCAGTAAATCGTTGAAGTAGACTGTCCAAATTTCTCTTCTGTACTTCTATACGTGAATCAATTTCGGGAGTGGCTAGCGATTGAGCAGATTCCTGCATCAAACTTTTAGATGAAATATTTGCACTTTCAGATTTTTCACTCTGCAATTGAATTTTTGAAGCATCTCGTGCATTTTCTGCTTCTCGTAATTCCAGCTTCGCTTGATTCAGTTGCGTGCTTATTTCACTTAACTTGCCAGCTATATCAGTTCCACCATTTGCGGTTTGCACATCGATATTACGAAGTTTAAATTCTTTTAATCTAGCTTCGGCTGATTCTAATTTTGATTCATATGTCTTTATTTGTTCATTTATGAATTTTTTAGCTGCATCAGTATCTTTTCGGCTATCGCCTAAACTTGACTCAACAAATATTGATACAAGCGACTGAACTACACGTTTCGCCCGATCAGGATTTTGATCTTGGTATGAAAGAGTGTACAAATTATCCCTTGCAGTACTTTTTATCTGTAATGAACTCATTAATTGCTCAATTAAACCTTCCTGTGTTCCTTTAGATACAGTTCCAAGATCAAGATCGGCCATGCGGATTAACTTCTCTACATTGGGTCTAGTAATTAGTGTTCGACTCAACATGCCGACTTGCTGATCTACATTCGGCTGAACGGCCAAACCTGACATCAATGGCTTAAGGATCGACTGTGTGTCCACATAGATACGTGCTGACGCTTCATATTTATCAGGGACTCGTAATACTATTCCTGCCCCAATGACACCGACAAGCCATGCAACGAGAAGACCCAACCAACGATGCTTCCAAGAACCTCTTGCAAAAGTTAGTAGCTGACTAATTAACTCATCCATTATTTTTATATTCTTAAATTTAATTAATTATTTATAATTTGAAATCTAGATTAAAACCATCCCTGCGGAATTATCAAAATATCGCCAGGCTTCATTTCTACATTACTCGAGAAATCACCCCTTTTAACTAGGTCTTTTAACCGTACTGAATACCGCTTATCTCCTTCAGAGGTTCGTAATATTGTTGCATTGTTTCCATCCGCGAAATCTGTTAGCCCACCAACAGAAATCATCACATCCAACACTGTCATCTTACTTTTGTACGGCAACGTTTGTGGCTTTGCAGCTTCACCAACTACTCGGATCTGTTCACTATATGGCCCTACGAAGCTAGTTACCATTACTGTTACCACTGGATCACGAACAAATTTTCCCAGTATTACTTCAATTTCTCGTGCCACTTGAACAGATGTTTTCCCTTGAACTACCAATTCATCTACCAAAGGCGTAGTTAATTTTCCATCTGGTCGCACGGGAACTGCCATCGAGAGCTCAGGGTTACGCCATACAGTAATACTTAATGCATCGCCCGGACCAATAATATAGTTGTAGTCATTCGTGATTGCGCTTGTTGGTGCAGGAGGATACCCAGCTGTAAAAATTGAGCATGATGTTATCAATCCGCAAAGTATACCGATAGAGATTTGGCGAGCCGCAAATGGAAGATATTTACATTTTTTTTTCAAAATTTTCCCCTTGATCATAAAATTTTCTATTTACACGCCGAGCAAATATAGCGCATTTTTTATGTGTATAGCCCCCAAATATGTCACATCTTTAGCACTTATTTAGAACGCATCACGTAACTCCATAGATTTAAATAATTAACACAAAATCGATATTAATTATTTAAGTCAAGTATTAAATATAGATTTTTACATAAAATTTATTAAATTCCGTTAGCTAAAATGTGCCTAGCTTCTTGGTTGCCTCAATCGGCAGGTGCGTTAGCTGCATCGGTATTTTTTACGCAACTCGTTAACGAAATATACGAGTGATGCCGTCTTCTTCCCTCGAAATTTTATTTGGTGTAGCGAAGGTTGGGCAGATTGCCCTCCTGCATGAAGGCCAGAAAGATGTCCAGCCGACGAAAGGTAATGTCGTCTCCGACGCGGATGCCCATGCTCAGGCAGCAGCCTTGTCGGCTTCACTGGTAAATGCATCGGCAAAGAACGCCTCGGGGGGCAGCCCGGCCGTGGCGACGTACGCGGCCTGGGCCGAATCGACCACGATGGGCGCGCCACAGGCATAGACCTCATGGCCAGACAGATCCGGCAGGTCTTGCAGCACCGCCTGGTGGACAAAACCGGTGCGGCCCGTCCAGGCGTCTTCGGGCAGTGCGTCGGAAACGACTGGCACAAAGCGTAAATTGGGCATCACCGCCAACTGGGCTTGCACCCAGTCGCTCAAGTACAGGTCGCCCGGGCGGCGCCCCCCCCAGTACAGCGTGGCCGCTCGGGTAATGCCTTGGTGCTGCATGTGCTCCAGGATGGCCTTGATGGGCGCAAAGCCGGTGCCGGAGGCCAGCAGCACGATGGGCTTGTCGGAGTCTTCGCGCAGGTAAAAGCTGCCGTAGGGGCCCTCGATGCGCTGGATTTCTTTTTCCTTCATAGCTCCAAACACATGGTCGGTGAACTTGCCACCGGGCATGTGGCGGATGTGCAGCTCGACCGCCGGGCCGGTGTGCGGTGCGTTGGCCATGCTGTAGCTACGCCGGGCACCGTCGCGCAGGATGAATTCGATGTACTGGCCCGGGTGGTAGCGCAGGGTGTCGTTGGCGGGCAGCTGCAGCTTGAGGACCATCACGTCGCTGGAGACTTTCTCCAGCGTGGTGACGCGCGAGGGCATTTTCTTGATGGGGAAGGCGCTTTCGTCGGTGACCTGGCGCGACTCCAGCACCACGTCGGTCAGCGGCATGGCGCAGCAGGTGAGCACCAGGCCGGCGGCTTCTTCCTCTTCGCTCAGGGCTTTGCTCTGGTGCGGGCCGTGGAACACCATGCCTTCGAGTTTTTTGCACTTGCACGAGCCGCAGGCACCGTCCTTGCAGCCATAGGGCAGGCCAATGCCCTGGCGGATGCCGGCGGCAAGTATGGACTAAATGGCGGTGGCGGCAAAGCTGCGGCCACTGTGCTGTACCGTGATAGTGAAAGCTTGCGGCGTGGGGACGGGGTGGGTCATGGGCTT
>CAUPNG010000023.1:0-77036 GCA_963512605.1 uncultured Albidiferax sp. | reverse complement strand
CCGAGCCCCCAAGGTGGCGGTGGAGCCCTCAAGGCGCTCATCCACCCGTCAACAACGCCCGAGCCACGAAAAATCGCTTCGAAAACCGCGACCCGCTCAATCAACCCCCTCGTTCGGACTCAAGCCCGACAGACTCCTAGAGGGCCTGCCCGCGGTGGCCACCGATTTCGATGCCCCGGCGCTACAAGCCGCCATCCTCGACAGCCAGCGCAACGGCCAAAAATTCCGCCAGTTCTCCCTCCGCGCCGTGCAGGCCGGCGTGCAGGGCTACTACGCCTTCCTGCGCGGCCAGCGGGTGGTGTACCTGGGGCGGCAGGGGGAGTTGCATACGGAGTGGTTTCCGGGGGCGAGGCCGAAGGCGGGTTAATAGAGGAATGAACCGGAACGCTACGGTTTCAATAGCTGTTTGTGCCTATGAAATAAGCGCTGGAGGCACTTTTGGCATAAACCCAGACAACCCCACCACGGACCGTAGCCCAGTGGGGTCGGATCCCCATTGCGCACCAAATCGCGGCGGAGAAGAAGAGCCGCTACCCGCAAAGGGGCTCTTGACCCCGGTGGGCGGTTTCGCAGCCCACAGAAGTGCACTGACGCAGCAGACAGTTGGGCCGCTTGAGGCGAAACGGAAGTTGGGTATTGGTGCTTACATCACATGAAAGCGACGCAGACATGGGCAAATTGGTCTTGAAAAGATTAGCCGATGGGGCGAGTACCGTGCTTCTATTGGTTGGCGCAGCCGCGTTCGTGTTGATTGGAATGTGGCCAGTAGATGACAGTGTCGCCCTAGCTATGACCGACAACGCATGGCGAGCAGAAACTCTCCGTCGTTTTTTCTTTCTTGCTGCCTGGGCCTGTGGAGGTGGCCTACTGACTTTTTTGGGTCATATTGCGTTGTATCGCTTAACCGCAGTGGGTTCAATGGAGCGTGCCAGCAAATGGGCCTTGTTTTCTGTCATCGCGCTCCTTCTGGTTGCCGCAGCAGCAACCGGTCGATTCTGGGTCGTTCGCCCATGGTTTTGACAAAGAACGCGGTCACTTTTTCTTCCATCGAACGGCCTCCAGCGCCCGCTGAACCCAAACCTCAAAGGCCACTCACATGAACCCTCAAGCGGGCGTGAATATTTTGGTGTTGTTGTTTGGCCTTGCCGTTGTGGCGGTGCTTTGCGTGCTTGGTCGCCGCATGGTGGCTGAGCAACATCCTTGGAGACGGTGGGCGTCGGATGTCTTACAGCGCAAGGGGCTGGTTCAAACGGCGCGTCTGGCGGGTGGGGTCGTGCTAGTGGTCGTCCTGGGTGCGCTGACCCTTTGGTACGCATAGCCACGCCCAAGATTTTCTTCCATATGCTGCTGCATCGACGTGCCCCCGTCGGCATCGGCTTAAGCACTATCGCTTTTTTATTCCACGACTACTCCCCCCAAAACGCCATCCTCAATCCTCTTCGGATGCGCTCACCTGGCCCTAGCTGTGCGCCAGTTGTAGCAATTATTCTGTAACCATCAAAAATTTTTAGAAGGTTACAATTTGCCTAGTTAAAACACAACAACCAGGACATCCCCATGCGCGCAAGGATCTTCGGGACGTGGGCCCACTTTCCCCCGCGCATCCGGCATTTGCTGTGGGGACAGTTGTGCATGAACGCTTCGCACTTCATGACCGTGCCGCTGCTGGCGGTGTTCCTGAGCCGAGACCTGGGGCTCGGTCCCGCAGCACTGGCAACGGTAATGGGGGCCAACTTGCTGCTAGCCCAATCGCTACCGCTGCTGGCAGGCCCCTTGGTAGACAAATGCGGTGCGAAACCTGCCTTGGTGTTAGGACTGTGTTTACGGAGCATTGGTCTGGCCGGGTTTGCCAGCCAAAGTGACACAACGATGCTGGTGCTGTCTGCATGTCTGTGCGGCGCGGGGGTGGCGGCCTACGAGTCAGCGCTATTTGGGGTGTTGGGCCGCGAGCCAGCTGAGCGGCTGTCGGCGGTATTTGCCGCCAACAACCAGATGCTGAACCTGGGGGTCATCATCGGCCCCGTCCTGGGAGCCCTGGGCAGCGCGGTCAGCGTGCAGGCCTGCTTTGCGGTCAGCGCCATGCTGTTTGGCATCCTGGCGCTGTGGGCCTGGCGGCAACCGGCTATGGCCAGTGCGCACACCCCAACATCCGGTGGCTGGCGCAGCATGCGCATCGCACTAAGCCACCGGCCGTTTCAATTGCTGGTGGGCGCGGCCATGCCTTGGTATTTTTTGTTTCCCCAGCTGTATGTGGCGTTTCCTATCTACCTGAAGAACCTTTCAGAAAGCGGCAGCACGGCACCGATTTATGTGGTCAACGGCATCGTTGGCGTGGGCTTCATGGTGTTGGCCCAACAGTGGCTGATTCGCACCCCGCCTCAGCAGTTGCTGCTGGTGGCCTATGTGGCCGCCAGCCTGTTGTTTGCCAGCGTGGCGCTGACCGACAGCCTGCTGTGGTTTTACCTGTTTGTGGTGGGCTATACCGTGGTGGAAACCACCATCCTGCCTGCCCTGGAAACCCTGACATCGACCGTGGCACCCGACGGCAGCCAGGGTACTTTTTTCGGCGTGTTGAGTGTGGCGGGCGCGCTGGCTGGTACGGCGGGCTACTACGTGGGCAGTTGGCTGGTGGTGGACGGTGCACGGGCTACCGCCTGGCTGGTGTTTGGCGCGGTAGGTGCTCTGGGCGTGGTGATGGCGGTGGTGCTGCGTGTCCACACAGCGGGCCCACTGCAAAGTAAAGCCGCCACGGCTTAGGCACCCTTCTGCCGCTCTCTGAAACTGCGCACTTTGGCGATGGTGCCGCAGGCGCGTCCCTCCGGCCCGCCCTTGGACATGCCGCACCAGCGCTTGCTGCGGTTCTTAGAAGTGTCAAAAAAGCACCACTGGCAATCGGCGCAGCATTTCAGGCGGGTCCAGTCGCCCCGCGCAATGGCTTCCATGGCGATCACCAGAATGGCCCCTTGTGCGCTGTGGCGGGGGTTGGTGGTGTGCAGCACCGGCAGCTCGTCCTGCACTTCCACAGCCATGCCCAGCCCCGCCTTTTTCAGCCAGGGATTGAGCGTGCCTTGCAGGCAGCTGGGGTCGGCAATGGCGGCACGCAAATCGTCCCGCAGGTGCAGCATCGCGGCGCGGCTGTCTTGCGCACCCAGGGCAAACGGGAACCGCGCATTCCATGCGGCAGAATCGCCCAGCAAATCCGGCAGCAGGTCGGTGGCAACGCGGGTGTCGTTGGGAACGGACCAGGTGTTGACGAACTGCTGCAAATGGCCAAGAGTGCCTGCAGTTTCCGGAGTTGGCATGGGGAATTCCTCTGCAATATTTACTATATTTTTAATAGCTTCTTGCGCTTATGGATTAAGCATAGGGGCCATTTTTCACGTAGAAACCACCGCCAGCACCGCCCCCAGCACACTAGCCCCCAGCTTCTTCGACCTCCCCCCGCTCCACCCCACCCGCGCATCCGGCAGATTCGCGTTGTCCTTGAACGGCATCTCAATCGTGAAGGCCAGGCAGCCAAACGTCTGCCCCACCCAGTTGGTCGCCAGGCTCAGGTTGGCTTGGCCGGGCGCGGCGCGGGGGTAGCCCACTGCCGTTTGAAAGTCCGGGCTGGCGGCGAGCCAGGCGGCTTTGAAAGTATCTTGCAGGGCTTCGATGCGGGGGTTGTAGCCGGGGGTGGCTTCGGTGCCAACGACGAAGTTGTAGGGCAGGTTTTCGTCGCCGTGCGCGTCCAGGAACAGGTCCAGCCCCACCTGCTGCATCTTCTGCCGCACATAGAAAACTTCGGGCGACTTCTCGACGCTGGGCGCTTGCCATTCGCGGTTCAGGTTGGTGCCGACGGCGTTGGTGCGCAGGTTGCCCAGGGCGGCACCGTCGGGGTTCATGTGGGGCACGACGAAAAATTCGCAGTGCTGCAGCAGGGTGCGGCTGGTGGGGTCGTCGCGGTCGAGCAGGCGCTGCAGGAAGCCTTCGGCAAACCATTCGGCCATGGTCTCGCCGGGGTGCTGGCGGGCGATGAGCCAGATTTTCTTTTTGGGGCCGGTGGCTTGCACATCGCGGATGTGCAGGAGGGTGATGTCGCGGCCCTGGTGGGTGGTGCCCAGGTGCTGCACGTCCACCAGGTCCGACAGGGACGCGGTGCCCAGCAGGTCCAGGTGGCGCTCGTAAGAGTAGGGTTCGAAATAGGCGAAGTAGATGCGGTTGGCGCTGGGCGTGGTGCGCACTGTCATGGCCTGGCCGTCATAGCTGGTGGGCACGCGGAACCAGCGGCGGCGGTCGGTGCTGGCGACCATCTGGTAGCCGTCCCAGCCAGGCGGGTAGGCGCTTTGGCCGGCGTTCAAAAAGCGCAGCACCACCGGCACGCCCGCCGCGCCGTGCAGGCAGAAGTGGAACCATTGGGCGAAGTCGCTGGCGTTGTCGGGGCGGATCTGGAGCTGGATGTCTTGCGGGTCGGCCAGGCTGACCACGGTGATGGCGCCCGCATCGAACTGGCTGGAAATGTGCAGTTGTGTCATCCGTGGATTATGTCCGCGCCCCCGATAATCGCCCGCATGGATGCCCCTTCTCCCCGCCCCCCTGTTCGCCGCCCGACTGTGCGGTTTTTGCTGTCGCACCCAGCCCATTTCATCGCCCTGGGTTTCGGCTCGGGCCTGAGCCCGGTAGCCCCCGGCACGGCGGGCACGCTGTGGGCCTGGCTGGCGTTTCTGGTGGTGCAGCCGCTGCTGACGCAGGGGCAGATGGCGTGGCTGCTGCTGGCCGGGTTTTTCATCGGTTGGTGGGCCTGCACGGTGTGTGCGCGCAACATGAACGTGGCGGATCCTGGGGCGATTGTGTGGGACGAGATCATCGCGTTCTGGCTGGTGCTGTGGCTGGTGATGCCCGCAGGCTTGCTGGGGCAACTGGTGGCGTTTGGCCTGTTTCGCTACTTTGACGCGGCCAAGCCAGGGCCAGTGGCCTGGGCCGACCAGGCGTTCAAGGGGCTGAACGCACGCGGCGGCTTCGGCATTATTTTTGACGACCTGGTGGCGGCGTTTTGCACGCTGCTGGTGATTGCCGTGTGGCGGTTTTTGTAACACTACATTTTTGATAGCTGCCCATGCTTAACTTACCAGCGCTAGTGGCCGATTTGATGCTTGAACGCAAAGTATTCCTGGCCACGGCCGAGAGCTGCACCGGCGGCATGATTGCCGCTGCATGCACCGATCTGGCGGGGTCGAGTACCTGGTTCGAGCGCGGCTTTGTCACCTATTCCAACGCTGCCAAAACCGAGATGCTGGGGGTGGATGCCGCGCTGATCGCCCAACACGGCGCGGTCAGCGAGGCCGTGGCGCGGGCCATGGCGGTGGGGGCGCTGGCCCATTCCCAAGCCCAGGTGGCGGTGGCGGTGACCGGCGTGGCCGGGCCGGGTGGCGGCAGTGCCGACAAGCCGGTGGGTACGGTGTGGTTCGGCTTTGCGCTGGACGGGCAGGTGCATGCGCAATGCCAGCTTTTCCCCGGCGACCGGGCCGCCGTGCGGGCCGCCACGGTGCAGCATGCGCTGCAGCGGCTGGTGGCGCTGCTGGGCCAGCCTCCGCAGTTGATTTAAGGCCTCATTCCTCGTCCGTGGCCAACTGGCTGATGCGTTCGATCGCGTCGGCCATCCAGTCGGACTGCAGCGCCGCTGGTGCGCCGCCGGTGCGCAAATGCACCGCTACGCCGTCCGGGTGGGCTTCCAGGTGCACGCTGCCAGCCCAGTACGACAACCACGCCAGCCAGGCCACCGAGGCGGGTGACGGTGGTTCATGCGAAGCGGCATCCAGCAGCCAGGTCAGTGCGCCACGGCCCGTGAGCGTGGCGGTGCCACCCTGCAGTTCCACCTGGCCGGGCAGGGCATCGGCCAGCGCCTGCAAGGCGGCGGCGGAGCTGTCTACACCGGCGAAGCGGGGCTGCAGGCTGACCAGGGTCTGGCCGATGGCGACGCTGCGCTGGGCCTCGTACTGCATCAGCTCGGCGTGGTCCATGCTGCGCCAATCGATGGGGGGCAACGCGCAACCGCTGAGCTCGGCCCCCAGCAGATAGGCTTGCAGGCCGCGTTCGTAGTCCACATGCAAAAAGCCCGCGCAGACCACGGCCAGCTGCGAGATGCGGCTGGCGAGCAGTTGCTGGCGTTGCACGGCCATTTTTTCACGCAGCAGGTCGTCACGCTCGCAGCGGGTTTCGGCCAGCTCCAGGGCGTTGCGCATGTCGGCGCGCAGCAGTTCCAGATCCCAGGGCTTGGTGACGTAGCGGTAGATCTCGCCGGTGTTGATGGCTTCGATGGCCTCGCCCAGCTCGGAGTAGGCGGTGGTGAGCATGCGCACCATCTGGGGGTGGTGGTCTCGGGCGTAGCGCAGCAGCTCGTTGCCCAGGGCTCCGGGCATGCGCTGGTCGGTGATCAGCACGGCGATTTCTGCGCCCCGCGCCTGCAGCACGGCCTTGCCTTCTTCCACCGACAGGGCGGTGAGCACGGGGGCCATGGGGTTGATCAGACGCTCAAAATACTTGAGGGCCATCGGTTCGTCGTCGACGTACAGGATCTTGTCGGGTCTCATAAGGGGGCCTTGCCAGGTTTATCAACGGAGAATGACTGGAAATACAGGGCCACGCAAGCCCCTTGTCCAGCGACGGAGGTGATCGCGATGCTGCCACCCATGGACTGCAGCACGCGACGGCACAGCACCAGCCCCATGCCGTGGCGGCCGGTGTCGGCACGCGTGGCGATGGGCTGCAGGGTCAGGCGCTCCAGCAGCACCGGCGCAATGCCGGGGCCGTTGTCGGCAAAACGGATGCAGGTGCGTTGGGTATCGGCATCAAAACCCAGCCAGATCAGCAGGCGGGGCTGGGGCCAGTTGCGCAGGGCCAGCATGGCGTTTTTGGTCAGGGTGCACAGCACCAGGTAGAGCAGGTCACGGCGACCCGGCAGCACGAAGTCGGCCTCGATCTGGGTGCTGACGCAGGCGCGCTCGTCGCCGCTGAAGGGGTATTCGTCGAGCAGGGCCTTGAGCAGGCTGCTGGCCATGACGTGCTGGGGTACACCCGTGGCATCGGGGTAGGCATCGCGGGCCGACTGCACGAAGCTGGAGACCAGCGACTGGCAGTACTGGGTATGGCGCTCGGCCGACAGCAGGGCCTGCAGGATTTCACCCGGCACGGCTTCGGCAAACCGCGCCATGCCCGCGGTCTCGGCAGGGGCATGCTCCGGTGCCAGGTGGCGCTCTTTCAAGGCCGCCAGGTAGCCGCGCACGGTGTCCAGCGGGGTGTTGAGTTCCTGGGCCAGGAAGCCCAGGGTGTCACGCATGGCGGTCACGCGGCTGGTATGCACCATATGCTGCAAGGCCTGTTGGCGGTACAGGGCCAGCGCATCGCGCAAGGCCTGTCGGGTCGACCCGGGGGCCAACGGTTTCTCCAGGATGCGGAACACCTGGCCTTCGTTCACCGCGGTGATGGCCAGCGATTTGTCGGCGTAGCCGGTGGCCAGCAGGCGCACCACAGGCCGGTACGCGCGCAGCACCTCGCGCAGTAGGTCCATGCCGTCGCGCAGGGGCATGCGGTAGTCGGTCACCAGCACGGCAATCTCTGCGGAATGGGTCCGCAACAGTGCCAATGCCGCGTCCACGCTGGTGGCGGTGAGGATGGTGAACTCGTCGGCGAAGCTGCGGGCAAACCATTTGCACGACAGAGGTTCGTCGTCGACGAACAAAATGCTGGCAGCGTGCGGAATCGACGGGGAAAAGTCAGACATTTTGATGGGCAAGTCCTAGGTCAAACGCAAATTCGGTCCACGCACCGGGCTCGCTGCTGACGCGCAGCGAGCCGCCGTGGCGCTGCACAATGGCATAGCTGACGCTCAGGCCCAGGCCCAGGCCCTTGCCCACGTCACGGGTGGTAAAAAACGGCTCGAACACGCGGGCCAGGTGTTCGGGCTGGATGCCGGTGCCGTTGTCGCGCACGGTGACTTCCAGCCGGTCGCCCTGGCGCACCGCCCGCACCTCGATGCGCGGCGCGGTGCGACCGGCTTTGTGCAAAGCCAAGGCGGCATTGCCCAGCAGGTTGATGAGCACGCCGATCAGCGCGGGTTCGTCGCCGCGTACATGGGTGTCCATGGGCAGATCGACCGATAGGGCTATGCCTTTGAGCTCGAACCCGGTCAGGCGCAGCGCCGACTGCAAAGCCTTCTCAAACAAAAAGATGCGACCGCTGCTGGCGTCGCCCGGTTGCTGGTAGGCAAAGGTCTTGAGGTCGGAGACGATGCTTTGCACCCGCTGCATGCCCTCTTTGGCATCGCCCAGGCTTTCCTGCAGGTCGGCGTTCTGCAACACCGCCGGGTCCATCAGGGACATGTTGAGCGCCATCAGGCTGTAGTTGACGGGGTTGTTGACCTCGTGCAGCAGGCCTGCCGCCAGGGTGCCCAGCGCGGCCATTTTTTCCTGCTGCATCATGTGGCCCTTGATCTCGGCCAGGGCCTGGTTGGTCTGCTGCAGGGCGGCGTTTTTCAGCTGGATTTCTTTTTTGAGCCGAAACGACAGCCAACGCCAGCGCTCGTTATAGACCGCCAGGGCGATGCCGATGATGGCGTAGAACAGCATGAACAAAGCATTCCCCCAAAAGGCATGAAAGTCCTGGATACCGCCCTGGCGCCAGATGCAGGCCGCACAGTAGGCGAGCAGCGTCAAGGTGCCAAAAAACACGGCTTCCATGAACGAGATCGGCAAGAAAAACGCCATGCCGCTGAGCACAAAGGTCAGGCCGACAAAATAGATCGACTGCTCGCCATTGGTCTTGTAGATCATCCAGGACACCATGGCCTGGGGGATGCAAATCCAGAAATACGTCAACGCCTTGATGTGATCACGGCCCCAGGCACCCCGGTAGCTCAGCAGCACCAGCCCGATCAACACGCAGGCGGCAATGCGCAGGCCAAAAAAATCGGGCGCAAATTGGGGGTAAAAAATAGAATCCAAGCCCATGCCGGCCAGCACCAGGACGATGGTCATCAGGCAGGCTGCCCGGCTGTTGAAGATCAGATAGCCGTGCAGCTCCTGCCGGTAAGCGGCATCTTGGCGCGGCTGGATGAAGCGTTTCATGCCGCCCTGCTACCCACGGTGGATTCGGCAAAAATATTCACCCCGGTGGCATCGGTGTAGACCATGGTGTCCTGCAGGCCGGGCGGCAGGATACGTTGCACATCGGCCTCGTCGCGATAGATCAGATGCCACTCCAGAAAATGCTCCATCCAGCGCCGCTCGGGGTTGCTGGAATGCACGTTGGTGACCAGCAACTTGCCCCCCGCACGCGACTGGCTGGCCATGTACTTGATAAGGCGGTTGCACACCTTGTCGGTCAGGTAGTCGAACAGACCGGCGCAGTACACGTAGTCAAAGCAGTCGGCCTCGGCCACCGGCTGGGTCAGGTTGGCGCGCTTGAGCAACTGGTTGACCGAGGCGTGCCGCAGCGTGAGCCGCAGGGTCTTGCCCGTCCCCTGCTGCAGGCTTTCCAGGAGCTGGCGGGTGTAGTCCAGGGTTTCCTCACTGAAATCCACCAGCACAAATTCCAGCTGGTCGAAATGCGGACTCTGCCGGACCAGCCGCTGGATTTCCAGGGCCGGGCCGCAGCCGATATTCAGCACCCGCATCGGGCGGCCGCGCTGCACCGCCTGCACGGCCAACGCCTCCAGCCGCTCGGCCAGGATGTCGATGCGGTTGCGGTGGGCCTGTGCCACACCGGCCTGCAAAAACATGAAGTTGACCAGCTGAAAATAGCTGCTGGGCCCCTGTCGGGGGTCGCCAACGATCTGGTTCACCATCTCATAGTCGCCCGCATAGCCCAGCGGCTTGGAGAACGTACGGTGCACAAACGGCGCGCGCAAGATCAGCGGATGGATGGCGCTTTGGGCAAAGCTGCGGTGCAGGGGTACCAGGTCCTCGGGCACCAGGGCGGCTTCGCGGTCAAACCACTGCAGGTACTCGCGGCCTTTGCGCAGCAAGGGCGTGCCCAGCTCCACAAATACGGCAGGCTGGATGCGCCCATCGGCATCGCGCGGCAGGCTGCCCGCTACGTCGAGCTGGTCAACCCAGCGGGCCACCTCGGCAAAATAGGCGCGCATTTCACTCACCACCACCTGGTAGTCGCGCCGCACATTGAAGCGGCTAGCCCAGTCTTGTACAAAAGCCATCGCTGCTTCGCCCGCATCGGCGCGGCCCGCCTGCAGCGTCCCGACCTCGTTCCACGGGTCCATCAAACCCACCGACACCACCACCATCAGGCCGGTGTTGACCATGCTGACCACCACGGCCTTGCCCTGGTAGACGATCTGCTGGGCGGCGCGCACGGTCAGCTCGTGCAACATTTCACTGACCTGCACCAAGGCATCGGGGTTGTAGACCTCCATCACCAGGGAGCCCCGCTGGTGGCTGATGAGCGTCCCGCGCATCGCTTCGTGCTTGCTGTTGCGGAAGCTGATCACCGGATGGATGGCGGTTAAAGACTGCACGGGAATGGGGCACTCACAAGAGATAGGCCGGCGGGTCGGCGCAGGCTATCGGTTAAGGAGAAATGGCTGTCCATGGGAAAAGCCTTGTACATACAGCTCATGAAAGTCAGGATGGACACGTGCATCCACAGGCTGGCGGATGCCTGGATACGGTCGATGCCCCGCCCTTTACGCCAATATTCTGTCACCTTCAACCTCCCGCAAAACCCCAAACAAGCCCCAGAATCCCCGCTTGTAGCGGCCGCACGAAATGTCAATTTCACCGCTAGTCTATACATTACCAATGCATTCAAAATGTAATTATTTGAAACACGCTTGAACCCCATTTACCACCATGCACCCCCACCAAAAAACCCTGGAACGCTTCTACACGGCCTTTGCCCAACTCGATGCCGACACCATGGCGGCCTGCTATGCGCCCGATGCGCAGTTTGACGATCCGGCGTTTTCCCTGCGAGGCCAGCGGGAGGTCGGTGGCATGTGGCGCATGCTGTGCGCGGCCACCCGTACCCAGGGCCGGGATGTGTGGAAGTTGGAGTTCAGTGGTCTGCAGGCCGATGCGACAAGCGGCCAGGCCCACTGGGAAGCGCACTACCGGTTCGGTGCGACCGGGCGCTTGGTGCACAACCGGATCGACAGCCGGTTCAGCTTCAACCCGCAAGGGCTGATCGTGAACCAGGTGGACCGGTTTGATTTTTGGAGCTGGTCGCGCCAGGCGCTGGGCACGCCGGGGCTGCTGCTGGGCTGGACGCCGTTCCTGCGGGCCAAGGTGCGCCGACAGGCCGCCACCAATTTACAGAAGTTTTTGGCCAGGCCGTGAGCCTCAACTTCCGAAAAATGCAGTAGAGGCTCACAGCCCCTGCGGGTCGATCCTCAGGTCATGCCGTGGCACTTTTTGTACTTTTTGCCGCTGCCACAGGGGCATGCGTCATTGCGGCCCGGCGTGGCTTCGACGCGCACGGTTTCCACCCGGGGGCCGATGCTGCGCCACAGCGCACGCAGGTCGTACACCGCCCACAGGGCCTCGCCAAAGGCCTCCATGCGGGCCATGGACATGCTGGGGGGCGGCTCTTCGCCGCCTTCTTCGTCGGGGCCATAGGCCGAGACTTCGGCCGGGCCGGTGTCGTCTTCGGTGAGGGCCACGATGGCCTCCAGCCCGGCATCCAGGGCCTTGATGGCATCCTTGTCCTTGGCCGGGGCCACCCACTCCTCGGGCCAGGATTCGACCGCGTACATGAAGCCCAGGGCCCACACCTGGCCGAAGGCGGGCAGCGGGCCTTCCTCTTCTTCGCCTTGCAGGGCCTCGGCGCGCTCCTCGGGGCTGAGTGACAGCATCATGCCGCGCACGTCCAGCACTTCGGGGGAATAGGCTTTCTCGTCCGACAGGTTGCGCACTTCTTCTGCGTCCAGCGCGGCGGCCACTTCGGCAACGCGGCGCATCCATAGCGCCATGAAGGCCTCTTTTTGGGCATCGTCGGCAAAGCTGCCTTCGCCGTCTTCGCCAATGTCCAGCAGCACAGACAGGTATTCCTCGGGGGCGATGGGCTTGCGGCCACAAATCACGGCGGCCATGAAGCCTTCACAAAATTCCCATTGCGGGGTTTCGTCAAAGCGCTCGCGCAGGTCTTCCAGGATCAGATCCAGGGCATCAAAGTCGTCGGATTGCAGGGGGGAAAGGGCATTTGAAGTCATGGTGATCACTGGTGGCAAAGCCCCAGTTTAGCCAGTAGCATCGCGCCCAGGAGAAATGTCTATGCTGGAATATTTGAATACGGTCTACCCCATCCGGTACACCGCCATGGGGCTGTGCGTGATGGGGCTGCTACTGAGCCTGTTTAGCTTGGTGGCCTTTAGCACCGGCTTGTTGCCGCTGCTGGTGTTTGGCGGGCTGGTGGCGCTGGGTGTTTTTGACCTGCGCCAGACCAAGAAGTCGGTGCTGCGCAACTACCCGGTGATTGGCCACATGCGCTACATGCTGGAGTACGTGCGCCCGGAAATCCGCCAGTACTTCATCGAGGCCGACAACGATGCCAACCCCTTCTCGCGCGCCCAGCGTTCGCTGGTGTACCAGCGCGCCAAGAGCGACATCGACAAGCGGCCGTTTGGCACCCAGCTGGACGTGCTGGCCGAGGGCTACGAGTGGATCAACCACTCGGTCGCCCCCACCGTCACGCCCACCCACGACTTTCGCACCACCATCGGGCTGGACAGCCGCACCGGGATGCAGGCCACCAGCTCCAGTTGCACCCAGCCCTACAGCGCCAGCGTGTTCAGCATCTCGGCCATGAGCTTTGGCGCGCTGTCGGCCAACGCCATCCTGGCGCTGAACCAGGGGGCCAAGCAGGGCCACTTTGCGCACGACACGGGCGAGGGCTCGATCTCGGTGCACCACAAAACCCACGGCGGCGACCTGGTGTGGGAAATCGGCTCGGGCTACTTCGGCTGCCGCAATGACGACGGAACCTTTAACCCCGAGCGCTTCGCCGCCAACGCCGCCAACCCGCAGGTCAAGATGATCGAGCTCAAGCTCAGCCAGGGGGCCAAACCCGGCCACGGTGGGGTGCTCCCCGGCCCCAAGGTGAGCGCCGAGATTGCCGAAGCGCGCGGCGTACCCGAGGGAGTGGACTGCGTCTCGCCCTCGGCCCACAGCGCGTTCAAGAACCCGGTGGAGATGATGCTGTTCATCGCCCGGCTGCGCGAACTGTCGGGGGGCAAGCCCACCGGCTTCAAGCTGTGTATCGGCCACCCCTGGGAATGGTTTGCCATGGTCAAGGCCATGCAGGTCACCGGCATCACGCCCGACTTCATCGTGGTGGACGGGGCCGAGGGCGGCACCGGTGCGGCACCGCTGGAATTCACCGACCACGTGGGTGCGCCACTGCAAGAAGGCCTGCAACTGGTACACAACACGCTGCGCGGTGTGGGCCTGCGCAGCCGCATCCAGCTGGGTTGCGCGGGCAAGGTGGTCAGTGCGTTTGACATCGCGCGGATGATGGCGCTGGGGGCCGACTGGTGCAATTCTGCCCGGGGCTTCATGTTTGCGCTGGGCTGCCTGCAGGCCCAGGCCTGCCACACCGGCCATTGCCCCACCGGGGTGACCACGCAAGACCCCATCCGCCAGCAGGCGCTGATCGTGCCCGACAAGGCGGTGCGGGTGTTCAACTTCCACCAGAACACGCTCAAGGCGCTGAAAGAGATGGTGCAGGCCGCCGGGCTGATGCATCCGGGCGAGATCACCGCCCACCACATTGTGCGCCGGGTGAATGAAACCGGGGTCAAACTGCTGGTCAGCATCATGCCGCCGCTGCCCATGGATGCCCTGCTGGACCGGGACATCAGCGCCCTGCCCAACGTGTATAAATTTTATTGGCCGCGCGCCAGTGCCGACAGCTTTACGCTACAAATTGAATAGCTGCTTGCGCTGATGTATTAAGCGCCAGAAGCCTTTTCCGCATAGAAAGTACGGCCTTGTCCTTGCTCAGCAGCAGCGCCTGGTGGGCCACGGCCAGGTCGATGAAGCACTGGTCGTCGGGGTCTTTGCAGATGGCCGTGGTGCGCGGGGCCACCTCCACCAGGGTGGCGTAGCGGTCGAACCGGGCCAGCACATCGGCCTTGCTGAGTTGGTAGTAGGCCAGTTTAGGGATGAGGTGGGTGTAGTCCAGCACCCTCTCAAGCTCGTTACGCATGTGCTGCGTGGCCAGCCAGCGCAATTGGCCGCTGGCCAGCGCGGGCTGCAAGGGCTTAGAGGCCTTGTCGTCAAAGATGAACACGTCCAGCACGATGTTGGTGTCGATCACCACGGTGTGCGGGCCTGGGCCCAGCTCCAGCGGCTTATTTGGCATCGATGTCGGCACCGCGCCGTGCCGACCCGGCCACCATGTCGAAGCGGAACAGGCGGCATTCGATGGGGCCGTTCCACATCGGCACGCGGCGCGACTCTTTCAGGCGCATCTTGCCGGGCAGCTTCAGGTCTGGCGTGAGGATCCAGCCGGTCCAGCCCGCGTAGTTGCGCTTCCAGTGGGTAGCGAGTTGGGGGAAGAAGTCGCTGCTGCCGTCCTCGGTCTGCGCGGCTTCGCGGCGACCGGCCACACCGGCCACCTCGATCCGCTCGCCGTAGGGCGGGTTCAGCAGCATCACACCCGATGGCGCGGGCGGCATGCGCTGCAAGGCATCGCCGCCGCGGAACTCGACCACGCCCGTGACCCCAGCGCGCTCGGCGTTGCGGGTGGCGAAATCGACCATCCGGAAGGCCACATCGCTGCCGAAAATCTGGGTCTGCGGCTCGTGCTCGGCCTCGGCCGCCTGGTCCTGGATGGCCGACCACACATGGGGCTGGAACGGCAGCAGTTTCTCAAAACCAAAGCGGCGCAGGCTGCCCGGCGCGATATTGCAGGCGATCTGCGCGGCCTCGATGGCGATGGTGCCGCTGCCGCAGCAGGGGTCGTAGAAGGGCGTAGTGCCGTCCCAGCCGCTAGCGGCAATCATGGCGGCGGCCAGGGTTTCCTTCAGGGGCGCATCGCCCTTGTCTTCGCGCCAGCCGCGTTTGAACAGCGCGTCGCCCGAGGTGTCGATGTAGATGGTGGCGTGCTCGGTGGTCAGGTGCAGGTAGATGCGCACATCGGGCCACTGCACATTCACATCGGGGCGCACGCCGGTCTTGAAGCGGAAGCGGTCGGCCACCGCGTCCTTGACCTTCAGGGCGGCGAAGTTCAGCGAGGTCAGCGGGCTGTGCTGCGCGGTGACTTCGATTTTGAAGCTTTGCTTGGGCGTAAACCAGATCTCCCAGGCCACGTTACTGGCCGCCTCGTACAGGTCTTGTTCGTTGCGGTAGGGCGTGCTGGACAGCTCCACCAGCACCCGCTGCGCCAGACGGCTGTGCAAATTGAGCCGCATCGCATCACGCCACGACGAACGCGCCAGCACCCCGCCCCGGTGCGAGCGCAGATCCTCGCCCTGCAGCCCGGTAATCGCGTGCACTTCTTCGGCCAGCAGCTCTTCCACGCCAGCGGCGCAGGGTAAAAATAATTGGAGTTGGTTCATGGGATCGGTGCCAAAGTGGGGCGCGGAGCGGGTCCGCTGGGAGGCGTGGAGTATCCCATAGGGGGTCACGCCGCTGCGGGTTACAGCCTTCCCAGCCAATAACCCGGTCGCCGCCGGTGCGGTGCAACCACCAAAACCTCCACATCGGCTCCAACCAGCCGGTAGAGAATGTTGTAAGGGAAACCGGGCACCCGGAAGCGGCGGATACCGGGAGGAAATTCCACGCGATACCGCTCTGGGGCGCTACACACGCGCTCCATTGCAGCATCGAATGCCGACAGATACCGTGCACCCAAACCTGGCAAGCAAGACTCGTAGTAGGCCACGTGCTCCAGGTGTTCGACCCGGGCCGCCTCGTTGAAAAAGTAGCTCACTTGAGCAATGCGAGCGCTTGTAGGCGTACTTCCTCGGAGGAAATGCGCTGCGTGATCCCTTGGTCCATTTCTGCCGCCCGACTCGCCGCCACCTGGAACCACAGCGGCTCAATCTCTGCCTCGGACAAAGCATCCAGACTGGACAAAAGCTGTGCTGCCAACTCGGCCCGTTCGTGGGCGGGCAGTGACAAAGCTTCGGCGCGGAGGGTGTCGGTATTCATGCGGGAAATACTAGCACCAATGGCCCATCTACAGGGTTTACAGCGCCTTGCGCAGATTCGTCGGCGCAATCCGCAAGGCTTCGCGGTACTTGGCTACCGTGCGGCGGGCGCATTCGATGCCTTGCTCTTTCAGCATGTCGGACAGCTGGCTGTCGCTGAGCGGTTTTTTCAGGTCTTCAGAGGCCACGAACTGCTTGATCAGGGCGCGCACCGCCGTGCTGGAGGCGTTGCCGCCGGTCTCGGTGCCCAGGGACGAGCCGAAGAAGTATTTCAGCTCAAAGGTGCCGTAGGGCGTGGCCATGTACTTGGCGGTGGTGACGCGGCTGATGGTGGACTCGTGCAGGCCCAGCTCGTCGGCAATCTCGCGCAGCACCAGGGGGCGCATGGCCAGCGCGCCGTGGCTGAAGAAGCTTTTTTGCCGCTCCACAATGGCGTTGCTGACCCGCAAAATGGTGTCGAAGCGCTGCTGGATGTTCTTGATGAACCAGCGGGCTTCCTGCAGGCGCTGCTGCAGGGCGGCGTTGTTCGACGCATCCTTGCCACCGCCCTTGTGCTGGCGCAGGGCGTTGGCGTAGATGTCGTGCACGCGCAAGCGCGGCATCACTTCGGGATTCAGCACCACCCGGAACTTGGCATTGGCACCCCGGCCCACCTTGGCGACGATTACGTCGGGCACCACGATGTTGCGCTCCACGTCCACAAAGCGGCGGCCAGGCTTGGGCTCCAGCCGGGCGATCAGCGCAATTGCGGCCTTGATGTCGGTATCGGTGGCGTGGCAGAGCTGGGCCAGGCGCTTCACGTCGCGCCGGGCCAGCAGGTCCATGGGCTGGCGGCAGATGCGTAGCGCGGTCTTGCGGGCCGGGTCGTTGCCCATGGTGGACTGCAGCGCCTTGAGCTGCAGCACCAGGCATTCGCCCAGGTGGGTCGCCCCCACCCCGGCGGGCTCCAGGCTTTGCAGCAGGCGCAGGGCGACGGTGAAGCGGTGTACCAGCTCTTCCTGGGCTTCCACATCGTCGCCCGCCAGGCCCTGGGCCAAGCTGGCCAAGTCGTCCTCCAGATAGCCGTCGTCGTTCAGCGACTCGATCAGGAAGCGCAGCGCCGCCTGGTCCACCTCGCCCAGGCGCAGCGCCAGCGCCTGGCGGTGCAGGAAGCTGGTCAGCGACTCCTGGTTGCGGGCCAGCTCGGTCGCGTCGGCCTCACCTTCTTCGCCCAGGTTGTTCTGGCGCGCGGGTGCATCGCCGCCCCACTCGCTGTCGTCGGGCTTCATCTCGGAAGTACCGTCGCCGTCCCAGCTGGTGTCGTCGCCACCGGTCAGCGGCGACTCTGAATCATTTGAGCCCTCTGCGCTTGTCTCGCCTGCGTATTCAGCTACAGAAGTAGGAGCAGATTCGGTTTCGCGGTCGCCCGCGCTGACGGGGGTGTCAGCCTGGGGCAGGCCGAACTCTTCGCGCGGCGCATCGTCCAGGTTGCGCTCCAGAAACGGGTTATCGTCCAGCATCTGGTCCACTTCCTGGCTTAGCTCCAGGGTGGAGAGCTGCAGCAGACGGATGGACTGCTGCAACTGGGGCGTGAGCGCCAGATGCTGGGATACGCGTAGGGAGAGGCCTTGCTTCATCTAGGCACTACATCCGGAAATGTTCGCCGAGGTAGACGCGCCGTACATCGGCGTTGTCGACGATCTCGGACGGCGTACCTTCGGCCAGCACGTTGCCGTCGCTGATGATGTAGGCGTGGTCACAAATACCCAGGGTTTCGCGCACGTTGTGGTCGGTGATCAGCACGCCAATGCCACGCGACTTCAGAAAGCCGATGATGCGCTGGATCTCGATCACCGCAATCGGGTCGATACCGGCAAACGGTTCGTCCAGCAGAATGAACCGCGGCTGCGTCGCCAGCGCGCGGGCAATCTCCACCCGGCGGCGCTCCCCCCCGGACAGGGCCAGGGCACTGGACTGGCGCAGGTGCTCGACCCGCAGATCCTCCAGCAAGGCGGTCAGGCGCTGCTCGATCACCTCTTTGGTCAGCGATTTACCGGCTTCGTCAAACTGCAGTTCCAGCACGGCGCGCACGTTTTCTTCCACCGTGAGCTTGCGAAAAATCGAGGCCTCTTGCGGCAAATAGCTCAGACCCAGGCGCGAACGGCGGTGGATCGGCATGTGCTCCACCGGCTGTCCGTCGATGGAAATGCTGCCGCCGTCGGCCCGCACCAAGCCCACGATCATGTAGAACGAGGTGGTTTTTCCCGCACCGTTGGGGCCCAGCAGGCCCACCACTTCGCCTTTTTTGACCGCCAGGGTCACGTCCTTGACCACTTTGCGGCTGCCGTAGGCTTTTTGCAGGTGGCGGGCTTCCAGACGGCTTTCTGCTGCGGCGAGCGTGCCCGTCACTTCTGCGCGCCCTCTAGGGTGGTGCTGGAGCGCAGCGCCGGGCTGGCGGCACCCACAGGGGCAGAGGTGGCCGGAGCCACCACCTTGGGGGTCAGCATCGCGCGTACCCGGCCGTTTTGGCCGCCAGGGTTGTTGGCGGGCGTGCCGTTGTCTACCGTGAAGACATCGGTGGTGTTGTCGTAGACGATGACACCGCCGGTGACTTCGTCATTTACTTTGCTGCCCAGCAGGCGGCGCATCACGGCGCGCTTGATGAAGCGCACGTTGTCCAACTTGCTGCTGTACTCGATGGTTTCGCCTTCGCCTTCGATGAATTCGTCCACACCGTCGCGCTTTTGCTTGAAGTAAGCCAGCTTGCCGGGCTCGGCGGTGACGATGCCGATCTGGTTGCCTTCGGCATCCTGGCGCACGTCCACACGCGCACCCCGGATGACGATGGTGCCCTTGGTCATGACCACGCGGCCGGTAAACACATTGGTTTGCTTCAGGTCGTCGTAGCGCATGGCATCGGATTCGACGTTCATGGGCTTGAGACGGTCGGCTTTTTCAGCCCAGGCAGAACCGCCCGCGCAAGTGCACAGCAACAGGAGGATAAGAGTGTGGTAGGCGTTTTTCATAGAGGCACGAATCTTGCAGATGATTGTAGCGGTCGATTGGCTTGGCCCAGAAAAAAGCCCGCAAAAGCGGGCTCGTCGGTGCGAAAAGCGAACGGCTGGTCAGGTTTTCTGCTGCGACACCAGGTAGTCCACGATCGTCAGGCCACGCTCCATCGACTGGGCTTGCGTGCCGTCGGTGTAGAAGCGCCCGGCCACGCCCATGGCGGGCACACCGGCCACTTTGTAGGCCTCTTGCAGTTGCGCTGCTTTACGCACCTTGGTGGCCACCGAGAACGAGTTGTAGACCTCCACAAACTTGGCCTTGTCCAGGCCCTGCTTGGCGGCCCAGTCGATCACCAGGCCATCTTTGTCCAGCTTTTGGCGCTCGACGTGGATCGCGTTGAACACTTTTCCGTGCAGCGCTTCCAGTTGCCCCAGGGCTTCCAGCGTGTAGTAGAGCTTTTGCGGCGGAATGAAACTGTCCTGGAACACCACCGGCACGCGGCGGAAAGCCACATTCTTGGGCAGCTTCTTCAGCCAGGCCGACAGCGCGGGCTCAAATGCAAAGCAATGCGGGCAGGCGTACCAGAAGAACTCCACCACCTCAACCTTGCCCGCCGGGGCTTCGGTCGGCGCGGGCTTGTCCAGCACCAGGTAGTCGGTGCCCGCCACAGGCGGCTTGCCCTGTGCGTGGGCGCTGCCCATGGGCGACAGAACCAGGGCCGAACCAGCCAGAACACTGGCTGAGGTCAGCGAAAACTCACGACGTTTCATTGCAAATCACTCCTTGTGGGGGTTCAGACGGGGTTGCGTCCAAAAAGTTCAGCCGCTATGGCAACAACGCAGCACTAGCGCTGTACGCGGACCAGGGTGGTGTCGCCACCGGCACTTTCCAGCTTGTCTTTGGCTTGCTCGGCATCGTCGCGCTTGGCGTAGGGGCCCATGCGCACGCGGTACACCGTGCGGCCGGCCTGCTCGCGCTCGGTGACCTTGGCTTCCATGCCCATCATGGCCAGTTTGGCGCGCTGGGCTTCGGCATCTTCGGTGGTGCGGAACGCACCGGCCTGCACAAAGTATTCAAACGGCTCGGTGCTCGGGGCCAGCACGGGCGCAGCAGTGGCCGCCGGGCTGGGTGACGCCTTGGCTTTGGCCTTGGCCAGATCGCCCAGGGGGTCGGCGCTGCTGGCGGGTGCGCTGGTAGAGGCTGCGCTGCTGGCGGGCTTGGCCACGGGTTTGGCCGCCACCGACACCGCCGGAGCTGCCGGCAGCACCGCTGGCGGCGGCACCGCCACGGTGGGCTCGGGGGCCGGTTCGGGCGTGGCCGCGGGCAACACCGGACGCACCGGGTTTTTGCCGTGCAGCGGGGTGTTGGGGTCCCAGTCCTTGTTTTTCTGGGTTTCGGCCGCGTCGTGGTCGGCGCTGTTGGCCTGGGTCTTGCCGCTCATGAACGGAATCGGCACCTTGGTGACGTATACCGCCACTGCCAGCGCCGATCCCAGGCCTACCACCACCCCGACGATGAAGCCGATGATGGTGCCGCCGCTCTGCTTTTGCTTTTTCATACTTGCTATTTATTACATGGGACTTCCGCAGCGCCCCTGTATCGCCCTTCGGGCTTACAGGGGGAACTTGCGTAAGTCCTGTTACATTTTTTCTGGGGCACTCACGCCCAATACCGCCAAACCATTGTGCAGCACCTGGGCACAAGCAGCGACCAGAGCCAGGCGGGCCAACTTGAGGGGCTCAATGTCCACCAGCACGCGCTCGGCGTCGTAGTAGCTGTGCAGGTTGGCGGCCAGTTCGCGCAGGTAGAAGGTCACGTCGTGCGGCGCAAAGGTCTCGGTGGCGGATGTCAGCATCTCGGGGTACTTGGCCAGTTGCAGCATCAGGGTCTGGGCCTGGGGCACCAGCAGGCTGGACAGGTCTACGCCCTGCAACTGGGACTGGTCGCCGCCCCAGTCGCGCAGCATCTTGCAGATGCGGGCGTGGGCGTACTGCACGTAGTAGACCGGGTTGTCGTTGTTCTGCGAGCGGGCCAGGTCGATGTCGAAGGTGTATTCGGTATCGGGCTTGCGGCTGAGCAGGAAGAAGCGCACCGCGTCCTTGCTGGTCCAGTCGATCACGTCGCGCAGCGTCACGTAGCTCCCGGCGCGCTTGGAGATCTTGACCTCTTCGCCGCCGCGCACCACGCGCACCATGGTGTGCAGCACGTAGTCGGGGTAGCCCTGGGGAATGCCCACGTTGGCGGCCTGCAACCCGGCGCGCACGCGGGCAATGGTGCCGTGGTGGTCGGTGCCCTGGATGTTGACCACCTTGGTGAAGCCGCGCTGCCATTTGGCGATGTGGTAGGCCACGTCGGGCACAAAGTAGGTGTAGGTGCCATCCTTTTTACGCATGACGCGGTCTTTGTCGTCGCCGTAGTCGGTGGACTTCAGCCACAGCGCGCCGTCTTGCTCGTAGGTTTTGCCTGCGTCTTGCAGCAGCTGCACCGTGGCATCGACCTTGCCGCTGGTGTACAGGCTGGATTCGAGGTAGAAGTTGTCGAACTTCACCTGAAACGCCTGCAGATCCAGGTCTTGCTCGCGGCGCAGATAGGCCACGGCGAATTCGCGGATCGAGTCCAGGTCTTCCACCTCACCGGAGGCAGTGACTTCACGGTCGTCGGCCTTGACGGTCTTTTGGGCCAAAAAGTCGTTGGCAATGTCGGCGATGTATTCACCGTTGTAGAAGTTCTTGCTGATCGGGTTGTCTGCGTCGGTAGGCCAGCAGGCATCGCCGGGCTTGAAGCCCTTGGCCCGCAATTGGGTGCTGGTGGCCAGGGTGCCGATCTGCACGCCTGCGTCGTTGTAATAGAACTCGCGGTACACGTCCCAGCCCTGGGTGGCGTACAGGTTGCATATCGCGTCGCCCAAGGCCGCCTGGCGGCCATGGCCTACGTGCAGCGGGCCGGTGGGGTTGGCCGAGACAAATTCCACCAGAATGTGCTGGCCGTTGGCGGGCTGCACGCCAAACTGGGCCCCGGCGGCCAGCACTTCGCGCACGATTTCCTGCTTGGCGGCGGGTTTGAGTTTGATGTTGATGAAGCCCGGCCCGGCGATGTCGATGGCCTCGACCCACTTGGCGAACGCAGGCTGCTCCAGCAGGGCCGCGCGCAGGTTTTCACCCAGTTGGCGCGGGTTCAGCTTGAGCGGTTTGGCCAGTTGCATGGCGGCGGTGCAGGCGAAATCGCCATGGGCCGCCACCTTGGGGGACTCGAACGCGGCTTTGGCACCGGCGCCGGGGGCAATTTTTTCCAGCCCGACGGCCAGCGCCGCGAGCAATTCATGTTTGACTGAGAGCATGCACCGATTTTACGGGGGCCGTCATCCGACTTGCGGGAAGCGCCGTTATAGGGTGCAATCCACGGGTGCAACAATCTGTTGTACACAGGATTACTTCCATTTTTCCTCTTTTGGAGCTTGTATGAAACGATTCTTACCTTTGATCGCTGCCCTGGGCATGGCCTTTTCGCTGGGCATCGCCCACGCCGAAGACAAGCCCAAAACCGCCCAGCAGACCAAAATGACCACCTGCAATGCCGATGCCAAGACCAAGGAGCTCAAGGGTGACGAGCGCAAGGCTTTCATGAAGACCTGCCTGAGCGCCAAGGCCGAAGCCCCCGCTGCCGCCGACGGCCAAACCGCCCAGCAAAGCAAAATGACCACCTGCAACAAGGATGCCACCGGCAAAAAGGGCGACGAGCGCAAGAAGTTCATGAGCGAGTGCTTAAAAGGCTAACCCCCAGGCTACAGCGCAAGCGCTTTTCGCCAACCCCCTTGCAGGGGGCAACACCAGCAGCCTGGCAAAGCCAGTTCTGCGGTGTTTCTGGAAGGCAACCGTTTCGCCCTCCACCACAACCCGGTTAGCCGGGTTTTTTTACGTCCGCGCCGGTCCAGAACCCCGGCTGGCTGTAGTGCCGCTTCAAAAAGTCGATCCACAGCCGTACCCGCAGCGGCAGATGTTTGCGCTGGGCAAACACCGCGTAGATGCCGTTGGGCGGCGCGGCAAACCCGTCCAGCACCGACACCAGCTGGCCGCTGGCGATCTCGGCCTCCACCTCCCAGGTACTGCGCCAGGCGATGCCGTAACCCGCCAGGCACCAGTCGTGCAGCACCTGTCCGTCGGTGCAGTTCAGCGGACCACTGGGTTTGGCGTAGAACACGTCCGGGCTGCCGGGGGCGGTAAACGCCCAGCCCCGGGTTTGCGAGGCCTCGCTGGACAGAGCCAGGCAGTCAAATTTGGCCAGATCGGCGGGCTGCTGCGGCGTGCCATGGCGCTTTAAAAACGCCGGGGTGGCCACGCACAGGCGGCGGTTGTCGGCCAGGCGCACGCTGACCAGGCTGGAATCGGGCAAATCGCCCACCCGCACCGCACAGTCAAAACCCTCGCCACCCAGGTCCACCACCCGGTCGCTCAGGTTCAGGGTCACGGTCACGTCCGGGTGCTGCTCGCGAAACCAGGGCACCAGCGGGGCTACGTGGCGGCGGCCAAAGCCCGCTGGCGCGGTGATGCGCAGATGGCCGCTGGCCTGCACCCCACCCGCTGACACGCTGGCCTCGGCATTCGCCAGGTCGGCCAGCACGCGCTGGCAGTCTTCCAGAAACGCGCTGCCCTCGTGGGTGAGGCTGATGCGCCGGGTGGTGCGCAGCAGCAGCTTCACACCCAGGCGCTCCTCCAGTGCGTCCAGCCGCCGCCCGATGATGGCCGGGGCCACGCCCTCGGCCTGGGCCGCAGCCGTCAGGCTGCCGCGCGCCACCACGGCAACAAAAGTTTCTAGTTGTTTGAGTTGGGCCATAGAGATTTATAAGAAATACGGCTCTCGCGCTTATTCCATCGGCGCAAGAAGCTATTTATTCAATAGCATCAACTGCGCAATCTCCGCCTCGCCATAGCCCAGCTCGCGCAGCAGCTCGGCGCTGTGTTCGCCCAGGCGCGGCGGGTCCAGGCGCAGGCCGGGGCGCTGGCCGTCCAGCATCAGCGGCAGCAGCACGGTGTGGGTGGCGCGGCCATCGGGCAGGGTCATGGGGGCCAGGCCGCCGGTGGCCTGCAGGTGCGGGTCGTCCAGCAAATCGTGCGGGCGGGTGATGGGGGCAAACGGCAGCGCGTGGCGCTCGAACACCTCGGCGATATGGGCGGCGCTGAAGGCGGCCAACCGTTCGCGCAGCAGCGGCATCATCCATTCGCGGGCGCACACCCGGTCGTTGTTGCTGACCAGGCGCGCGTCGTGTTGCAAATCCGCCAGGTCAAAAGCTTCGCAAAACACCTTCCAGGCCGAATTGCTGACCACGGCCAGAAAAATCTGCTCCCCGCCCTGCACGCTGAACACGTCATAAATGCCCCAGGGCGAGATGCGGGCGGGCATGGGCGCGGCGGGCTGGCCGGTCACCGCGTACTGCAGCATGTGCTGGGCCACCAAAAACACGTTGTTTTCAAAAAGCGCGCTCTGCACCTCCTGGCCCAGGCCCGTTCCGTGCGTGGGATGATCGCGCTGGGCCAGGGCCGCCATGGCCCCAATCGCGCCAAACATGCCGCCCATGATGTCGTTCACGCTGGTGCCCGCGCGCAGCGGGTCGCCGGGACGGCCGGTCATGTAGGCCAGGCCGCCCATCATCTGCACCACCTCGTCCAGCGCGGTGCGGTGGTCGTAAGGGCCGGGCAAAAAGCCCTTGTGGCTGATGTAGATGAGGCGCGGGTTGAGTTTTTTGAGCGTGGCGTAGTCCAGCCCCAGCTTGGCCATGGTGCCGGGTTTGAAGTTTTCGCTGACGATGTCGGCGGTGGCGATCAGGCGCAGCGCGGCTTCCTTGCCCTCGGGGGTTTGCAAATCCAGCGCCAGGCTTTTCTTGTTGCGGTTAAACAGGGCGAAGAAACCCGCGCCCGAGCCCAGCAGTTGCCGGGTGCTGTCGCCCTCGCGGCCATGGCCGATGGGTTCGACCTTGATCACCTCGGCCCCCAGGTCGCCCAGCACCAGGCCGCAGGTGGGGCCCATCACCATGTGGGTGAATTCGACGACACGGATGTGGGCGTAGGGAAGAGCGTTGGCTTCAGACATTCTGGAATCCTTGGGTGAAATTTTTGGGCAGCCCGGCCTCGGGGGTCATGCCATAGATCGCTTCGCCAGGCAGCCCAGCCTGCAGCGGCGCGCGGGCCTGGAACAGCGTGGCCAGGTCAATGCCGGTGGCGATGCCCATGGCCTCGAACATAAAGACCAGGTCTTCGGTGACCACATTGCCCGACGCACCGGGCGCATACGGGCAGCCGCCCAGCCCGCCCAAAGAGGCATCAAACGTACGCACGCCCGCCTCATACGCGGCCAGGCAGTTGGCCAGGCCCAGGCCGCGCGTGTTGTGCATGTGGGCCGCCCCGGCCTTGCTGCCAATCTCGGCGCGCAATGCCAGAAACAAGCGCCGCACCTGCGCCGGGTTGGCCATACCGGTGGTATCCGACAGGCCCACCTCGTCCACGCCCGCCCGCACCAGTTCGCTGGCCAGCCACAGCACCTCGGCATCGGCCACCGCGCCCTGCAGGGTGCAGCCAAAGGCGGTGGACATGCCCACCTCGATGGGCACGGCGGGCGCTGTGGCGTTGCGCAACGCCACGATGCGCTCCACTTCGGCCACCATCTCCTCACGGGTCTTGCGCACATTGGCCAGCGAGTGGGCTGCGCTGGCCGACACGGGGATGGTCAGCTTGTGCACGCCCGCTGCCAGCGCCGCCTCGGCCCCGCGCAGGTTGGGCACCAGGGCCATCACCGTCCAGCCGGGCAGTGCCAGTGCGTGGCGCACCACTTCGGCCACGTCGGCCATTTGCGGCAGCAGCTTGGCAGGCACAAAAGAGCCCACCTCCACCTCGCGGATACCGCTGGCGTGCAGTGCCGACAGCCAGCGCAGCTTGTGCGCTGTGGCCATGGTGGCGGCCACCGACTGCAGGCCGTCGCGTGGGCCGACTTCGCTGACCAGCACGCCCAAGGGCGGCGCAGTTACTACATCCATAAGCCTCCAATTACATCCATTTAAGTCACGTATAAAACCAATTTAACCTTCTTAATGCGCCTTAAAGGTTGGAATACAGTAGGCCCATCGTTTGCTTTATTCTCTGTCCCACACCATTCCCAAGGCTCTCCACCATGACCGCACGCACCACCCGCCAACAGCTCCAGGTAGCCACCGTCCTCGAACGCTTCATTGACGAAAAAGTGCTGCCCGGCACCGGCGTGGACAGCGCCCGATTCTGGGCCGGTTTTGATGCCATCGTGGCCGACCTGGCCCCCAAGAATATCGCCCTGCTGGCCGAGCGCGACCGCCTGCAACTAGAGCTGGATGCCTGGCACAAAGCCCACCCCGGCCCCATCAGCGACATGCCCGCCTACCGCGCGTTTTTGGAGTCTATCGGCTACCTGGTGCCCATGCCCTTGAATGTGGCGGCCACCACCGCCAATGTCGATGCCGAGCTGGCCCTGCAAGCCGGGCCGCAACTGGTGGTGCCGGTGCTGAACGCCCGCTACGCCCTGAACGCCGCCAACGCCCGCTGGGGCAGCCTGTACGACGCGCTGTACGGCACCGACGCGATACCCGAGACCGGTGGTGCCGAAAAAGGCAAGGGCTACAACCCGGTGCGCGGTGCCAAGGTCATCGCCTTCGCCCGCACCGTGCTCGACCAGGCCGCCCCGCTGGCCAACGGTTCGCACAAAGAAGCCACCGGCTACAGCGTGCAGCACGGCCAACTGGTCATCCAGCTACACAACAGCAGCACCAGCCTGGCCCATCCTGAGTCCTTCATCGGCTACCAGGGCGAGCCCGCCGCCCCCACCTCCATCCTGCTGCAGCACAACGGCCTGCACATCGACATCCAGATCGACCGCACCACCACCATTGGCAAATCCGATGCAGCCGGTATCAGCGACGTGGTGCTGGAAGCCGCGCTGTCCACCATCCTGGACCTGGAAGACTCTGTCGCCGTGGTGGATGCCGAAGACAAGGTGCTGGCCTACAGCAACTGGCTCGGCATCCAGCTCGGCACGCTGACCGAAGAAGTGCAAAAAGGCGGCGGCAGCTTCACCCGCCGCCTGAACCCCGACCGGGTGTACACCGCAGCCAACGGCGGCACGGTCACCCTGCATGGCCGCTCGCTCATGTTTGTGCGCAACGTCGGCCATTTGATGACCAACCCGGCCATTCTGTACGGTAACGGGCAGGAAATCCCCGAAGGCATTTTGGACGCGATGGTCACCGTCACCATCGCCATGCACGATTTAAAGCGTAAGGGCAACTCCCGCACCGGCAGCGTCTACATCGTCAAACCCAAGATGCACGGCCCGGCCGAAGTGGCCTTTGCCTGCGAGCTGTTTGGCCGCGTGGAGGCCGTGCTGGGCCTGCCGGAAAACACCGTCAAGCTGGGCATCATGGACGAAGAGCGCCGCACCAGCGTCAACCTCAAAGCCTGCATCGCCGCCGCCAGCGCCCGCGTGGCCTTCATCAACACCGGCTTCCTGGACCGTACCGGCGACGAGATGCACACCGCCATGCACGCCGGCCCCATGATCCGCAAGGGCGACATGAAGTCCAGCGCCTGGATTGCCGCGTACGAGAAGAACAACGTGCTGGTGGGCCTGGGCTGCGGCCTGCGCGGCAAGGCGCAGATCGGCAAAGGCATGTGGGCTATGCCCGACCTGATGCACGCCATGCTGGAGCAAAAAATCGCCCACCCCAAGGCCGGTGCCAACACCGCCTGGGTGCCCAGCCCCACCGGTGCCACCCTGCACGCCCTGCACTACCACCAGGTCAAGGTGTCCGATATCCAGATCGGCCTGGAAAAAATCGATGCCAACGGCGAGCGCGACCACATCCTCAACGCCCTGCTGCAAATCCCGGTCACCGCCACCCCAAACTGGAGCGCCGCCGAGAAACAGCAAGAGCTGGACAACAACGCCCAGGGCATCCTGGGCTACGTGGTGCGCTGGGTGGACCAGGGCGTGGGCTGCTCCAAGGTGCCCGACATCCACAACGTCGGCCTGATGGAAGACCGCGCCACCCTGCGCATTAGCAGCCAGCACATGGTCAACTGGTTGCTGCACGGCGTGGTGACCCAGGCCCAGATCACCGAAACCTTCGAGCGCATGGCCGCCGTGGTGGACGGCCAGAACGCGGGCGACGCGGCGTACCAAAACATGGCGGGCCACTTTGGCACCTCGGCGGCGTACAAGGCGGCGTGTGATTTGGTGTTCAAGGGCCTGGAGCAGCCCAGCGGCTACACCGAGCCCCTGCTGCACGCCTGGCGCTTGAAGGTAAAGGCGGGTACAGCCTGAGGGATCGCTACTGAATTAATAGCTGCTTGCGCCTATGGAATAAGCGCTGGCTGCCGATTTGACAACTAAAAATGGCACCTGCGGGTGCCATTTTTGATGAAGCAACAATTGGGAACTGCTTGCTACTGAAAGAGTAGCTTCTCACGCTTACCAAATAAGCGCGGGGGGCCGATTAGATGCCCAAAATGCAAAACGGCAGCCAAGGCTGCCGTTGTTCGGGGGTCTCACCGCGCCGGGTGGGCCGGGCTGTCGGGAAAATACCCCGGGTGCTGAAAATGTCGGTCGAAATCTCGGTGGATCAGCGGGCTGGCAAACGGCGGCGGTCGCGGTCGTCGGAGGGCCAGTTGTATTCGGTGGTGCGGTGCAGTGTGGTCATGGGGGAATCTCCTTGTGCACCTACAACGAGGCGCCCGGAGATTCGGTTGACAGACTTTGTTAAAAATTGTGCACGATCTCAGGCAACCGTTTCCCCGAACACATGGGCCTGGCCCATCACGGTAATTTCCACGGTGGAGCCCACCGGCGGAATGTGGATGGCCGGGCTGCGCACCAGCAGCGGGGCCGTGTGGCTTTGCGCATCGCCCAGCAGGCGCACCGTCAGGCCACACAGGGCACCACCAAAGTCGATGTCTTCGACCACGCCGTAGCTGGCCTCGGCATCGGTGTCCATCGGGTCGGGCGGCACGGGGGTCAGTTGCAACTGCTCGGGGCGCAGCATGATCTGCGCCGGGCCTTTGCGCTGGCTGTCGTCGGCGGCGATCACGCCCAGGGCGCAGGTGGCCCAGCCTTGCGACAGTTGGGCGGGCAACACAATGGTTTCGCCCAAAAACTGGGCCGTGGCAGCGTCGGTGGGGCGCAGGTACAGGGTGTGTGGCGGGCCGACCTGGGCCAGGCGGCCTGCGCGCATCACCGCCACCTGGTCGGCAAACGACAAAGCCTCGGCCTGGTCGTGGGTGACCAGGATGGTAGTGATACCAGCGGCACCCAGCAGCTGGGCCACGGCCTTGCGGGTGCTGGCGCGCAGGCCGGTGTCCAGGGCCGAAAAGGGTTCGTCCAGCAGCATCAGGCGCGGCCTTTGGGCCAGGGCGCGGGCCAGGGCCACGCGCTGCTGCTGGCCGCCAGAGAGTTCGTGCGGGCGGCGGGTGAGCATGGCGGGGTCGAGCGCCACCATTTGCATCAGTTCGGTGATGCGCTGGGCGCGGTCCGGGGCATTGCGGGCCAGGCCGAAGCCGACGTTGTCGGCCACGCTCAAATGCGGAAACAGCGCACCCTCTTGCGGCACGAAACCGATGCCGCGCCGGTGGGCGGGTACGGCGTTGGGGCCGTCGGCCAGCGTTTGGCTGCCCAGGGTGACGCGGCCCACGTCGGGTGCTTCAAAGCCCGCGATGATGCGCAACAGCGTGGTTTTGCCCGAGCCAGAGGGGCCGACGATGGCGGTGCGGCTGCCTGCGGTGACCTGCAGATCGACACCGGCCAGCGCCACCTGGGGGCCGTAGCTTTTGCGCACGGCGTGTAATTCGAGAAAACCCATTGCCAATTACCGTCCAGCAGTTCGTTTGGATTGCACATATAAAAGCCAGGTCATGGGCATGGACAGCAGCACCATCATCAGCGCGTAGGGGGCGGCGGCCGCGTAGTCGATCTCGCTGCTGAAGGCCCAGAACGCGGTGGCCAGGGTTTGCGTGCCGGTGGGGGCCAGCAGCAAGGTGGCGGTGAGCTCGTTGGTGATGCCCAGCGCCACCATCGCCATGCCAGCGGCAGCGCCCGGGGCGGCCAGCCGCAGGGTGACCGACCACAGCGCCTGCGCAGGCGTGCGGCCCAGGCTGCGGGCAGCGTGCTCCAGCTCCACCGGGGCCTGGGAGATTCCGGCGCGCAGGCTGACCAGCGCGCGCGGCAAAAACATCAGCATGTAGGCCAGCAAAATCGTGGCCACGGTCTGGTACAGCGGCAGCGCCACCCGCACGGTAATAGTGACCAGGGCCAGCGCCACCACCACACCGGGCAGCGAGCCGACCATGTAGTTGCAGGCCTCCACCACACGCTGCAGCTTGCCGGGTTTGCGGATGGACAGCCAGGCCATGGGGACAGACACCACGGTGGTCAGCACGCCGCCCAGCAGTGCCCACACCAGGGTCTGGCCCAGTGCTGCGCCCATCACGTCCAGCTGCCACACACCCGCGCCACCGGCAATCAGCCAACGCGCCAGGGTAAACAAAGGCACGCCCAGCGCCAACAGGCTGGTGGCTAACGGCAGCAGCCAGGCCAACACCGTCCAGCGGCCCAGGCGGACGCGCACCGGCATGCGGGCGGCACCGGTGCCGACGCGGGCATAACGCTCGTGGCCGCGCAGACGGGTTTCCAGCGCCAGCAAGCCCAAGCAGCAGACCACCAGCACACCCGCCAGCATATTGGCCGCCGGGCCGTTGTAGGTGGACTGGAACTGGTCCACGATGGCCGTCGTGAATGTGTCGTACCGGATCATCACGTACAGGCCGTACTCGGCCAGCAGGTGCAGGCCCACCAGCAGCCCGCCACCGCACAGGGCCAGGCGCAACTGCGGCAGCACCACGCGGAAAAACACCGCCCAGGGCCCCAGGCCCAGTGATGCGGCCGCGTCTTCCATGCCCGGGTCCAGCCGCCGCAGGGCGGCCGACAAGGGCAGATACATGAACGGGAAATAGGCGATGGTGGACACCAGCACCGCGCCGAACAGGCCATGCAGGCCGGGGGTGACCGTCATCCAGGCATAGCTGTGCACAAACGCAGGCACGGCCAGCGGGGCTACGGCCAGCGCGGCCCAGGTGCGGGCACCGGGCAGGTCGCTGCGCTCGGTGAGCCAGGCCAGGGCCAGGGCCAGCACGCCACACACCGGCACGGTGACCAGTTCCAGCAGGGCGGTATTGACCAGCAACTCGCCCACACGGGCGCGAAAAATCAGCGGTGCGGCGGTTTCCCAGCCGGTCTGCCAGGCCACCCAGACCACAAAGCCCAGCGGCAGCAGCGCAAACAGTGACACCAGGACCGCGGCCACACCCACCCACGACAGGCGTGCGCCCCCCATGCGGCGCATGCCATGCGCAGGCACGCCCACCAGGGCAGGCGCGCGGAGCAGCTCAGACGGAACGGCGGACACGGCAGGTGTTTACAGCAGGCCCGCCTGGGTCATCAGATCCGAGACTTTTCTGCTGTTGAGTTTGGAGGGTTCGACCTTGGGCGACTGCAGGTCGGCCAGCGGCACCAGCTTGGGGTGGGACTGTGCGCCCACGCCCACGGCGTATTCATAGGAATTGCCGGTGCGCAGAATGGTCTGGCCGCCTTTGCCGGTGATCCACTTCACAAACGCCTGGGCCTGGGCGGGCTGCTTGCTGGAGGCCAACACGCCGCCACCCGAGATACTGACGAACGCGCCCGGGTCTTCGTTGCGGAAATAGTGCAGCGCGGTGTTGTTGCTGTTCTCCGCCGTCTTGGCCTGGTCGCCAAAATAGTAGTAGTGGTAGATCACGCCGCCGTCGATCTGGCCCGCGTTCACGGCCTTCATCACCGTGCTGTTGCCCTTGTAGGCGGTGAAGTTGTCTTTCATGCCCTTGAGCCAGGCGGCAGTGGCGGGTTCGCCCTTCATCTCCAGCATGGCGCTGACGATAGCCTGGAAGTCGGCACCAGCCTGCGATGCGGCCCAGCGGCCTTTCCAGGCGGGGCTGGCCAGGTCCATCATCGACTTGGGCAACTGCTCGGGCGTGAATTTCTTCTTGTTATAGACAAACACCGTGCTGCGCGCGGCCACGCCCATCCAGTGGCCGGTGGCGGGGCGGAAACTGGCAGGCACCTGGGCCAGCGTGGCGGGCTCCAGCGGCGCAAACAGGCCGGCCGCCTCTACCAAGGCCATGGCGGGCGAGTTTTCGGTCAAAAACACATCGGCGGGCGAGGCCTTGCCTTCTTGCACCAACTGGTTGCCCAGCTCGCTATCGCCGCCATTGCGCAACACCACCGGAATGCCGGTTTCCTGGGTAAAGCCCTTAGCCCAAGCCTGGGTGAGGCTGACGTGCTGGGCGTTGTAAACCACCAGCGGCTCGGCGCTTTGCGCAGAAGCCCCCAAGGACACAGCCAACACACCCGTTGCCAACGCCACGGCACGGACCAGGAAAGGGATGGAGATTTTCATAAATACAGTTTGGAAAGTGGAAGGCTCCGGGGGTGAACTCCCGGTGCCGCAGAGCGAACAGTGCAAATAAGAATTAATTGCATCTGAATTCTAACCGCGCACTCTCCCCCGCCGGGGCAACCCCTGCGGGCCCGGGGGGCATTTGCAGATCTTTACGGGCCGAGGGTCAGAGCCGGGCGTTGCGCGTGCCGCTGGATTTGCGGTATCGGCGTTTGCGCTCCGACTGGCGGCGGCTGAAGGCCAGCATCACGCGCAGGCCCTGTGCGCAGAACAGCAGCACCGCTGCTCCGATGGCCCAGGGTGTGACCTCGCGCACCAGGGCCGATGCCAGAAACGAGGCTTTTTCCTCGTCCAACTCGGATTGCTCGGCCGAACGCGGCGGTGCGTTGTGGGGATTCGGTTCTTCCGCATTGGCATCGCCGTTGGCGCGTCGGCGCAGCACATTGGTTTCGGCATTGGCATCGGCCGATTTATCCGAGCCGAATTCGGTGCTCAAGAAGTTCTTGGCATCCAGGGCCCCCGAGTTGACCGCCAGGTCTTTGGCGGCCGTGTGCAGGGTTTCACCCAGCGGGCGGGCATTGGCTTGGCTGGCGGAAGCCGCACTGGCCGGCTTTTGGGCACCGTGGGGGATGGCATCTGCGCGGGGTTCGGAGGCGGTCGCTTTGACCGGCATCGCAGACAAGGCCCGCAGCACCGACGAATCGGAATGGGCATCGGCCAAATCAGCCGCTTCCCGGGCATCCTGCGAGGTGCCGGACGACAGATCAGGCAAAAGCGCAGCCGCTGCAGGCATGCCATAGCAGGCTGCCGCCACTGCGCACAAGGCACCCGCCATCGCCTGCGGCCTCTTGTCACCCCACCATTCCATAGCCTGTCTCCAACGCCAAAACAACCGGGCACGCGCCGAACACGCGTAACAATTTGATTTATTTTGATTTTATTTGCAATACACCCACACAGGGGCAAGAACGCGCCACGACCTGCGGACCCTGGGGAATACCACAACCCACAAACGCTACATATTTTATAGCTAATAACCCATATACAGGCGGCGAAGGATAGCGTTTTTTTATGATTTTTGCAGGGATAAACTGTTTCTTTGCGTAAAGAAGGCCAGTACCATGGCCTATGCCTCGCGCCGCCCCCCTGCCCCACCTAGAGAGCTGCCCGCTGTGTGGCCAGCCCAACCTGTGTGCCATGGAACAAGCGCGCCGCACCGGGCAGGCGCAGCCCCCGTGCTGGTGTCTGGCGGTGGCCATCGCCCCGGACACGCTGGCGGCGATTCCCCCTGCGGCGCGGGACCGGGTCTGCATCTGCTCCGCCTGCGCGGCGAAGGCACCGCCCCTCTAAGTCCCCACCCGGCCCTTACCTATGCCCTCCTGGACCACCGGACTGCTGCCCACCGAGTTGCTGGCATTGGCGCTGCTGGTCACCCTGCTGGCCGGTGGCCTGCGGCTGTGGCGCCCCGGTCACCAGCGGGCGCTGCGGACCACCTGGGCCTTGCTCAACCTGGCGTGGTGCGCCCAATTGCTGGCTCTGCTGGCGGCCAGCCAGGGCCACGATCTGCTGATGGGCATCCTGCGCAACGCGGCCCACTTTTGCGCGGTGTGGGCCAGCATCCAGATCGGCACGCTGCTGGTGTTCCGGGTGCTGCTACCCGCACTGCGGGTGCACTTGCCGCAAATCGCCCAGGATCTGACGTTGACCGGCCTGTCGCTGGCCTGGGCACTGGTGTGGCTGCGGCTGGTGGGGGTGGACGCGTCTCAGCTGTTTGCTACCTCGGCCATCATGACCGCCGTGGTGGCCTTTGCGATGCAGGACACGCTGGGCAATGTGATGGGCGGCGTGGCGCTGCAACTCGACAACTCGCTGCGGGTGGGCGAATGGGTGCAGATCGACGACCTGAGCGGCCAGGTGGTGGACGTGCGCTGGCGCTTCACCGAAATCGTCACCCGCAACCGCGAGACGGTGGTGGTGCCCAACAGCTGGCTGATGAAAAACCGCTTCCAGGTGCTGCGCCAGCGCCCGGGCGAGCCGCTGCTGTGGCGGCGCATGCTGCACTTCAATATCGACCACAGCGCACTGCCCGGCACGGTGTTGCGCACGCTGGAGCTGGCGGTGACGGACGCCAGCATCGCCCATGTAGCCACCCAGCCCCCGCCCAGCGCGGTGCTGATGGAGGTGGGCGCGGGCTACAACCACTACATCCTGCGCTACTGGCTGACCGACCCGCAGTGTGACGACCCGACCGACTCCGCCGTGCGGGTGCACGCGCTCACCGCCCTGGCCCGCGAAGGCATCCGCATGGGCCTGCCGCAGGCCGAGCGCCTGGTGGCCAGCAAGGACGAGCACAGCCGCAACCTGCATGCCCAGCGCGAGCAGGCCCGCCGCATCCGCGCCATCCACAGCATCGCCCTGTTTGCCAACCTGCCAGATACCGAGCAGCAAACCCTGGCCGCGCACCTGGTGTATGCACCGTTTGCGGCGGGCAGCGCCATCACCCGGCAAGGCGCAGTGGCGCACTGGCTGTATTTGATCCTGCACGGCGAGGCCGAGGTGGTGGTGGACGGCAGCGCGGGCCGCACCACCGTGGCCCGGCTGCACAGCGGCGAATTTTTTGGCGAGATGGGCCTGCTCACCGGCGAGCCGCGCAGTGCCACCGTGCTGGCCGTGACCGACGTGGAGTGCTACCGGCTGGACAAAGAGGGCTTTGGCCTGGTGCTGGCCGCCCGCCCGGCGCTGGCCGAAGACATTGCCACCCTGCTGGCCCAGCGCCGGGCCGAGTTCACCGCCCGCCTGCAACAGTCGGCAGCCCCCAGCGCCCCGGTGCGCAGCAAAGACCTGCTGGCGCGCATGCAGGCGTTTTTCGGGATGGAATAACCCGTCCGCCGGGCAGGGGCCTGCGTGAGCCCGGCTACCATGTGCGGTTGTTCCCCACCCCTCCCCATCTTGTCCACCACCACGACCGCTGAACTCCAGGCCCGTTACGGCGAACGCTACCGCTGGCTGCTGCTGTTGGCGGTGATGGTGGGCACCATGGCTTCGGTCATGTCGTCCACCATCGTCAACGTGGCCATCCCCGACATGGGCCGCCACTTCACCCTGGGGCCGTCACAGGCGCAGTGGGTCACTTCGGGCTTCATGGTGGCCATGACGGTGTCCATGCTGACCACGCCCTGGCTGCTGGCCCGCCACGGCTACCGCCGCGTCTACGCCGGGGCCATGTGGCTGCTGCTGGCGGGCGGCATCACCGGCGGGCTGGCCAGCGACTACGGCCTGGTGCTGGCGGCCCGGGTGGCCGAAGGGCTGGCGGCGGGCGTGGTGCAGCCGATTCCGGCCATCATCATCCTGCGGGCCTTCCAGCCGCACGAGCAGGGCCGGGCCAGCGGCCTGTTTGGCATGGGTGTGGTGCTGGCCCCGGCCATCGGGCCCAGCATCGGCGGCATCCTGGTGGACGTGTTTGGCTGGCGCTCCATTTTCTTCATGGTGGTGCCGTTTTGCCTGCTGTCGCTGTGGCTGGCGCGCAAGTTCGTGCCCACCACCGCCCCCGGCGGTGTTGTCGCGCAGCACAGCGTGGGCCTGGACTGGCGTGGCCTGCTGCTGGCCACCGTGGGCACGCTGTGCCTGCTCAATGGCATGGTGCAGTTGCGCGGCGGCAGCCCGCCCGTGGCGGGCACGCTGCTGTTGCTGGCGGTGCTGGCCCTGGCGGGGTTCATAGGCTGGCAGCGCCGCCTGGCCGCCCAGGGTGGCGCGCCGCTGATGGACCTGGCCCTGTTTGGCTACCGCCCGTTTGCCATGGGCAGCATCGTGGCGGTGATTTACGGCACAGCGCTGTTTGGCTCGACCTACCTGCTGCCCGTGTACATGCAGGTGGGGCTGCAGCTGTCGCCCTCGTACGTGGGGGCCATCCTGCTGCCCGCCGGGCTGATGCTGGCCGCCACCATCGCGGTGGTGGGCAGGTTGGCCGACCGGCAGCCCACCTACCTGCTGGTCAGTACCGGGCTGGCGCTATTGGCCGCATCCTTCGGGCTGATGGCCACCATCGGCCTGGGCACGCCCATCTGGGTGCTGGCCGTGTGGGCGGTGCTGGGACGCATCGGGCTGGGCTTTATTCTGCCGTCGCTCAACCTGGGTGCTATGCGGCCGCTGGACAAAGCCCTGATCCCGCAGGGTGCCAGTGCCATCAACTTCTTGCGCATGCTGGGCGGTGCTACCGGGGTGAGCCTGTGCGCCATCGTGCTGGAATGGCGGCTGGCCGCGCACGGCGATACGCTGGACAACCCGCTGACCAGCCCGGCCCGGCTGGCCGCGTTCAACGAGTCATTTTTCATGCTGGCAGGCCTGTGCATCTTGGCCCTGGGGGCCGCCTGGCAACTGAAATCCAACAAGGAATAACGATGTGCCAACTGCTGGGTATGAACTGCAACACCCCCACCGACGTGGTGTTCAGCTTTAGCGGCTTTGCCGAGCGTGGTGGCCGCACCGACCACCACAGCGACGGCTGGGGCATCGCCTTTTTCGAAGGCCGGGGCCTGCGCCATTTTGTCGACCACCAGGCCGCCTGCGACTCGCCGGTGGCGGCGCTGATCCGCAACTACCCGATCAAAAGCCGCAACGTCATTGCCCACATCCGCAAAGCCACCCAGGGCGTGGTGGCGCTGGAAAACTGCCATCCGTTCGTGCGCGAGCTGTGGGGCCGCTACTGGGTGTTTGCCCACAACGGCGACCTGAAAGACTTCCACCCGCGCCTGCACAGCAGCTTCAGACCCGTGGGCAACACCGACAGCGAACGCGCGTTTTGCTGGATCATGCAAGAGCTGGCCAAGTCGCATGCCGGGGTGCCCAGCGTGGCCGAGCTGACGCTGACCCTGCGCGAACTGGCCGCGCGCATCGCCCGCCACGGCACCTTCAACTTCTTGCTCAGCAACGGCGAAGCGCTGTGGGCGCATGCCAGCACCCAGCTGCACTATGTGGAGCGCAAACACCCGTTCGCCCATGCCTCTTTGACCGACGACGACCTGAGCATCAACTTTGCCGAGCACACCAGCGCCAACGACCGCGTGGCCATGGTGGCGACTGCGCCGCTGACCACCAACGAGGCCTGGACGGCGTTTGCGCCCGGGGAACTCAAGGTGTTTGTGGATGGCACCTTGCTATTGATTGAATAGCTCATTGCGCTTCTGGAATAAGCGCTAGAGGCCGATTTCGCTTAAATTTTTAACGCAGCTTCCAGCGCATCGATAAACAGCGCCGCCACGTCGCAACCGGTCTGGTCGAAGATCTCCTGGAAGCAGGTGGGGCTGGTGACGTTGATCTCGGTCACACAGTCGCCGATCACGTCCACGCCCACCAGCAGCAGGCCACGCGCGGCCAGGATAGGGCCCAGGGTTTCGCCGATCTCGCGGTCGCGGGCCGACAGCGGCTGCGCCACGCCCTTGCCGCCCACCGCCAGGTTGCCGCGCACCTCGCCGCCCTGCGGAATCCGCGCCAGGCAAAACGGCACCGGCTTGCCGCCGATCACCAGCACGCGCTTGTCGCCCAGGGCAATTTCGGGCAGAAACTTCTGCACCATCACGCTCTGGGCACCGTCCTTATTGAGCGTCTCGATGATGCCGCCCAGGTTCAGCCCGTCGTCCTTCACCCGGAAGATGCCCATGCCGCCCATGCCGTCCAGCGGCTTCAGGATGATGTCGCGGTGCGTGGCGTGGAAGGCGCGGATGGCCTCGGCGCTGCGCGTGACCAGCGTGGGGCCGCTGAACTGCGGAAACTCCATGATGGCCAGCTTTTCCGGATGGTCGCGCAGGGCCCGCGGCTTGTTGAACACCCGTGCCCCTTCGCGCTCGGCCTGCTCCAGCAAGTGTGTGGCGTAGAAAAATTCCGAATCAAACGGCGGGTCCTTGCGCATGATGATGGCGCCAAAGTCCTTCAGGGCACGCGGGCTGCCCGCAAACAGCGGCTGGGCCACACTGAACCAGGCGGCTTTGTCACCGGTGAGGCGGATGTCCCGCACCTGCGCCGTCACCACGGCACCGGTCTGCCACTGCAAATCCTGCGGCTCGCAGGCCGAAATAGTGTGGCCGCGCCGCTGCGCCTCGCGCATCATCACAAAGGTGGTGTCCTTGTGGATTTTGAAAGATTCCAGGGGGTCGGCAACGAAGAGGATGTTCATGGGGCTAGATGAGCGAGTCAATGGCGGGGAAAGCTTAACCCATGGCTTCCCCGGGTGCTCGGCCAGGGTTTTATGCACCACCAATTACCATGAAAAAGGAACACATACATTTCTAATTTCATGCATAGCCGCTAATATACGCCCATGATCACCCGCACATCCCTGGAGCAGGCCGTCCGCAAAGCGCTGGGGCGCTCGCGCGGCGTGGTGCTGAGCGGGCCGCGCCAGTCGGGCAAAAGCACACTGGCGCAGCAGTTCCTCAGCCGCCAGTCGCCCAACTACTTCGACCTGGAATACCCGCCCCACGCCCAGCGGCTGGAGCAGGCCGCCTGGACCCTGGAGCCGCTGCAAGGGCTGGTGGTGATCGACGAAGTGCAGCTCCACCCCGGCCTGTTCCCGCTGCTGCGGGTGCTGATGGACCGCTCCAACACGCCGGGGCAGTTCCTGCTGCTCGGCAGCGCCTCCCCCGCGCTACTGCGCCAGGCGGGTGAATCCCTGCTGGGGCGGGTGGAAACCATTGATGTAGGCGGCTTTGACCTGCAGGAGTGCAGCGCCGCCGAAGCCGGTTTCAGCGATGCCATGGCCCAGCGCCTGTGGCTGCGCGGCGGCTTTCCGCGGGCCTACCTGGCCGCCACCGACGAAGACAGCTTTGCCTGGCGGGCCCACGCCGTGGCCGACCACGTGCGGGTGGACATGCCCCAGTTCGGTATCAACATCGCAGCCCCGGCCATGCTGCGCTTCTGGACCATGCTGGCGCACTACCACGGCCAAATCTGGTCGGCAGCCCCGCCTGCGCAGTCCATGGGCGTGTCCGAGCCCACCATCCGCCGCTACCTCGACACCCTGACCCAGACCCTGATGGTCCGCCAGCTCCAGCCCTGGCACGAGAACCTGGGCAAACGGCAGGTGAAAGCACCCAAAATTTATTTTCGCGACACCGGCCTGCTGCACGCACTCATGGGCATCCAGACGCTGGAGCAGCTGCGCAACCACCCGCAATCTGGCGCCAGCTGGGAGGGTTTTGCACTGGAGCAGGTGCTGCGCATCGCCCAGCCCGACCAGGCCTACTTCTGGGCCACCCACCAGGGTGCCGAGCTGGACCTACTGATGTTCAAGGGTGGCCAACGCATCGGCGTGGAGTTCAAACGCGCCGATGCGCCCCGCGCCACCCCCAGCATGCGCATCGCCATGGCCGACCTGCAGCTGGATGCCCTGTACGTGGTCTACCCCGGCCTGCACCGCTTCCAAATGGCCGACCGCATCGAGGCCGTGCCGCTGTGGGCGATGCTGCCTTCAGACCGGTGACGTGCGCCCCAGCCGCTGCACCCCCAGCGCCAGCGCCCCCGCCACCACGCCCCAAAACGCCGAGCCCACCCCGGCAATCACCACGCCGCTGAGCGTGACCAGAAAGGTGATGGTGGCCGCCTCGCGGTGCTGCGGCTCGTGCAGGGCGGTGGATAGCGCGCCGCCGATGGTGCCCAGCAGCGCCAGCCCGGCGATAGCGGCGATCAGCTCGCGCGGAAAGGCGGTGAGCACGCCGGTGATGGCCGCACCGAAGATGCCGATCAGCACGTAGAAAATGCCGCAGGCGGCGGCCGCGGTGTAGCGCTTGGCCTTGTCTGCATGCGCCTCGGGGCCCATGCAGATGGCGGCGGTAATGGAGCTCAGGCACAGCGCAAACGCGCCGAACGGGGCCAGCACCAGCGTAGCCAGGCCGGTGATGGTGATGAGTTTGGAGATCGGCATGGCATAACCCGCCGCGCGGATGGCGGCCACGCCGGGCAGGTTCTGCGAGGCCATGGTCACCACGAACAGCGGCAGCGCCATACTGACCGTGGCAGCCCAGCTAAACACCGGCACCACCAACTCCGGCTTTGCAAAGGAAAAAACAATGCCTGTGCTTACCAGTTGGCCACGAGAAGCTACGTAAACAATAGCAACCAGCAGGGTCAGCACCACCGCGAAGCGGGACAGCCAGCGCTTGGCCAGCAGGTAGCAGCCCAGCATCAGCAGCACCAGCGGCAGGGCCGACTGCGCCGCGGCAAAGCCGTTCAGCCCGAAGCGCGCCAGCACCCCGGCCAGCAGCGCAGCCGCGACCGCCACCGGGATGCGGTCCATCACCTTCTCAAACAGCCCCGTCACGCCGCACAGCACGATCAGGGCCGCGCTAACCATGAACGCGCCGATCGCCTCGGGCATGCCAAAGCCGCCCGCCAGCGCCGCCGTAGCCACTACCGCCGCGCCGGGCGTGGACCAGGCCACCATCACCGGCTGGCGCAGCCACAGCGAGGGCAGCAGCGTGCACAGCCCCATGCCCAGGCCCAGCGCCCACATCCACGAGGTGAGCTGCTCCGGCGTGGCGTGCAGGGCCTGCGCGGCCTGGAAAACGATGGCCACCGAACTGGTAAAACCCACCAAAACGGCCACGAAACCGGCGGTGGTGGCGGAGAGATTAATATCTTTAAGAAACGTCATGCGGCCATTGTCTCTGACGGTGCAGGCCGTCTTCGCAGGGGTCGGTGCAGACCGCGAGGGACTTGTTCGGCGTTGTCGCTACCGACCCGTCCGCGCCTGCCTGCGGGCCGCCTTGTCGGCCAGGCGCTCGGCGCGGCGGCGGTCGGCTTGCACCTGGGCGCGGCGCTCGATGCCTTGCAGCGCATTCTTCTCTCGGGCCTCTACATGTTCACGCAAGGCCATGATCTGGGACTGCGTCTCCTCGTCATAAGGCGGTTTGGACTTGCGTCCCATCAGGACCGAGTACACCACCGCGATTCCCACCAGGACGAACCCGCAGCCTGCAAGCAAACTCTCCATCGCCGTCTCCTACTGTTTGTCGATCTACAGTGTTTCTAAAGCGTAAAGCGTGGCGAATTTCATTCCAAATATGCACTTTGTCGTAAACGGTGTATCTTTTCGTACGCACTGAAAATTACATCAAATACGCCTGTAGACCAATAAAAATAAGCGCAAGAAGCTCTTCTTTATATAGCAAACACTCAATGCCGCCGCCCCAGCCAGCGCAGCAGTTGTTGCAAGCGCGGCGTGTACGGCGGGTACACCAGGCCGCCGCCCGACCAGCGCGACTGCTGGAACACTGCCTTCTCATGGCTGAACCGGCAAAAGCCCCATTCACCGTGGTAATGCCCCTGGCCCGACGGCCCCACACCGCCAAACGGCAGACCGTCTTGCGCCAGGTGCACCAGGGTGTCGTTGGTGGACACGCCGCCGGATTGGGTCTGCGCCAGCACCTGGTCGCGGTGGGCGGTGTGGGTGCCAAACCAGTACAGCGCCAGCGGCTTGTCGCGGGCGTTGATAAAGGCAATCGCCTCTTCCAGCGTGTCGTAGGGCACGATGGGCAGCACCGGGCCGAAAATTTCTTCTTGCAGCACGCGCATCCTGCTATCCACCTCCAGCAACAGCACCGGCGGCATCTGGCGGCCACCGTCTGCAGGCTCCAATTCCACCACCGTGGCGCCCCGCGCCCGGGCATCGGCCACCAGGGCCTGCAGACGCGCAAAGTGCTTGTCGCTGGCGATGCTGGTGTAGTCGGGGTTACCCTGGAAGCGGGGGTACAGCCGCAGCATGCTGGCGCGCAGGGCCGCCACGAAGGGGGCGACCAGGGGGCGCGGCACCAGGGCGTAGTCGGGGGCGATGCAGGTCTGGCCCGCGTTGATCAGCTTGCCCCAGGCCAACCGGTCCAGCGTCTTGCCCAGGTCGCAGGATGTGTCCACCACTACCGGCGACTTGCCGCCCAGCTCCAGCGTCACCGGGGTCAGGTTTTTGGCCGCCGCCTGCGCCACCAGGCGGCCCACGGCGGTGGAGCCGGTGAACACCAAGTGGTCGAACGGCTGGGCGCAGAACGCCTGGCCCAGGGTGGCATCGCCGGTGAGCACTGCCACCTCGTCGGGCTGGAAAAACTCGGTCACCGCCAGCCGCAGCCCCTCGGCAAAGCGTGGCGTGAGCTCCGACGGCTTGAGCAGCGCCCGGTTGCCTGCCGCCAGCACGTCCACCAGCGGCGACAAGGCCAGCAACAGCGGGTAGTTCCAGGGGCTGACGATGCCCACCACGCCCAGCGGCTGGCGCAGCAGCAGACTGCGGCCCGGCAGAAACATCCAGCCGGTAGCGGCGCGACGGGACCGCATCCACCCCCGCAGGTGCTGCAGCGCGTGGCGGATGGCGCTGCGCACCGGCACCACCTCGGTCAGGGTGATCTCGGCGGCGGCGCGGGTGCCGAAGTCCTGGCCAATCTGGATGGTGAAGGCGTCAGTGTGTTTGTCCAGCAAGGCTCCCAGGCGCTGCAGGCGGTCCCGGCGCGTGGCCTCGGTGGGCGCGGGGTCGGCGGCATGGGCCTGGCGTTGCAGGGCCAGCAGGCGCGAAAGTTCGGATTCAGGGGTGTCCATAACCCCCATGGTGCCAGTACCGCCCGGCTGCGGGGAAAATACCCTGCCACAGATGTGACACACTTCGAGCCCCCGCCTGAGAGACCCGCCATGACGACCCCGTTTTTTGACTTTTCCCCCGCCAGCATCGCCACGCTGGCCGCAGCCGACGTGACGCGCGCCCTGGCCGAAGATGTAGGCCCCGGCGACCTAACCGCCGCGCTGATCGACCCCGCCCGCCACACACGGGCCCGCATCCTGGCCCGCGAGGCCGCGGTGGTCTGCGGCGTGCCCTGGGTGGAAGCGACCCTGCGGCAAATTGCGCCCACCGCCACCTGGACCTGGCTGGTCCATGAAGGTGAAACCTGCGCCGCCGACCAGGTGGTGCTGGAGCTGGAGGGCCCGGCCCAGGCCCTGCTGACGGCGGAACGCACCGCCCTGAACTTCCTGCAACTGCTCAGCGCCGTCGCCAGCCGCACGGCGCTGCACGTGCAAGCGGTAGCCGGCACCGGCACCCACATCGTGGACACACGCAAAACCCTGCCCGGCCTGCGCCTGGCGCAAAAATACGCGGTGCGTGTAGGGGGAGGAACCAACCACCGCATCGGCCTGTATGACGCGGTGCTGATCAAAGAGAACCACATTGCCGCCGCCGGAGGCGTGACCGCCGTGCTGCAACGTGCCCAGGCGCTGGCGCAGCAGGCGAGCTTCATCGAGATCGAGGTGGAAACCCTGGCCCAGCTCGACGAGGCCCTGGATGCCGGTGCCCGCATGGTGCTGCTGGACAACATGGACCTGCCCACGCTGCAGGAGGCCGTGCGCCGCAACACCGCGCGCGGCGCGAACAAAGCCGTGCTGGAAATCTCGGGCGGTGTGACACTGCAAGGCCTGCGCACCCTGGCCGAAACCGGCGTAGACCGTATCTCCATCGGTGGCCTGACCAAGGACGTGAAGGCCACCGATTACTCCATGCGTTTCCAGGACCTGTGAGGAGCACACCATGACCACGATGATGATGGAAGTTGAATACGAGCAGCCCGCACCCGATGCAACCCAGGGTGCCGCCTGCGCCCCGCGCCACGCCTGGGCCCGCGTACCCGTGGAGCCCAGCCCCAGCGAACGCCTGGCCCTGAAAGACCGCATCCGCCGCCTGCTCAAAGAGCGCAACGCGGTGATGGTGTCGCACTACTACGTGCACCCCGACCTGCAAGACCTGGCCGAAGAAACCGGCGGCCTGGTCAGCGACTCGCTGGAAATGGCCCGCTTTGGTCGCGACCATGCGGCGCAGACCCTGGTGGTTTCGGGCGTGCGCTTCATGGGCGAAACCGCGAAGATTTTGTCGCCCGAAAAGCGCATCCTCATGCCCGACCTGGATGCCACCTGCTCGCTCGACCTGGGCTGCCCCAGCGCCGAGTTCAACGCCTTTTGCGATGCCCACCCCGACCGCACCGTGGTGGTCTACGCCAACACCAGCGCCGAGGTCAAAGCCCGCGCCGACTGGCTGGTCACCTCGGGCTGCGCGCTGGACGTGGTGCGGGCCCTGAAAGACCAGGGCCACAAAATCCTGTGGGCCCCCGACAAGCACCTGGGCAACTACATCCAGAAGGAAACCGGCGCCGACATGGTGTTCTGGAACGGGGCCTGCATCGTGCACGACGAGTTCAAGGCCTTCGAGCTGGAGGCCCTGAAGGCCGAGCACCCCGAAGCCAAGGTGCTGGTGCACCCCGAGTCGCCCGCCGACGTGATCGCCCTGGCCGATGCCGTGGGCTCCACCTCGGCCATCCTGGCAGCGGCCCGCACCCTGGATGCCACCACCTTCATCGTCGCCACCGACAACGGCATGCTGCACAAGCTGCGCACGCAGAACCCCGGCAAGCTCTTCATCGAAGCGCCCACCGCCGGTAACAGCGCCACCTGCAAGAGCTGCGCGCACTGCCCCTGGATGGCCATGAACAGCCTGGCCGGGCTGGCCCAGGTGCTGGAGCTGGGCACCAACGAGGTCCACATCAACCCCGCCCTGGGCCTGCGCGCTCGCCTGCCCATCGACCGCATGCTGGCCTTCACGGCAGCGTTGAAAAACGGCCAACCCACCACCGGCCTGGTGCCGAACATCGGCGCGGCTTGATGGGGGATACCACCGCGCTGATCGACTTTGCCGACCCACGCGGAGGTGACCGTGTACGGCATGCGTTTGGCACGCCTCTGCAAACGCTGGTGGCACACACGCTAGCGCAAGTCAAGCCGCTGCTGGATGCCGTGCAGGCCGCGTCGGCGCAGGGGCAGTGGTGCGTGGGCTATGTGCGCTACGAGGCTGCGCCCGCGTTCGATACTGCGTTGAAGGTCCATGCTGCCGACGGCCCGCTCGCCTGGTTCGCGGTGTTTGACGCGCCCCTACCCTGGCCTGCCCCCTCCACCGCCAGCGCGCAAATCGCCTGGCACAGCTTCATCCCCAGGCCCGACTTCGACGCTGCCATGGAGGCACTGCACCAGGCCATCCGCGCGGGCGAGCTGTACCAGGTAAATCTGACGGCGCAGATGGCGGGCGAATTCCAAGGCGACCCACAGGCCCTGTTCGCCGCCCTGCAGCGCGCCCAGCCAGGTGGCTATGCGGCGCTGCTGGATACCGGCGATGCGCAAATCCTGTCCGTCTCGCCCGAGCTGTTTTTCGACTGGCGCGATGGTGGCATCCTGGCCCGCCCCATGAAAGGCACGGCCCGCCGGGGCGCGGACGCGCAGGAAGATGCAGCCCTGGCGGCATCCTTGCGCACGTCGCCCAAGGAGCGCGCCGAAAACGTGATGGTGGTGGACTTGCTGCGCAACGACATTTCGCGCATCGCCGAACCCTTCAGCGTGCAGGTACCGCGCCTGTTCCACACCGAAGCCCTGCCCACGGTGTGGCAAATGACCTCTGACGTGACCGCCCGCACCCGGCCCGGCTGCACGCTGGCCGAGGTGTTCACCGCGCTGTTTCCCTGCGGCTCGGTCACCGGCGCGCCCAAGGTGCAGGCGATGCGCATGATCCACAGCCTGGAACCCGCCGCGCGCGGCGTGTACTGCGGTGCCATCGGCGTGGTGCAGCCCGGCGGGGCCAGCACTTTTAACGTACCCATACGCACCGTCACCTTGCGTGAAACGGAAGCCCGCTGCGGCATCGGCAGCGGCATCACCTCAGATGCCCAGGCCGAAGGCGAATGGCAGGAATGGGCGGCGAAGCAGGCCTTTGTGCAGCGCGCCAGCGCGCCGTTTGCGCTGCTGGAAACCCTGGCCCTGGTGGACGGCCACCTGCGCCACCGCGATGCCCACCTGGCCCGCATGCAGGCGGCGGCAGCGCATTTCGGCACGCCATGGAATGCGGACCACGTCCACCAAACGCTGCAGTCCATCCTCCGGCCCCAAGGCGCATGGCGCGTGCGCCTGCTATTGGACGCGCAAGGCCAGGCCACGGCCGAGGCCTACCCGCTGGAAGCCAGCCCGGAACGCGTGCGCCTGCAACTCGCCGACCGCCCGCTGGCCGAGGCCCACAGCGAATTCGTCCGCTTCAAAACCACCCGCCGCGCCCACTACGACGCATTCACCCCCACCCAGCCAGGAGTGTTCGACACCCTGCTGTGGAACGCTGCCGGGGAAATCACCGAGTGCACGCGCGGCAACATCGCCCTGCTGCTGGATGGCCGCTGGGTTACCCCGCCGCTGGCCTGCGGGCTGCTGGGCGGCATTGGACGTGCAAACGTCTGCCAAGCAGGGCGTGTGGAAGAGGCGGTAGTGCGGGTGGCCGACCTGCCACGGGTGGAAGCCCTGGCCTTCGTCAACAGCCTGCGCGGCTGGTTGGTGGCAGACCTGGATTCAATACTATCGTTTTAATAGCTTCTCGTGCTGATGGAATAAGCACGAGAAGCCTATTTCTTATAAATCCTAAGGCACCAGCACGGTGGCTTCTGCGGTGGCCGCCAGCTCCGGGTAGTCGCGGCTGAAGTGCAGGCCCCGGCTTTCCTGGCGGGCACGGGCGCTGCGCACGATCAGGTCGGCCACCTGGACCAGGTTGCGCAGCTCCAGCAGGTCGCGGGTGACGTGGTGGCGGGCGTAGAACTCGTCGATTTCGCTTTGCAGCAGGGCGATGCGGTGGGCGGCGCGGTCCAGGCGTTTGTTGGTGCGCACAATGCCCACGTAGTCCCACATGAAGCGGCGCAACTCGTCCCAGTTGTGCGATATCACCACCAGCTCGTCGCTGTCGATCACCTGGCTGTCGTCCCAGGCGGGGAGCTGCGGCGCGGGCGCACGGTCCACCGCGGCCATGGCCTGGGCGGCGGCACGCGCAAACACCATGCATTCCAGCAACGAGTTGCTGGCCAGCCGGTTGGCGCCGTGCAGGCCGGTGCAGGCGGCCTCGCCCAGGGCGTACAGGCCGGGCAGGTCGGTACGGCCTTCCAGGTCGGTCAGCACGCCACCACAGGTGTAGTGGGCGGCGGGCACCACGGGGATGGGCTGGCGGGCGATGTCGATGCCCAGCTCCAGGCAGCGCGCGTAGATGTTGGGGAAGTGCTCCAGCAAAAAGGCCTTGGGCTGGTGCGAGATGTCGAGGTAGACGCAGTCGAAACCGCCTTTTTTCATCTCGAAGTCGATGGCGCGTGCCACCACGTCGCGCGGGGCCAGCTCGGCGCGTGCATCATGCTCGGGCATGAAGCGGCTGCCGTCGGGGCGCAGCAGGCGGCCACCCTCGCCGCGCACGGCTTCCGAGATCAAAAACGACTTGGCGTGCGGGTGGTACAGGCAGGTGGGGTGAAACTGGATGAACTCCATGTTCGCGGCCCGGCAGCCCGCGCGCCAGGCGGCGGCAATGCCGTCGCCGGTGGCCGTATCGGGGTTGGTGGTGTAGAGGTAGACCTTGCCCGCGCCGCCGGTGGCCAGGATGGTGTTCGGGGCGCTGAAGGTGAGGACCTGGTCGGTATCTGCATCCAGCGCGTACAGGCCCACGCAGCCCTGCTGGGGCAGGCCGAGCTTGCTGCCGATGATGAGATCGACCAGGGTGTGGTTTTCAAACAGGGTGATTTGCGGGTGGCTACGCACCTGGGCCATCATGGTGGCCTGCACGGCCGCCCCGGTGGCATCGGTGGCGTGGACGATGCGACGGTGGCTGTGGCCGCCCTCGCGGGTCAGGTGCAATGCGCCGTCCTCCTGCGAGAACGGCACGCCCAGGGACTGCAGCCAGGCGATGCATTCGGGCGCGTGCTCGACCACAAAGCGGGTGGCTTCCACATCGCACAGGCCGCCCCCGGCGACCAGGGTGTCGTCCACATGCGAGGCAAAGCTGTCGCCCTGGCCCAGCACGGCGGCAATGCCGCCCTGGGCCCAGGCGCTGGCACCGTCGGCCATGCCGCGCTTGGTGAGTACGGCCACGCGGTGGGTGGGGGCCAGCAGCAACGCGGCGCTGAGGCCTGCCAGGCCGCTGCCCACAATCAACACATCGAAATTCAGGGAGGCAGTCGCGGCATTGGAAGTCAATTTAAGTCTCTTATAGTTGGTTTCACAGGCCCGTTGATACACACCACGGCTCCTCCACCAGGAACCCGTGGAACCGGCTTTGCCGGGCCACCAGGTTCGCCCCCTGCAAGGGGGTTGGCGAAAAGCGCTTGCGCTGCAGCCTGGGGGTGTGCCACTAGATCTCTATTTTGGAACCCAGCTCCACTACCGCGTTATTGGGTAGTCGCAAAAAGTCGGCTGCGGCGCTGGCATTGTGGTGCATTTGCGCAAACAGCTTTTCGCGCCAGGGTGCCATGCCACCGACCAGGGTGGGAATGACGGTGTCGCGCGACAGGAAATAGCTGGTGGTCATGACCTCCAGCTCGCAGCCCCGGCCCCGGATGTGCTCCAGCGCCTTGGGCACATCGGGGGTATTTTTGAAGCCGTAGTGGATCACCACCTGCCAGCAGTCGTGCCCCAGGGATTCGATCTCGATGCGTTTGTCGAGCCCGATCCACGGCACTTCATGGTTGCGCACCGTGACAAACAGGTTGTGGTCGTGCAGCACCTTGTTGTGCTTGAGGTTGTGCAGCAAGGCGTTGGGCACGGTGCCCATTTCTGCGGTCAGAAACACAGCGGTACCCGCCACCCGGGTGGGCGGGCTGATGAACACGGCATCCAGAAAACTGGGCAGATCCAGGGCATCGGCCCGCAGCTTGCTGTTGAGCAGTTCACGCCCGTCTTTCCAGGTCAGCATCAGGGTGAAGATGACCCCGCCGATCAGCAGCGGGAACCAGCCGCCGTCCAGCAGCTTCATCATGTTGGAGGCCCAGAAAGCCAGGTCCACGATGAAAAAGAAGCCCGTAGCCGCCACGCACAGAATCAGGGGGTATTTCCAGCTGTAGCGGATCACATAAAAAGTCAGCACGGTGGTGATCAGCATGTCGGTGCACACCGCAATGCCGTAGGCCGCCGCCAGCGCGCTGGACGACTTGAACATCACCACCGCCACCAGGATGGCAACGAACAGACCCCAGTTCACAAACGGCAGATACACCTGTCCGGCCTCTTTCACATTGGTGTGCATCACCCGCAGACGGGGCAGATAGCCCAGCTGGATGACCTGCTTGGTCACCGAAAAGGCCCCGGTAATCAGCGCTTGCGAGGCAATCACCGCCGCCATGGCCGCCAGCACCACCAGCGGCACCAGCGCCCAGGCAGGGGCCATCATGAAGAATGGGTTCTTGACCGCTTCGGGCCGCGAAATCAGCAAGGCGCCTTGGCCAAAATAATTCAGCGTCAGTGCGGGCATGGCCGCCAGAAACCAGGCCACGCGGATCGGTGTCTTACCGAAATGGCCCATATCGGCATACAAGGCTTCACCGCCGGTGACGCACAGCACCACCGCGCCCAGAATGATGAAGGTGGTACCGGGGTTGCGCCACATGAAGCCCAGGGCGTAATGCGGACTGATGGCCCACAGAATCTCGGGATCGGTGGCAATGTTGATGACCCCCAGAATGGCAATCACCACAAACCACACCACCATGATCGGGCCAAAAAACCGCCCAATACTCGCCGTGCCCCGCTTTTGCACCACAAACAGCGCGTACAAAATGACCAGGGCAAGGGGAATCACAAACTTCTTGAAGGTCGGCGAAATCACCTCCAGCCCTTCCACCGCGCCCAGCACGGTGATAGCCGGGGTGATGACACCGTCGCCATAAAACAGGCAGGTGCCAAAGATGCCGAGTATGAGCAGCGTGTTGCGCAGTTGGGGCCGGTCCTTGACCGACTGTGAGGCCAGCGCCAGCATGGCCACCAGCCCGCCTTCGCCGTTGTTGTCGGCCCGCAGCACCAGCACCACGTACTTGAGCGAAACAATGACCGTCAGCGTCCAGAAAAAGATGGACAGGATGCCGTAGACGTTTTCAGGGGTAAAGGGCACATGGCCGGAGCCAAAAACCTCTTTGACCGCATATAAAACACTGGTTCCGATATCGCCGTAGACCACACCCAGCGCGCCGAGTGTGAGGGCCGAAAGCGAAGATTTTGAACTTTGCACTAAAGAGGCCCCGCCTACTGGCCCCCTGAGGGGCCGACGGGGTTCCATAAACTTTGGGAAGCGTATTTTGCGCTCCAGAATCCCGCGTGCAAGCGGGGTAGAGCCCCTAGATCCGATTTATGTTGCGGTGCAGCAACTTATTCAAACTGTGTTATTTAGTCGTAAATTTCGGCATCGGGATCGGTCGCTTCCAGCTCGTAGCTGGCCGCGGCCATAGCCAGGCGGCCCACCACGCCGTACATGTAGAAACGGTTCGGCGCGCTGGCACCGGGTCGCATGCCCACCTGGGGCAGATGGGCGTTTTCGGCAAAGGCCAGCGGCACGTAGCTGGAGCCGGGGGCGTTGAGGTTCTCGTCCACCCCGCGCTCGGCGTGGATGCGGTAGAAACCACCCACCACGTAGCGGTCCATCATGTAGACCACCGGCTCGGCCACCGCGTCGTTGATGCGCTCGTTGGTCAGCACGCCTTCCTGGATGATGGCATCCAGCACCTGCGGCGCACCTTTGCCGGTGGTGGTTTTGGCGCGGTGGTGCAGCACCGCCAGGTCTTTCACGTCGCGCACCGTCATGATGCCCATGCCGGGCGCGCCGCTGTCCGACTTGACGATCACAAACGGCTTCTCATTAATGCCGTATTCCTTGTATTTGCGGCGGATCTTGCCCAGCAGCGCGTCCACATTGGCAGTCAGGCATTCCATGCCCTGGCCCTGGGCCATGTCCACCGCGCCGCACTGGTTGAACATCGGGTTGATTAACCAGGGGTCGATGCCCAGCAGCTTGCCCAGGCGCTTGGCCAGCTCTTCGTAGCTGCGAAAATGCTTGCTTTTGCGGCGCACCGAGCCGCCCGCGTGCAGCGGCGGCAGCAGGTACTGCTCGTGCAGCTCTTCCAGGATGCCGGGCGGGCCTGCCATCAGGCTGTTGTTCAGCAAGATGGTGCAGGGGTCAAAGTCTTTGAGCCCCAGGCGGCGCTTGGTGCGGATCACCGGCTCCAGCGTCACCTGCTCGCCATTGGGCAGGTTGATGACCGTGGTTTCCTTGATGTCGGGGTTGATCGAGCCCACCCGCACGTTCAGCCCGGCCATGTGGAAGATGCGCTGCAACTGCGCCACATTGGACAGGTAAAACGTGCTGCGGGTGTCGTTCTCGGGGATCAGCAGCAGGTTTTTGGCCTCGGGGCAGATTTTTTCGATAGCGGCCATCGCAGACTGCACGGCCAGCGGCAGCATTTGCGGCGTCAGGTTGTTCCAGCCGTGGGGGGCCAGGCTGGTGTCCACCGGGGCCAGCTTGAAACCGGCGTTGCGGATATCCACCGCGCTGTAGAACGGCGGCGTGTGCTCCATCCACTCCAGCCGGAACCAGCGTTCGATGGCGGGCATGGAGTCGAGGATGCGCTGTTCCAGTTCGTTGATCGGGCCGGTGAGCGCAGTGATGAGATGGGGAACCATAGAGGCCCTATAGAAACAGAATGAGTTACGGGATGTAAGGGCAATTCACCCAAACTCAAGGCCGACCCGGTTAAATCCGGACTTCCCCTTGGCCTAGCACCACGTATTTCAGCGATGTGAGCCCGGCCAGACCCACCGGCCCCCGGGCGTGGAACTTGTCGGTGCTGATGCCGATTTCGGCCCCCAGGCCGTATTCAAAACCGTCTGCAAACCGGGTGCTGGTGTTGACCATCACACTGGCCGAGTCCACCTCGCGCAAAAACTGCTGGGCGTGCATGTGGTCGCGGGTCAGGATGCTGTCGGTGTGGTGGCTGCCGTATTTATTGATGTGGGCAATCGCATCAATCAAGCCTTCCACTACCTTGATGCTGATGATGGGCGCCAGGTATTCCTCGTACCAGTCGTGCTCGGTGGCGGGCACAATTTTCGCTACATCTTTAATAGCTTCTTGCGCCGACAGGATAAGGGCTGAGGCAGGATCGCACCGCATTTCTACACCCTTGGCGGCGTAGATGGCACCGATCAGCGGCAAGAACTCGGCCGCCACGGCACGGGCCACCAGCAAGCCCTCGGTGGCGTTGCAGGGGCTGTACTTGCTGGTTTTGGCGTTGTCGGCCACTTTGACGGCCATGGCGATGTCGCAGGGGTCGTCCACGTACACGTGGCAGTTGCCGTCCAGGTGCTTGATCACCGGCACCTTGGCATCGCGGCTGATGCGCTCGATCAGGCTCTTGCCACCGCGCGGAATGATCACATCCACATACTGGGGCATGGCGATGAGCTGGCCCACGACTTCGCGGTCGGTGGTTTGCACCAGCTGCACCGCATCGGCGGGCAAACCGGCTTCCAGCAGCGCCTGTTGCACCAGCAGCGCCAGCGCCTTGTTGGAGTCGATCGCCTCGGAGCCACCGCGCAGGATGCAGGCGTTGCCGCTCTTGATCGACAGGCTGGCGGCCTCGATGGTCACATTCGGCCGGCTCTCGAAAATCATGCCGAACACGCCAATCGGCACACGCATCTGGCCCACGCGGATGCCGCTGGGCTGCTGCTGCAGGCCGATGATCTCGCCAATGCTGTCGGCCATGGCGGCCAGTTGTTCGCAGCCCTGGGCGCAGGTTTCCAGCGTCTGCGGGCTGAGCTTGAGCCGGTCTACCAGGGGCGCGGCCAGCCCGGCGGCGCGGGCGCGGTCCAGGTCTTTGGCGTTCTCGGTTTGCAGCACAGCAGTGTTCTCGCGCAGCAAACGAGCCAGGCTGCGCAATGCTACATTTTTAGTAGCTGCCGTCGCCTTAGCCATAAGCGCAGAGGCCGCTTTTGCTTGTAAACCTAAAGCGTGGGTGTATTCGGCGATGTTCAGGGCGTTCATGGCGGTATTTTGTCACGGCCTACACGCCCGGCGGGCATCAAGAATGTTCTAGCGCCCCGCCGGCACCGCACAAGCCGCGCACAGCATGCCCGCCAGCCGGTGCAGGGCCTGCCAGGGGTCGGCGGGCCAGTCGGGCTGTTTCAAACCCTTGACGATGCCGTCTACCAGGTGGGCCGACTGCAGGAGTTGGGCGATCAGCGGACTGGGCATGCGCGGCAGCACGCGTTCAAACAGGCGCTCTTTGGCACCCCAGACGCGGTTTTCGCGCAGGGCCATGGGCAACGGTTTGCCCGCATCCATGGCGGTTTTGACGCGTTGCAGGGCGCGGATGTCTTCGGCCAGCGCCCAGTGCACCAGCACCTCGGCCTCGCCCTCGGCCTGCAGGCCGTCGAGCATGCGCTGCACCCGCAGGCGCTGGCCGCCCAGCACGGCTTCGGACAGCTTGAACACGTCATAGCGGGCCACGTTCAGCACGGCGGATTCCACCTGCGCCCATTGCAGCTCACCCGCCGGGTACAGCAGGGCCAGCTTTTGGATCTCTTGGTGCGCGGCCAGCAGATTGCCTTCGACCCGGTCGGCAAAGAATTGCAGGGTTTGCTGGCCCTCCACCCCGGCCTGCACCCGCTGGCCCTGGGCTTGCAGGCGCTGGGCGATCCACTGCGGCAGCGCGCCGCGTTCCACCGGTTCGACCTGGATGGTCACGCCAAATTTCTCCAGCGCCACAAACCAGGCGGCGGATTTGGCCAGCTTATCGAGCCGGGGCAGTACCACCAGGGTCAGGGTGTCGGTATTGCCCTCGGCCTGCTGGGCCAGGTGCTGCAGGGCGGTGCTGCCGTCTTTGCCGGGCTTGCCGGACGGCACGCGCACTTCCAGAATCTGCTTGTCGGCAAATAGGCTGAGCGAGCCGCCTGCCGCCAGCACCTCGCTCCAGTCGAAATGCGCCCCCGCCACCACATGCACCGTGCGCTCGGTAAAGCCCTGGGCGCGGGCGGTGGCACGGATGGCATCCAGCGCCTCCTGCACCAGCAGCGGCTCGTCGCCGTGCAGGGTGTAGAGCGAGCGCAGGCCTTTGGAGAGCTGCGCGGCGAGCTGGCCGGGGGCGAGTTGCATTTACAGGGCTTGCACCGCCGCGATGCGCCGCATGATCTGCTGCACGATGTCGGTCTGCATGTTGCGGTAGAGCAGCTGCTCTTCGGCTTCTTTGGACAGGGCCTGGGTTTCGGTGTAGCTGATATCGCGCTGCTGCAGGATTTCGGTTTCCGGAATCAGCTCTTTGCCCTGCGGCGTGCGCAGGCGGAACTTGACGCGCACGCGCAGCTGGAATTCGCGCACTTGGCCCGCAGACGTGGTGGATGCCACGCTTTTCTCGCGCTGGTCGGTAATGATTTCCAACACCACTTCGACGCTGTCCAGGCGTTTAGGCTCGGTCACCACCTCCAGTTTGCTGCCGCTGGCCAGGTTGCGCTTGAGCTCGTTGCCCAGGGCCGAGGCTTCGGCCACGCGCACGAAGATGGTGGTAAACGGGTAGTTGGGGGCCTGGCGCAGGGCAAAACCGCAGGCGCTCAGGCCCACGGCGGAGATGGCGGGCACGCTAAGGAGGAAGGTGCGGCGCAGCATCACAGCACCAGGTTCACCAGGCGCCCAGGCACCACGATGATCTTCTTCGGCGCAGCCCCGGCCGCCGCCTTGGTAAAGGCTTCGCAGGCCACTGCAGCGGCTTCGATCGCGGCCTTATCTGCAGCGGCGGGAACAAAGATGGAGCCGCGCAGCTTGCCGTTGACCTGCAGCATCAGCTCGATTTCGTCCTGCACCAGGGCCAGCGGGTCCACCACCGGCCAGGGCGCGTCGAGCAGGTCGCCAAAACGGTCGGCGTAGCCCAGTTCGGTCCACAGTGCGTGGGTGATGTGCGGCGTGGCCGGGTACAGGCAGCGCAGCAGGATGCCAAAGCTTTCGATCAGCGCCACCTGGGCACCCGGGGTGTCCAGCGCCTTGAAGTCTTCCAGGGCGTTGAGCAGCTTCATGCCGCCGGAGACCACGGTGTTGTACTGCATGCGCTGGTAGTCGTAGTCCACCTGCTTGAGCACGGTGTGGACCTCAAAACGCAAGGCCTTGGCTTCTTTGCTGAATTCAAGGTCTTTTAGGCTGCTAGCGCTGATGGCACTGGCGTGAGCAGCTGCAAAATCTGTAGCAGCCAGCTTGACACCAAAGTTCCATACCCGGCGCAGGAAGCGGTAACTGCCTTCCACCGACGCGTCGTTCCACTCCAGCGTGGCCTCGGGTGGCGCGGTGAACATGGTGTACAGGCGGGCGGTGTCGGCACCGTACTTTTCGATCAGGTCTTGCGGATCGACCCCGTTGCTCTTGCTCTTGCTCATGGTGGTGAGCTCGTAGTGCAGCACGGTGCCGTCTTGCTTGAGGCTGCCGCCCACGATCTGGTCGCGCTCGTTGCGCTTCACATCGACTTCGCTCTCCCAGTGGTACTGCACGCCGCCACCTGCAGGCTTGTGCGAAAACGCGCCGTTGAGCACCATGCCCTGGGTCAGCAGTTTGCTGAAGGGCTCGTCGCACTTCACCAGGTCCAGGTCGCGCATCACCTTGGTCCAGAAACGGGCGTACAGCAGGTGCAGGATGGCGTGTTCGATGCCACCGATGTACTGGTCCATGGGCATCCAGTAGTCTGCGCCCTCGCCCACCATGGCATCCGTCTTGTGCGGGTCGCAGTAGCGCATAAAGTACCAGCTGGAATCGACAAAGGTGTCCATGGTGTCGGTTTCGCGCCGGGCGGGCTTGCCGCAGACCGGGCACACCACACCGGCGTGGAAGCCTTCGTGCTTGTGCAACGGGTTGCCCGAACCGTCGGGGATGCAGTCTTGCGGCAGCACCACGGGCAGGTCTTTCTCGGGCACCGGCACCGCGCCGTGCTCTTCGCAGTGGATGATGGGAATCGGCGTGCCCCAGTAACGCTGGCGGCTCACGCCCCAGTCGCGCAGGCGCCAGGTGGTCTTTTTCTCGCCCAGGCCCTTGACCTGCAGCGCGTGGGCCACCGCGTTCACCGCGTCCTGGAAGGCCAGGCCGCTGAAGCTGTCGGAGTTGATGGTCACGCCGCGCTGCTTGTCACCGTACCAGTCGTTCCAGTGGTGGTAGTCGTAGTGCAGGTGGTCTACATGCACCACCTGGACGATGGGCAGGTCGTATTTCAGGGCGAACGCGAAATCGCGCTCGTCGTGGGCCGGTACGCCCATCACCGCGCCGTCGCCATAGCCCATCAACACGTAGTTGCCCACCCACACGTCGATCAGGTGGCCGTTGAGCGGATGGATGACCTGCAGGCCGGTGGGCATGCCTTCTTTTTCGCGCACCGCCAGCTCGGCCTCGGTGGTGCCGCCTTGCTTGCAGGCTTCGATGAAAGCGGCCAGCTTGGGGTTGGTTTGCGCTGCGTGGGTGGCCAGCGGGTGCTCGGGGGCCACGGCGCAAAAGGTCACGCCCATGATGGTGTCGGCACGGGTGGTGAAGACATACATCTTGCCGTCACCAATCAGGTGGCCGGTGCTGTCTTTGATGGTGTGCGGGAACGCAAAACGCACGCCCTCGCTCTTGCCAATCCAGTTTTCCTGCATTAGCTTGACGCGCTCGGGCCAGCCGGGCAGCGCATCCTTGACCTGGCCCAGCAGCTCTTCGGCGTAGTCTGTAATCTTCAGGTAGTAGCCGGGGATCTCGCGCTTTTCGACCACCGCGCCGGTGCGCCAGCCCTTGCCGTCGATCACCTGCTCGTTGGCCAGCACGGTCATGTCCACCGGGTCCCAGTTGACGACCTGGGTCTTGCGGTAGGCAATGCCCTTGTCCAGCATTTTCAGGAACAGCCACTGGTTCCACTTGTAGTACTCGGGGGTGCAGGTGGCGACTTCGCGGCTCCAGTCGACGGCCAGGCCCATGGCCTGCATCTGCTGCTTCATGTAGGCGATGTTGTCGAAGGTCCACTGCGCGGGCGGCACGCCGTTTTTCAGTGCGGCATTCTCTGCGGGCAGGCCAAACGCATCCCAGCCCATGGGCATGAGTACGTTGTAGCCCTGCATGCGCAACTGGCGCGCCAGCATGTCGTTGATGGTGTAGTTGCGCACGTGGCCCATGTGCAGCTTGCCGCTGGGGTAGGGCAGCATGGAGCAGGCGTAGAACTTCTTCTTCGACCGGTCTTCGGTGACGCGGTAGGCATCGGCGGCGGTCCAATGGGCTTGGGCGGCGGGTTCGACTTCGAGGTGGTTGTATTTTTCGAGCATGGCAGGCGGGGAAAACAAAGATACAGGGCGGCGCACGGGCCGCAACGGACCGATTTTAGGGGGTGGCTGTCACTGTGGCGTGGGCGGCTGGGCGACAAAGCCAATCTTGTGCAGACCGGCCTTTTGCGCCACGCCCATCACCTCGACCACGCGGCCATAGGGCACGGTGGTATCGGCGCGCAATTGCACCTCGGTGTCGGGGTTTTGGTCGGCGGCCTGAGCGAGCTGAGCAGCCAGTTCGGCAGCGGTGACCGGCTGGTCGTTCAGGAAGGTGGCCCCGGCTTTGTCCACCACCAGGGTGACGAACTGGGGCGCGCTTTGGGACTTCGCCGCGTCGGTCTTGGGCAGATCCAGCTGGATAGAGGTGGACAGCAACGGCGCGGTCAGGATGAAGATCACCACCAGCACCAGCATCACATCGACCAGCGGGGTCATGTTGATCTCGCTCATGGGCTCGGAAGCCTTGGTGCGTTCGAGGCGGCCGAAAGCCATGGCGCTAAACCGGGTGGTCCACCAGCAACTCGCGCAGGTCGCGGGCAAAGCCTTCCAGGTCGGCTTCGATGCTGCCGATCAGGCGGCCATAGACGTTGTAGGCCAGCACGGCCGGGATGGCCACAGCCAGGCCTGCGGCAGTCATCACCAGCGCCTCGCCCACCGGGCCGGCCACTTTGTCGATGCCCATTTGGCCCGACTGCGCAATCGCGCCCAGTGCGTGGTAAATACCCCAGACGGTGCCCAGCAAACCCACAAACGGCGCCGTGGAGCCCACGGTGGCCAGCAGCACCTGGCCGAACTGCAGCTTGTGCAGCACGGCATGCAAGGCGTTGCGCAGCACCCGGGTGAGCTGCTGAGACCGATCGCCCGCCGCAGCCAACGTGCCAGTTGCTTCTATTTTTGTAGCAAAAACCAAAGGCAGGACAAGCGCCAGGGGGTCAAAAGATGCCAAACGTTGCTGGGCCTCGGCCACTGTGGGGGCCTGCCAGAAAGCGGCTACGCTGCGGGCCACGTCGGTGCGGGCGCGGCGCAGCATCCAGCCCTTCCACACAATCACCGCCCAGCTGCCCACCGACATGGCCAGCAGCAGCAGGGCCACCGCGCGGCTGACAAAATCGCCCTGGGCCAGCAGCGGCAGTGCGTCCATGGGCCTACTTCAAGCCCAGTACGTCGAACATGTCGAACAGGCCGCTGCGTTTGTTGGCCAGGAAGCGCACGGCGCGCAGGCTGCCCTGGGCGTAGGTGGCGCGGCTGGACGACTTGTGGCTGATCTCGATACGCTCGCCGGTACCCGCAAACAGCACGGTGTGGTCGCCCACGATGTCGCCACCGCGGATGGTGGCAAAGCCGATGCTGGACGGGTCGCGTTCGCCGGTGATGCCGTAGCGCTCGTAGACGGCACATTCCTTCAGGTCACGGCCCATGGCCTCGGCGATCACTTCGCCCATTTTCAGCGCCGTGCCCGAGGGCGCGTCGATCTTGTGGCGGTGGTGGGCTTCGACGATTTCGATGTCATACCCGGTAGACATGGCTTTGGCGGCCATCTCCAGCAGCTTGAGGGTGACGTTCACGCCCACGCTCATGTTGGGGGCCATCATGATGGCGATGTGCTGGGCGATCTCGGCGATCTCGGTCTTTTGGTCGTCGCTAAAGCCTGTGGTGCCGACCACGGCGTTCACGCCCAGGCTGCGGCACATGCGCAGGTGCGCCAGCGTACCTTCGGGGCGGGTGAAGTCGATCAGCACGCGGGCGGCTTGAAGGCCCTGGTGCAAATCGGCCGTCACGGCGACGCCGCTGTTGTGGCCTAAAAAGGCGGCAGCATCGGCACCAATCTGCGGGCTGCTGGCGATGTCCAGCGCACCGGCCAGCACGCAGTCGTCGGCAGCGCGGATGGCTTCGATCAGCATATGGCCCATGCGGCCCGAGGCACCGGCTACGGCAATCGCGTGCGGCAGGGGCGTGGCTGCGCCCAGGGGGGAAGAAGTGTTGGTCATAAGCGGGCCCGGCCTACTGGGCCGCAGGGGCTTCAAGCGGGGGGTAGGCGGTCACCGGCACGGCGGCAGCGGCAGCCGCTGTGGCAGCCGGGGCCACCGGGGCGGGGAACGACTTCATGCGGTCTTCGCTGGCTTCCAGCAGGGGCACGGATTTGACGGGGCGCGACTTGGCCAGCAGGCCGACGAATTCGCTCTCGCTGGGCATGGCATCGCCTTCGACGCGGTCCAACACATCGGCCTTGAAGAACACGGTGAACTTGCGCGCCTGCGGCTCGGTGCCCTGGCGGCGCATGGTGAACACATAGTCCCAGCGGTCGGCGTGGAACACGTCTTGCAACAGCGAGGTGCCCAGAATGTCTTTCACCTGCTCGCGGGCCATGCCGGGCTTGAGGGCCTCGACCTGCTCTTTGGAGATGAAATTGCCTTGCACCACTTCCATCTTGTACGGGGCCAGCGAACCGACGAAATTGCGGGTGCTGGTGTCGATACTGCTGCAGGCCCCCAGGGCCGCGCACGCCGCAAGGGCCAGGGCGGTCATGATGCCGCGCAAAGAGGGTTCAAACATAGGGGTGAGGCTCAGGCGATATGATCCCCGGATTGTACTGGCCGTTCTTACGCTGCCCCGACCCTAGAAAGACCCGCCGCCATGGCCAATATCGACGAACTCAAGAACACCGGCCTGAAAGCCACCCTGCCCCGCCTGAAAATTCTGGAGATTTTCCAGTCCGGCGAACTGCGCCACATGACGGCAGAAGACGTGTTCCGGGTGCTGCTGCTGGAGCACTCCGACATCGGCCTGGCCACGGTGTACCGGGTGCTGACGCAGTTCGAACAGGCGGGCATTTTGTCGCGCAGCCATTTTGAATCGGGCAAGTCGGTGTACGAGCTCAACGAAGGCCGCCACCACGACCACTTTGTCTGCACCTCCTGCGGCAAGGTGGAAGAGTTTTTTGATGCCGAAATCGAGCAGCGCCAGCAGATCGTGGCCAAGGCCATGGGCTGGACGGTACAGGACCACGCCATGTCGCTCTACGGCCTGTGCGCCGACTGCTCGGCGAAGTAGTCTCACCCCCAGGCTACAGCGCAAGCGCTTTTCGCCAACCCCCTTGCAGGGGGCAACAGCAGCGGCCTGGCGGAGCCAGTTCCGCGCTGTTCACGAAGGAGGATCGTTGCGGTGGATTTATGCCTTTTAAGGCTCTAGCGCTTATGGAATGGGCGCGAGCAGCTACCAAATAAATAGCAACGCTATTCAGCGGCTTCCATCGCCTTGCGGTGGCGTTCGACGAATTCCTGGTAGGTGTCGATGCCGCGCAGTTGCAGGATGGTGTTGCGCACGGCGGCTTCCACCAGCACGGCGATGTTGCGGCCGGCCACCACCTGGATGATGACCTTGCGCACCGCCACGCCCAGCACGTCCTGGGTCAGCGGCTCGTAGGGCAGGCGCTCGTACTCGCGCTCCATGGTTTCCTTGCGCACCAGGTGCACGATCAGCTTCAGGCGCATCTTGCGGCGCACGGCGGTTTCGCCAAAGATGCCCCGGATGTCCAGCAGGCCAATGCCGCGCACTTCCAGCAGGTTTTGCAGCAGCTCGGGGCAGCGGCCCTCGATGGTGGTCTGGTTGATACGGTACAGGTCCACCGCGTCGTCGGCCACCAGGCCGTTGCCGCGCGAGATCAGCTCCAGGCCCAGCTCGCTCTTGCCCAGGCCGGATTCGCCGGTAATCATCACGCCCAGGCCCAGAATGTCCATGAACACACCGTGCATCGAGGTGCGGTCGGCGAAATGCTTGGACAGGTAGGCGCGCAGCACGTCGATCACAAAGGCCGACGAGTCCTGCGTGGCAAACATCGGAATCTGCGCCCGTTCGCACATCGACAGCAGCGCGTCGGGCGCGGTTTGGCCGTCGGCCATGATCAGCACCGGCGGCTCCAGCGTGACGATGCGGGCGATGCGGCGGGCGCAGTCCTCTGCCGAGGCGCTGGTCAGGTAGGCGATTTCGCGCTCACCCATGATCTGCACGCGGTAGGGGTGGATGTAGTTAAGGTAGCCGACCAGATCGGCACCGGAGCGCGCAGCGCGCACCGCAATTTCGTCAAAGCGCCGCTCGGAAGCGCCTAGGCCCGCCACCCATTCCCAGCGCAGCAGGGAGCGAAAGGCCTCGAACAGGACGTCGGCACTGACGACGGTGGGCTTCAAAGCAGTCCGGGCTCGGAAAAGTTAAAGCGGTTAGGCAGTCAAGCAGGCTGGGCCGACTGCCAGCCGCAGATCAGGCCGTGCAGGGCATCGGCATCGGCAGCGCTCTTGATTTTTTCGCGCAGCGGCGCGTCGCTGAGCAGCTCGGCGATTTCGGACAGGATTTCCAGATGCTTCTGGGTTGCCGCCTCGGGCACCAGCAAAAAGATCAGCAGGCCCACAGGCAGCTCATCGGGCGCATCAAAGCCAATCGGCTGCGCCAGTTGCACCACCGCGGCCATGGGCGATTTCAGGCCCTTGATGCGGCCATGCGGAATCGCCACTCCGTGGCCCAGACCGGTGGAGCCCAGGCGTTCGCGGGCGAACAGGCTGTCGGTGATCAGGGCCCGGCTCAGACCATGCAGGTTTTCAAACAGCAACCCGGCTTCTTCAAAAGCACGTTTTTTGCTGGACGCATCGACGCTCACGAGCACTTGAGCGGAGGGCAGGATGGAGGCGAGGCGGTTCATAGAGAGGCGAATTATGCACGTGCGATAGGCTGTCGGCATGCACCAACAAAAAAGCCGCCAGTGGAACAGGCGGCTTTGTCAGTGGGCGCTACAGCGCGAGGCTTACATCAGGCGCTTGGGCGCTTCATGGTGGTGGTCTTGCACCCGGTCTTTGTGGCGGACCACCTGGCGGTCCAGCTTGTCGACCAATTCGTCTACTGCGGCGTACAAATCCGCGTGTGAGCTTTCGGCGAACATGTCATTGCCTTTGACATGGATGTTGCATTCAGCGCGTTGTCGGCCTTGCTTTTCCTTTTGCTTTTCAATCGTCAGTAGCACTTTGACATCTACCAGCTGGTCGAAATGGCGGGTTATTCGGTCCAGTTTGGTGGTCACATAGTTACGCAAGGCGGGGGTCACATCCAGATGGTGTCCGCTGATCGTCAAGTTCATGTAGTTCCTCCTAGAGCTTTACTTTCACCGTTGAAAGTAATTTCACTATGCGCCCGATATCCCCCGAGCGCAACCCTTTCCCAGGTCTTTCGAATGGGTGTTACCCCGTGTAACCAGCGGTTCATGGCCTGGGCCCCACCTGTATAGATCGGCGGCAGCGGTGCCATAATTCAGGCCTTACTACGTCTGAGAAAACCCCATGGAAAGCGCCCCTAGTCGCTAGCTTTCACCTCCCTGCGCTGCACGGGGGCTGAAAGCCTAGCCCCTCCCCCCGTCTTTGCCCATCCACCCCAGGGAGTGCCCCATGCTGAATATTTTCTCGCTGGCCAATGGCCGATTGTTTCAAGAAGAGATCGAGTCGCTCGAAGAGCTTTCCCGCTTCCAGCCGATCTGGGTGGACCTGGAATCGCCCACGCTGGAAGAAAAACGCTGGATCAAACAGTATTACGGCCTGTCCATCCCTGAGGATGCAATGGACGAAGATATTGAAGAATCGGCCCGTTTTTACGAAGAAGATAACGGCGAGTTACACATTCGCAGCGACTTTTTGGTGGCCGACGAGTCCGACCCGCGCACGGTACGCGTGGCTTTTATCCTGAACCAGCACAACGCCGAGCTCAAAAGCCGGGGCGTGCTGTTCTCCATCCACGACGAAGACGTGCCGGTGTTCCGCCTGCTGCGCATGCGCGCGCGCCGGGCTCCGGGCCTGATCGAAGATGCCAAGGAAGTTTTACTGAAACTTTTCGATGCCGATGCCGAATACTCCGCCGACACGCTGGAGGACATCTACGTCGATCTGGAAAAAGTCAGCCGCCGGGTACTGGCCGGCAATATGACCGACGCGCTGGCCGGGGAAGTGCTGGGCTCCATCGCCCGCCACGAGGATTTGAACGGCCGCATCCGCCGCAACATGATGGACACGCGCCGCGCCCTGAGCTTCATGATGCGCAGCAAGATGCTCAACGCCGAGCAGTTCGAAGAAGCCCGGCAGATCCACCGCGACATCGACTCGCTGGACTCGCACACCGCGTTTTTGTTCGACAAGATCAACTTCTTGATGGATGCCACCGTGGGTTTCATCAACATCAACCAGAACAAGATCATCAAGATCTTCTCTGTCGCCAGCGTGGCCCTGCTGCCACCCACCCTGGTGGCCAGCATTTACGGCATGAACATGAAATTCCCCGAGCTGGAGTTTCTGGGCAGTTTGTCGTACCCGTATGTGGTGGCCATGATGGCGGCCAGTGCGCTGGTGCCGATGTGGTACTTCTATAAACGCGGCTGGTTGTCCTGAAACCACCATGGCCGACACCCTGGTACTCCCGGAAACGGCAGCCGACAGCCAGCGCCTACGCGCCCAGTGGCCCGTGGTGGCCGCCCTGCCCCCGCGCCTGCTGGTGCTGCGGTTGCCCGATGCGGCCCACCTGACAGGCACCGTGCCCTTGGACCAGGCCGACCCACCGTTGACAGAGAGCGAAGCGCTCTTTGCCGCCGCCTGGGCCGCCCAGGGGCACAAATCCGCACCCCGCCCCGGCGATGGCGCGGACTGGGACAGCCCCGGCTTCACACCGCCTTAAACGCCCATCGGCCACCAGCCGTGCCACCAGTCGGTGAAGGTCGGCTCCCAGGCCGCCGTGTAGATACGGCTGTCGTCACCCACCACAAAGGTGTCCAGCTTGTTGGGCGCGCGCGACACCGAGGTGATCGCCGCACCCAGCGCCGCCGATCCGCCATTCAACCGCCACCAGCCGTGCCAGCCGTCGGTAAACGCAGGCTCCCAGGCGGCGGTGTAGGTGCCCCGGTCGGTGCCAGTCACAAAAACATCCAGCTTGTTCGCCGAGCGGGACACCGCGTGGATGGGCGCACCAGGCCGCCCGCGCCCGCCCTGGATATGCCACCAGCCGTGCCAGCCGTCGGTAAACGCGGGCTCCCAGGCGGCGGTCACGGTGGCACCACCGTTGGCGATGGCAAAAATATCCAGCTTGTTGGCGCTGCGCGATACCGCATTGATATGGCCGCCTGCCGGGAAGCGCACCGCGCCCACCCGCCACCAGCCGTGCCAGCCGTCGGTAAAGCTGGGCTGCCAGGCGGCGGTGTAGGCGTGGCCGTCGGTACCGACCACAAAAATATCCAGCTGGTTCGGCCCGCGCACCGCCGCGCCCACCGGCGCACCGGGGGCCGCGATACCGCCCTGGATGTGCCACCAGCCGTGCCAGCCATCGGCAAAACTGGGTTGCCAGGCGGCGGACATCACCCGGCCCGACACATCGGTGGCAAAGATGTCCAGGTGGTCGGCGCTGCGCGACACCGCGCTGATCTGGCTGCGGTGCGGCACGCTGATGTTGCCAATGCGCCACCAGCCCCGCCAGCCGGTGTCGGGTCGCCAGGCGGCGGTGTAGACGTGGTTGTCGGTGCCCACCACAAAGATGTCCAGCTTGTTCGCCCCCCGGCTGACCGCCGTAACCGGCGCGCCCGAGGCCGCCATGCCGCCCTGGATATGCCAGAAGCCCTGCCACCAGTTGGGCATGGATGGCTCCCAGGCGGCGGACATCACCCGGCCATCCCGGTCGGTGAAGAAGATGTCCAGCTTGTTGGCCGCGCGCGATACCGCATGGATGGGTGCGCCTTGCGGCACCCGGGTGCTGGTGAGTCCCCAGCCCAGGTGGCGGCGGGTGGACGCGCACATGGTCCAGTCGTTGGCCTTCATCAGGCAGGCCACGCCACCGCCGGGCGCACAGGTGGCGCAGTTGCGGTTGGGTTCGTTGTAAATGCCGTGGGTGCTGGTGCAGTTGCAACTGGCGGCGGCGTACTCGTCGGGGCACGAGAAGATGTGGCCGGTTTCGTGGGTGAACACGCGGTCGATGTTGTCCGGCCCCCAGCCGTCGTTGGCATAGTCCATCACGATGCGCGGCGCGCTGGCGTAGGCAAAGTGCCACAGCGGATAGCCTTTGACAAAAAACACGCAGTAGGCCCAGCGCGTGCTCAGCCGGGTGCGCAGCGCACTCACGTAGTTCAGCACGCCCTGCCAGTTCTGCGTCTGGCCGAGTGCACCCATGGCGGGGTTGCGCCAGCGCGATTCGTCGTCCGCGGCCGTGGCCGTGGTGCTGGTGGAAATGCTGACGTTGTTGATCTCGTAGTGCCAGCTCACGCCCGAGGCCGGGTCCTGGTTGCCCAGCCAGGTGAGGCCCGCCTGCACCTCGGCCACCACCTTGACCCGCTCGGCCGCGCTGAACCGGGTGGCCGCCGTGGGCCCGTTGACGATGATGATGCCCACCGCCACCGAGCCTGCCAGAAACGGGTCGCCCGCCCCGCGCTCGCCGGGTGCGGCGGCGCCCAGGGCCTCCATCGCGGCCCGGCTTGCAGGCCCCTCGGCCTCGGGGGCACAGCCGTGCATGTCCCAGTCTTCACCATCGCGGGGGCGCTTGGCCTTGGCGGCGCGGTACTTGGCGCTGCGCCGCAAATTGAAGGCCGACAGCCCCAGCTTCTCGGTCTGGTTCAGCACGGCCACCGTGGCCTTGGGCACGGCAGCCGCGGCAAACGGCAGGCCTCCGATCTCGGCAGGCTGGGCACGGCGAATCTGCACATTGGGCCCGTAGTTATGCAGCAGGCCGCCATCGTTGTCAGGCGGTTGGCCCTCGCTGCGGGCCTTGGCGGTGCTGCGCGTGCCCGGCATGGCCAGGCGTTCGTACTCGGTGTTGATTTCGGACATGGATGGGGCTCCTGTAGGCACCCCACGACGGCAGAGCGCACCTCAGAATAGGTGCCCGGTGCACAAACCGCATCATCGAAATGGGGGAAAAGTCCGCCGTTTCAAAAGCTACAAGAACTACAAGCGCTGCACCAACTCCGCCAGCACCGCCTGTGCGTAGCGGCTGGCCACCGTGCGCACGAACGCGGCGAAATCGGTGTGGGCCGTGTCGTCGGCCCGGTCGGAGATGCTGCGCATGGCGGCAAAAGGTATGCCGTAGTCATGGCACACCTGGGCCACCGCCGCCCCTTCCATTTCCACCGCCAGGGCCTCATGGCCGTGGGCACGCAGGGCGGCTTGCAGGGCGCGCACTTCGCTGGCGGCAGACACAAAACGGTCGCCACTGGCCACCAGCCCGTGGTGGATGCACGGCGGTAAGGGATTCAAGCCAAATCGGCCTCCAGCGCTTATTCCACTAGCGTGAGCAGCTATTAAAAGTGTAGTGGTCAGTTTTTCATCGCAGGCAAAGCGCGCCTGGCCGTACAGGGGCACTTCATAGGGTGGGAACAGTGGCGCGGCATTCATGTCGTGCTGCAGGAAGTCTGCCGCCACCACCACATCGCCCACCTGCACGCCCTCGCCCAGCCCACCGGCCACACCGGTAAACACGATGCGGCGGGCCCCAAACTTTTCGATCAAGGCCGTGGCCGTGGTGGCCGCCGCCACCTTGCCGATACGCGACAGCGCCAGCACCACCGGCTGGCCGTACCACAGCCCCAGGCCGAAGCTGCGCCCGGCGTGCTGCACGCGGCGGGGTTGCTCCAGTTGCTCGTAAATGCCCTGCTGTTCTTCGGCCAGGGCGCTGAGGATGGCGAGGGTCACGCCTTGGTGCGGAGTTCTCGGCGCAGGATTTTGCCCACCGGGGTTTTGGGCAAGTCGGTGCGAAACTCGACCACGCGGGGCTGTTTGTAGCCGGTGAGGTTGGCCTTGCAGTAGGCGCGCACCTGCTCCTCGGTCAGGGCCGGGTCTTTCTTGACGATCACCACCTTCACCGCTTCGCCGGTTTTCTCGTCGGGCACGCCCACGCAGGCGCATTCCAGCACGCCGGGCATGGCGGCCACCACGTCTTCGATCTCGTTGGGGTAGACGTTAAAGCCGCTGACCAGCACCATGTCTTTTTTGCGGTCTACGATCTTGAAGTAACCGAGCGCGTCCATGGTGCCGATGTCGCCGGTTTTGAAGTAGCCGTCGGCCGTCATGGCCTGGGCAGTCTCGTCGGGGCGCAGCCAATAGCCCGCCATCACCTGCGGTCCCTTGATGCAGATTTCGCCGGGCTGGCCCATGGGCACTTCGGTGCCCGCATCGTCCAGCAGCTTGAAATAGGTGCTGGACAGCGGCACGCCGATGGTGCCGGTGTAGTCGGTACGGGTGGGCGGGTTGCAGCTGGCGGTGGGCGAGGTTTCGCTCAGGCCGTAGCCCTCGCAAATCGGGCAGCCGGTTTTCTCCAGCCAGAGCTTGGCCACCGCCGCCTGCACCGCCATGCCGCCGCCGATAGACACCTTCAGGTGGCTCCAGTCCACGGTCTTGAAGTCGGGGTGGTTGGCCAGGCCGTTGAACAAGGTGTTGACCGCAGGCAGGCTGTGGATACGGTGCTGCGACAGCTCTTTGAGCACCGCCTTCAGGTCGCGCGGGTTGGGGATCAGGATCAGTTTGCCGCCGGTGCGCATCGACAGCATCATGCCCACGGTGAACGCAAAGATGTGGTACAGCGGCAGCGCACACACGCTGGTGGGCTGCTCGCCCTGGGGCACCTTGTCCATCACCGGCTGGTTCCAGGCTTCGGACTGCAGCACGTTGGCAATCACGTTGCGGTGCAGCAGCACCGCGCCTTTGGACACACCGGTGGTGCCGCCGGTGTACTGCAGCACGGCGATGTCGTCCGGCTGCACCGGCACGGGCGTGAACACGCCGCGCCGACCCCGCGCCAGCGCCGTGTTGAAGCGCACCGCGCCGGGCAACTGGAAGGGTGGCACCAGCTTCTTGACCTTGCGCACCACGTAGTTGACCAGCGCGCCCTTGAGCAGCCCGAGCTGGTCGCCCATGGCGCACAGCACCACGTGCTTGACGGGGGTGTTGGCCAGGCACTGCTGCAGCGTGGCACCGAAATTTTCCAGAATCACGATGGCCTTGGCGCCCGAGTCTTTCAGCTGGTGCTCCAGCTCGCGCGGGGTGTACAGCGGGTTCACGTTGACCAGCACCAGCCCGGCGCGCAGCAAGGCGGCCACGGCCACCGGGTACTGCGGCACGTTGGGCATCATCACCGCCACGCGATCGCCTTTGGCCAGGCTCAGGCTTTGCAGATAGGCGGCGAACTGGCGGCTCAGCGTATCGGTCTCGCCATAGCTCAGGTCCTTGCCCATGAAGCTGTAGGCGGTGCGGTCGGCGTACTTCTGAAAGCTCTCTTCGATCAAGGCCTGCAACGAGGGGTAGCGGGTCGGGTCGATGTCGGCGGGCACGCCGGGGGGGTAGCTGCTGAGCCAGATGCGTTCAGTCATAACGGATTCTCCCAACGGTTATTCAATGGCCTTGCCCATGTCTTCCACGACCTTTTTCGCGTCGCCGAAGACCATCATGGTCTTGTCCATGTAGAACAGCTCGTTGTCCAGCCCGGCGTAGCCTGCGGCCATGCTGCGCTTGTTGACGATGATGGTTTTGGCCTTGTAGGCCTCCAGGATCGGCATGCCGTAGATGGGGCTGCCCTTGGTGTGCGCGGCGGGGTTCACCACGTCGTTGGCACCCAGGATGATGGCCACATCCACCTGGCCGAACTCGCCGTTGATGTCTTCCATCTCGTGCACCTGGTCGTAGGGCACCTCGGCCTCGGCCAGCAGCACGTTCATGTGGCCCGGCATGCGCCCGGCCACCGGGTGGATGGCGTACTTGACGATGATGCCCTTGTCGGTGAGCTTTTGCGCCAGCTCTTTCACTGCATGCTGGGCGCGCGCCACTGCCAGGCCGTAACCGGGCACGATGACCACAGTTTCGGCATTGCCCAGCACAAATGCCGCGTCGTCGGCGCTACCGCTTTTGACGCTGCGCTGCACTGCCGCACCGGCCGCAGCGCTGGTGGCATCGCCCCCAAAGCCGCCACCGATCACGTTAAAGAACGAGCGGTTCATGGCCTTGCACATGATGTAGCTCAGGATGGCACCGCTGGAGCCCACGAGTGAGCCGGCAATGATCAGCATGCTGTTGTTCAGGCTGAAGCCAATGCCCGCCGCGGCCCAGCCTGAGTAGCTATTCAGCATGGACACCACCACCGGCATGTCGGCCCCGCCGATCGGGATGATCAGCAGCACACCCAGGGCAAAGCCCAGGGCAATCACCAGCCACATGTCCATCCAGCTCTGCGAATGCCAGAAGCCGAAGATGAAAAACACCGCCGCCAGGCCCAGCACCAGGTTCAGCTTGTGCTGGCCGGGGAAGCTCACCGGCGTGCCCTGGAACAGGCGGAACTTGTACTTGCCGCTGAGCTTGCCAAATGCAATCACCGAGCCGCTGAACGTCACCGCGCCGATGAAGGCACCCAGTGCCAGTTCGATGCGGTTGCCGCCCGGAATCTCTGCGCCCTTGGCCGATATGGCAAACGCCCAGGGTTCGGCCACAGCCGCCACGGCGATAAACACCGCCGCCAGGCCGATCATGCTGTGCATGAAGGCCACCAGCTCGGGCATCTTGGTCATCTCGACCCGCTTGGCCATGATGGTGCCCACCGAGCCGCCGACCAGCAGCGCGCCCAGCACCCAGGCCATGCCCTCCATGCCGTTCTGGCCCATCTGGCCCGCCAGCTTGAAGATCAGCGCGATGGTGGTGGCCACCGCCACGGCCATGCCCAGCATGCCGAAGAAGTTGCCCCGGATTGAGGTGGTGGGATGGCTTAAACCCTTGAGCGCCTGGATGAAGCAGACGCTGGCGAACAGGTACAAAAGTGTGACGAGATTCAAGCTCATTTCAACGCCTCCTTGGCGGGGGTCTTTTTGTCTTTCTTCTTGAACATCTCCAGCATGCGCCGGGTGACCATGAAGCCACCGAACACATTGACGGCAGCCAGCGCCACGGCCAGCACACCCATGGTCTTGCCCAGCGTGGTTTCGGTTAAAGCGGCGGCCAGCATGGCCCCGATGATGACGATGGCCGAGATGGCGTTGGTCACCGCCATCAGCGGCGTGTGCAGTGCGGGCGTGACGGTCCAGACCACGTGGTAACCCACGTAGATGGCCAGCACGAAGATGATCAGGTTGGTGACCGTGGGGGAAAGAATGTCCATGGTGTGGTTTCCTTGTGTGGGGCTTATTTACGCGTGACGGCACCGGCCTGGGTGACGAGGCAGGCGGCCACGATGTCGTCGGCCATGTCCACGTTCAGCGTGCCTTCTTTGGTCAGCACCAGCTTCAAAAAGTCGAGGATGTTGCGGGCGTACAGGGCGGACGCATCGGCCGCCACCAGCGCAGGCAGGTTGGTCTCGCCGATCAGCGTCACGCCATGCTTGACCACGGTTTTGTCGGCCTCGGACAGCGGGCAGTTACCACCACCGTTAGGGCCCTTGCCTGCGGCGATGTCCACGATCACCGAGCCAGGCTTCATGCTTTTCACCATGTCCTCGGTGATCAGCGTGGGCGCGGCGCGGCCAGGGATGAGGGCGGTGGAGATCACCACGTCGGCCTGGGCCACGCGCTTGGCCACTTCGACCTGCTGGCGGGCCAGCCAGCTCGGCGGCATGGGCTTGGCGTAGCCACCCACGCCCACGGCGGCCTCTTTTTCTTCCGGCGTGTCGTACGACACTTCGATGAACTTGCCGCCCAGCGACTCGACCTGCTCCTTCACGCTGGGGCGCACGTCGGATGCTTCGATGACTGCGCCCAGGCGCTTGGCGGTGGCAATCGCCTGCAGGCCCGCCACGCCCACACCCAGGATCACCACGCGGGCGGCCTTGACGGTGCCGGCGGCGGTCATCAGCATGGGGAAGAAGCGCTGGTATTTGTCAGCAGCCATCATCACCGCCTTGTACCCGGCGATGTTGGCCTGGCTGGAGAGAACGTCCATGCTCTGGGCGCGGCTGGTGCGCGGGGCGGCTTCCAGCGCAAAGCTGGTCAGGCCCGCCGTGGCCAGGCGTTGCAGGCCCTCGGCATCAAAGGGATTGAGCATGCCCACCAGCGTAGTGCCGGGGCGCATCTGCGCGGCCTCTGCATCCGACGGGCTGCGCACCTTGAGCACCAGGTCGCAGGCCAAAGCGCCAGCGGCATCGGTGATCTCTGCCCCTGCTGCCGTGTAGGCCGCGTCGGTGGCGCTGGCAGCAACGCCAGCCCCCGATTGGATGCGGACCGTATGGCCCTGGGCTGCCAGCTTTTTGGCGGTTTCGGGGGTGACTGCGACGCGGGTTTCACCGGTCGCCGTCTCTAGCGGCACACCAATCAGCATGAGGTCTCCTCAATGGTTTTAAATATTCTTGAAAATGTGCGACTTTTGGCTTGAAAAGTCGGAATCTTTGCCTTCCAAGCTTAACTGACTTTACCCAGGCCCCTTCCGCCCACAAACGCTTGGGCGACACTGTCTATTCATAATGCTGACATGAAGCATCGATGGAAACCCAGCGTCACGGTGGCCGCCGTGGTGGAACACGAGGGCCGGTTCCTGCTGGTCGAAGAACACACGCCCGAAGGTCTGCGGCTGAACAACCCCGCCGGACACCTGGAGCCCGGCGAATCGCTGGCCGAGGCCTGCGTCCGCGAAACGCTAGAGGAAACGGCCACCGGCTTCACCCCCACCGCGCTGGTCGGCGTGTACCAGGCGGCACTGGGTGACACCACCTACCTGCGTTTTGCCTTTTGCGGCACGCTGGGCGACTTTCACCCCGATCGCAAACTGGACCACGGCATCAAACGCAGCCTGTGGATGACCCCCGCCGAGATCCGCGCCAGCACCCACCGCCACCGCAGCCCCCTGCTGCTGCGCTGCGTGGAGGACTACCTAGCCGGGCGGCGTTTCCCGCTCGATGTGGTCTACACAGCCCCCTAAAAACGTTCTAGAACCAGGGCCAAGCCCATGTTTTTACAATCGGGGCATGGGAACACACAGCAAACAACGGGTCGTGGTCGGGTTGAGCGGCGGGGTGGATTCGGCCGTCAGCGCCTATCTGCTCAAGCAACAGGGCTATGAAGTCATCGGCATCTTCATGAAAAACTGGGAGGACGATGACGACAGCGAATACTGCTCCAGCAACATCGACTTCGTGGATGCCGCCGCCGTGGCCGACGTAATCGGCATCGAGATCGAGCACGTCAACTTCGCCGCCGAGTACAAAGACCGGGTGTTTGCCGAGTTCTTGCGCGAGTACCAAGCGGGCCGCACGCCCAACCCCGACATCCTGTGCAACGCCGAGATCAAGTTCAAGGCTTTCCTGGACCACGCCATCCGCCTGGGTGCCGAAAAAATCGCCACCGGCCACTACGCCCGCGTCCGTGAAGTCAGCGGCCAGTTCCAGCTCCTCAAAGGCCTGGACCCGAGCAAAGACCAAAGCTATTTTCTGCACCGACTGAACCAGGCCCAGCTCAGCAAAACCCTGTTCCCGGTGGGCGAGTTGCACAAGACCGAGGTGCGCCGCATTGCATCTGAGATGGCGCTGCCCAACGCCGCCAAGAAGGACTCCACCGGCATCTGCTTCATCGGCGAGCGCCCGTTCCGCGATTTTTTAAACCGCTACATCGCCAAGGAGCCCGGCCCCATCAAGGACGAAAAAGGCCGGGTGCTGGGCAAACACGTGGGCCTGAGCTTCTACACCCTGGGCCAGCGCCAGGGCCTGGGCATCGGCGGCATCAAGGAAAAAGGCGCGCAGCGCGGCGGTGGCGAGCACGCGCCCTGGTTCGTGGCCCGCAAGGACATGGAACGCAACACCCTGTGGGTGGTGCAGGGCCACGACCACCCCTGGCTGCAGTCGCACACCCTGGTGGCCGACGACGTGAGCTGGGTCGCAGGCCACGCGCCCGCCCCCGGCACCTATGCCGCCAAAAGCCGCTACCGGCAAGCCGATGCGCCGTGTACCCTGGCAGAAGCAGGCAGCGGCTTCCGCCTGGACTTCCCCGACGCGCAGTGGGCGGTAACGCCAGGGCAGTCAGCGGTGGTGTACGACGGAGAGGTATGCCTGGGGGGTGGGGTGATTAGGGTGGACTCAGAGGCCTAATTGGCTGTTTGTGCTTATTAGATAAGCACAAACAGCTCTTTTTTATATAGCAAACCAGATGACTGGCCCCGCAAGGGTGCAACAGCCGCTGCATCCCCCAAGGCAAGCGCAGCAAAGCCCCCTCGCGAACAGCGCAGGGCTGGCTCCGCCAGACTGCTGCTGTTGCCCCCTGCAAGGGGGTTGGCGGAAAGCGCTTGCGCTGGAGCCTGGGGGTGTGCCCATCACTCCAGCTTGAACTGCGCCACCACCCGCACCAGGTCGCTGGCCTGGCCTTGCAGGCTGCTGGCGGCGGCGGCCATTTCTTCCACCAGGGCGGCGTTTTGCTGGGTGGCCTGGTCCATCTGGGTAACGGCTTCGCCGATCTGGCTGACACCAGCGCTTTGCTCGTTACTGGCGGCGCTGATCTCGCCCACGATGTCGCTCACCTGGCGGATGGCGCTGACCACCTCGGCCATGGTGCTGCCGGCCTGGTCCACCAGGCTGGTGCCCTGGGCCACGCGCTCCACGCTGGCGCTGATCAGCACCTTGATTTCCTTGGCGGCCTCGGCGCTGCGGCCCGCCAGGCTGCGCACTTCGCTGGCCACCACCGCAAAGCCCCGGCCCTGCTCTCCGGCGCGGGCGGCTTCCACGGCGGCATTCAGCGCCAGGATGTTGGTCTGGAAGGCGATGCCATCGATCACGCCGATGATGTCGGCGATTTTTTGCGAGCTGTCGTTGATGCCCTTCATGGTCTGCACCACCTGGCCCACCACGGCCCCGCCTTGCGCCGCTACGGTGGAGGCGCGCAGGGCCAGCTGGTTGGCGCGGGCGGAGTTGTCGGCGTTTTGCCGCACGGTGCTGCTCAGTTCTTGCATGGAGGCGGCGGTTTCCTGCAGGGCGGCGGCCTGGTTTTCGGTGCGCACGCTCAGGTCGTGGTTGCCCTCAGCGATTTCGGCACTGGCGGTGGAGACGCTCTCCGAGCCCTGGCGCACGCTGCCCACCACCCGCACCAGGTTGGCCTGCATGTCTTGCAGGCTGGTGACCAATTGGCCGACTTCGTCCTGGCGCTGCACCACCATGCGCCCGGTCAGGTCGCCCGCCGCCACCTGCCGTGCCGCCCGGTTGGCCTCGGCCAGCGGCTGGGTGATGGAGCCCGCCAGCCGCCAGGCGCTGCCCACGCCAAACAGCAGGCTGACGGTGCCCACGGCGATCAGCAGGTTGCGGCCCTGGGTGGTGTTGTCGGCCATGCCCTGGGCTTGCTGGTCGATGTCTTGCCGCTGGGCCAGCATCAGCGCCTCCAGTGCGTCCAGATAGGCCTTGCCTGCAGGCGTGAACTTTTGCTCCAGCAGCTGATTGGCTTCGTCGGATTTGCCCTCTTTCTTGAGGGCCGAGACGGCATCGCGGGCTTCCACATAGTTTTTACGGGCCACGCCGATGGCCGCGAACAGGGCTTTCTCGGCATCGGTTTCCATCAGCGGCTCCAGGGTTTTCTGGGCCTTGCTGGAGCGCTCGCTGGAGGTGGCCGCATCTTGCGCAAAGTAGCTGGCCAGGGACGCGTCGCTGCTTTTGGCGATGGCGGTGGTGCGGCGCACGCTGGTGTGGATGTCGCGGTACCAGTCGCTGACCAGGCGCTCGGTCTGGATCGGGCTGCCCAGGATGTACTGGGTGGCCTGCGCCGAGCCATTGAGCTTGACGATGCCCACCACGATGGAAATGCAGCACAGCAGCAAGATCAGCGCAAAGCCCACACCGAGGCGCTGGGTGATGGAAAGCTTGGATTGGAAGGTGGACATGGTGTGCGGACTCGGTGGGGGATATACGTGGGTTGTACGGGGGACGCGGGACATTGACAAGTAAAACGCTGCGACAGCCCATAAATTTATATAAAAAGTGCCTCTGGCGCTTATTCCACCAGCGCAAGCAGCTACAAAACAAATAGCAAACTACCGGGCCTGCTCCAGCCGCTCCAGCGCGGTTTCGAAGTCGTACTGGGCCACCGCCGTCTCGATCTCGGCGTAAGTGCCGTGCAGCACCTGCTGGAGCAGGGTGGCGTGCTCTTGCAGCAGCTCGATGGATTCGGCATCGTCCTCGCGCAGCAGGTCGGCCAGGCGGGTGCAGATGGCATCCACCTGGGCCGTATCAAAAGACACAGCGGCCTCCACCACGGCCAGGGGTGCCGGTAGCTGCCGGTCGATAGCGGCCACCAGCGGGCCCAGCAGCGCAGCGGTGCGTTCGGCCTGGGCCTGGATGTCGGCCAGCGGCTCCTGCAGGTGGATGGCGCGCTCCAACTGGGCAGCGCTGGCCTGCAACAGGCTGGCACCGATGTTGCCCGCCACGCCCTTCAAGGTATGGGCGGTGCGCTCGGCGCTGGTCGGGTCGCCGTTGTCCAGGCTGTGCAGCAGGTCGGCCACGGCGCTGGCCTGCCCGGCGGCAAACTTGCGCAGCATGTCCTGGTACAGCGGCTGCTTGCCCATGATGCGGCGCAGGCCCTGGGCCACGTCCAGGCCGGGGATGCGGCGCAGTCCGTCCATGGCCACATCGGTGTGCGGGGTCTTGGCGGCAGCGGTATGGGTATCGGGGGCGGCATCGGCGCGCTGCACCAGGCCCAGACCACTGTGCGGCTGTATCCATTGGGCCAGGGCCCGCCACAGCATTTCGGGCTCGATGGGTTTGCTGACGAAGTCGTTCATGCCTGCGTCCAGGCAGCGCTGGCGGTCGGCGGCCATGGCGTTGGCGGTCATGGCCACGATGGGCAGGCTGGCGTTGCGGCTGTCCTGGCGCAGCAGGCGGGTGGCCGTCACGCCGTCCATCACCGGCATTTGCATGTCCATCAACACCAGGTCGTAGCGCAGGCTGGCATCCCCATGGCCCTTGCCCACCATGTCCACGGCGATCTGGCCGTTGTCGGCAATCTCCACCACGCAACCGGCCTCGAACAGCAGCTCGCAGGCGACTTGCTGGTTGAGTTCGTTGTCTTCCACCAGCAAAATGCGCGCACCACTGAGCGGCACCATCGCGTCCAGCGCCGATGCCTCGCTCCCGCCCGCCGCTGCACCGGGCAGAGTACCGCGGCCCATGGCTCCCAGCATGGTGTTGAACAGCAGCGAAGCATTCACCGGCTTGACCAGCAGGTCCTCGATGCCCGCCGCCTGCGCGCCCTGCACCACCTCTTCGCGCCCATACGCGGTCACCAATATCGGCTTGGGGCTGGATGGCAGCCCCAGCGCGGTGATG
>CAUPNG010000022.1:0-77487 GCA_963512605.1 uncultured Albidiferax sp. | reverse complement strand
TGTGGAAGTTATTTTTGATAACGTTGTTCCAAGGTTTTGACCCTATCGTCTAGAGGCCTAGGACACTACCCTTTCACGGTAGGTACCGGGGTTCGAATCCCCGTAGGGTCGCCAAGTTGTAGCGCTTGGGTATGTTGCTCGCAAGAGCCGTGTGCCGAAAGCTATCTACCAGGAGTGGTAGTTCAGTTGGTTAGAATACCGGCCTGTCACGCCGGGGGTCGCGGGTTCGAGTCCCGTCCACTCCGCCACAATGGAAAAAGCCTTCTAGGTCGCAAGAACTAGAAGGCTTTTTGCTTGGTGAAATTATTTTGAGATCCCCCAGGGACACCTGCATGACTGACACCACGGAAACCACGCTTCTCGATACGCTCCCAAACGGGCCGAATTACCCCGCAGACAGCTTGCTGGTCGAATCGCTCGACATTGAAGCCCAGGGCGTGGCCCACAAACCCGACGGCAAAGTCGTGTTCATCAAGGGCGCGCTGCCGTTTGAGGTGGTCACTGCCAACATCAACCGCAAAAAAGCCAGTTTTGAGCAGGCCACCGTCGGGGCTATCCACCGCGAGTCGTCTCAGCGCGTGCGGCCTGGCTGCCCGCATTTTGGTCTGCACGAAGGCGCGTGCGGCGGCTGCAAGATGCAGCATTTGCACGTGGGCGCGCAGGTAGCCATCAAGCAGCGCGTGCTGGAAGACAACCTCTGGCACCTGGGCAAGCTCAAGGCCGACAGTATTTTGCGGCCCATCGAAGGCCCGGCCTGGGCTTACCGCTACCGGGCGCGGCTGTCAGTGCGCTATGTTCGCAAAAAAGGCGAGGTGCTGGTGGGTTTCCACGAGCGCAAGAGCGGCTACGTGGCCGATATGAAGGTCTGCCCGGTGCTGCCGCCGCACGTCAGCGCCTTGCTGCTGCCGCTGCGCGCCCTGATTGGCGGCATGGACGCACGCGAAACCCTGCCGCAGATCGAGCTGGCCTGTGGCGACACCGTCACGGCCATGGTTTTGCGCCACATGGAGGCCCTGAGCGCGGGCGATCTGGCGCAACTGCGGGCGTTTGGCACTTTGCACAACGTGCAGTGGTGGCTGCAGCCCAAGGGGCCGGACAGCATCCATCTGCTGGAGGAGGGCGGCGACCAGCTGGCCTATGCGCTGCCCGAGTTCGGCATCACCATGCCCTTCAAACCCACCGATTTCACCCAGGTGAACCCGCAGATCAACCGTGTGCTGGTGGTGCGGGCGCTGCGTTTGCTGGACGTGCAGAAGACCGAGCGGGTGATCGACTGGTTCTGCGGCCTGGGCAATTTCACCCTGCCGCTGGCCACCCTGGCGGGCGAGGTGCTGGGCATTGAAGGCAGCGAGGCCTTGGTGGCCCGCTCGCGCGAGAATTACAAGCTCAATCAGGCCCTAGCGCTGGATGCGTCGGCGCTGGCAGCTACTAAGTTTGTAGCGCGCAACCTATTCGAGATGACCCCCGAGTTGCTGATGGCCGATGGCAGCGCCGACAAGTGGCTGATCGATCCACCGCGCGAAGGCGCTTTTGCGCTGGTACAGGCCTTGGCCGCATTGCACCAAGACCCTGCTTTGCGCCAGGGCTGGACACCGCCGACGCGCATCGTCTACGTGAGCTGCAACCCGGCCACGCTGGCCCGTGATGCCGACGTGCTGGTGCACCAGGCGGGTTACCGATGTGTCTCGGCCGGGATGGTGAATATGTTTCCGCACACTGCCCATGTGGAGAGCATGGCGGTGTTCGAACTGGAAGCTTAAGACGCTTTGGCCTTGCCGCTGCGGGCTTCTTTGGCCTTGGGCGCGGCTTCTTCCTGGGTGGCGGCCACGGCTTCTTCTGCCGGGGCCTCGCCTTCTCCCGGGATTTTGACCACCGAGGCTACGCCCTCAATCTTGTTCTCGCGCATGTAGGTGTCCATGTCTTTCCAGCCCTGGAACACCAAGGCCTTGGCGGCTTTGGGGTTCAGGGTGTAGCAGTCTTCGATGCCGCGCAGCGCGTGGCGGCAGGCACCGCCTGTGGCTTTGGCATCGGCCTCGCGTGCCATTACCTTGGGGTCGGGGTAGACGCCCGGGATCTCGCAGCCTGCCAGGAGCAGAACGGCGCAAGAGACGAGGAGGTGGCGTGGAGATAGGGTCATATGTGGCAGACAGTAGCTTGGTTATCGGCTTCTGGCTTCAAAGATTGAACTTTACTTCGGATGCGGCCAAAGAAAAAGGCCCCGAAGGGCCTTGGTAGAGGGCGGGATACGCGCTTAGTCGCGCTCGCCGCCCATGATGCCCAGCAGGGACAACAGGCTTTGGAAGATGTTGAACAGGTCCAGGTACAGCGCCAGGGTGGCGGTGATGTAGTTGGTTTCGCCGCCGTCGATGATCTGCTTCAGGTCGTACAGCAGGTAGGCGCTGAAAATACCGATAGCGGCCACCGAGATGGCCATCATGCCGGCGGTGGAGCCCACAAAGATGTTGACGATGCTACCCACCATCAGCACCAGTACGCCCACAAACAGCCATTTGCCCATGCCGGAGATGTCGCGCTTGATGACGCTGGCTACGCTGGCCATCACCAAAAATACGCCTGCGGTACCGGCAAATGCAGTCATGACCAGGTCGGGGCCGTTCTTGAAGCCCAGCACCATGGCGATCATGCGCGAGAGCATCAGGCCCATGAAGAAGGTGAAGCCCAGCAACACCGGCACGCCTGCGGCCGAGTTCTTGGTCTTCTCAATGGCGTACATGAAGCCAAACGCCCCGCCCAGGAAGACGATCAGGCCCAACCCGCCGCCCAGGCTTTGGGTGATGCCGGTGGCCACGCCCAGCCAGGCACCCAATACCGTTGGCACCATGCTCAGGGCCAACAGCCAGTAAGTGTTGCGCATGACACGGTTGCGCTGTTCTTGCATAGCACCGGTGCTGGGGCTGATGCCAAAACCTGTGCTGGTGTAACGGTCGTTCATAGAGAAGCTCCTTCGGATACTGCGATGCAGATGGGGAAATTTTAGGGCGATTCAAGGGCAAAGCAGAAATATGCCCGTGGGTGAGACCTATTTTTCCTGGGGGTACTGGACAAACCCCGGCCACAAATGGTTGATTTTCATGCTGCACTGCGGCAAAAAATGCAGGCTGCCGTTATGCTCAAGCCTCTATTGACCCACCAGGAAGCTGCCTTGAAAACCAAATCCGTACTCGAATTCGCCGACGTAAAAACCATTGCCGATGCCGCCGCGGCCGAAGCGCTGAAGAACCAGTGGGCAGTGACCATCGCCATCGTGGACGATGGCGGCCATTTGCTGTCTTTGCAGCGCCTGGACGGTGCGGCAGCACTCTCATCGCACATCGCACCCGCCAAGGCCCACACCGCCGCGCTGGCCCGCCGCGAATCCAAGGTGTACGAGGACATCATCAACGGTGGCCGTACCGCGTTCCTGACCGCGCCTTGTATTGAAGGCATGTTGGAGGGCGGTGTGCCCATCATCAAAGACGGCCAGTGCATTGGCGCAGTGGGTGTGAGCGGCGTGAAGTCGCCCGAAGACGCGCAAATCGCCCGGGCCGGTATCGCCGCTATCGGCTTGTAATCGCTCTGATTTTTATAGCTGCTCGTGCTTATTAAATAAGCGCTAGAGGCCTTTTTTATCTAAAAGTGGGCTGTGCACCAAAGCCTGCGCGCATTCGCCCACGATCCACTGCCGAAAGCGCTGCACCGGCTCGGGCGTGCGCTGGGCGGTGGGCTCCACCAAAAAGTAGCCGTGGGCCGTGGTGGTGGGTTGGGCGAAGGCGGCCACAAGCTGGCCGTTGCGCACCAGGTCGTCCACCAACGGGGTCCAGCCCAGCGCCACGCCTTGCCCGGCGATGGCGGCCTGGATCACCAGCGGGTAGTTGTTCAGCGTGAGGTCGTGGCTTTCGCCGGTGCTGGCCACGCCGTGCCGCGCCAACCAGTTTTGCCAGCCCAGCCAGCGCAGCGGCTCGGCGCTTTCCAGGTGCAGCAGGGGCAACTTGGCCAGATCGGCGGCCTGCCCGGTCAGGCCGTGGGCCGCCCAGAAGCCGGGGCTGCACACCGGCACCACGATCTCGGGGAATAAGGCCTGCGCCGTGCAGCCCGGCCACTGGCCCGCACCGAAGGCCACCGCAATGTCCACCGGCTCGCCCCGGATGTCGAACGGGTCCTGGGTGGTGACGATGCGCACGTCCAGGTTGGGCACCAGCGCCCGCAGCGCGGCCAGGCGGGGCATCAGCCAATAGGCGGCAAAACCAAAGTCGGTGGCCACGGTGAGCACCTGGCGGGCCCGGCGGGCGCGGATGCTGGCGGCGGCCTCGCCAATGCCGCCCAGGCTGTCGCGCACCGCATTAAAGAGCTGCAGGCCGTCGGCGGTGAGCGACACGCCCCGGTGCCCGCGCTTGAACAGCGGCACGCCCAAATCTTCTTCCAGCAGGCCAATGCGCTGGCTCACGGCGGGCTGGCTGGTGCCCAGCTCCAGGGCGGCGGCGGTAAAGCTCAGGTGGCGTACCGCGGCCTCAAAAAAGACCAGGCTTTGCAACGGAGGGAGTCGGCGTAGTGCTGCCATAACGGATATTTATGGATGTATAAGAAATGAAAGTCTTCACGCGCTTATTACACCTGCGTAGACTGCATTTTTTGCATAAACCCCCATTATGTTTGGAATGAGAAAAGCATGGCACAACCGAATATTTTGATCCTGATGGCCGACCAGCTCACGCCCTCGGCGCTGGCCGCGTATGGCAACACCGTCAGCAAGACCCCTCACATCGACGCGCTGGCCGCGGGGGGCGTGGTGTTTGAGTCGGCCTATACCAACAGCCCGCTGTGCGCACCGTCGCGTTATGTGTTCATGGCGGGCAAGCTGCCCTCGGCCATCGGCGCGTACGACAACGCCGCTGAAATGCCGTCGGAGGTGCTGACCTTTGGCCACTACCTGCGCCACGCGGGTTACCGCACCATCCTGTCGGGCAAGATGCATTTTTGCGGGGCCGACCAGTTGCACGGCTTTGAAGAGCGCCTCACCACCGACATCTACCCCGCCGACTTCGGCTGGACCCCCGACTGGGACCAGCCCGAGGTGCGCCCCAGCTGGTACCACAACATGGGCTCCGTCACCGACGCGGGCACCTGCATCCGCAGCAACCAGCTCGATTTCGACGAAGAAGTGGTGTTTCTGGCGCAGCAAAAGCTGTTTGACTTGGCCCGCGACACCGATGCGCGGCCCTTTTGCATGGTGGTGTCGATGACGCACCCGCACGACCCGTATGCCATTCCGCAGCAGTACTGGGACCTGTACCGCGATGAAGACATCGACATGCCGCGCGTGCCGCCGATCGATCCGGCGCAGATGGACCCGCATTCAAAGCGCCTGCGCTATGTGAGCGACATGGACAGCACACCCATCAGCGCCGCGCAGACCCGCCACGCCCGCCACGCCTACTACGGTGCGGTGTCGTACGTGGACGAGCAGATCGGCAAAATCCGCCGCACCCTGGAGCAAACCGGCCGGGCCGACAACACCATCGTTATCTTGATTTCCGACCACGGCGACATGCTGGGTGAGCGCGGGCTTTGGTACAAGATGAACTTCTTTGAAAACGCCTGCCGCGTGCCGCTGATCGTGCATGCGCCCAGCCGTTTCCAGCCGCACCGGGTAGCGGCATCGGTGTCGCTGGTGGATATCTTGCCTACGCTGGTGGACATGGCGTTCGACGGTGTGGCCCCGGCTGCGCCCGAGGCGCTGGATGGCCGCAGCGTGTGGCCGCACCTGGTCGGCAAGGGCGGGCACGACGGGGTGGTGGGCGAGTACCTGGGCGAGGGCGCGGTGGCTCCGCTGATCATGCTGCGGCGCGGCGTGCACAAGTTTGTGCATTCGCCGGGCGACCCGGACCAGTTGTTTGACCTGCAGGCCGACCCGAATGAGCTGAACAATTTGGCCACCGACCCGGCTGCGCAGGACCTGCTGCAGGCCTTCCGCGCCGAGGTGGCTGGGCGCTGGAACATGCCGCAACTGCGTGCCGAAGTGGTGGCCAGCCAGCGCCGCCGCCGCTTTCACTACGCCGCGCAAAACCAGGGCGTGCCGCAGTACTGGGACCACCAGCCGTTCCAGGCGGCCAGCCAGCGCTACATGCGCAACCACATCGATCTGGACACGCTGGAGGCGCGGGCGCGTTATCCGGTGGTGCACCCAGCGGTTAAGCCTTAATTTTTTAATCTGCACAGGAGAAAAGCATGGGAAATCAACGCGTCTTGCTGGTTGCGGCCAGTCTGGTGGTGGGTGCCGGTGCCTTCGCAGCCGAGCCCGAGGCCTGCAAGCAGGTGCGCATGTCCGATCCGGGCTGGACCGACATCACCGCGACCAACGCCGTGGCCGGGGTGGTGCTCGATGCTCTGGGTTACGAGCAAAAAGTGTCGTCGCTGTCGGTGCCCATCACCTACGTGGGCATGCAGAAATCGCAGATCGATGTGTTTCTGGGCAACTGGATGCCTGCGCAAAAGCCGCTGGTGGAGCCCATCCTCAAAGACGGCGGCATGGAAGTGGTGCGCGCCAACCTGCCCAACGCCAAGTTCACCCTGGCCGTGCCCGGTTACGTGGCCGAACAGGGTGTCAAAACCTTTGCCGACCTGGCCAAGTTTGCCGACAAGTTCGACCGCAAGATCTACGGCATCGAGTCCGGCGCACCGGCCAACCAGAACATCAAAAAGATGCTCGAAGCCAAGAGTTACGGCCTGACGGGCTGGAGCCTGGTCGAGTCCAGCGAGCAAAGCATGCTCAGCCAGGTGGCGCGCAAAGAGCGCAGCAAAGACTGGATCGTGTTTTTGGCATGGGAGCCGCACCAGATGAACACCAAGTTCCAGGTCAACTACCTGGACGGCGACAAAGACTACTTTGGCCCCAACTTCGGCAGCGCCACCATTTACACCGTGTCACGCAAGGGCTACGCCGCCCAGTGCCCGAACGTGGGCAAATTGTTTGCCCAGATGGAATTCACGGTGGATATGGAAAACAAGGCCATCAGCGCCGTGCTGGAGCAAAAGACCGATGCCAAGGGCGCGGCCGTCCAGCAGCTCAAAGCCAATCCTAAACTGCTGGAAACCTGGCTGGCGGGGGTCAAAACCTACAGCGGCGAAGACGGGCTGGCGGCTGTGAAGAAGGTGCTGGCATCCAAATAAAGCCAGCACTGCGGTGCGTGGGGAAAAAAAGCATGGCTAGTCGGCGCGGGGCCGAAACCCCTTGCCGTTGGCTAGCAAAAACGATCCTCTCAGACTCCGTGGCGGAGTCTGCGGATCGCCCCACGATGAAAGCTACAGGACTGACGCAAGTCCTCCCTGTAAGCCCGCAGGGCGATACAGGGGCGCTGCGTAAGTCCTAACCTATTTCGTCAGAATCAGTTTGCCCAATTTGGTGTTCTGCAGGCGGTAGATACAGCCGTTGTGCAAGATCTCCACAGCCTTCTGGCCCTTGAGCAGGTCGCGGCTTTCCACGGCGGATGCCGGTTTGGCCTTGCCCAGGTCCACACCCTGGAGCACGCTGTTGGCGTTCTCGCCCGAGGTGGGGTTGAACTGGGGGCGGGCTGAAAGGGTTGCGTACATGGTGGGCTCCTGTAAAAGGCTTGCGATGTGCTAATGATAACCATTCTCAATTGAATTGGCGCGCTTCTCCCGAATATTTTTTGGGGAAGGGGGCTTGTCGACTCTGCGATGCGCAGAGCCTGCAGAAGGCGTTGGTCTATGATTGCTATTTTTTAGATAGCTTCCAGCGCATGCCAAACAAGCGTGAAGTGCCAATTTCGCTATGGGTGGTCGGCGGCGTCGCCTGCCTGGTGGCGCTGGCCACTGCGTGGTACAGCCGCGCGGAAGATGCACAGCGGGCAGAGCGTGGGCGGCAACTGTTTGAGGGCAGCCAGCCCATGGTGGCCCGGCTGTACGGCCAAGCGACTTTCCTACCGTCCATGGCCAGCCGTTGCAGCAACTGCCATGCGGGGCAGCCCGTGGTGGCGCTGGGCACGCAGGCCTTTGGTCCACGGCTGAACCGGGCCACATTGACCGCACTGGCCGCGCGCCGTGGTGGCCCGCCGTCCCGCTTCACCGAAGAGAGTTTTTGCCGTTTGCTGTCCGATGGGATGGATCCCGCGTCTATCATGTTGGCCGGTGCTATGCCCCGTTACACGCTCGCCCCAGCCGACTGCCAGGCGCTGTGGCAGTACCTGATGCAAGCCCCGCCATGACCGCGAATACCGTCGATTCCGCCCGCCGCCGTTATGCCCTGGCCACCGCTGGTGTCCTTTTCGGGGTGCCGCTGTGGACGCAGGCCCACCAGGGCGCTGGCATCGTCCGGCCGCCCCAAAGCCTGCCGCCGCTGCAGGTGACCCCGGTTCGGGGGGCGCCCAAAGCGCTGGCAGAGATGCTGGCGCGGCGCATCACCGCCGTCCAGCTCATGTTTACCGGCTGTAGCGCGACCTGTCCGCTCCAGGGCGCGCTGTTTGCGGAATTGCAAACGCGGCTGGCCGGGGCCCCCACCGAATTGCAATTGCTGTCGATCAGCATCGACCCCCTGGGCGACGACCCCAAAGCCCTGGCCGCCTGGCTGCAGCGTTTTGGTGCTCAGCCCCGCCGCTGGACGGCAGCGCTGCCCACCGTGCGCGACGTGGACCGGCTGCAGGATTTCTTTAATGGCCGGGCGGTCGGCCCCGACCGGCATACGCCCCAGGTGTACCTGTTCGACCGCAGTGCGCGGCTGGTTTTTCGCAGTGTGGGCTTTCCCAACCCTGCGGAAATCGGACGGTTGATGACGGAGTTGGCAGCACCACGGTGATACAAACACCAATCCACCTATAAATTTGTACACAAAATAATAAAATACTTCTTGTTATAGACAAGAGGTTTTGTATGCATACATTGTCTTCCTTCGGGGAGGGGCGCGGTAGGTTGGTTCCGGTGCTGGCGCTGGCCTGGGGTTTGGCGGCTTGCGGTGGTGGTTCCACGGACACAGGGGAGACCGTGGAGGCAGGCCGGGCCAAGGCTGCTGGTGTACCGATTGCTGCCATCAACAAGGCCCAGTGGGGCTCCAAGATCAATATCAGTCTGACACCTGCTTCGGCGGCCAATTTGCCCAACGGAAATGTGGTGCTGTGGGCGGCCAATGGCGAGTTTTCGTTCAGCAACGACGATGCCCGGGCCTACGCCACCACCTACAACCCCAGTACGGGCGGGTTCACCAAGCGGTTTGTAAACACCACCGGCAGCAACCTGTTTTGCCCCGGCACCAGCATGCTGGCCGATGGGCGGCTGCTGGTCAGCGGCGGCTCGCAGGCGGGCAATACCACCATCTATAACTACGCCAACGACACCTGGGCAGCCGGTGCGGCGCTCAAGATCACCCGCGCCTACAACGCTAATACCGTGCTCCAGGACGGGTCGGTCCTCACCTTGGGCGGCTCCTGGAACGGTGGCGTGGGCGGCAAGCACGGCGAAGTCTGGACCGAAGCCACCGGCTGGCAGCGCCTGACCGGCGTGCCCGTAGACGATATGGTCGGCCCCGACCCGGGAGGGGCGTACCGGGGCGACAACCATATGTGGCTGCTGCCCACCGGCAACGGCCAGGTACTGCATGCCGGCCCGAGCGCCAAGATGCACTGGATCGACACCCGCGGCAACGGCAATGTACGCTCGGCAGGCACCCGGGGCGACGATCCCTACAGCATGAGTGGCAACACCGTGATGTACGACATCGGCAAAATCCTCAAAGTCGGTGGTTCGCCTGCCTACCAGGATGCCAACGCCACCGCCAACAGCTACGTGATTGACGCGAACGCGGGCGTACAGGTGCGCAAGATCGCCCCCATGGCCTATGCGCGGGCCTTCCACAACAGCGTGGTGCTGCCCAATGGGCAGGTGGTGGTGATTGGCGGGCAGACCTTGCCCGTGCCCTTTAGTGACAACACGGCGGTGCTGGTGCCCGAGCTGTTCGATCCGGTCACCGAAACCTTCACCCCCCTGCCGCCCATGACCGTGCCGCGCACGTACCACAGCGTGGCCTTGCTGCTGCCCGATGGCCGGGTGATGTCGGCCGGTGGTGGCCTGTGCGGCACCGGTTGCGCAAGCAACCACCCCGACATGGAAATTCTCAGCCCGCATTACCTGTTTAACGCCGACGGCAGCCCGGCCTCGCGCCCGGTAATCACGGCGGCTCCTGCCCAGGCCAACTACGGCGCTGTGGTGAACGTCACCAGCAGTGCCCCGGTGACCGCGTTCGCACTGGTGCGCATGTCGTCCACCACCCATACGACGAACAACGACCAGCGGCGCATTCCCTTGGGCTTCACGCCGACCGGGGCCAACAGCTACGCGCTGAACATGCCCACCAACCCGGGCTGGGCCGTGCCGGGCTACTACATGTTGTTTGCCTTGGACAGCGCAGGCGTGCCCTCGGTGGCCAAGACCCTGCTGCTGAGCCAGACCTCAGCCCCGTTGATCACCCCGGTGGACGACCAGTCTTCGGGTCTGGGCAGCACGGTCAGTCTGGCCCTGCAGGCCCGCAACCCCACGGCTGCGACCCTGGTCTACCGCGCCACCGGCCTGCCCCCCGGGCTGGTGCTGGATACTGCCACCGGCACCATCCGGGGCGCTCCCAGTGCATTGGGCCGTTATGCCGTGTCGGTGGAGGTGGATAACGGCATCCACCGCATCGCGACCGAATTTGTCTGGACCGTGCGGGAGCCCGGGCTGGTGCAGTTCGTCAAGCTGGAGACCCTGGGCGAGGTGAACAACAACCCCTGGTCGTCGATGGCCGAGTTCAACCTGCTCGACGAGGCGGGCGTGGCCCTGAACCGCAGTGGCTGGAGCCTGATGGCCGACAGCCAGCAGGCCGGCAACCCGGTGGCGCTGGCTATCGACGGCGATCCGCAAACCTTCTGGCACAGCGCCTGGGGCCCCGATGTACCGCTGCCGCACAGCGTGGTGGTGGACCTGGGCAGTGGCCAAAAGATCAGTGGCATGCGTTACCTGCCCCGGCCGGGCGGCGGCAATGGCACGGTCAGCCGATTCCGGGTGTACGTCAGTGGCGACGGAATCAACTGGGGCACGCCGGTGGCCCAAAGCAATCTAGTCGACTATGGTGCCAACGACGTGGAAAAGACGGTTTATTTCAACAACGTCGCGGCGGGCAAACCGGCCAGCCAGTCCAGCACCGCCGGTAGCGCGGTTGCAGCACGGGTGGTAGACCGCAACCAGGACGGCGTGCTGGCCAATGGTGGCCTGGGCCTCACCGGTGCCGATGCCCAGGCCTGGTGGGAGGTAGATCTGGGCGGTATCCACAGCCTGACCAGCCTGCGGCTGTGGAACCGCACCGACTGCTGCGCCGCCAACCTGGCCAACTTCTACGTGCTGGTGTCCAACACCCCAATGGCGGGCCGCACACTGGACCAGCTGCTGGCCGACACTACGGTATGGCGCTCGCCCCTGAACGCCGCCGCGCCGCGCTCGCTGGCCCTGCCCACCGCCACCCGTGGCCGTTATGTGCGGGTGCAACTGGTTGGCACCAATGCCCTGGGTCTGGCCGAGGTGGAGGTGTATGGCACGCCTGTTGCCAACCGTGCGCCCAGCCTGGCTGCGCCCACAGTGTCGCCCGTGACCGTGGGCCAGGCAGTGAACCTGAACCTGAGCGCCAGCGACCCCGACGGTGATGCCCTGGCCTACACCGCCACCGGTTTGCCGCCGGGCCTGGTGCTGCAGCCTGCCTCGGGCGTGGTCAGCGGCACCCCCACCGCTGCGGGCACCTACAACCTTACTGCCACGGCCACCGACCCTGCAGGGCTGAAAGCCTCGGCCAGTTTTGTCTGGACTGTGCTGAGCCCGCCGGTGGTGATTTCCCCCATTGCGGCCACCCCCAGTACCAGCAACACCAGTGTGGCCTACACCGCCACGGTGGCGGGCAGCGGGCCCTACCAGTACCAGTGGAACTATGGCGACGGCAGCCCTGTCACAGCCTTCAGCACCAGCGCCACCACCTCCCACACCTACGCGGCACCGGGCCTGTACACCGTGCAAGTGACGGTGCGTAGCAGCGACGGCACCACCAGCACCCGGAGCTTTGTCCAGGCGGTGGCGGCTGCCGCTGTGCCCGGTGCTGCCAAAGCCTCGTCCAACCTGCTGTGGGAGCCGCGCAGCGGGGCCAGCGCCCGCCTGTGGGTGGTCAACCCCGATAACGACACCGTCTCGGTCTTCGACACCGCCACCAACGCCCGGGTGGCCGAGGTAGCCGTGGGTGCCCAGCCCCGCACCTTGGCACTGGCCCCGGATGGCCGGGTCTGGGTGGTCAACCAGGGGGCGGCCAGCATCAGCATCCTCAGCCCGAGTACCCTGACTGTGGTGCAAACTGTGGCCTTGGCGCGGGGTGGGCAGCCCTACGGCGTGGTGGTCGCTACCAATGGCTCCGGCTATGTGGCACTGGAAGGTCTGGGCCAACTGGTCAAGCTGTCGGCCGCCGGGGCGGTGCAGGGCACGTTGAACGTGGGGCCGAATCCACGCCATCTCGCCCTGAGCGCCGATGGCAACACCTTGCTGGTGTCGCGTTTCATCACCAAGCCCCAGCCCGGTGAAGCCACCGCGTTGGTGCAAACCACCCTTGCCGGAGCCAAGCAAGGCGGCGAGCTGGTGGTGGTGGACCCGGCCACGCTGGCCATCCGCCGCACCGTGGTGCTGCAGCACAGCGACAAGGCCGACAGCACCACCCAGGGCCGGGGCGTGCCCAACTACCTGGGTGCGGCGGCCCTGTCGCCCGACGGGGCCAGCGCCTGGGTACCGTCCAAGCAAGACAACATCCAGCGCGGCAAGCTGCGCGATGGGCAGGAACTGGACTTCCAGAATACCGTGCGGGCCATTTCCTCGCGTGTTGCCATGGCCAGCTTGAGCGAGGACTATGCCGCCCGGGTAGACCATGACAACTCGGGCCTGGCCAGTGCTGCCGTCTACCACCCCAGCGGGGCCTATGTTTTTGTCACGCTAGAGGCCAGCCGCCACCTGGCGGTGCTGGATGCCGCCGGGAGGCGCGAGCTGTTCCGGGTGGATACGGGTCGCGCCCCGCAAGGCGTGGTGGTGTCGGCCGACGGCAAAAAGCTCTACGTGCACAACTTCATGGACCGCAGCGTGGGCGTGTACGACCTGTCGCCCCTGGCAGGCTTTGGCCGCATGGAGCTGCCCCTGCTGGCCACCCTGGGCAGTGTGGGGACCGAGAAGCTGGCTGCCGACGTACTCAAGGGCAAGCAGTTCTTCTACGATGCCCGCGACACCCGGCTGGCCCGCGACGGCTACATGAGCTGCGCCGCCTGCCACAACGACGGCGGGCACGATGGCCGCATCTGGGACTTCACCGGACGCGGCGAGGGCCTGCGCAACACCATCCGCCTGCAGGGCCGGGCCGGTGGCCAGGGTCCGTTGCACTGGAGTGGCAACTTCGACGAAACCCAGGACTTTGAGGGCCAGATCCGTACCCTGGCCCAGGGCACAGGCCTGATGGCCGATGCCCAGTTCAACACCGGCACCCGCAGCGCCCCCCTGGGCGACACCAAAGCCGGTGCCAGTGCCGACCTGGATGCCCTGGCCGCCTACATGGCTTCGTTAAATACGTTTGAACCCAGCCCCTGGCGTAACAACGGTGCCCTGACCAGCGCCGCCCTAACCGGCCAGGGCGTGTTTAACGCCCAGTGCGCCAGCTGCCACGGTGGCACGGCGTTTACCAACAGCACGGCGGGCCTGCTGAAAAACGTGGGTTCCCTCCAACCCAGCAGCGGCAAGCGCCTGGACGGGGTGCTGGCCGGCATCGACATCCCCACGCTGCGCGATGCCTGGCTGACCGCTCCGTATCTGCACAACGGCTCGGCTGCCACCCTCGACGATGCCGTGCGCGCCCACACCACCCTGGCTTTGAGCGCCGCCGATGTGGCAGCGGTCAGCGCTTTTGTGCAGCAGATCGGGTCCGAGGCCACCGGGGTGGCCGTGGGGCGCTACGTCAAGTTCGAGGCGCTGGGCGAGTACACCGGCCAGGCCTGGAGCAGCATGGCCGAATTCAACCTGCTGGGCACCAACGGAGCGGTACTGGGCCGCACCGGATGGACCGCCACCGCCGACAGCGCCGAGCTGGTGGGTGAAAACGGCAAGGTGGCCCACATCCTGGACGGCAATGCCAGCACCATCTGGCACACCCAGTGGTACAACGCCAGCCCCAAGCCGCCGCACTGGGTGGTGGTGGACATGGGGTCGGCGCAGTCCATCACCGGCTTCCGCTACACGCCCCGTGTGGGCGGCGGTAACGGCACGGTGGCGGCCTACCGGCTGTTTGTCAGCATGGATGGTGTGGCCTGGGGCAGCCCGGTAGTGCAGGGCGACCTGAAAGGCCTGGGCGCGGCCGCGCTGGAGAAAACTGTGCTTTTTAAATAGATGCTACTAAAAAAATAGCTGCTTGCGCCCATCCTATAAGCGCAAGCAGCTATTTTGGTTCATAACTTTGTTCAGGGTGCCTTGGGCTCGGTGATGAAGCCAATCTTTTTCACGCCCGCCTGCTGGGCCGCCGCCATCACCTGGGCCACGCGCTCGTAACGCACGTCCTTGTCGCCGCGGATATGCAGCTCGGGCTGCGGTTCCTTGGCGGCTTCGGCTTGCAGCATGGGGACCAGGTTGGCCTCGGCCACCGGGTTCTCGTTCCACCAGTAGTCGCCCTTGGCATCCACGCTCAGGCGGATGGTTTCGGGCTTCACGTCCTGCACCTGGTTGGTGGCGCGGGGCAGGTCGATGTTGACAGCGTGCTTCATCACCGGGATGGTGATGATGAAGATGATCAGCAGCACCAGCATCACGTCCACCAGGGGCGTCATGTTGATCTCGTTCATCACCTCATCGGGTTCGTCCTGGGTTCCGAAAGCCATGGTTTAGCTCCCTTTTTTCATGGGCACGACGTTCGCCGCGCCGCCGGTACTCACGCGGGCACCGGTGACGAAGAAGGCGTGCAGATCGTGGGCAAAACTGTTGAGCTTGATCAGGATGGACTTGTTGCCGCGCACCAGGGCGTTGTAGCCCAGTACCGCCGGAATCGCCACCGCCAGGCCCAGCGCGGTCATGATCAGCGCCTCACCGATGGGGCCCGCCACCTTGTCGATGGTGGATTGGCCCGACAGGCCGATGCTCAGCAGCGCGTGGTAAATGCCCCAGACCGTGCCAAACAGGCCGATGAACGGCGCGGTGGAGCCCACCGATGCCAGGATGGCCAGGCCAGACTGCAGTTTGGCGGTGAACTCGTCCATGCTGTTGCGCAGGCAGCGCGTGACCCAGTCGCTCACGTCCAGGCTGTCGTGCAGGTGGGCTTTGGTGTTGCGGTGGTGGGCGGTGGCTTCGCGGCCTTCCAGGGCCAGCTGGCGAAACGGGTTGGTCGGGTCATCGCCCAGCTTTTTCAGGCCGGTGGCGAAGTCTTCGCTGTGCCAGAAGTCGGCGGCCGTGCCTGCCAGCTTCTTGAACTTGAAGATGTCCAGCGCCTTGATGATGATGACGATCCACGAGGCCAGCGACATGGCCAGCAGGATGACGGCCACGGATTTGGTGACGAAGTCGCCTTGCGTCCAGACGTTGGCGATACCGAATTGCGATTCCATTGAAAACTCCAGAGATAAAAATGCGTTGAAATTAGCTGAGGGTGAAGGGCATGGGAACAATCACCCACGCCGCCTCGGGCACGCCGTCGCGTTTGCCGGGCACAAACCGCCATTTGGCGATGGCGGCCAGCGCCGCCTGGTCCAGGCGCTCAAAACCGCTGGACTTCTTGATTTCCACCTTTTGCGCGTTGCCGTCTGCGCTGACGTGCACCAGCACCTGCACCGTGCCTTGCTCGCCCAAACGTCGGCTCGCGGTGGGGTAGGCGGGTTTGGGGTTATTCAGGTAGTTGGCATCGCTGGACGGCGCGACGACCTTGGGCGGCGCGGGCGGTGCGGCAGGCGGGGCCACGGGGGCAGCGGCCACTGCCACCGGCTCGGCGATCGGCGGGGCGGGCGGCTGCGGCGTGGTCACGCCGGTGGGGGCGTTGGCCGTGGGCGTGGGGTCGGCAATCGCCATGGGGCGCGGCGCGGGCGGCGGCGTGGGGGTGCGGGTTTTGACCACCGGCTGCTTCACCGGGGCGGGCGGCGGCGGTGGGGGCTCTGCGGGCTTGGGCGGCTCCACGATCTGGGCCAGCATTTCCACCGGCACGACGATTTCCACCACGTGCCGAATCAGCCCGCTTTGCAGGGCCCACAGTGCTGCGCCATGGAACACCAGCACGCTGCCCACGATGACGGCATTGCGGCTGAAGCGGGGCGCAGGGGGAAAGGGTGGGGGGGAGGACAAGGTGCTGTTCATAGGAAGTGGCCACAGGCAAGCATCGCCGTTCCTGCAAACGGACGCAAGGCACCGGGGTGCGGCTAAAGGTTAGTTACGAAAGGTCCACCAGGCCGAGCCTGTGACCAGGATCAGGCTGCCGCAAATTGCGGAGAGGTAAGTGAATGGACTGGCGCTGAGGAGTTCCATGCCTTGCTTTCCAAAATGGCGCTGGCGAGCTGGATGGCGGCGACCGGGTGCGACGCGTTGCACTGCGCCACGATGTCGCGTGCGCAGCCTTCGCAGCGGCCGCATTGGGTGGCCACACCCAGTTCGAGCTGGATGTCGTCAAACCCGAAACCGGCACGCGCGTGGCGGGCAATTTCGCGGTCAGAAACACGTTGGCAAACACAAACAATCATGGCGGCGAGCACATTGGCTGGCTGTTGAGAAGATGCGCCAATTATAAATACGAATCCGTCGCATTTGCAATAGCTATCTGAGATTAACCTTCAAACAACAGGGCGGGTGTGGCCTGCGCCAGGGTTTGGCAGCCGCACAGGGCCATGGCGATCTCCAGTTCGTCGCGCAGCAGGCGCAGCACATGGGCCACGCCCACCGCACCGGCGTTGGCCAGCCCGTACACATAGGGCCGCCCGATCAGCACCGCGCTGGCCCCCAGCGCCATGGCCTTGAGCACATCGGTACCCCGGCGGATGCCGCCATCCACCAGCACCGGCAGGTCGCCCACCGCGTCCTTGATACGCGGCAGCACGGCGGCGGTGGCGGGCGCGGTGTCCAGCGTGCGGCCTCCATGGTTGGAGACGATGAGGCCCGCCACCCCCAACGCAGCCGCCTGGCGCGCGTCGGCGGGGTGCAAGATGCCTTTGAGCAGAATCGGCAGCCGGGTCTGGGTTTGCAGCCAGGCCACGTCGTCCCAGGTGGGGGCGTGGGCCAGCAGGCCGTCGAACAGCGCACTTTGGCCGGGCTGCAACGGCGCGACAGGTGCCGCCTGAAAACCCGCCAGGTGCACCGCCGACACGCCCAGCGGCAGCCTAAAGCCCACGCGGCGCTGCCGGTCGCGCGCGCCTTCGGTGGGGCCGTCTACCGTCAACACCAGGGCATCTACCCCGGCCAGCTCGGCGCGCTGCACCAGCGCCAGGGTGTGCGCCCGGTTGTCTTGTAGATAAAGTTGAAAACAAAATGGGCCTCTAGCGCTCTCGGATAGGGCGGTAGCAGCTATTGTTTCAATAGCAATGCTGGAATTGGTGCTGAGCACCATGCCCGCGCCCAGTGCCGATGCCGCGTAGGCGCTGGCCAGTTCGCCGTCCGGGTGGGCCATGCGTTGGAAAGCCACCGGGGCCAGCAGGATGGGGTGGGCCAGGGTACGGCCCAGCAACTGCACGCGGGTGTGGCCACCGGCCAGCGGCTGCAGCACGCGGGGATACAGCTGCCGCGTGTCCCAGGCGCTGCGGTTGGCGCGCACCGTGATCTCGTCGCCCGCACCCCCGCTGAAGTAGGCCCAGGCATTCGCATCCAGCACCGTGTGCGCGTGTTGGGCGTGGTCTTCCAGGGTGACGATGCCGGGGGGAATTTTGGCGACGGTGGGTGAGTTCATGTGTCAGACCACATGCGTAAAAGGTTGTGGTACGTGCCGGTCAAACCGGTGGTCTCCGGGGTTTCGCCGTGCTGCTGGCGCAGGCGCAGCAGGTGGGTGTCCAGGTCGAACAGCAGTTGGCGCTGCTCCTGGCTACGCACCATGCTCTCGATCCAGAAAAAGCAGGCCAGCCGTGCGCCGCGCGTGACTGGCTCGACCTGGTGCACGCTGGTGCCCGCGTACAGCACCAGGCTGCCTGCGGGCAGCTTGACGCGCTGCGGGCCTGCCGTGTCGTGGATGACCAGCTCGCCGCCGTCGTAGTCGTTCGGGTCGCTCAAAAACAGGGTGCAGGAAATGTCGGTGCGCACGCGCTGCCCGGTGTCGGGGGCGAAGCGCACGGCGTTGTCCACGTGCGGGCCGTAGAAGTTGCTGCTGCCGCCGTAGCGGTTGACGCGCGGGGTGAACACCCGCTTGGGCAGGGCGGCGGAAAAGAAGGTCGGGTTGCGGTCCAGCCCGCGCAGCAGCAGGGTGCGGATCTGGGTGGCGGCCTCGCAGTCGTGCGGTAGCTGCTCGTTATTTTTCACGGCCTGCGCCTGGCTGCCCGCGCTGGTGCGGCCATCCGCCCAGGGGGCATCGGCCAGCAGGCTCTGGGCGTGTTGGACTTCTTCGGGGGTCAGGATGTGGGGGATGTGCAGCAGCATGGGGGAATTGTCATCGAACGTGAAAAAGCCGCCCCGGCCTGGAGGGCTGGGGCGGCTTGGGGTTGCAGGGCAACGGGGTGGCGCGCCGCCTAGAACTTGAGCTTGGCGGTCACTTGCATGGTGCGGCCCGCGCCCGGCACGTAAAACGCGGGGTACAGCGCATCCGCGTACAGCTTGTTGGTGGCGTTGGTCACGTTGGCTTTGATGATGAACTTGTCTTCAATCACCGCGTACTCGGCCAGCAAGTCCAGCGTGGCATAGCTGGGCGCGGAGAAGCCAGGGTTACGCAGCGGCGTTTGCTTGCTGCGGAAGTTGACACCGCCGCCCAGACGCAGTTTTGGCGTGATCTGGTAGGTGGTCCACACCGTGCCGCTGTGCTCGGGTGTGAGCGACGGACGGGTGCCCTGGCCTTCGGAGCCCGCTACACCCACGTCGATCTTGGCCGACGGAATCCACACGTAGGAGCCGAACACTTCCCACTCCGAGGTGACCAGGCCGCTCACGTCGGCTTCAAAGCCGGAGGCATGGCGTTTGCCCGACAGCGTGATCAGGCTGGTGATCAGCGGGTCGGTATTGCGCTCGTGCAGCTTGGTCGAGCGGAACACCGCCAGACGCGTGCTGAAACGCTTGTCCGCCGAGTCGATGCGCGCACCGAGTTCCAGGTTCTGGCTGCTTTCGGGCGGGATGTTCTGGTTCGAGGCGCTCAGCGAGTAGGCATCGCCCGAGGTGTTGAACGAGGTGCCGTACGACAAGTGGAACGAATGCAGCGGGGTGGGCTGGTACATCGCGCCCAGGCGTTTGCTCCACTCGCCAATCTTCATTTTGTACGAGCCGGTGGTGGCACCGGTGGCGGGGGCAAAGGTGTCGTAGTCGCCCGTCATGCGGTCGTAACGCAGGCCGCCCAGCAGCTTCCAATGGGGGGAAATTTGCACCAGGTCCTGGGCGTAGATGCCCACGCCATTGGATTCGAAACCGTTGCTGGGGCGGTAGATGCGGGAATCTTCGTTAAACGAAGCGCCATCGTTCGGCGTGCCTGCGGTGGTGCTGGGCTTGGTGTTGGCTACGCCGCCCTGGGCCACCGACAGTACGCCGCGAACGGTGCGCTTTTCCTGTGCGAAGTCGATACCGGCCAGCACTTCATGGCCCATGCCCAGGGCTTCGAACTTGCTGCTGAAGTCGGACTGCACATACAGGTTGTCCATCTGCTGCACTTTGGCCTGCAGCGTGCGGGTCATCACGGTGGAAGGGTTGAAAGTGTCCAGTGTCACGGCGCGGGCAGGGGTAGTGCCCACGGCCGGGACGGCGGGCACGCGGATCAGGCTGGCACGCATGTCGCGGTTGTAGTCGCCCTTGCGGACCGAGGTCTTCAGCTCCGAATCCGGGCTGAAACGGTGCAGGTGGCTCAACGACACGTAGGCCGCCTTGGTGTTGTTGTAGTCGCTGGCCATGCCGTAGTAGGCATCGGGGTCGAGCTTGGTGTTCAGGCCGGTTTGCGCCACCGTGGCACCGGCGAACGGCAAGATCCACGGCATGCCGTAGTTCATGCCATTTTTGTTGTTCAGGTAGTACAGGCCTGCCGAGAACTCGTCGGAGCTGCCGATGCCAAAGCGGTACGCTGCAGCCAGGCCTTGTTTGTCGATGCTGGAGCCCGCGCCGTTGTTGTCGGCGGTGTTGGTCATCAGGTTCAGGCGCAGGGCCGCGTCGTCAGCGGTCTTGATGTTGAAGTCGCCAGTGGCGCGGCGGTACTTGCTGTTGCCCAGGGTCAGGTTGACTTCGCTGGCATCTTTCAGCAGGGGCTGCTTGTTGACCTGGTTGACCGCACCGCCGGTGGAGCCCCGGCCAAACAGCATGGAGGCCGAGCCGCGCAAAATTTCCACGCGGTCGTCATTGAAGGTGTCGCGCTCGTAGAAAGCCGGGTCGCGGATGCCGTCCACAAATACGTCGCCGGTCGACTGCAGGTTGAAGCCGCGCATGCGGATGTCTTCTTCGCCGCCCTCAGCCGCCAGGAACGACACGCCGCCGGTGTGGCGCAGTACGTCTTTTACGGTGTCGTAGTTGCGGTCGGTGATCAGCTTCTCGGTGATCACGGTGATCGACTGGGGGATGTTGCGCAGCTCTTGCTGGCCCTTGCCGATGGTGGTGGTGGTGGCGCGGATGCTGTCTTTGCCCTCGGCCTGCTCTTTCACGGCCACCGGGGCCAGCACCTTGGCCTTGTTGGCATCGGCTTCCTGGGCCATCGCACCCATGGAGCCCGCCAGCAGCATGGCACCCAGGGGCAGCATGGCATACGGTGTGACAGAGTGTGCTACGGTTTTAGTAGCTGCTTGCGCCGATGGATTAAGCGCTAGAGCCGGTTTTTGCTTGAAATGTTTGCGTCGGGACATGGAGGTCAGCCTGGGAGGGGTTGCAGTAATTGGCTGGCTTACGCACTGAACGCTGAAGAGGTTCGAAATGCCGCGCTGGCTAGGTTGAGAAATACCGCACTATTGTAAATTAATGCGAATCATTCTTGTTACTGCTGCGCTGTAAACGCTGCGAGCATCCCGAAAAAAACAACATCCAGAACATTTCGTTGCAAATGCACAACGCAACCTCGGCAGATGCCATCTATAAAATTTATAAGAAATAGGCCTCCAGCGCTTATACCATCAGCGCAACCAGCTCTCTATTTAATAGCAAATGTCTGCTACACCAGCCATTGGCCGTGGTTGTCCCACTGCACTCGGGCCAGTTGCCGCTCCAGGCGGTGGGTAGCCACCTCGCCGCGCACGCCGCCCTGGGCACCGCTGGCCAGCCAGTCGGTGCCCTTGGTCGCCAGGGCCCCGGCGGCGGGCAGTGGGAGCTGGTGCGGGTCACCGCCCTGGGCCGACCACCAGGCCAGTTGCCCGGCGCGGGTGGCGCTAACCACAAAGCGGTCGTCCGCCAGGCTGTTGCGGCCCGGCACATAGGCCACGTCGCCGCCGTAGCCGCCCAGGGCCAGGGGTTCCGGCAGGGCGATGGTGCGCAGGCCGTCGGTATCCAGCAGCGCCAGCAGTGGTGCGCTGCGGCGGGCGGCGGCATCGGCGTGTTCGGCCTGCAGGGCGATGGCCACGGTGCCGTTGGGTGCGCGGGCCAGGTGGCGCAGGCTCAAATACGGGTCGTTGGCGCGCCAGGCCTGGCGTAGGCTGCCAGTGGCGGCATCCAGGCGGGCGATGGACGAATCCATCTGCTGCACATTCCGCTTGGTGCGCCCGGTTTCGGGCAGGTGGAGCAGGCCGCCATTGGCCACCAGCAGCGTGCCGTCGGGTTCGACCAGCACCATGTGCGGGTCCAGGCCGCCGCTGGGGAACTCGCGGATTTTTTCCAGGCTCACCGGGTTGCGCACCGCGATGAATCCGGCCCCGGTGTCGGTGCTGGTCTCGGTGGTGTACAGGGCACTGCCGTCCCACGCATAACTGGCGTGGCCGCAGAGCACGCGGTCGTCTTCGATCTCAAACCACAGCACGGCGCGGGCCGTTTGGGTGTCAAAGCGCAGCAAGTATTCGCCGGGGCGGCGGGCCACGGCCAGCGCCTGGCCGGGCAGGCCCAGCGCCGAGGGCAGCATCAGCACCTCGTGGGCGCGCTGGGGCAGGGCCACGCCGCGCGGTGCGCTGCCGAGCTGCCAGACACCGGCCCAGGCCTGGTCGGCTATGGTCCACGACGTGAGCAGCCCGGGGGTGGATGCGGCGCTGGCGGGCAAAGCGAGGCTGGCAGCGGCCAGGGCCAGCCAGTCGCGGCGGCGCAAGTCGGGGTTAATCACCATCGGACTCCGAGAAACCGACCATGGTTTTCAGCTCGGGGGCGACTTTGTCCTCCAGCAGCTTCTTGGCCTGGGCCAGGGCCTGCATGGCGGCCGTGACGCTGGCGGCGCGGGCCGGGTCTGCGGCTTGCATGCGGGTGTGCAGCAGGGCCACGGCGGTTTCCAGCTGGGCGGACAGGGCCAGCTGGTTTTCACCGGCCAGGTAGCCGTTCAGGCTACCTTGCTCCTGGTTGCGACCGGTGCCGACCAGGAAGTTTTGCAGGCTGGCCCAATTCGCCTGCCACGCTGCCCGGGTGCTACCGCTGGTGGCGCGCGGCCAGTCGCTGGCGCGGCCACTGCGGGCGGGTTTGCCCATCTTTTTCCAGCGCAGTTGCTCCAGCCCGCCCACGGTCTGGCTGAACCATTCGTTGAAGGCGGCCAGCGCAGTGTCGGGGGTCCAGGTACGGGCGGCCAGGGTTTGGAAGTCGGCCAGCAGGGCCTGGCCCTCAGCTGCGCAGCCTTGGGCCAGCGCAGCAGCAAAGGTGCATTGGGCGGTATCGGGCGCGGCCTGCCACAGCAGAAATTCCAGGGCGGGCAGGCCTTTGGCGGGCGCGCCCAGGTCGTCCAGCGCGGCGGCGGTTTGCGGCGGGTTGGGCACGGCAGCGTTGATCATGGCCGGGCGGGTGGGCCAGAAGTCGATGCTGCGGGCGCTGCGGCGCTCCAGCAGCGGGCCAACCGATACGGCGCTCAGGCGCTCCCAGTCGAGCATGGCGGCACGCCAGGCGGGGCGGGCGGTGGCCGGGTTGCAGCCCGTGGCCAGCACGTCACGCAGGGCTGCGCTGCTCTGGGCAAAGGCCTGCGCGGCGGGCACAAAGTGCAGGCGCAGGGCGTAACGCACCCAGTCGGTTTGGGTGATGGCGGGGCTGGCAATGCGCTGTGGCAGAGGGGCCGCCCCGGCGGCGCTGCACAGGGTGCCCAGGCCCAGTGCCAACCATTGGCGGCGGTCGATCAAGAGGTGCACGGTGGGCTTTCGGTCAGAACGGGTCAGAGGGAATTTACAAATTTCACCAGCGCATCGCGGTCGGCCTTGGGCATTTTCAGCACCTGCTGGCGGGCCGTTTCGGCTTCGCCGCCGTGCCACAAAATGGCCTCCAGCGTATTGCGGGCGCGGCCATCGTGCAGCAAGAAGCTGTGGTTATTCACGTCAGGAATCAGGCCAATGCCCCACAGCGGCGGGGTGCGCCACTGCTGGCCGTTGGCCAGGCCGTCCGGGCGGCCATCGGCCAGGCCTTTGCCCATGTCGTGCAGCAGCAGATCGGTGTAGGGCGTGATTTTTTGCCCGCGCAGCGCGGGAAAGGGCGAATCGCCGGTGGTGTAGCTGGGGCGGTGGCACACGGCGCACTGGGCCTGGGCAAATAGGGCCTGGCCGCGACGCACATCTACGTTGTCATAGTTGCGCCGGGCGGGTACGGCCAGCGTGGCCTGGTACTGGATGACTTTGTCGAGTGTGGCGTTGTCGATCTCAGACCCGCCCTTTTCTCCGCCACGGGGAGCGGCTGCACAGTCTTTTTGCTTGGGCGTGCAGTCTTCGCGGGGGAACTTCTCGGAGGTGATGCCGATGTCGCCGTTGAAGGCCGCCGCCGACTGGTGTGCCAGGCTGCCGGTGTTGGCCTTCCAGCCGAAGCGGCCCACCACCTCCTTGCCTGCAAAGGGGTCGAACACGCGGTTGACCATGCCTTTGATGGCATCGCTGCGGCTGGCTTGCTGCTGCACGTTGGCCAGGATGTCGGCCTCGGTGATCGCATCGATCAGGCCCACACCGGGCATTTGCGGCGCGATACGGGGGCTGACCAGGGTGCCGGGTTGCATGGGGCCGTAGCCCAGGTCGGTAAAGCGGTAAAGCGGCTGGCGCAGGCTGTAGCGCGTGCCGTCGGCAAACTGGCTGGGCAGCTCGGTGTAGCGGATGCGGACCTTGCCCTCGGCGCGCACATCTTGCGCGGCGGAGTTGGTGAACTGCTCGCCGTAAGTGGGCTCATGCTGGGGCGTGCCTTGCGCATCCAGCACCGACAGGCGGAACAGCAGGCCGATGGGTTGCTCGGCGGTGACGCCGTTTTTAAAGGTGTTGGGCGGTGCGCCGCGGCCATCTTGCACATGGCAGCCGCCGCAGGAGCGGGCGATGAAATGCGGCCCCAGGCCGTCGCGGGCCGAGGTGGACGACGGGGCTTCGACCCAGTTGCGCCGAAAAAACGAGTTGCCGATGGCGAAGTTGGTGCGGCCTTCTTCGTCCAGGTTGGCGGCGGGGAACGAGAAGGCGTTCAGGCCTTCTTCAAACACGGTGGTGTCGCCGCCGGGTTTTTCTTCCGAGGTGTCGAGGGTGGGGGGTGTTGCCAGGGCTAACCACGCCGCCGCCATCCCGGCCGAGGCCAGGGCGGTGGTGGTGAGGGTGCGCCAGCGTTTTTGCAGGTTCGGCTGACGCATCGGCTTATTCTTTGGCGGGGTCTACCAGGGTGAGTTTGGTGATGCCCACGGCCTTGGCTGCGTCCAGGAAGTCCTTGCTTTGCAGCTTGAGCGCATCGGCCACGGCCTGCACGCGCTTGCGGCCTTCGGTATCGACGATTTCGCGGTCAAACGGGGCGTGGATGCCCTCGGCGGCTTTCACGCTGGCGGCGATGTGGCTGCTGGTGCGCTCGGCGGTGGCGGCATCTTTCAAAGCCACCAGGTCGCGCAGCGAAGCGCCTTGCAGCACGCTGCCATCGGCACGCTTGAAGCGGCCCAGCCAGACGTTTTCAATGCCGGTGGCGTTGGCTACGATGTCGCGGTGGGTGTTGTCGGAGAAGCAGGAGTGCTCGTCCTCCTGGTTCTTGGAGGCCAGGGCCACTTCGATGCGCTCACCGGCCAGTTCGCCGCGCGACAGCGAGCCCACGCCGACCAGCATGTTGCGCACGGCGCTGGTGCCGGACTTTTCAAACTTGGCGCGGTAGTTCTTGGCATCGGGTGCCCAGGCTTTGGCCAGACCGGACAGGTCGCTGACCAGCAGCTCGGTGACGACCTTCAGGTATTCGCGGCGGCGGTCGGCATGGGGGGTTTTGCCGTCCACAAAGTCTTCAAACGAGCGGTTGCCGGGGCCGGTTTCGCTCAAGTCTTGGCCCCACAGCAAAAACTCGATGGCGTGCCAGCCGGTGGCGATGTTTTCTTCGCCGCCGCGTTCGTTCAGGGCCGACAGGGATTTGGCGTTGATCTTGGCCTTGGGGTTGTTGATGATGCCGGCCTTGGGCTTGCCCACGACGTAGTCCACATAGGCTTCGTCCATGGGCCAGGCGTTGATGCGGCCTTCGGGGCCGTTTTTGTCGTCGATGGGACCGGCGTAGAAGCGGAAGGCTTCGGTTTGGCCGTAAAACTCGCGGGCATCCACCCAGGCTTTGCGGGCCTTGGCAAGACCTTCGGCGCTGGGGGCCGCGTTGAATGCGGTGATGGCGGCTTGCAGTGCCTGGGCCGTGGTGAGCGTGTCTTCGTAGCTGGCGTAGACCAGTTTGCTGTAGTCAGCGGCCACAGCGGCTGCGGTGACGGGGGAGGTTTGGGCGTTCGCAGCAAACGCGGCGAGCAGGGCAGCACTCAGCAGAAAAGATTTCACAGCACAGGTCCTTGGTGTTCCCATCCGCGAAACGCAAGAACTTTGCGGTTGACGCGGACAGGGCAAAAACCTATTGTAATGAGATTGATTCTCGATACGGTCTGTGCTGGCAGCTTTACCCGTCCAGGTTGATCTGGGCGATGAGCTTTTGCAGTACGGTGGCGGCCTGGTCGTTTTCCACCTGGCAGGTGCCTGCTGCATGGTGGCCGCCGCCGCCATATTGCAGCATCAGTTCGCCCACATTGGTTTTGCTGCTGCGGTCCAGAATGGACTTGCCGGTGGCCAGCACGGTGTTTTGCTTTTGCACGCCCCACATCACGTGGATGGAGATGTTGCATTGCGGGAACAGCGCATACACCATGAAGCGGTTGGTGGCCCAGATGGTTTCTTCTTCGCGCAGGTCCAGCACCACCAGGTTGCCGTGTACCGTGGCACAGCGCACGATCTGGGCCTTGGCCTTGTCGGCGTGTTCCTGGTAGATGTCGATGCGCTCTTTCACGTCGGGCAACGACAGGATGTCTTCGATGCCGTGGTCGCGGCAGTACTGGATCAGATCCATCATCAGCGCGTAGTTACTGATGCGGAATTCGCGGAAACGCCCCAGGCCGGTACGCGCGTCCATCAGGTAGTTCAGCAGCACCCAGCCCTCGGGATGCATGATTTCTTCGCGCACGTACTGGGCCGAATCGGCTTTGTCCACCGCGTCCATCATGTCCACGGTGATGTTGGGGAAGGCCTTGGCACCGCCGTAGTAGTCAAACACCACGCGCGCCGCCGACGGGGCCTTGGCATCAATCACATGGTTTTTCAGCCCGCTCTGGTTGCGGATGGTCTCGGATGCGTGGTGGTCAAACGCGATATGGGCACCCGGCACATAGGGCAGGTTGGTGGTGATGTCGCGGTCGGTAATGGTGATCTTGCCGTCTTGCATGTCCTTGGGATGGACGAACTTGATCTCGTCAATCATGTCCAGCTCATTGAGCAGCACCGCACACACCAGCCCATCGAAATCACTGCGGGTGACCAAGCGAAATTTTTCTGTGCCCATGGGGACCATCCTTTTTGCCGTGTTGGCGGTTACAAAATGTGTAACGATTATGCCGCCAAGGCCAAGCATGCGCAGTTAAAACGTGCCGGGCAACAGAATGCTTTTGTCCACGGTGGCTATCTGGGTGTGGCCGCAAAAGGCCATGGTCACATCCAGCTCTTTGTGCAGTATCTCCAGGCATTTGGTGACCCCGGCCTCGCCCATCGCACCCAGGCCGTACAGAAAGCTGCGCCCGATCATGGTGCCGCGTGCGCCCAGCGCCCAGGCCTTCAACACGTCCTGGCCAGAGCGGATGCCGCTGTCCATCCATACCTCGATCTGTGAGCCCACCGCGTCCACGATGGCGGGCAAGGCTTCGATAGCGCTGGGGGCTCCATCGAGCTGGCGGCCACCGTGGTTGGACACCACCATGGCATCTGCGCCGCTGTTAGCCGCCAGGCGGGCATCTTCTGCGTCCATGATGCCCTTGAGGATGAGCTTGCCGCCCCAGCGTTTTTTGATCCACTCCACGTCGTTCCAGTCGAGTTGCGGGTCAAATTGCTCCTTGGTCCAGGCGCTGAGCGACGACATGTCGCTGACGTTCTTGGCGTGGCCCACCAGGTTGCCAAAGCTGTGGCGGCGCGTGCCCACCATGCCCAGGCACCAGCGCGGCTTGGTCATGAGGTTCAGGATGTTGGCCAGCGTGGGTTTGGGTGGCGCGGTCATGCCGTTTTTCAGATCCTTGTGGCGCTGGCCCAGCACCTGTAGGTCCAGCGTCAGCACCAGCGCCGAGCAGCCTGCGGCCTTGGCGCGGTCCATCAACGCTTCCATGAAGGCGCGGTCGCGCATCCAGTACAGCTGGAACCAGAACGGGGCCTTGGTGTGCGCGGCGATGTCTTCCAGCGAGCAGATGCTCATGGTGGACAGCGTGAATGGAATGCCAAACTTCTCCGCCGCCCGTGCTGCCAGAATCTCGCCATCGGCATGCTGCATACCGGTCAAGCCGGTGGGCGCAATCGCTACCGGCATGACGGCATCCTGGCCGACCATCTTCACTCGGGTGCTGCGGTTGGCCATGTTGACGGCCACCCGCTGGCGCAGTTTGATTTTTTGGAAGTCGGCCGAGTTGGCGCGGTAGGTGGCCTCGGTCCACGAGCCGGAGTCGGCGTAGTCGTAAAACATGCGCGGCACGCGTTTTTGCGCCAGAACGCGCAGGTCTTCGATATTGGTAATGACGTGGGGCAAAGTGGTCTCCTGATTGCCCTGGATGCTAGCGGGCTTGGTCGCCACGCGGGTTGAAGAAATTTCGGTGCAGGCCGCATTTTTCTCAAACAGCTTTACCGTAAGCAGAAAACCGTTGTAGAATCGTAAGCTTAGCGGCTGTAGCTCAGTTGGATAGAGTACTTGGCTACGAACCAAGGGGTCGTGGGTTCAATTCCTGCCAGCCGCACCAAATGTAGAAGCCCGTTACTGTCAAGGTGACGGGCTTTTTACTCTACGGATGAGAGTCCGTTGTAAAATCAATCTCTTAGCGGCTGTAGCTCAGTTGGATAGAGTACTTGGCTACGAACCAAGGGGTCGTGGGTTCAATTCCTGCCAGCCGCACCAAAATGTAAAAGCCCGTTATCGCAAGATGACGGGCTTTTTACTTTTGCCCCTACTTCACGGTAAGGTACACGGTTTATGAGCAAAGCCTTCACCCGCGAAACCGATGCCGACCAGGATGACGACGGCGATGCACCGGCACCCGCGCCTTTGCCTGCAGGCAGCAAAAACTATATGACGCCCCAGGGCTACGCCCGTTTGCGTGCCGAATTCACCGTGCTGATGGAAGTGGAGCGCCCCAAGATCGTGGACGTGATCTATTGGGCGGCCAGCAATGGCGACCGTTCCGAGAACGGCGACTACATCTACGGCAAAAAGCGCCTGCGCGAGATCGACCGGCGTATCCGCTTTCTGACCAAACGCCTGGAAATTGCCGAGGTGGTGGACCCCAGCGTGCACTTTGGCAACGACCAGGTTTTCTTCGGTGCCACCGTGGCGTACGAGGATGCCTCGGGCCAGGAGCGCACCATCACCATCTACGGTATCGACGAGGCCGATACCGCCCAGGGGCAGGTGAGCTGGGTGTCGCCCATCGCCCGCGCGCTGCTCAAAGCCCGCGTAGGCGATGTGGTGCGCATGCAGTCTCCCGTGGGGGTGCAAGACATCGAGGTGCTGCGGGTGGACTACCCGTCCCCGCCGAAGTCGGTCTAAGCCGCCGGTTTGGCCCGCACCGCCCGCAACACCGAGGGCGTGCGCTTGAGTTGCCGCAGGGCCACTTCCAGGTGGGCGTGGTCGCGCACCGACACCAGAAACCGCATGTCGGTGGCTTCCTGGTCGCCTTCCTGCCCCATGTCCACATGGGTGATATCCACTTCGGCGACCGAGAGCGCGGCCGCGGCCTTTGCCAGCACGCCTTTGCTGTTCTTGACGGTCACCACCACGCCGGTCTCGAAGGGGCGCACTGGCTCGTCTGCCCAGTCCACGGCGATGAAGCGCTCGCTGTCCTTGTACTGCAGGCGTTTGGCCACGGCGCAGTCGGCGGTATGCACCACCAAGCCTTCGCCACGGCCCAGGTAGCCCACGATGGCATCGCCCGGAATCGGGCGGCAGCAGCGGGCAAACTGGACCGAGGTGTTTTCGCTGCCGTCCAGCACCACGGCACCTTGCGAGTAGCTTTCGTGCGCGGTGTAGCGCTCGCGGGTCAGCAACAAAGCGTCGGGCTTTGCGCCGTTTTCAGTCAAAAGCAGTACCAGGCGTTTGGCCACGATGCTGGCCACGCGTTTACCCATGCTGATGTCGGTGAGCAGCTCGGTGCGGGTTCGGTTGCCGGTAAAGCGCAGCAGCTTGTCCCAGATCGGCTGGCTCTCCAGCGTGGCCTCGGGCAAGTGCTCCAGCCCTTCGGAGCGCAGCGCCTGGGTCAGCAGCTTTTCGCCCATGCTTTCGGACTCGGTTTGCGCCATGCTTTTCAGGTGGTGGCGGATCTTGGAGCGCGCCCGGCCGGTGCGCACAAAGCCCAGCCAGGCCGGGTTCGGGGCAGACACCGGTGCGGTAATCACCTCGATGATGTCGCCGTTGCGCAACTCGGTGCGCAGGGGCACCTGTTCGCCGTTGATCTTGGCGGCCACGGTGCGGTCGCCCACATTGCTGTGGATGGCGTAGGCAAAGTCCACCACCGTGGCACCGCGCGGCATGGCCATGATCTGGCTTTTGGGGGTGAAGACATAGACCGCGTCGGGGAAAAGATCGACCTTGACGTGGTCCCAAAACTCGGCGGCATCGCGGGTTTCGTCCTGGATGTCGAGCAGCGATTGCAGCCACTTGGTGCCCAGCCGCTCGGCGGTGGCGCTATCGGCCTCGTTGTTTTTGTACAGCCAGTGCGCGGCCACGCCGGACTCGGCCACCAGGTGCATGGCCTCGGTACGCATCTGGAATTCGACGTTGACGCTGGACGGACCGACCAGCGTGGTGTGCAGCGACTGGTAGCCGTTGAGCTTGGCAATCGCGATGTGGTCCTTGAACTTGCCGGGCACCGGCTTGTAGAGCTGGTGCAGCACGCCCAGGGCGGTGTAGCAGTCGATCACGTTTTGCACGATGACCCGAAAGCCGTAAATATCGGTCACCTGGGCGAAGGTGAGGTGCTTGTCGTCCATCTTCTGGTAGATGGAAAAAAGGGTTTTTTCGCGTCCGGCAATCCGCACCTGCATACCGGTTTGCGCAAATACCGCCTCGACTTCCTGCTGCACTTTTTGCACCAGATCGCGCCGTCGGTTGCGGGCTTTGGCCACGGCTTTGGCCAAAATCGCGTAGCGCCAGGGCCGCAGGTGGCGAAACGCCAGGTCTTGCAGCTCGCGGTAGGTTTGGTTCAGCCCCAGGCGGTGGGCGATGGGGGCGTAAATGTCCAGGGTTTCCGAGGCAATGCGGGCCCACTTGGAGCGCGGCATGTCGCCCATGGTGCGCATATTGTGGGTACGGTCGGCCAGCTTGATCAAAATCACCCGCACGTCGCGGGCCATGGCCAGCAGCATTTTGCGAAACGACTCGGCCTGGTTTTCTTCGCGGGTGTTGAATTGCAGTTTGTCGAGTTTGGTCAGGCCGTCGACCAACTCGGCCACCGGGGCGCCAAAGCGCTCGATCAGCTCCGGCTTGGTCACGCCACAGTCTTCCATCGCGTCGTGCAGCAGGGCCGCCATCAGCGCCTGGGCATCCAGCTTCCAGGCGGCGCACTGGGCGGCTACGGCAATCGGGTGGGTGATATAGGGCTCGCCGCTGTTGCGCAACTGGCCCAGGTGGGCCTCGTCGGCAAACCGGTAGGCCTGGCGCACATGTTCCACACTGGCGGCATCCAGGTAGTGCAGATTGGCCGTCAGTGCGGCAAAACTGGCCGCGGCAGCGTTGGCCGCTGCAGGGCTGGGCGTATGCCCGCCTTTTTTATGGGGAGGTTTGGGGGGCGAACCGTCGGCAGGGAAATGCTTGTCACTCATGGCTTGAATATAGCTTGCAGCTTGCGTCTGCCATGCGCGCAATAAAAAAGGCACCGCAAAGTGGTGCCTTTTAAAGTGGGTTTGGGCCCGATGCGATCAGTTGGGTACTTTTTTGAGCATCTCGATGCCGACTTTGCCTGCCGCGATTTCACGCAGGGCGGTGACCACCGGCTTGTTTTTGCTCTCGATCTTGGGTGCATGGCCTTGGCTCAGCATGCGGGCGCGGTACGTCGCGGCCAGCACTAGCTGGAAGCGGTTAGGGATTTGCACCAGGCAATCTTCGACGGTGATACGGGCCATGAATTTCTCCAGAAAACTATTGCGACACCACCTGAGTGGATGTCTTAAAAAATACCTAGGGATTTGAAGGTGTCGGCTCGGGCACGGCGTTGTGCCGCAAATTTGAGCCGCTGGGCATGCACAATGGTTTTCAGATCGAAAACTGCCCGGTCAAATAGCTCATTGATTATAACGAAGTCGAATTTATGGGCTTGTGCCATCTCAATGGCCGCATTCGCCAGGCGCAGTTCGATCACATCGGGTGCGTCTTCGCCCCGGCGCTCTAGCCGTGAACGCAGCTCTTCCCAGCTGGGCGGCAGGATGAAGATCAGTACCGCATTGGCAAAAATCTCCTTGATCTGCACCGCACCCTGGAAGTCGATTTCCAGAATCACGTCCGCCCCCTGGGCCATGCGCTCTTCAATGGCTTTTTTGGAGGTGCCATAGCGGTTGCCGTGCACTTCGGCCCATTCCACAAACGCGTTGGCCGCCACCATGGCATCAAATTCCGACTTGGAAGCAAAAAAGTATTCCCGCCCGTGCTTTTCTTGGCCGCGCGGGTCGCGGGTGGTGTGCGAGACCGAGGGCTGCACTTTCGCATCCAGCTCCATCAATGCCTTGACCAGGCTGGACTTTCCGGCACCGCTGGGGGCGGCGACGACGATCAAATTTCCGGGGTAGTCCATGCTGTGTTCACCGTGTAGGTGGTCAAAAAATGGCACATTCTATATTTGCCCCATCTCCCGAGGCCGTAGGGTCGGCTTGTGCAATCGCTGACAATACGGCCTATGAATTGGCTAAACGATGTGAAATGGGACGCCCAAGGGCTGGTCCCGGTGATTGCGCAAGAGGCGGGCAGCGGCGATGTGCTGATGTTTGCCTGGATGGACCGCGAGGCGCTGGAGCAAACGGCGGCCTTAGGGCGTGCCGTGTACTTCAGCCGCTCGCGCCAGCGGCTGTGGTTCAAAGGCGAAGAATCGGGCCATGTGCAAACCGTGCACGAAATCCGGCTCGACTGCGACAACGATGTGGTCCTGCTCAAGGTGACCCAGCTCGGCCATACCCCCGGCATCGCCTGCCACACGGGCCGCCACAGTTGCTTTTTCAGTGTGCTGGACACCGATGCCGCAGGCGAAAAAGCCTGGAGGGCCACCGAGCCGGTCTTGAAAGACCCGGAATCCATCTACAAGTAATGCCCATGACTTCTAACGACTCCCTGGCCCGGCTGGCCGCGACCATCGAAAGCCGCAAACCGGCCCATGGCGGCGACCCCAGTGCCAGCTACGTGGCCCGCCTGCTGCACAAAGGGCCGGATGCCTTCTTGAAAAAAATCGGCGAAGAGGCCACCGAGGCCGTGATGGCCGCCAAAGATGCCGAGTACGGTGGCAACACGCCTGCGCTGCAAGCCAAGCTGGTGGGCGAGGTGGCCGATCTGTGGTTCCATTCCATGGTGGCGCTGGCGCACTTTGGCCTCAGCCCCGCCGACGTGCTGGCCGAGCTGGAGCGCCGCGAAGGCACCAGCGGCATCGAAGAAAAAGCCTTGCGTAAAGTTTTAAACCGAGAAGCGGAGTCTCCATGAACGACATCATTGACGTGCGCGCCATCGATAGCGAGAAAGCCCAGGGTCTGAAAACCGTGGGCTGGATCAGCTATTTGCTGCACCTGGTCGTGGCGGTGGGCGCAGTGGTGCCGGGCGCGCAGCCGGGCGCGCTGCTGCTGATCGTGGCGCTGGTGATCGACCTGGTGAAAAAGAGCGAAGCCGAAGGCACCTGGCAGGCCAGCCATTTCAGCTGGCGTATCCGCTCGGTGCTGTGGGCCGGGGTGTTGTACGTGGTGACGGCACCGCTGTGGGTGCTGTTTATCTTGCCCGGCTGGATTGCCTGGGGCCTGATTTCGCTGTGGTTTTTGTACCGCATCGTGCGCGGCATGGTGGCCATGAATGCCAGCAAGCCCGTGGGAGACGCGGTATGAGCGTGCTGGCCCACGACCCGAATTGTCTGTTTTGCAAGATCATTGCAGGCCAGATTCCGTCCAAAAAAGTCTATGAAGACGAAGAACTTCTGGCCTTCCACGACATCCATCCCTGGGCACCGGTGCACTTTTTGCTGATCCCCAAGCTGCACATTCCGTCGATGGCGCAGGTGCAGCCCGAGCACGCAGCCCTGTTGGGGCGCATGATGGTGCTGGCCCCGCAACTGGCGGCGCAAGAAGGCTGCAGGCCCTACCCGCAGGGTGGTTTTCGGGTGATGGTGAATACGGGGGATGATGGTGGGCAGGAAGTGCACCATCTGCATGTGCACGTGATCGGCGGGCCGCGCCCTTGGCTCAAGGGTTAAGGCCAATAGCGGGCTACGGCGTAGACCGTCATCTGCGCCGTCTAAAATCAGACACACTTTGTTAGGAGTTATTCCATGGGTTCATTTTCTATTTGGCATTGGTTGATCGTGTTGTTGATCGTGGTGATGGTGTTCGGCACCAAGAAGCTGAAAAACATGGGCGGCGACCTGGGTGGCGCGGTCAAGGGCTTCAAGGACGGCATGAAAGACGGCGCTGCGTCGGCGGACGACGACAAGCCCGCTGCCCAGGTGTCGGCCAGTGCTGCTGCAGCCGCGCAAAAGAACACCATCGACGTTGAAGCCAAGACCAAGTCCTGAGCCGGTTAAACGTTTGTGATTGATCTCGGTTTTTCCAAGATGGCGCTGATTGGCGCGGTGGCTCTGATCGTCATCGGCCCCGAGAAGCTGCCGCGTTTGGCCCGCACCGTGGGCACGATGTTGGGCAAGGCCCAGCGCTACGTCGCCGATGTGAAGGCCGAAGTCAGCCGCTCCATGGACCTGGACGAGCTCAAGAAGATGAAGGAGACGATGGAAGGTGCGGCGCGCGATGTGCACCAGTCCATCCAGACCAACGCCAGCGACTTCGAGAAGCAGTGGGCTGAGACCGATGCCACGCCCGCCTTGCCCGACGATGCTTACACCCAGTACCCCGAATACAAGCGCCCCCAAAAGCGCTGGCGTAGCAAGGTGGGTGCCACGCCGCAGTGGTACAAGGCCCGTGCCGGGGTGCGTACCAAGGCGCTGTCGGGTGCGGCCCGCGTGGCCCGCTACCGGCCCAAACCGATGTCGCAAAGCACTTAAAAATCAACAACCTGGGGCCTTTTGGCCTCGGTGTCATTCTGGGCCAGGCCCTGTTTACCCTGTTTAAAGCCCCATGTCCGATCCCCACAAAAGCCCAGACGACGAACTAGCCGGCACCGAGCAGCCCTTTGTGCAGCACCTGGTGGAGCTGCGCGACCGGCTCATCAAGGCCGTGATCGCGGTGGGCATTGCCGCTGCGGCCTTGTCGCTGTACCCCGGCCCTGCGGCCCTGTACGACCTGTTGGCATCGCCCCTGGTGGCTACCTTGCCCGCGGGCAGCTCGCTGATCGCCACCTCGGTGATCTCGCCTTTTCTGGTGCCATTGCAGGTGATGTTCATGGCCGCCTTCATGCTGGCCTTGCCGGTGGTGCTGTGGCAGGTGTGGGCGTTTGTGGCCCCGGGCCTGTACTCGCACGAAAAAAAGCTGGTGCTGCCCCTGGTGGTGTCGAGCACCTTGCTGTTTTTCATCGGTGTGGCGTTTTGCTACTTCTTCGTGTTTGGCCAGGTGTTCAAATTTATCCAGAACTTTGCGCCCGAGAGCATCAAGGCCACGCCCGACATCGAAGCCTACCTGAGCTTTGTGCTGACCATGTTCCTAGCCTTCGGGCTGGCGTTCGAGGTGCCTATCGTGGTGATCGTGCTGGCCCGCATGGGGCTGGTCAGCATTGCCAAGCTGAAGGATTTTCGCGGCTACTTTGTGGTGCTGGCCTTCATCATTGCCGCCATCGTCACCCCGCCCGATGTGGTGTCGCAGCTGGCGCTGGCCATTCCCATGTGCATCTTGTACGAGATCGGCATCTGGGCGGCGCAAATCTTCATCAAGCACACCCAGGCTCCAGACGAAGAAGCCGAAACTACCAAATCTTAGCCAAATCGGCTGCTGGCGCTTATTCTATAAGCGTGAGCAGCTATTAAATTTGTAGTGGTTAGCGTTCCACCCGCGCAGGCGGTTTGGGACGCAGCCCTGGGGTCACTTCCAGTGCCAGCTGCTTGTCCTGGCGCAGCACGCTGAAACTGGATGCCTTGCCGGGCTGCAGCATGGCCACGCTGGTCAGCAGCTCCGACACATTGTTCACCGGCTTGCTGGCCACCTGCAAGATCACGTCGCCGGGGCGGATGCCTGCCTGCGCCGCCGGGCCGTTTTGCAGCACGCCGGTGATGATCACGCCACGGTCGGCCTTTACGCCAAAGGTTTCGGCCAGTTCGGGCGACAGGTCGCTCGGCTCCACGCCGATCCAGCCGCGCCGGACCTGGCCGTCGGTGACGATGCCTTCCAGCACCAGCTTGGCGGTGGACACGGGAATGGCAAAACCGATGCCCATGCTGCCGCCCGAGCGCGAGTAGATGGCGGTGTTGATGCCCATCAGGTTGCCGTCCACGTCCACCAGCGCGCCGCCGGAGTTGCCGGGGTTGATGGCCGCGTCGGTCTGGATGAAGTTCTCGAAGGTGTTGATGCCCAACTGGTTGCGGCCCAGCGCGCTGACGATGCCGCTGGTGACCGTCTGGCCCACGCCAAACGGGTTGCCGATGGCCAGCACCTGGTCGCCCACCTGCAGGGCATCGGAGCTGCCCAGCACCATCACCGGCAGCTTGTCGAGCTGGATCTTCAGCACGGCCAGGTCGGAGTCGGGGTCGGTGCCGATGACCTGGGCCTGCACATGGCGGCTGTCGTTAAGGGTGACTTCGATGGCGTCTGCGCCCTCGACCACGTGGTTGTTGGTGAGGATGTAGCCTTCCGGGCTGACGATCACGCCGCTGCCCAGCCCCACCTGGGCCTGCGCGCCGCGTTCGCCATAGAAGAACTTGAACCAGGGGTCGTCGCTGCGCGGGTCGCGCTCGGCCATTTTGCTGGTGTTGATGCTGACTACGGCGGGCGAAGCCTTTTGGGCCGCTGCACTGAAGCCACCGACAACCGGCCTGCCGCCAGGACTGGCCGGGGCTTCGATCAGCGAAATGCTGGAGCCGCTGAAAGGCCGCTTGCCCAGCCATTCGGGCTTGAGGGTGCCCACCACAAAATACGCCGCCAGCAAGACGGTGACCGATTGGGAAAAGAGGAGCCAAAAACGTTTCATGCCCGGATTGTCTCTGAACATGACCCACAATTCATGGCATGACCCACCATCTCCATGTACTTACGGCTTTTGACGACCTGCTGCAACCCGCCCGCTTCAAGGACTACGGGCCCAACGGCCTGCAGGTCGAGGGCAAAACCGAGATCCGCCGCATCGTCTCGGGCGTGACCGCCAGCCTGGCGCTGATCGAAGCTGCCGTGGCTGCGCAGGCCGACGCGATTTTTGTGCACCACGGCCTGTTCTGGCGCGGCCAGCCGGGCACGGTTACCGGCTGGATGAAGCAGCGCCTGGCTTTGCTGCTGCGCCACGACATCAACCTTTATGCCTACCACCTGCCGCTGGACGCGCACCCCACGCTGGGCAACAACGCGCAGCTGGGCGTGCAACTGGGGCTGGAGGGCGTGGGCTGTTTCGGTGACAACGACCTGGGTTTCCTGGGCCAGCGCAGCGACGGTGGTGCGTTTGCTTCCGCCCAGCATTTGGCCGACCACATAGAAAAACAGCTAAAACGGCCCCCTGTGCTTATTGCACCGGCGCAAGCAGCTATTAAAAAAATAGCGTGGTGCACCGGCGGCGCGCAGGGCTACTTCGAGGCCGCCATCGCCGCCGGGGCCGATGCCTTCATCACCGGCGAAATCTCCGAGCCCCAGGCCCACTACGCCCGCGAATGCGGCGTGGCCTTCATCGCCTGCGGCCACCACGCCAGCGAACGTTACGGCGCACCGGCGGTGGCGGGCTTTGTTGCCGCCCAGCTCGGGCTGGAGCACCTGTTCATTGACATCGACAACCCCGCATGACGCAGCTTCCCATAACCATCACCCTGGGCGACCCCGCCGGGATCGGCCCCGAAACCATCGCCAAGGCTTTCCGCGACGCGCCGGATGCCACCCAGGGCTGCTTTGTGGCGGGCGACGTGGGCACCATGCGCCGTGCCAGTGCCCTGGTCAGCGGCCCGGGTCGGCCCGCGCTGCCGGTGGCACGGATTGCCACGCCTGCCGAGGTGGCGAGCGTGCCGCCGCAGTGCATCCCGGTGCTACAAATAACGGAGCTTCTTGCGCCCATTCCGTATGGCCAGATCAGCAGTTTGGCGGGAAAAGTGGCCGCCGATTGTGTGCTCTGGGCCAGCCGCGCTGCGCTGCGCGGCGAGTTGGCTGCGCTGGTCACCGCGCCGCTGCATAAAGAGGCGCTGGCAGCCGCCGGCCTGCCGTACCCGGGCCACACCGAGCTGCTGCAGTTCGAGGCCGCAGCCCACTTGGGCAAGACGCTGCAGGAGGTGCCGGTGCGCATGATGCTGGCCAACGACGAGCTGCGCACCGTGCTGGTCAGCATCCACCTGTCGCTGCGCCAGGCGATCGAGGCGGTAACCTTCGACAACGTGCTGCAAACCCTGCGCATCACCCACCGTGCGGTGGGCGCTGCGCTGGGGCGGGCACCGCGGATCGGCGTGGCCGGGCTGAACCCGCATGCGGGCGAGGGCGGTTTGTTTGGCCATGAGGAAATCGACACCATCATCCCCGCGCTGCAGGCGGCCCGCGCCGAAGGGCTGGACGTGCATGGCCCGTTTGCGCCCGATACCGTGTTCATGCGCGCCCGGGCCAAAAATGGGCAGCCGGGGGAGTTCGACGTGGTGGTGGCCATGTACCACGACCAGGGCCTGATCCCGGTGAAATACCTGGGCGTGGAGCAGGGTGTAAACGTCACCCTGGGCCTGCCCCTGGTGCGCACCAGCCCGGACCACGGCACGGCGTTTGACATCGCCGGTACCGGCGTGGCCGATGCGTCCAGCCTGGTCGCCGCGCTGCGCATGGCGCGTAAACTCAGCGTGCTTCAGGCATAAAAAAGCCCTCTACCGCTACAGCAGAGGGCGTAAGCAGCTACTAAAAGTGTAGTGCTTAAAGCATTCTTATTTTTGCAGGCTGTCGCGGATCTGGCGCAGCAGCAGCACGTCTTCGGGGGTGGCCGGTGCGGCTTCGGGGGCAGCGGGGGCTTCTTTTTTCATGCGGTTGATCTGCTTGACCATCATGAAGATGATGAAGGCCAAAATCGCAAAGTTCACCGCCACGGTGAGGAAGTTGCCGTAGGCAAACACCGGTATACCGGCCTTTTTCAGGTCGGCCAGCGCCATGCCGGTGCCTTCGGGCACCTTGCCCAGCACGATGAACAGGCTGGAAAAATCGATCTTGCCAAACACCATGCCGACCAGCGGCATGATCAGATCGGCCACCACCGAGTCCACAATTTTGCCGAAGGCGCCGCCGATGATCACGCCGACGGCGAGATCGATCACATTGCCCTTGACTGCAAACTCCTTGAATTCAGCCATCATGCCCATAAAAGTCCCTTTGTTGGTTAATTGACCGCCGTATTGTCCACAAAATGCCCTCGACACAGGGCACAAAGTGTTGCAGGCACGTGAAGTCGCCCTGGACCGCTCCGCTACAATCCGCGGTTGACCCCAAACGAGTGATGATTTTGAGGACCCCCATGAGTGACACCCCAGTCGACACCAGCAAGCGGACGTGGTTGATCGCATCCGGTTGCGCCGGTGCAGTGGGTGGCGTAGCTACCGCCATCCCTTTCGTGAGCACATTCCAGCCCTCAGAGCGCGCCAAAGCCGCCGGAGCTGCCGTTGAAGCCGATATTTCAGCCCTCAAGCCCGGCGAGAAGATGACCGTGGAGTGGCGCGGCAAACCCGTTTGGATCTTGCATCGCACGCCCGAGCAGATCGCCGAGCTGCCCAAGCTGGACAGCCAGCTGGCCGATCCCAAATCGCTGCGCAACCCGGCCGAGTTCACGCCCGAATACGCCAGCAACACCAACCGCTCCATCAAGGACAAGTACCTGGTGGTGGTGGGCATTTGCACGCATTTGGGCTGCTCGCCATCGGACAAGTTCACGCCAGGCCCCCAGGCTTCGCTGCCCAACGACTGGGAGGGCGGTTTCCTGTGCCCCTGCCACGGTTCGACATTCGACATGGCGGGCCGCGTTTTCAAGAACAAGCCCGCTCCCGACAACCTCCCGGTGCCGCCGCACATGTATCTCTCCGATACCCGGCTGCTGATCGGCGAAGACAAGAAGGCTTGAGGGACATATGGCTACATTCAAAGAAATCTCGCCCAACGCCAGCGCGCCTGAAAAGCTGATGAACTGGGTGGACAACCGGTTCCCGGCCAGCAAGCTCTACAAAGAGCACATGTCCGAGTACTACGCGCCCAAGAACTTCAATTTCTGGTACGTGTTTGGCTCGCTGTCGCTGCTGGTGCTGGTGCTGCAAATCGTCACCGGCATTTTCCTGGTGATGCACTACAAGCCCGACGCGAACCTGGCCTTCGCCTCGGTCGAGTACATCATGCGCGATGTGCCCTGGGGCTGGCTGATCCGCTACATGCACTCCACCGGGGCCTCGGCCTTCTTTGTGGTGGTGTATCTGCACATGTTCCGCGGGCTTTTGTACGGTTCGTACCGCAAACCACGCGAACTGGTATGGGTGTTTGGTTGCGCGATTTTCCTGTGCCTGATGGCCGAGGCTTTCATGGGCTACCTGCTGCCCTGGGGCCAGATGAGCTACTGGGGTGCCCAGGTGATCGTCAATTTGTTTGCTGCCATTCCCTTCGTCGGCCCTGATCTGGCACTGCTGATCCGTGGCGACTACGTGGTGGGCGACGCCACCCTGAACCGCTTCTTCAGCTTCCACGTGATTGCCGTGCCGTTGGTGCTGCTGGGCCTGGTGGCGGCACACATCATTGCGCTGCACGAAGTGGGCTCCAACAACCCCGACGGCGTGGAAATCAAGGGCCCCAACGCCCCCAAGGATGCCGAAGGCCACCCGCTGGATGGCATTCCGTTCCACCCGTACTACTCGGTGCACGACATTTTTGCGGTCAGCGTGTTCCTGATGGTGTTTACCGCCATCATCTTCTTCGCCCCCGAATTTGGCGGCTACTTCCTGGAGTACAACAACTTCATCCCCGCCGATTCGCTGAAGACGCCGCTGCACATTGCGCCGGTCTGGTACTTCACGCCGTTCTACTCGATGCTGCGCGCCATCACCGACGAGATGATGTACGCCTTGATCGCCTGCGTGGTCGGTGGTGCCGTGCTGTCGGTGCTCAAGTTCAAGCTGCCCGCCTTCATCAAGGCGGCCATCGTGGTGGTGGCTGCAGGTGTGGTCGCCATGATGCTGAGCATCGATGCCAAGTTCTGGGGCGTGGTTGCCATGGGCGGCGCGGTGGTGATTTTGTTCTTCCTGCCTTGGCTGGACAACAGCCCGGTGAAGTCGATCCGTTACCGTCCGAGCTGGCACAAGTACGTGTACGCGGTGTTTGTCGTCAACTTTTTGGTGCTGGGGTACCTGGGTGTGCAGCCTCCATCGCCCATTGGCGAGCGCATCTCTCAGGCAGGCACCCTGTTCTATTTCGGCTTTTTCTTGCTGATGCCATGGTGGAGCCGCCTGGGTACGCCCAAGCCAGTGCCCAGTCGCATTACCTTCACTGCGCACTAAGCCGGAGACTCTGACTATGAAAAAACTGATTCTCGGCGTGCTCGCGGCCCTGACCCTGTCTTTTGGTGCCACCACCGCAGTGCATGCTGCGGGTGGCGAGACGATTGCCTGGGACAAGGCCCCCAACAAAACCAACGACCTGGCCGCGCTGCAAAACGGTGCCAAGTTGTTCGTCAACTACTGCCTGAGCTGCCATTCGGCAGCCTTCATGCGCTACAACCGCCTGCGCGACATCGGCCTGACCGAGCAGCAGATCAAAGACAATTTGTTGTTCGCCACTACCAAGGTCGGCGACACCATGAAGGCATCTATCGATCCGGTCCAGGCCAAGGAGTGGTTTGGTGCCAATCCGCCCGACCTGACGTTGATCACCCGCTCGCGCTCTGGCCACGGCGGCACCGGTGCGGATTATCTGTACACCTATTTGCGCAGCTACTACCCCGACCCCAGCAAGCCTACCGGCTGGGATAATCTGGTCTTCCCCAACGTGGGCATGCCGCATGTACTGTGGGAGCTGCAAGGCAACCGCAAACCGGTGTACCAGGAAGTGCAAGAGCACGGCCATGCGGTCAAGGTTTTCAAGGGTTGGGAACAGGTCAGCCCTGGCACCATGACCCCGTTGCAGTACGAGCAAGCCGTGGGCGACCTGGTCAGCTACATGCAGTGGATGGCCGAACCCGCCCAAAACACCCGTGTGCGCGTGGGCGTGTGGGTACTGCTGTTCCTGCTGGTGTTTACCTTCTTCGCCTGGCGATTGAATGCCGCGTTCTGGAAAGACGTGAAGTAGACCCCATCTACCCCAACGAGGCCCGAACTCCCTGTTTGGGCCACACAGAGTGGGCTGCATTGGCATCCCACTCTTTTTGATTTTTAGGAGCCCCCATCATGATGGTGTTGTACTCAGGCACGACCTGCCCTTTTTCCCACCGCTGCCGTTTTGTCTTGTTTGAAAAAGGCATGGACTTCGAGATCCGTGATGTAGACCTCTACAACAAGCCCGAAGACATCAGCGTGATGAACCCCTACGGCCAGGTGCCGATTCTGGTGGAACGCGACCTGATCCTTTACGAGTCGAACATCATCAACGAGTACATCGACGAGCGCTTCCCGCACCCCCAGCTGATGCCCGGCGACCCGGTGGACCGCGCCCGTGTGCGCCTGTTCCTGCTCAACTTCGAGAAGGAACTGTTCGTGCATGTCGGCCTGCTGGAGTCCCGCGCCTCCAAGGGCAACGAAAAAGCCCTGGAAAAAGCCCGTGCCCACATCCGCGACCGCCTCACGCAACTGGCCCCCGTGTTCCTGAAGAACAAGTACATGCTGGGCGAGAACTTCTCCATGCTCGACGTGGCGATTGCGCCGCTGCTCTGGCGCCTGGACTTCTACGGCATTGACCTGAGCAAGAACGCTGCACCGCTGCTGAAGTACGCCGAGCGCATCTTCTCGCGTCCGGCCTACATCGAAGCGCTGACGCCTTCCGAAAAAGTGATGCGCAAGTAATTCGGAGCCACCGTTGTCCACCATGCAAGCCCTGGATTCGACCTCCACCCGTCCCTACCTGATCCGCGCACTCTACGAGTGGTGTACCGACAACGGTCTGACACCCTACGTGGCCGTGCTGGTCGATGACACGGTGCAGGTGCCGCGCGAATACGTGAAAGACGGTGAGATCGTGCTCAACATCAGCTTTGACGCGACCAGTTCGCTCAAGCTGGGCAACGATTTCATCGAATTCAAAGCCCGGTTTGCCGGTACGCCGCGCGAGATTCTGGTGCCGATTGGCCGGGTGATCGCCATCTATGCCCGTGAAAACGGGCAGGGCATGGCTTTTCCGTCGCCGGTGGCTGCCGCCCCTGCGGAAGAGCCCGCCAAGCCTTTTGCGCTGGCCGGTGTGCCCGATGCGTCCTCGAAAGTGGTACCCTTGTCGCCGGTGGAATCCAGCGGCGACGAGCCACCCGAGCCGCCACGGCCCGCAGGCGGTCCGCGTCCGGCGCTCAAACGCATCAAGTAAAAATCGAATGGGTGACAAAATGCCGCGCCCGCTTCTGTAAAATACGAAATTCGCCGATTTAGCTCAGTTGGTAGAGCACCCGCCTTGTAAGCGGAAGGTCGTCAGTTCGACTCCGACAATCGGCACCACACTTAAAAAGGTTCTGTCCCGCAAGGGCCAGAACCTTTTTTTATGGCCGTTGCAAAGTGGCGGCCCGCATCTGCACCTTGATGCGCAGGGCCGTGACATCCCAGCCTTTGGTCCGTAAATGGGCCAGCAGTGCCGGGCTCAGCTGCCGCAGCTTGGCCGATGCGGCATTGCTGTTGACCAGCAGGCACCAACTGGCCCCATCAATCGGGCCAGGCTGGATGGCCGACCACAGGGCCTCGGGGAGCAAGGTTTTGATGGCTTTGAGCCGGTCGTTGGAGTCTTGCGCCAGAGCCGACAGGCGGGCCAATGTGGGCGAGTCGGCTGCGGCTTGCAGCAGCGTGAAGGAGCGGTTGCTTTGGCGCATGGTGGCCCAATTATCACAGCCGTACCGGCTTTGGGGCCTATGCTGGCAGATAGTAAAATCCCAAGGCTGTGGATTGCAAACTGGCCCCCAAGGGTTGACTTTTGCTGTCAAAGCCTCATCTGACTCCAAGATTATTTAGGAATTTCGATCGCCACCCCCTGGCTCCAGTGGCGGTGACGGTCTCGCATCCATGACCATCAACTTTCTGACCAAAATTTTCGGCAGCCGTAACCAGCGCTTGTTGAAGCAGTACCGCAAGACGCTCGAAGTGATCAATGCGTTGGAGCCGCAGTTTGAAAAGCTGTCCGACGAGGCCTTGCGTGAGAAAACGCTGTCCTTCAAGCAGCGGGTGGCCGGAGGGGAAACATTGGATGCGATCCTGCCAGAGGCCTTTGCTCTGGTGCGCGAAGGTTCCAAGCGCGTGATGAAGATGCGCCATTTCGATGTGCAGATGCTGGGCGGCATGTCGCTGCACAACGGCAAGATCTCTGAAATGCGCACCGGTGAAGGTAAAACCCTCACCGCCACGCTGCCGGTCTACCTGAATGCGCTGTCCGGCAAGGGCGTGCACGTGGTCACGGTGAATGACTACCTGGCGAATCGCGATGCGCGCTGGATGGAGCGCCTGTACAACTTTCTGGGCCTGACCGTCGGTGTCAACCTGCCCAATATGCCGCGTGAAGAAAAGCAGGCCGCCTACGCCGCCGACATCACCTACGGCACCAACAACGAATACGGCTTCGACTACCTGCGCGACAACATGGTCTACGAGGTGCGCGACCGCGTGCAGCGCGGCCTGAACTTTGCCATCGTGGACGAGGTGGATTCGATCCTGATCGACGAGGCCCGCACCCCGCTGATCATCAGCGGCCAGGCCGAGGACCACACCGCCACCTATATTGCGATCAACAAGATCATCCCTTTCCTGACCCGCCAGGAAGGCGAGGCCGATCCGCGCACCGGCGAGGGTGTCACCAAGCCCGGCGACTTCACACTCGACGAAAAATCGCACCAGGTGTTCCTGACCGAAGACGGCCATGAAAACGCCGAGCGCATTCTGGTCGAGCACGGCCTGCTGCCCGAAGGGGCTTCGCTGTATGACCCGGCCAACATCACCCTGATGCACCACCTGTACGCTGCGCTGCGGGCCAACCACCTCTACCACCGTGACCAGCACTATGTGGTGCAAGACGGCGAGATCGTCATCGTCGATGAATTCACCGGTCGCCTGATGTCGGGTCGCCGCTGGAGCGAAGGCCTGCACCAGTCGGTGGAAGCCAAAGAAGGCGTGCAGATCCAGGCCGAAAACCAGACGCTGGCCTCCATCACCTTCCAGAACTATTTCCGTCTGTACGCCAGCTTGTCGGGCATGACCGGCACGGCCGATACCGAAGCCTTTGAGTTCCAGACCATCTACGGCCTGGAGACGGTGGTGATCCCGCCCAACCGCGTCAGCCGCCGCGAAGACCAGCTCGACCGCGTCTACAAAACCACCCGCGAAAAGTACGAAGCCGCCATCAAGGACATCCGCGAATGCTATGAGCGCGGCCAGCCGGTGCTGGTGGGCACCACCTCGATCGAGAACTCGGAAATCATCGACCGCCTGCTCAATGACGCGAAGCTGCCGCACCAGGTGCTCAACGCCAAGCAGCATGCGCGTGAAGCCGACATCGTGGCCCAGGCCGGTCGCCCGAAGATGATCACCATCGCCACCAACATGGCCGGTCGCGGTACCGACATCGTGCTGGGCGGCAACCTGGAAATGGCGATCAAGGCCGTAGAGGCCAACCCCGCGCTCGACGAAGCCGCCAAGAACGCGGAAATCGAGCGGGTGCGTGCGCAATGGAGCATTGACCACGAGGCGGTAAAAGCCCTCGGCGGCCTGCGCATCATTGCCACCGAGCGCCACGAATCCCGCCGTATCGATAACCAACTGCGCGGCCGCTCGGGCCGCCAGGGCGACCCCGGTTCGTCGCGCTTCTACCTGAGCCTGGACGATCCGCTGATGCGTATCTTTGCCGGTGACCGTGTCAAGTCCATCATGGACCGCCTGAAAATGCCCGAAGGCGAGGCCATCGAAGCCGGTATCGTCACCCGCAGTATCGAGAGCGCCCAGCGCAAGGTGGAAGCCCGCAACTTCGACGTGCGCAAGCAGCTGTTGGAATACGACGACGTGTCCAACGACCAGCGCAAGGTCATCTACCAGCAGCGCAACGAAATTCTGGACGCGCAAGACCTCACCGCCCAGATCGCCTCGCTGCGCGAAGGCTGTGTGGAAGATGTGGTGCGACAGTTTGTGCCGCCCGAGTCGGTGGAAGAGCAGTGGGATATTGCAGGCCTGGAAAAAACCATCCGCGATGACTGGCAGCTCGAAGTACCGCTGGCAGCCAAGGTGCAGTCGGCCAGCTCCATCACCGACGAAGACATTTTGGAAACCGTGCTGACTGCGGCCAATACCGCGTTCCAGGCCAAGGTGGACCAGGTGGGCGGCGAGAACTTCACCCAGTTCGAGCGCATGGTGCTGCTGCAAAGCATTGACACCCATTGGCGCGAACACCTGAGCTCGCTGGACTACCTGCGCCAGGGCATCCATTTGCGCGGCTATGCGCAAAAGCAGCCCAAGCAGGAATACAAGCGCGAGGCCTTCGAGCTGTTTGGCCAGTTGCTGGACGCGGTCAAGAACGATGTGACCAAGGTGCTGATGACGGTCAAGGTGCAGTCCAACGAACAACTCGGCGAAGCCGCCGAAGCCATGGAAAGCCGGGGTGAGAGCATCGCCAACGTGACCTATACCGCACCGACCGAAACCGGTGAAGTGGAAACCCGCAGTGACACCCGATCAGCGGGTGCTGCAATACCCCGCGTAGGCCGCAACGACCCCTGCCCTTGCGGCAGTGGTAACAAATACAAGCTGTGCCACGGCAAGCTAGCCTGAGCAACGCTTTGGTTTTACAACGGGCTTCGGCCCGTTTTTCATATCTTTATGCCCTTTTGAAAGTCCACCATGCCCGTTAACCTGTCTGCCCCCGATCCTGCTGGCCTGCACCCTGTTCCCGGCGTACTGCTGGGTATCGCCGAGGCGGGCATCCGCAAAGTCAACCGCAAGGACTTGACCGTGGTGTTGCTGGAAGAGGGAGCGTCGGTGGCGGGTGTTTTCACCCAGAACCGTTTCTGCGCCGCCCCGGTGCAGATCTGCCGCGAGCACCTGGCCCTGGGTGTGGGCATCCGCGCCATTCTGGTCAACACCGGCAATGCGAATGCAGGCACGGGCCACGACGGCCTGATGCGCGCCAAATCCACCTGCATTGCGCTGGCGCAGCATCTGGACCTTGCGCCTGAGCAAATTTTGCCGTTCTCTACCGGCGTGATCATGGAAACCCTGCCGCACGAGCGCATCAACGCCGGGCTGCCCGCCGCCCTGGCCGATGCCCGCGCCGACCACTGGGGTCGCGCCGCCGAGGCCATCATGACGACAGACACCATCGCCAAAGCCTTCAGCACCCAGGTGCAGATCGGCGGCAAGACGGTCACCGTCACCGGCATCAGCAAGGGTGCGGGCATGATCCGCCCCAACATGGCCACCATGCTGGGCTTCATGGCCACCGATGCCTGTGTGGACCAGGCGCTGTTGGGTCAGTTGGCCAAAGACCTGGCCGATGCATCCTTCAACCGCATCACCATCGATGGCGACACCTCCACCAACGACTCTTTCGTGGTTATCGCCACCAACAAGGCGGCCCACGCGCCCATCACCTCCATGGACAGCGCCGATGGCCGTGCCCTGAAGGCCGCGATGCAGCAGGTTGCCCAGCAACTGGCCCAGGCCATCGTGCGCGACGGAGAAGGGGCCACCAAGTTCATCACTGTGCGCGTGGAAGGCGGCAAAACGGCCGAAGAATGCCGCCTGGCCGCCTATGCCATCGCCCATTCGCCCCTGGTCAAAACCGCCTTTTTCGCCAGCGACCCCAACCTGGGCCGCATCCTGGCCGCCGTGGGTTATGCAGGCATCACCGACCTGGACCAGACCCTGATCGACCTGCATCTGGACGATGTGCACGTCGTCGTCCAGGGCGGACGCAACCCCAGCTACCGCGAAGAAGACGGCCAGCGCGTGATGAAACAAAGCGAAATCACCGTGCGTGTCGGCCTGGGCCGTGGCACGGCGGTAGATACGGTCTGGACTTGCGATTTCAGCCACGAGTACGTGACCATCAACGCGGATTACCGTTCATGAACGAAAAATTCGAACGCCTCATCGACCGCGCCGAGCACTTGATGCAGCGCATTGAGGCCGCGCTGCCCCAGCCCGTTTCTGCGCCCGACTGGACCGCCGCCATCGCCTACCGCTACCGCCGCCGGGGCAACGGCCACGGCGTGCTGGAGCCGGTGCGCCACATCGGCCACATGGCCCTGGCCGACCTCAAAGAGATCGACATCCAGAAGGAGAAGATCCAGCGCAACACTTTGCAGTTTGTGCAAGGCAAACCGGCCAACAACGTGCTGCTCACGGGCGCGCGCGGCACCGGCAAGTCCTCGCTGATCAAAGCCTGCCTGAACACCTACGCGCCCCAGGGCCTGCGCCTGATCGAGGTGGACAAGGCCGATCTGGTCGATCTGCCCGACATCGTGGACGTGGTGGCCGACCGGCCTGAGAAATTCATCGTCTTCTGCGACGACCTGAGCTTTGAAGACGGCGAGCCCGGCTACAAGGTGCTGAAGTCGATTCTGGACGGCTCGGTGGCGGCCTCTACGCCGAATGTGCTGGTCTACGCCACCAGCAACCGCCGCCACCTGCTGCCCGAGTACATGGCCGAAAACCTCACCTACACCCACACCGAAGACGGCGAAGTGCATCCCGGCGAGGTGGTGGAGGAGAAAATTTCTCTGTCCGAGCGCTTTGGCCTGTGGGTCAGCTTCTACCCGTTCAGCCAAGACGAATACCTGGCTATCGTGGCCCAGTGGCTGCAGTCGTTTGGCGTGGATGCCGCAGCGATTGCGGCGGCCCGCCCCGAGTCGCTGGTCTGGGCGCTGGAGCGAGGCTCGCGCAGTGGCCGCGTGGCCTACCAGTTTGCCCGCGACTATGCAGGCAAACACGCCGCGTCCGCATGAGTGCCCAACCCCTGGTCGCTGATGCCCACCGCCCGCGTGAAGGCGGGCCCGACCGTGCCATCGTGGATGTGGCCGTAGGCGTGCTGGTGCAGCCCAATGGCGACTTTCTGGTGACTTCGCGGCCCGTTGGCAAGGTCTACGCGGGTTACTGGGAATTCCCCGGCGGCAAGCTGGAGGCGGGTGAAACCGTGGAGCAGGCCCTGCGCCGCGAGCTAGTGGAAGAGCTGGGCATCACCATCGGCCCCGCCCAGCCCTGGAAGGTGGAGTTGGTGGACTATCCGCATTCGCTGGTGCGGCTGCATTTCTGCAAGGTGTTTGACTGGACGGGCGAGTTAGAGATGCGCGAGGGCCAAACCTGCGCCTGGCAGTCCTTGCCACTGCAGGTCGGCCCGGTTTTGCCCGGAACCGTGCCGGTGCTGGGCTGGCTGGCTGCGGAACGGGATTTTTCGGGTGCTACATATTAAGTAGCTGCTCCCGCCCATTCCATAAGGGCTGGGGGCTGATTTTTTTAAATCTAGGTCAGTACGCAGTTTCCACGTAGCGCGGTGAATATGCCTTCCAGAAACACCGCAGAACTGGCTTTGCCAGGCTGCTGGTGTTGCCCCCTGCAAGGGGGTTGGCGTAAAGCGCTTGCGCTGTAGCCTGGGGGTGAGCCAAATTATTGCAGCCGCGCGTCGCCGAAGACCTGGTCGTCTGGCGGCGCGTCGGCGGGCAGGCTGAAGCTGGCGCTGGCCCAGGCACCAAAGTCTATGTTCTTGCAGCGTTCACTGCAAAACGGGCGGAAGGCATTGCTCGGGGCAAACAGGCTTTTGCCTTTGCAGGTGGGGCAGGCGACCCATTTTTGCGGTGTGTCTGTCATGTTGAAAGCTAAGCGCACAGAGTGAGTTCAAACGACGCATCCTCGCTGCAGGCATGCAGGCGGTCGTCGGCACCGTGGCGCATCATGCGCACCGACACCATCAGGCGGTTGCCGCTGATTTCCGGAATCAAGTCCAGGTCTGGATCGATGCGCAGGCGCAGCAACTGGTAGGTGCGGCCTTGCGGCAGGTTTTGCTGGAACTGGCCACCCGGGGCCACCACTTTTTGCGGCCCGCCCGAGTCGCGCAGCATCTTCAGCAGGTGGTGGATGGACTCGGCCAGCGGGGCCAGGGTGGAGGCCCATTGTTCGACCGCGTGGCGGCGCACTTCGGCGGGTTTGTGCTGCCAGGTGGCGTAGGCGGGCAGATCAAAGCCGCAGGTGCCACCGGGTATGCCCACGCGGCTGCGCAAGGCCATCAGCCAGTCGTTTTCGGTCAGCGCATGCCCCGCCTTGCCGGGTTGTTCGTGCAGGGCGGTGTAGCAGCGGTCGAGCTGGGCAATCACATCGTCCAGCACCTCTTCGGCAATCGACGGGTTGCCCCGGTAGCCGTTGAGGATGACCTTTTGCTTTTCCAGGTCGCGCATCACGTCGGATTTGAGGTCGGCGCGGGCCGCCACGTCCATCACTTCAAAGATGGTGGTGAGCGCGTAGTGGTGGTCCAGCGGGTGGCTGCGGGGCACCAGTTCCCCCAAGCGCCTGAACAGGTGCTCCAGCCGCAAATAGGTGCGGATGCGTTCGTTAAAGGGGTATTCGTAGAGGATCACGCAGTATTTCCAGTGGCGGCATCATAGCCCGAACCGCGGGGCGACTTTTTCCACCTCCAGGCGCAGCTGCTCCAGCGTCAGGCCGTCGTTGAGGATGACCACGTCGGCTGCTTCCAGGCGCTGCGCCCGGCTGGCCTGGGTCTGGATGATGGCGCGCACCGCCGCCTCTGCCATGCCGCTGCGGGCCATCACGCGGGCCACCTGGGTGTCTACCGCGCAGTCCACTACCAGCACCTGGTCGAGCCGGTCTTTCCAGTGGCCGGACTCCACCAGCAGGGGGATGTCGAACACCACGCAGCGGGCACCCTGGGCGAGGGCTCGCTGAAACTGCGCTTCGATCTCCTGGCCCACCAGGGGGTGGACGATGGCCTCCAGGCGCTTTTTTGCGCCGGGGTCGGCAAAGACGAGGTTGCGGATGCGGTCCCGGTCCATGGCGCCGTCGGCACCGATGGCCTCGTTGCCAAAGGCCGCGCGGACCGCCGGGATGGCCGAGCCCCCCGCTACGGTGGTTTTGCGTGAAATCGCGTCGGCATCAATAATGATAGCGCCCCGCGCTTGTAGCATAAGCGCTACCGTGCTTTTTCCACTGCCAATACCACCGGTGAGTCCGAGCCGTAGGCAGCGTGGCATGGGCTTACAAACCGACAAAATGCAGGATGGCGTTGGGCCCGAAGACCATGGCCGTCAACCCCGCCCCCGCCAAAAAAGGCCCAAACGGGATGTAGCCGCCTTCGCGCAGGCCGCTGCTGAACTTCAGGGCGATGCCCACCAAGGCACCGATCACCGAGGCCATCAGAATCATCGGCACCAGCGCCTCCCAGCCAAACCAGGCTCCCAGCGCGGCAAACAGCTTGAAGTCGCCGTAGCCCATGCCTTCCTTGCCGGTGATCAGCTTGAAAAGCCAGTAAATCGTCCACAGCGACAGATAGCCCGCTACCGCACCCCACACGGCGGCGATCAGGGGCACGCCGGTCCAGTGCAGCGATGAGCCAATCAACCCGGCCCACAGCAGCGGCAGGGTGATGTCGTCGGGCAGCAAGGTGGTGTCCCAGTCGATCAGCGCCAGGCTCAGCAGGGCCGCTGCAAAACCGCACCAGGCCAAGCCGGTGACCGTAGGCCCCCAGGTCCAGATGCAAAAGAAGAACAGGGCTGCAGTGGCGATCTCAACCGTCGGATAACGCGGGCTGATGGGCGCGCGGCAGGCCGAGCACTTGCCGCGCAGGGCTACATAGCTGGCCACGGGGATGTTTTCATACCAGCGAATTTGGTGACCACAGTGCGGGCAGCTCGAGCGCGGCACCACCAGGTTGTACGGCTTGGCAGTGGCCGGGTCGGGTTCGGTGCCCTGCATTTCGGCGTAGTCGGCGGCCCACTGCTGCTCCATGATTTTGGGCATGCGGTAGACCACCACATTCAGAAAGCTGCCCAGCATCAGCCCGAAAAGCCCGCCCAACAAGGCGGCCACCCATTGCATCTCCAGCATCAGACGACTTGGCCCAGCTTGAAGATCGGCAGGTACATCGATACCACGATGCCGCCGATGATGGTGCCCAGAAACACGATGATGATGGGCTCCATCAGGCTGGACAGTCCGGCCACCATGTCGTCCACCTCGGCCTCGTAAAAATCGGCGGCTTTGCCCAGCATGTGGTCGATGGAGCCAGATTCTTCGCCGATGGAGCACATTTGCAGCACCATGGACGGGAAGATCTTGGCGTTGCCCATGGCCGTGGTCAGGCTGGTGCCGGTAGACACCTCTTGCTGGATTTTGTCGGTGGCCAGCTCAAACACCGAATTGCCCGATGCTCCGCCCACCGAGTCCAGCGCTTCCACCAGCGGCACACCGGCAGCAAACATGGTGGACAGGGTGCGCGTCCAGCGGGCAATGCAAGACTTTTCCACCAGCACGCCGAACACCGGCAGCTTCAGCATGATGCGGTCCATGACCTGCTGCATCTTGATGTTGCGCTGCCAGGCCTGCATGAAAAAGTAGATGCCGCCGCCAATGCCGCCAAAAATCAACCACCAGTAGCTCACGAACACTTCGCTCACGGCAATGATGAACAGCGTGGGCGCAGGCAGGTCGGCACCAAAGCTGCTGAACACCTCCTTGAAGGCCGGAATCACAAAAATCATGATCACCGCCACCACCACAAACGCCACCACCACCACCGAGATGGGGTACATCAGGGCCGATTTGATCTTGGATTTGATGGCCTCGGTCTTCTCCATGTACACGGCTAACCGGTCCAGCAGCGCCTCCAGAATACCGGCGGCCTCACCCGCTTCGACCAGGTTGCAGTACAGGCTATTGAAGTACAGCGGAAACTTGCGGAAAGCCGCGCTCAGCGAGCTGCCGGTCTCCACGTCCTGGCGGATGTCGTTGAGCAGCTTGGTGACGCTGGCATTGGCGTTGCCCCGGCCCACGATGTCAAACGCCTGCAGCAGCGGCACTCCGGCCTTCATCATGGTCGCCAGTTGGCGGGTGAAGATGGCAATGTCCTTGGGCTTGATGCTCTTGCCCCCGCGCATGCGGCGTTTCTTGATCTTGGTGGGAAACACCCCCTGGCGGCGCAGGGACGCAGTGACCTGGTTCTCACCCGATGCACGCGTCTCGCCCCGGACCTGCTTGCCGTTGCGGTCCTTGCCTTCCCATTCGAAGACGAATTCTTTGACTGTGCTGGACGCGGCTGATGCCATGGAGTGCCTTGGTACGACTAAATAAGTCCGGGTCTATTCATTGCTCACGGCGAGCACTTCTTCCAGCGAGGTCAAGCCCAGCTTCACTTTGTGCAGTCCGGCCTGGCGCAGGGTCCGCACACCTTCGATTTTGGCCTGCTCGGCGATGTCCAGTGCGCTGCCGTCGCGCAAGATGATGCGCTGGATTTCCTCGGAAATCGGCATCACCTGGTAAATGCCGACCCGGCCCTTGTAGCCGTTGTTGCAGGCGTTGCAGCCCACCGGGCCATAGGGCTTCCAGGAGCCGTCCAGCTCCTCGGGGGCGTAGCCAGACTCCAGCAGCGTCTTTTGCGGAATGTCGATCAGCGCCTTGCACGCCGGGCATAGCCGCCGCGCCAGCCGCTGGGCGGTGATCAGGATCACGCTGGACGCAATATTGAATGGCGCAATGCCCATGTTGCGCATGCGCGTCAAGGTGGTGGGTGCATCGTTGGTGTGCAGGGTGGACAACACCAAATGCCCGGTTTGTGCCGCCTTGATGGAGATGTCGGCGGTTTCCAGGTCGCGGATTTCGCCCACCATGATGATGTCCGGATCCTGGCGCAGAAACGACTTCAGGGCCACGGCAAAGGTCATGCCCGCTTTTTCGTTCACATTGACCTGGTTCACGCCCGGCAAATTGATTTCAGACGGGTCTTCGGCCGTGGCGATGTTCACGCCAGGCTTGTTCAGCAGGTTCAAGAAGGTGTACAGCGACACGGTTTTGCCCGAACCCGTGGGGCCGGTCACCAGCACCATGCCGTAGGGACGGCCAATCGCCTGCATTACGCGCTCTTTTTCTTCGGGCTCGTAACCCAGCGCGTCAATGCCCAGCTTGGCGCTGCTCGGGTCCAGAATCCGGATCACGATCTTTTCGCCAAACAGCGTGGGTAGGGTGCTGACGCGGAAGTCGATGACCCGGTCGGGCCCGATCTTGAGCTTCATCTTGCCGTCTTGCGGCACCCGTTTTTCCGAGATGTCCAGGCGCGAGATCACCTTGATGCGCGAGGCCAGCTTGTCCTTGATGGCCACCGGTGGCGAGGCGATTTCGCGCAGTTCGCCGTCGATACGGAAGCGCACGCGGTAGTTGTGCTCGTAGGGCTCAAAGTGCAAATCAGATGCGCGCATGCCATAGGCATCGAGCAGCATCTTGTGCAGGAACTTCACGACCGGGGCATCTTCCACCTCGGTCATGTTGATTTCGGCGGTCTCGGCGGGCGCCGTGATCATCCCGTCGTCAAAGTCGAAGTCTCCGCCGATGATGTTGTCCATTGCCTCACCGGTGGTGACGGCGTTGGCATCCACCATGCGCGACAGCTTGTCGTATTCGGCAATGATCCAGTCCACGCCCAACTGGGTGGAGAACTTGATTTTTTCGGCGGCTTCCTGGTCCGACGGGTCGGCGGTGGCGACGATCAGGCGGTTATTGCGTTTGCTCAGCACCACCACCCGGTAGGCCTGGCAAATCTTGGCATCCAGCAGGTCTTTGGGCAGGCGGTGGCGGTCTACCGCGTCGATGTCCAGCAAGGGCGCGGCAAACGCGGTGGACATGGTGTGCGCCAGGTCCGATGGCGACACAGCCCCCGAGGACATCAGCTCGGCGATGAAGCTGGCGCGGTTGGATTGGGCTTTGCGGTAAATGTCTTCGGCCGCGCGTTGGCCGAGTTTGCCTGCAGAAATCAGAACCCTTCCCAAGCCGGGAAGCGCAACAGAAGATGATTCTTTGGTGAAAGGTTCAACAGCGGCCATATGCCCAAAATGTAGCAGGTAGCAAAAGGTTACTGCATCATCACCGATTCAGTCAGACCTGTAAACCGGCATCAGGGGGTGGAAGACCCCGCTTTCGCTGGTAAAAACCGCTGCAGCTCGTCGGGTAAAGCCGCATGCAGCTCCACACTTTCGCCGCTGGCGGGGTGGCTCAGCTGCAGGCGCCAGGCGTGCAAAAACATACGCTTCAGGCCCTGTTTCACCAAAGCCTTGTTGGCCTCGAAGTCGCCGTATTTGTCGTCTCCGGCAATCGGGAAGCCCTCGGAGGCCAGGTGCACACGGATCTGGTGGGTACGGCCGGTTTTGATGGTCACCTCCAGCAGGCTGAAGCTTTCGAAGTGCTGGGCCACCTTGACCAGGGTCAGCGAGCGCATGCCGTCCGGGTCGTCCCGGGCCACCACCTTGACGCGGCGCTCGCCATTGGGCAGCAGGTACTTGTGTAAAGACTTGTCCAGTACCTTCTTATTGGCGGGCCACTGGCCCATCACCAGCGCCAGGTAGGTCTTGCCGGTTTCCCGGTCGCGAAACTGGTCCTGTACGTTTTTGAGCGCGCTGCGCTTCTTGGCCAGCAGCAGGATGCCCGAGGTTTCGCGGTCCAGCCGGTGCACCAGTTCCAGAAACGGGGCTTTCGGGCGCGCCATGCGCAGCTGTTCGATCACCCCGAAGCTGACCCCGCTGCCGCCGTGCACGGCCACGCCTGCCGGTTTGTCAATGGCCAGCAGGTGTTCGTCTTCCAGCAGGATGGGGAACTCGCGCGCTGGGGCGGGCGCGGCGGCCATGGCTTCGGCTTTTTCGGCCACCCGCTCGGAAATGCGTGTCGGCGGCAGGCGCACCACGTCGCCGCCATTCACGCGGGTGTCGGCAGAAACGCGGCCCTTGTTGATCCGCACTTCACCGCTGCGGATGATGCGGTAGACGTGGGTTTTGGGCACGCCTTTGAGGTGGCGCATGAGGAAATTGTCCAGCCGCTGCCCGGCATCGTCGGGGTCCACCGTAATGAATTTGACTTCTGGCATGGGGGGTGGTGCGTTAGCACCTATAATATTTTTCACCAGCGTCGTGTCGTAAGTGCTTGATTCACCACAGTTTAGAGCATTGCATCTACGCCGCTGCGAAGTCGATGCCACCCAAGGCGATCTGCTACCACCCCGAGCAACCCAGGCTCCGTTGGCGGCATAAGTTGATGGGGCGGGCTGACGCGATGGAAACTACATACGGAATACCCCCTCACTTGCCAACCTGTGCTGTAGGCCCAGGTTGTGCAACGGATCGAAGCGAGAACTCATTTGTGTTGATGGCGATACTTCAAACCTGCTGGCGGTGGCTCATGGCTCCGGCTATAGCCCCGGTTTTTGGCATGGAATCGCCCCATGCGCCCACCTATTGGGCGCAAGAAGCTATCAAATTGGTAGCTATTCAAACCAGCACACTTCCCGCTTCCCTCCACCTCCCCCCACTGCAACCCTGTGAGCCTTGGCTTACCTAGTGCAGTCTTGGGTCATTCCGGTTGTTTCCGCGCGTTGGTTCAGGCATCAGTAGGCCCGATTTGGGCCGTATTGAATTGAAGAACATTTCTGGACCCTTGCCGGTCCAGTCAAAGGAAGCGCACCATGAAACGGATGCTGATTAACGCAACCCAGTCGGAAGAACGTCGGCTGGCGATTGTGGACGGGCAAAAACTGCTCGACTATGAAATTGAAATCGAGGGGCGCGAACAGCGCAAGGGCAACATCTACAAGGCCGTCGTCACCCGCGTCGAGCCTTCGCTGGAAGCCTGCTTCGTCGACTACGGCGAAGATCGCCACGGCTTTTTGCCGTTCAAGGAAATCTCCAAGCAATACTTCCAGCAGGGCGTGCCGGTCAACCAGGCCCGCATCAGCGATGTGATCCGCGAAGGCCAGGAACTGCTGGTCCAGGTGGAAAAAGAAGAGCGCGGCAACAAGGGCGCGGCCCTGACCACCTTTGTGTCGCTGGCCGGCCGTTACGTGGTGCTGATGCCCAACAACCCCCGTGGCGGTGGCGTATCGCGCCGCATCGAAGGCGACGACCGGGCCGAGCTCAAGGAAGCCATGGACCAGTTGGAATACCCCAACGGCTCCAGCATCATTGCCCGCACCGCCGGCATTGGCCGCAGCGCACCCGAACTGCAATGGGATCTGAACTACCTGCTCAAGCTCTGGACCGCCATCGACGGCGCAGGCAAGCAGGGCAAGGGCGCTTTCCTGATTTACCAGGAATCCAGCCTGGTGATCCGCGCCATCCGCGACTACTTCAACACCGACATCGGCGATATCCTGATCGACACCGACGACGTGTACGAGCAGGCCCAGCAGTTCATGGCCCACGTCATGCCTGAGCACGCTGCCCGCGTCAAACGCTACCGCGACGACGCGCCGCTGTTCAGCCGCTTCCAGATTGAGCACCAGATCGAATCGGCCTACGCCCGCACCGTGCAACTGCCCTCGGGCGGTGCCATCGTGATCGACCACACCGAAGCCCTGGTGTCGGTGGACGTCAACTCCGCCCGCTCCATCCGCGGCGGCGACATCGAAGAAACCGCCACCCGCACCAACCTGGAAGCCGCCGAAGAAGTGGCCCGCCAGATGCGCCTGCGCGATTTGGGCGGCCTGATCGTGATCGACTTTATCGACATGGAAGAGTCCCGCAACCGCCGCGACGTGGAAAACCGCCTGCGCGACGCGCTGCGCCAGGACCGCGCCCGTGTGCAGTTCGGCACCATCAGCAAGTTTGGCCTGATGGAAATGAGCCGCCAGCGCCTGCGCCCGGCGCTCAGCGAAGGTGCTTCGATTCCTTGCCCACGCTGCGGTGGTTCCGGCCACATCCGCGACACCGAATCCAGCGCACTGCAAATTTTGCGCATCATCCAGGAAGAGTCGCTCAAGGACAACACCGCCTCGGTCATGTGCCAGGTGCCGGTGGATGTGGCTTCGTTCCTGCTGAACGAAAAGCGCACCGAAATCGCCAAGATCGAGCTGAAACAGCGCATCAACGTGCTGATGGTGCCCAACAAGACGCTGGAAACGCCCAACTACAAGCTCGAACGCCTCAAGCACGACGACCCGCGCCTGGACCACATCGAAGCCAGCTACAAAATGGCCGACGTGATGGAAGATGCCACCTCGGTCACGCGCCGTTCGCAAGAGCCCACCAACAAGCAAACCCCGGTGATCAAGGGCGTGCTACCCGACGCACCCGCACCGCAAGCGGTGCCCAAGGCTGTGGCTCCGGCCCCCGTGGTGGCACCTGTTGCTGCGCCTGCTCCCGTGGCTGCACCCGTGGAAACCGGCTTCTTTGGCTGGTTAAAAAACCTGTTTGGTGCTGCACCCGCACCGGTGGTGGTAGCCCCTGCGGCACCCGCCACCGTAACGGCCACGCCCAAGCCCGAAGACAAGCGCGAACCCCGCAACCCGCGTGGTGAAGCCTCCAGCCGCGGTGGCCGCAATGGCCGCGGCGGTCGCGACGAGACTGCCGAACGCGGCGAAGGCCGCAACCGCGGCCCGCGCAATGCCGAAGGCCGTGACACACGTGAGCCCCGTGAAGGCCAGGAAGCCCGCCCTGAACGCGCCCCGCGCAATGCGGGTGACCGCCCGGAACGCACCGAGCGCCCAGACCGCAACGAGGCACCGCGTGCCGATGGCGAAGCCCCCAGCCGTGGCAGCCGCGGTGGCCGTGGCCGTGGCGAGCGCACCCAGGGTCCGCGTGAGCGTTCCGAAGTGGACGGCCAGGCAGTTGAAGGCGTGGTGAACGAAGCCGCCGCCAACGTCGAAGTCGGTGGTGCCGAGCGCGCCCCCCGCAATGCCGGTGAGCGTGGTGAGCGTGGCGAGCGCAGCCCCCGCGGTGGCCGTGGTGGCCGTGGCCCGCGTGAAGATGGTGCCCCGGCCCAAGGCCGCGATCGCCAGGACGAGCCCCGTCCCGACCTGCGCGAACCCCGCGAACCGCGTGAGCCCCAGCTGGATGCCAATGGTGAGCCCGTGGCCGAAGCTCCCCGCGCCCCCCGCCCCGAGCGTGAACCGCGTGCCGAACGCGAGCCGCGCCCAGAGCGTGAGCCCCGCGAACCACGGGAACCTCGCGCCGACCGCGAACCCCGTGCCGAGCGCGAGCCCCGCATGGACCGCGAACCCGCCGAACGCCCCGAGCGTCCGTCGTACTTCGCTGCCGCCCAGGCCGCCGCAGCAGCGCAAGCCGATGCCGACCAGCCGGTAGCCGAGGCGACCGAAGCCGCCGCGGCATCTGCCGAACGCACCGACGAAGCCCGTCCTGAGGGCGAAGAGCCCCAGCGCCGCGAAAAGCGTTCCCGCGACCGTTATGGCCGCGACCGCAAGGACCGTGCGCCGCGTGACAACTCCGGTGAACCGGCCGCGTTTGTGCCCAACCCCGTAGAGCCGGACGCACAGCCGCAAGCCGAGTCCCTGGTGGAGCGCGCAGCAGCCGTAGTGGCTGAACCCGTGGCAGCTCCCGCACCAACGCCTGTTGTTGCTGAAGTGGCCGAGGTGGTAGCACCTGTGGTGGTTGAGCCGGTGGCTGCACCTGTTGCCGCCATCGTGGCCGCACCGGTGGTGGCCGCCAAGCCGGTGTTTGCCCTGCCAACCGCTGAACTGGACCAGCTGGCCCAGAGCTCCGGCCTGCAATGGGTGGGCACCAGCCCCGAACGCGCCGCAGCCGTCCAGGCCGCCATCGCCGCCGAGCCCATCGTGGTGCACGTACCCCGTGTGCGTCCTGCAGTCGCCCCGGTGCAAGCCGAGCCCCTGGTGATGGTTGAGACCAAACGCGACCTGGGCAAGATGGACTTGCCGTTCTAAGCCGCCTGCCCGGCAATAAAAAATGGACCTTCGGGTCCATTTTTTTGGGGCATATTCGAGAGAAGAGGGGTGGTTTGCTACAGTTTTTAACGATTGTTTTTGTAGCTGCTTGCGCTCATTCCATAAGCACGAGGTGCCGATTTAGGCCTCTGAAAAAGGCCTGAATCCTTAGAACGTGTTCAAGGTCTTTTTGGGGGCGCGCAGGTGCCTGTTCGGGATGCGCAGCTAGGCGCAAAACCCAAGCCAAGGCTTACTGCCTTGGCTGGTTTTGTAACGACGCTGAGCGCCCGAACAGGCACCTGCCCTTCGGGTTGGGGTGAAATCGGGCGATTTGTCTGCCTTAGCCCTTGCATGGGCAGGGAGCCCATGCTGCGGTCTGCGACAACCAACTCATCCCGATTGCACCCCAACGCGACCCCAAAAAGACCTTGAACACGTTCTTAGATTCCAGCGACTTGCTTGTAAGCCGCCTGTGCTGCGGCGGTATCGCCGCGCTGCTCGGCCAGGCCGGCCAGGGCGCGCCAGGCGCTGCGTTGCAGGCTGCTGTCTTCTAGCTGGTGGACCGACTGCGTCAGCAGTTGCTGGGCCTTGCCCCAGAGCTGGTGGCGCAGGCAGGCCATGCCGGCCAGGTATTGCAGGCGGGCATCGCGCGGGTTGCGTTGCTGGGCAGCTTCGATGCGGTGCAGCCAGGGCAGGTCGGCCGGGCTGTCGGTGGCAGAGAACCCGGACTCTAGCGCGCGGACCAGTTTGGTCCCAAAAGCGTGTTCTTGCTCGGGGTGGGCCACCATCTGTTCCCAGATGGGCAGCAGCCACAGGCGGGCGGTGGCGGTGTCGCCCTGCAGGGTGGCCAGGCGCTGGGCGGCCTGGATGGCCACGTCGGGCATCAGGCGCTCGGCCGGGTCCAGCTCGGCCCAGGCGCGTTGCAGCTGGGCCGGGTCGTGGGCGGTGGCCAGCAGTTCCAGCGCCAGGCCGCGCAGAATGCTTTGCGCGGCGGCGGGCGAGAAGGCCCGGTGCTTGGCCAGCAGGCGGGCGGTTTCCAGGGCAGGCAGGGTCTGGCGGGCCAGGCGGTTGGCCTTGAGGCGCACGCGCAAGGCCAGGGTACGGCGGGCCGCCCCCTGGGGCAGGGCGTCGAGCCACTGCATGGCGGCATCGGCATCGCGGTCGGCCAGGGCCCAGTGGGCGGCGCGCAGCTGGATGCCTTCGCGGGTTTCCTGGGTTTCCAGGGTGTTGCGCTGGGCGGTGCTGTCCAAGGCCTGCTGCAGGTGGGTATCGCGGGTGGCTTTGTCCTGCAGCGAATGGCCGCTTTCAGCGGTGACCAGGTGGGCCAGGGCGCGCAGTTTGTCGCCGTGGGCCAGGGGGTGGCCGCTGGCCAGCAGGGCTTGCTCCTGGCGCAGGGCCACTTCGGCAGCCTTGCGGGCGCGCAGAAAACGCCCGGCGAGCAGGTGCGAAAACGCGTCCAGCAGGGCCGAATGGGTGGCCCGCTCTTTTTGCTGCAGTCGCCAGCGCTGGGCCTGCTGCGGCATGGCGAACAGGGCCGACAGGGCTTTCAGGGCGTAGTGCAGGGCGATGAAGGTGGCCACGGTGAGCAGCAGCACCAGGTTCAGCGACAGATCAACCCGGTACGGTGGCCAGAACACGGTGACCGTGCTCTGGTTGTTACCCGCCAGCAGGGCAGCCGCCACCGCCACGCCAAACAGGGCCAGGAGCCAGGCAATTGCGCGCATGCTTAGCGTCCTGCCGCAGCGGTGGCCAGGGCGGCCAGGGTTTCATCCACCTGGGGCAGCTCCACGGCCTTCATCTGGCCTTGTACTTCCTGCAGCAGGGTCGCCATGGACTGGGTCTTGCGCGAGGCGGGGTCGAAATATTTGTTCAGTGCGGCCGAGGCGGCGTTCAGGTCGGCGCGGGCCGAGGCCAACTGGCGGGCCAGCAGGCCCAGGCGGGCGTTTAGCAGCTTGAGCTTGAGGTTTTCGCGCAGGAAAAAGGTTTGCTCGGGCGACAGCAGGGCGGCCTCGGGCTGTTCGATGCGGCTCACGCGCAGCAGTTTGCGGGCTTCCTGGTGCACCACGTCGAGGGCGCGCTGCCACCATTCGGCGGCCAGCGGCGGCGCGGTCTTGCCCGCACCCACGGCGGAGGCGACCACCACGGCGTTGACGGTGGGCAGCTCGTCTACCTGGCGCACCAGTTCGTCCAGCTTGACCAGCAGGCCGGGGGTGTCGGTGGTGGTGGCAGCCTTGATGCGCTCGGTGTCGTGGGCGATGGCGCGCTGCAGCGGGGCCAGACGGGGCTGGGCGGCGCGGGTGACGCGGTCTTCGGCGCTTTTCAGGGCGGCCAGCAGGGGCTCGATGCTGCCGGTGAGCTGGGCCTGCTGCTGTGCCAGGCGCACGGCGGATTCGATATCGACCACCAGGTTTTCATCGCGCGAGCGCGACAGGCTTTGCATCAGGTCTTCGAGCTGGGTGCGCTGCAGCGTGGTTTCGCTGACGCGGGCATCGGTGACGGCCTGGCGGGCGGCAATATCGCGGGCCTGGTCCTGTGCCTGGCTGGCGATGGTGCGGGCCTCGACCGCCTGGGCCCCGGCGTCGGCGCTTTGGCGGGCCAGTTGTTCCTGGATATGGCTGAGCTTTTGCCACAGCATGCCGCTGCTGACCAGGGCCAGCACGGCCACGCCCCCGGCCACCAGGGTCAGCACGCCGGACCCCTTGGCGGTCGGGCTCACTGCCGGGATAGGTAGGGCGGAATTTTCGGGGGGCAGCTCGGCATTCATGCCAGCGATTCTATCGAGGCCACTATGTCGGCCAGCAGGGGCCGTGACTCGCAAACAACACCAAAACCCGCTCCCCGCGCGGCCTGCGCAATGCGGCCATGGGTGGCCACGGCGCGGGCGGCGCAGAAATCCTGGCCGGGCAGCAGGCTTTGCAGGTGGGCAATGGCCTCGGAGCTGCTGAACAGCCAGACGCTGCCGTCCGCACACGCCTGACGGGCCTGGTGGAGTTGGTCGGGGCTGAACACCGGCAGGCGGCGCTCGTAGGCCACCACGGTGTCGAGCTGTGCCCCGGCGGCGGCCAGTTGCTCGGCCAGCCAGCTGCGCCCTGCGGCCTCGCCGGTGTGGTCGCTGCCGCGCACCACCAGAATGCGGCTGCCGGGCTGCACCTGGGGGGCGACGATGTGCCACAGGGCTTCGGAATCGAACTGGCCCGCGGCTGCGTCGGGCGCGTCGATCTGCGCGGCTGCCACACCCGCCTGGTGCAACGCTGCCACGGTGCCGGGCCCGGTAGCCCATGCTCTTGTTTTTATAGCTTCTCGTGCTGATTGAATAAGCGCAGAGGCCTGATTTGATGCATAAAAATGCTGCACCGCGTTGCCGCTGACGAACATGGCCGCCTGGTAACTCGCCATGCCTTGCCAGGCCTGCTGCACCGGCAGCGGGTTGGCGGCGGGGCCGATGGTGATCAGCGGCAGGGCGGTGGCCTGCAGGCCCTGTTGGAGCAGCTCGCGCACCCAGCGCTGGGCATCTTGCGCGGGCCGGGTGACGATGACGTGGGCCAAGGCTACGCCGCGCCGCCTGCGCGCAACTGCGCAGCCACCTGTTCGCCCAGGGCCGTGGCGCTGGCCAGGTCGGTAATGGCGGCTTGCGCCCGGGCGGTGACCAGCGGCGCGGGCAATTCGGCATCGCCCCAGGCGGCATTAATAATGAGTTGCCCGTCCACCCAAGTGGCAAACGCGGCCAGCGGCATGGAGCAGCTGCCGCCCATGCTGCGGCTGACGGCGCGCTCGGCGGCCACGGCCTGCCAGGTGGCGGTGTGGGCCAGCGGGGCCAGGGCGGCCACCAGGTCGGCCCGGTCGGCGCGGATTTCGATACCCAGCGCGCCTTGGCCCGCAGCGGGCAGCATGTCGGTGGAGGCAAAGCGGCTGCGGATGCGCTCGGGCAGGCCCAGGCGCATCAGCCCGGCGCTGGCCAGCACGATGGCATCGAACTGGCCTTCGTCCAGCTTGCGCAAGCGGGTGTCCAGGTTGCCGCGCAGCGGGGCGATCTGCAGATCGGGACGCAGGGCGCGCAGCAGCACGGTGCGGCGCAGGCTGGAGGTGCCGACCACGCCGCCCTGGGGCACATCGGAAAGCAGGGCGTAGCGGTTGGACACGAAAGCATCGCTGGGGTCTTCGCGCTCCAGCACGCAGGCCAGGGCAAAGCCGTCGGGCAGGTCCATGGGCACATCTTTGAGCGAATGCACGGCTATGTCGGCGCGGCCTTCTTCCAGCGCCACTTCCAGCTCTTTGACAAACAGGCCCTTGCCGCCGACCTTGCTCAGCGAGCGGTCCAGGATCTGGTCGCCGCGCGTGGTCATGCCCAGCAGGGTGACGGTGTGGCCGCGCTGCTGCAGCAGGGATTGGACGTGTTCGGCCTGCCACAGGGCCAGACGGCTCTCGCGGGTGGCGATGGTGATGTGCAAAGAGGGGGTGCTCAAACCGGTAACCTGTTGGTAATTTTTAGAAGAAATTGGCGGCATTTCGGGGGGACTTGGATGCTAGCATGGGGTTAGTCCGACCCTTTTACGCACATTCAGGAAGTCCACGCATGACCACGGCAGATTCTCCCAGCGCCCCTAAGTCCGCCAAGGCGGCTGGGGTCAAGGCTCCTTCATCCAAGTCTGCCCCCAAGGCCGCCCCCCCGGCGGCCCGTTCGGCCAGCCGCGACAAGGCCAACGAGCGGCCCCTGGTAGAAGATATCCGCCTGCTGGGCCGCATTTTGGGCGATGTGATCCGGGAGCAAGAGGGCGATGCCGCGTTTGAGCTGGTGGAGCAGGTGCGCAAGCTGTCGGTGGCCTTTCGCCGCGATGCCGATGCCGAGGCCGACAAGGCCCTGAAGAAGCTGCTCAAGGCCCTGACCGGCGACCAGACGGTGAGCGTGATGCGCGCTTTCACCTATTTCAGCCACCTGGCCAACCTGGCCGAAGACCGCCACCACATCCGCCGCCGCGCCGTGCACGAACGTGCGGGCGATACGCAAGAAGGCAGCATCGAAGTGGCCCTGTCGCGCCTGCGCTGGGCGGGAATAGCTCCAAAAACAATAGCGCAGACCCTGGCCCATGCCTACGTGGCCCCGGTGCTTACCGCCCACCCCACCGAAGTGCAGCGCAAGAGCATTTTGGATGCCGAGCGCGACATCGCCCGGCTGCTGACGGTGCGCGATACCCTGCGCGAGCGCACCCTGGTCGGCACCTCCAAAGATGCCCTGGCCCCGCGCGAGCTGGCCGCCAACGAGGTGCAGTTACGGGCCCGCGTCATGCAGCTCTGGCAAACCCGCCTGCTGCGCATGAACAAGCTGACCGTGGCCGACGAGATCGAAAACGCGCTGAGTTACTACGAATCCACCTTTCTGCGCGAGATTCCCAAGATCTACGCCGACCTGGAAGGTGCCCTGGGCGACCACCCGGTGCACAGCTTTTTGCGCATGGGCCAGTGGATTGGCGGCGACCGTGACGGCAACCCGAATGTGAGCGCGCAGACGCTGGAATACGCGCTGCGCCGCCAGGCCGACGTGGCCCTGCGCCATTACCTGACCGAGGTGCACTACCTGGGCGGCGAGCTGTCGCTGTCCGCCGGTTTGGCTGGTATGTCGCCCGAGTTGCAGGCGCTGGCCGCCAGCTCGCCCGACACCAATGTGCACCGCCAGGACGAACCCTACCGCCTGGCCCTGACCGGCATCTACGCCCGCCTGGCCGCCACCTTGAAGGGCTTGACCGGTGGCGATGCCGCCCGCCACGCCGTCGCGCCGCAAAACCCCTACCTGCTGGCCGAAGATTTTCTGGCCGATCTGCGCACCATCGAAACCTCTTTGCTGGCCAACCACGGCGCTACCCTGGCCGCCGAGCGCCTGCACCCGCTGATCCGCGCGGTGGAGGTGTTTGGCTTCCACCTGGCCACGGTAGATTTGCGCCAGAGCTCGGACAAGCACGAGGAAGTGGTGGCCGAGCTGCTGGCCACGGCCCGCATCCAGACCGACTATTCCGCGCTGGACGAGATGGCCAAGCGCACGCTGCTGATGGGCCTGCTCAACGATGCCCGCCCGCTGCGCGTGGTGGGGGCGAGCTATTCCGAGCACACCTGCAAGGAAATTGCGATTTTCGAGGCGGCCCGCGAGTCCCGCGCCCGCTATGGCGCGCAGGCCATCCGCCACTACATCATCAGCCACACCGAGACGGTGAGCGATTTGCTGGAAGTGCTGCTGCTGCAAAAAGAAGTCGGCCTGATGCACCGCACGCTGGACAACAAGGCCACCGCCGACCTGATCGTGGTGCCGCTGTTTGAAACCATCGAAGATTTGCGCAATGCCGCGCCCATCATGCGCGAGTTCTACGCCCTGCCCGATGTGGCCGAGCTGGTGCAGCGCAGCGGGGCCGAGCAGGACATCATGCTGGGCTACTCCGACAGCAACAAGGACGGCGGCATTTTCACCAGCAACTGGGAGCTGTACCGCGCCGAGATCGCGCTGGTGGACCTGTTCGACCAGCTGGCCAACAGCCACAACATCACCCTGCGCATGTTCCATGGCCGGGGCGGCACGGTGGGCCGTGGCGGTGGCCCCAGCTACCAGGCCATCCTGGCCCAGCCCCCCGGCACGGTGCGCGGCCAGATCCGTCTGACCGAGCAGGGTGAAGTCATTGGCTCCAAATACGCCAACCCGGAAATTGGCCGCCGCAACCTGGAGACCCTGGTGGCCGCCACCCTGGAAGCCACGCTGTTGCAGCCCACCAAGTCGGCCACCCCGGCCTTCCTGAAGACCGCGGCGCAGCTCTCTACCGCCAGCATGGCCGCCTACCGGGCGCTGGTGTACGAAACACCGGGTTTCACCACCTACTTTTTCGAATCCACGCCGCTGCGCGAGATTGCCGAGCTGAACATTGGCTCGCGCCCCGCCGCCCGCAAACCTTCGCAGAAGATCGAAGACCTGCGCGCCATTCCCTGGGGCTTTAGCTGGGGCCAGTGCCGCCTGACGCTGCCGGGCTGGTTCGGCTTTGGTTCGGCGGTGGAAGCGTTTTTGAACGAAAACGGCCCCGCGGGCAGGAAAGACGCGCTGGGGGTGCTACAAAAAATGTACCGCCAGTGGCCGTTCTTCAGCACCTTGCTGAGCAATATGGACATGGTGCTGGCCAAGAGCGACCTGGCCCTGGCCTCGCGCTATGCCGAGCTGGTGAGCGATGCCAAGCTGCGCAAGCGCATCTTCGCCAGCATCGAGGCCGAGTGGCACCGCACCGCCAACGCGCTGACCCAGATCACCGGCGAGAAGCAGCGCCTGTCGGGCAACGCCTCGCTGCAGCGCTCCATCCGCCACCGTTTCCCCTACATCGACCCGCTGCACCACCTGCAGGTAGAGCTGGTGCGGCGCTACCGGGCCGGGCAGGGCGACGAGCGGGTGCAGATCGGCATCCACATTTCCATCAACGGCATTGCGGCGGCGCTGCGCAACACGGGGTAATACCGCCCGTGGCGCGGAAATGCGCCATGTTGCTCTGCAATAATAAAAACCAACGGTGGTAGGACGCGTTCTACGGCCCTTGGTTTTTTTACCTTTTGGAACTCTATGTTGATTCAACCTGTCGTTCTCTCCGGTGGCTCCGGCACCCGCCTGTGGCCTTTGTCGCGCGAGAAATACCCCAAGCAGTTGCTGCCGCTGATCGGCGACGACTCGCTGCTGCAGGCCACGGTGCGCCGGGTGGAGGGCCTGGGCCTGGGCACGGTGGCCGCACCCATGGTGGTCTGCAATGAGGAATACCGCTTCGTCATCGCCGAGCAGCTGCGCCTGATGGGCCAGCCCGGCAGCATCGTGCTGGAGCCTACGGGGCGCAACACTGCTCCGGCCCTGACCCTGGCCGCGCTGGCGGGGTTGCGTGACGGTGCCGACCCGGTGCTGCTGGTCATGCCGGCCGACCACGTGATCGTGGACAAGCCCGCCTTCCAGGCCGTGGTGCGCCAGGGCGCGCTCTTGGCGGCCGAGGGGGCCGTGGTCACCTTTGGCATTACGCCCGACAGCCCCGAGACGGGCTACGGCTACATCCAGGCAGGCGCACTCTACGGCAGCGGTGGCGCTTCCACCATTGCCCGGTTTGTGGAAAAACCCGACCAGGCCACGGCGCAGAGCTATTTAGATGCGGGCACCTATTCGTGGAACAGCGGCCTGTTCATGGTTAAGGCTTCGGTCTGGCTGGCGGCCTTGGCCGTGTGCCGGGCCGACATCCTGGCCGCCTGCCAGACCGCCTGGGATGCGGGCAGCACCGACGGCGAGTTTGTGCGCGTGGGCAAAGAGCTGTTTTCTGCCTGCCCCAGCGACTCCATCGACTACGCGGTGATGGAGCGCATCGCTTCCGGCCAGGCCGGTTTGCCGCCCGGCGTGGTGATTCCGCTGGCCGCAGGCTGGTCCGACGTGGGTGCCTGGGACGCACTCTGGTCCGTGCTGCCCAAGGACGATGCGGGCAACGTGGCCCAGGGTGATGTACTGCTGCACGACTGCCGCAACACCCTGGCCCTGTCCGAAGGCCGCCTGATTGCCTGCGTGGGTGTGGACGACATCGTGGTGGTCGAGACCGCCGACGCGATCCTGGTGGCCCACAAGGACAAGACCCAGGACGTGAAGAAGATCGTCGAAAGCCTCAAGAAGCAGGGCCGCTCCGAAGGCCAGTTGCACCGCAAGGTGTTCCGCCCCTGGGGCTGGTACGACAGCGTGGACAATGGCGCGCGTTTCCAGGTCAAGCGCATCGTGGTCAAGCCCGGCGGCACCCTGTCGCTGCAAATGCACCACCACCGCGCCGAGCACTGGATCGTGGTGTCCGGCACCGCCAAGGTCACCAAAGGCGAGGAAACCTTTTTGGTCACCGAGAACGAATCCACCTACATCCCGCTGGGCACCACCCACCGGTTGGAAAACCCGGGCCGTGTCGAGCTGGAGATGATCGAAGTGCAGTCCGGCAGCTACCTGGGCGAAGACGACATCGTCCGCTTTGAAGATGTCTATGGCAGGTAGGCAATTTGACCTGATTGCCTTTGACTGGGACGGCACGCTGTTCGACTCCACGGCCATCATCACCCGCAGCATCCAGGAAGCGGTGCGCGACGTGGGCGGCACCGTGCCCAGCGATGCAGCGGCCTCGTACGTGATCGGCATGGACCTGATCCCCGCCCTGGCCCATGCGGCACCCGATGTGCCTGTTTCCCAGCACGCCGAACTGGGCGCACGTTTCAGCCAACATTACCTGGCGCACCAGCACGACATCAGCCTGTTTGCCGGGGTGCTGCCCATGCTGGCAGAGTTGAAGGCCCGCCAGCACTGCCTGGCGGTGGCTACCGGCAAGTCGCGCCGTGGCCTGAACGAGACTTTGCGGGCGGTGGAGTTGCACGGGCTGTTTGACGGCTCCCGCACCGCCGACGAAACCCAGGGCAAGCCGCACCCGCGCATGCTGCAGGAGCTGATGCGCGAATTTGGCGTGCCCCCCGAGCGCACCCTGATGGTGGGCGACACCACGCACGACCTGCAAATGGCCGTCAACGCAGGCTGCGCCAGTGTGGGCGTGGGCTACGGCGCGCACACTACCGACGCGTTTGCGGCGCTGCAGCCGCGTTTTGTAGCCCATTCCGTGGCCGAGCTGCACGCCTGGTTGCTGGCGCACGGCTGATTTTGGGAGGTGGACACCATGCAAGAAATTCCCCTGTGCAACACGGCGGACCTGAGCGACGGCGGCGATGCCGTGCCGTTTGATGTGACCTACCTGGGTGAGACCTGCCGGGCCTTTGCCATCCGCTACAACGGCCAAGCCCATGCCTACCTGAACCGCTGCACCCATGTGCCCATGGAGCTGGACTACCAGCCGAACCGCATCTTTGACGATTCCGGCGAATGGCTGCTGTGCGCTACCCACGGCGCGGCCTACCGGCCCGACACCGGTGACTGCGGCGGCGGCCCCTGCCGTGGCGGGCTGGTGAAGATAGCCCTGTCGGAGTCCAGCGGGGTGGTGCACTGGCATACTCGCGCCCAATTGCAACCTGTTGAGTTTTAACAATGAACGACCCGATTCCTCCCACTGACCCTTCTGCGCCTGGTCGCAACCCGACCACTACGCCAGGGTGGGAGCGCGCTACCCTGGAAAAACTGGCTTTTGCCGCTTTGGCCGAGCAAAAAACCGCCCGCCGCTGGCGCAATTTCGTCCGTCTGGCCTGGCTGGTCTGCCTGGTGGCTGCCGCGTGGATTGGCCTGTCGCGCACCACGCCCAGCGCCGATAAAACCACGGCCCACACGGCGGTGGTGGAAATCAAGGGCGAAATTGCCTCGGGTGCCGATGCCGGAGCCGAATTTGTGGTGGCCGCCATGCGCAGCGCCTTTGAGGACGAGGGTGCCCAGGCCGTGGTCTTGCTGATCAACTCGCCCGGCGGCAGCCCGGTGCAGGCCGGCATCATCAATGACGAAATCTGGCGCCTCAAGAAGAAGTACAACAAACCGGTCTACGCGGTGGTGGAAGAAAGCTGCGCATCGGCCGCTTACTACATTGCCGTGGCTGCCGACCAGATTTATGTCGACAAGGCCAGCATCGTCGGCAGCATTGGCGTGCTGATGGACGGCTTTGGTTTCACGGGCCTGATGGACAAGCTGGGCGTAGAGCGCCGCTTGGTGACCGCGGGTGAGAACAAGGGCTTTCTGGACCCGTTCAGCCCGCAATCCGAGCAACAACGGGCCTACGCCCAGGGCCTGCTCAACCAAATTCACGCGCAGTTCGTCGATGCCGTCAAGGCCGGGCGCGGCAAACGCCTGAAAGAAACCCCGGAAACCTTCAGCGGCCTGTTCTGGAGCGGCCAGCAAGCCGTGGAAATGGGCCTGGCCGACCACCTGGGCAACCTGGATTACGTAGCCCGCGAGGTCGTCAAGGCCGAAGAGCTGGTGGACTACACCCGCCGCGAAAACGTGGCCGAGCGGCTGGCCAAGCGCTTCGGTGCCGCCATCGGCGAAGGCTCGGTCCGCGCCTTGCAGAGCGTGCCCGCGCTGCGCTAAAAGTCTAGCGTCCGATCGCGAATACGGCGGGCTGGTCAGTGACCAGACCCGCCTTGTTTTTTTGCCGCCAGCCTTTCACCGTGTCGCTCACCGTGCGGGGCGTGGCCAAAGTCATCCCGCTGCTGACGGCCAAACGCGTGTTCTGCTGCAAAGTTTGTAGCAGCCCCTGCAGGAGGGACGCGTTGCGGTAGGGTGTTTCGATGAAAACTTGAGTCTGCCCGGTTTTCAAAGCCAAGGCTTCCAGTTCGCGGATTTTCTGGCCACGTTCGGGCTCGGCCTGGGGCACGTAGCCCACAAACGCAAAGTTTTGCCCGTTCAAACCGCTGGCCGCCAGCGCCAGCAACAGCGACACCGGTCCCACCAGCACCACCACTTCCAGTCCCAGCTCGTGCGCCGCACGCACCACCGACGAACCGGGGTCGGCCACCGCAGGCATGCCCGCTTCGCTGACCAGCCCGATATCCAAGCCCTGCAGGGCGGCGGCCAGCAGGGGTTTGGCGTCGAAGTTACCGCTGTGGTCGCCCTTTTTGTGCACTTCGCGCGGCAATTCCTGGATCTGCAAGGATTGCAGTGGCTGGACTAGGGGCACCAGTGCGTCCACCCGTTTCAGGTAGGCGCGGGTGGTTTTAGCGTTTTCGCAGACCCAGTGCTGCAGGCGTGCGGCCACGCGCAGGGTGCCCAGCGGCATCACGTCTTCCAGCGGCGTGAGCGTGGCGCAGCCAAAGTCCAGCGGCGCGGGGACCAGGTAGAGTTTTCCGGGGGTCATAACAGCACCACCCCGGCAGCGCGCAACAACTGGCAGGTGCGGATCAGCGGCAGGCCGATCAGGGCGGTGGGGTCGTCGCTGTCTATGCTGTCCAGCAGGCTGATGCCCAGGCCTTCGCTTTTGGCGCTGCCTGCGCAGTCGTAAGGTTGCTCGGCCAGCAGATAGGTTTCGATCTCGGCATCGCTGAGTTCGCGAAAGCGCACCTGCACCGGGGCCAGCGCGCTTTGGGCAAAGCCGGTGTCCAGGCAAACCACCGACAGCGCGGTCTGGAACACCACGGTGTGGCCGCGCATCCGGCGCAATTGCGCTACGGCATTGGCGTGGTTGCCGGGCTTGCCCAGCGGCTCGCCGTGCAAATCCGCCACCTGGTCGGAGCCGATGACCACGGCCTGCGGAAACCGGGCGGCCACGGCACGGGCCTTGGCCAGCGACAGGCGCAGGGCCAGGTCGCGCGGCGACTCACCGACCAGTGGGGTTTCATCCACATCGGGTGCGGCCACTTCAAAGGGGATGCGCAGGCGTTGCAGCAGCTCGGCTCGGTAACGCGAAGTCGAGCCGAGCACCAGGGCGCGGGGGGGAGGGGAGGACAAGGGGGAGTGCATCCCAGGATTCTCTTACACTGTGCCCATGAATACCGAGATTGCTTCCACCCCCCTGGACGTGCGCGCCTTTGCGCAAGCGGCAGGCACCCGCTCCGCCCAGGATTTGCTACCAAAATATGAGCGCCTCATGCAGGAAGCGTCAGCGCCAGCAGCCGATTTGACTGTGAACTGGAGCGCCCAGGGCGAGCTCCGCCCTGTGTCCAGCGGCGAGGCCGAAATCTGGCTGCACATCCAGGCCGATACCTGCTTGCCCATGACCTGCCAGCGCTGCCTGACCCCGGTGGAGATACCGTTGGCAGTAGACCGCTCGTTCCGCTTTGTGGCCGACGAAGAAACTGCGGCTGCGCTGGACGACGAGTCCGAAGAAGACATCCTGGCACTCGACCCTGCATTCGACCTGGCCACCCTGGTGGAAGACGAGTTGCTGATGGAAATCCCCCTGGTGCCGCGCCACGATGTGTGCCCGGTAGAGGTGACGCTGGAGGTGGTGGACCCGGCTTTTGAGGCCGCCCTGTCGGAAAAACCCCACCCATTTGCCGCGCTGGCCAAGCTGCGTGGCGAGGGCGCCGACTAGGGGCTGGCGCACCCGCAATACCTTGGGCTATAATCTAAGGCTTAGCGCGAAAAGGCTTTGAGCATTTTGACTTCAAAGTTGAGTGGCCTCTCGTGATTGTCCAATCTTTTAGCGTTTAGCTTTAAACGTATTTACTTAGGAGCCGACCATGGCCGTCCAACAGAACAAAAAGTCCCCTTCCAAGCGCGGTATGCACCGTTCGCACAACGCACTGAACGTGCCCGGCATCGCAGTGGAATCCACCACCGGCGAAACCCATCTGCGCCACCACATCAGCCCCAACGGTTTCTACCGTGGCCGCCAGGTGCTGAAGAACAAATCCGAAGCCTGATCTGCGCTCACCATCCAGGGCCCGGTGCTACGTAACCCGTAGCCACGGGCCTTTGTTTTGATGTTTGCACTCTCTAGACTCCGCACGCCGCTGGGCGCTGCTACGCCATGATCACACTCGCTGTGGATTGCATGGGTGGTGACCACGGCCCCAGTGTCACGCTGCCGGCCTGCCGCCATTTTCTGGACAACACCCCCGGGGTTTCGCTCTTGCTGGTCGGTTTGCCTGCCAGCCTGGCGGGCTTTGTGCATGCGCGCGCCCAGATTGTGGCGGCCAGCGAAGTGGTGGGTATGGACGACTCGATTGAAATCGCCCTGCGCAAGAAGAAAGATTCTTCCATGCGCGTGGCGATCAGCCAGGTCAAGCTCGGCACGGCCCAGGCGGCGGTGTCGGCGGGCAATACCGGGGCCTTGATGGCGATTGCCCGCTATCTGCTCAAAACCCTGGACGGCATCGACCGCCCCGCGATTGCCGGGCAAATCCCCAATGCCAAGGGTGGTGCTACCACGGTGCTCGACCTGGGGGCCAATGTGGATTGCACGGCAGAGCACTTGCTGCAGTTTGCAGTGATGGGATCGGCCCTGGTGTCGGTGCTCAGCGACAACGAAAACCCCACGGTCGGCCTGCTCAATATTGGCGAAGAAGCCATCAAGGGCAACGAGACCATCAAGCTGTCGGGTGAATTGCTGCGCGCTGCAGCGCGTGCGGGCGATTTGAACTTTTACGGCAACGTGGAAGGCAACGATATTTTTGTCGGTACTACCGACATCATCGTGTGCGACGGTTTTGTGGGCAATGTGGCGCTGAAAACCAGCGAAGGCCTGGCCAACATGATCGTCAATTTTTTGCGCGCCGAGTTCTCGCGCAACATCTTCACCAAATTTACGGCATTGCTCGCCACTCCGGTGCTATCTGCGCTTAAAAAGCGCATGGACCACCGGCGCTACAACGGCGCGGCCTTGTTGGGCCTGCGCGGTCTGGTGTTCAAAAGCCATGGGTCGGCGGACGCGTTTGCGTTTGAGCAGGCGTTGCACCGGGCGTATGATGCAGCCCGAAACAACCTGCTGGACCGTGTCCAGGCCCGCATTGCGCATGCAGCCCCGCTTTTGGCGGCATCTGCGGCCAATGCCTTGGACACGACCGCAACCACGAGCGCATGACGAGTCCATATTCCCGCATCACCGGCACCGGTAGCTACCTCCCCCCCCGTCGATTGACCAACGCCGATCTGGTGGCCGAACTGGCTGCCAAAGGCGTGGAAACCTCCGACGACTGGATCGTCGAGCGCACTGGCATCCGGGCCCGCCATTTCGCCGCCGCCGACACCACCTGCAGTGACCTGGCGGTGCATGCTGCCCGGCAGGCGTTGGAGGCGGCCGGTGTCCAGGCCCAAGATATTGACCTGATCATCGTCGCCACGTCCACGCCGGACATGGTTTTCCCCTCGGCCGCCTGCATCGTGCAAAACAAGCTGGGCATCCACGGCTGCCCGGCGTTTGACGTACAAGCCGTGTGCAGTGGTTTTGTCTACGCCCTGACGGTCGCCGATGCGATGGTTCGCACTGGCTCCGCCCGCAAGGCCCTGGTGATCGGGGCCGAAGTGTTCTCACGCATTCTCGATTTTTCCGACCGCACCACCTGCGTGCTGTTTGGCGATGGCGCGGGTGCGGTGGTGCTGGAAGCCTCGGACACACCGGGCATTCTGGCCAGCGACCTGCATGCCGATGGCAAGCACGTGGGCATTTTGTGCGTGCCCGGCCAGGTGTCGGGTGGCTCGGTGGTGGGCAGTGCCATGCTGACCATGGACGGCCCGGCCGTGTTCAAGCTGGCGGTGGGCGTGCTGGAGCAAGCCGCCCGTGCCGCCTTGGACAAGGCGGGTAAAACCCATGACGACATCGACTGGCTGATTCCGCACCAGGCCAATATCCGCATCATGCAGGGCACCGCCAAGCGGCTGAAGATGTCCATGGACAAGGTCATCGTGACCGTGGACCAGCATGGCAACACCTCGGCGGCATCGATTCCTTTGGCGCTGGACGCGGGCGTGCGCAGCGGCAAGATCAAAAAGGGCCAGACCCTCATGCTCGAAGGCGTGGGTGGCGGGTTTACCTGGGGTGCGGTGCTGCTTAATTTGTAGCATGCTACGCTTTTCCTATAAGCGATAGCGGCATTTTTGACTCAAAAAACCATGAACCATTTCGCTTTTATCTTTCCCGGCCAGGGTTCCCAGTCTGTGGGCATGCTGGATGCCTGGGGCGACCACCCCGTGGTGCGCCAAACCCTGCAGGAAGCCTCGGATGCCCTGGGCGAAGACGTGGCCCTCCTGATTAAGGACGGCCCCAAGGAAGCCTTGGCCCTGACCACCAACACCCAACCGGTGATGCTGGTGGCGGCGGTGGCGGCGTACCGTGCCTGGATGGCCGAAACCGGCGCAGCGCCTGCCGTGGTGGCCGGCCATTCGCTGGGTGAATATTCGGCGCTGGTGGCTTCCGGCGTGCTGACGCTGGCGCAAGCCGCGCCGCTGGTGCGCTTCCGGGCCCAGGCCATGCAGAACGCAGTGCCGGTGGGCGTGGGTGCCATGGCCGCCATTCTGGGACTGGATGCTACTAAAGTAATAGCTGGCTGTGCCGATGTGACAAGCACCATGCGTGCTTTGGGCACTGAATTTGCAGCCGAGGTGGTGGAGGCAGTGAACTTCAACGACCCCGGCCAGACCGTGATCGCAGGCAGCAAGGCCGCGGTGGAAAAAGCCTGCGAAGTCCTCAAGGCCAGTGGTGCCAAGCGGGCTCTGCCTTTGCCGGTGTCGGCACCGTTCCATTCCAGCCTGATGCAGCCCGCGGCCATGCAATTGCGCGACAAACTGGCGCAGACCGTGTTTGCCGCGCCGCAGATTCCGGTGGTCAACAATATCGATGTTGCGGTGGAGCAGGATGCCGACCGTATTCGCGATGCCTTGGTGCGCCAGGCGTTTGGCCCGGTGCGCTGGGTCGAGTGCGTGGCCGCTATCAAGGCGCGCGGCGTGACCACACTGGTCGAATGCGGCCCCGGCAAGGTGCTGGCCGGCATGGTCAAGCGCATCGACGCGGGCCTGGTCGGCCTGCCTTTGTTCGACCCCGCCAGCATGGCCGAGGTCCAGTCCCAACTATTAGGAGCCGCCGAATGAGCGCCGCTGAATTTGCAGGCCAGGTGGCCTTGGTCACAGGCGCTTCGCGCGGCATTGGTGCTGCCATCGCCCTGGAATTGGCGCAGCGCGGCCTCAAAGTCGTTGGCACCGCCACCAGCGATGCAGGTGCCGCAGCGATCAGCCAGGCTTTAGCAGCCTTCCCCGGTTGCAGTGGCAAGAAGCTCAACGTCAACGACGGGGCCGAGGCCGAAGCCGTCATCGACAGCATCACCAAAGAATTTGGCGGCCTGCAGGTGCTGGTCAACAACGCGGGTATCACCCGCGACACGCTGGCCATGCGCATGAAGGATGGCGACTGGGACGACGTGCTGGACACCAATTTGAAGGCGGTGTTCCGCATGAGCCGCGCGGTGATGCGCACCATGATGAAACAGCGCTACGGCCGCATCATCAGCATTACCTCGGTGGTGGGGGCCTCCGGCAACCCGGGCCAGGCCAATTACGCCGCCGCCAAAGCCGGTGTGGCGGGCATGACGCGGGCCCTGGCGCGTGAGCTGGGTTCGCGCAATATCACCGTCAACTGCGTGGCACCGGGTTTTATCGACACCGACATGACTGCCAGTCTGCCCGAAGAGCAGCAAAAAGCCCTGCTGGTGCAGATTCCGCTGGGCCACCTGGGTTTGCCCGCCGATGTGGCGCACGCCGTAGCCTATTTGGCATCGCCCCAGGCGGGTTATGTGACGGGGCAGGAACTGCACGTCAACGGCGGCATGTACATGTAGGTATTTGAACGCTGACGTCAAGGGACTAGTTCACACAAAATCCAGCCGTTCTATCCGTACGGCAGTCTGGGCAGGGGATCTTCTGCAGCCCGGCTAAAATCACGGATTCTTTTACAACCCTCAGAGGGAACTATGAGCGATATCGAAGCACGCGTTAAAAAAATCATTGCCGAACAAC
>CAUPNG010000021.1:0-88428 GCA_963512605.1 uncultured Albidiferax sp. | reverse complement strand
GGTGCGGGCCGGGTCGAGCTGCGCGAAGTCGCGGGTGGTGAGGTCGGCCCAGAAGCGTGATGGAATGTGCATGGGCCGAATTTCACCACAGGCTTTGGCAGAACGCCAAAACGCGCGGATCCATGTCGTGCACCAAAGCCCACACGGCCACGCCCGCCAGCGACGCACCCGCCGCCCGCATGCCCCATTCTTTACGCTGGGGGCTGCGCCAAGCCTGCAGGCGTACCCACAGCCAGGGCCCGGCCACCAGGGTGATGCTGCTGCCCAGCGCAAACAAGGCCATGCACAGTGCGCCCTCCAGCGGGCCGCCGCTGAGCGATGCGACCAGCAGGGCGGAGTACAGCAGGCCGCAGGGCATCAGCGCCCAGGCGGCCCCGGCCAGCACGATCCACGAGCGACCGACCACCCGAGGGCGCAGGTTGGCCCAGAGGTTGCGGCCCATGCCATCCACCCACAGGGGTTGCCGCGCCAGCACCAAGAGCGTACCGCCCCAAATAAGAACCGCTACGTGAAACAGTGTCCACACCGGGCGCAGCGCGGCGGATTGTTCTACCAACCAGGCCAGGTTCTGCACCGCAGCGGCGGCCAGGCCACCCGCCAGGGTGTAGCCCAGCAAGCGCCCGGCCTGCAGTTGCAGCATGCCCTGGCGGGCCCCGGTATCTTTTTTCCCCAGGCGCACCACACCCGCGCAGGCCGCACCGCACATGCCCGCGCAGTGCGGGCCACCGGCCAGGCCCATGAGCAGGGCGGTCCACGCCAGGGAGCTCTGCATCGTCATTACTTACCCTCTCGCATGGAGCCAGAACGCACGCCCACCAGAAACACCGCAGAACTGGCTTTGCCAGGCTGCTGGTGTTGCCCCCTGCAAGGGGGTTGGAGAAAGATGCGAAGCACTGCAGCCTGGGGGTGTGCTAGATGATCCGTGAAAAGCGGGCGCGATTCTGGTCGGCTTGCAGGTAGCGGTCGAACACCATTGCCACGGCGCGCACGAAGAACCAGCCGGTGGCGGTGACCTGGATGCTGCCCGCATCCACCGTGACCATACCCGCCTGCACCAGGGGCTGCAGAGCCTGCAGCTCGGCGGCAAACGTGGTTTTGAAGTCCACCAGGTAGGCCAGCTCGATGGATTCAAACTGCACCATGCCCTGGCACATGATGGCCATGATGATGGCGCGGCGCACCACGTCGTCGCGGCTCAGGGCCAGGCCGCGCACCACCGGCAACTGGCCCTGGTCGATCATGTCGCAGTAGGCCTCCAGGGTCTTGGCGTTCTGGCTGTAGGTGGCACCGATGCGGCCAATCGCCGACACGCCCAGGCCGATCAGGTCGCAGTCGGGCTGGGTGCTGTAGCCCTGGAAGTTGCGGTGCAGCCGCCCCTGGCGCTTGGCCACGGCCAGCGCGTCGTTGGGCAGGGCGAAGTGGTCCATGCCCACGTAAACGTAACCCGCGCCCATGAGTGCGTCCAGCGCCTGCGACAGCATGGCCAGCTTGGCCGCGCCGGTGGGCAACTCGGCGTTGAGGATGCGGCGCTGCGGCTTGAAGCGCTCGGGCAGGTGGGCGTAGGCGTACAGGGCGATGCGGTCGGGGCGCAGCTGCACGATTTGCTCCAGCGTGTGGGCAAACGAGGTGGGTGTTTGGCGCGGCAGGCCGTAGATCAGGTCGGTGTTGATGGATTCGAAGCCCAGGCGGCGGGCTTCGGCCACCAGGTCAAACACCTGCTGGGCGGGCTGCACGCGGTGCACGGCCTTTTGCACGTCGGCATCGAAGTCCTGCACGCCAAAGCTCAGGCGGTTAAAGCCCAGGGCCGCCAGGGCCGCCAGCCGGGTCGCGTCCACGGTGCGGGGATCGACTTCGATGGCGTATTCACCGCCCGGCGCCAGGTTGAAGTGGCGGCGCAGCAGCACCATGAGCTGGGCCAGCTCGGCGTCGCTCAAAAACGTGGGGCTGCCGCCGCCCAGGTGCAGCTGGCTGACCGCCCGGCCCGTGCCCAGCTGGGCAGTGTGCAAGACCATTTCGCGTTCCAGGTACTGCAGATAGGCCGCGCCGCGCTCGTGGCGCTTGGTGATGATTTTGTTGCAGGCGCAGTAGTAGCACAGCGACTCGCAAAACGGGATGTGCACGTACAGCGACAGCGGCAAGGCGGTGGCGGTGTTGCGGCGCAGGCGCAGGGCGCGGGCGTAGTCCTCGCCGGTGAAGGCTTCCACGAAGCGGTCGGCGGTGGGGTAGGAGGTGTAGCGCGGCCCCGGCACGTCAAAACGCTGCAGAAGTCCGGTGGGGACACGGGGTAAAACAAGGGTCATGGCGAGCGCTTTTGTTGCATCCCTGCAATGTGCCGCGAAGGGTCCGGGCCTCCCTTGACCTGGATCAAGACCCTTGCAGATCGGTGTGTTGAGAATAAGGCCATACAAAAAGTCCATACTACGTGCATGACACCTACCGCCATCAAAGTCGCCTGCTCGAATTGCAACCTGCGTGAGCTGTGCATGCCGCTCGGGCTGAACCAGGACGAACTGGACCGCATCGACGGCCTGGTGGCGGTGCGCCGCAAGGTCAAACGTGGCACCACGCTGTTCCGCAACGGCGAGACATTTACCGCGCTGTATGCCATCCGCACCGGGTTTTTCAAGACCTCGGTCACCACCGAGGACGGGCGCGACCAGGTCACCGGCTTCCAGATGGCGGGCGAGATCATCGGTTTGGACGGCATCGTCAACGAGCAGCACACCTGCGACGCGGTGGCGCTGGAGGATGCCGAGGTCTGCGAGATGCCGTTTGAGCGCATCGAAGAGCTGTCGCGCGAGGTCAACGCCCTGCAGCGCCATGTGCACAAGATCATGAGCCGCGAGATCGTGCGCGAGCACGGCGTGATGCTGCTGCTGGGCAGCATGCGGGCCGAGGAGCGGCTGGCGGCCTTTTTGCTGAACCTGGTGCAGCGCCTGCACGCACGCGGCTTCTCGCCGCTGGAGCTGGTGCTGCGCATGACGCGCGAAGAAATCGGCAGCTACCTGGGCCTGAAGCTGGAAACGGTAAGCCGCACCTTCTCGAAGTTTGCCGAGGACGGCATTGTCGAAGTCAAGCAGCGCCACATCCGCATCCTGGACACCGAAGCGCTCAAGCGCATCGTCAATCTTCAACCCTGTTTATAGCCGCACGGTCCACCGGCTGGCCCACCAGCAGGGTCAGGCTGCTGATGGCCGCTGCCACCGCCCAGAAGGTGAAAAAAGCCAGGCTGTACACGCCTTGCCGCGACCATTCCAGCGACTGCCCTTGCCATTGCAGGCTGTTCGGGTCGACCACGGCAAACACCAGGGCCTCCAGCAGGCAGGCGCCTAAAAATGCCGGCCACAACACACTGATCCAACGCGGGGGTGCCATCGTGTGCTCCGCTTACTTGGGCCGCACCGCGCCAGGCGGCGTGGCGGCGTGGTTGCGCCCCTGGATGGCGGGGGCCAGCGAGCCCTGGGTGGCCAGGGTCTTGTTGATGTTCAAACCCTGGCGGTAGTAGTCCTGGGCCAGCACCGGGTCTTGCTGGGTGAAGGCGATCCAGGCGGTGACCACCCCGGCGATCACCACCACCAGCGGGCCGGAGATCACCAGCCAGACATGGCCGTATTTCCACCAGGGTTTGGGGGTGTTGTCAGACATGGCTTCTCTCCTTATCGGGGGACGATGAACGTCGATTTCTCTGAAATGCGGTGTTTGCCGTCGGCACTGGCGATGTCGAACACCACCGGGTGCGAGCCGGGCGTGGCCGAGCCGTAGGGGATGTGCAGGCGCACCGCCACCCAGCGCGACTCTACGGCACCCACCTCCACCTCGGTTTCCGATGCCACCACCAGCCCGGCCAGCCCGTGGGCCGACAAGGTGTAGCGCTGGGGCAGCTCGGTGGCGTTCATCACCTGCAGGCGGTAGACGTTTTCCAGCTGGCCACCGCCCACGATGCGTGACAGGGCAGCGCGGTCGCGCACCACGTCGACCTTCAGCGGGGTGCGCAGCAGCAGCGTGGCCAGCAGCACGGCCGCAATGGTCCACAACAGTGCGGTGTAGATCAGCACCCGGGGCCGCAGCACCCGGCGCAGGATCTGGCGGGCGTTCCAGCCCCCGGCAATGCCGTTCTGGGTGGCAAAGCGGATCAGGCCCCGGGCGTAGCCCATTTTGTCCATCACGCCATCGCACACGTCCACGCAGGCGGCGCAGTTGATGCACTCGTACTGCAGGCCCTCGCGGATGTCGATGCCGGTGGGGCAGACCTGCACGCACAGGGTGCAGTCCACACACGATCCCAGGCCCAGCACCGTAGGGTCGGCCTTGCGAGAGCGGGCACCGCGCGGCTCGCCCCGGCCCGTGTCGTAACTGACGATGAGCGTGTCCTTGTCGAACATGGCGCTCTGGAAGCGGGCGTAGGGGCACATGTACTTGCACACCTGCTCGCGCATGAAGCCCGCGTTGCCATAGGTGGCGGCGCTGTAAAACAGGCCCCAAAACACCTCCCACGAGCCAAAGCTCAGGTCCAGCGACTCCTGCAGCAGCTCCTGGGTGGGGGTGAAGTACGAGACAAAAGTAAAGCCGGTCCACAGCGACAGCAGAATCCACACCGCGTGTTTGGCCCACTTTTTGCCTATTTTCTGGGCCGACAGGGGGCTGCCGTCCAGGCGGATGCGCGCGCCCCGGTCGCCTTCGATACGGCGCTCGATCCACATGAAAATCTCGCTGTACACCGTCTGCGGGCAGGTAAAGCCGCACCACAGCCGCCCGGCCACGGCGGTAAACAAAAACAGCGACAGGGCCGACACCACCAGCAGCCCGGTCAGGTAGATGAAGTCCTGCGGGTACAGCACCAGGCCAAATAGATAAAACCGCCGCGCCGCCAAGTCCAGCAGCACCGCCTGGCGCTCGCCGTACTGGAGCCAGGGCAGGCCGTAGAACACCAGTTGCGTGAGAAACACCATGCCCCAACGCCAGCGGGCAAACAGGCCCTGCACCGAGCGTGGATAGATCTTGGCCTGGGCCGCGTACAGCGACACCAGTTCGCCATCGGCGGGTACGGCGGTAATGGGGATGGTTTTGCGGGGCTGCATTTAACGACCTGATTTGTAACTACGCACCACCCCACATGCAGGCAGAACGCACGCCGTCCAGAAATACCGCAGAACTGGCTTTGCCAGGCTGCTGGTATTGCCCCCCTTCAAGGGGGGTTGGAGAAAGATGCGAAGCACTGGAGCCTAGGGGGTAGCTTTATTGGACAAACCCCACACGTAGCTGGTCAACACACGGATCTGCGCTTCGGTCAGCGTGGTGGTTTGGGCCGGCATCTGGTTGGTCTTGCCGTTGTTGACCATGGCCACGATGGCCGCCTCGCCCCAGCCGTGCAGCCAGATGTCGTCGGACAGATTGGGCGCACCCAGGGCCGGGTTGCCCTTGCCCCCCACGCCGTGGCAGGCAGCACACAGGCCAAACTTGGACTTGCCCAGGGCGGCGCGCAGCGAATCGTGCGGGCTGCCCGACAGGCTGAGCACATAGTTGGCCACGTTCTTCACGTCGTCGGGCGTGCCCACCCCGGCGGCCATGGGCGGCATCATGCCGATGCGGCCCTGGTGCAGGGTCTCGGCGATCTTTTCGGGGCTGCCGCCGTGCAGCCAGTCGCCGTCGGTCAGGTTGGGAAAGCCCTTGCTGCCGCGTGCGTCCGAGCCATGGCACTGGGCGCAGTTGTTCATGAACAGGCGCTCGCCCACGGCCATGGCCTGGGTGTTGCCGGCCAGCTTCTCGGGGGGCAGGGCGGTGAACTGGGCGTATAGCGGCTCCAGCTCGCGGTTGGCCTGCACCACTTCGGCGTTGTACTCGCCCACCTGGGTCCAGCCCAGCGTGCCCTTGTAGCTGCCCATGCCGGGGTAAACCACCAGGTAGCCGATGGAGAACAACACCGTCAGGATGAACAGGCCCACCCACCACAGGGGCAGTGGGTTGTTCATTTCGCGCAGGTCTTCGTCCCACACGTGGCCGGTGGTGTTGTCGCTTTGGAAGGGCACTTTCTTGCGGGCGGTGACCCACAACAGAAGCAGGCAGGCGGCGATGCTGATCGCCGACACCACGCTGACGAAAATCGACCAGAAGTCGCTGTTGAAATCGCTCATAAGAATCTTTCTGGGTCAGTCCTGGAGGAAGGGCAACTGCGCCGCATCGTCAAACTGGGCTTTGTTGCGGCGCGAAAACGCCCACGCCCAGATGCCGAGGAAGGTGATGAAGCTGCTGACAGTGGCGATGACGCGCAAGGTGGTGACATCCATGGTGGGCTTTCTGAATCAGGGGGCGCTGGCGGGGACGGCGGGTGCTGCGGGTACTGCGGGTGCAGCAGGGGCCGTGGTGGTCTCGGCAGCCTTGGCCGCCAGCTGGTCGGTCAGGGCCCGGCCCATGACCTGCAGGTAGGCGATGAGTGCGTCTTGCTCGGTCTTGTTTTTCACCGCCTCGGCACCACCGGCAATCTCGGCATCGGTGTAGGGCACGCCCACGCTGCGCAGAGCCCGCATGCGCGGGGCCACTACGGTGGGGTCGACCAGGGCGGTTTCCAGCCAGGGGTAGCTGGGCATGTTGGACTCGGGCACCACGTCGCGCGGGTTGTTCAGGTGGATGCGGTGCCATTCGTCGCTGTACTTGCCGCCCACGCGGTGCAGGTCGGGCCCGGTGCGTTTGCTGCCCCACTGGAACGGGTGGTCGTAGACAAACTCACCGGCCACCGAGTAGTGGCCGTAACGCAGCGTCTCGGCGCGAAACGGGCGGATCATCTGCGAATGGCAGTTGTAGCAGCCCTCGCGCAGATACACGTCGCGGCCCATCAGCTGCAGCGGGGTGTAGGGCTTGAGGCCGGTGACCGGCTCGGTGGTGGACTTCTGGAAGAACAGCGGCACGATCTCCACCAGCCCGCCCACGGCGACCACCAGCAGAATCAGCACGATCATCAGAAAGTTGTTGGTCTCGATCTTTTCGTGCGAGAAAAACGGAATCGGTTTCTTGTTGTCAGCCATGGGGGTCTTTCAAGCGTGGGCCAGCGAAGAAGAAGGCACGGGCACCAGCACCGAGCGGCCCCGGGTGGCCGTCATCCACACGTTCCAGGCCATCACCAGCATGCCGATCAGGTACAGCAAACCGCCCAGCATGCGCACCACGTAGAACGGGTAGGTGGCCTTGACGCTTTCCACAAAGGTGTAGGTCAGGGTGCCATCGGTGTTGACCGCGCCCCACATCAGGCCCTGCATCACACCGGCAATCCACATGGCGGCGATGTAGAGCACGATGCCCACGGTGGCCAGCCAGAAGTGCAGTTCGATGGCGGGCACGCTGTGCATCTTCTTGCCACCAAACATGCGCGGAATCAGGTGGTAGAGCGAACCCATGGACACCAGGCCCACCCAGCCCAGGGCACCCGAGTGCACGTGTCCCACCGTCCAGTCGGTGTAGTGGCTGAGTGCGTTGACGGTCTTGATGGCCATCATCGGGCCCTCAAAAGTGCTCATGCCGTAGAACGACAGCGAGACGATCAAAAAGCGCAGGATCGGGTCGTCACGCAGCTTGTGCCAGGCACCCGAGAGCGTCATCACGCCGTTGATCATGCCGCCCCAGCTGGGGGCCAGCAGAATCAGCGAGAACACCATGCCCAGGGACTGCGTCCAGTCGGGCAGGGCGGTGTAGTGCAGGTGGTGGGGGCCTGCCCACATGTAGGTGAAGATCAGCGCCCAGAAGTGCACGATGGACAGGCGGTACGAGTACACCGGCCGCTCGGCCTGCTTGGGGATGAAGTAATACATCATGCCCAGGAAGCCAGCGGTCAAAAAGAAGCCCACCGCGTTGTGGCCGTACCACCACTGCACCATCGCGTCTTGCACCCCGGCATAGGCCGAGTACGACTTCATCCAGCCCGCAGGCACCTCGGCGCTGTTCACCACGTGCAGCAGGGCCACGGCGATGATGAAAGCCCCAAAGAACCAGTTGGCCACATAGATGTGCTGCACCCGGCGGCGGCCCACGGTGCCAAAGAACACGATGGCGTAGGACACCCACACCAGCGTGATCAGGATGTCGATGGGCCACTCCAGCTCGGCGTATTCCTTGCCGGTGGTGTAGCCCATGGGCAGGCTGATGGCGGCGGCCACGATGACGGCCTGCCAACCCCAGAACACGAACGCCGCCAGCGGCGGGCAAAACAGCCGCACCTGGCAGGTACGCTGCACCACAAACAGGCTGGTGGCCATCAGCGAACAGCCGCCAAACGCAAAAATCACCGCGTTGGTGTGCAGCGGCCGCAAGCGCCCGTAGCTGAGCCAGGAAATGCCAAAGTTCAGCTCCGGCCAGGCCAGTTGCGAGGCGATGATCACCCCCACCAGCATGCCTACCACCCCCCAGACCACGGCCATCAGGGAGAACTGCCGTACCGCCGTGTCGCTGTAGACCTCATGGACCCCCGGTGGGTCGGTCTGTGTATTTGTATAAGCCATGGAACCCTCGTTTATGTTCCTGGCAGTGTCGAAGCGATGGCCCAAAGAGACTTTGATTCAAGTCAAGCCAACCTCACTTAGGCTGCCCGCGATGGGCGGCCCCCGCATTCCTCAAGAACACCGCAGAACTGGCTTTGCCAGGCTGCTGGTGTTGCCCCCTGCATGTCGTATTTGCTTTGCAAGCCAATACGAGGGGGGTTGGAGTAGCGACATGCGTTCTCGGCCCAATGGGTCGATTCCGGGAAGTGCGCGAAGCCTGGGGGTGAGCCAATGCCTTAATCGTTGTGCAGAATGCGCTCGCCTTCTTGCTCAACCGATTCGAACTGGCCTTGAAAAATCGCCCACCACAGCCCGCCCAGGATCAGCAGCACCAGCACGACGGACAGGGGGATGAGGAGGTACAGGATGTCCATCAACAGGCCTTCAGGTAAATGCTGCAGGACTTACGCAAGTTCCCCCTGTAAGCCCGAAGGGCGATACAGGGGCGCCGCGTAAGTCCTGTGCTATTGATTAAATAGCTGGTCACGCTTATGGAATAAGCGCTAGAGGCGGTTTTCATATAAAACCTATTGACGTGACAGGCGGGCGGCATTCAGCACCACCAGCAGCGAACTCAGCGCCATGCCCAGCCCGGCCAGCCAGGCGGGCAGCCAACCGGCCAGGGCCAGCGGCACGCACACCGCGTTATACCCCGCGGCCCAGGCCAGGTTTTGCCGCACCACCCGCAATGTACGCCGGGCCAAGAGCAGCGTCTGCGGCACCCGGCCCAGCGTGTCGCCGGTGACCACCAGGTCGGCCTGCCGCTGCGCCAGCGGAACGGCCTGCCCAAAGGCAAAGGACACGTGGGCGGCGGCCAGCACCGGGCCGTCGTTCAGGCCATCACCGACCATGGCCACATGCCGACCCTGGCGTTGCAAGGCCTGCAGGTGCAGCAGCTTGGCGGTGGGCGTGCAGCCGCCGCGCGCCTGGGTAATGCCCACCTGCGCCGCCACCCGCGCCGCCGCTGCCGGGTGGTCGCCCGACAGCAGCTCCACCCGCAGGCCAGCCGCCTGCAGTGCCTGGATGGCCTGCACCGCGTCGGGGCGCACGTCTTCGGACAGATCGAACGTGGCCAGCCAGCCCAGTCCGTCGCCCAGGTAGATCTGCCGCAGCGTCTCGTCCACCTCGAAGCCTGGGGGCACGCTGCACCACGCGGCGGACCCCAAAACCACTCGGCCCAAAGCATCCATCCCTCGCATGCCGTGCCCGGCCACTTCCTCCACCTGGCGCAGTTGCTCCGGCACCACTCCCTGGGCCTGGGCCGCCGCCACCACCGCGCGGGATGCCGGGTGCAGCGACTGCCCGGCTAGCCCAGCGGCCAGCCCCAGCGCCACGGCGGGCGGCATGCTACCCCGGGTGCGGATGGCCACCACCGCCATGCCGCCTTGGGTCAGCGTGCCGGTCTTGTCAAAAACCACGGTGTCCACCTGCGCCAGGTTTTCCAGCGCCTGCAGGCGGCGCACCAGCACGCCCGATTGGGCCAGCCGCCCTGCGGCAGCCAGCAGCGCCGCCGGGGTGGCCAGCGACAGCGCGCAGGGGCAGGTCACCACCAGCACCGCCACCACCACCATTAGTGCATGGCCGGGGCCGCTCGGCCACCACAGCACGCCCGCCAGCGCCGCCGCCAGCAGCACGCCCACCAGAAAGGGCCGCGCCACCCGGTCGGCCATCTGCGCCAGCCGGGGTTTCTGGCTGGCGGCCTGGGCCATCAGCGCCACGATCTGGGCAAAGCGGGTGTTTTCGCCCAGGCGGTCTACATGCAACTCCACCGGGGCGCTGAGGTTGTAGCTGCCCGCCAGTACCGGCTCGCCCACCGCGCGGCCCAGCGGGGTGGATTCGCCGGTGAGCAGCGCCTCGTCAACCTGGGTGCGGCCTTGCAGCAGGGTGCCGTCGGCGGGGAAAGCCTCGCCCGGCAGCACGCGCAGGTGGTCGCCTACCTGCAGCCGCCGTACGGCCACGCGCACGAAGGCCTTGCCATCCCAGCGCTCCACGCTGTCGGGCAGGCGGCTGATCAACGCCTCCAAAGCACCGGCGGTGCGGTCGCGCAGGCGCAGCTCCAGCCAGCGGCCGGTGAGCAAAAAGAACACAAACATGGTCAGCGAGTCGAAGTACACCTCGTGCCCCAACACGCCCTGCGGGTCGAAGGTGGCTGCGCTGCTGACGGCAAAGGTCACCGCCATCCCCAAGGCGGCGGGCAGGTCCATGCTGACGCGGTGCTGTCGTATGTCGCGCCAGGCATTGGCAAAAAACGGCCCGCAGGAAAACACCACCACCGGCAGCGTCAGCACCCACGAGGCCCAGCGCATCAGCTGCGCCATGTCGTCGGTCATTTCGCCCGGCCCTGCCACGTAGGCGGGCATGGCGTACATCATCACCTGCAGCATGCAAAAACCCGCCACCAGCCAGCGCCACAAGGCCCGGCGCTGCTCTTGTTTGCGGCGAGCCCGTTCGGAGGCATCCAGCGCGGGAATGGCGTGGTACCCGGCACGCTCCACCGCCGCCAGCCAGGCCGAGGGCTGGGTGTGGGCCGCCGACCAGACCACCCGCGCGCGGCGCGAAGCCGCCCCCACCTCGGCCAGCTGCACGCCCGGCACGGCGCGCAAGGCCTGCTCCACCGACAGCGCGCAGGCCGCGCAGTGCATGCCGTCGATCAGCAGCTGCGATTCCTGGCAGTGGGGCCACTGCGCCGACGGCTGGGTGAAGGCCGCCCATTCCGTGGGATCGTCCAGCCACACCGGTGCCGTTGGGAGGGGTAGCGAGAGGTTGGCAGACATGCGGCAAGCGTATCGGTGTAGGACAGCGCCGCTTTTGATGCAGATCAACGCCAAAAGCAATAAATGGGATTAATCTGCTGGTATCAACTCCAGGAGATACAGCATGTACACCAACATTCTTGTGGCCACCAGTGGCGACGACTTGTCCCACAAGGCCGTGGCCAGCGGCATCGACCTGGCGGCGCTCACGGGGGCCGCCCTGTACATCGTCAAGATCGTGCCGCACTATGCCCGCAGCTACTTTGAGGGCTCCATCCCGGTCAGCATGGACGACTCGGCCCGCATCGAACAGCAGTGGCTGGACGAAGGTAAGCTGGTGGTCGATGCCTACAAGGCCGAGGCCGAGGCCAAGGGCGTGAACGTGCACACCGTGGTGGTGCAGTCCGACCTGGTGGCCGAGGGCATCATCAGCGCCGCCAGCAAGTACAGCGCCGACCTGATCATCATGGCCTCGCATGGCCGCAGAGGCATCAAGCGCCTGCTGCTGGGCAGCGAAACCCAGCACGTGTTGACGCATTCGCACACGCCGGTGCTGGTACTGCGCTGAGCCCCGCCGGTTTTAGGGCCAAATAGGCTGCTCGCGCTTATTCCATAAGCGTGGGCAGCTATTTTTTTGGTAGTAAACCTGCAAGGGGTTATGGCCATGCGTCACACAGAACGCCGCCTGGCCCGGCCATAATTTCAGCAGGCATTTCGCCTGAGCGCAGCGGGAGAAAACGATGGACTGGTTTGTTGAAGCCCTGAAGAAATACGCCGTGTTTTCCGGACGTGCGCAACGCAGCGAATACTGGTACTTCTTTCTGTTTTACGGCCTGATTTCCATCGCGCTGGGCATCGCCGACGGGCTGGCGGGCTCGTACAACCGGCATGCCGGCATGGGTGTGTTGGGCGGAATTTTCAGCCTTGGCATGCTGCTGCCGTCGCTGGGGGTGGCGGTGCGGCGGCTGCACGACATCGACCGCAGCGGCTGGTGGCTGCTTATCGCGCTGCTCCCCATCGTGGGTGCCATCGTGCTGCTGGTATTTACCGTGCGCGACAGCCAGCCCGGCAGCAACCGCTTTGGTCCCAACCCCAAGGATGCGATGCCGGGGGATCGGTTTTCGCTGACCTGAAGCGCACCGCCTTCCCATGTGCCTCCTCGCCTTCCAATGGCAACCCGGTGCCCCCGCGCCGCTGACCATTGCCGCCAACCGCGATGAGTTCTATGCCCGGCCCACCACCGCGCTGCACGCCTGGGCCGACGGCCACACCGTCGCCGGGCAGGATCTGCAGGGCGGCGGCACCTGGATGGGGGTGCACCGGCCCAGCGGGCGGGTGGCGGCGCTGACCAATGTGCGCGATCCGGCAGCGATGCGCTCGGATGCGCCGTCGCGCGGCGGCATCGTTACCGCGTTTTTGCACAGCGGCCTGGGTGCCGAAGAATTTGCGCAGCAGTTGGCCGGTACCTCGGCTGCCTACAACGGCTTTAACCTGCTGCTGTTCGACGGCCAGCAGCTGGTGGCGTTCGAGAGCCGCCAGCGGCGGTTTTTCCAGCCCGCGCCCGGCGTGTGGGCGGTGTCGAATGCCGACTTCGACACGCCCTGGCCCAAGCTGGTGCGGCTGTGCAGCGGCTTGGCCGCCGTACTGCAAACGCACCAAGCCGCCCAGGCACCCGAGATGCCCCCGGCGCTAGAGGCCGACCTGTGGCCGCTGCTGGCCGACACCCGCCTGGCCGCCGATGCCGAATTGCCCGCCACCGGGGTCGGCCTGGACCTGGAGCGCGCGCTGTCGGCCACCTTCATCTGCATGCCGCACTACGGCACCCGCGCCAGCACGCTGCTCCACCACGGGCGCAACCGGGTGCAGATCATCGAACGCAGTTTTGGCCCGGCTGGGGCGCAGGAGCCCACGGGCACGGTGCGTTTGCGCCTGGACGGTCTTGCATAAAAAAATAGCCGCCAGCGCCCATTGGATAAGCGCAAGAAGCTACTGTTTTTGTAGTAACCGGCTGGACTCAGCCGGGTGGGGTTACCACTTCATTTCGCCCTTGGCCACTTTGGCGCTCAGCTCCAGCGAGCTGACTTCGCCCGCGGTGGGGAATTCCTTTTTCATGGCTTCGATCAGTTCGGCCGAGTTCTTGGCTGTGGCGGTGTGCTTGTCGAAAGCCTTGATGTAGTCGGCGGTGTACCGGGCGGCGTTCAGCGGCTTCGACGGGCCTTCCAGGTAGTGGCCGGGCACCACCACCTTCGGCTTGAGTTTCTGGATCTGGGTCAGCGTGGCCAGCCAGCCGGTGTGGGAGGCGGGGGTCTGGGTGTCGGCCATCCAGACGTGCAGGTTGTTGGCCAGCGGAATGCCGCCCACCACCGCCTTCAGCGATGGAATCCACACAAAGCTGCGGTCGGGCTGCGCATCGCCCTTGATCTCCAACTTTTGTCCTTCCAGCGTCAGCGTGTGGCCGGCCAGCACCTCGGGCAGCACGGTGGCGCTGGGCGCGTCGGCCTTGAGGATAGGGCCCCAGTAGGCCAGCTTGCCTGCGGCGCTCTCCTTGATGTGCTGCACGGTGTGGGCGGTGGCCACGATCTTGGCGGCGGGGAAGGCTTTGCTGATGGTTTCCAGGCCGAAGTAGAAGTCCGGGTCGCCATGGCTGATGTAGATGGTGGTCAGGTTCTTGCCGCTGGCACGGATTTTTTCCACCACTTTGGCGGCTTGCGATGCGCCGAACTGCGCATCGATCAGCACCGCGTCTTTTTCGCCGGTGACCAGCACCGACGAGACGGGGAAGATGGCCTCATGGCCGGGGTTGTAGACATCCAGCTTGAGCGGGCCTGCGGCCAGGGCAGGGGCGGCCAGGGTGGCGGCAGTGAGGGCGGTAAGGGCCCAGCGGGTAGCGGTAGAGCGTGTGGTCATGGGTTTCTCCAAACAGTGTGTGTTGCGATGGATGGAATGTTAGTTGTGTTTATTGAATGGAAAAACCCTAAAATTCGCCCTGGTTTGTTGTCAAAACCGGTCGAATAATATGGATACCTTGAAAGCCATGCAGGTTTTTGTGGCCGTGGTGGACGCGGGCAGCCAAACCGCGGCGGCCGATGCGCTGGGCCTGTCGCGCCCGGTGGTGTCGCGGTTTATCGCCGAGCTGGAGGGCTGGACCGGGGCGCGGCTGCTGCACCGCACCACCCGCAAGCTCAGCGTCACCCCGGCGGGCAGCGAAACCCTGCAGCGCTGCCGCGCGGTGCTGGCGCTGACCACCGACATGCAGCAGGCGGTGGCGGTGCCCGAGACCACGCCGCAGGGGCTGCTGCGCATCACCGTCAGCACCTCGTTCGGCCAGACGCACCTGACCTGGGCGGTGGCCGACTTCGTGAAGCGCTACCCCGCCGTGTCGGTCGATCTGGTGCTGCTGGACCGCGCGGTGAACCTGGTGGAGGAGCGCATCGACCTGGCGGTGCGCATCAGCCATGCACTCGACCCCAACCTGATTGCCCGGCGGCTCACGGTGTGCCGCTCCATGGTCTGTGCCGCGCCCGAATACCTGCGCACGCACCCGCCCATCCGGCGCATGGAAGACCTGGCCGCGCACAACTGCCTCACGCATTCGTACTACGGCAAGACGCTGTGGAACTTTGAACTGGATGGCCAGCCGTCGTCGGTGGCGGTGGGCGGCAACCTGAGTGCCAACGAGTCCACCTCGCTGCTGCAGGCCGCTGTGGCCGGTGTGGGCGTGGCCCTGTTGCCCAGCTTCATGGCCGCGCCGCTGGTGCGCAGCGGCCAGCTGGTGGCCTTGCTGCCTGCGGTGCAGCAGCGCGAGCTGGGCATCTACGCTGTGTACGCCTCGCGCAAAAACATGCCCGCTGCGCTGCGGGCCCTGCTGGATTTTCTGGCCGAGCGCTTTCCGCCCGAGCCGCCGTGGGACCAGCCGCCCAGCGCTTAGTTCAGTGTGTGGCCTGCAGTAGCCCAGGTGGTGCGGGACTGGCTGAGCCACAGGCTGGCGCGGTTCAGTGCGGCAAACCAGGCAAAAGGCTTTTTGCCGGGCTGGGTGGCGTTCTGTGCAGATGCTGGGCTGGCTGCGCGGACGGTGGTGGGAGCCGAAGGGCCAGCCAGGGAGAAAGAAGTAGCGATCATGGGGGCCTCTGCAATGAATTTAAGGGTTAACCCGAGTGTAAGGGTTTTCCCTTAATTGCGTTGCAGCGCCGCAATTAGGCATTGAATCGGCACCCCGCGCTTATTAAATAAGCGTGAGATGCTATCAAGTTGATAGTGACAAGGTGCTGCGTCAGCGCTGCACCACATCGCTGGCACCCTGCGCGCCGCCCCGGGCACGGCGGGTGATGTCGTCGAAGATGTGGCGGGGCAGCTTTTTCAGCAGCCAGCCCATGGCCAGCGGCACCAGCACCAGGTCGTCCAGTAAGCCTGCGATGGGGATGAAGTCGGGTACCAGGTCCACCGGTGACAGCAGGTACAGCACGATGCCTGCCGTGCCCCACTTCAGCCAGGGCGGCGACTGCGGGTGCTGCAAGGCGAACCACAGCAAGCGGGCATCGCCCTTGACGACAGCCCAGACCAACGAGACACGTTTCCACATGGTTGTATCCTTTTCAATCCGGCAAATGCGCCGGGTGGGACCATAACGCCGGATGGGGCTGGGGGATGACAATTTTTTGAAAGCAAATGTCCTACAGCAACACGTTGCCGCTGATGCAGGTGACCGACGCGCCGCCCACCCAGACCTGCCCCTCAGCATCGCGCTCAATGTGCACCCGGCCCGCGCGGTCCAGGCAGGTGCCCTGGCTTACCAGGTACTGCTCGGGCGCATAGCCGTCGGCAATCAGCCACTGGGCCAGGCTGGCGTTCAGGCTGCCGGTGACGGGGTCTTCCAGCACGTCCACGGCGGCGGCGAAGGCGCGCACTTCCATCTGCGGTTGGTTGGGTGGATTGAGCCCCTCATCCACCGGCGCGCTGCGGCCAAAGGCGCGGGCTGCATTGCTGGACGCACGGCTGCCGCTGCACCAGTTGTTCTGGAGCAAGCAGTATGTGAAGCGCGCGGGCCGCTAAGCGGCAGCCCCGGCCCCGCAAACCGTTTGCCTACACGGCAGCCAGCAGGCGGAGGTTCAGTGCTTCCTGGGGCACCGGCCTAGAGAAGTAGTAGCCCTGCGCCTGGCCGGCACCCATGTCACGCAGTAAGGCCAGGGTTTCGGCATCCTCCACCCCTTCGGCGACGATGCTCAGGTCCAGCGATTCGGCCATGCGCACAATGGCCCGCACGATGGCGCGGCTGCGCGGGCTGGTGGTCAGCTCCAAAATGAAGGACTTGTCAATCTTCAGGCCGCTGAAGTGGTACTGGTGCACATAGCTCAGCGACGAGAAGCCGGCACCGAAATCGTCTAGCACCACCGACACACCGTTGTCCGCCAGGTGTTTCATGGCCTGGCGCGCCAGCTCCGGTTCGGCCACCAGGGCACCTTCGGTCAGCTCCAGGCAAATGCGCGAGGGTGCCACGCCGTAATCGGCCAATAAACTGAGCACTTCACTGGAGAATTCGGTGCGGGTGATGCTGTAGCTGGAGCAGTTCACATGCACGGTTGGCCAATGCGCATGCTCAGGCTGCGCCAGGATCGCCACCACACTGTGCAGCATGTAGAAATCCAGCCGACCGATCAGCCGCAGACCTTCCAGCGCCGGTAAAAACGCGCCGGGCGCGACGATGTTGCCGCCGGGCTGGTGCCAGCGGATCAAGGCCTCCAACGCCACCGTGGTGCCGGTCTGCACATCGATGATCGGCTGGAAATACGGCAGCAGTTCGTCGCTGCGCTTGAGCGCATTGCGCAGGGCGTTCTCCTGCTCCATCTGGTCGGACACCTCGCGGCGAACTTCCTGGCTGAACAGCGCATAGCTGTCGCGCCCGGCGTTTTTCACCCGGTACATGGCGGTGTCGGCATCGCGCAGCAGGTCGGCGGGTTCGTGGTGGAACTGGCTGTCGGCACCGACCACACCGACACTGCACGACGAAAACACGGCGTGCCCATCGATGTGGAACGGTAGCTCGAAGGCCTGCAGAATCCGTTCGGCGATGGCCGCGGTGACATCCGGCGGCGCACCAAAGGCCAGCACCGCGAATTCATCACCGCCCAGGCGGGCCAGCAAATCGCTGTCGCGCATGCATTTGCGCAGGCGATCGGCGACCTGGACCAGCAGCAGGTCGCCAGAGTGGTGGCCCAGGCTGTCGTTGACCATCTTGAAGCGGTCCAGGTCGATGAACATCACCACCAGTTCCTGGCCATGGTCGCAGAACGCCTGCCAAGCGCGGTGCAGGCGCTGCTGCAAATGCGCGCGGTTGGGCAGACCGGTCAGCGAGTCATGGCCGTTTTCGTGCTGCAGCTGGGCATTGGCATGGTCCAGCTCGCGGGTGCGGTCCTGCACCCTCGCCTCCAGCCGGGTGTTTGCGGTGTGGATGGCTTCGGCCGCGCTGCGTCGGGACAAGGCCGTGTCGATGTGCCGTGAGACAAAGGTCAGCAGCTCCTGGTCGCGCAAGGAATAGTGGATGTCGGGCGAATAACTCTGTACTGCCAGCACGCCGCGCACCACGTCGCCATCGAACAGCGGAATACCGAGCCAGGAATGCGACAGGTTGGTGCCCCGGTGCGCAGCAATCTCCCCCAGGCTCTCCAGCCGCAGGACTTCCTGGGGGTCGATCAGGCAAGGCCGCCGCTGGCGGATGACGTATTCGGTCACACCGCGCTCACCGCGCCGGGGCTTGGGCACTTTGTCCAGAAATTCGTCCACGTAGTACGGAAAAGTCACCTCGGTGGTGGCATCGTCGAACAGCGCGATGTAGAAGTTGCGGGCAAACAGCAGCTCGCCCACGATGCCGTGCAGGCCACGGAACAGCTCGGCCATGTCGCCCGGCTGGCTGGCCAATTCGGTGATCTGGAACAAAGCGCGCTGCAGGTGTTCTGCACGTTCGCGGTCAGCCACCTCGTGCCGCAGCGCGTCATTCAGGGTGGACAGCTCCAGCGTACGCCGGGCCACGGTTTCTTCGAGGTGCACGCGGTGCAGAATCCGGTCCAGTGCCATCGCCACGTGGCGCGCCACCACCAGAAACAGCTCGCGGTCCTCGACGCTGTAGATCCGTGCCACGTCGTACACCTGCATCGCCAGCATGCCGAACACCTCATCGGAGGCGTTTTTCAGCGGCACCCCCATCCAGAATTCCGGGCGGTGGCCCCTGCAATGGAACAACCCTTGCTCCTCCGCTAAAGCGATATCCATGGCGTTGACGAACAGTGGCTCCCCGGTGGTCAGGACATAACCGGTCATCGAGAGGTGCTGGCGGTCGATGGGCTCGTAGGCCTCGGCATCCATGACCTCCTCATCGGTGTGGTCCACGTAGTACGGCCAACTGAGCCTGTCGGTCTGGCTCTCGTACTGCGCCAGATAGAAGTTTTCAGCATCGATCAGGGTCGACAGTTGGCGGTGTACACCTTGCAAAAACGCTCCACGGTCTCGCGTGGAACTGGCCAGGTAGGTGATCTCGAATAGCACCCGCTGGCTGGCATGGGCCCGGGCCAGGGCATCGGTTTGCAGGCGCAGGCCCAGCTTGCGCGCCAGCTCTGCTACGCGCACGTTGCCCGCTTCGCTCTGCGGTGCCAGCACCCAGCCCAGCGCAGTTTCGCCCTGGCCGGTGGCCCAGCGGTGCAGGCCCTGGTCGCGGCAAAAAGCCTGGAATGTCTCTTGGGCAATCGCCACTGGCCAATCCCTGGTCGGGCCGCCCTGCCCGATCAAATGCAGTTTGTCGCCCGCACGGTAAGCCGCCCACGGCATGGCCTGCGCGCTGGTGACGAATGCGCCCAGCAAGGCCTGCAAACTGTCCTGTGGGAAGGCTGTTTCCGCTGCATCGGCATGGCCGGGCACACCCAAATCCAACGCACAGAGGGCTTTGTGCGATGGCGGTGGGTCTTGGTGGGGAAAACGGGAAGTCATCGGGAATCCATGCCAGCTAAACAACCCGCTATCTTCGGTGCTCAAAAGCGGATTGCAAGCGCCATGGGTGGTTTTTCGCGCATGGAACCTCGGAAATTCGGGATTCCCCCGCTTTTTGCCGATACGGCGACACATCGCACAACGCGACCACTCCAGATTACTCCTGAATCTATAGCTACAAGCCTATTGCTTATATGCGGCGCTTATAAAAATACGCTGCCGCTGATGCAGGTTACCGACGCGCCACCCACCCACACCTGTCCTTGCGCATCGCGCTCGATGTGCACCCGGCCCGCGCGGTCCAGGCAGGTGCCCTGGCTTACCAGGTACCGCTCGGGCGCGTAGCCGTCTGCAATCAGCCACTGGGCAAGGCTGGCGTTCAGGCTGCCGGTGACGGGGTCTTCCAGCACGTCCACGGCGGCGGCAAAGGCGCGCACTTCCATCTGCGGCTCGGGGCAGTCATCCACCGGCGCGCTGCGGCCAAAGGCGCGGGCTTCGCGGCTGGAGCGGGCGATGAGCTGGGGGGCATCGTCTTGTGGGTAGAGCCCGGCCACGCCGACCACTAGGCCGGTGTTTTTCAGCGCCAGGTGGTCCGGGGCCAGTTGCAGCACGGTTTGCGGGCCGTCGAGCAAGATGCCCAGCCAGGGCAAGCCGTTGTCCAGCATCTGCGCGGCCACCACGTCGCGCGGCTTCAGGCCCAGTGCGGCGGCCACCTGGGCCAGCACCATGGCGCTGGGCGCGCTGCGTTTGAGCGGCGGTGCGGCGAACAGCAATTTATCGCTTTCTCTACGGATCGGCACCAGCCCCACCGCGCATTCCTGCAGCACCATCTTGGCGGCACGCGGCTGCCCGCCCGCCTGCAGCCAGGCGTGGCAACTGCCCAGCGTGGGGTGGCCGGCAAAACGCAGTTCGCTTTTCGGGTCGAAGATGCGCACCCGGTAGTCGGCACCCGCCGCCCGGCCCGCGTCGGTGGGCGGCAGCAGAAAAGTGGTTTCCGACAGGTGCGTCCAGCTGGCAAAGCGCTGCATCTGCGCGTCGCTCAGGCCCGCGCCGTCCAGCACCACTGCCAGCGGGTTGCCCTGGTAGGGGGTGGGGGTGAAAACGTCGACTTGCTGGAAAGGGCGGGTGGTCTGCATTACAGCGTCTTGATCGCGTCAGCCAGCGCCTTGATGCCGATGTTGATCTGCTCCACGCTGGCGGTGACGAACGACAGGCGGATGGTGTGCGGGTCGGCGTTGTCGGCATAAAAAGCCGTGCCGGGCACGAAGGCCACGCCCTTGTCCACTGCCTTGGGCAGCAGGTCCACGGCGTGCACGCCTTCGGGCAGGCGCGCCCACAGGAACATGCCGCCGTCGGGCACGTTCCAGTGCGTGCCCGCAGGCATTTCGCGGGTCAACGCGGCCAGCATGGCATCGCGTTGGGCCTTGTACAGCGTGCGGATGGTGGGCACGTGGCGGGCCAGGAAGTTGTCTTGCATCACGGCCACCACCATGCGCTGGTTGAAGCTGGGGCTGTGCAGGTCAGCGGCCTGCTTGGCCTGCAGCAGCTTGGGCATCATGGCCTTGGGGGCGATCACGTAGCCCAGGCGCAGGCCGGGGGCCAGCACCTTGGAGAACGAGCCCATGTAGATGCAGCCCTCGGGGTTGCGGCCCGTCAGCGGGGCGGGCGGGGGCGTGTCAAACCACAGGTCGCCGTAGGGGTTGTCTTCCACCAGCGGCAGGCCCAGGCGTTCGGCGCGCTCGATCAGCGCGGCACGGCGGGCTTCGGGCATGGTGCGGCCGGTGGGGTTCTGGAAGTTGGGCAGCACGTACAGAAAACGACCGCCGGGGGCTTTGGCACTGAGGTCGTCCAGATCCACGCCCTCATCGTCGCAGGCCACGCTGACCACTTTGGGTTCCATGGGCGCAAAGGCCTGCAGCGCGCCCAGGTAGGTGGGCGTTTCCACCAGCACTTTGCTGTCTTTGTCGATCAGTACCTTGCCGATCAGGTCCAGCGCCTGCTGTGAGCCGGTGGTGATCAGCACCTGGGCGGGTTCCACATTCCAGGGCAGTTGGGCCGCCACGATCTCGCGCAACGGGCCGTAGCCTTCGCTGGCGGCGTACTGCAGCGCGCCCTTGCCGTCTTCGCGCAGCACTTTTTCGCATGCCGCTGCAAACTCGGCCACCGGAAAGGTCTTGGGCGAGGGCAGGCCGCCTGCAAAGCTGATGATGCCGGGGCGCTCGGTGACCTTGAGGATTTCGCGGATGGCCGACGAGTTCATTTTTTCAGTGCGGGCGGCGAGGGTCCAGGGGTTGCTCATGGTGGTCTTTGGTCAAAAGGGGTAGAACTAGATTGTCAGCTAAGCCAGCATGGGTGCGAGCGAGGCGACCAGCAAAATCGCCATCACGCCATTAAAAATCTGGCGGTAGCGGGGGATGCGCAGCCAGTGGCGCAGGCGGCTGCCGCACAGCGCCCACAGGCCTATGGCGGGCAGGTTCACCACCGCGAACAAGCTGGCCGCGCCCAGTACAAGGGCACTGCCGCTGTGGGCGGGCACATAGCTGCTGAAGGCACCCACGGCCATGACCCAGGCCTTGGGGTTGACCCACTGGAAACCTGCTGCGCCCCAGAAGCCGATGGGGCGGCTGGCGGTGGCATCTTCGGGGGCTCCGGCGGTGGCCACACCCCAGGCCAGATATAGCAGATAGGCCGCCCCCAACCATTTCAGCAGCACATACAACTGTGGCACCTGTTCAAACAGCAGGCCCAGCCCCAGGCCTACCGCCAGCAGCAAAACAAAGAAACCGACCGAAATCCCCACCATGTGCGGCAGCGTGGCGCGAAAGCCGTGGTTCACGCCCGAGGCCAGCAACATCAGGTTGTTCGGGCCGGGGGTGATGGAGCTGACAAAGGCAAACAGCGTCAGCGCGGCGAAAAGTTGCATATCCATACAGGCTCCTGAAATCAACGGACGGGCATGCGTTTGCCCATGAACACCGTGGCAATCACGGCGAGGCCAAAGCCCAGCGTGACCGCGTCCAGCGTTTCGCCCAGCAGGGGCACGGCAAACAGCATGCTCAAAAAAGGCTGCACCAGTTGCACCTGGCTGACGCGCACCGTGCCGCCCAGCGCCAGCCCCCGGTACCAGGCAAAAAAGCCCAGCCATTGCGAAAACACCGCCAGGTAGGCAAACCCGGCCCAGGCGTGCAGCGCCACCGGCTGCGCGGGCTGCGTCCACAGGGCCGCGGGCAGGGTGATGGGCAGGGCCAGCACCAGCACCCAGCAAATCACCTGCTCGCCGGGCATGCGCTGGGCCAAGCGGCCGCCAAAGCCGTAGCCCACTGCGCCCAGCAGCATGGCCAACAGCAGCAGACCGTCGGCGGCCTGGATGTGCAGACCCGCTTGCCCCGAACGCAGCATGGCAAACGCCACCACCATCGCGCTGCCCAGCACCGCGCACAGCCAGAAGCCGGTGGACGGGCGCTGGCGGTGCATCAGCGCGCCCACCACCGCCGTGGCCAGCGGCAGCACACCAATGATCACGCTGGCGTGTACCGCCTCCACATGCCGCATGGCAATCGACGTGAGCAGCGGAAAACCAAACACCACGCCCGAGGTGGTGCACAGCAGCGGCACCCAGTCCTGGCGCTGCGGCCAAGGCGCGCGGGTGGCCCACAAAAACAGTGCCGACAAACCGCCCGCCAGGGCGGCACGGCCCATGGCCACAAACACCCCAGACATCTGCGGGTCGGCCGGTGTGCCCACCGCCAGCCGGGTCATCGGCAGGGTCAGCGCAAAAATCACCACGCCCAGCAGGCCCAGCCACAGGCCCCGGCGTTCGGCATGGCGTATCGGTGTGGAAAGGGTGGCGGTGTGCAGGCTCATAGTGCATTCAATGTAGTGCCATTACCAACACACTGGCAGTACACTTTATCCATTCAGTTTGTGAACTGTATTGCTTGTAAGGCCAGCACACAGGAGCCGCCACCATGTTGATGAAGACCGCCGACCAGACGCTCACCGAGCAGCTCGCCAGCCATTTCGCCGAGCGCATCCGTTGCCGCCTGCTGGCTGCGGGGGCACGCCTGCCCTCGGTGCGCCAATGCGCCCAGCAGCACGCGGTGAGTGCCTCCACCGTGGTGGCGGCCTACGACCGGCTGCTGGCGCTGGGCCTGGTAGAGGCCCGCAAGAACCGGGGTTTTTATGTGCGGGAAACGGCTCCCGTGCAGGATCTATACGCACGAGAAGCTACAAAAAACATAGCAAGCCCGGCGCGCCGCCCGATCGATGCCACAGCCCTGATGCGCGGCATGTTCCAGGGCGACAGCGACAAACCCCAACCTGGCATGGGCGTGCTGCCGCCCGATTGGCTGGACAACAGCTTCATGCCCGCCGCCGTGCGCCGGGTGGCGGCAGGCACGGTCGATTTTTCGCGCCGCTACGGCGACCCGGCGGGCGACCTGGGTCTGCGCCAAAGCCTGTCGAAAAAGCTGCTCGGCTTGCATATCCCGGCTGCGCCCGAACAGATCATCACCACCGTGGGTGCCACCCACGCGCTGGACATCGCCAGCCGCACCCTGCTGCGCCCGGGCGATTGCGTGATGGTCGAAGAACCCGGCTGGGCGGTGGAATTCGCCCGGCTGGAAGCCATGGGCATGCGCATCCTGCCGGTGCCGCGCAATGCCGACGGGCCGGACCTGGAGGTCATGGCGCGCTACTGCGAGGAACATGCGCCGAAGCTGTTTGTGAGCGTGAGCGTGTTGCACAACCCCACCGGCTTTTGCCTCACCCCCGGCAGCGCGCACCGGGTGCTGACCCTGGCCAATGCCCACGACTTCTACATCGTGGAAGACGACACCTACAGCCACCTGGCCCCTGAACACGCCACCCGCCTGTGCGTGCTGGACGGCCTGCAGCGCACCCTGTACGCCAGCGGTTTCTCCAAAATCCTGGCCCCCGGCTGGCGTGTAGGCTTTCTGGCCGCCCCCACCGCCCTGGTGGACCGCCTCACCAACACCAAGCTGCTGGCCACACTGACCACCCCGTCCTTGCTGGAAAAAGCCCTTGCCTGGTGTATCGACCAGGGCCAACTGCGCCGCCACTCCGAAGGCGTGCGCGCCCGCCTCGACCAGGCCCGTACCCGCAGCACCAAGCTGGCCCTGGCCGCAGGCTGCACTTTTGCATCCGAGCCCGCAGGCCTGTTCGGCTGGGTTGAAACCGGCGTAGACACCGATGCCCTGGCCCAGCGCATGCTCGACGAAGGCTACATGCTGGCCCCCGGTGCCCTGTTCCACGCCAACCGCCAGCCCAGCAGCCTGATGCGCATCAACTTTGCGAACACGCAGGACGCGGCGTTCTGGAAGGTGTTTGCGCGGGTGCGGGGGTGAGGAGTTTCGGCGGAGGTTCAAGCATCCCCCAAATGAGGGATGCTTGAACCTCAAGGGTGGGTCAAGAATGGTGCCAAATGGCAAGGGATATGTTTCTTGTCACACGCATCGCTCTCACCGGCCCCACAGGAGTATCGCAATGCCCTGTTCAATTACTGAAGTCTTGTCCCTCTGTAAACCTTCCGTACCGGCGGCGAATCCGTTATCGACCTCGGGTCGAGCGCAAATTTATGGCTCAGGGGGAATGAATATCTGCATTCTGAAAGCTATCTGGGTAATTACAGCGATCGCGTGTGTCTTGACGATCGTCGCCCTGTTTCTACATGACAGGACGGCATCTTCCGATACCCTGACTCCGCTCAAAATCATGTGGGCGTTTTGGGTGGTTGTTCCACCCATTTGGTTCGCCTTCGAGTATTTCTGGCTTTTCAAAAGCTGTGGCAATTCAGATCACTTTGAAGCATTCAAGTATGGACAAGATATTGCTTCCAAAGTCTGGCTCGGTATCGTCGTTCTACTCACTGGCATCCTCAAGCTGTAGATACTCCCTGCCCGGCAAAGGTCAATACCTCACACTCCACCGTACTACGCGTTTCTTTGTGGCGAGTAAACCTGGTTTGTAAATCGTCGTTTTTGGCGCTATTTTTAAGGGAGCAAACCAGGCAAACCAGACCGGCACAAATGCCGTTTTTTGCCCTGCAAGTATGCACAGGAGGCCCCATGACACTCGTCGATCTGTTGTCTCTCGTCAGCAGCGTGGCCGCTTCGGCTGCTGCCGTGATGGCGTACCTGGGCAAAGAGGCAGTGGGGGTGCTGCAAAAGCAGCACGAATCGGCGCTGCGCCAGATGGAAGAGTCGCACAAGGCCGAGCTGGCCAAGCAACTGGAGGATTTCAAGAAGTCGCTGGCGTTCTTTGGTGCAGTGGACACTGAACTTCGCACGATGCGGATCAGGTCCTACAGTGCGCTGTGGCAACAGACCAGGGTGCTGCCCAAATGGCCCCAGGACGCTTCGGTGGATTACCCATCGTTGACCGAATTCTCTGCAGGGCTGCGGGAGTGGTACTTTGGAACGAAGGATGCCGTGCCCGGTGGAATGCTGCTGACGGTGGATGCCATGAATGCGTACAAGGCGCTCCAGACCCAGATTGCCGAGGCGGTGTCGGCGCGCGGAATTAGCCACGCAACCCATGAGCCGCTCACCCCAGGCGACTACGAAGCAGTACGCGCGTGCGCCAGCGCGCTGCGCACCGAACTCACCAAAGACCTGCTTTCCCGCCGGGAGACACCGGGCAGTTAGCCCAGGCTGCGCAGCAGCGCCCGGTTGACATCTTCCAGGTCCATCCCGTGCTCGTGGCACAGGGTGCGGATGGCGGTGCCGTTGTCGGATTCCAGGGCGCTGGCAATATGCAGCAGGGGGGCGTAGGGGCCGGTGTTGCGCACGGTGGCGTTGTAAATGCGGCTGCTCAGGGGCACGCGGTGCAGGGCGCTGCCCAGGGGTTCGCCCATCAGCACGTCGATCTGCGAGAACAGGCCGCAGAGGTAGATTTCGCGGGCCAGCTGGTGTTCGGCACCGGAGTCCATCAGGTTCTCCATCAGCCGGGCGCGCAGCACCATGGCGGCCTTGACCGGGCGCAGGTTGGGGTCGCGCGAGCCTTTAGGCAACTGCTCGACCAGCCAGCGTTTGAACGGGCTGGTGCCCAGCAGCATCAGGCCGTGGCGCAGCGATTCGACCTCGGTGCGCAGGCCGACGGCGGCCGAATTGGCGTAGGCCAGGAAGCGGAAGGTCAGGATGGGTTCCAGGCCCAGCAGGGATTCGAGTTTTTCGACCGATACGTCGTCGTCCACGGCCTGCACCAGTTGCACCATGGCCTGGTAGTCGGGGGCGGTGGCCAGGCGGTGCAGGGCGTGCAGGATGTCTTCATCGGGCCAGCCCAGCAGGGCGGTGGCGTGCTGCTGGTCCAGGCAGTGTTCCATCAGCAGGCGGCTGGCGATGCCCTCGAACAGCATGCCGGGTTGTACCGGGCTGGTTCCCGTGGGCGTAGTGCCTGCGCGGTTACGGGCGGCGGCCTGCAGCGCTGCCAGCGCCGCCTGGGGCGACAGGCGTAGCAGCTGGGTGAAAAAGCAGGGGGCCAGCTCGGGGCCGGGGGGCTGGTCGGATTCGGCCCGCCACACCAGGCGCAGGCCACGCTGGTGGGCGCGCTGCACCCGCTGCGGCATGGCGTGGCTGCCCATCCATTCGCTGCGGACTTCAATCCAGTACGGGGCTGCTGTGCGCGCCGGGGCGTGGTCTAGCAGGTCACGCAGCAGGGCGGGGGATTTGACCGACAGCAGCAGCGGCGGCGCGCCGGGCTTGCACTGGTCTTGCAGGCTGCCGACCAGGCGCTCGGAGTCGATGCTGGCATCGGCCCGGCCTTCGATGAACAACTGCACTGCGGCCATGCTGCGCGCAGCATTCCACAGCGGGCGATAGCCCAGGGTGATGCTGCCGAGGACGGAAGTGGCCATGTCTGAGGCGGGAGGGCCCGCTAACCTAGATTCCGCAGTTGGACACGGTCGAGTGTGCCGCTGGGGGCGTGGCTGGGTAGGCGCGACAACGCAGCGGGCTCATGCCCGCAAGGCGGAGCAACATCCCCAGACGCGGCTCCAGTGGTGCAATCGGCCGTGTAGCGTGGTTCACCCAAGAGGTGAGCGACTTGAGGTTCACAAATGTGAATGACCATACGGTGTTCCAAGTGATAACAAGCGGTCAACTACGGAAACTAGGTTCAACTGATGTAGTTGAACAATGATAGCTTCTGGATCGAGGCGTAGGATTTCAATGCGGCCTGGTAGGCGGTTTGCTGGTTGCTCTGGTCGGCGGCGGCGGCAATCATGTCGATGTCTTCGGCGTTGGACTTGTCGGTCTTGGCCTGGATGGTGTTGTCGGCCTGGGTGTCGGTGATGCGGTCGGCGCGGGTCAGCAGGTCGCCTGCCTTGCCCCGGCTGGCACTGATTTTTTCCAGGCTGGTGTCCAGCTGGGCCAGCGAAATCGCCTGTTCCTGGTTGAAATTGGCATCGTTGCTGTTGGCGCCGACGGTGGTGGAGCCCACAGCAAACATGCTGGCGATGGTGCGGTCCATCACGTCAAAAATGCTGGGCCGGTTGGCGGTGACGTTGGCGTTGACTTCCAGCGTATCGCCATTGAGCGGGGTGCCGCGCACCACCATCGAGATGCCGCCCATCACGATGGACTGGCCTTCGGTATAGGTTTGTGCCGCCGAGGTGGTGGCGGTGGTGTTGTTGGTGACGGTGTAGGTGGTGGCCCCGGTGGCGGGTGGCACGGGCGCGGTGAAGTTCACCGTGAAGTCGGTGCCTTGGGCGGCCATCAGGGGGGCATTGACGACCACGCCAATGTCGGTAAAGGCGCGCCCGGTGTTGGCCGCTCCCAGGCTGACGGTGAACACGCCGTTGCCCTCGGGCACGTCCATCCAGGCGGCGCGGCCATCCAGCGTAAAGGGGATGGCCACGGTGCTGGCGGCGGTTTGGCCGGGCAGGCCGTTGTAGTTGTAGTCGGGGTCGGGCGGTACGCCGTTGGCACTGGTTTCAAACGGGGCCGAGGTGCTGCCCAGGCCGTTGAATAAGGGCATGCCGTTGCTGTCTTTTTTGTTCGCCAGGGTGATCAGCTCGTCGCGGATGCCGACCAACTGCTTGGCAATGGTTTCGCGCTCCACCGGGCTGTTGGCACCGTCGCCTGCCTGTACCACCAGGGTACGGAACTCGCGCAGCAGGTCGCTGGCGTTGCCCAGCGTGGCCTCGGCCTGGGTAATGGCGCTGACCTGGGTGTCCAGTGCGCGCTGCTCGGTCTTGATGCGGTCGATGCGGGTGTTGGCCCGCTCGGCCTGGGCGGCCCCGGTGGGGTCATCGCTGGAGCGCAGGATTTTCTTGCCGGAGGTCAGGTTTTCTTGCAGCGCGGACATGGTGGCGTACCGGGTGGTCAGGTTGCGGAGGGCGTTGTCGTAGCCGGTGGCGCTGGCCAGGCGGGTGAATGAATTGCTCATGGTGGATTGGCTCCGCTAGCGCCCGACGCTGGCCATCAGGCTGTCAAAAATGGTTTGGGCAATCTGGACCATCTTGGCCGATGCCTGGTAGGCCTGCTGGTACTGCAGCAGCTTGGCGGCCTCTTCGTCCAGGTTCACGCCCGACACCCCGGTGCGCGAGGTTTCCAGGTTGTCGGCAATCGACTTGGACACCTCGGCGGTGTACTGCACGCTTTGCACCTTCACGCCCACCTGCGACATCAGTGCGGCATAACCGTCGGCCAGGCTGGAGCCGTCGAACAGCGCCAGGTCGCGCAGGTCCAGCAGCGCGTCGGCATTGCCGGCGTTGAGCTTGGCGTAGGCTAGGTTGGCCGGGCCCAGGGTGAGGGTGTCGCCGTTCTGGGCCGCGCCCGACAGGGTCAGCGACCAGCCCGAGGCCAGGTTGGCCGGATCAAACGCGATGGGCGTACCAGGGCTGTAGGTGTAGACCGTGGCCCCGGTGTCGCTGCGGGTGTAGGTGTTGGTGCCGGTGAAATTCAGCGTGATGTTGGCCGGTATCGGCACCGACTTGGCTGCCAGGTTGGCCACCGCCAGGCTGCCGGTGTTGGTAATGCCCATGGCGGCCTGCACCGGGCTGGACACGGCCAGTTGGCGCGGCGAGCCGAAGGCGGTACTGATCTTGTTGGCTACGGCGCGGAACGGCTGGAGCAAAAAGCTGTCGCCCGCAACCGGTGCGCCGCCCACGGCAATCGCCAGGCCATCAAAACTGCCGGTGACGGGGTCGGGGTTGACCACGGTGTTGTCGGACAGGCGCTGCACGGTGAAAGCCACGGCCGAGGTAAAGGTGATCTTGTAGTCCGAAGCCTGCAACTTGGCCACCGTGGGCGCGTCCACGCTGATGCCCACGCTGCCGCTGCCGGTGTTGGACGCAGCCGCCGCCCCATTGGGCATGCTCACCGGGCTGAACAGATTGCCCCCGGGGTTGCCGTCCAGGTCCAGCCCCAGTTGGTGCTGGGCGTTGACTACGGTGGTGATGCTGGTGGCAATGCGGCCCAGCAGGTTGGCCCCCTGGGCCAGGTCTTCGTTCTGGAACTTCAGCAGCCCGGCAATCGAGCCGCCGCCCAGCATGCTTTCCGACAGCACCACGGTCTGGCTGCCCAGCACCATGGTGATCTGGCTTTGCGATGCGTCCTGGGGATTGGGCTGTACCTGCAGCGCCGAGGCCTTGGTGCCCAGCACCAGCGGCTGGCTGCTGGCGGCAAACACCGTAACCGTGCCGTCGTCGGCATCGAGCTGGGTGGTCTGGATGTACTGGTTGAGCTGGCTGATGAGGTTGTCGCGCTTGTCCAGCAGGTCGTTGGGCGCGTGGCCGCTTCCCTGGGCCTTCTGGATCTGCCCGTTCACAGCGGCCAGGTTGGTGGTGATGGTGTTGATCGCCGCCGCTGCGTTGATCAGCTCGGTGGTCAGGCCGGTCTGCAGGTTGGCCAGTTGGGTGGCGGCATCGTTGAAGCGGGCGGCGGCCTCGTCGGCACGGGTCAGCACCACGGTGCGGGCGGTCAGGTCGGTGGGGGCGCTGGCCACGTCGGAGAACGCGTTCATCATGTCGGTAACTGCCGCGCCCAGGCCGTTGGTGCCGCCCTTGAAGATGTCCTCCAGTTGCAGCAGCTTGTTGGCACGGGTGATGTCGGATGCCGCCACCGACTTGGACAGCGCGGCCTGGCGGGTCAGGTATTCGTCGTGGTTGCGCTGGATGGTCAACACGTCCACGCCCTTGCCGATGTAGCCGCCGCCGGTGAACTGGCCTTCCACCGTTTGCAGTATGACGTTCTGGCGCGAATAGCCCACCGTGCTGGAGTTGGCAATGTTGTTGCCAATGGTCTGCAAGGCCACTTCATTGGCCAGCAGGGCCCGCGCGCCGACGTTAAGAAGGTTGCTCATGGCGTGCTTTTAGGCGTAGGCCCGGCGCAACTGCTGGGTTACGGTGATGGCGCGGTTCAGCTTGGCGGCGTAGTCGGGGTCGGTGGCGTAGCCTGCGCGCTTGAGCTCGGTGGCAAAGGCTTGGGACGAGCCGGTCTGCTGGCGCGCCACGGCATAACGCGGGCTGTTGTTGATCAGCCGGGCGTAGTCGTTGAACGAGTCCTGGTAGGAGTCGTAGGCGCGGAACTTGGCGCTGACCTTGCGGGCCTCGCCGTTCACCACCTCGGTGGTGGTGATGGTGGTGGTCTTGCCGGTCCAGCCCGCTCCGGCCTTGATGCCGAACAGGTTGAACGAGGTGCTGCCGTCGGGGTTCTTGATCTCCCGGCGGCCCCAGCCGGTTTCGTGCCCGGCCTGGCCCAGCATGTAGCTGGCGGGGATGCCGGTGGCCCGCTCCACGGCGGTGGCGGCGGCGTTGTGCTGCTCGACAAAGCCGGTCTGGCTGACGCTGGCGGGTTTGATGGGGGCTACCGGCGCGGTGGGGGGCAGCATCTTGGGTGCGGCACCATCCGCAGGCACGGTCTGGCGGCTGAGTTGGCGCACGATGGCCTCTGACAGGCCGCCGGGCTGGCCAGACATGGTGACCGACAGCTGCTGGTCCAGCAGGTCGCTGCCCAGATCACCCTGCGGGCTGTCGAACAGGCCGGATTTGGTGGTGGCTTCGCGCATGCTCTTGATCAGCTCGCGCATGAACAGCGACTCCAGCTGCTTGGCCGTTTCCTTGATGGCGGCGGGGCTGTCTTGCCCGGCCTGCAGCTTCAGCGCGTTCAGCGACTTGGCATCGGCGGCCAGCACGTTGCTGTTGGAAACTTGGGTCAGTGCCATTTAGATCACCTCCAGTTCAGCGTTCAAAGCGCCTGCTGCCTTGATGGCTTGCAGGATGGCCAGCAGGTCCTGCGGCGTGGCACCCAGGGCGTTCAGGGCGCGCACCACGTCGGCCAACTGGGGCGCGGGCGGCACCTGGATCAGGATGCCGGGCTCCTGCTTGATCTGGATATTGCTTTTTTCGGTGACCACCGTCTGCCCTTGCGACAAGGGATTGGGCTGGCTCACCGACGGCGTGGTGCTGATGCTGATGGACAGGTTGCCGTGCGCAATAGCGCAGGGGCCGAGCGTGACCGACTGGTTCAGCACGATGGAGCCGGTGCGCGAGTTGATCACCACCTTGGCCGCCGGGGCGGACGATTCCATGGTCAGCTCTTCCAGGTCGGCCAGAAAGTTGACGCGGGCGTTCGGGTCGTTGGGCGCGCGCACCCGCACCGTGCGGCCATCCATGGCGTTGGCCAGGCCGTTGCCCATTTTGTTGTTGACGGCGGCGGCTACGCGGCGGGCGGTCTGGAAGTCGCTGGAGTTCAGGTCCAGGGTGATGAAGTCGCCATCCTGCAGTGGCGTGGGCACGCTGCGTTCCACCTGCGCACCGCCGGGAATGCGGCCTGCGCTGAGGTGGTTGATCTGCACCTTGCTACCGCCCGCAGCAGCACCGGCACCGGCCACCACCATATTGCCCTGGGCCATGGCGTAGATTTCGCCGTCGGCCCCGCGCAGCGGCGTGGCGATCAGCAGGCCGCCCTTGAGCGACTTGGAGTTGCCCATGCTGGCCACGCTGATGTCGATGGTTTGGCCCGGCTGGGCAAAGGCGGGCAACTGGGCCGTCACGATCACCGCCGCCACGTTTTTCAGCTGCAGCGACGATGCCAGGTTGGCGGGCAGGGTGATGCCCATCTGCTGCAAATAGCTGGACAGGCTTTGCGAGGTGTAGGGCATCTGGGTGGTCTGGTCGCCCGTGCCGTCCAGCCCCACCACCAGCCCGTAGCCGGTCAACTGGTTGCTGCGCACGCCCTGTACGGCGGCCACTTCCTTGATGCGCAGAGCCTGCGCGGGCAGCGCCAGCAGCAAGGCCGCGCACAGCCCCAAGCCCCATGTCGCGGCACGGCGCATTGGCAGGAGGCGGAAAAATGGCATGGCGAACAACCTGTTCTACGTCTGGTTCGACCGGAATGGCGGAACCTTTAGCATTATTTTGCGGTGCGTCTGCGGACTGGAACGGCGGAAAAGGCGGGGGTTTCCGGTCAATTGAGCTTGCTATTTTTTTGGTAGCTGCTCGTGCTTAATCCATAAGCACGGGGTGCCGATTTCATTCAAATGCCCCACCCGGTCAGGGGAGGTATCAGAACGGCATCACGTTCATGAAGAACCGCCCCAGCCAACCCATGGCCTGCGCTTCGCCCTGCTGGCCGCGGCCTTTGGACTCGATGCGCGCATTCGCCACCTGGGTGGAGGCGACGATGCTGCCGGGCTGCACCGCGCGCGGGTCGACCGTGCCCGAGAAGCGCAGCACGTCCACGTTCTGGTTCACGCCGATCTGCTTTTCACCGGCCACCACCAGGTGGCCGTTGGGCAGCACCTCGACCACGGTGACGGTGATGGCCCCCGAGAAGGTGTTGGCGCTCTCGGTGCCTCCTTTGCCCGAGAAGTCGTTGCTGGAATTGGCACCGATGTTGAACTTGTCCAGCAGCGGAGCCTTCAGGAAGGGCAGGCCGGTGATGCCGGCGGAGGTATCGGCGGTGCGGCCCACGGTGCTGGTGGACTTCTGGCTGGCGCTGATGTTCTCCACGATCTGGATGGTCAGGTTGTCGCCCACCAGGCGCGGGCGGCGGTCTTCAAACACCGGGCGGTAGGCGGCCGACGCAAACAGGCTGCCGGTGGGTCGGACGTTGGCGGCCACGGGGGCTGCGGGCATGGGCCGGGGCGCGGTGGACTGGGCGAAGTCCACCTTGGGGGAAGGGGACAGGGTTTCGCAGCCGCTCAACAGGAAAAGCCCTGCGAAGGCAGCAGCAGTGAGGGCGGTGCGCATCGTCAATCTCCTACAACTGGGCCAGCTTTTGCAGCATCTGGTCCGAGGTCTGCACGGCCTTGGAATTCATCTCGTAGGCGCGCTGGGTCTGGATCATGGTGACCAGCTCCTGCACCACGTTGACGTTGCTGGTTTCCACGAAGCCCTGGCGCACCACGCCCATGCCGCTGACACCCGGCGTGCCGGTGGTGGGCTGGCCGGAGGCGGCGGTTTCGGCATACAGGTTGCCGCCCTTGGGTTCCAGGCCGGCCGGGTTGATGAAGCTGGCCATGGCGATGTTGCCCGCCGGTTGCGGCGTGGGGTTGCCCGGCAGCACCACGGTGACGCTGCCGTCGGTGCTGATGGTGACGCTTTGCGAGTTGACCGGAATGGTCACGCCGCTGGCGACCGTCAACCCGGCGGATGTCACCAGGCGGCCCTGCGAATCCACCTGGAACGAACCGTCGCGGGTGTAGCCGATGGTGCCGTCGGGCTGGTTGATCTGGAAAAAGCCGTTGCCGTTGATGGCCACGTCCAGCGTGTTGCCGGATTGCTGCAGGCTGCCCTGGGCAAACGAGCGGGTGGTGGACACGGTGCGTACGCCCAGGCCCAGGTGCAGTCCAGTGGGGAGCTGGTTTTGCTCGGTGCTGTTGGCCCCCACCTGGCGCAGGTTTTGGTAGATCAGGTCTTCAAACACCGCGTTGGCGCGTTTGTAGCCGGTGGTGGAGACGTTGGCCAGGTTGTGCGAAATCACGTCCAGCTGGGTTTGCTGGGCTTCCATGCCGGTCTTGGCGATCCAGAGTGAATTAATCATGGGGGCTCCTTAAATTAGCCTTGGACGTTCAGCAACTGGCTGGCGCTTTTGTCATTGGTTTCGGCGGTTTGCAAGAGGCGCATTTGCGTCTCGAACTGGCGCGCGGTCTGGATCATGCCGACCATGGTGGCCACGGCGTTGACATTGCTGCCCTCGATGGCCCCGGCCAGCAGCTTGGCGTTGGCATCCTGCGGCAGCGGGTCGCCGGTGGCACCGCGGAACAGGCCGTCGTCGCCGCGCTTCAGGGTGTTGTCGGCATCGGGTGTCACCATCTTCAGCCGCCCCAGGCTGGTGGAGGCTTGCCCCGCCACCTTGGCGCTGATGGTGCCGTCGGTGCCCAGGGTGATGTCGGCACCCTGGGGCACGTCGATAGGCGCGCCGCCGTCCGACAGCACCGGCAGGCCGGTGGGTGTGACCAGGGTGTTGGTGCTGGAGATTTCAAAAATGCCGCTGCGGGTATAGGCCTCGGTGCCGTCCAGCCCCTGTACGGTAAACCAGGCGTTGCCCTGGGCCATGGCATCCAGGTTACGGCCTGTACGTTGCACCGGGCCGGGCAGATTGGAGTGGCCGGTGGTGGTTTCCAGTGCAAACACGCGGGTGCTGGAGCCGGGGCCGTTGAGCGGCACCGAGCGGTAGGTGGCCAGTTCTTCGCGAAACCCGTTGGTGGAGACGTTGGCCAGGTTGTTGGCCAGTACGGCCTGCCGGTTTGCCGCCGTGTTGGCCCCCGTCATCGCGGTGTAAATGATGTGGTCCATGGCGGCGGCCTAGGTTATGAACGTGGATTAGCGTAGGTTGACCAGGGTGGACATCACCTGGTCTTGCGTCTTGATGGTCTGGGCGTTGGCCTGGTAGGCGCGCTGGGCGGTCATCATGTTGACCAGCTCCTTGGTCAAGTCGACGTTGGAGTCTTCCAGCGAGCCCGAGCGCAGTCCGCCCAGGTTGCCGGTGCCGGGCACGCCTTTGGCCGAGGGGTCGCCGCTGGACGGGGTGGACAGCCAGACGTTGCCGCCAATCGGGGCCAGGCCCTGCACGTTGGTAAAGGTGGCCAGCTGGATTTGCCCGGCGGCCAGCGCCTTGCCGTTGGAGTAGGTACCCAGAATCACACCGCTCTCGTCGATGTTGATGGCGGTGAGCGTGCCGGGGGCCTGGCCGTCTTGCGTGGCCTTGGCAATGGAGAACTTGGCCCCGTACTGGGTGGCATCTTTTACGTTCAGGTCCACGCTGAAGGTGCTGGCCGGGTTGGTCGGCGAGGGCAGGGTCAGCGTGCCGATGGTGGCGTTAGGCGTGTTGCCGGTGCCGTTGAAGGTCAGGCCGGTGGTGGTCAGGGCGGGGGCCGCACCGTCCACGCTGGTGTACACATCCCAGGTGTTGACGGCGGTCTTGGTGAAGTAGATGCTCACCGGTACGCCCACGCCTTGGCCGTCGTAGGCGGTGATGGAGGTGCCATAGGTGGCCAGTGGCGGCACCAGGCCGGCCGGGGCGACACCGGTGGCGATCACGGCCTCGGCATCCAGGTTGAAGCTCAGGTCCATTTCGGTGGTCTGGATGGCGGCAATTTCGCCGCCGGTGGGCAGGGTCAGCGGGCCGACCGCACCGCCGGTGGGGATGGAGCCATCGGCAGCAGCGGTAATGCCCATCAGGTGCGCACCCGAGTTGGTGATGATCTCGCCTTCCTTGTTCAGCTTGAAGGCGCCGTCGCGGCTGTAGGCCAGGTTGCCGTTAGGCAGCTCGACCTGGAAAAAGCCGTTGCCGTTGATGGCCACGTCCAGCGCGTTGCCGGTAATGCTGATGTTGCCCTGGGTGAACTGCTGCGACACAGTCTGCACTTCCACCCCGATGCCCTGGCTGATGCCGCCCGAGCTGCCCAGCGACGAGGCGTACAGCTCGGCAAACTCGGCCCGCGAGGCCTTCATGCCGGTGGTGTTGGCGTTGGCGATGTTGTGGCCGATCACGTCCAGGTTTTGGCTGGAGGCGTTCAGACCGGAAAGACCTTGTTGAAAGCTCATGGATGGCTCCTAAAAATGCGGTAGACGGCAGGGTTACAAAATGGCTTTGACGGCGCTGTAGGCGACCGAGCCGCCATTGGCCAGTTGCAGGTTCAGCACGTTGTTGTCGTTGCTGACGGCCACCACCTTGCTGCGTTCCAGCGCCGTGCTGGTGACGGCGGTAGCGCCCTGGGTAGCGGTGACTTTGAAGCTCAATTCACCTGCGTTGGTGTACTGGGACGCGTCCCAGGTGAAAGACTGGCGGCCTGCCTCTTGTGCGCCCAGGTTGACCGTGCCCAGCAGCGTGCCCCCGGTGGTGCGCACTTCCACCTTCACTGCGTCGGCGTTGCTAGCCAGGTCAAACGAGCCCTTGCCCACGCCGTCGGTCACGTTCAAGGTGTTGCCCACGGTCAGCACCTCGCGGCCAATGGTGGCGCTGCCCTGCAGCGACTGCAGTGCCGCAATCTGCGAGGCCATGCTGGTCATGGTGTCGTTCAGCGTCTGGATGCCCGAGACGGTGTTGATCTGCGCCAGCTGGCTGGTCATCTGCGCGTTGTCCATCGGGTTCATCGGGTCCTGGTTGTTCAGCTGGGCCACCAGCAGTTTCAGGAACCGGTCTTGCGAGGCTTCGGCACCCGTGCTGTTGGTGCTGGTGGTGCCCACCAGCGAGCTGCTGGCGGCGTTCAGTGCGGTGACATCCAAGGCCATGGCGTGCTTTCAGTAAATTTATTGGCCCATTTGCAGCGTTTTCAGCAGCAAGGACTTGGCGGTGTTCATCACTTCTACGTTGTTCTGGTAGGAGCGGGAGGCGGAGATCATGTTCACCATCTCGTCCACCGCGTTGACGTTGGAATGGGTGACGTAGCCCTCGGCATCGGCCGAGGGGTGGGTGGGGTCCAGTACCTTGCGGCCCGGCTGCTGGCTCTCGGAGATCTCTTTCACCCGCACCCCGGCGGCGCTCTCGGCCCCCAGCAGCGTGGTTTGGAACACCACCTGGCGGGCCTTGTAGGCCTGGCCATCGGGCCCGGCCACGGCATCCACGTTGGCCAGGTTGCTGGCCACCACGTTCAGGCGCTGCGACTGGGCGCTGATGGCGCTGCCGGAGACCCCAAAAATCGAAAACATGGACATGGTGGGCTTCCTTATTGACCAGTGATGGCGCTGAGCATGGTCTTGGCCGTGCCGTTGATGAAGCGCAGGGTGGCCTCGTAGCGCACCGCGTTGTCCACAAAGTTGGCCCGTTCGCGGTCCAGGTCCACGGTGTTGTTGTCCAGATTGGGCTGGCTTTGCGCGCTGTAGCCGCGGTTTTGGGCGCTGCCCAGGCTGCTGCCGTCCAGGTTGGGCAAATTCATGTGCCGGTTGTCGGTTCTGTGGCCTGCGATCAGGCCCTGGCTGGCGGTGGCGGCGCCCATGGCTTCCTTGAAGTTGAAGTCGCGCGCCACAAAGCCGGGGGTATCCACGTTGGCAATATTGCTGGCGATGGTGCGCTGGCGTTCGGCGCGCAGCACCAGGGCCTTGCTCTGAAAGTCCACAGCACCAACCATTTTGTCCAACATGCAACACCCCGCTTGGTAATCAGTTGCGAAACCTCCGGTGCCATCCCGGATCTCGCTTTGGCAAATTATGGAAAAACTTGAGTCTTTTGAGCCCCGGAAGAAGCGGGTGATTGCGGCGCAGTTCGCGGCTTTGCCTGGGGGCTTCTGGCTTTAGTCTTGGCAAGAATTTGGAGGTTCTATGCCCGTACTGCTACGAAACATCGTTTGCGCTGCCGCCGTGCTGTGCACGCTGCCAGCGCATGCCCAGGCCGAGGCCGACATGGTGGGCACCAGCCAGCGCTGGCTGGAGTCGGCCATGGTGCAGGCGCCGCCGATAAATGGCATGGCGCTGCGCATGGAGGTGGCGCTGGGCACGCTGGATCCGCGTTTGCAACTGGCCCCCTGTGCCAAGGTCGAGCCCTACATGCCGCCGGGCACCCGCTTGTGGGGCAAAAGCCGTCTGGGCCTGCGCTGCTTGGCCGGTACCACCCGATGGAATGTGTTCATGCCGGTCACCGTCAAGGCCATGGGCCAAGCCTGGGTGGCCAAGACCAACGTCATGGCGGGCAGCGTGCTGACGGCCAATGATGCGATGGAGGCCGAAGTCGATTGGGCTGAAGACGCGTCGCCCGTGGTCGCCAACGCCGAGCAATGGATAGGCCAGGTGGCGGCCCGTTCCTGGGTGGCCGGGCAAACCGTGCGCCAGGCCATGGTTAAACCCGCCCAGGTGTTCCAGGCAGGTACCCAGATCCGAGTGCTGGCCCAGGGCGTGGGCTTCCAGGTCATGTCGGACGGCCAGGCGATTACCGCCGGGGTGGTCGGCCAGGCCGCCAAGGTGCGGCTGGAGAGTGGCCGGGTGATGTCCGGCGTGGTGCAGGACGCACGCACCATCATGGTCGAGATGTAACAGCTGGTTTTTTAGCCATATAACATTTAAGAAAATGCCAAAGCTGCCGAAACCATTGCTACGATGCCTTAACGTCAAGGCTGCAGGAGAGCGTGATGAAAATTGGACAAGGGATAGATGCAACGGCCGCAGTGAATGCCGCCGTGCTCAAGAAAGCCGATCAGGACAAGGAAGCTGCGCCCGCGAGCGTGGCGCAAAAGGGTGCGCGCGCCATTCCCGCCGCCGGTGCACAGGTGTCGGTGTCCACGCTGGCCCGCACGCTGGAACAGAACGACCGGGCCGTGGGCTCCGACTTCGACAGCAAGAAAGTGGCCGATATCAAGGCCGCCATCAAGAACGGCACCTTCAAGATCAACCCCGAAGCGATTGCCGACAAAATGCTCGACAACGCGCGCGAAATGCTCAGCGTCACCCGCTAACCGGCTTTTTCGCCACCTCCACCATCGTTCTCACCCAGGAGCAGCCCGTATGACGGCCCGTCCTGCCACCCACAGCCTGGAGTCCAGCCTGCAGCGGGTGGAGCAATTGCTCGAAGAAGTATCTGCCGCCCTGATTGCGGGCGAACCCCTGGTTTTAGAGGCCGCCAGCACCGCGCTGCGCCAGGCCATGGCTGACATGGCCGTATGGGGCCGCACCCCTGGCGGTTTGCAGTCGCTGAACGCCGACATGCGCCGTCGGCTGGAAAAAGTCTCTCTCACGCTGTCCCAACAACGCGCCAACCTGGCCCGCCGTGCCGTGGTGGTAGACCGGGCCCTGGCCACGGTACTGCCCCAGGCGCAACAGCCTGGCACTTACTCGGGTGGCAAAGCGGCCACCTACCGGGGCGGCGCGGCACGCATCTACGCCTCAGTCGCCAGCTAAAAATCCAGTATTTTGGCCATTTTTAGGCCATTAAATCACCTGCTTGCGCTTATTAAATAAGCGCAAGCAGCTATCAAAATATTGTTTAAATAAGATAGCAGTCCGCTAGTGGCTGCGCATCTTGGCGCGCAGTCGGGCGATGGACTGGCTGTGCAACTGGCAGACCCGCGACTCGGTGATCTCCAGCACCGCCGCAATCTCTTTGAGGTTCATGTCGTTTTCGTAGTACATGCTCATGATGTACTGCTCGCGGTCGGGCAGGGTCTTGATGGCATCGACCAGCGACGAGCGCAGGCGTTGGTCGCGCAGCAGAGAGACCGGGTCGGCGGCTTCGTCGGCCACGTGCCGGTCCAGAAAGCCCGCGCCTTCTTCCGAGTTGCCGTTCATGTCTTCCAGGTACACCAGTTGGGTGCCGCGCACCTTGCCCAGCAGCTCCTGGTAGTCGGGTAGGGTCATCTCCAGCTCGGTGGCGATTTCGGACTCCAGCGGGCTGCGGCCCAGCTTTTGCTCCAGCCGCTGCACCGCGCGCTCGATTTCTTTTTGGCTCTTGCGCGAACCGCGCGACATCCAGTCGCCCTCGCGCAGCTCGTCGATCATGGCCCCGCGGATGCGCTGGGTGGCGAAGGTCTCGAATTGCACACCCTGGGCCACCTCGTAGCGGGTGAGTGCTTCGGACAGGCCGATCATGCCGACCTGGATCAGGTCGTCCAGCTCGATGTTGGGCGGCAGCTTGGCAATCATGTGGTGCGCCAGCCGACGCACCAGCGGCACATACTGGCGCAGCATGTGCTCGCGGTCCATATGGCCTTTGGCGGTGTACATCAGCGGCTTCCCACCCCGTGGGCCATGGGGATGGCGCTGGCCATCAGGCGCAGGGCGATCGGGTGCGCGTCGTCCCAGCGGGCGGTTTTTTGCGGGAACGAGCGCACCGTCATGAAGTCGGTCTGGCAGTCCAGGTGCAGGTGGGCGCAGTTTTGCAGCGCCCGCCCGGTGGATTTGGCCAGCAGCTCGGCGTTTCTGAACGGCGCAGTGACCACCGAGGCGATCAGCGGCACCAGCCGGGCCTGCAGCAGCAGCTTCTTGAAATTCTGGTAGCCGCCGAGGATGGAAGCGCGCATCGGCGTGACGGCCAGCAAGGGGCGCACCTGGCTACCCGGCATCAGGGTGGCCAGCAGCTGCGCATCGGCATACACCACGACCAGGTCGCAGCTACGGAACAGGTGGCTGAGGGCTTGGAGGGGTGGGGGGGACATGGGGGAATCCTGGCGGGTCTGCAGGGCCAGGCGGCTCAGCCCCAGACGGGCGGGCACGATATGCCAGGGGGGCGCGTCATGGTCTGCATCCGGAGCGGCATCTTCTTGCCAGTGTGCGTGGTCCAACAGATTCTGCAAGCCTGGATTGTCTTCCGATTCTGCCGAGCTTGCATCCAATACGGTGATGCGCAAGCTAAAACTTTGCAGGGCCGCGCAGATCTGCCAGAGCAGCGGCAACTCGGTGGCGGTGTCGCCCCGGGTCACCATGGCAATTACGCTCCAGGCGGCTTGCGGCGCGATGCGGCGCAGGCTGGCTCCCTGGTCGGCACTGGTGTCAAGCATGCGCCCGTTCCAGGCGGCTGGATTCCATGGGGGCCGGGGTGAAGAAGAAGTTCAGATCGGCGGCCTTGGGGTCGAATGCCGACTTGGTGGTCGAGCGCATCGAGGCACGCACCAGCTTCTTGGCGTCGGCAGGTTCCCAGTCTTCGGGCACGCGCTGGCCGTTGCACACGCCGCGCAGCACCAGTTGGTGGCGGATGATGGCATCCAGTGCCGGGCCCAGCTTGGCGGCTTCGTCGATTTTGGACAGGATGGCCTGCTGTAGGCCCCGGGTTTTGAACGAGGTGAGCACTTCGTCCATGGTGTCGCCGTGGCTGCCCGCGTTGAGCACCAGCAGGCGGTTTACGCCGGGCAGGTCCAGCACGTCCATCATGTCGCGCTTGCGCGGGTCTTTGGGGGCGATGCCGGTGGTGTCGATCAGCACCATGCGCTTGTTGCCCAGCAGGCCCAGCAGGTCTTGCAAAGCCGCGCGGTCATGGGCCAGGTGGGCCACCACGCCCAGCATGCGGCCAAAGGCGCGCAGTTGCTCGTGGGCGGCGACGCGGTAGGTGTCCAGCGTGATCAGGCCTACGCTGTTGGGGCCGTGGACCCGGGCGCAGTGCGCGGCCAGCTTGGCAGCGGTGGTGGTTTTGCCCACGCCGGTGGCACCCACCAGCGCGAACACGCCGCCTTGCTCAAAGATCGGCTTGCTACCGGCATCGGTGCGCAGGTTTTGCTCCAGCACACCCATCAGCCAGCGGATGGCTTCGGCGGGCGTGGCATCTTCGGGCAGGCGCTCCATCACGGCGCGGGCCAGGTCGGGCGAGTACCCGGCGCGGATCAGCTTGAGCATCAGGTTGGACTGGATCGGGTCCTGCTTGGTCTTGCCCAGCCAGGCCATGGTGTTGAAGCGCTCTTCAATCATGTCCTTCATGGCCTGCAGCTCGTCCACGATGCCCTTGGAATTGATGGTGGCGGCGGCTGCCGGTGCGGCTTTCTGGCGGGCTGCTGGCGGTGCGAATGGCACGGCGTGCACGGCAGGTTTGGCGCGCTGCGGGGGCGGGGCCATGGGCGCAGGCGCGGCTTGTACCGAGGTCTTGGGAGGGAAAATTTCTTCGCGCAGGTCGGGACTGCTTTCGTGGCGGCGGCGCAGCATACGTTCGCGCACATAGTCCTGGAACGACAGCGTGCTCATGGCCAGTTGCTCGGTGTCTTCTTCCACCGGGGTCTGGGCCATGGCCAGGGTGGCCGCCGAAGCCGATGAGGCAGGGGCGGGTGCCACGCCGGGCCGGTCGAGTGCCGACAGGGAGTCTTCTGCGGTGGCCACTACTTCCACGCCGTTGGGCGTGGGGCGGTTGGACAGAATCAGCGTCCCTTCACCAAAGACCGCACGGGCCTTGGCCAAAGCTTCGCGGGACGTGGCAGCGTGAAAGCGTTGGATGTTCATGTCAGTGCACCTTTGAGGATGGGGCCAATGCGGATGGTGTGGGTTTCAGGTATTTCGCTGTGCGCCAGCACCTGCAACCGGGGGGCTACGCGGCGCACCAGTCGGGAAATGGCGTTGCGGATCTGGTCGGGCACCAGCAGGCAGGCGGGCACGCCCAGCTCTTCCTGCTGCAGGGCCACGTCGGCCACGTTGCGGGTGAGCAGATCGGCCACGCCGGGGTCGAGTGCCGGGCCTGCGGCATTGCCCAGGGCTTGCACCAGCATGCGCTCCAGGCTGGGCTCGATGGCAATCACGTTGAGTTCGCGGGTCGGGCCGTAGATCTGCTGCACGATGGCCGGTGCCAGAGCGATGCGCACGCGGCGGGCCAGGTCGGCAGGGTCGGTGGTGGCGACGGCGTGCTCGGCCAGGCATTCGACGATGGTGCGGATGTCGCGGATGTGCACAGACTCTTCCAGCAAGAGCTGCAAGACTTTCTGGAACGTGGCGATAGACACCATTTTGGGAACCACTTCTTCGATCAGTTTGGGGGCCAGTTTGCTGACATGCTCCACCAGTTGCTGTGTCTCGGTGCGGCTCAGTAAACGGGCCGCCTGCACTTGCATCAAGTGTGACAAATGTGTGGCCATCACGGTTTCCGAATCAACCACGGTAAAGCCTGCCATTTGTGCCGCTTCCTTCTGGCGCTCGTCGATCCAGTGGGCGGGCAGGCCAAAGGCCGGGTCAGTGGTGGCGGTGCCGATCAGCGGGGTGGTGATGCCACCAGGGTTGATGGCCAGGTACATGCCGGGAAAGGCCTCGCCTTCGCCCACCACCACGCCGCGCAGGGTGATGCGGTAGCCGCTGGGCTTGAGTTCCAGGTTGTCGCGCACATGCACGGGTGGCGGCAAAAAGCCCACTTCCTGGGCGAACTTGCGGCGCACGCCCTTGATGCGGGTCAACAGGTCACCGGGGCGGGTTTTGTCCACCAGGGTGATGAGGCGGTAGCCCAGCTCCAGCCCCAGCAGGTCCACCGGTTGCAGGTCGTCCCAGGTGGCTTCACCGTCGGTGGGCGGCGGGCCGACGAGCAGGGTAGATTCTTGCGGAACGGGCCGGTGGGCAATCGCCCAGGCCATGTAGCCCAGTACCGCGGCCATCGACAGAAACACCACATGCGGCATGTTGGGGATGATGCCCATCACTGCCATGATGCCCGCCGTGATGCCCAGCACCTTGGGCGAGTCGAACAACTGGCCGATGATCTGCTTGCCGATGTCGTCGTCCTTGCCCACGCGCGACACCACCATGGCGGCGGCAATCGAGATCAGCAGGCCGGGGATTTGCGCCACCAGTGCATCGCCTACCGCCAACAGGATGTAGGTGTCGGCCGCCTTGGCGGCGGTCAGGTCGTGTTGCAGCACGCCGATGGCGAAGCCGCCCACGATGTTGATGATCAAGATCAAGATGCCGGCAATGGCGTCGCCGCGCACGAACTTGGAGGCACCGTCCATGGAGCCGAAGAAGTCGGCTTCTTCACCCACTTCGGCGCGGCGGCGTTTGGCTTCTTTTTCGTTGATCAAGCCGGCGTTCAGGTCGGCATCCACCGCCATTTGCTTGCCGGGCATGGCATCCAGGGTGAAGCGGGCCGACACTTCGGCGATCCGCTCCGAACCCTTCGTCACCACGATGAAGTTGATGACCACCAGAATCGCGAACACGATCAAACCCACTGCGAAGTTGCCACCGATCAAGAAGTGGCCAAAGGCCTCGATCACCGCACCGGCAGCGCCCGGGCCGGTGTGGCCTTCGAGCAGCACCACGCGGGTGGAGGCCACGTTGAGCGACAGGCGCATCAGCGTGGTGAGCAGCAGTACCGAGGGAAAGGCGGCAAAGTCCAAAGGCCGCACCATGTAGGCCGCCACCATCATGACCATCAGCGCCACCGCGATATTGATGGTGAAGAACGTGTCCAGCAGCCACGCGGGCATGGGCAGGACCATCATGGCCAAAATGACCATCACCATCATCGGAGCCGACACGCCTTGCAGCACTTTGCGGTTGGCGTTGAACCACTGCTGTACAGATTGGAGCTGGGGGTTCATGGGGCTGCCTCCGCCAGAATGGTGTTGCCCAGCGGATCCAGCTCAGGCGGCACATGGGGTTGCGGGAAGCTGTCGGGCATGGGGCCTTCGCCACGCATGGCGGCCTTTACACGGTACACATAGGCCAACACCTGGGCCACAGCGGTGTACAGGGCGGACGGGATTTCGCCGTTGATCTCGGCATGGGCGTACAGGGCCCGGGCCAGCATGGGCGACTGGAACACGGGAATGGCATGGCTCTTGGCCATGTCGCGGATTTTCATGGCCACCAGGTCGGCCCCCTTGGCGATGACCTGCGGGGCGTGCATGGTTTTTTCGTCGTACTTGAGGGCTACGGCGAAGTGGGTGGGGTTCATCAGCACAAAGTCGGCCTTGGGTACGGCGTTGACGCTGGTGCGCTGGGCGATCTCGCGGGCCCGGGCGCGCATCTGGCCCTTCATCTGCGGATTACCCTCGGATTCCTTGTGCTCCTGCTTCACTTCCTGGTGCGACATTTTCAGGCGCGATTTCATCAAAAAGGTTTGCAACGGTACGTCGATCACTGCCACCGCAAACACCACCAGCAGCAGCATGCTCATGCCCGAGGTGATCCAGTTCGCTACATGCTGGATGGAGGCAGAGGACGGTTGCAATACCAGCTGCGCGACCGACTGCAGACTGTTGGACAAATAGACCCAGGCCACTGAGACCAGTACGGTGGTGATGAGCAGCAGTTTGAGGATGTCGGTGGCCTGCTCTTTGGAAAACAGGCGGCCAAACCCGGCGATGGGGCTGATGCGGCTGAAGTCCGGCATGATGGGTTTGAGGCTGGCCACCCAGCCGCCCGATGCCACGGCGCTGCCGATGGCGGCCGCCAGCACGATTGCCGCAAACACGCTGCTGGCCACCATGCCAACCAGCACCACGTCCTGCAGGCGGTCCAGCATGCTGCCGTTTTGCGCCAGGGTAGCCGCGTCGAAGGAGAGCTGTTGGCCCAGCACCCGTTTGAAGTGGTCTAAAAAAGTGGGGGCCAACACCAGCACGGCCACAGAGCCCGTGCCCAAAACCGCCAGATGGGACAAGTCCTTGGAGCGCGAGGCCTGCCCATCCTTGCGCGCTTGGTCAAGCTTGCGCTGGGTGGCGGGTAGGTCTTTGTCTTGGCTGGATGATTCCATGGCAATGGGGTTTTAGGAATCCCCATTGTCGGCACCGCGCCGTCGGGCTAAAGCCTGATAAAGAGGCTTTAGCGTGGCTTATTAGAAGCCTAGGCTGGCCAGCAAATCGTCCACTTGGGACTGGTCGGTCACTATGTCGGTGCGCGTTGTCGGATCCACCACCGGACCAGCCAGGCCTTCGGGGGCTTTGGGCTGGGCGGGTACGGTGCTGGGCGCGGTCTGGATCAGCAATTCGACCAGTTGTTTTTCGATGGTCGAGGTGAGGTTGACCACCCGCGCAATCACCTGGCCCGTGAGGTCGTGGAAATCCTGCGCCATCATGATCTCGGTCAGGTGCATGTCGATTTCTTTGCTGGCGCGCTCCACGTCGGCCACAAAGTTGTACACCGCACCGGTGGCCACGGCAGCTACCGGGTCCTTGACGATGAACGCCGCCAGTTTGCTGGTTTCGGCGGCAATGAAGTCGTGCTGGATTTTGGCCAGATCGACCCGGCTGAGCACCTTTTCAGCGGCCTCGCCGGTCAGGCGGGCGATGTAGGTGAGGCGGCTTTGCGCGTCGGGCAGCTCTTCGGCGCTGCCTTTGAGCTTGTCGGTGTAGCCGAGTTCGTTGAGTGAGTCGTGTAGCTGACGGGTCAGCATGCCCAGTTTTTGGTGCACCGCTGGCTGGATATCTCCATCGGCGTGTAGGGCAGTGGCGGTCATGCTGGGATCAGCCCGTTCTTCTTGAGGATGTGCGTCAGTTTGTCTTCGAGCGTTGCCTTGGTGAACGGTTTGACGATGTAGCCTGCTGCACCCCCTTGGGCGGCGGCCACGATGTCTTCCTTGCGGGCTTCGGCGGTCACCATCAGCACAGGTAGGTGCTTTAGCTTCTCGTCGCCCTTGATTTCGGCCAGCAGCTGAAACCCGTTCATGTTGGGCATGTTGATGTCGCTCACCACGAAATCAAAATGCACGCCACTGCGCAGCTTTTGCAGGGCCGCGAGGCCATCTTCGGCTTCATCCGCATCGGGGTAACCGCTTTCTTTGAGCAGGTTACGCACAATGCGGCGCATGGTAGAGAAGTCGTCCACGATTAGAAAACGCAGGTCATTTGCCACGGGTGACCCTTTCGATGAAGGTTGCTGGAATTAAGCGCATTTTGGAGGTTCTCGGCGGTCTCATGGTTTTTGTACACCCCGTGCGGGCGTTGGAACGGCATTCTGCTCGGGATCCGGCGCTGTTTCATTTGTTACAGAAGCTGCTATTGTGGCATTGCCCATGAGCCGCGCCTCGGCTTCTCTGGTCATGATCGTAATGCTGATGCGCCGATTTACCGGTGCCAGCGGTGTTTTGGGGTCCAGCAGGCTGCTGGCGGCCAGGCCCACCACGCGGGCCATTTTGTCGTCGGGCATCCCGGCGGCCACCAGCTCGCGGCGCGAGGCATTGGCCCGGTCGGCGGACAATTCCCAGTTGCTGTAGCCCCGCTCGCCATTGCCGTAGGGTGTGCTGTCGGTGTGCCCGGCCAGGCTGATGCGGTTTTCAACCCCGTTCAGGGCCTCGCCGATCGCCCGCAGGATGTCGCGCATATAGGGTTTGACCAGGGCGCTGCCGCTGTCGAACATGGGCCGATTCTGCTCGTCCACGATCTGGATCTGCAAGCCGTCGGGCGTGGTTTCCATGCGGATCTGCGAGCGGAACTCGGCCAGCTTGGGGTTGTTGGTGATCAATGCATCGATCTTGTCGCGCAGATTCTTGATGCGCGAAGCATCCTGCTTGGCAATTTCGGCCTTGGTGGCGGCGGCTTCTTCCATCTTCTTCTTGACCGGGTCGTCGCCGGTGCCGCGCGTGCCTTGGCCCGCCGACTTGGTCAGGTCCGAGCCGCCGCCCGACAAGATGCTGTTGCTGGCCCCGGCACCGCTGCCGCCTTGCATGGCCACCTTGAGCGGTGTGTTGAAGAAATCGGACAGGCCTTTTTTGTCGCCTTCGGAGGTCGAGCCCAGCAGCCACATCAGCAAAAAGAAGGCCATCATGGCCGTCACAAAGTCGGCGTAGGCAATCTTCCAGGCACCGCCATGCACGGCGTGGCCGCCTTTTTTGATCTTCTTGACGATGATCGGTTGGAGCTTTTTGCCTTCCGTCGCCATATCAGTCGGTTAAAGAGTTATAGGACTTACGCCGCGCCCCTGCGTCGCCCTTCGGGCTTACAGGGGGAACTTGCGGAAGTCCTGGGTTACTTTTTGCCACGCACATGGCCTTCCAGTTCCGCAAAGCTGGGGCGGTCGCCCGAGAACAGCACCTTGCGGCCAAATTCGATGGCGGTGGCCGGGTTGTAGCCCTGCATGCTGGCCAGCAGCGTGGTCTTCATGCACTGCAGTTCCTTGGCGCTGTCTTCGGTTTTCTGTTCCAGCAGGCCGCCCAGCGGCTCCACCACGCCATACGCCAGCAAAATCCCCAGAAAGGTGCCCACCAGCGCAGATGCAATCATGCCGCCCAGCACCGCCGGGGGCTGGCCCACCGAGCCCATGGTGTTCACCACCCCCAGCACCGCCGCCACAATCCCGAAAGCGGGCAGCGCACCGGCCAGGCGGGCAATCGCGGCAATCGGGGCGTGGGCTTCGGCGTGGTGGGTGTCGATCTCGCTGTCCATCAGCGACTCGATCTCGTGGGCATTCAGATTGCCCGACACCATCATGCGCAGATAGTCGGTCATGAACTCGACCACGTGGTGGTCGCTGCCCACCGTGGGGTATTTTTTGAAGATTTCGGAGTTTTCGGGTGCCTCCACATCGCCTTCGATCGCCATCAGCCCTTCCTTGCGGGCTTTTTGCAAAATGTCGTACATCAGAGACAGCAGCTCCATGTAGCGCGTCTTGGTGTATTTGGAGCCCTTGAGCGCCTGCGGCAGCAGGGCCATGGTGGCTTTGAGCACCTTGGGCTGGTTGTTCACCGCAAATGCGCCCAGCGCCCCGCCGAAGATCGTGATCAGCTCAAACGGCAGCGCGGTCAAGATGACGGCGATGTTGCCACCGTGGAAGATGTAAACACCAAAGATGCAACCCATGGAGACGGCATAGCCGATGAGAACAATCATGTTGGGATGGTGGCAATCGTTTACGGGGAAGTGTTGGTGGGTGGCGCGGCGTGGCGCTGGTACCCTGTGTGTAAATGTATCGGATTTATGGCTGCGTGCACCAGGAGAAGAGGCCCAAAACGGCAGCTAATCGGGCTTTGCACTGGCCAAGTCGTCGTTATCCTTGTTCACCAGACACTCCCCGCGCTCCAGGCGGCAAGACCATGATCGACGCAAGCACCGAGGCATCCAGCCCACAGCACACCGGTATCTCCGCCGTGGACGGTTTGCTGGCGCAGGCCATTGAGGCCCACCGGGCCCTGGACTTTGCGGGTGCGGAGGCTTCATACCGTGCTGTGTTGGAGCATGAGCCTGAACATGCCGATGCGAGTCATAACCTGGGGGTGCTGCTGGCGGTGCAGCTGCTGCGGCCCCTGGAAGCCCTGCCTTATTTTGAAGTCGCGCTGAATGCCGATGCAGAGCGGCCCCAGTTCTGGTTCAGCTATATCGACGGTCTGGTGCGCAGCCAGCATTTCGATCTGGCCCGCCAGGTGCTGCCATTGGCCCAGGGCCTGTCCGTGGCCATGGTCAATGCGCTGACCGAACGCATGCCCGCCGTGGCGGTAGAGCCCCCGCCGGTGGCTGCGGCCATCCAGGAGCCCACCCAGGCCGAAAAGCAGGCCCTGGTGGACCATTTCCGACACAAGAATTACGCGCAGGGTGAGGCGCACGCCAGGGCCATGGTGCAGCGCTACCCCGACAGCGGCTTTGCCTGGAAAGCCCTGGGCACCATGCTGCAGCCGCAGGGCAAGAAGGAAGAGGCGCTGCAAGCCAAGCAGCGCGCGGTAGACCTGCTGCCCGGTGATGCCGAAGGCCTGTGCAACCTGGGCCGGGCGTATTTCGAGCTGGGCCGGATTGCCGAGTCGATTGCCGTGTTTCGCACCACCGTGGCGGTACAACCCGACTATGCCGAGGCCTTCAACAACCTGGGCCTTGCCTTCAATGCCGATGGCCAGATCCACGAGGCGCACCGCTGCTTCGAGCGCGCCATTGCGCTGCAGCCCGACTTTGCCGAGGCCTACAACAACCTCAGCGGCATCTTCAATGCGCACGGCCTGATCGACGAAGCCATCGACGCTCTGGAGCATGCGATTGCCGCCAAGCCCGACCACCGTGTGGCTTTTGACAACCTGCTGTTCGTGGCTAACTACCATCCCGATGCCAGCGCCGAGGCCCTGTTTGCCCGTTACCGTGACTTCGACCGCCGCTTTGGCCAACCGCACCGCGCCGCCTGGGCTCCGCACCCCAACCCACCCGGCGCAGGCCGCCGCCTGAAGGTGGGTTACGTGTCGCCCGACTTCCGGCACCATGCCTGCACCTTCTTCATGGAGCCGCTGTTGGCGCACCACGATGCAAGCCGGGTGGACGTGTACGCCTACGCCGAATTCACCCAGGAAGACGCGGCCACCCAGCGCTACCAGCGGTATGCCGAGCACTGGGTGCCCACCCGGGGCATGACCGACGCAGCCCTGGCCCAGCGCATCCGCGCCGACGGCATCGACATCCTGGTGGATCTGGCGGGCCACACGGCGGGCAACCGGCTGGGTGTTTTTGCCTTGAAGCCCGCCCCGGTGTCCATGAGCTGGATGGGCTACGGTTACACCACCGGCCTGCAGGCCATCGACTATTACCTCACCGACGCGGCCAGCGCGCCCGCCGGTTGCGAGCACCTGTTTTCCGAAAAGCCCTGGCGCCTGCCCGGCAGCTACACCGCCTACCGCCCCGGCCCGGCCATGGGCGAAGTCAACGCCTTGCCCGCCCTGGAGCGCGGCTACGTGACCCTGGGTACGCTGACGCGCGGCGTGCGCATCAACCACCGCACCATCCGCGTCTGGGCCGCCATTCTGCTGCGCCTGCCCACGGCGCGGCTGGTGATCGACAGCAGCTCGTTCAAAGATGCCAGCGTACAGCAGGCCGCCATTGCAAAATTCATAGCGCACGGCGTAGATCCGGAGCGCGTGGAAGTTGGTTTTAATAGCCCACCATGGGATGTGCTGCGCGGCATCGACATCGGGCTGGACTGCTTTCCACACAACTCGGGCACCACCCTGTTCGAGTCGCTCTACATGGGCCTGCCGTTCGTAAGCCTGGCCGGTCGCCCCAGCGTGGGCCGTATCGGCAGCGCCATCCTGCACGGCGTGGGCCACCCGGAATGGATTGCCGACAGCGAAGATGCCTACGTGGACAAAGTGGTGGCCTTGGGCCAAGACTTGCCCGCCCTGGCCCACCAGCGCGCCACCCTGCGGGCGCAGATGCAGTCCAGCCGCCTGATGGACGAGGCGGGTTTTGCCCGCCAGGTGGAAGAGGCGTACACCCAGATGTTTGCCCGTTGGGAGGCTGCGCCCAAGATTCAGGCCCCGGCCCTGCGTTCCAAAAGCAAAAGCACCGAGCCCAGCCTGGACGACATGAAGCTGCTGAGTTCGTTTTTCGAGTCACGCGACTTTGCCGCCGGGGTGGTAGCCGCCCGCGCCATGGCCCAGCAGTACCCCCTGCATGGCTTTGGCTGGAAGGCCCTGGGGGCACTGCTGCAAGCCAGCGGCCAGGCCGAGGAAGCGCTGGCGGCCAAGCAACGGGCCGCCGAGCTGATGCCACAGGATGCCGAGGCCGCCTGCAACCTGGGCCATTCCCTGCAGGACCTGGACCGCACCACCGAGGCTGAGGCATCCTTGCTGCGCGCCCTGGCGCTCAAACCCGCCTACCCCGAGGCCCTGAATAACCTGGCCATCACCTGCCAAAAAATGGGCCGCCTGGTGGAGTCCGAGGCCCACTTCCGCGCCGCCCTGGCCCTCAGCCCCACCCACCAGGGCATGTTCGACAACCTGCTGTTCACCCTGAACTACCACCCCGGCCACAGTGCCGAAGAGATTTTTGCCAGCTACCAAGCCTATGAGCAGCGCTTTGGCGCACCGCACCGCGCCCACTGGCAGCCGCACCGCAATGACCGCAACCCGGCACGCCGTCTGCGGGTCGGCTATGTGTCGCCGGACTTTCGCAGCCACTCCTGCACCTTCTTCATGGAGCCGCTGCTGGCCCACCACGATGCCGCGGTGGTCGAGGTCACCGCCTATGCCGACCTGGCCCGTGGCGATGCGGTCAGCCAGCGCTACCAGGGCTATGTCGACCACTGGGTGCCCACGCGTGGCATGACAGACGCGGCCCTGGCCGAGCGCATCCGCGCCGATGGCATCGACATCCTGGTCGATCTGGCGGGCCACACCGTGGGCAACCGCCTCGGCGTGTTTGCCCGCAAACCGGCCCCGGTGTCCTTGAGCTGGATGGGCTACGGCTACACCACCGGCCTGCGCGCCATTGACTACTACCTGACCGATGCCGCCAGCGTGCCACCGGGCAGTGAACAGCTGTTTTCCGAAGAGCCCTGGCGGCTGCCCGGCTGCTACACCGCCTACCGCCCCGGCCCGGCCATGGGCGAGGTCAACGCCCTACCTGCACGGGAGCGCGGCTATGTCACCCTGGGCACGCTGACCCGTGGCGTGCGCATCAACCACCGCACCATCCGGGTCTGGGCGCAGATCCTGCGGCAGCTGCCCACCGCGCGCCTGGTGATCGACAGCCGATCGTTCAAAGATACTGGTGTACAGCAGGCCACCATTGCAGAATTCATAGCGCAGGGGATAGATCCGGTGCGCGTGGACGTGGGTTTTAACAGTCCACCCTGGGACGTGCTGCGCGGCATCGACATCGGGCTGGACTGCTTTCCGCACAACAGCGGCACCACCCTGTTCGAGACGCTCTACATGGGCCTGCCGTTTGTGACCCTGGCCGACCGGCCCAGCGTGGGCCGCATCGGCAGCGCCATCCTGCACGGCCTGGGCCACCCGGAGTGGATTGCCCAGACCGAAGCCGAGTATGTCGACAAAGTGGTGGCCCTGGCCCGCGACCTGCCCGCCCTGGCCCAGTTGCGCGCCACACTGCGTGGTCAGATGCAGGCCAGCCCGCTGATGGATGAATCTGGCTTCACCCGCCAGGTGGAGCAAGCCTACCGCCAGATGTTTACCCGCTGGGTGGCCGACGTGGCCCCTGGCGACGCAGAGGCCACGCCCAGCCCCGAAGCCATGAACGCCCTGGTGCGCTTGTTCCAGGAAGAAGCTTTTGACCAGGGGGCGGATGCCGCCCGCGCGCTGGTGCAGCGCTACCCCCGGCACGGCTACAGCTGGAAACTGCTGGGCTCTTTTCTGCACCGGCAAAAGCAGATGGAGGAGGCCCTGCAGGCCAAGCAGCGCGCCGTGGCCTTGCTGCCCGAGGACACCGAAGCCCTGTTCAACCTGGCCCTTGCGTACGCAAACCAGGGGCTGATGTCGCAGGCCGAGCATTGCTACCGTCGTGTCATCGCCCTGCAGCCCGGCGATGCAGAAGCCCACCACAACCTGGGCCTCGCCCTGTGTGGCCAGGGCCGCCGCGACGAGGCCCTGCCGTGCTACCGCGAAGCCCTGCGCCTGGATCCCGATTTTGTGCAGGCCCACATCGGCCTGGGCGGGCTGCTGCAAGAGGCCGGCAAGGTGGTGGAGGCCGAATCCATCTGGCGCAGCCTGTTGCGGCTCAAGCCCGACGACATGCAGGCATCGCTCTTCCTCAGCCGCTGTCTGCAACGCCAGGGCCGACGGGCCGAGGCCGAAGCCTGCATCCGCAGCGCGGTGGTGGTGCAAGAAGACGACTACGAGAGCTATTTCCACCGGGGCAACTTTCTCGCTGAACTCGGACTGCTGGTCGAGGCCGAGGCCGACTTCCGCCGGGCGCTGGAGATCCAACCTGGCACCGTGCCCGTCATGAGCAACCTGGGCGCCAATCTGAAAGAGCAGGGCCGCCTGACCGAATCCGAAGCCGTGCTGGCCGAGGCCGTGGCGCTGGACCCGACATTCGCCGCCGCCTGGGCCAACCATGCCATCGCCTTGCTCATGCAGGGCCGGTTGGCCGCCAGCCAGACCAGCTTTGTGCGCGCCCTGGAACTGTGTAATTACGCCGCGCAGATCTACTCCAGTCTGCTGTTTGCGCTGAACTACGACCCGGATAAAACCGGCGAGGAAATCTTCTCCCACTACCGCGACTTCGACCGCCGCTACGGCCAGCCGCACCAGGCCGCCTGGGCAGCGCACGCCAACCCGCCCAGCGCAGGCCGCCGCCTGAAGGTGGGTTACGTATCGCCCGACTTCAAAAATCACGCCTGCAGCTTCTTCATGGAGCCGCTGCTGGCCCACCACGACCGCCGCGTGGTGGAGGTGTATGCCTACGCCGAGCTCACCCATGAAGACCCCGCCACCCAGCGCTACAAACGCTATGTGGAGCACTGGGTGCCCACCAGGGGCATGACCGACGCGTCCCTGGCCCAGCGCATCCGCGCTGACGGCATCGATATTCTGGTCGATCTGGCGGGCCACACCGCAGGCAACCGTTTGGGGCTGTTTGCCCGCAAACCGGCCCCGGTGTCGATGAGCTGGATGGGCTATGGCTATACCACCGGACTGCAGGCCATCGACTATTACCTCACCGACGCGGCCAGCGCCCCGGTGGGCTGCGAGAGCGTTTTTTCAGAACAACCCTGGCGGCTGCCCGGCAGCTACACCGCCTACCGTGCGCCCGCCGCCGCCATGGGCGAGGTCAGCCCTTTGCCCGCGCTGGAGCGCGGTTATGTCACACTGGGCACGCTGACACGCGGCGTGCGCATCAACCACCGCACCATCCGCGTCTGGGCCGCCATATTGCAGCGCTTGCCCACGGCCCACATCGTCATCGACAGCAGCAGCTTCAAGGATGCCGCCGTGCAGCAGGCCGCCATAGACCGCTTTGTAGCCCAGGGCATTGCCCCCGAGCGCCTGCACATCGGCTACAACAGCCCGCCCTGGGACGTGCTGCGCGGCATCGACATTGGGCTGGACTGCTTTCCACACAACTCGGGCACCACGCTGTTCGAGACGCTGTACATGGGCTTGCCGTTTGTGAGTCTGGCGGGCCGCCCCAGCGTGGGCCGCATCGGCAGCGCCATTCTGCACGGTGTGGGCCACCCGGAGTGGATCGCCGATAGCGAAGACGACTATGTCGAAAAAGTGCTGGCTTTGGCCGCCGACCTGCCCGCCCTGGCCCATTTGCGCGCTAACCTCAGGGCCCAAATGCAGACCAGCCGCCTGATGGACGAAGCAGGCTTCGCCCGGACCGTAGAGGCCGCTTACCAAGACATGTTTACCCGTTGGCAGGAGACACACACATGAAAGCCGTGATATTGGCCGGGGGCCTGGGCACCCGGATTTCCGAGGAAACCCACCTCCGCCCCAAGCCGATGATCGAGATCGGCGGCAAGCCCATCCTGTGGCACATCCTGAAGATGTATTCCGCCCACGGCGTGAACGACTTCGTGATCTGCTGCGGCTACAAGGGCTACATCATCAAGGAATACTTCGCCAACTACTTCCTGCACATGTCCGACGTGACCTTCGACATGGCCAACAACCGCATGGAAGTGCACCACAAGCACGCCGAGCCCTGGAAGGTGACCCTGGTGGACACCGGCGACGACTCCATGACCGGTGGCCGTTTGAAGCGTGTGGCCGACTATGTGCAAGACGAAGAAGCCTTCTGCTTCACCTACGGCGACGGCGTGTCCGACGTGGACATCACGGCCAGCATCGCCTTCCACCGCCAGCACGGCAAGCTGGCCACCGTCACCGCCGTGCAGCCCCCGGGCCGCTACGGTGCTTTGAGCATGCGCGGCGATGTGGTGCAAGGCTTTACCGAGAAGCCGCGCGGCGACGGGGGCTTGATCAATGGTGGCTTCTTTGTGCTGTCACCCCAGGTGCTGGCACGCATTGCGGGCGACACCACCAGCTGGGAGGCCGAGCCCCTGGCGGGCCTGGCCGCCGAGGGCCAGCTCATGGCCTATGAACACACCGGCTTCTGGCAGCCCATGGACACGCTGCGCGAGAAGAATTTGCTCGAAGAACTGTGGTCGTCTGGTAAAGCCCCCTGGAAAACATGGTGATGTGGCAGGACACTCCTGTTTTCCTCACCGGCCACACGGGCTTCAAAGGCGGCTGGCTGGCCCTGTGGCTGCACACGCTGGGGGCCAAGGTACATGGCTATGCGCTGGACCCGAATACCACGCCCAGCCTGTTTGACGTAGCCCGTGTGGCCGAGGTGCTGGCCAGCGACACCCGGGCCGATCTGGCCGACCGCGCAGCCCTGCAAGCCACGCTGGTAGCTGCCCAGCCGACGGTGGTATTCCACCTGGCCGCCCAGCCCTTGGTGCGGGCCAGCTACGCCGACCCGCTGGGTACTTTTGCCACCAACGTCATGGGCACGGCCCATCTGCTGGAGGCCGTGCGCGCGGTCCCCAGCGTGCGCGCCGTGGTGGTGGTCACAACAGACAAGGTCTACGACAACCGCGAATGGGTCTACCCCTACCGCGAAAGTGACGCACTGGGCGGGCACGACCCCTACAGCGCCAGCAAAGGCGCGGCAGAGATCGTCACGGCCAGCTACCGCGCCAGCTTCTTCCACACACCCGGTTCCGCACAGATTGCCACCGCCCGCGCAGGCAATGTGATCGGCGGCGGTGACTGGGCGGCCGACCGCCTGGTGCCGGATTGTTTGAAAGCCTTTGCCGAGCAGCGACCCGTGCAATTGCGCTTTCCGGGTGCGGTGCGGCCCTGGCAGCATGTGTTGGAGCCGCTGTCGGGCTATCTGCGCCTGGCCGAGGCTTTGCTGAATGGCCCCGCTGCTGCCAGCGCCTGGAACTTCGGCCCCGACGCGCGCGGCGATGCCACCGTAGGCCAGCTCGCCCAGCGCCTGGCCGTGCAGTGGGGGCAGGGCGCCCGCGTTGACATGCCAGAAGGCGGCCAGCACCCGCACGAGGCGGGCCAGCTGCGCCTGGACATCACCCGCGCCCGCGCCGAACTCGGCTGGCAGCCGCGCTGGAGCCTGATGGATGCCCTGGCCCACACCGTCGCCTGGCACCGTGCCTGGCTGGGCGGCGACGACATGGCCGCCGCCAGCAGGGCGCAGATTGCGGCGTATGGACGGCTGGAATGAATGCTATGTTTATAGTAGCTTGTCACGCTGATGAAATAAGCGCTAGAGCCCTATTTAATGCATAAACCCGTATGAGCCGCTTTGTTTTGCACCCCACCCCCATCGCAGGCCTGGTCGCCATCGAGCGCCTGCCGCTGGGCGATGCGCGCGGCTTTCTGGAGCGTCTGTTCTGTGCCGACGACCTGGCTGCCGCAGGCTGGACGGGCCCTATCGCCCAGATCAACCATACCCTCACCGCCGAACAAGGCACGGTACGCGGCATGCACTACCAGCGCGCCCCGCACGCCGAGGCCAAGCTGGTCAGTTGCCTGCATGGTGCCGTGTGGGACGTGGCGGTAGACCTGCGGCCCGGCTCGCCCACGTATTTGCAGTGGCACGCCGAAGAGTTGTCGGCCAGCAACCACCGCGCGCTGCTCATTCCCCCCGGTTGTGCCCACGGCTTCCAGACCCTGAGCGCCGACGTGCAGATGCTGTACTGCCACTCCCAGGCCTACGCCCCGCAAAGCGAAGGCGGCCTACACCCCCAAGACCCGCGTTTGGGCATCCCGTGGCCGCTGCCGTTGCACGGCCTGTCGCCCCGCGATGCCAGCCATCCATTCATTGAAGGAGAGCATTTGTGAAATGCCGCCACTGCGCTACAGAACTGAGTTTGCCGTTTCTTGATCTGGGCAGCGCCCCGCCTAGCAACGCCTATCTGACGGCCACCACCGTCAACGCCCCCGAAGTCTGGTACCCCTTGCGCCTGCTGGTGTGCCAGCACTGCTGGCTGGTGCAAACCGAAGACCACGCCGGGCGCGAGGCCCTGTTTACCGACGACTACGCCTACTTCAGCAGCTTCAGTACCTCCTGGCTGGCCCACGCGAAAAGCTATGTAGAGGCCATGCAGGCCCGCTTTGCACTGGGTGCGAGCAGCCGGGTGGTCGAGATTGCCTCCAACGACGGTTACCTGCTGCAGTACGTGCAGGCTGCGGGCGTGCCCTGCTACGGCATTGAGCCCACCGCCAGCACGGCGGCAGCGGCCAAGGCCAAGGGCATCGCGGTGGTGGAGCGCTTCTTTGGCGTGGCGCTGGCGCAGGAACTGGCCGCCCAGGGCCAGCAGGCCGACCTGACCGCCGCCAACAACGTGCTGGCCCACGTGCCCGACATTAACGACTTCGTGGCCGGGTTTGCCGTGCTGCTCAAACCCCAGGGCGTGGCCACGTTTGAATTTCCGCATCTGCAGCAGATGGTGCAGCAGTGCCAGTTCGACACCGCTTACCACGAGCACTACTCTTACCTGTCGCTCACCGCCGTGCAGCGCATCTTTGCGGCCAACGGCCTGCAGGTGTTCGACGTGCAAGAGCTGCCCACCCACGGCGGCAGCCTGCGGGTGTTTGCCCAGCGCGCCGACACCGGGCAGCAGCCGATCGCCCCCGCCGTGCAGCAGGTGCTGGTGGCCGAGACGGCTGCGGGCATGCAAACCTCAGACTTTTACAGCCAATTTGGCCTCCAGGCCATGCGCATAGCGCGTGAGCTGCTCTCATTTTTGGTCAGTGCCGCCCACGCAGGCCACCCGGTGGCTGCCTACGGAGCCGCCGCCAAAGGCAACACCCTGCTGAACTTTGCCGGGGTGCGCCCACACCTGCTGCCCTATGTGGTGGACAAAAATCCGGCCAAGCAGGGCAAGTTCCTGCCGGGCAGCCGCATCCCCATCCTGGATGAGTCCTTTTTGCGCGCCCAGCAGCCGCGCTACGTGCTCATCCTGCCGTGGAACCTGCAAGAGGAAGTCATGGCGCAGCTGGCCTACATCCGCGACTGGGGTGGCCGCTTCGTCACCGCCGTGCCGGGCCTGGCCATCCACGTATGAAGATTTTGCTCACCGGTGCCAGCGGCTACCTGGGCCGCCACGTGCTCGCCCACCTGCGCCAGCAGGGGATAGACGTGGTGGTGCTGGGGCGCAGCCTGCCTGTGGGTTTTGACGATGTACCCCTGGTGCATTGCGACCTGCTGGACGGCCCCAACCTGGCGCAGGCGGTGCAGCAAGCCGGGGCCACCCATCTGCTGCACCTGGCCTGGACCACCGAGTACGGTGTCTACTGGACATCCCCGCTCAACTTCCGCTGGGCCGATGCCACGTTGCGCCTGCTGCAGGCCTTTGCCGACGCGGGCGGCCAGCACGTGGCTATCGCGGGCACCTGCGCCGAGTACGACTGGGCGCAAGGGACGTTGGTGGAGAACGTCAGTCCCTACGCCCCGGCCACCCTGTACGGCGTGGCCAAGGATGCCACCCGCCGCATGGCTACCGCCCTGTGTGCACAGCGTGGCGTGTCGCTGGCCTGGGGCCATATCTTCTTTCCGTTTGGCCCCGGTGAAGCGCCGCAGCGCATGCTGCCCTCGCTGGTGCGGGTGTTCCAGGGCCAGGCGGCACCGTTTGGCGTGAACATTGCTGCCTACCGCGGCATGCTGCCCGTGGCCGATGCGGCCAGCGCCCTGGCCACGTTGCTGGTGCAGGGCTGCCAGGGCAACTTCAATATCTGCTCCGGCCAGCCCGCGCTGATCGGCGATGTCGTCAAAACCCTGGCCCGCCTGTGTGCCGCCGACCCCGGCCCGGTGCTGGCCCTGGCCTCCGCCCGTGCCGGGGACCCGCCGGTGCTGGTGGGCGACACCACCCGGCTGCGCGCCACCGGCTGGCGGCCCCAATCCACGCTGGAGCAAGGCCTGGCGGCGTTGGTTCAGCCCATTGTTTGACTTTTACAGGAGACCTCCATGACCCCCGAACAACAATTTGCCGCCGAACGTGCCGAGCGTTTGGCGGCCTACGCCCAGGACACCGCGTTCAAAGACCTGTCGCGCCAATGGCTGCAGACCTCGATGGACAAGAAGTACGTCTACAACTACGACTGGCTGGGCCGCCCCATCATCCAGTACCCGCAGGACATGGTGGCCATCCAGGAGCTGGTGTGGACGGTGCGGCCCGATCTGATCATCGAGACCGGCATCGCCCACGGCGGCTCGCTCATCCTCAGCGCATCCTTGCTGGCCATGCTGGATATGTGCGATGCGATAGAGAGCGGCAGCACCATCGACCCGCGCAAGTCGGCCCGCAAGGTGATCGGTATCGACATCGACATCCGCGAACACAACCGCGCTGCGATTGAGGCCCACCCTATGGCCAGCCGTATCCAGATGGTGCAGGGCTCGTCCATCGCGCCCGAGGTGGTGGCCCAGGTGCGCGAGGCGGCGCAGGGTTACAAGAAGGTGATGGTGTTTCTGGATTCCATGCACACCCACGACCATGTGCTGGGCGAACTGGATGCCTACGCGTCGCTGGTCAGCCCCGGCAGCTACTGCGTGGTGTTCGACACCTTTGTGGAAGACATGCCGCCGCATTTCTTTGCCGACCGTCCCTGGGACGTGGGCAACAACCCCAAAACCGCCACCCGCCAGTGGCTGGCCAAGCACCCCGACTTCGCGGTCGATGCCACGATGGAGTCGCGCCTGATGGTGACGGTGGCCCCCGAAGGGTTTTTGCGCCGGGCCGGATAATTGCTCTTATTTAGATAGCTGCCCGTGCTTGTCTTATAAGCACGGGCAGCCGTTTTGACGTAAAAAAGGCCCCGAGGGGCCTTTTTGCGGTGGGGGGCTGTTTACTGCTGCAGCAGCGACAGCACACCCTGCGGCAGCTTGTTGGCCTGGGCCACCATGGCGGTACCGGCCTGTTGCAGGATCTGGGTGCGCGACAGGTTCGCGGTTTCCATCGCGAAGTCGGCATCCACGATGCGGCCCTTGGCGGCGGCCAGGTTTTCTACCTGGATGCTGATGTTGCTCACCGCGCTCTCAAACCGGCTTTGCAGCGCACCCAGGTTGGCACGGGCCGAGTTCACCTGGTCGATGGCGGCATCGATCTTCTTGATCGCCACCCAGGCATTGCGCTGGGTATCGATGCTCAGCGTGTCGATACCCAAGGCATCGGTAGAGGTATTGGTGGCACTGATCTGCGAGGCCAAACTGGCGGCGGCAAAACCGGTGCCGGTGGCCGAGAAGCCCGCCAGGGTGACCGCGGCCGGGTCGCCATTGGCATCCAGCTTTTGCGATACCAGGTCAAAGCGGTAGGTCTGGTCGTCGTTTTGCGACAGATAGGCCGTGACACCGGTGTCGGACGATTTGCGGTTGATGGCTTCCACCACCTGGCCCATGCGTTCTTCGCCAGAGCTGGCGGCCTTGACGGAGCCCAGATCGATGGCTGCGGCGGAACCGGCCACCGAAATAGTCAACACATTGGAGGCAATAGAGGTCAGCACGGTGACGCTGCTGGCGGCCACGGCGCTGGCCGACTGGTCGTAGGCGTAGGCCACATCGGCCAAGCCCTTGGCGGTGGAGTTGGTCAACGCCCCCAGCGATGCCACATCGCCCGAGTTGGCCCCCACCTGGAACACCGCACCGGCAAAGGAACCGTCCAGAATCTTTTTGCCATTGAAGGAGGTTTGCTTGGCAATGCGGTCGATTTCATCGGTCAGCTGGCCCACTTCGGCCTGCAGCGCGGCGCGGTCAGCCTTGCTGTTGGTGGCGTTGCCCGCCTGTACCGCCAGCTCCCGCATACGCTGCAGCATGTCGCCGACCTTGCCCAGCGCACCTTCAGCGGTTTGCGCCAGTGAAATGCCGTCGTTGGCGTTGCGGGCACCTACCGTGAGGCCACGCAACTGGGTGGTCATGCGTTCCGAAATGGCCAGGCCCGCAGCATCGTCCTTGGCACTGTTCACACGCAAACCAGATGACAAACGCTGCATGGAGGTCGCCAACGACGCGCCCGAGGTGGTCAGGTTGCGCTGTGCATTCAGCGAATTGACATTGGTGTTGATCGTGGCAGCCATTGCGGAGCTCCTTTAAGGAAAATGTGGGCCAAAGCCGGTTGAGGTCAGCTCAGCTGGCCAACGACCATGAGCGGTAAGTAAATTGTGGTCATTCAGGCGCGCGTCGTAGCCTGGATAAGCGGCAAGAAAACCCCGGTTATTTACGCGTTAGCCCTAAAGTTTTCGCGCGGGCACCCGAAAACCTATCCAACGGGCCTTTTCACTGGTTCGTCATTGGACCCACACCTTAGGAGCTTTGAAATGACCACCACTATCAATACCAATGTCAATTCGCTGAATGCACAGCGCAACCTCATGGCGTCGGGCGGCTCGCTCGCCACCTCCATGCAGCGCCTGTCTTCCGGCCTGCGTGTCAACAGCGCCAAGGACGATGCGGCTGGCTTGGCTATTGCAGAGCGCTTTCAAGGCCAGATCAAGGGTCTGAGCGTCGGCGCACGTAACGCCAACGACGGTATCTCGCTGGCGCAAACCGCTGAAGGCGCGTTGGGCAAGGTCGGCGACATGCTGCAACGTATGCGTGAACTGGCCGTGCAGTCCAGCAACGCCACCAACAGCAAGGCCGACCGCGCCGCGCTGCAGGCCGAAGTGGCCCAGCTCACCGACGAAGTGGACCGTATCGCCAAACAAACCTCGTTCAACGGCCGCAAGGTGCTGGACGGCACGTTTGCCGGTGCCGCCTTCCAGGTGGGTGCCAACGCCGGTGACAACATCACCGTAGGCGCACTGACCAACTCCACCGCCAAAGGCTTGGCCGATGTGGCGTACTCGTTTGACCAGTCGGCCAGTGCGGTGAACGCCACCGATGTCAGCACTTTGTCGACGATTGCCACCGGTGTATTGACCATTTCCATTACCGGCGGTGCCACGGTTGATTTGGGTGCCATTGCTGCAGCTACTTCGGGTTCGGAGCGTATGGGCCAGGTCGTAGAGGCTATCAACCGTAAATCGTCCGACACCGGCGTGACGGCCTTCCTGTCGGTGAACGACACCGGCACCTACCGTATCGACCTGATGTCTGAAAAGTTGGACTCGGCAGGTGATGCCGCCGTCGTGACCCTGTCTGCTGGCTTTACTGTGGCCACTACCGGCAAGGCAACGGGTGTTATCGCGTCTGTCATCAACGCCACCAACACCACTACCGACGCACTGGGCATCGATAGCCTGACGGTCGACACGCAACGCAACTCCTGGGTGGCTATCAAGAAGCTGGACGCAGCCATCAACCAGGTCAACTCGGCCCGTGCGCAACTGGGTGCTCTGCAAAGCCGGTTTGAAAGTGCTACTGGCAACATCGCCATCAGCGTGGAAAATCTGTCTGCATCGCGTGGCCGGATTGTGGATGCCGACTTCGCCTCGGAAACCGCCAACTTGTCGCGTACCCAGATCCTGCAACAGGCCGGTACCGCCATGGTGGCCCAGGCCAACAAGCTGCCACAAAGCGTGTTGTCCCTGCTGCAATAAGACGCAACGGCGCCTCCCCTTGCCAACCGCCTAGGGTTTGCAAGGGAGTCAATAGGTGCTAAAACTGAAAGGCGGATAAAGGAACCCCCTTTATCCGCCGTTTTGCCTTTTGGAATGCGGATACAAATACGCCTATTCGCAGCCATCGTTCCGGCAGCACGTCATTGGTCTGGAGAAAATCATGGGTATTTCATCTACAGGTATCGGCAGTGGTCTGGATGTCGAAGGCATCATCACCAAGCTGGTCGCGCTGGAAAAACAGCCCCTGACCACCCTGCAGACCAAGGCCACCTTCATCCAGACCAAGATCTCCGATTACTCGCAGATCAAGTCGCTGATGTCCACCGTGACCGATGCCGCCACCAAGCTCACCCTGGACAGCGGCTGGAACTCCGTGTCGGTGGGCTCCAGCAACAGCGCGGCCGTCAGCGCGTCGGTCACCGGTATTGCCAGCGCCACCAGCTTCAGCGTGGGCGTGCAGCAACTGGCCAAGGCCCAGTCCACGGTGTCGGATGCCGTCACCGCCAGCACGGCGGTGGGGTCGGCCGGCACGCTCACCCTGCAGCTCGGCACCTGGGGCCCGGCCCGGGCTAACGCCACCGGCAGCCTGTTCACCCCGGGCACTGCGGCCAGCGTGAACGTCACCGTGGCCGCCACCGACACCCTGGCCCAAATAGCGGCCAAGATCAACGATACGGGTTCGGGCGTGGTGGCCACCGTGCTCACCGATGCTTCTGGCGACCGCCTCATGCTGCGTTCGGCCAGCACCGGCGAGGCCACCGGCTTTCGCGTGCAGGCCGTTGACACCGGCGACGGCAACAACACCAACGACACCGGCTTGTCAGCCCTCGCCTTTGACCTGGACCTGGACCCCGGCAACACCGGCACGCCTTCTGTGGCCGCCTACGGCATGGGGGCCAACACCTACCAGGCCGGGCAAAACGCCAAGGCCACCATCAACGGCATTGCCGTGACCTCGGCCAACAACAGTTTTAAAGACGTGGTGGCGGGCCTGACCATCACCGCCAGCACGGTGACCACCAGCGATGTGGAGCTGACCACCACCAACGACAAAGCCACGCTGACCAAGAACATCCAGGCCTTTGTGGATGCCTACAACGCCATCAACAAATACCTGGCCGATGCCACGGCTTTTGATGAAGCCACCAAAAAAGCAGGCAACCTGCAGGGCGACTCCACCGCCATCGGTCTGCGCAACTCCCTGCGTAACCTGCTGGGCACGGGCGTGGTGGGGGGCAGCAGCACCCGCCTGTCGCAGATTGGCCTGAGCATTGCCCGCGATGGCAGCCTGACCGTGGATGCCACCAAACTCAGCACCGCGCTGGACACCCCGGCCAACGTCAAGACCCTGTTTGCCCAGAAGAACACCGACAGCTCTACCAACGGCATTGCCCGCAAGATCAAAACCTTTGCCGACGGCATGCTGGCCTTCAGCGGCGGCCTGAACAACAAGTCCGATGCCCTGGCCAACGAAACCAAGCGCAACACCACCGACCAGGACAAGGTGAACGCCCGGGCAGTGGCGGTGGAAAAGCGCTTGCGCACCACCTACACCGCGCTGGACACCAAGATGGCCGGGCTGACGGCCCTGAGCACTTACATCACGCAGCAGGTGGAAGCCTGGAACAGCACGAAGTAATGGCAATTTACGCAATGGGGCTTGAGTTTTTGAATGCGCTGCCGATAACTAATACATCAAGTTCAAATGGATGCCCCCACCATGTTTACACCCGTAAGTGCCCGTGCAGCCTCCGCTTACAAACGCGTGGGTGCCCAAACCAGCATCGAAGGCGCCAGCCCCCACCAGGTGATATGCCTGCTGTTCGAAGCGCTGGTCCAGTCCCTAAACTCCGCCCGTGGCGCCTTGGCGCGCGGCGATATGGAGCTCAAAGGCCAGTCGATCAGCAAGGCCGTGCGTATTTTGGAAGAAGGCCTGAAAGCCGCTTTGGACGTGGAGTCGGGCGGCGACCTGGCAGTCAACCTGCGCGGGGTCTACAACTACAGCATCCTGCGCCTCACCACCGCCAATTTGAAGAACGACATTGCTTTGATTGAAGAGGTAACCCAGTTGATCGTGCCTGTATTCGATGCCTGGAAAAGCATCTCCGTGCCCCCCGTCGGCAACGCCTAAGCCCCTCCCACTTTGCCGGACCCAGACCATGTCACAAATTCTGATTGACTACTACAAAGCCATCGAAGACAGCAGCCATAAGATGCTGAAGGCCGCCCAGATCGAAGACTGGGACGAGGTGGTGCGCTACGAGGGTGCCTGCGCCGTGCTGATTGAGCAGCTGCGCCACCAGTCGCAGGCCGACCAGCTGACCCCCGAGAACCGCACCGAAAAAGCCCGCATCATGCAGCGCATCCTGCGCAACGATGCCCAGATCCGCTGCCTCACCGAGCCCTGGATCCAGCAGTTCGAGCAGATCCTGGAGCGCAAGCCACAGTTGCTGCATTGATGAAATTGATAGCTGCTTGCGCTTATGGAATAAGCGCCATAGGCTGATTTGATGCATAAAAAAAGCCCCAGAAATGGGGCTTTCTCTGTTGGTGCGATGGACAACAGCAGGTGCTATGAATAATAGAGCTTCTCATGCCGATGGAATGGGCGCTAGCAGTCTAAAAAGCATTGAATCCACTAGGCAGATACCCCTTCGTGAACTGCGCAGGACTGGCTTTGCCAGACTGCTGCAGTTGCCCCCTGCAAGGGGGTTGGCGAAAGACGCGAAGCGCTGCAGCCTGGGGGTGTGCCTATTTCAGACCTGCATGTTCATGATGTCGCTGTAGGCCTGCACCATGCGGTTGCGCACGTGCAAGGTGGCCTGAAAGCCGATCTGCGCCTTCTGGATCGCCACCATGGTTTCTTCCAGGCTGACGTTCGGGTTCTCCATCTGCACTTCTTTTTGCAGCCGGGTGGATTCGTTCTGCGCCGCGCTCACCTCGGCCAGCGCACCCCGCAGAGCGGTGGAAAAGCCGGGCCCTTTGGCATCCGCGATGGCCGGTGTGGATGGGCGCTGCACAGCGCCCGTGCGGGTGGGCAGGGTGGTTGAAACAGGAGACAGGCGGAGATCCATGGCAGTTCCCTCCAGGGGATGGATACGAATGCCCAGATAGTAGATGGCCGCGGCGGGTGTATGGTGCTGAAAAGGCAGCCAAAACCCTGGCTTATCAGGGCGCTGGCTGGGCGGCTTGCCGGAATAATCAAAAGTGTTAATTGATACAACTTGCCTGGCTCACAGTGCTCTGCACCCGGCTCCACGCAAGTTGATGGAGCAAGCTCGCGCCATACCACCCGGAAAGCATGATGTCTGCAGTCGCCGAAATACCCGCACCGACCCTCTCGCCACTGACGCAACGGCTGTCCAACCTGGACCGTACGCAGCGGATGCGCTTGGGCGCGGGCATTGCTTTGCTGGTGGTGGGGGTGTTGGTGGCGGTGCTGATGGGGCGGCAGCCCGAGTACAAGGTGCTCTACACCAACCTGGCCGACAAGGACGGTGGTGCCATCGTGGCCCAGTTGTCGCAGATGAATGTGCCCTACAAGTACACCGAAGGCGGCGGTGCCATCATGGTGCCCGCCGAGAGAGTGCACGACACCCGCCTGCGCCTGGCCTCGCTAGGGCTGCCCAAGGGTTCGGTGGTTGGCTTCGAGCTGATGGAGGCGAATCGCTTCGGCATGACGCAGTTCCAGGAGCGGCTGGCCTTCCAGCGCGGGCTGGAGGGTGAGCTGACCCGCTCGATCCAGGCCTTGTCGTCGGTGTCCAGCGCCCGGGTGCACCTGGCCCTGCCCAGCCAGAACGGATTTTTCAGAGAGCAGCAAAAACCCTCGGCCTCGATCCTGGTGAGCCTGCAGCCCGGCCAGACCTTGGACCGCACGCAATTAGCCGGCATCGTGCACCTGGTCGCGTCCAGCGTGCCCGAAATGCTGCCCGCTGCCGTCAGCGTGCTGGACGACACCGGTAAGCTGCTGTCGCAGTCGCCCGACGGTGCCAGCGGTGCCAGCGGTGCCGATGCCGAGCAACTCCAGTATGTGCAGCGCATCGAGCAGCAGTACAGCCGTCGCATCCTGGAGATGCTGGAGCCCATCGTGGGCCGCCAGAACGTCAAGGCCCAGGTCACGGCCGAGGTGGATTTTTCGCAGGTGGAGTCCACCGCCGAATCGCACCGACCCAATTTGTCCTCCGATGCCAGCGCCGTGCGCAGCCAGCAGGTGGTGGAAACCGGTGCGGGTGCCCAGGGCGCACCGCAGCCCAGCGGCATCCCCGGTGCCACTACCAACCAGCCACCGGCTTCGGCCACCGCGCCCATCAACGGCCAGGCCGTGCCGCTGCAGGCGGCAGGCGGCGCGGCCAACGTGGCGGGGGGCGCGGGCGCCGCCGCCGGTGCCAAGCGCGAATCGGTGACCAACTACGAAGTGGACAAGACGGTGCGCGTGGTGCGCGGCGGCTCCGGCTCGATCAAACGCTTAAGTGCTGCCGTGGTGGTGAACCACGCTGCCGCCACCGACGACAAGGGTGCGGCCACTACCAAAGCCCTGACCGAGCAGCAAATCGAGCAAATGACGGCCTTGGTGCGCGAGTCCATCGGCTTCAACAAAGACCGGGGCGACTCGGTCAACCTGATGAACGCTCCGTTCTTGGTGGATGTACCGGTGGTGGATAACACGCCGCTGTGGAAGCAACCCGAAACCCTGGAGATGGCCCGCAACCTGGCCTGGCCGGTGGGCAGCGTGCTGTTGGCTTTGTTGGTTATTTTTGGCCTGGTGCGCCCAGCCTTGAAGGCCATGGCCACCCCGAAATCGGCCACGCCGGGTTCCGTGGCGCTGGGGCCGGACGGCAAACCGCTGCTCGGTTCGGATGGCCGGCCGCTGATGGTGGGCCCGGACGGGAAGCCCATCGTGGTGGGTGCGGACGGACAGCCCCTGGCGCTGGGTATGGGGCCGCTGGGTGGCCCGCTGGATGCGCTGGTGGCAGGCGATACACCGCGCGGCACCATCATTGGCCCCGACGGCATCCAGACCCTGGCGCCCACCGACCACCAGTTGCGGCTGGAGGATGCGCGCCAGCTGGCCCGCACCAACTCCACCGCCGTGGCCAATATCGTGAAAAACTGGATCAACGGCGAAGACTGAGGCAACCCCATGGACGAACAAGGTCTTACCGACGCGGCTATTTTTCTGATGTCCTTGGGCGAGGAGGAGGCCGCCGAGGTCTTCAAACACCTGTCGCCCAAAGAAGTGCAAAAGCTGGGCGAAACCATCGCCAAAACCAAGGTGGTGACCCGCGAGAAGGTGGACGAGGTGCTGGTGCGCTTCACCGCCGCCGCTGCAGCCCAAAGCCTGCTGGTCAACGACACAGCGGACTACGTCAAGGCCGTGCTGCGCCGCGCGCTGGGCGACGACAAGGCCTCGCTGCTGATCGACCGCATTTTGCTGGGCGGCGACGTATCGGGCATTGAAAGCCTGAAGTGGATGGACCCGCTGTCGGTGGCCGAACTGCTGCGCAACGAACATCCGCAGATCGTGGCTGCCATCCTGGTGCACCTGGACTACGAGCAATCTGCCGCCGTGCTCAAGCAGCTCACCGAGCGCCAGCGCAACGAGGTGCTGCTGCGGGTAGCCACCCTGGAAGGTATCCAGCCCACGGCCCTGAAGGATCTGAACGAAGTGCTGTTCAAAGTGCTGGCCGGTGGCGACAAGATCCGCAAATCTTCGCTGGGCGGGGTCAAGGCGGCGGCCGAAATCATCAACTTGCTGGGGGCCAACATCGAGGGCACGGTCATCGAATCCATCAAGGGCTTCGACTCCGACCTGGCGCAGAAGATCGTGGACAAGATGTTTGTTTTCGACGATGTGGCCAAGCTGGACAACAAATCGATCCAGATGGTGCTCAAGGAAGTTGCTTCCGAAACCCTGGTCGTGGCCCTCAAAGGCGCTTCGCCCGAGCTCAAGGAGAAAATCCTGGCCAATATGTCCAGCCGTGCCGCCGAATCCATGCGCGAAGACCTGGAATCGCGCGGGCCCATGCGCCTGTCCGAAGTCGAAGCGCAGCAAAAAGAAGTGCTCAAAATTGTGCGTCGCCTGGTAGACGAAGGCCAAGTGGTGCTGGGCGGAGGAGGCGACGATGGTTTTGTCTAACAACCGCAGTTCCTCCCGCGCCCACTCGCGCTTCATCCGCAGCGAAGAGCTGGGCGAGGTGTCCGAGTGGCGCTTTGGCGCGGTGGGGCCCCTGGTACCCACCCCGTTGGACCTGCTGCCTGAACCCGAACCCGAGCCGGAACCCGTAGAGCCCGAGGAGGTCCGCCTGGACCGCGCCTGGGCCGACGGTCACGCCGCCGGTCTGGCCCAGGGCCTGGCCGAGGCCACCCTGGAAGGCAATCAGAAGCTGGACGATTTCGTGCAAAACCAGGGTGTGGAGACCGCACAGCACCTGGCCGACATGTTCACCGCCATGCAAACCCGCCTGGCCCAGTTGGAGCAAGACATGGCCCAGCAGGTGCTGGCCCTGGCCTGCGGGCTGGCGCGCCAGGTGGTGCGCCGGGAGCTGAGCGTGGATACCGCCGCCCTGGAGCCGGTCATCCGCGAAGCACTGGGCATGCTGGTGATGGACGGCAAAGCCGCCGTCATCAAGCTGAACCCCCAGGATTGGGAGGTGCTGCAAGCCCCGCTGAAAGCTGCCTTCCCCCTGCCTACACTCACCTGGCTGGCCGATATGGCGGTAGAGCGCGGTGGCTGCCTGGTCGAATCGGGCGGCACCGTGATCGATGGCACCCTGTCCAAGCGCTGGGAGCGGGCGGTTGCCAATCTGGGCCTGGCCTCGGCCTGGACGGATGGAGACGTGGAAGCGGATGCGGAAGATGGAAGCTGATCGCTCCCCGGATACCGATGTCTGGCCCCAGTTTCTGGCCGACGCGCAGCAGCGCGTGGACACCGGCAGCACCCTGGAAGTGCGCGGCACCCTGACCCGCCTGGCGGGTTTGGTGCTGGAGGCCGCGGGTGTGCGTAGCGCCGTGGGTTCGCAATGCCTGGTGTCCATGCCGGGCCGGCCCTCGGTGCTGGTGGAAGTGGTGGGTTTCTCCAACGACAAAGCCTTTTTGATGCCTGCCGGTGACGTGTACGGCCTGCGCAGTGGGGCCAGCGTGGTGCCTGCGCCGCCGTTTGTGTCGGTACCGCGCCTGGGCGATGCCCGGCGCGACAAGGCCGCCGGGGTGGCAGGCGTGTTGCGTTTGCCGATTGGCGACGGCCTGCTGGGCCGGGTGGTGGATGCCCATGGTACCCCGCTGGACCACGGTGGCCCTATCCGCAACGTGCGCTCGCAGCCGCTGGACCGCAGCCCCATCAACGCCATGGATCGCGACCCGGTGCGCGAGCCGCTGGACACCGGCGTGCGCGCCATCAACGGTATGCTGACCGTGGGCCGCGGCCAGCGCATCGGCCTATTTGCGGGCTCGGGCGTAGGCAAAAGCGTGCTGCTGGGCATGATGGCCCGCTACACCCAGGCCGACGTGATCGTGGTCGGCCTGATCGGCGAGCGGGGCCGGGAGGTCAAAGAATTTGTGGAAGACATTCTGGGCGCGGATGGCCGAGCCCGCTCGGTGGTGGTGGCCGCCCCGGCCGACGCGCCGCCACTGCTGCGCCTGCAAGGGGCCGCCTATGCCACCGCCGTGGCCGAGTATTTCCGCGACAAAGGCCAGCATGTGTTGCTGCTGATGGATTCGCTCACCCGTTTTGCCATGGCCCAGCGCGAAATTGCCCTGGCCATTGGCGAGCCCCCGGCCACCAAGGGCTATCCGCCTTCGTGCTTTGCCAAGCTGCCGCAGCTGGTGGAGCGCAGCGGCAACGGCCTGAATGGCGTGGGCTCGATCACCGCGTTCTACACCGTACTGACCGAGGGCGACGACCAGCAGGACCCGATTGCCGATGCCGCCCGGGCCATTCTGGACGGCCACATCGTGCTGTCGCGCTCGTTGGCCGAGGCCGGGCATTTCCCGGCCATCGACATCGAGCAATCTGCCTCGCGGGTGATGCACAACGTGGTCAGCCCGGCGCATTTTGAGGCGGCGCGGCGTTTTCGCATGGTCAACTCGCGCTACCAGAAGGGCCGCGACCTGGTGCAGATTGGCGCCTATGCCGCGGGCTCCGACCCCGGGCTGGACGAAGCCATCCGCCTCAGCGGCGGCATGGCGGCGTTTTTGCAGCAGGGCATGTATGAAGCATCGCCCTTGCCGCGCAGCCTGGCCGAGATGGAGCAGAGTATTTCCAAAGCTGCAGGTGCGCGATGACTAGCCGGAAATGCGTATGTCGCTTTTAAGAACCCTGGCCTTGGCGGTGGAGGTGGCCATCCGCAAGCGCGACGCGGCCCACCGCGCGCTGGGCCAGGCGCAGCAAAAATACATCGCCGCGCACGACCAGCTGACCCAGCTGGAAACCTATGCGTCGGAGACCGAGACGCGCTGGATGACGCAGGCCCAGACCTGCGCCCTGCCCGAGCTGATGCAGCACCACTACCAGTTCATGGACCGTCTGGCGCAGGCGATCCAGATGCAGCTGGGTATCCTGGCGGACAACGCCCGCTGGGTGGAGGCGGCCAAAAAGCAGCTCGCCGACACAGAAATCCGCGTGGCCACCCTGCAGCAGGTGTGCCGCAACAAACAACTGGAAGCCGACCGGCTGCAAAACCGCCGTGAGCAAAAGCAGATCGATGAATTTGCGGCGCAGCGGTTTGGCAAATCCATAGACCAACAATTTGGCGAGGACTCCCATGGCCATTGAATCCGTTCCCGTCGCCCTGGTCCCCACCAAGGCGCCCGCGCCCATGGCGACGACCGGCACCGGCAAGCCCACCGCCAAAAACCAGGTTGCCGACAAGGCCGCCAAAGACTTTCGCAATCTGCTGGAAGGCCTGGAGGCCGCGGTGGATACGCCTGCCGATGCCGCAGTGCCTGATACTCCCATTGCGGGCGATACATCCGCTGGCCTGGAAAAACCGCTGGATGGTGCCCAGCCTTCCGTAGCGGGTACCACCAGTGCCGATGCCGCGACCTGGATGGCCGCGTATTTGCCCCCGGTGCCTGTTCCTGTTCCGCTGGCGACTCCCGTGGCCACCCCTACATCCGCGGCTACGAACGCAGTGCAAAACCCCGACGCGCCGGTGCTCGCCGTGAAACCCGATGTTGCCGGGGTACCAGATACCAAAGCCGCGCCGACCAGCCTTACCGCCACTACGGCAACCAACACCCCGCCGCCCGCTGCAGTGCCGGATGCGCGGGCCCAGTCGATCAGCCTGGCCAACTATGCGTCGGTGTTTGAGCAGATCCAGAGTCGGCTGGCGGCCAGCGGCACGGCTGCGCAAGAAGGTGCCGGAACGGGCTCCAAAGGCCTGGCCAAGCCGGTGTTGGGTACGGCGGCTGCCGATGCGCGTGCCGACCAGGTAGCCAGCGTGGCCCGTGGCAGCGTGTGGACCCTGCCGGTGACCGAGGCCGCCGCCTTGCGGGCCAGTACCGGTGCCACCGAGGCTATGCAATGGGCTCTGCGCGAAACCGCCGATCCGCGTGAAGGCCTGGTGGCTGACAAATTGCCCGAGGGCAGCGTGGGTCAAAACCATTTCACTCCCACCGTCCATTTCGAGAGCGCCACCGCTAGCGTGGATGCCAGCCAGCCCGCGCCCGAGGCGGCTGTGGCCGACCAGGTCAGCTACTGGATATCGCAAGGCATCCAGAATGCCGAGCTGACCTTTGAAGGGGCCGATGCCCAGCCGGTGCAGGTCAGCATCAGCCTGTCGGGCAACGAGGCACATGTGGAGTTCCGTACCGACCAGATGGAAACCCGCGACCTGCTCACCGGCTCCGCTGCGCATTTGAAAGACTTGCTGCAAAGCGAGGGCATGGTGCTGTCAGGCCTGTCGGTGGGGTCCTCGGGTGCCGGTGGAACCAACGCACGCGAGCGCCGCGCGCCCTCGGAGGTGCCGCAAAACACCGCCCGGCCTGCGCCCGAAGTGGCCGCCGTGCGGCCCAGCGCGCCCAAAGGCGCTTCGGGTCGGTCGGTCGATCTCTTCGTCTAGCCCGCCAAGCCACGCGAATGCGGCGGTTTTGCACCGCTTATCTGGCTATTATCAGATCCGTCCGGGTGAATAATCCGGGCATAGGCTTCGAATTGATGGCGAACGTGGGCTGCAATCTGCCCCACCCCGGAAGGAATTATTGTGTCTGCACCTGCTGCCGCTGATGCGTCTGCGCCCCCCAAGGCCAAGGGCAAAAAAATGCTCGTCATTATTGTGGCGGTCGTTTTGCTGCTGGTTCTGGGCGGTGGGGGCTGGTTCTTTTTCCTGCGCCATCCGGCGGGTGAAGAGGGCGAAGAGGGCGCGCCTGCGGCCCATGCGTCTGCCAAACCCACTACACCTCCCGTGTTTTTGCCCATGGACAACATGGTGGTCAACCTGGCGGATGCAGGTGGCGAGAAATTTGTCCAGGTGGGCATCACCATTGCGGTGCAAGACCTGAAAACTTCCGATGCCGTCAAGGCCAATTTGCCCACCATCCGCAGTGGGGTGCTGCTGTTGATTTCGCAGCGTACCTCCGATGAGTTGCTGACCAAGGAGGGCAAGGAGAAGCTGGCCCGCGAAATTCTGCGCGAGGTGTCTGCGCCCTTGGGCTACGAGGTGGAAGACGAAGAGGTCGAGGAAGACCCCGCACCCAAAAAGAAGGCCAAAAAGAAGGCAGTCGCCGCCAGCCCGATCCTGAACGTGTTGTTCTCCAGTTTCATCATCCAATGACACGCCACCATGGAGTAACTTCATGAGTGAATCATTTCTCTCCCAAGAAGAAGTCGATGCCCTGCTCGAAGGGGTCACCGGCGAGAGCCAGAAGACGGTAGAAACCGTTTTCGAGACCGGAGAAATCCGCAACTACGACATCTCCAGCCAGGAGAAGATCGTCCGGGGTCGCATGCCGACCATGGAGATCGTCAACGAGCGTTTCGCCCGCAACTTCCGCATCGGTCTGTTCAACTTCATCCGCCGCAGCCCTGAAATATCGGTGGGCACGGTGCAGGTGCAGCGCTACAGCGCGTTCTTGCGCGAGCTGGCAGTGCCCACCAATTTCAACATCATGGCCATCCGCCCGCTGCGTGGCAGTGGCCTGATCGTCTGCGAGCCCTCGCTGGTGTTTGGCGTGATCGATACCTTGTACGGCGGTGTGGGCAAGTTCCAGACCCGCATCGAGGGCCGCGAGTTCTCCATGACCGAGCAGCGGGTGATCAACCGCATGGTCGATGTGATTTGTACCGAATACAAAAAGGCCTGGCACGGCATCTACCCGCTGGAGCTGGACTACCAACGCTCTGAAATGCAGCCGCAGTTTGCCAATATCGCCACGCCCAGCGAAATCGTGGTGTCCACGGTGTTCCAGCTGGAGATTGGCGACATCACTGGTGCCATCCACATCTGCATGCCCTACGCCACCCTGGAGCCGATCCGGGATGTGCTGTACTCCAGCACCCAGGGCGACTCGGTCGAGGTGGACCGCCGCTGGATCACGCTGCTGAGCCGTGAAATCCAGTCTGCCGAGGTCACGCTGGTGGCCGAATTGGCCCGGGCCGATGCCACGGTAGAGCAGCTTTTGAGCATGAAACCCGGCGACTTCATCGAGCTGGAGCGCGAGCCGCGCATCCGGGCCTCGATCGGGGGCGTACCGATATTTGACTGCCAGTACGGAACCCACAATTCCAAGTATGCGATCCGCATTGAAGAATGCCTGCGCAAGGAAGACGGCAATCACCAGGGAGAAATGAATGGCAACGGATAAGAAAACAGAAGACGAAGAAGACCCGATGGCCGCCTGGGCCGAGGCCCTGGAAGAGCAGAAGGTGGCCGAGGCCAAGCCGGAAGACACCAGCCAGGGTGGGCCGCTGTTTGGCAACAACCCGATAGGCAAGGACAAAGACCTGGGCTCCAATGACATCAATATGGTGCTGGACATCCCGGTGACCCTGTCGGTGGAACTGGGCCGCACCAAGGTGCCCATCAAATACATCCTGCAGCTCGCGCAGGGCTCCGTGGTGGAGCTGGATGCGCTGGCGGGCGAGCCCATGGACGTGCTGATCAATGGCTACCTGATCGCCCAGGGCGAGGTGGTGGTGGTGAACGACAAGTTCGGTATCCGCCTGACCGACGTGGTCACGCCGTCCGAACGGCTCAAACGCCTCAGCAAGGGCTGATACGCCATGGTCATGGGGCAGACTTTGCTGCTGGTGGTGTTGTTTGTGGCCGCCATGGCCATGCTGCCGCTGGCCATCAAATGGATACAGCGCCGCGCCCAGGGGGGCGGGGTGGCTGCGTCGGGCAATGCCCGCGTGGTGTCTGCCGTAGGCGTGGGTCCGCACCAGCGGGTGGTGACGGTGGAAGTGGGCCCCGAAGGCGCGCGGACCTGGCTGGTGCTGGGCGTGACCGCGCAGGCCATTAGCTGCCTGCATACTGCGCCTGTGCCTGCTGTGCCATCACCTACTTACGCCGACGTAGCCGCCAAGCTGCAGGACGGGACGAACCATGTTTAAGCGCCTGCGCTGGGGGCTGCTGGCGCTGGCCAGCCTGGGCCACGCCCCGGTGTTTGCCCAGGCGGCGGGCACTTTGCCGCTGCTGATCGGATCCGGCGGGCAGGGCGTGAACTACTCGGTGCCGATCCAGACGCTGCTGTTTTTTACCTCGCTGTCGTTTTTGCCGGCCATTTTGCTGATGATGACGGGCTTTACCCGCATCGTCATCGTGTTGTCCTTGCTGCGCCAGGCGCTGGGCACGCAGTCGGCACCGCCCAACCAGATCGTGATTGGCCTGTCGCTTTTTCTAACCTTTTTTGTCATGGGCCCGACCTTTGACCGGGTCTACAAAGAGGCCTACGCGCCTTACACCGCCAATGCCATCAGTTTCGAGCAGGCGCTGGAGAAGGGCGAAGCCCCGGTACGCCAGTTCATGCTCAAGCAAACCCGGCAGTCGGACTTTGCGCTGTTTGCCAAGCTGGCCCGCCTGGAGCCCAGCGTGACCGCCGAGACCGCCCCGCTGCGGGTGCTGGTGCCTGCGTTTGTGACCAGCGAGCTGAAGTCGGCGTTCCAGATTGGCTTCATGATCTTCATCCCCTTTCTGGTGATCGACATCGTGGTGGCCAGCGTGCTGATGTCGCTGGGCATGATGATGCTGTCGCCGGTGCTGGTGGCATTGCCGTTCAAGCTGATGCTGTTTGTGCTGGCCGACGGCTGGAACCTGCTCATCGGCTCGCTGGCGGCCAGTTTTGTCCAGTAGCCGGAGCACGCCATGAACTCGCAAATGGTATTGACCGTGGGGCAAGAGGCCCTGTGGCTGCTGCTGATGGTGTCGGCCCCGATCCTGGTGACGGTGCTGGTGGTGGGCCTGCTGGTCAGCGTGTTTCAGGCCATTACCCAGATCCATGAGGCTACGCTGTCCTTTGTGCCCAAGCTGATTGCCTGCATGCTGGTGTTTGCGCTGGCCGGGCCGTGGATGCTGGCCACGCTGGTGGACTACATCCGCCGCACCATCGAATCCATTCCGACGCTGGTCTTGTAGTAGCAGGCGGCCTGCGGTGTTTACCTTTTCCGAAGCCCAGCTCGCGGAGTGGCTGTCGCCCATCATCTGGCCATTCTTGCGGGTGCTGGCCATGTTCAGCGTGGCCCCGGTGTTCTCGCTCAAATCCATTCCGCAGCGAGCCAAGATCGGCCTGGCTTTTTTTGTGGCCCTGGCCGCCCAGGCCAGCCTGGCCAACCAGCCGCAGATCAGCATCAACAGCCCGGAGGCATTTGGCGCGGTGGTGCAGCAGGTAGGGGTGGGCATGTCCATCGGCTTTGCGGTGCGGCTGGTGTTTGCGGCGGTGGAGCTGGCGGGCGAGCTGGTGGGCTTGCAGATGGGGCTGAACTTCGCCTCTTTTTTCGACCCCGGCAGCAACACCCAGATCAGCGCGGTGGCACGTTTTCTGGGCCACATGTCGATTCTGTTGTTTGTGGTGATGAACGGGCACCTGATCGTGCTGATGGCGGTGGTCAAAAGCTTCGACAGTTTTCCGGTGGACGGCAACTTTCTGGAGGTCCTGGCCCAGGTCAAGCTGTACACGCTGGGCACCCAGCTGTTTGCCAGCGCGCTGTGGATGGCCTTGCCCATGGTGGCCATGCTGCTGTTCGTCAACCTGACCATGGGCGTGATTTCCCGCGTGGCCCCGCAGATGAATATCTACGCGATTGGCTTCCCGGTCACGCTGACCATGGGCCTGGTCGGGGTAACCGTGACCTTGCCGATGATGGAGCAGCCGGTGATGGCGCTGATGGAGCGCGCCATCGACCTGTTCGCATCCCAGCGCTAGCATTTTTACGCATTTTTTCAGGCATGAAATCAGTCCTTCGTGCTTACGGAATAAGCGTGAGAAGCTATGATTTTTAGACCAAATTATTGCGAATGGCGTATACGGTGAGTTCGGCGTTGTTGGCCAGCTTGAGCTTTTCCAGCACTCGCGTGCGGTACACGCTGACGGTCTTGGGGCTGAGCAGCAGCTCTTCGGCGATGTCGGACAGGCGTTTTCCCGAGGCAATTTTCAGCAGGGTCTGCATTTCGCGCTCGGACAGGGCGGCGTGCGGCACCTCCAGCACCGGCTTGGACAGGCTTTCCACCAGCATCTGCGCTACCTCGGGGGTGACGTATTTGCGCCCCTGCATCACGGTGCGCACGGCCAGCACCAGCTCTTCGGGGTCGCCCGCCTTGTTCAGATAGCCCTGGGCTCCGGCGCGCAGGCAACGGATGGCGTACTGGTCTTCTGGAAACATGGACACGATCAGCACCTTGATGGGCGAATGCGTCTCTTGCAGGCTGGCCAGCACTTCCATGCCGCCGCGGCCGGGCATGCTCAGGTCCAGCACCAGCACGTCGCAGGCGGCGGTGCGCAGCAGTTCGCGCACCTCGGCATAGCCCGAGGCTTCACCGGTGACTTGGATGTCCACCGCCTCCGACAGCATGTCGCGGATACCACGCCGGACCATGGCGTGGTCATCGCATAACACTACGTGGATCATGGGGCGCTTTCGGGGGGGGTGTCCGGCACAAGCGGCACCGACAGGATGATGGAAGTGCCCACGCCGCCGCGGTTGCTGATGTCCAGCCAGCCGCCCACGGTCTTGGCCCGCTCGTGCAGGCCGCGCAGCCCGAAGGCCTTGGGTTTGTCGAGCAGCTCCTTGGTCAGGCCGCGGCCGTTGTCGGTGACTTCCAGCGTCAGCACGCCTTCGCCATCGGTGAGCTCGATGCTGACCGCGCTGCATTCGGCGTGCTTGGAGATGTTGGTCAAAGCCTCTTGGGCGGTCCGGTAGGCCACCAGCTGGATGGCTTTGCTGGCGCTGAATTGCTCAATCGTGGCGTGGAAGCTGGTGGCAATGCCGGTACGCTTCTGGAAGCTTTGCGCCAGCCATTGCACGGCGGCGGTGAGCCCCTGGTCCAGGATGGGCGGGCGCAGGTTCAGCATGATGCGCTGGCTGGCCCCCAGGGCGTGCTGCAGCATCTCCAGCGCCGAGCCCAGGTGCGCGGCGGACGGCGCGTCCTTGTGGTGGCGTGCCAGCCAGGCCAGGTCCAGCTTGACGGCGGCCAGCGAGCCGCCGATATCGTCGTGCACCTCGCGGGCAATCGCGGCGCGCTCCTGCTCGATCGAGCTTTGCAGGTGCTCGGCCAGCTCGGCCAGGCGGCGTTCGGAGGCGGCCAGTTCGGCATCCGCGCGCTCCTTGGCCTGCCGTACCTCGCGCACCTCGATGGCGCGGGCAATTACGTGCGCCAGCTTGTTGATGTCGTCCTTGAGCAGGTAGTCGCTGAAGCCCAGGCGGATGGCATCCACCGCCGCCGATTCGCCAATGGCACCCGACAGCAGCACAAAGGGCGGTTGCTGGGCCTGTTGCTGCAGCGCGTGCCAGGCATCGATGGCGGTAAAGCCCGGCAGCCGGTAGTCGGCCAGAATCAAATCAAACGGCGTGCTGCCGCCGGTCAACTCCGTGAAGGCCGCCAGCGTTTCCACCCGCTGCAGGGTGCAGGCCAGGCCTTGCTTTTGCAGTGCCCGCACCACGATCTGGTGGTCGATGGCCGAGTCTTCCAGGTGCAGGATCTGGATGGCTTTGTGCTTCTGCCACGGGCTCATGTGCGCTCCTGAGCGCGGCTGGCGTGAGCTACATAAAAGGCGGTTGTCAGCATGGTAGGCGTGGAGATGCAGGGGGATGGCAGTCGATTTATCAGATTGTTCGTAACAGGATGTGAAATAGAATTAACATTCGTGCAAACGAGGCAATTTGTCTTAGGCTTTCCTGCAGCGACGGAGAATACATGCAAACAGAGCCAACCCCACCGACAGGACCTGTAGTGCAACTGCCGGTCATGCTGGTCGCTGAGTTGCAGGATTCCCTGATGGTGGTGATGCACGATTTGAGCCGTTTGGAAAGCCTGCTCAGCCACACTATGGACAATTTGATGTCCCGTTTCAACAGTGTGAACCTGGGGCTGCAGGGGGCGGCTTTGCCGGATACGGTGGCCATGGACAATGTGCGCAGCGACCTGCGCGCCGCCGTGACCGAGTTGCAATTCCAGGACATGGCTTCGCAATTGATCGTACACACCACCTTGATGCTGCAGGGTTGCGCATTCCGCCTGGCATCGGAGACCATGGGGCAGGACGAAGGCGAAGAGCCTGCACCGTATGCGGCCATGGTGCCTGACCGCCCCAACCCGGTGACCCAGAGCGAAATGGACGCGGGTTCCATCGAGCTTTTCTGACATGCCGGCCCCCCACAATTTACGCGCGTTCTCATCTTTAGCTGGAGCTTTTCATGCATTCGATTCTTGCCGTTGACGACTCACCCTCGATGCGAAAGATGGTCTCCTTCACCTTGACCGGGGCGGGCTACCAGGTCATCGAAGCGGTGGACGGGCAGGATGCTTTCGAGAAGGCCCAGTCGCATTCCATCGACCTGGTGCTGGTAGACCAGAACATGCCCCGGTTGGACGGCATCGGCCTGACCCGCCTGCTGCGTGAGCACCCCAAGTACAAGACCATTCCGATCTTGATTTTGACCACCGAATCCAGTGACCAGATGAAGCAGGCAGGGCGCAGCGCCGGTGCTACGGGCTGGCTGGTGAAACCCTTCGACCCCACCCGGTTGATTGAGGTGATCCAGAAAGTCATCCGCTGAACCCCGGCACCCCAAGGAGCACAACATATGGCTGAGACACATACCGACAGTTCGGGTTCAGGCGCAGACTTTGACCTGACCCAGTTCTACCAGATATTCTTTGAGGAAGCCGGTGAAAACCTGGACCAGATGGAGCAGATGCTGCTGGATCTGGACCTGGCCAATACCGACGACGAAGAGCTCAACGGCATCTTCCGTTGCGCCCACTCCATCAAGGGCGGGGCCGCCACTTTCGGCTTTTCCGATGTGGCCGAGCTGACCCACCAGATGGAGTCGCTGCTGGACAAGCTGCGCCGCCATGAGCTCAAGCTGATCCCTCCCATGGTCGATGCCCTGCTGGAATCGGCCGACTCCTCGCGCAGCCTGCTGGCGCGCCACCAGGCGGGTGGCGAGGGCGAGGCCATCAATACCTCGGCCCTGGTCAAGCGCATCAGCGTGCTGGCCTCGGGTGCCGCTCCTGCGGCCGCTCCGGCCCCGGCACCCGTGCCTGCGCCCGCCCCGGTGGTGGTGGCTGCCCCGGTTGCGGCCCCTGTCGCGCCGGTGGCACCTGCCGAACCCCGGGCCCCGGGCACGCGCTCGCTGGTGATTCAGATTGGCCCGCTGGACAAGCCGGACCAGGCCGATGCGGTGAAAGAGCTGTTCCGCGACATTCCGGGCCTGGGCACAGTGACCACCCTGCCCAGCGAAAGCGCCGACACCCGCGTGTTCGCGGTGGAGACCACGTCTACCGACGATGATTTGCTCGACCTGTTTGTGTTCCACGTGTCCAAGGACGTGGTGCGCATCCGCGATCTGGATGCCGAAGCCCCCGCGGCTGCGGCTGCCGAAGTGTCCGCTCCGGAGCCCGCTGTGGCCGCTCCCACCGTGTCGGTGGAAGAAGAATACGGTTTCTTCGCCGGTTCGCCCGGCCACCCTGGCGAGCACCCCGTGGCTGCTCCCGCTGCCGTGGCCGCCAAGGCCGAAAAAGCCGCCGGCCAGACCCCGCTGGAGGCCACCACCATCCGGGTCGATATCAAAAAGGTCGATCAGCTGATCAATCTGGTGGGTGAGTTGGTGATCACCCAGGCCATGCTGGCGCAAAACAGCCAGGGCCTGGAGCCCGCCATGCACCAGCAGCTGTTTGCCGGACTGGCTGACCTGGACCGCAACACCCGCGACCTGCAAGAGTCGGTCATGTCGATCCGCATGATCCCTATGTCCATCGTTTTCAGCCGCTTCCCACGCATGCTGCGCGACCTGGCCAACCGCCTGAACAAAAAGGTGGACTTTGTGACCCAGGGCGAATCCACCGAGCTGGACAAGGGCCTGGTCGAGAAGATCACCGACCCATTGACCCACCTGGTACGCAACAGCTGCGACCACGGTATCGAAATGCCCGAGGAGCGGCGCGCTGCGGGCAAGCCCGAAAACGGCACCATCACCCTGTCGGCTGCGCACCAGGGCGGCTCCATCGTGATCGAGGTGCGCGACGACGGCAAGGGCATGTCGCGCGAGAAAATCCTGCGCAAAGCACGTGAACGCGGCCTGGACGTGAGCGACGCCATGAGCGATGCCGAGGTCTGGCAGCTGATTTTTGCGCCCGGCTTCTCCACCGCCGACGTGGTGACCGATGTGTCGGGCCGGGGCGTGGGCATGGACGTGGTGAAGCGCAATATCGCCTCGCTCAATGGCACGGTCGATATCGAATCGGTCGAGGGTCTGGGCATGAAGGTGTCGGTGCGCTTGCCGCTAACCCTGGCCATCATGGACGGCATGTCGGTCAGCGTGGGTGACGAGGTCTACATCCTGCCGCTGTCGTCGGTGGTCGAGTCCTTCCAGGTGAATGACGAGTCGGTGAGCACCGTGGCCCAGGGCTCGCAACTGGTGAAGGTGCGCGAGGAATACATGCCGGTGATTGCGCTGGAAAAGATCTTCCAGGTGCCGATTGCCGATGCCGAAAAGGCCAACAACATCATGGTAGTGGTCGAGTCCGAAGGCAGCCGCGTGGCCCTGCTGGTCAACGAGTTGCTGGGCCAGCACCAGGTGGTGGTGAAAAACCTGGAGTCGAATTACCGCAAAGTGTCCAACGTGTCGGGTGCCACCATCATGGGCGACGGCAAGGTGGCGCTGATTCTGGACATTGGCGCGCTGGTGCGCCGCTCGCGGCACTAAGCCGCGGTTCATACAAGTTGACGTTGAAGGAGATGGTTATGGGAGCAATGGAACGTTCGGGGGCTTTGGCCACCACCGCAGCCAGAGAGTATTTGACATTCCGCCTGAGCCAGGAAGAGTACGGCATCGATATCCTGAAGGTGCAGGAAATTCGCGGCTACGAGCCGCCCACTCGCATCGCCAATGCCCCGTCCTTCATCAAAGGGGTGGTAAACCTGCGCGGCACCATCGTGCCTATCGTGGACATGCGGCTCAAGTTCAACTGCTCCGAGGCCGAGTACAACAGCTTTACCGTAGTCATCATCCTGAACTTGCGCAGCCGCATCGTCGGCATTGTGGTGGATTCGGTCAGTGATGTGCTGGAGCTGCAACCCGAGAGCGTGAAAGCCGCGCCCGACATCGACAGCATCGTGGACAACAGCTGTATTCTGGGCCTGGGCTCGGTCAGCGACCGCATGCTGATCCTGCTGGACATCGAGCGCCTGATGTCCGGTGCCGACATGGGCCTGTCGGCCGACTGAGTACCACCGGTCCATGCGCCCATCCCCTGCTGTCGCCCACACCGGTCCTGCGCTGGAGGGCCGCGAATTCGTCTGGACCGATGCCGACTTCGAGCGCGTGCAGTCCCTGATCTACAAGCACGCCGGTATCAAGCTGCACGACGGCAAGCACGCCATGGTCTACAGCCGCCTGTCGCGGCGGCTGCGCGACACCGGACACAACAGTTTTCGCGATTACCTGGGCTGGCTGGAGCACTCCAGCGACGGGCCGGAGTGGCAGGAGTTCGTCAACGCGCTCACCACCAACCTCACGGCATTCTTCCGCGAACAGCACCACTTCGAGATTTTGGCCACGCTGTTCAAGTCCAAGCCTGCCAGCACTCCCTGGAATGTGTGGTGCAGCGCATCCTCTACTGGCGAAGAGCCGTATTCCATCGTGATGACGGCGCTGGAGAACCTGGGCCCTAGCCCTTCCTTCAAGCTCACCGCCAGCGACATCGACTCCAAGGTGCTGGCCTCTGCAGCGCAGGGCATTTACCGGCTGGAAAACCTCAAAGGCCTGGACCAGGGGCGGATGCAGAAATTCTTGCTGCGCGGCAAGGGCGACAACGCCGGGCTGGTGCGCATCCGGCCCGAGTTGCGCCGCATGATCGACTTCATCAGCGTCAACCTGATCCGCGACGACTGGCCGTTTCGCGAGCCCTTCGACGTGGTGTTTTGCCGCAATGTGATGATTTACTTTGACGCGGCCACCCAGCGCGCGGTGCTGGAGCGCATCCACCGGGTGATGAAGCCGGGGGCCACACTGTTCGTGGGCCATGCCGAAAATTTCAGCGAATCGCGCGATCTCTTCATCTTGCGGGGGAAGACCAGCTATGAACGTTGCTAATCCACCCTTTCGCAAGCCACTCGGCTTTGGCGTGCGCACTTAAACACTATGGATATCCCCAGAACCACGGGCCCCACGCTGTACCAGCGCATGGCGGCGGGCGCGCTCCCGGTCGGTGGCGATACCGACCGCCGCCGGGCTTCCCGGGTCGGCGCTTTACCGGGCGGGCGACCCGCCAGCGAGCGCCACAGCACCATTGAAGAGCTCAAGGCCCGGCCCCGCAAACCCGGGGAGGCTTCGTTCTTCTATCCCGACCACCATTTCCAGTACAACGCCGTCAAGGTGCTGCCGGGCGAGTATTTTGTGTCGGACGAAAACCTGGTCATCATGACGGTGCTGGGCTCCTGTATCGCCGCTTGCCTGTGGGATACGCGGGCCCAGGTGGGCGGTATGAACCACTTCATGCTGCCCGATGGTGAAGATGGCATTGGCGCAGGCCGCTATGGCTCGTACGCCATGGAGTTGTTGATCAACGAGATGCTCAAGATCGGGGCACGCCGCGAAACCATGCAGGCCAAGATTTTTGGCGGTGGCCAGGTCATGTCCAACTTCACCACCATGAACGTGGGTGAGCGCAACACCAAGTTCGTCATCGACTACCTACAAACCGAGCGCATCCCGCTGTTGTCGCAAGACGTGCTGGACATTTATCCCCGCAAGGTCTGCTTTTTCCCCGTCACCGGCAAAGCCATGGTCAAGCGGCTGGCCCACGCCCACCCCGACCAGGCCGCCAACGAGCGGCGCGGCAACGTGGCCACGGTGGTGCAATCTACGTCCGGCGGTTCGGTCGATCTGTTTTAAGTGCGTGCTGCGATGAAGAAAATCCGTGTACTGGTGGTGGACGACTCGGCGCTGGTGCGCAGCCTGTTGACCGAAATCATCAACCGCCAACCCGATATGCAGTGCGTTGGCGCGGCCAACGACCCGCTGATCGCCCGCGAAATGATCCGCGACCTCGACCCCGACGTGATCACCCTGGACGTGGAGATGCCGCGCATGGACGGCATCGACTTTCTGGGCCGCCTGATGCGCCTGCGCCCCATGCCGGTGGTGATGATTTCTACCATGACGGCCCAGGGGGCCGAGGTCACCCTGCGCGCCCTGGAGCTGGGTGCGGTGGACTTTGTGGCCAAGCCCCGCATCGGCCTGGCCAATGGCTTGCGCGACTTGGCATCTGAAATCGTGGACAAAGTGCGTGTGGCGGCGGTGGCCAAGTTCCGCCGCCCCTTGCTGCCCACTGTGTCCGCGCCTGGCACGGCGGTGGTGCCACCGGCTGCGGTGGTGCGCTCCACCAATGCCTTGATTGGTCGGGTTTCGACCGAAAAGATGATTTGTATCGGCGCATCCACCGGCGGCACCGAGGCCATCAAGGACATTCTGGTCTGCATGCCTGCCGACTCGCCCGCCATCGTCATCACCCAGCATATGCCGCCGGGCTTTACCACCAGCTTTGCCGCGCGCTTGAATAGCCTGTGCCAGATCACGGTCAAGGAGGCCTCGCATGGCGAGCGCATCCTGCCCGGCCACGCCTACATCGCGCCGGGCGGCAAGCAGTTCCGCATCAACCGCAGCGGGGCCAACTATGTGGCCGTGGTGGAGGAGGGGGAGCCGGTGAACCGCCATCGGCCTTCAGTGGAAGTGCTGTTTCTGTCTTGCGCCGAGATGGTCGGCCGTAACGCCTACGGCATCATGCTCACCGGCATGGGCAACGACGGGGCCCGCGCCATGCGCGAAATGCACGACAAGGGCAGTTACAACTACGTGCAGGACGAAGCCAGTTGCGTGGTCTTCGGCATGCCGCGCGAAGCCATTGCCCACGGAGCAGCCGACGAGGTGCTGCCGCTGGACAAAATCGCCCCGGCCTTGCTGGCCAAGCTGGGTGCCAGTGGCGACCGCTTGCACAATCGCATTTAGGCATCAAATAGGCTGCTCACGCTTATTTAATAAGCGTGAGCAGCTATTTAAACAATAGCGTTCAGGCGCTCAGCATTTCCCAGCGCTCCAGCGCCGCCAGCAGTTGCTCGTCGATATGCGCATTGCGCTGGCCCAGGGTGGCGGCGCGTGCGGCATCCGTGGCGTAGAGGCTGCCATCGGCCAGGGTGGCAGTGATGTCGGCTTGCTCTTTTTCCAGCGCTGCAATCTGTTCCGGCAGGCCGTCGAGCTCGCGCTGCTCCTTGAAGCTGAGCTTACGGGCCTTGGTGGCCACTGCGGCCGTCACTGGCTTTTGCTCTGTATTTGATAGCTTCTCCTGCCCTTCTGGAGGGCGCTGAGGCGTGTTTTTCCTATTGGTTTCAGCAATCAGCTTGGCGCGCTTGCTCTGGATCAGCCAGTCCTGCACGCTGCCTTCGTACTCGCGCCAGAAGCCTGGCCGCTCTTCGGGTTCGTGCGCAATGATGCTGGTGACCACGTTGTCCAGAAAGGCCCGGTCGTGGCTGACCAGGAAGACCGTGCCGTCGTAGTTCTGCAACAGGTCTTCCAGCAGTTCCAGGGTGTCGATGTCCAGGTCGTTGGTGGGTTCGTCCAGCACCAGCACGTTGGCTGGGCGGGCGAACAGACGCGCCAGCAGCAAACGGTTGCGTTCGCCACCCGACAGAGAGCGCACGGGGGAATTGGCGCGCGCCGGGGAGAACAAGAAGTCGCTCAGGTAGCTTTTGACGTGCTTGCGCTGGTTGCCAATCTCGATCCATTCGCTGCCGGGGCTGATGAAGTCTTCCAGCGTGGCATCCAGGTCGAGCGCGTTGCGCATCTGGTCAAAATAGGCCACCTGCAAGTTGGCGCCTTGACGGATCTTGCCGCTGTCGGGCTGGATCTCGCCCAAGATGAGTTTGAGCAAGGTGCTCTTGCCCGCGCCGTTGGCCCCCAGAAAACCCACCTTGTCGCCGCGCAGAATTACGTCGCTGAAGCCCTGCACGATGATCTTGTCGCCAAAAGCCTTGCTCACATTGGTCAGCTCGGCCACGATCTTGCCGCTGGACTGGCCCGAAGCCACATCCAGGTTGACGCTGCCCTGGGCATCGCGGCGGGCGGCTCGGCTGGAGCGCAGCGCTTCCAGGCGCACCACGCGGCTCTGGCTGCGGGTACGGCGCGCGGCCACACCCTGGCGGACCCAGATTTCCTCTTGCGCCAGCAGTTTGTCGGCCTTGGCGGAGATCACAGCCTCTTGCGCCAGCTGTTCTTCTTTTTGCAGCACGTACTGCTCGAAGTTGCCAGGATAGGAGTTGAGCTTGCCGCGGTCGAGTTCCACAATGCGGGTTGCCACGCGGTTCAGAAAGCTGCGGTCGTGGGTGATGGTGATCAGGCTGCCTTTGAAGTCGATCAATAGGTCTTCCAGCCATTCGATGGAATCCAGGTCCAGGTGGTTGGTGGGTTCGTCGAGCAGCAGCACGTCGGGCTTGGCCACCAGTGCCTGCGCCAGGGCCACACGCTTCTTGGTGCCACCCGATAGGGTGCCGACAATCGCTTCCGGGTTCAAATGCAGGCGGTGCAGGGTTTCTTCGACGCGCTGCTCCCAGTTCCAGGCATCAAACGCCTCGATCTGTGACTGCAAAGCATCGAGGTCCACGCCGTCGGCCCCGGACAAATACAAATCCCGTGCCGCAATCACGCTGGCCAAGCCCACGCTGGCGGACTTGAATACCGAGTCCTCCGGGTCCAACACCGGTTCCTGGGCCACGTAGGCGATGCGCAGACCTTGCTGTACGTGCATCGCGCCGTCGTCAGGCTTTTCCAGACCGCCCAGGATCTTGAGCATGGACGACTTGCCCGCTCCATTGCGGCCAATCAGGCCCACACGCTCCGTGGTTTCAAGGGAAAAAGCGGCTTTATCGAGAAGTGCGACGTGTCCAAAAGCCAGTTGGGCGTCGAGTAGGGTAATGAGTGCCATGTTGGGGGGATTATCCGGCCTACGGGTTTCACCCCTTGGTCGGCAGGTCAAGAGGGGTGCAGCACTCTATATAGGTGGTGCGCGTCTGCGGCCTGTTCCTAGGAGGTCGCAGGCAGCGCAAGCACGACTTTTTCTGCTGTTATCAACTTTAAAGTGTTGGTCAGCCGGGTGTCGATGTAAACCGTGCTAAAGTCGAAGGCTGCACTGATGATGCACAGCAATGTGCAGGATGCGAAAGCAAATTCAGTAAGCAGCAGATGTTTCGGATACGGGTAAAAACCAGTATATAATTCGAGGCTCTGCTGAATACGGCGAAGTTAAGGTTAGCTCCAAAACACGCTGCAGCAGATAAGCAAGAAGTTAAAATTTTCTTGCAGCAGGCTCCAAAAAGCATGCTAGAATACAAGGCTTCGCTGATCACAGTGAGTCAAGCAAAGTGGTGTAAAAGCTACGATGTTGATCCTTAAAAATATACAGCCGATAAGCGTGGGCGTTTGAATGCGATTGCCAAGTTCTTCGGAACTAG
>CAUPNG010000020.1:0-89791 GCA_963512605.1 uncultured Albidiferax sp. | reverse complement strand
CCACCGATGGTGGCAACAGGTACGCGGTTTCTCTGTCGACAGGAACGAAGCGGCTCATCGGGACGATTCTGGTTGGGTTGCCGTCATTGTGTCGCCAGGATTCAATGCGGAGAAGGCGGGAAAGCCCGACAAACTCCTAGTACACCGATGCCGGGTTGTCGTGCGCGCCATACACCCGCACGCAGTCGCGGCCGTGGGACTTGGCGGCGTACATGGCGATGTCGGCGTTGCGCAGCAGGGTGTCGGCATCCAGGCCCGCGCTGGGGTAGATCGCCACGCCGATGGACGCGCCCACCTGCAGGCGGTGCGACTCGATCTCCATGTCGCGGGCGATGTCGTCCAGCAGGCGGTAGGCCAGGCCCAGCGCCTGCTCGGTCTGCTCCACCCGGCACTGCAGCACGGCAAATTCGTCGCCGCCCATGCGGGCCACCACGTCGCCGTCACGGGCCACGGTGTGCATGCGCTCGGCGATCAGCGCCAGCACCTTGTCGCCAATGGCATGGCCGTACTGGTCGTTGATGGGTTTGAAGCGGTCGATGTCGATGAAATGCACCGCAAACCCGGCCGTGCCGGGCTCGGCGGCGGCGCACGCGGCGGCCAGGCTTTCCAGAAACACCTCGCGGTTGACCAGCGCGGTCAGGCCGTCGTGGCGGGCCACGTGGCGGATGCGGGCCTCGGCGTGGCGGCGCTCGGTGACATCGGTGTAGGTGCGCAGCACGCCGCCACCGGCGATGGGGATGTTGTGGATTTCCACCACCCGGCCGTCGCGCCGCGTGCGGTCGTAGGCGTAGGGCCGGTCGAAGATATCGCCAGTGCGCGCGGTGGCCAGCACCTCGTCGGGCACATGGACCAGCTCGCCCGCGGACTGCTGGTAGTCGGTCAGCGCCTCCAGCGTGGGGCGGCTGTCGACCAGGCTCTGGGGCAGGTTGAGCAGCTCGCGGGCGCGGCGGTTGCACACCACCACCACACGCTCGGCGTTGACCATCATCACGCCCTGCTCCATGGTGGCCAGGGTAGCCTCCAGCAAGGCCGATTTTTCTTGCAGGATGGCCTCGCTTTCGCGGGCGCGGCGCTCAGCCTCCCGCAGTTGCTGCTGCTGGCCCTTGAGCACGGTGATGTCCACATGGGCCCAGAAGCCTTTGCCGTCGGGGCTGCGCTGGCCGATCACACGGCTCCAGCGGGCACCAGGCAGCGGCAGCTCAAACGGCGAACCGGTGAAGCAGGTGTGCTCCGACAGGGTCAACAGGCCCGCGTCGAACAGCCCCTGGTGCTGCGCCTCCTGGCCCTGCCAGGCGGTGCGGTAAACCCATTCCAGGTGCGCGCCCACAGCCGCATCACGGCTGGGCAGGCCGTACTGCTGCACAAAGGGGGCGTTGGCCCAGAGGATACGGTCGTCGGCCCCGGTGACCATCACGCCATCGGCCACGTGGTCGAACAGGGCCGCGCCGTCGATGGCGCTGGTGGCCAGAATGGTCGGGCCCTGGGGGTCGGTAGCCGAGGTGTGGGCCTGCCAGATGCGAATACGGCCTACGCCGGGCACCGGTAGCGAGGCCACCCACAGCCGCACGCCCAGGTGCTCAAACGCATACGGGCGCTGCTGGGTGCGGTGGCGGTGGATACCGGCTTCGATGTACTGGTCGATCTTGTCCAGCTCCGGCGCCGCCAGCCGCCCCTGGTAGAAGCGGCGCAGGTTGGCGCGGTACGGCTCCCCGGCGTGGACCTGCCCGGCGTGCTCGGGGAAAAACTTGAGGAAGCTGCGGTTCCACAGCAGGGTGTGGTCGGCATCGTCGAACACGCACAGGGCAATGCCCAGACTGTCCAGGGTGTCGGCCACCACGCGCAGCAACGACAGGCTCTCACCCATGGTGGCTGCCGGGCTGGAATGGGGTCGCTAACGGCTTCATCACACAGATTCTCGGTAGCTTGAACGAAGAGTAACGGACTGGTTAGAACGGGTCGGTGCGCAGAGCCAAACCGCCCCCAAAATGTAGCCGAATCTGGCACCCGCGCGGCCCTGCACCACCCGGTAGATACGCCAAATTTGTATGTATGTTTATACACAAAAAGTGTCTGCAGCGGCGGTAGCAAAAGCACTAACAGCTATTCATTCAATAGCGCCTGGGCGGCGTATTGGCACCACGCCCGGCTAGGGTTTACGGGTGGTGCAATGGGTTTTACTGTATATTAATACAGTTAATTCAGCACATCCCATGGACCTTAACCGCAAACTCGCCATCCTCGCCGATGCCGCCAAATACGATGCCTCGTGTGCGTCCAGCGGCACGCAAAAGCGCGACTCGGTGGGCGGGCGCGGCATCGGCTCCACCGAAGGCGCGGGCATCTGCCACAGCTACGCGCCCGACGGCAGGTGCATCTCGCTGCTGAAGATTTTGCTGACCAACTACTGCGTCTACGACTGCCTGTACTGCGTCAACCGCGTCAGCAGCAATGTAGACCGCGCGCGTTTTCGCATCGACGAGGTGGTGCAGCTCACGCTGGACTTTTACCGCCGCAACTGCATCGAGGGCCTGTTCCTCAGCTCCGGCATCATCCGCAGCCCCGACTACACCATGGAGCGTGTGGTCGAAGTGGCCCGCGTGCTGCGCGAAGAGCACGACTTTCGCGGCTACATCCACCTCAAAACCATCCCCGAAGCCAGCGAAGAGCTGCTGGCCCGCGCGGGCCGCTACGCCGACCGGCTGAGCATCAACGTCGAGCTGCCCACCAGCGAAAGCCTGTTGGTGCTGGCCCCCGAAAAAGACGGCCAGGCCATCCGCCGCTCGATGGCACGCCTGCGCATCCACATCGACGATGCCCAGGCCGCTGCCGCGCCGACAGTGGCCACCTCGCAGCCGCGCGTGGCCCCCAAGCGGGCCCGCGCGCCGCGCTTTGCACCGGCGGGGCAAAGCACGCAGATGATCGTGGGCGCCGATGCCTCGGACGACCGCAGCATCCTGACCACCAGCGCCACGCTGTACGGCGCGTACCGGCTCAAACGGGTGTACTACTCGGCCTTCAGCCCCATCCCCGATGCTGCGCGCGGCCTGCCGCTGAGTGCGCCGCCGCTGGTGCGCGAGCACCGCCTCTACCAGGCCGACTGGCTGATGCGTTTTTACGGCTTTGCGCACGACGAGATCGTGGGTGCCAGCGACGGCATGCTGGCGCTCGACATCGACCCCAAACTGGCCTGGGCGCTGGCCCACCGCGAAAAATTTCCGGTCGACCTGAACCGCGCCCCGCGCGAAATGCTGCTGCGCGTGCCCGGCCTGGGTGTCACCTCGGTCAAGCGCCTGCTCGACACCCGCCGCATCCGCACGCTGCGGGTGGACGACTTGTCGCGCCTGAAGGTGCCGCTGAAGAACGTGCTGCCCTTCATCACCGTGCCGGGAGCCGCCCGCAACGGGCTGGACGATGCCAACCTGGCCGCGCGGCTGCGGCCACAGCCCCGGCAGCTGTCGCTGTTTGACCCACCGGTGGGCCATGGCTGACGCAGCCACGCTGTCGGTGCATCTGGCGGGCGAAGACGATGTGCCGGGCTTTCGGGCGGCGGCGCGGCGCTTGCTGGCCCAAGGCGTTGCGCCAGGCCGCATCAGCTGGCATGTAACGGGCGCGGTCGAGGCGGATTTGTTTGCAACACAAGAACCCGCTCCCGATGCCCCCACTGAACCCGGCGCGGTGCTGAAGCTGCCCGCCTTCTTTGTGTCGCTGTGCAACCGCACCGCGCTGCATGCCGACCCGTCCCGCTTTGGCCTGCTGTACCGGCTGGCCTGGCGGCTGCTGCACGAGCCCGGCTTGCGCCACGACCCGCTGGACCCCGACAGGATGCAGGCCGAGCAAATGGCCCGCGTGGTGCGCCGCGACATGCACAAGATGACTGCGTTTGTGCGTTTTCGGCCCCTGGCCGCGCCCACCGACGATGGCTGGGGTGTCACCCACGTGGCCTGGTTCGAGCCCGGCCACCACATCGTCGAGGCCACCGCGCCGTTTTTTGCGCGGCGCTTTGCGCAAATGCCCTGGGCCATCCTCACGCCCGAACGCAGCGCCCGCTGGAACGGCCAGCAGCTGGCCTTTGGCCCCGGCGCACAGAAATCCGACGCGCCCCCGGCCGATGCCAACGAACGGCTGTGGCTCACCTACTACGAGAACATCTTCAACCCCGCGCGGCTCAAGCTGGCCATGATGCACAAGGAGATGCCGCGCCGTTACTGGAAGAACCTGCCCGAGGCGGTGCTGATCCAGCCGCTCACCGCCCTGTCGGCCCAGCGCAGCGGCAAGATGCTGGAGCAGGCGGCCAGCGAACCCGCCCACCGCAGACCCGCTGCCTCCATCGCCCTGCGGCTGGACCAGCGCCCCGAGGTGGTAGAAGCCCCCGGCACGCTGGCCGCGCTGCGCCAGGCCACCGAACGCTGCCGCGCCTGCCCCATCGGCCAGCACGCCACGCAGGCGGTGCATGGCGAAGGCCCGCTGGGCGCGCCGCTGATGCTGGTGGGCGAGCAGCCCGGCGACCAGGAAGACCTGCGTGGCCACCCCTTCGTCGGCCCGGCGGGCCAGCTGCTGGACCGGGCGCTGGCGCAGCTGGGCCTGCCCCGGCAGGCGCTGTACCTGACCAACGCGGTGAAGCATTTCAAGTTCGAGCCGCGTGGCAAACGGCGCATCCACAAAACCGCCGCGCAGCAAGAGGCCGCCGCCTGCCTGGACTGGCTGGAACATGAGATTGCGCTGGTGCGCCCTGGGGTCGCCGTGGCACTGGGCAGCACCGCCGCCCGCGCCCTGCTGGGCCGACCGGTTGCCGTGGCCAGCGAACGCGGCCAGTGGCAGCAGCGCGCCGACGGCCTGCACGTGCTGGTCACCCTGCACCCCGCCGCCCTGCTGCGCATGGACAGCCGCGACTTCGATGCCGCGTTTGCCCACTGGCTGGACGACCTGCGCATGGCGGCAGACCCGCAATATTTATAAAGAATCGGCCGCCAGCGCTTAATCGATAAGCACGAGAAGCTATTAAATCAGTAGCACACAGCACCACAGCCCGCGTGCGGCAGCCCCGCCCTCACGGCGCCAGCACGCGGATTTGCACCAGTTGCCGGGTGTCGGCCGCGGCTTCGCTGCTGTAGCTGCCGGGCGGGGTCTGTCCGCCCCCGGTGGCGGCCACCGTGATCCACTGGCCCAGGGGTGCGTTGACGCTGGTAGCCAGCTGGCTGCGGGCCTGGCTGGGGAGCTCAGTGGCTCCGCTGGGGGCCTGCACGCTGGAGGATTGCACGTCGATGTCGATCTTCACCGGCTGGCCGCCCCCGGGCCAGCGTGGCTGCACGGCCATGCTCTGGCCCGCCTGCATCCACACCATGCCGTAACTGACACCGCTGCCGTCGCGGCCCGCGCCCACCGACTGCACAAAGCGGATCGGCACATTCTGGCCCATGGTGAGCACCGCCTTTTCGCCATTGCGCACCTGGATGCGCTGGGTGGCCAGCGGTGCGGCGCTGGGCTGGGTGCTGACGGTGTTGCCGTCAGGCTCGCTGACCTGGCGCAGCTCCACCACCAGGTTGCGCTGCGGCAGTTGGGCCAGGGCAGAAATTGACAGAGCCAGGGCGGCTCCGGCGAGAAGCGTGCGTGCGGTGGTAGGCATGCCGCCATTGTTCCACGCGTGGCTTCATCCCCCAAACGAGGGATGCCAAATGCGCCACCTTGCGCTAACTTGGAGGCAGCACACACCCGCGATGTGCGCGGCCACCCCAAGGAGCCCACCATGCCCACATTCTTAAGCGAACATTTCAGCCTGGAAGAGCTGGTTGCCAGCCAGACCGCCACCCGCCGCCAGATCGACAACAAGCCCTCGCCGGGCATTGTGCTCAACCTGCGCAGGCTCTGCGCGGTGTTGGAAGAGGTGCGTGCCTTGCTGGGCGGTGTGCCGCTGGTGATCAGCAGCGGCTACCGCAGCCCGGCACTGAACAAGGCGATTGGCGGTGCGGGCACAAGCAAGCACATGCTGGGCTTGGCGGTGGACTTTACGGTGCCCAAATTTGGCACGGTGCTGCAAACTGCCAAGGCCATCGCCGCATCGGACATTGCCTACGACCAGACCATTTACGAGTACGGCACCTGGGTCCACCTGGGCCTGGCTCCTTCCGGGCAGGTGCCGCGCCGCCAGAACCTGTCGATCTTCAGTGGTACTGGCTACATAGATGGCATCGTGACCAGGACGCGCGGCCTGCAGACGTTGCAAAAGCCGTAAAGGCCGGGTGTTTCCAGCCCACTTCCAGAGCTACCCCCGCAAACCACTTCCTATATTGAATCTAAGGGCGGCGTACCAATCTACTGAACACAAGGGGCGCATATGCACACGATCAATATCCACGGCAACCAAGGCAGCGATCTGCTGCTGGAGGTGGACTTCAAATGGCTGATGGCCGGCCAAGGCTATGCCGTGGACCCCGACCGCCTGCTGCACGACCCCGCCTATGCCGACACCTGCCTGCAGTGCGCCCAGCGCTCCAACTGCATTGCGCTGCAAGCCTGCGCCCTGAACCTGCGTGAGGTGCTGGCGCACCCCGTCCACTAGCGCTTCGACTGCGCCGCCAAGCGCAAGGCCAGCACACTCAGCGCGTCGTAGGCCGCACCGGCTTCTCGGTCCCAGGCTTGTACGGCCAGCGCCTGGCGGGCGATGGCGGCCGTGTCGCCCCGGGCAGCCGGGCCGGTCAGGGCCGCAGCCGGGCCCAGGGTGGTGATGTTGTGCACCGCGTGGGCCAACAGACTGGCGCGTAAATCAGGAATCAGCTCGGAGGGCACACCGGCACTGCGCCACGCGTCTTCGGCCACGCTTTGCAGCACCGGCATGAAGTTGGTGGCAAACACGGCTGCCGCGTGGTAGAGCAATTTCTGCCCGGTGGCCACATCGAAACAGCGCGCACCAATGGCGGTAAAAGCCGCGCGCAGCAGGCCGCAGGCGCGGCTGTGCCCCTCCAGCGCGCAGGCCGTGCCGGGGAACTGGGCCACGGCCGTCTCTACCGAGGCAAAGCTCAAGATGCAATGTGCGCTGGCCGTCTGCCAACCCAGGGTGACCAGCGGTGCCAGTTGCGTGCTGCCCAGCGCCCCGCTGCAATGGAAGGCCAGGGTTTGCGCGCTCAGCGCCGACGATGCCGCAAATGCGGCCGCCAGCGCCTGCGCCACTGCGGGCAGCGCGGTATCGGGCACGGCCAGCATCCACACATCGGCCGGGCGCATGGCCTGCAGGTTCTCCACCGGGTAGCCCGCGCCAATAGCGGCACAGGCGGCCCGTGCACTGGCCGGGCTGCTGGTCAGCACATCCTGCACCGCGAATATGCCCTGCCGTTGCCACAGCCGCGCCAGTGTCTGCCCCACACGGCCAGCGCCTACCAGGTTGAGTGTTTTCAAAGGAGTGGCTTTCTGTAGTTGAACGGGCGCAAGCCATTTTGCCAAAGATACTGCAGCAGCCTGCACACTCTACTTTTGATAGCTGCTCACGCTTATCCCATAAGCACAGGCGGCCTGAAACTCTTGAAACCCGAGGAACTGGCATAGTCGTTGCAAACACGCCAACACCATGCCCACCCACACCCCATGCCACGACCGCGCCCATTGGTTGCTGCACCGCACGCCATGACCCTGGCCACCTCCACCCGGGGTATGGTCACCAGCCCCCACGGCCCGGCCACCGAAGCCGGGCTGGCGGTGCTGGCCCAGGGCGGCAACGCCATTGAGGCGGTGATCGCCACAGCGGCCAGCCTGTGCGTCACCTACCCGCATTTTTGCGGCCTGGGCGGCGATGCCTTCATGCTGATTGCCGACGCGCACGGCCAGGTGCACAGCCTGTCGGGCATCGGCCAGGCCGCCCGGCACTTGCCCGCGTACAGCGGCAGCATCCCCACGCGCGGCCCGCAGGCCATGCTGACCAGCGCGGCGGCGGTGGACGTGTGGGCCCAGGCCTTTGCCATCAGCCGCGAGCAATGGGCGGGCCAAGAGAGTTGGGCCGGGTTGCTCACCCCCGCCATCGCCCTGGCCCGCGACGGCTTTGTCATCTCGGAGTCCGAGCGCTTCTGGCTGCAGTTCCGCCAGCCCGAAGCCAGCGCGCTGCCCGATGTCTACGCCCACTTTTTGGTCGATGGTGCCGTACCCGCGCCGCAGCAACGGCGCCACCGGCACGCCCTGGCCGCCACGCTGGAAGCACTGGCACTGCGCGGCCCACGTGACTTCTACGAGGGCCAACTGGCAGCCACCATCGCCCGGGGCCTGGCACAGGCAGGGTCCCCACTCACTGCCGCCGACTTGGCCCAGACCCACGCCCGCTTGGAGGCCCCGCTGCAGCTGCCCTACCGCGACGGCACCTTGGTGGCCCACCGCCCGCCCACGCAAGGCATCACCACGCTGGAGATCATGGGCATCCTGGACCGGTTCGACCTGCGCAGCATCCCCGAGGGCAGCGCCGACTACTACCACCTGCTGGTCGAAGCCGTGAAGCGCGCCTTCATCGACCGCAACCGCTTCATTGCCGACCCCGACCACGCCCCGGTGCCGGTTGAGCGCCTGCTGTCCCCCGCCCACCTGGACCAACTCGCCGCCTCCATCCGCATGGACCAGGCCCTGCCCTGGCCGCACACCTTCCAAACCGGCGACACCGTCTTTTTGGCCGCCGCCGACCGCCACGGCAACGCCGTGTCCATGCTGGCCACCACCTACTTCGACTGGGGCAGCGGCGTGGTGGTGGGCGACACCGGCCTGCTGTGGCACAACCGGGGCGCGGCCTTCTCGCTGGACCCGCAGCACCCCAACTGCCTGGCCCCCGGCAAACGCCCGTTCCACACGCTCAACCCCGGCATGTACCTGCGCTACGGCAAGCCCGCCATCCTGTACGGCACCCAGGGTGCCGACGGCCAGCCGCAAACCCTGGCCGCCATCCTGACCCGCATGATCGATTACGGCATGGACCCGTTCACCGCCCTGGCCCGCCCGCGCTTTCTGCTGGGCAAAACTTTCTCCGACGCGCGCGATTCCCTCAAGCTGGAAGACGATGTAACGCCCCAAGTCTTCGCCGACCTGGCCCGCCGCAGCCACGCGCTGAGCCCCCTGCCCGCCCACAGCCCGCTGATGGGGCACCCGGGGGCGATCTGCATAGACCCAGTGACGGAGGTGATGACCGGGGCGCACGATCCGCGCAGCGATGGGCGGGCGATGGGGGTGTGAGGCCTTCACCGCACCGTAGATTCAGCTTCGCTTTTGGGCCACCACGCACACCGCCATGTCCGCGGCATACAACGACGTGTGGCATTGCCGCTCTGCTTCCAGGCGGTGCCGGAGTGTGGGCAGCGCCATCTCCGCAACGGTGGCCACTCCAAGCGCGACGATGCGAGGCTGCATAAAACCCACGATTTCATCCAGCCGGTGGTGCACGCCCTCCTCGTATCCGGCAAATATCGCCTGAGCCCACATCGCCTCCACCTCCAACCCCGCCGCGCCCAACATCGGGGCCAGCGAGAAGCCAAGGTGCGGGTTTGCGCCCTCGCGGCGGACCGTCTCCCACAGCCAGTGGTGGACCTGGTCGTGCAGTGGCCAGTGGCCTACCCGTCCTGGGGTCATCGTCGCATCATGCTCTTGCAGCGCCATCCGGCCCCCGGTTTTAAGCAGCCCGGCTAGCCGTGCCACCACGTCTTGCAGCTGCGGGACGTACATCAAAACACGTCGCCCCACGACGCAGTCGAACGAGCCTGCTGCAAGGCCCAACGCGCCCAGATCGCCCAACACGTACGCAATGTTCCTGTGCTCGGTTCCCTCGGTGGCTGCCTGTGCCGCAGCGAGCGCAGATGCGCTGCCATCCACCCCGACAACGCTGCCCCGCGGGCCGACAAGGCTGGCGATGGCACGGGTGACCTCGCCGCTTCCGCAGCCGATATCCAGCACACGCATGGCGGGGTGGATGTGTGCGCGCTGGAGTAATTGGCGCGTGATGTCTGACAGGATTTGCATTGGTCGGGTATGGATGGATAGTGCAAAACGCCAACGGCAGTATCGTTGGGTTTGTGACCGACGCTTGCCGGTCGCAGTCCGCTTGGACAACGCAAAGGCCAGACCAGTATCGCTGCAATTTAGATAGCTACCCACGCCCACGGATCAAGCACCAGAGCCTCGAAAGGCATAGAACGCCGAGGTACGGTGGCGTGCCCCCTCCATCACAACGCCCCAGCCTGCGCCCGGTTGTAGCGGTCCACATTGCGCATGCGGGGACGATAGCCAACCCCGCAGGCCCGCCATTCAGATGGTGCTGTAAGCCCCCACGCCTTCCGGCCAGGGGGTCAGCACCTCGAAGCCGGTGTCGGTCACGACCACCATGTGCTCCCACTGGGCCGAGAGCGAATGGTCTTTGGTGACCACGGTCCAGCCGTCGGGCATTTCCTTGGTGTCGCGCTTGCCTGCGTTGATCATCGGCTCGATGGTGAAGATCATGCCGGCCTGCAGCCGCAGCCCCGTGCCGGGCCGGCCGTAATGCAGCACCTGGGGGGTGTCGTGGTAGATCTGCCCGATGCCGTGGCCGCAGTATTCGCGCACCACGGTGAAACGCTCGCGCTGCGCCACGGTCTGGATGGCGTGGCCCACGTCGCCCAGGGTCGCGCCCGGCTTCACCTGCAGAATGCCCGCGCGCATGGCCTCGTAGGTGGTCTCCACCAGGCGCTTGGCCAGCGGGCTGGGTTCGCCCACAAAGTACATGCGGCTGCAGTCGCCAAACCAGCCGTCTTTGATGATGGCCACGTCGATGTTGATGATGTCGCCGCGCTTCAAGACCTTGGCCGACGGAATGCCGTGGCAGATCACGTGGTTGACCGAGGTGCACACCGTCTTGGGGTAGCCGTGGTAGCCGATGTTGGCAGGCACCGCATCCAGCACATCCACGATGTAGTCGTGGCAAATCTGGTCCAGCGCCTCGGTGGTAATGCCCGCCACCACGTGCGGGGTGATCATGTGCAGCACGCTGGCCGCCAGGTGCCCGGCGCGGCGGGCCATGGCGACTTCGGCGGGTGTGCGGATGGTTACGCTCTCGCCGTTCATGCCCGCACCTTTTTCGGCAGTGCCAGCACTTGCGCCTCGGCCTGGATTTCATCCTGGATTAAGAGACGGCACAGCTCCCCGTATTTGAGCTCCGGGTGCAGCTCGCACATCATGCCGATGCGCAGCCAGTGCTCGGCCTGCGCGTTGATGGAGCGGTTCAAAGCGCCGCTGGCGATACGCACGTTGTCGTGCATCGGTTCTGAAATTTTGACGAGGCCCAAGCTGACTCCAATATATGAAACGACTATGTTTCGTATATTCTACCGCCCTGCCCTATTCGATGCCCAGGACGAGAGATTCATGCAGAATTGCGCGAAGAATGCGTACGGTGTTGGCAGCATGGGTACGCAGCCATCTGCGGATGGTGGGCAACGACCGTCTAAAGTCACCAACGTGGATGCTTGGTGTTCGTGGCCCGCAAACGCGGTCATGGTGCAATAGTTGCTCAGGTCTCATAACGAGGGCATTGGCATGGATGGAACAAGCGCACCGTGTTCTTTCGGCGACGTCGCCTGCGCAGCGCTTGCGGCGTGGGACTGGATCGGGTCGGGTCCGCTTGCCAACTACATCCAGGTGTTTGGCGGAATGGCTGGCGGTGCCATCGCGGTCCACCGGTGGATGAGCCGACATCGCAAGAAGGACCTGGACGACCTAAAGCAAGCCGGCGAGCTAATCCGGTCGCTGACCAAGAAAAACGCTGAACTGAAGGATGCGTTGGCCGAGGCGCGGACATGCGATCCCAATGTGTGGGCGACGCAAGGCAAAAAGGAGATTCAGGACGGAAATCCGCGGCTTGCAACACGCGCAGTTCGCAACGGCTTCGACGGCTCCAGGGATGCCCTCTTTTCGGGCGCAATGCTGATGGCAAGCGCATGGCAGCGTGGGGATGCATCCGATGTGGATACCGAGGTCGAAGAGGCCGCCGAGTGGGCACGGCTGGCGATGGCGTTGCGACCGGTAGACCGAGATGCCCAAGAGCTGGCGGCGCAGATCCGTGTCGTGCAAATTCTGCAGCTGATTGGCAACGGGGACCTGGCCCAGGAACCCAGGTCGATTCCCGGTGGCTGGGTGTCCGCCGCCTCGAAGCATGTGAGTGAAGGTACGGTCGCGGCACTGCTGGCTTCTGCGACGGCATCCCGCGACCGAGGGCAGAACGTCTTGTACGAGCGCCTCGCGGCGACAGCCGAATGGATTGCGATGCGCGAATTGGGGGATGGCAGCCGCGGCACGTTGTCGGCGATGTGGACGCACGCCGAGGCGATCATGCTCTGCGGTCGGATCGACGAAGCGCTGGCGGCCGTGCAAGCAGCGGAGCTGACGCTGGCGGCCAGCACCGAGACGGATCTCTGCACGCAACTCGCAATCCTGAAAGCTGTGGTTCTGGTGCGTATGGGGCATGACGCCGAGGCCCTCGCCGTGCTGGAGGCTGTGGAGGCATCCGCCGATCCCGAATACAGGAACCACGTGCGATACAGGAAGGCCGAAGTCCTGAAGTGGATGGAACGATTCGACGAGGCACAGGCCACCTTGGAATCGATCGACACCGCATGGGTTCGAACCAGTCGCGAACTGGAAAACGCTGTCCAGCACTTGCGCGCAGATATTCTGAATCGGCAAGGCCGCCACGAAAATGCGATCTCGACCCTGGAACCCGTGGTGAAGCATCGCGCTGCGCAGCTCGGGAGCAAGCATCCGCAGACGCTTGAGTCGCGCTTTCTCCAGGCCCAGATTCTGGGAGAGATGGGAAGAGCCGAAGCAGCCCGAGCGCTGGCATCGCCGCTTGTATCCGACATGACGGAAGTCCACGGCCCTTCGCACCCCAACACGCTGGGCACGCAACAACTGCTGGCCCGATCATTGATTCACCAGCAACGGTTTTCGGAAGCGTTTCTGTTTATCAGGCCCTTGGTAGATCGGTACATTGTGGTGCTCGGGGCCACGCACCGAGACACGATGGAAGCACGGTCGTCGCTCGCGCAGATTCTTGGAGGACTTGGTCAATTCGAAGAAGCTAACAAACTGCAAGCGGAAGTGGTCGATTGGCAAATCGCGGTCCGCGGCAAGCATCACCCATTGACGCTACTTCAGCGCTCCATCCTGGCGACATTCACCTACCGATTGGGAGACCTTTCTGCGGCCCACGCCATGGCATCAGAGTTGTTGCTGCTGGTTGATGCCGCTTTCGGCACCCAGTCGGAGCAGGCAGAGAACCTCCGTGGTCTGCTATCCAAGACGGGAGGCTGAACGTCGCACCCGCACCTGGTGGGTGGCAGAGATGCCGCCAACGACAGCAACCAGCCTTCAGCGGCCGCCCGGCGGTCATCCGCGAATGTCGGGTGCTGGTCCCAAGCGGCCACCAAAGCCCTGCCAGGACGATTGGCACCCGCACATCGGCTGACCGGTTCAGTCCACGCCCCCAGGGCGGCGAGCAAGCCATGGCATTTTCAATCGCACCGTCTTTTCGCTATCGTTTAAATAGCCCCCCACGCCCGTCGAATCAGCGCTATAGCCATGAAATGCACATACCCACCAGCTGAACGGCGTGTTCTCGGTGCCAACCTACAGAACTGGCATCAGTCCGCCCCCCAAAGCCGGGTGTTGTGCCACTCCTCCGCCCCCTACCGCAGCCGCTCCCCCGCAGCGCAGGCCTCAACCAGCTTCGCCAACCGCGTGCAGCGCGTCGCAGCCTTCTTGGCGCTACACACCCAGTGCAGCACCACCTTCTGGTAACCCGGCGGCGTGGCTACGAAGAACTGCCAAGCCGCAAACTGGCGCTGAAAAGCCGCCAGCTCGTCGGCTGACAACACGGCGGGCACGGCTTGCTCGTGGGAATACACGGCAGACCGGGCCTGCGTGCGGCGGGCCAGGGCCTGTGCGCCTGCGGCGGTCATGCGCCCTTCGGCCTGGAGCTGCGCGCACTTGGCGATGTTGACGGCGCTCCAGATGGAAGTGGGCTTGCGCGGTGTGAAGCGGATGGAATACGCCGCGTCGTCGATGCGCCTGCGCACACCGTCGATCCAGCCAAAGCACAGCGCCTCGTCCACCGACTCCGACCACGCCATGCTGGGCGTGCCGCTGCCCACCTTGTGGTAGCCGACGAGGAGCTCGGTGGCGGTGCTGGCGTGGGTGGTCAGCCATTGGCGGAAAGCGTCAGGGGTGGGGAAGAAGGTCGGGGTCGGAGCCATCGCGAAACCATAACCGATACCCCCAGCTCGCGCCCTAGGCGCGATGCCCGGCGCAGCCGGGCCGATCCCGCTCCCCGGGGTCCCCATCTGTGTGCGCCGAGGAGCACAGCTTTGGGCGGATCAGGGCTGGCGTCTGTTTAGCGCCAGCGAGTTTAGCCAGACCCCGCTCAAAGCGAGCACCGCAGGTTCCCGCAGCGCTAGCGGAGGGCGCAGACAGTTGGGGCGCCTTTCTTTTGGTGACTTTTCTTTTGCGCAAAAGAACAAGTTACTGCGCCGCCGGGCGCAACTCCCGGCCGGGGATGCTGGCAGGCACCCAGAAAACGCCAACGCCAACCCGCCAATAGGGGTCGGAGCCCAAATGCGGGATGCAGCCCTCTCGCACCGCTAGCAACCTGCGCGCAATTGGGATCCGACCCCCATTGGCTACCGCCCGTGCAGTCGGCAAAACCGCTTCACTTTTGATAGTAAAAAACAGGAGCTGCTTGCGCTCATTCCATAAGCACTGGCTGCCATTTTGGTACCTGAAAATTGACCTAAAAATCTGAAAGTTGTACGCCTTGCCCCTGCGCCCCCGCAGCGCCCTCCTCCACCAGCACGCAGCCCTTGCCGGTACGGCGGCACTGGTCTTGCTCGCGCCAGTAGTGGCCGTGGCTGATGCAGCCGGTTTGGCAGATCACGCGGTCGGCGGCATCGGCGTGGGCTTGCAGATCTTCTGCGGCTTCGGGCTCCAGCTGCGCCAAACTTTCGCGCAGCCAGGCCACCAGGGTGTCGCGCACGATGGCGCGGGCGCGCAGGCGCACGATCTGGGCTTGCAGCACAGCGATCTGCTGCACGTGGTCCACCACCACCGCGCTCACGCGGGCCTGGGCGCTGGCCAGCATGCGCACCAGGGCGGCGTGTTCGCAGGCCACGTCGGACAGGGGCGGCTTGCGCGGGATGATGTGGATGCGGGCTTCCGAAATCAACATAGGAACACTCCTTTTCAAGCCATGAGTAATTGCAGGCTGCCATCCGCGTCGTGCACCGGGTGCACATCCACCTGCCAGATGCGGCTGACGGTGTCGGCACTCAGCACCTGGGCGGGGGGGCCGTCGGCCTGGACCTGGCCGTCTTGCAGCAGCAGCACCTGGTCGGCGTAGCGCAGGGCCAGGTTCAGGTCGTGCAGCACGGCCACCACGCCCACGCCGTGCTCGTGCGCCCAGCGGCGCGCCAGGCGCAGCACGGCGTGCTGGTGGTGCACATCCAGCGCGGCGGTGGGTTCGTCCAGCAGCAGCCAGCGGCTGTGGCCCTCGGCGGCGGGCTCCCAGATTTGCGCCAGCACCCGGGCCAACTGGGCACGGGCGCGTTCGCCGCCGCTCAGGGTGTTGAGCACGCGGTGGGCCAGGGCCAGCACGCCGGTGGCCTGCATGGCGCGCTGCACGATGTCGGTCTCACCGCTGCTGGGCTGCTGGCGGTGCGGGTAGCGGCCTAGCTCCACCACATCTTGCACGGTGTAGTCGAAGGCGATGGACAGGTCTTGCGGCAGCAGCGCGCGCCGCCGGGCCAGGGCCTGGGCGGGGTAGCTGTCCAGCCGCTGGTTCTGCAAAAACACCTGGCCCTGGCTGGCCTTGCGTTGGCCACACAGCAGCGACAGCAGCGTGGACTTACCCGCGCCGTTGGGCCCCAGGATGGCGGTGAATGCGCCCGTGGCAAACCGCGCCGTAAGCGCATGCAGCAGCGTGGCCCCGCCCACCACGCAGGACACCGCCTGCGCCTCCAAGTAATAGGTCATACCCGTCCTTTGAACTGGCGCAACAGCACCAAAAAGAATGGCACGCCGACCAGCGCGGTCAGCACGCCCAGCGGCAATTCAGCGGGTTGCACGGCGGTGCGGGCCACGCTGTCGGCCAGCAGTACCAGGGCCGCGCCCAGCATGGCGGAGCCGGGCAGCACCACGCGGTGGTCCGGCCCGGCGACCAGGCGCACGCAGTGCGGGGCCAGCAGGCCGACGAAGCCGATCATCCCGGTGGTGGCGGTGACAGCGCCCACGGCCAGCGCGGTGACACCAATGGCCAGGCGCTTGGTGCGCTCCACATCCACCCCCAGCAGCACCGCCTGCGCCTCGCCCAATGCAATGGCATTGAGGGGCCTTGCGCAGGTAGCACCAGCACAAGCAGCTATCAAAACAATAGTACAGACCAAAATGACGGCGCTCCAGCGTGCGCCGCCCAGGCTGCCCAGCAGCCAGAACTGCAGGCTGCGCAACTGCTCGTCGCTGGCCAGAAAGCTCAAACCGCCCAGACCGGCCCCGGCCAGCGCGTTGATGGCCACACCGGCCAGCAGCATCAGCCCCACGCGGGTGCCGCCATCCGACTGGGCCAGCAGGTAGATCAGCGCCGTGACCGACAGGCTGCCCGCAAACGCCGTCGCCACCAGCGTCCAACTGCCCAGGCTGCGCGGCAGATCGGGGAAATAGCGGCTGCCCAGCACGATGGTGATACCTGCCGCCAGCGCCGCGCCGCTGCTCACGCCAATCAAACCGGGGTCGGCCAGCGGATTGCGGAAAAGGCCCTGCATCAACGCGCCCGACAGGCCCAGCCCCGCGCCCGCCGCCAGCCCCAGAAACAGGCGCGGCAGGCGGATGTTGAGGAAGACGAGCTGCTCGGGCGAGCCGTCCAGCCCGCCGCTGACCAGTGCCCACAGCGTCCTGGCGATGTCGGCCACACTGATGCCATAGGCCCCGCGCGCGCTGGCGTTGAGCAGGCTGAGCAGCACCAGGGCGCTGCCCAGCAGCAGCACGTGCTGGCCCGACATGCGGCGGGTGTGCAGGCTCATGTAGGCGACTTCACGATGTCAAGCACCATGCCCCGCACAGAAGCTAACGGACTTTCATCCAGAACACCGCAGAACCGGCTTTGCCAGGCTGCTGGTGTTGCCCCCTGCAAGGGGGTTGGCGGCCACACGCAGTGGGCAAGCCTGGGGGTGAGCACGATCCGCTGGTGCAACGCACGCACCGTGGCGGGCAGGCGCGGGCCAAAGCCCAACAGCTCCAGCGCGTCCCGGTGCACCAGGGCCTTGGTTTTGAAGGCGGGGGTCAGGGCCAGCTCGGGGCGGCTCCAGAATTTATCCAGCCCGCCCTGGGCTTCTATGCCCTGGGTGGTGGTGAGGATCAGGTCGGGGGCGGCGGCGGCCATGGCTTCGGCCGTCATGGGGCGGTAGCCATTGAATCCGGTCATTACGTTCTGCGCGCCCACCAAGCGCAGCATGGCATCGGCAGCGGTCTTTTCGCCCGCCACCTGCACCGTGGCGCTGTGCGACAGGATGAACAGCACGCGGGGTTTACGGCCTTGGAATTGCGCCACCTGGTGCTGCACCCGTGCCCAGTCCGCATCCAGCGTGGCCTGCAAGGCGCGGGCCTGGGCCTCGCGCCCGGCTCCGCGCCCGACAGCCTGCAGCTTGCGCTGCACTTCGGCCCAACTGTGGTCGGACTCGATCAGCTCCACTTTGACCCCGGCGCTGCGCAATTGGTCCAGCACCACGGGTGGCCCGGCCTCGGTGGTGGCGATCACCGCGTCGGGCTTGAGCGCCAGCAGGCCCTCGGCCGACAGGGTGCGCTGGTAGCCCACCTTGGGCGTGCTTTGCGCCGCCAGCGGGTACAGGCTGGTGGTGTCGGTGCCGACCAGTTGCGCCTCAGCGCCCAGGGCGTAGACGCATTCGGTGAGCGCGCCGCCCACCGTGACCAGGCGGGGGAGTTTTTGGGCATGCACAAGCACGGGAGCCGTTGCTGCCCAGGTTAAGACGGTGCGGCGGCTGAAAGTGGGAAATGTCATCACAAGGTTTGAAAGGAAATGGTCATGCGGCGGGCAAGCGGCCCACGGGCGCAATGCCGGGGATGTTTTGCCCCACGCGCCAGCACACGCCGCTGGGGTCAAACAGCACAAAGTCACGCATGCCCCAGGGCTGTTCCACCAGCGGCGTGGGGGCACGCACGCCGTAGCGCGTGGGCAGGTCGAGCTGCTGCACGTGGTCGAACCAGGCTTGCACGTCCTCCACCTGCAGGTGCATTTGCAGGTTGTTGGCCAGCGTGGGTTCATAAAAGTCTTGCAGCAAAAAGGCGCTGCGGCCATGGTGGAAGTAGCCTACGCCGCCGCCCTCGCTGGCCTGGGTGAAGCCCAGGTCGCGGTAAAACTGGCGCGACTGGGCGAAGTCGCGCGCGGGCACGAAAGCCTTGATCTCGACCGTATCCAACGTGCTCATGCGGGCACCGCGTCCAGAGTGGGAAGCTGGGCAACCAGGTCGCGCCAGCTTTGCAGCTCAGGCTGACCGGGCTTGCGTGCACCAAAGAACATGGCCATCAGCTCGCCTGCGTGGTCAAACACTTCCACCGAGGTGACCACGCCGTCGGCCGTGGGTTTCTCCACGCGCCAGACATGGGCGATGGAATCCTCGCGCAGGTGCAGATTGAAGGTGGGGTCGATCACGTTAAGCCACCGCACCGGAGGTGCGTCCACATCCTTGCCGCGGATGTCCATGGGCTCGATGCGTTTGACCGGGCCGGTGTGGATTTGGATGCAGCCCCGGCTGCCCACAAACACCATGATGGGCACGCCGTCAAACGCGGCCGATTGCAGCAGCTCGCGCGGTGCCAGGGTGGACAGGCTGTGGGTAAACCGGCCCTGCACCAGGCGCAGGCTTTGCTGGCGCTCGGCACCGAACTTCTTGAGCATGCCAAAGAATTCGTGCGTGTCTTGCAGCGCAGCCCAGGCATCGCCCAGGCCCGCCACGTCGATGGCGGCATCGGGCTGGGGTGCCGGTGCGGGTACCGCGGGGGTGAAGACGGCGGGGCTGGTGGCCGCCGTAAAGCGCTGCACCACGGCTTCGAAGGCGGCGCGGTCGGTAGTTTCGCGCTGGAATATCTTGTGCACGGCCAGGCCGTGGGCATCGAAGAACTGCAGGCTGACATTCGGGCGGTTCTGCGGGTTGGCGGCCAGCTCGGTCACGGCGAAGCCCGCATGCCACTGGCTGAAGAACAGGCGCAGGTCGATGTCTTCGCCCAGCGCCAGCCCCATCTGGCCCATGGCCGACAGCTTGGTGTAGACACCGGTTTTCTCGTGCACGGTGCTGGCGTTACGGGTCAGGCCCATCAGCGGGCCGCAGGGCTCCAGGGCTTTGAGCAAGTCAATCCACGGGCCTGCCAGGGCGATGGCCTTGGGCGGGTAGGCGTGTTCACCGCAGTGGGCGGCTACGGCAGCACCTTCGCTGCTGCCGATGGACTCGGCGGCTTCTTTGGCGCGCTTGCCGCTGGCACGGGCAGCGGCAAAGGCGGCACGCAAATCTTCAGGAGTGGCAAATACAGTGGTCATTGGACGGTCTCGGGGGTGGTGTGCCACAGGGGCGTGGCGGCGGGCAGGTCGATGTGCGCGGTAGCAACACGCGCCGGGTGGGTCTGTTGCAGCCAGCGGGTGTGCAGGTTCCAGAGCAGGGTTTTGAAGTCGGGCGACAGCATGGGGTGCTCGGACAAATGGAGCAGGTTCTGCACGACTTTTTGCGCCATCAGGGTGCGGTGGTCGTCGCAGCAGCCTTGCACGTAGCCGGTCATCAGCGCCAGGGAGCTGGCCAGCAGGGCCTCGGCGCAGGGCATGGCGTATTCCTCGTCCGAGGCAGTGTGATCAGAGGGGTGGTCAGCGGGTTCGGTGGGGCGGGTCATGGCGGTTCCTCCGGGTTAGAAATCGGCGACAAGGGAAACTTGCAGGCTGCGGCCAGGCTGGCTGAATGCGTCGATCACGGCGACCTGGCTGACGGTGGCGGCGCGCACGTCGCTCCAGTTCCAGTACTTTTTGTTGGTCAGGTTGGCCACGGTGGCGTTCAGACGCAGGTTTTTCTGGATGCGCCACTGGCCGCCTACGTCCAGCGTGGTGGCTGCGGGCGAAACAAACAGCGCGCCGTTGGTGTCGCCCTGCTTTTTGGCGGCGTGGTGGGCCAGGTCCAGCCGCAGGTCCCAGCCTGCGGTGGCGTACTGGATGCCCGCGCGGATCTTGGCGGGGTCGATGCTGTCCAGGGGCTTGCCGGTGTCGCTGTCTTTGCCACGGGCAGTGCCATAGGTGAACGGGGTGGTGAGCTGGCCCCCGGCCACGCGGCCCCAGTCCATGCTGCCCTTCACCTCAAAGCCGCTGATGCGGGCATTGCCGATGTTGATGGACTGGAACACGGTGGGGTCTGCCGCCGTGCCCGCCCCGCCCACCTGCACCGAGTCTTCGATCAGGTCCTTGAACCGGCCGGTAAAGGCGGCCACGTCCAGCGTAAGTGCGTCCAGACGGCCCCGTGCACCGATTTCTAAGTTCTGGCTTTTTTCGGGCCGCAGGTGGGGGTTGGGAATGGTTTTGTAGAACTGGGTGACGTTCTCGAAGAAGGCATTCACCTGGCCTGCGTTGGGGGCGCGGAACCCCGAGGCGACGTTGCCAAACACGCTCCACTGCGGTGTGGCGCGGTACAACACGCCCAGCTTGGGGGACACGGCAGAGTCCGAGGGCGACACCACGGTGCCGCCAAAACCGGCCTGGCTGGCATCCACCTCGTACTGGTCGAACCGCAGGCCAGGAGTGATGCTCCAGTCGCCAGTGACGATTTCGTCCTGCAGGTACAGCGCGGCACTGGTCTCTACCGTGTCAGGGAAACGTTTGAGCGGGAAGGTTTCGCCCACCGGCGGGGTGATGCCGGTTTGCAGGGTGGTGACTTTGGTGCGCACGTAGTCCAGCCCGTAGGTAAGCTTGTGCGCCGTGTCAGCGCCCACGCGCAAGGTTTTGTTGGCCTGCAGGCCGATCTGCCAGGTGTTTTCGTCGTAGGTGGTGTCGCGGGCGCGGTCGGCGGCGGTGTTGCGGTCTTCTGTGGCTGCCTCGCGCGAGCCGGTGGCCTGGTAGCTGAGGACGGTTTGCAGGCTGTCGGCCCAGGCAGCACCCAACTGGTAGCGCGCGTCCCAGGTGATGCGGTCGCGCTGCATGTCGGTGTTGGCAGTAGAGGCCAGCACCGAGGTGGACGCAGTGGCGGCGGGGGCCACGGCGGAGAGCAGGTTGTAGTCGGCCTTTTTGTCGACGTGCTCCAGTGTGAGCACGTGTTTTTGGTCGGCGCTGGGGCGCACCACCAGCTTGCCCAGCAGCGAGATGCCTTTGTCCGTCTCGGGGTTGGGCGTGGTGCGGGTGCTGTTGGCGGCGTTGTTGTTGCCCATATTCTTCAGGCCATCGGCACGGCTGGCGTTGGCACCCAGCAGCCATTCCACGGTGTCGCTGGCGCGGCCTGCCAGAGTGGTGCCGATGGAGCGGCTGTTGTCGTCGCTGCTGGCCGATGCGGCCACGCGGCCGCCGAAGGTTTTGCCGCCGGTCAAGAAGTCGGACGGCTCGTAGGTGATGAAGTTGACCAGCCCGGCCACGCCGTCCGAGCCATACAGCACCGATGCCGGGCCGCGCACCACTTCCACCCGCTTGATGAGGCCCATGTCGAAGTAGTCGCGGCCAAAGGCGTTGGCGCTGAACACGTAACTGCGCGGCATGCGGATGCCGTCCTCCAGCATCAGCACGCGGTTGCCTTCCAGCCCACGGATATTGAAGCCCGCGTTGCCGTCGCGCCCGGTGTTGCCCGAGGCCATGCCAAAGCGGGCCGGGGCGCGCTTGACGGTCACGTTGGGCAGGTCTTTGGCCAGGTCGCGGATGTCCTGGATGTGTTTGCCTTCCAGGTCTTTGGCACCGATCACGTCGATGCTCATCGGCAGCTCGTCAGGGTCTTGCGCGCTGCGCGAGCCGCTGACCACCACCTCACGCAACGTGGTGGCCGCAGCCACCTGCACCGATTGGGCTTGCGCCGAGAAAGCTGCGCCCATCGACAGGCCCATCAGCCAAACGAGTTCGCGCAGGGCAAAAGGGGACGAAGAAACAGAAAAAGAAGAAGCTAAAGCCACGGTGGAACCTGACAACAGTTGAAAAAGGTCAACGGCTGGCTGGTGGCGGGCGCAGGCGGCTTATGAACGCTGCGCGGGCCGGAGTGGCTAGCTGGGAGAGGTTGGACTATATGCGAATAATTCTCATTTGTCAAAAATAAAGACAGCCACCAACTACTGAAACTATGGTGTAAATACAAATTAACTATTAAACAAGCTTATTTAATAGCCTATCATCCAGCGTGGTAGCCAATGCATACCGCATCCAGCCACTCACGTTTTTTTATAGGAAACCTCCATGTCCCTGATCAATACCCAAGTCCAGCCTTTCAAGACCGAAGCCTTCCACAACGGCAAGTTTGTGACCGTGAGCGACGAGAGCCTGAAGGGCAAATGGTCTGTGCTGATCTTCATGCCGGCGGCTTTCACCTTCAACTGCCCCACCGAAATCGAAGACGCGGCAGACAACTACGCTGAGTTCCAGAAGATGGGTGCCGAGGTCTACATCGTCACCACCGACACGCATTTCTCGCACAAGGTGTGGCACGAAACCTCGCCAGCCGTTGGCAAGGCCAAGTTCCCCCTGGTCGGCGACCCCACCCATACCCTGACCAACGCGTTTGGCGTGCACATCCCTGAAGAAGGCCTGGCACTGCGCGGCACCTTTGTGATCAACCCAGACGGCGTGATCAAGACGGCCGAAATCCACTCCAACGAAATCGCCCGCGACGTGAAAGAAACCGTGCGCAAGCTGCGCGCTGCCCAGTACACCGCCGCCCACCCCGGCCAAGTCTGCCCCGCCAAGTGGAACGAAGGCGCTGCCACCCTGACCCCATCGCTGGACCTGGTCGGCAAGATCTAAATCTGCGCAATTGACTAAACCCGCCGCTGGCTCACGAGGCTGGCGGCAGCATTGACCGAAAGAACACCATGTTGGACGACAGCCTGAAGGCACAACTGAAGAGCTACCTGGAACGGGTCACAAAGCCGTTCGAGATCACAGCATCGCTGGACGACAGCAAAGGCGCGCTGGAAATGCGCGGCCTGCTGGAGGACATCATTGCGTTGTCCGACAAAATTACCCTGAAGACCGATGGCAGCGACGCGCGCAAGCCCTCGTTCAGCCTGAACCGTATCGGCAGTGATATGAGCCTGCGCTTTGCAGCCGTCCCCATGGGCCATGAATTCACCTCGCTGGTGCTGGCCCTGCTGTGGACCGGTGGCCACCCGCCCAAGGTGGAAGCCGACGTGATCGAGAGCATCAAAGCATTGGACGGTGACTTCAATTTCGAGGTCTACATGAGCCTCAGCTGCCACAACTGCCCCGACGTGGTGCAGGCGCTGACGCTGATGTCGGTGCTCAACCCCAAGGTCAAAACCGTCATCGTGGACGGCGCGCTGTACCAGGACGAGGTCAACGCCCGCGAAGTCATGGCGGTGCCCAGCATCTACCTCAACGGCAGCCATTTCGGCTCGGGGCGCATGACGGTGGAAGAAATCGTCACCAAGCTCGACACGGGTGCCGCAGACAAAGATGCCGCCCGCCTGTCGGCCAAAGCCCCCTATGATGTGCTGGTGGTCGGCGGTGGCCCCGCAGGCGCAGCCGCCGCGGTGTACGCCGCCCGCAAAGGCATCCGCACCGGCATTGCCGCCGAGCGTTTTGGCGGCCAGGTGAACGACACCATGGCGATCGAAAACTTCATCTCCGTGCTGGAAACCGACGGCCCCAAATTCGCCATGGGCCTGGACGCGCACGTCAAAGCCTACGGGGTGGACGTGATGAACCTGCAGCGCGGCGACAAGCTGATCCCCGCCGCCACGCCCGGCGGCCTGGTCGAAGTGCAGCTGGCCAACGGCGGATCGCTGAAATCCAAGACCGTGATCGTGACCACCGGCGCACGCTGGCGCAATGTCAACGTGCCCGGCGAACAAGAATACAAAAACAAGGGCGTGGCCTACTGCCCGCACTGCGACGGCCCGCTGTTCAAGGGCAAGCGCGTGGCGGTGATCGGCGGCGGCAACTCGGGGGTCGAGGCCGCCATCGACCTGGCCGGGCTGGTGGCGCATGTCACCCTGATCGAGTTTGGCGACGCGCTGCGGGCCGATGCCGTGCTGGTCAAGAAGCTGCACAGCCTGCCCAACGTGACCGTGCATGTGTCTGCGCAAACCACCGAGCTGACCGGCGACGGCAACAAGCTCAACGGCCTGACCTACACCGACCGCACCACCAACGAGAGTCACCACATCGAACTGGAAGGCTGCTTCGTGCAGATCGGCCTGGTGCCCAACACCGAATGGCTCAAAGGCACGATGGAGCTGAGCAAGCACGGCGAGATCATCGTCGACAACCGGGGCCAGACCTCGGTACCCGGTGTGTTCGCCGCGGGCGATGCGACCACCGTGCCGTTCAAGCAGATCATCATCGCCGCAGGCGACGGTGCCAAGGCCGCGCTGGGTGCGTTTGACCACCTGATACGCAGTGCTGCTTAAACGCGTTGCGCCATCAGCTTTTGCAGGGTGCGTTGCAGCACCCGTGCATCACTGCTGGCGCGGTGGCGTTGTTCGCCTAGTTCCTCCGACACCTGCTGCTTCACATCGTGCCAACGTGCGGCCTCGTCTTCGCTGAGCAAAGAGCGCAGGTTGTCCAGCTTGAAATACGGGCTCATGTCCACCGCTTCAAACAGCGCGCCGATCCAGGTGAAGTCATTCGCCCAACCGTCGGAATACACGGTTTGGCCTCGCAAATGGGTGTTGAGCAGGTGGGCCACGTCCAGCGCTGATTTGCCCACTTTCTCGGCCAATTCGCGGCTGATGTGGTGCAGCTTTTCGGCCTCGGGGTCCCAGTGCACCCACTCGGGCTCGGGCCGGATCAGGGTGCAAAAGGTCTTGCCGTCCGGCAGGATGCAGCCCACTTCGATGGGGTAACTGCGCCGACCAAAACCCGAAGCTTCGATGTCGAGCACGGCGGGCATGGTAGTTGTTACAAGCATGTAAGCACTTTACAGGGGCAACGCGTTCGGTCAATGCTTTTCGCCCCTTGCGAATGCCTATCACGCGTGTTCGCACTCATACCAAAAAGATGGGGGTATCGCCCCTGGTTTTTTGATTTAGCGGGCTGCGTCGCCGACAATGCCCAGTGACGCAATCCTGCGACCACCATTCCCAAAAAAAGGACGGCCACCATGAAGGGCGACATCCAAGTCATCGCGCATCTGCAAGCGCAACTCAAAAACGAGCTCACCGCCATCAACCAGTACTTCCTACACTACCGCATGTACAAGCACTGGGGCCTGGACAAGCTGGCGAAGAAAGAATACGAGGAATCCATTGGCGAAATGAAGCACGCCGATAAGCTGATGGACCGCATCTTCACACTCGACGGTCTGCCCAACCTGCAAGACCTGGCCAAGATTTTGGTGGGTGAAGACGTGCCCGAATGCCTGGCCTGCGACCTGAAAGCCGAGCAAGGTGCCCAAGCCACCATCAAGGACGGCATCGCCCACTGCGAGAGCGTGCGCGACTACGTCTCGCGCGACCTGCTGCAAGGCATCCTGGACGACACCGAAGAGCACATCGACTTCCTGGAAACCCAGATCGATTTGCTGGGCAAGGTCGGCATCCAGAACTACCTGCAAAGCCAGATGGGCGAGCTCTCGTAAGCCTCCCCTGCTGCCGCGCATAGCGACTAGGCGTTGAGTCTAGTCGCTATTTTTTTGGTAGCTGCTTGCGCTTATGGATACTGGACTGCAAGGCTATTTGGCATAGTTTTCACGTGCCAAACGGTACAGATGGTGCAGGCGCAGTACGTGGCCTTCAGGGACCTGGGGGTGCTCGAAGGTGCCGGAGGGCCGCATGCCCAACCGCTCCATCACGGCGCGGGAGCGCGTGTTGGGCACGGCGGTGAACGACACGATCTCCGCCAGGCCGAGGCGGTGGAACCCAAAATCCAGGGAAGCCTTGGCGGCCTCGGTGGCCAGGCCTTGGCCCCAGTAAGGCGCAGCCAAACGCCAGCCAATCTCCACACACGGAGAAAACGGCAATACCGCCGAGCACACGTGCAGGCCCACAAAGCCGATGAACTGCTGCGTCTCTTTCAACTCCGCAGCCCAGAAACCCCAGCCCCGCTCCTCGATCAGCGCCCGGCAGGTATCAACCATCTGGTCGCTCTCGGCACGGGTGCGCACGGCGGGAAAGAACTCCATGACGCGCGGGTCGGCATTCAGCGCCGCAAACGGGGCGCGGTCCTGCGCCAGCCATTGGCGCAGCCGCAGGCGGGGTGTTTCCAGGGTGATGGGTTTAGGCATGGCAGTGTGGATTGGTTTGCTACGTAAATAATAGCTTCTCACACCCTAAGAATAAGCGCTAGAGGCCGATTTTCTATAAATGGTGCACCGCCAGCTCTCCCGCTGGCAGCGCCGCCTGCCCGACCTGCACCAGGTGCTGGTGGTGGGTGAACAGCAGCACCTGGCCTTCTTTTGCGAAGCGGGCCAGGGCCTGGAAGATGTGGGTGGCGCGGGTGTCGTCGCTGGTCATGAGCACGTCGTCCAGCACCAGGGGCATGTCGGAGCCAGTGCCACGCTGCAACTCCAGCGCGGCCAGGCGCAGGGCCAGGTAGAGCTGGTCGGCGGTGCCTTCGCTCATGGCATCCACGCCGATCAGGCGGCCATCCAGGCCTTCGGCCTGCAGCACGGGGCGCTCGGTGGAGGTGTCGACCACCAGCTTGGGGTAACGCCCCCCGGTGATGAGGCCGAAGTATTCCGAGGCCAGCCGCACCATGGGGGCCTGGGCGCGTTCGCGAAAACGCCTCAACGCTTCTTGCAGCAGGCTGTCGGCCAGGCGCAGCTGCATCCAGGGCGGCACGGCGGCGCGCAGGCGGGCCACGGCGGATTCCATCTGCTCGCGCGCCTCTGCGGCGGCGGCGGAAGTGTCGATGGCCTCCAGCGCCTGGCGGGCGGTGTGGACGGTAGCGCTGGCGGTGGCGATGTCGGCCTCCCGCTGCGTGGCCTGGGTGTCCAGGGCGGCGCGCTCGGCATCCAGGTCTACCGCATCGCGCCCAGCCAGTTCGGCATGCAGATCGGCCAGCGGGCGGGCGGTGGCCTGGCGCAGTTGCGCATCCAGATCCCGCTGTTTGTCGTGCAGGGCGCGCTGGGCGGCGGAGCGGTCTTCGGCTTCGGACAGAGCCACCGGGTCGTCAACGCCTGCCGCCGTGCACAGGGTTTGCAATTGGACCTGGCTGGCGCTGATGCGCTGCTGGGCTGCGGCGTGCTGTTGCTGGGCGGCTGCCAGGCGGCGTTCGACATCGCTGGCTTGCAGGGCGTGGGCCTGGGCGCGGGCCAGGCGGGTATGGAGGCGGTCGGCAAAGTCGTCGATTTGCGCCATGGGCGGCTCGCCCAGCAAGGCCGCCAGCGCTTGGGCCTGGGCCTGCACTTCGTCGGCACGGGCCTGGTGCTGGGCGATGGCCTCGGTGCGGCGGGCCTGGGCGGCGTGGGCGGCTTCCAGCGCGGCCAGCTCGGCGAGGCGGGCCTTGATCGTGGCAGAGCTGCTGGTGGCGGGCAGGAACACGCGCGTGGTCCAGGCGCTTTGTGCGGCCAAGGCGGTGGCCAGGGTGGCGTGGTGCGCGGCGATGTGGCGCTGCACCGTGGCGTGTTCGACGCACAAGGTCTCACGCAGATGGGCTTCGGCGCGGGCCTGGGCGGCGGTTTCCTGGGCGGCGCGTAGCCAGGTGCTGGCCTGGGTGACCAAGCCTGCACCTGTGGCTACGCAGCCAGCGGCTTGCAGGGCCTGGGCCAGTGCCTCGGTGCGGCTGTGGACGGCCTGGGCGGCATCAAACTGTTCGCGCTGGAGCTGGCGCTGGCGTTCGCACAGCTCCACCGCTACGGCGCGCTGGGCTTGCCATTCGCGCAGGGCGGCGGGCGGGTGCGGGGGCAGGTGGGCATCGGCCAGGGTCTGGAGCCAGTCGGCCTGCTGCTGGGCGGCCTGGGCGCTGCCATCGGCCAACTGCTGCGCGATGGCGTGGCGGCGGGTGTCGGCCTCGGCAATGCGTAGCGCACATTCGGCTGCCTGGGCGGCGCGCTCTGCACCTTCGCGCAGCAGGTCGGCCTGGCGGTCGGCCTCGGTCTGGGTGGGCTCAAAAGCGGCCAGGGTGAAAGGGGCGTAGGCTTGTTTCACGTCCAGCCAGCGGGCATCGCGCTGGTCGCGAGCAGTTTTTAAGCTCTGGGCAGTGACGACTTCGCCTACGGCGGCGAGCTGCTGCTGGCGGCGCTGCTGGGTGCTGCGCTCGCGCTGCAGGTCGGCATCTTCCTTGCGCAGCGCCTCGGCTTGCAGAGCACCATCCGCCTGGGCTTTTTCGGCCTGGGCGATGTCGGCCAGCAGCAGCGGGCGGGCGGCTTGCAGTGCGGCGACATGGGGCAGGCGCAGCTCGGCCAGGGCGCGCTGGATGCGCTGGTCCAGGGTGTCGATCTCGCGCTGCGCCTCGGCTTGGCGCTGCGGTGTATCGCCCAGGGCCAGGGCGTGTTGCAGGGCGGACTCTACGGCTGCCAGCAAGGCCGGGGGCACCGGGCTGCGGTGCTCCGGGGTTTGGGCCAACTGCGTGTCCAACTGCGCCAATCGTTCTTGCTGCTGGGCCAGCGCCTGGCTGTGGCGGGCCACGGTATCGAGCAGTTCGTCCAGCACCACGCGGTCTGCGGGGCCGGGCACGGCGGCCAGCACAGCGTCCAGGCCCGCATCGGGGTGGATACGGCGGGCCATCTCGGCCAGTGCGGCGGCACCCTGCCCCGCCTGGGTTTGCAATTGCACCTGCTCGCTGCGCTGTTGGCGGGCCAGTGCGCAGGCCTGCACCACGCGCTCGATGGCGGGGGCGTGGGCGACCAGGACGGGCTCCAGCACCAATGCCAACTGGGCCTGGGCGCAGGCGGCTTGCTCGGCCTGGGCGGTTTCCAGCTGCTCGGTGGCGGTGCGCAGGCTGTGCTGGGCGGCCAGGCGCTGCTCGCGTGCATCCAGGGGCAATAAATTAATAGTGTTTTCGGCCTCTAGCGCCGATTGGATAAGCGTGAGCTGCTGCAATAAGGGTAGCACGGCGCGCAGCTCGGTCAAGGTGTGGCTGCGTCGGCGCAGGGCCGTCAACTGCGTTTGCAGGGCGCTGAGCTGGTCGGTGGCGGTGTCCAGGGCGCGCTGGCGGTCTTTCCATTCGGCGGGGCGGGTCAGCGCGGCTTTGGAGAGGGATTTGTACTCTTCGATCAGGCGCTTGGACTCGGGAATCACGGCCTGGGCGCTGGGCAGCAGGAACTTACGGGCATCGTCTTGCAGGCTGGCCTGCAGGGCCTTGATGCCTTGCAGCCCGGCGCTGGCCTCGAACAGGGCGGCACCGAGTTCGCCCTCGCCTTTGAGCAGCTCTTCGCCGCCTTTGCGCAGGCGGGCGTGGTCCAGGCCGAAGCTGCGCTCGAAGGCGGCGCGGTCCATGCCGCCGGTGAGGGCCTGGGCGACGGCGGCGCTGACGGGCGTGGCCAGCGGCTGGCCGGTGGCGGGGTCGGCCTGTGTGAGCGGGTCTTTGGTCTTTTTGCGGCGGGCCACGGCCACCGGCTGGCCGTTGGCATCTTCCAGCACGGCCGTGAGCAGCAGCTTGGGGCCGTCGTGCACAAAGGTGTCGGCGCTGCGCGCCGGGATGCCAAAGCGCAGGTCGGCCATGGCCCGCAGGGCGGAGGATTTACCGGCCTCGTTGGGGCCGAAAACCAAATGAATCCGGGCCGGGCTGGCGCTGAAATCCAGCAGCTTGTCGGTGAACGGGCCGAAGGCCGATAGGTAGAGCTTTTGCAGCTTCATGCTGCGCTCCCAAGCCGGGCCAGCAGCGTCGATTCGGCATCCATCAGCAGGGCTTTCAGCGTAGCCGGGTCGGCCCAATTTCCCTCGCCCTTGGCCTCGGCGGGCAGTTTGTGCAACACGTCGCCACAGGCCTTGGCAGACCACGCAGCCAACGCGGCAGGGTCGGCGGCCAGCTCGTCCACCAGGCGCAGCAGCTCGGCCACGGCATCGTCGCCCTGGGCCAGGGCGGCGCGGTCTACCGGCGAGCTGAGTTGCAGCTGCACCTGCTCTATCCACAGCTCGGCCACGGCCACGTCTTGGGCGGCGGCGTGCACTGCCGCCTCCAGCGTGCCGGGCTGCTCGGCCTCGGTGGTGTGCAGGGCGGTGCGGCCCGTGAGGTGGATGCGCAGGGCGTGCAGGCGGTCGCCCGCGCCAACGGTGGCTTGGGCCAAGGCGGCGGTGATGGCCTGGCTGGCCTGGGCGAGGTTGTCCACGCCGTCCAGCGGCACACTGAGCTGGTGCCAGCGCACGACATCCAGCGGCACGAAGCGGGCCTCCATCTGGCCGTTGGTCACCGTGACGAGTTCGCAGCCTTTGGCCCCAGTTTCATTCGCGTGGCGGCCCTGCAGGTTGCCGGGGAAGACCACGCGGGGCGACTCGCAGACCACGGCGCGGGTATGGACGTGGCCCAGCGCCCAGTAGTCGTAGCCCTTGGTTTTGAGCGTGGCCACGGTGGTGGGCGCGTAGGTTTCGTGGATGCCGCCACCGGCAGTCAGGCTGGTGTGCAGCAGGCCGATGTTGAACTGGCCGGGCACGGCAACGGGGTAGTGCGGCACCAGGTCTTCGGGCACCTCGCGCTGGGGGAAGCTCTGGCCATGGATGGCCACGCCCAAGGCGGGCAGGTGCACGGTCTCGGCGCTGCGGCTGGAGAATTTTTTGACGTTGTCGGGCAGCACCAGCTCGCGGGTGATGGTGCCCTGCGCGTCGTGGTTGCCCTGCACAAAGAAGACCTGGATGCCAGCGCGGCCCAGGCGCACCATTTGGGCGCGGAAAAACAGGCCGGTGTGGAAGTCGGGCCAGTCGCGGTCGTACAGGTCGCCTGCCAGCAGCACAAAGTGCACGCGCTCGGCCAGGGCCAGATCGACCAGGTTTTCCAGGGCGCGGCGGGTGGCGTTGCGCAGGCGCTCCACTGGCGCACCGGCATAACGGCTCAGGCCACGCAGCGGGCTGTCGATGTGCAGATCGGCGGCGTGGAGGAAGCGGAACGTGCCGGGGGTGGCAGATGGCGTGGCCACTACGTTATTCATAGCAGCTAGTGTAGGTGGTATGGGCGGCGGAGGCTGGTTTTATCAAAATGCCACACCTTCTCCCGCGCCGCAGGAGAAGGTGGGTTGGTGCTTACTCGCCCAGGTAGGCGGCGCGGACTTTCGGGTCGCTGAGCATTTGCTTGGCATCACCGCTCATGGTGACGATGCCGGACTCCATCACGTAACCACGGTCGGCAATGCCGAGTGCGCGGCTGGCGTTTTGCTCGACCAGCAGCACGGTCACGCCCTGGGCGTACACGTCTTTGACCACTTCAAAGATCTTGTCGACCATGATGGGCGACAGGCCCATGGAGGGCTCGTCGAGCAGCAGCACCTTGGGTCGGCTCATCAGCGCGCGGCCCATGGCCAGCATTTGCTGCTCACCACCGGACATGGTGCCGGCCAGCTGGTCCTTGCGTTCGCGCAGGCGCGGGAAGATGGTGAACATCTTTTCGATGTCTTCCAAAATCGCGGCCTTGTCCTCGCGGATGTACGCGCCCATCTGCAGGTTTTCGGTGATGGTCATGCGGGTGAACACGCCACGGCCTTCGGGTACCATGGCCAGGCCATCCTTGACCAGGTCCCATGCGCCCTTGCCCTTGATGCTTTTGCCCAGGTAGTGGATGTCGCCCGCCACAAACGGCAGCGTGCCGGTGATGGCCTTCATGGTGGTGGTTTTGCCCGCACCGTTGGAGCCGATCAGGCTGACCAGTTCGCCTTCGCGGACTTCGAAGTCCACGCCTTTGACGGCCTGGATGCCGCCGTACGAGACCTTCAGGCCGCTGACCTTGAGCAGCACTTCGCCGGGTTGTTTCTTAGGGGTAGTCGCAGTATTGGCCATCTCAATGTCCTCCCGTGCCTAGGTAGGCCTCGATCACTTTTTCGTTTTTCTGCACTTCGGCAGGGGTGCCTTCGGCAATTTGTTTGCCGTAGTCGAGGACGGTCAGGCGGTCGCACAGGCCCATCATCAGCTTCACATCGTGCTCGATGAGCAAAATGGTGCGGTTGTCGTTGCGGATCTTGTTGATCAGCTCGCGCAGCATGACTTTTTCGGTCATGTTCATGCCAGCGGCGGGCTCGTCCAGGGCGATGAGCTGGGGGTCGGTGGCCAGGGCGCGGGCGATTTCCAGACGGCGCTGGTCACCGTAGCTCAGGGTGCGGGCCTTGAAGTCGGCCAGTTGGCCAATGCCGACGTAGTCCAGCAGTTCCTGGGCGCGCTTGGCAATCGCCAGCTCTTCGGCTTTGAAGCCCGAGGTACGGAAGATGGCACCCAGCAGCCCGGTATGGGTGCGGATGTGGCGGCCCACCATGACGTTCTCGAGCGCGGTCATTTCGGCGAACAAACGGATGTTCTGGAAGGTGCGCGCAATGCCGGCCTTGGCCACTTCGTGGACGGCGGTGGGCGAATACGGCTTGCCTGCCAACTGGAAGGTACCGCTGTCGGGCGTGTACAGGCCAGTGATCACGTTGAAGAACGTGGTTTTACCGGCACCGTTGGGGCCGATCAGGCCATAGACCTGGCCGCGCTGGATGGTGATGCCCACATCGCTCAGGGCCTGCAGGCCGCCGAAACGCTTGGAAATGCCCGCAACTTGCAGGATCACTTCGGATTTTTTGCTGTCTGTCATGGGTGTTCCTTACTTGGCCTTGAGCGATTTACCGTGCTCGGGCGAGGGCCAGAGTCCGCGTGGGCGCATCAGCATGATGACGATCATGGCCACCGCAATCAGCAATTGGCGCAGGATGGCCGAGTCCAGCCGTCCGCCGGTCATGGCCTGCAGCGGGCCAGCCAGGTAACGCAAGACTTCGGGCAGGGCCGACAGCAGCACGGCACCCAGAATCACGCCGGGCAGGTGGCCAATACCACCCAACACCACCATGGCGACGATCATCACCGACTCCATCAGACTGAAGGATTCGGGCGACACAAAGCCCTGGAACGCCGCAAACAGCGTGCCCGAGACACCGCCGAACGTGGCACCGGCACCAAACGCCAGCAGTTTCATGTTACGGGTGTTGATGCCCATGGCCTTGGCGGCGATTTCGTCTTCGCGGATGGCCATCCAGGCGCGGCCCACGCGGGACAGCTCCATGCGGTGGCAGATCACCACGCTGACCACCACCAGCACCAGGAACAGGTAGTAGTACAGACTGACCGAGGCGATCTCGAAGCTACCGATCGTCAGGGGGCGGCCCAGGTCGATGCCAAAGAACTTCAGCGAGTCGATCTGGTTCAGGCCCTTGGGGCCGTTGGTGATGTTGACGGGGTGGTCCAGGTTGTTCAAAAACACGCGGATGATTTCGCCGAAACCCAGGGTCACGATGGCCAGGTAGTCACCGCGCAGCTTGAGGGTGGGCGCGCCCAGCAGCATGCCGAAAAGCCCGGCCACCGCCGCCCCCACCGGCAAGATCAGCCACAGCGGCATGTGCAGCCCCTCGGGGAACATGGCGGCAATGGCGGGGAAGGCATCGGTCAGTTGGGGCGAAGCCATCAGGCCGTAGGTGTAGGCACCCACAGCAAAGAAGGCCACATAGCCCAGATCCAGCAGACCGGCAAAGCCCACCACGATGTTCAGGCCCAGGGCCAGCATCACGTAGATCAGCGCCATGTCGGCGATACGCACCCAGGCGTTGCCGAAGCTTTGCAGCACCAGCGGGAGGATCAGCGCCAGGATGGCACCGATGATGAGGTTGGTTCTATTCATTTTCATGGTGTTGCTCCCATTACGCCCGGTCGGCCACACGTTCACCCAGCAGGCCCGAAGGACGCAGCGTGAGCACGATGATCAGCACGATGAAGGCAAAAATATCCGAGTAGTGGCTGCCCAGTACGCCGCCGGTCAGTTGGCCGATGTAGCCCGCGCCGATGGATTCGATCAGGCCCAGCAAAATGCCGCCGACCACCGCACCGCCCAGGTTGCCAATGCCGCCAAACACCGCCGCCGTAAAGGCTTTCAGGCCGGGCAGGAAGCCCATGGTGTGCTGCACCGTGCCGTAGTTGGAGGCGTACATCACACCGGCAATGGCGGCCAGCACCGCGCCGATGACGAAGGTGGCCGAAATCACCATGTCGGGCTTGACACCCATCAGAGCCGCCACGCGGGGGTTCTCTGCGGTGGCCCGCATCGCGCGGCCCAGCTTGGTGTAGTTGACCAGCCACATCAGCACGGCCAGGGACACGGCGGTCAGGCCCAAGATCAGGATCTGCGTGGGGGTGATCACCGCGCCGCCGATGTTGTACGGCACGGCGGGCAGCAGCGTGGGGTAGGGTTTGTAGTTGGGCTTCCAGATGATCATGGCCAATGTTTGCAGCAAGATGGACATGCCGATAGCGGTGATCAGGGGGGCCAGTTTGGGGCTGTTGCGCAGCGGCCGGTAGGCGACTTTTTCAATCACGAAGTTCAGCGTGGCCGAGACGATGCAGGCAATCACCAGCGATATCAGCAGGATCAGCCAGCCGGGGGTGCCGGGCATACCTTCCTGCATGAGGCCGATGATGGTCCAACTGGTCAGCGCGCCGACCATCAGCACCTCGCCGTGCGCAAAGTTGATCAAGTTAATGATGCCGTACACCATCGTGTAGCCCAGGGCTACCAAGGCATACATGCTGCCCAGCACCAGACCGTTGATGATCTGCTGTAGCAAGATATCCATAAATAATTCTCCGTGTGTGTTGTGCATCCACAGGCTGCCGGTGCCCACCATCCAGGATGGTGGGCGGCCTTGTGGGCCCCGCAACTTAACAAAAAACCCGCCAATTTCGATGGACTTGTGCAGCGCTCGCAGAGCTGGCCGGGGGCCTGGTTTGCGGGTGCCGCGCAAGTCGTGTCCAACTTGGTGCGGGTTCTGTGGCGGATTGTATCCAGCACGAAACGGGCCAAAACAAAGGGTTTAGGGCGTGTTTACCCTCGAAACCGCAGGGATTAGCGCGTTTGCCAAAGTATTAGAGAATCTGATTATGCAAATGCATCAACGCGCCTAACTTATCGGACATACCGGCTTGCCAACGCCGGTAGTCTCTGGCCCTCAGGAGGTTTTGCCTTCGGCCGCGTTCAGGCGCTTCAAGGTGCGCAGCTTTTCGGCGATGCGGATTTCCAGGCCGCGCTCTACGGGCCGGTAGAAGCTGGCCGCCGCCATGCCATCGGGCAGGTACTGCTCGCCCGCCGCAAAACCGCCCTCCTCGTCGTGCGCGTAGCGGTAGCCTTTGCCGTAGTCCAGCTCTTTCATCAGCTTGGTGGGCGCGTTACGCAGGTGCATGGGCACCGGCCGGGTGCCGTCCTTTTTGATGAAAGCCTTGACCTCGTTGAAGGCCTTGTAGACCGCGTTGGATTTGGCCGCCACGGCCAGGTAGACCACGCATTCGGCCAGCGCCAACTCGCCCTCGGGGGAGCCCAGGCGCTCGTACACGTCGGCGGCATCCAGCGCCAGGCGCAGCGCCCGGGGGTCGGCCAGGCCGATGTCTTCGCTGGCCATGCGCACCAGGCGGCGGGCCATGTAGCGCGGGTCGGCCCCGCCGTCGAGCATGCGCACAAACCAGTACAGCGCCGCGTCCGGGTCGGAGCCGCGCACGGATTTGTGCAGCGCACTGATGGAATCAAAAAACTGCTCACCGCCTTTGTCGTAACGGCGCATGCGCTCGCCCAGCACCTTGAGCAGCCAGGCATCGGTGATCTCGGCCTGCTTCTCCTGCGTGGCGGCCACGGCCAGGGTCTCCAGCGTGTTCAGCAGCCGCCGGGCATCGCCGTCGGCATAGGCCACCAAGCGGTCTACCGCTATTTTTTCGATAGCTGGTACCGCCTGTATAGCCTGCGCGTGGGCCACTATTTGCTCTAAATCTGCAGAGGTGAGCGGCTGCAGCACGTACACCGCCGCACGCGACAACAGCGCCGAATTAACCTCGAACGACGGGTTCTCGGTGGTAGCCCCGACAAAGGTGAACAACCCGCTTTCCACGTGCGGCAAAAACGCGTCTTGCTGGCTTTTGTTGAAGCGGTGCACCTCGTCCACAAACACAATCGTGCGGCGGCCCTGGGCCTGGGAGATCAGCGCCTGTTCCACCGCGTCGCGGATGTCCTTCACCCCCCCCAGCACCGCGCTGATGGTGATGAAGCGCGCGTCAAACGCATCGGCCATCAACCGGGCAATGGTGGTTTTGCCGGTACCCGGCGGGCCCCACAGAATGCAGCTGTGCGGCTGGCCCGACTCAAATGCGATACGCAGCGCCATGCCTTCGCCCAGCAGGTGCTGCTGGCCAATGACTTCGCCCAGGTTTTTGGGGCGTAAGCGCTCGGCCAAAGGGGCATCGGTGGTCAGGGCGGTACGGGTCATGAAAGGGATTCTCCCATGCGGCCCTGCCGCGAAACGGGTGGGCGGTGGCTTATCCTCCCCGCACCATGCATTACGTCCCCGTCCCCGTTTCCCGCATCGAGATACTGCGCCCCCTGCCCATCAACATCTGGGATGCCAAAGGCAACCTGCTGCTGCGCAAAGGGCAAGCGATTTTGTCGGAGCACCACCGCGAGCACCTGGAAGCCCATGGTGCCTGCGCTACCCAGCCCGACTACAAGGCCTGGGTCAGCAGCTACGACCGCCTGATCTACGCCCTGCTGCGCGACGGGGTCAGCATCCAGGAAATTGCCAAGGCCACCATGCCGCAAGACATTCTGGAGCTGGACTACACGGTGGGCGAAGACATCACCGGCGGCTGGACTGATGTGCAGGCCGTGTGGGGCACGGTGCTGCAAACCGGTGCCAGCGCCAAAAACCCGCTGGGTCGGCTCGACGGTGTGCAAAAGCGCGCCATGGAGCTGCTGGACAAAGACGCGGACGGGAGCCTGTTCAGCCTTTTCCAGGCACTGGCCGACAAAACCCTGGGTTACTGCGCCACCCACGCCCTGCTGTGTGCCGTGGTGTGCGAGCTGACAGCCCGCAAACTGGGGCTGGACGACTTTGTACGACCCATCTTGGTGCAGGCCGCCCTGACCATGAACATCAGCATGGCCAAGCTGCAAGACACCCTGGCCACCCAGCCCACCCCGCCCGATGCCGAACAAAAGCAGCTCATCCACGACCACCCGGCCATGAGCGAATCCATTCTGCGCGGTTTTGGGGTTGTCAACGAGGACCTGCTGGACATCGTGGGCCTGCACCACGACCGAGATGAAACCAAAGGGCTGGACCGCAACCGGGAATGCCGCCGTATCCTGCACCTGGCCGATGTGCTGATCGGAAAGATGGCGCACCGCTCCACCCGGCCCGGCCTGTCGGCACTGGGGGCGGCCAAGTCCAACATCGTGGGCGTGCCGGACGAAGATGCCCGGGTTGGCAAGGCCATGACCAACGCCATCGGCTTCTACCCGCCCGGCACCTATGTGCTGCTGGCCAACGGCGAAAAAGCCGTCAGTGTCAAAAAAGGTGCGGCCGTCAACACCCCGCTGGTGGTCAGCATCGCCAACGCGCAGGGTCTGCCCCTGGGCATTTATGTGCTGCGCGACACCCGCGAAAAGCCGTTCGCCATCCAGTCCCCGGTGGCCGCCGACAACGTCAGGATCAGCCACGAGCGGGTGCAGAAGGCGGTGATGAAGGTTATTCCAGCGGCTTAGCATCCAACCGCTATGCATTGCATAGCTGCCAACGCTTATTCGGAAAGCGGTGGCAGGCTAAAAGACTTATTGTTTCACCACATCCGCGCCCGCGGGCGGCTTGAACTGGAAGCTGTCGGCCGCCAGGGCCGGGTTCACCTCCACCTTGGCAAAGGTCATCACCGAGCGCTGGCCAAAGCTGTCCAGAATCTCCAGCGCGGCCAGCTCGGTGGTGTTGCCGTCGGCTTTGAAGCCCACGCGCACGGTTTGCAACTGGCCATCTTTGGCCTTGGGCGTGGCCGATACCCATTGCAGGCCATCTTTGTCCGGCGCGGCCAGCAACGTGAAATCGGCCTGCAAGGCTTGCAGATTGGGCGCTGCGGCAATCAGCGCGGCGGGGGTGGAGCCCAGCACCGCAGACTGCTTGCGCGAGGTCACCTGGTTCAGGTCTACGTCGTACAGCCACAGGGTTTGGCCGTCGGCCACGATGCTTTGCTCAAACGGCTTCTTGTACAAAAACTTGAATTTGCTGGGCCGCTGGAATTCAAAGCTACCGGTGGAGGTTTTGACGCGCGCCGCCTGCCCCTCCTTGGGTGGCGAGGTCACCACCTGGGTGAAATCGGCGCGGCCAGACTTCACCGTCTTGACGAAATTTTCCAAGCTATCCAGGCCGTCCGCGCTTGCCACACCGGCGCAAACAGCTATAAAAACAGTAGCAATCCATTTTTTCATCAGTTTTTACTCCGCTCTCGCGGGCACCAAAATTTCGCGTTGACCGGCACCGCTCATGGCGCTGACCAAACCGGCTTTTTCCATGTCTTCGACCAGGCGGGCGGCGCGGTTGTAGCCAATCTTCAAATGCCGCTGCACCAGGGAAATGCTGGCCTTGCGGTTCTTCAGCACCACTTCCACGGCCATGTCGTACATCGGGTCTTTTTCGCCGCCGCTGTCGCCTCCTTCACCACCCTCCCCGTCTTCGCCATCGACCGTGCCGCCTTCGAGCACACCCTCGATGTAGTCGGGCTCGCCCTGGGTCTTCAAGTAACTTACAACGCGGTGGACCTCTTCGTCGCTGACAAAGGCGCCGTGCACCCGCGTCGGCATGCCGCTGCCGGGCATGTACAGCATGTCGCCCAGGCCCAGCAGGGCTTCGGCCCCCATCTGGTCCAGGATGGTGCGGCTGTCGATCTTGCTGCTGACCTTGAAGGAGATGCGGGTGGGGATATTGGCCTTGATCAGGCCGGTGATCACGTCCACACTGGGGCGCTGGGTGGCCAGAATCAAATGGATACCCGCGGCCCGGGCTTTTTGCGCCAGGCGGGCGATCAGCTCTTCGATCTTTTTGCCGACCACCATCATCAGGTCAGCTAGCTCGTCGATCACCACCACGATATGCGGCTCGCGCTTCAGGGGCTCGGGACTGTCGGGCGTGAGGCTGAACGGGTTGTAGATGAATTCTTCGCGGGCCTTGGCCTCGTCGATCTTGGCGTTGTAGCCCGCCAGATTGCGCACGCCCAGCTTGCTCAGCAGCTTGTAGCGGCGTTCCATCTCGGCCACGCACCAGGTCAGGCCGTGGGCCGCCTGGCGCATGTCAGTAACCACCGGGGCCAGCAGGTGCGGAATGCCCTCGTACACCGACATTTCCAGCATCTTGGGGTCGATCATCAACAGCCGCACGTCGCGGGCTTCGGCCTTGTACAGCAGGCTCAAAATCATGGCGTTGATACCCACCGACTTGCCCGAACCGGTGGTACCGGCCACCAGCACGTGCGGCATCTTGGCCAGATCGACCACCACCGGGTTGCCGATGATGTCCTTGCCCAGGCCCATGGTCAGCAGCGACTTGGCCTCGTGGTAGACCTGCGAACCCAGAATTTCCGATAGCGTAATGGACTGGCGCTTGGCGTTGGGCAGCTCCAGCGCCATGTAGTTTTTGCCCGGAATGGTTTCCACCACGCGGATGGACACCAGGCTCAAACTACGCGCCAAATCCTTGGCCAAACCGACGATTTGTGAGCCTTTAACCCCCGTGGCAGGCTCAATTTCATACCGGGTAATTACCGGGCCGGGCGACGCCAGCACCACTTTGACCTCTACGCCAAAGTCTTTGAGCTTCTTCTCGATCATGCGGCTGGTCATCTCCAGCGTCTCGTGGGCCACGGTCTCCTGGTGCAGCTGCGGGCCGTCGAGCAGATCCACCTGCGGCAGCTTGGTATCTGGCAACTCGCTGAACAGCGGCTTCTGGCGCTCTTTGATGACGCGGGCGCTCTTGGGTGGGTCGGCCAGGGTGGGCTCGATCATCACCGGCGTAGGGTGGTGGGCGGCAATTTCCACCCGCTCTTCACGCACCACGGCTTCGCGTTTTTTGGCAGCTACCTTGCCCACCGCCAGGTCTTCGGCCACCACGCGCTTTTCGCGCCGCGTTTCGACCAGCGAGTAGGCCCAGGCCCCCAGCCGCTCGGCCACATGGCTCCACGAGAAGCGGAACACCGCCGACACGCCGATCACGCCCAGCGCAATCCACACCAGCCCAGACCCGGTGAAGCCCAGCCATTTCACGCCAAATGGCCCCACTACATAACCCAGCACGCCGCCCACATGGCCCGGCAGCAAGGGTGCCAGCCGGTACAGGCGCGACCATTCCAGCGCGGTGCTGGCACACAACAGCAAGACCAGCCCCAGCCAGAAACCCCAGGCAGTTCCTACAAAGTGGCCACTGGGTCGGGGTTTGTCGTCGGGGGCGTGGGCGCGCATCCAGTCGGCCAGGCCCGCCAGCCAGGCCCGCGCACCGGCAGCCAGACACCACCAGACCGAATAGCCCAGGCTGAAGTAGCTCAGGTCGGCAATCCACGCGCCCAGGCGACCAGCCCAGTTGTGCACCAAAGCGCCCTGGCCCGAGGTGGACCAGGCGGCATCCTGCAAAGAAAAACCCAACAGGGCCATGCACCAGAACACCAGAGCCAGCAGCCCCAGGATCAGGCCAATTTCGCGCGCGAAGCGGTTGATGCCGGTGCGCATCGGCGACACCACCGGTCCGGATGAATTGAGAGTGTTGAGGGAGTAAGTCATGGGCAGAAAGAGTCTGCGCCAAGCTTACCCCATGCGCGGGCGGCCTGAGGCCGGGCCGATCAGGTCAGCGAACCCAGCACCGAGCGGATGTGGGTGGATCCGTTGTCGTGGCCATGGATGTAGCCGCGTTCTTCCAGGTCTTTCATCACCCGACTGACCATTTCGCGCGAGGCACCGACCATTTTGGCCACGTCCTGGCGTGAGATCTTGTCGCGGATGACCATCTGGCCATCGGCATTGGGCGTGGCGGCTTCCAGCAGCACGTGGGCCACGCGGCCGTACACGTCCATCAGGGCCAGGGACTCGATCTTCTGGTCGGCGCGGCGCAGGCGTTTGACCAGCCCAGACATCACCGCGCGGGCCATGGCAGTGTTGCTGTCCAGGCAGTGCTCAAACTCGGCGCGGCCCAGCACCAGGCAGTCGGTGGGCATCTCGGTTTGCACCGTGGCCGAATGGGGTTCGTTGTCGATCAGGCTCATTTCGCCCACGTAGTCGCCCACCTGCAGGGTCGCCAGGATGACTTCACGGCCCCGGCTGTCGGTGGTCAGCACCCGGGCCCGGCCACTGAGTACGATGAACAAGGCGTTGGACTTGCGGCCCTGTTCGACAATGATTTCGGCCCGCTTAAAGCGCTGCTTGGTCACGGCCTTGGCCACCACATCGGCTTGTTCAGCGGTCATGGTGGAGAACAGGGGCACGCGCAACAAAAGCTCTATGTTGGACAGCATCGACATGGTCATTTCCTTTTGCGTGAGAGCCCTGCAGACCGTGGGTTCTTACAATCTGGGGCAAAATTTCAAAACATGGCTTACGCAGCAACCGACGCCAACGGGCAAAACCCACTGACCGGATTCTGTGCAATCTTTAAAAAGTATCGCGGCCCAGCGGATAGCATCCACTTGATATTTTGTAACAAGTAGCAAACTGTACACGCCCCTTTCTCCTTTTCACTACAGGTTTTTTATCCATGTCGAACAATAAACATGCCAAGGTACTGGTTTTAGGCTCTGGCCCTGCGGGCTACACCGCCGCCATCTACGCCGCCCGTGCCAATTTGAACCCGGTGCTGATCACCGGCATCGCACAAGGCGGCCAGCTGATGACCACCACCGAAGTCGACAACTGGCCTGCCGACGTGATGGGCGTGCAAGGCCCCGAGCTGATGCAGCGCTTCCAGGAGCACGCAGAGCGCTTCAAGACCGAAATCATTTTCGACCACATCCATACGGTGGATTTCAGCCAGCGCCCCTTCACCCTCACCGGCGACAGCGGCACTTATACCTGTGATGCGCTGATCCTGGCTACCGGTGCCTCGGCACAATACCTGGGCCTGGAATCAGAAACCGCCTTCATGGGCCGGGGCGTGTCGGGCTGCGCCACCTGCGACGGCTTTTTCTACCGCGAGCAAGACGTGTGCGTGGTGGGCGGTGGCAATACCGCGGTGGAAGAAGCCCTGTATTTGTCCAACATCGCCGCCAAGGTAACCCTGGTGCACCGCCGCGACACCTTCAAGGCCGAAGCCATTCTGGTGGACAAGCTGATGGAAAAAGTGGCGGCGGGCAAGATCGAGCTCAAGCTGTTCCACACCCTGCAAACCGTGCTGGGCGATGCCTCTGGCGTGACCGGCGTGCGCCTGCAAAGCACCAAGAGCGATGCCACGGTCGACGTGCCGCTCAAGGGTTGCTTCATCGCCATCGGCCACAAGCCCAACACCGACATCTTCGCGGGCCAGCTGGAGATGAAAGACGGCTACATCATCACCCGCACCGGCCTGCAAGGCTTTGCCACCATGACCAGCGTGCCCGGCGTGTTTGCCGCTGGTGACGTGCAAGACCACATCTACCGCCAGGCCATCACCAGTGCAGGCACCGGCTGCATGGCCGCACTGGACGCGCAACGCTTTCTGGAGCAAGGCGCGCACTGAACCTGAATTTCAGGCATAAAAATAGCTGCACGCGCTTATTAAATAAGCGTGAGCAGCTATTTTTTTAGTAGCAAAATATTCAGGGTGACTTTTTCGGGTTCAGCGTGATGCGCAGACCAGCGGCCGTGACCTCGATGCTGCCAGGCTCATAGCCCCAGCCATCCACCACCGCCATGTCCCTGGCGCTGACCTGGTGCAGCCGGACGCCGTCCAACACGCGCTCGGCCAACATGGGGCCCAGGCCTTGCACCACGGCCTGGTAGCGCTCGGGCACTCCGGTAAAACTGAGCGAATTGACGTGCACATCGGCCATGCGCAAGGTCTGGTCACTGGGCTCGAACTGCAGGGCGTAATCCATATCCAGCACGCCGGTAAAGACCGTGCGCGTCAGCCGCTCGGTGACCTGCACCTGGATGGCGGTGCCGAGGCGATTCTGCGCAGGCAGCAAGCGCAACTGCGGCGCCTGGGCCTGCAGTTCAAACAGCGGGCCGACCCTGCCGGTGTAGGGGAAGCGGGCGGCCAGCAGGCTTTGCAGTTTCTCCTGGCTGACGACGGTGGTACGGGGGCCGGGTGCGGCACAGCCCGCCAAGGTCGCGGCCAGCAGCCAGCCGCAAATTCTTTGCATCAAAATAAAGCTTCCTTGTGCATGCCGCTGCGCCCCAGCTGGATGCGGAGTTTGCGCAGCGCTTCGTTCTGGATCTGGCGCACCCGTTCGCGGGTCAGGCCCAGGCGGTCGCTCAGGGTGTCCAGGGTTTCGGGTTCGCGGTGGTGCAGGCCAAAGCGGCCGTCCAGCACCTCGCGCTCGCGCCGGGTCAGGGTGGCAATCCAGCCTTCGATCAGGCGCTCGACCTCGTGGGTCTGGGTGGCGGAAGCGGGGTCGGGGGTGTCCTCGTCGGCCAGCGTATCCACCAGGGTCTGGCCGTCTTCGCTGCGGTCCATCGTGGCATCCAGCGAGCGCGGGGACTCGGCCATGGCCAGCAGGTCGGCCACCTCGTGCGGGTCGCGGCCCATCAGTGCGGCGATGTCGTCCACGCCCACGCCCTCGGGGCGGTTGGCAGCAAAGGCCGGGTCTTGCTCCAGGGTGCGGCGGGCCCGCAGCACCTGCTGCAGCTCGCGCACCACGTGTACCGGCAGGCGGATGACGCGGCCCTGCTGCATCACGGCGCGCTCGACCGCCTGGCGGATCCACCAGGTGGCGTAGGTCGAGAAGCGAAAGCCGCGCTCGGGTTCGAACTTGTCGATGGAGTGCATCAGGCCCAGGTTGCCCTCTTCGATCAGGTCACCCATGGGCACGCCGCGGCCCAGGTAGAGCTTGGCGATGCTGACAACCAGACGCAGGTTGTGCTCGATCATGGCCTGGCGGGCCGCGAAATCCCCGGCGCGTGCGCGGGTGGCGGTGTCGAATTCTTCGGTGGGGGTGAACAACTCGGTACGCCGCACATCGCGCAGGTACATGCTGAGGGTGTCATGGCTGTCAACCCCACTGGCCAGCCAGGGTGCCTGGCCTGCCGCAGCGGCACTGCCGCCTTCTTCGCCCAACGCGTCCTCAAGCACAGTTTGGCCGGGCACGTGGGGGGTTTTCATACGGTGTTACCGGTTGGGCAGATATTTGGCGGGATCGACGGGCTTGCCTTGACGGCGAATCTCGAAGTGGAGTTTGACACGGTCGGCGTCGCTGCTGCCCATTTCGGCGATTTTCTGGCCCTTGCGCACCGACTGGTCTTCTTTGACCAGCAAGGTCTGGTTGTGGGCGTAGGCGGTGAGGTAGGTGTTGTTGTGCTTGAGGATCAGCAGGTTGCCGTAGCCGCGCAGGCCCGCACCGGCATAGACCACCCGGCCATCGGCAGCGGCCAGCACGGCATCGCCGTTTTTACCGCCCAGGTCCAGGCCCTTGTTCTTGGCTTCGTCAAAACCGGCAATCAGCCCGCCGCTGGTAGGCCAGATGAAGGCCACATCGTCCTCGGCCGCAGCCGGGGCCACGGGGGTCGGGGTGACGGGTTTGGGGGCCGCACTGGCGGTGGCGCTGGCGGCGCTGGCCGGGCTGGAAGCCGCTGCCAACGGTGCAGGCACGGCCACCGGGGTGACGGTGCTGGAAGCCACCGGGCGGGTGGTCACGCCGTTCTCGGTGACCACGGCATTGGGTGACACCACGCGCAGCACCTGGCCCACTTCGATCACGTTGGGGTTGTCCAGCATGTTCCAGCGGGCGATGTCTTTCCAGCTTTGGCCGTTGTCCAGGCCGATACGGATCAGGGTGTCGCCTGGTTTGACGGTGTAGTAACCCGGTTTGCCGGCATTTTCGGCACCGGGCAGAGGTTTGGCGGGGACGGCATCGGGGGTGGCCGTGGTGGACTGCGAGCGGCTGGTGCCGCGGTCTTCCACCGGAGCCTTATGCACACTGGGGCCCGCACAGCCGACCACCACCACCGCCGAAGCTACCAAACCAACGATCTTCAACCAACCCTGACTGTGCAACGCGTGCATGTGAAACTTCCTAAAAACATGAAATAACCTGCCTGGCCCGGCGTGCTCCGCGGCCCTCCGCGGCCCGTGCCTGCAGGTTATGCAATCCCTGATTTTAGAGGGACAAAATGCACCGCTTCGAGTAACTGCTGTTTCAGGCCCTGGGCGGTTTTGTCCACCACCACCAGCGCTTGCTTGCCGCCGCTGGTGACCATGGGGGCCACCAGCCGCCCGCCCACCGCCAACTGGTCCAGCCAGGCCTGAGGAATCGCGTCGCCCCCGGCGGCGGCGATGATGCCCGCGTACGGCGCGCCCTTGGCGTAGCCCAGCATGCCGTCACCAAACAGCAGGTGCACATTGGGCAGGCGGAACGGACGCAGATTGGCCCGGGCCTTGTCGTGCAGGCCGCGCAGACGCTCGATGCTGTAGACCTCGCGGGCCAGCACTGCCAGCACCGCCGCCTGGTAGCCGCAGCCGGTGCCGATCTCCAGCACCCGGCCCAGCTGCCCGGCCTTGCCCAGCGCCGAGTCCAGCAGCAATTCGCCCATGCGGGCCACCACATTGGGCTTGGAGATGGTCTGGCCCAGGCCGATCGGCAGGCTGGTGTCTTCGTAGGCCTGGTTGACCAGGGCGGTGTCGACAAAGCGGTGTCGCTCCACCAGACCCATGGCGCGCAACACCGGGGCCGACACAATGCCCATGGCCGACAGCTTGTGCACCATGCGGGCACGCACTGCGTCCGAGTCCATGCCATGGCCTGCCGTGACTTTTATTTCTAAGCTTTTTAGGGGCTTAACGCTTATTCCATCAGCACGAGAAGCTACTAATTTAGTAGCAGCCGTCTTGGCCGACGGTGCACCGACGGAGAAGTCCAGCCGGGCCGGAAACGGGGGCCGCTGCGCCATCTAGGCCACCGCCAAGCGGGATGCGGTTTGCGCCCAGTAGCCAAGGTTGTCGTGGTCGGTCAGATCCACTTTCAGCGGCGTCAGGGTGACGTGGCCTTGCAGGCTGGCGTGGAAGTCGGTGCCCTCGGCATCGTCCTTGGCGGCCCCGGCGCTACCGATCCAGTACATGGTGTCGCCGCGCGGGCTGTCCATGGTGATGACTTTTTCGGCCGAGTGGCGGCGGCCCAGGCGGCACACCTTCATCGGCTTGAGCTGGTCCAGCGGCAAATTGGGAATGTTCACATTCAGCAGCCACGGCGGTGCGCCCTCCTGCTGCTGCCGGGTCAGGCGCAGAACCAAGTCGCGCGCGGTCTGGGCGGCGGCATCCAGATGGGCCCAGCCGCCCTGGGTTTGCGAAAACGCAATCGCCGGAATGCCAAACAAATAACCTTCCATGGCCGCGCCCACCGTGCCCGAGTAGATGGTGTCGTCGCCCATGTTGGCGCCGTTGTTAATGCCCGAGATCACCAGATCCGGCCGGTAGCCCAGCAGGCCGGTCAGGGCGATGTGCACGCAGTCGGCCGGGGTGCCGTTCACATACCGAAAACCGTTGGCGGCCTGGTGCACGTACAAAGGGGCGTACAGGGTGAGCGCGTTGGACTTGGCACTGTTGTTGTGCTCGGGTGCGACCACCTCGACCTCGGCCACGTCTTTTAGCGCTTCATACAGCGCCACAATGCCAGGAGCCTGGTAACCGTCGTCGTTGGAAATCAGAATTTTCATAAAACATGCCAAAGTGTTACCAGATTGTAGGGGCCGGGTTACAGGCTCCCGCACCCCACTGCAACACTATGTCGGCACAACCACCAGGCCCTGCCGCAAGGCAAATACCTCGGGCCGCAGTGGGCGGGCGAAGTGGTAGCCCTGGGCGTAGGTGCACTGCAGGTGGCGCAGGCGCTGGGCGATATCTTCGGTTTCCACGCCCTCGGCCAGTACGCTCAGGCCCAGGCTCAGGGCCAATGAAATGATGCCGCGCACGATGGCGGCGTTGTCCGGGTCATCGATCAAATCGCGCACAAATGACTGGTCGATCTTGATCTTGTCGAACTTGATGCGGCGCAGGTAGGCAAAGCTGGAGTAGCCGGTGCCAAAGTCGTCGATCGACAGCTTCACCCCCAGGGCTTGCAGGCGGCGCAGCACGGCAGTGACGGCTTCGCCGTCGTGCAGCAGCACGCTTTCGGTCAGCTCCAACTCCAGCCGGTCAGGGGCGATGCCGGACATCTCCAGCGCGGTTTCCACCTGCTTGAGCACCACGCCGCGCTGGAACTGCCGGGCCGACAGGTTCACCGCCATGATCAGCTCGGGTTGGCCTGCATCGTGCCAGGCACGCAACTGCATGGCAGCGGTTTTCAGCACCCAGCCGCCCAGCGCTTCGATCAGGCCGCAGTCTTCGGCGATCGGGATGAAGATACCCGGGGGAATCGCGCCGCGCTCCGGGTGGTCCCAGCGGCACAAGGCCTCGGCCCCCACCACGCGCCCGCTGGGTAGGTGGATCAACGGCTGGTATTCCAGGCGCAAGGCATTATTCTCGATCGCCAGTCGCAGGGCAGACTCCAGCCGCAGGCGCTCCAGCGCCGCCTCGTTCATGGTGGCATTGGCAAACTGGTAAGTGCCACGTCCACCGCGTTTGGCCGCGTACAGGGCCGAGTCGGCACGGCCAAACAAGGCATCGAACTGGTCGCCGTCGGCAGGAAACATCGCGATGCCGGCGGAAATGGACACATTGACCGGCATATCGGCCAAAGTCATGGGTTGGCCCACCGCCTCCATCAAGGCCGTCACCATGTGGGCCGCCTCGGCCGTGCCCTGCACATTGCGCAGCAAAATCAGGAATTCGTCACCGCTCAAGCGCCCCACCACCGAGCGCTCGTCGGCAAACTGGCTCAGCCGAAAGCCCACTTCGCGCAGCATCTGGTCACCCGCCGCATGGCCCAACGAATCATTCAGGGTCTTGAAGTTGTCCACATCGATGACGATCATCGCCACCTGCTCGTGCGTAGTCTTGGCGTGCTTGAGCACCAGGGTGGACCGCAAAGCGACCTGGGCCCGGTTGGGCAGGCCGGTAATCACGTCCTGGCTGGACAAATAGGCAATTTTTTCTTCGGCCGCCTTGCGCGAGCTCAGGTCGGAAAAAGCCGCCACATAGTGCGTTACATCCCCGTGGGCCCGCCGGTGCAGAGCCGACAGGCTAAGCCATTGGGGATATACCTCGCCATTTTTACGGCGGTTCCATATCTCACCCGTCCAGCGCCCTTCTTCGGCCAACACCTTCCACATCTGCTGGAAAAAGGCCGCATCGTGCTGCCCGGAGGCTAGCAGCTTGGGGTCGCTGCCCAAGACTTCGCTGGCCTGGTAGCCGGTAATTTCAGTGAACGCACCGTTCACCATGATGATGCGGTTGGACTCGTCGGTAACGATGATGCCGTCTGTGCTTTGTTCCAACACCCGGCCCGCCAGCTCGAGCTTGGTGGCGGCGATGCGCTGGTCGGTGATGTCGCGGCGCACCATCAGCAGGTGCATGCGCTGGCCACGTCGCCCGAAGGTGGGCACCCGCACCACATCCAGCCAACGCAAGTTGCCCTGCCCATCGTCGGCTACTTCCTGCATGTGCGAGGCCCGGCCCGACTGCCAGGTGGCCTCGTCGGTCAAGGCACCTTGGCGCAAACCTTCGCCCTGGGGATGGTCGCGGTCGGCAATTTCAAGATTGGTGTAGCCATAGGCTTCTTGCTCGGTCAAACCCAGCACGGCGCGCGCGGCGGGGTTGGTCAACAGCCAGCGCCCTTCTCCGTCCTTGAGGTAGACCATGTCGGGCAAGTGCCGAAACACCGAGCCCAGCAACTTGTCGCGATCGCGCAGCAAGCGGTCCGACTCCGAGCGGGCCGTAACATCCAAACCAATGCACCACACGACATCGGGCTGAGACGCATGGCGCAAACCGTCGATGCTGGACCAGGCGATACGCCGCTTGTCGCCCGACTTGGTGGTCAGCGTCCACTCCACATCCCGGAAACTGGCACCCAACTCCAGAAAATCAGCCAATTTTCGTGATAGGTAAGAGGGCTCCGGGTACAGCCACTGCAGGGCTTCAGGATGGTCCACCAGTTCATCGCTGGCGTAGCCAGAGACCGAGGCGCACTCGCGGTTCCAGTAGGTGATAGTGCGGCGGTCGCGCAAGTCCATGGCGCTGACCAGCACCGGCAAACCATCCAATACGGCCAGAATCTGCGGCGATACCGCTTTGCCCCCCAGTGCCGTCGTCCTGCCCACCAACAGCGCACGCACATTCACAGCATCTTCCCCCAAGGGAGTATGGTCAATACGAGAGCTGGGGCGCTTGGTTTCCACACGAGGTTCCTACGGGTTCAGCGAGGTCAAGGCAGGTACACATTGTCATAGCTGCATGCGCTACATGCTGCCCATATTAGTACACTCGCCCCCTTCTTTTGACAGCAGGGCGCTAAAGTGAAATACCGGACATGGCAAAGAAAAAGGGCGCTACCTATCAGGTAGCGCCCTTGCAATAAAACCAACGTATCACTCAAACCAGCAAATAAATGGGGTGGCTGAAGGGGCTCGAACCCTCGACAACAGGAATCACAATCCTGGACTCTACCAACTGAGCTACAGCCACCGTAGCTTCATATTATAGCTTGAATTTTTGCAATTAAGACCTTAGCCCGCATCAATACCGGTTTTGGCGGCCGGTTTGGCCACGTTGATCTTGACCTTGAAGCGCTCTTTGAGCGTGTTGTAGTAAGCGCGGCTCTCGGCACCCGCCCAACCTTGACTGTATTGCGCGCGGCCTTGCTTGAGCAAGGCTTCCACCGGTGCATCGCGCGGCACCAATTTGTTGATCTTGGCCACGGCGTAGCCTTGCTCGCCCAGATCCGTCCCCACCCAGACCGGCAAACTGCTCAGGTCGGCACGCAAGGCGGCATTGACCACCTGAACCGGTTGCTGCTGGGCATTTTCACGCGACAGCACCAGCGGGGCAGACAAAGTCGCAGCCGCCGGATTGGCTTTCCAGGCCGCGAGCTTTTCCAGGCCCTCCTTTTTGGCCAACTCGGTCGCGCGTGCGCCCACCACCCGCACCCGCACCTGGTCTTTGACTTCGGCAAAAGGCAGGGTGTGGGCAGCGGTGTACTGGGTGATGCGCCCAGCCACCAACTGGTTGGGCGCGGTTTCTACCGCTTCGGTGTTGCGCTTCTTCTCGATGGAATCGGATGAGAAAATCGCATTCAGGAACTTGGCATTGGCCAGAACACCGGTGGCACCGGGTGCCGGGGTACGGGACAGCGACGCGGTCTGGACATTCAGCTTGAGGCGATCCGCGACCGGCTTGAGGCTATCGGCCTGCTCATAGACACCGTTGGTGAACGCATCGGCAGCTTCGGCAAATTTGGCCGGAGCTTGCTGGTTCCTCAGATCAGCCTCGAGCTCGGGGCGCATCTCTTCAAAACTGCGCTGCTTGGGCGCACGGATGTCGGTCAGCTGGATGATGTGGTAGCCAAAATCCGACTCCACGATGTCGCTGATGTCGCCTTTTTTCAAGGCAAACGCGGCATCTTCAAAAGGCTTGACCATGGCACCACGGCCAAAATAATCCAGGTCGCCGCCGTTGACGGCCGAGCCGGTGTCCTGCGAGTTCTTCTTGGCGACTTCGGCGAAGCTGGCCGGGCTCTTCTTGACCTGGGCCAGCAACTCTTCGGCTTTGGCACGGGCCTTTTTGCGATCGTCGGCGGAGGCATCTTTGGGCGCATTGAGCAGAATATGGCTGGCACGGCGCTCTTCTTTGCTGGCCAGGCGGTCGGCATTCTCTTTGAAATAGGTCCGCAAATCCTGCTCGTTAGGTTGGATGCCCTTCTTCACGGCATCCAGGTCCAGCACGGCGTATTCGATGGTCGCCTGCTCCGGTGCCTGGAACAGAGCCGGGTGGTCTTTGTACCAGGCCTGCAGCTCGGCATCGGTCGGGTTGACCTTGGCGGCGAAATCGGTGGTCTTGAACAATGCAACTTGCACTTCACGTTTTTCAAGCAGGGCATTCAGCGCCACATCGGCTTCGGCACCCGCGCTGAACGCGGTTCCCGCCACGCCCGCCACCACTTGGCGCTGTGACAAATCAGTGCGCACCTGGGCTTCAAACATCGCCGGTGTCATGTTTTGCCCCGCCAGCAGCTGGGTGTAACGGGCCATATCGAGCGAGCCATCGGGATTGCGCAGCGACGCGATGGTCGGGTCTTCTTGCAGGCTGCGGGCCAGGCGGCTGTCGCTGGTGACCAGATGGAACTTGTCGGCTGCGGCGGCCAGCACGCGCTGCTGCACCAGGTTTTCCAACGTGGCATAGCGCGCTTCGGGCGAGTCCAGCAGCTTGGGGTCGGTGCCTGGCTGGGCAGCCATGATGCGCTGCACTTCATTGCGGTGTGCATTGTCCCAATCGATCTGTTTGATGTCTTTACCGGCCACCTTGGCAACCGTTTCGCCGCCTTCATTAAAGCTCTGGAAGCTTTCTTGGCCACCTACCAAGATGAAGGCAGGAATGATCAGCAAGAACATCAAGCCCATCATGATCTTGGTGTGCTTGCGGACGAAATCAAACATGGCAGAACTCTTTTGAAAAACACGATGGGCGCGGTGCCCATGTTAAAAAACAAAAAAGGCGAACAATTTGTTCGCCTTTGCCGGGTGGGGGGTGGTGGGTGCTGACGGGCTCGAACCGCCGACCTACGCCGTGTAAGGGCGCTGCTCTACCAACTGAGCTAAGCACCCCACCTGAAACACAAACCTCAGTTCAACGCATCTTTCAATGCTTTGCCTGGGCGAAATTTGGGGACCTTGGCGGCCTTGATTTTAATCGCATCGCCGGTGCGGGGATTGCGCCCGGCCCGTGCTGCGCGCTTACCCACCGCGAAGGTACCGAATCCTACCAGCGATACGGTACCGCCTTTTTTCAGCGTCGTTTTGACCGCACTGATGGTGGACTCCAAGGCACGTGTAGCCGCTGCTTTAGAGATATCAGCATGCTTTGCGATGTGTTCAATCAATTCCGTTTTGTTCACAAGGAGCCCCTCGCTCAAATTTATTCAGACCACGATATTCAAAAAATTTCACCCCGAGTTGCCGACTGCAGCGCGCAGAAAACAAGCCAGGGAAAAACGAAACTTTGCAGCAACCGCTGCTTAAACAATTAAAACCATGGACTTGCATGGTGTCAATCAGACAAACTGCTTTCAAGCGGCGCGGAGGCGGATTCTAGACCGTTTTTGGCCCGGTCCTTGAACCCCTGCGACACTTTTTAAAACACCTTGTTCAGCGCTCATTTCGTCCGTGCCCGGATTTCAGGCAGCGCCTTTTGCAGATAGTAAACCATTGACCAAATGGTCAGGACCGCCGAAATCCAGATCAGCCAGACACCCCATACATGCGTGTCCACCATGCCAAACAGGAGCCCGTCATACAGCAAAAATGGAATCGCCACCATTTGCGACACGGTCTTGAGCTTGCCGATCATGTGCACGGCCACGCTCTTGGACGCACCGATCTGTGCCATCCATTCGCGCAGCGCCGAAATGGCGATTTCGCGGCCAATGATGATCAGCGCCACAAACACGTCGGCACGGCCCAGATGCACCAGCACCAAAACACAGGCGCAGACCAAAAACTTGTCTGCCACCGGGTCCAAAAAAGCTCCAAACGAGGAAGTCTGGTTCAGCTTGCGGGCCAGAAAGCCGTCCAGCCAGTCGGTGGCAGCAAACACCACGAACATCACCGTGGCAATCAGATTACGGCTGGGCTCGCTGATCGGCAGGTAAAAAACACCAATGATCAAAGGGATCGCGACGATGCGCGTCCAGGTCATGATGGTAGGGATGGTCCAAAACATGGCTTGATTGTGTCATGCCGCCAGGGCAATGCCGTTAGCGCAGTGCACGGTAGATTTCTTCGGCCAACTCCCTGGATATACCGTCAACTTTGGCGATATCGTCCACACCCGCAGCGGCTACACCCCGAATACCGCCAAAACGCTGCAACAGGCTGGCACGCTTTTTGGGGCCGATGCCGGCAATATCCTCCAGCTTGCTGCCGCCCACGCGGACCTTGGCGCGCTGGGCCCGCATGCCGGTAATGGCAAAACGGTGGGCTTCGTCACGGATCTGGGCGACCAGCATCAACGCCGCCGAATCACGGGCCAGGGTGGCTTTGGTTCGGCCATCGGCAAATACCAATTCCTCCAGCCCGACCTTGCGGCCCTCGCCTTTTTCAACGCCAACGATCAGCCCCAGGTCCAGCCCCAGCGACTCGAACACCGCCTTGGCCATGGACACCTGGCCCTTGCCACCATCGACCAGCACCAGGTCGGGCATACGACCAGTAGGCAAAGAAGGTGGGGGCTCCGCACCGGGCTCAGGTTGCACGCCAAACTTGCTGTAGCGCCGCGTCAGCACCTGGCGCATGGCGGCATAGTCGTCGCCCGGCGTGATGCCTTCGATCTTGTAGCGCCGGTATTCCGAGTTCTGCATCTTGTGCTGCTGGAACACCACGCAGGAGGCCTGGGTGGCCTCACCGGCGGTGTGTGAAATATCGAAACACTCGATACGCAAAGTATCCAGGTCGTCCGGGGCCAGGTCCAGCGCGTCCACCAGGGCCCGGGTACGGGCCTGCTGTGAGCCTTCTTCGGCCAGCAGGCGGGCGAGTTGCAGGTCGGCATTTTTCTGCGCCATTTCCTGCCACACGCGGCGCTGCTCACGCGGGTTGTGCACCGCCGTTACTTTGACCCCGCTTTGCGACGACAAGGCATCCAGCAAAGCCTTGCCTACCGGCGCACTGGTGATCAGCGCGGGCGGAATCGGAATGTCGATGTAGTGCTGGGCGATAAAGGCCTCCAGCACCTGCACTTCCACGGCCTGGGCGACCTCTTCGCCCTCCACTTCCACGCTGCCCATGAAAAAAGCGTCTTCCACGTGGGTGGGAAAGTAGGCCCGGTCGCCCAGGTGACGCCCGCCGCGCACCATGGCCAGATTCACGCAGGCGCGCCCGCCCTGCACCTTCACGGCCAGGATGTCCACGTCCTTGTCGGACACGTTGTCCACCGACTGCTGGTGCAGCACGGTGGACAAGGCGCTCATCTGGTTGCGCAGCTCGGCCGCCTGCTCAAACTCCAGCTTCTCGGCGTGGGCCATCATGCGGACCTCCAGGGCCTGCAACACCTGCTGGGTTTCGCCGTCCAGAAACTTCTCGGCGTTGAGCACGTCCTGTGCATAGTCTTGGGGCGACACAAAATTGACGCAGGGGCCCGAGCAGCGTTTGATCTGGTACAGCAAACAGGGCCGCGTGCGGTTGTTGAACACCGTGTCTTCGCAGGTGCGCAGGCGAAACACCTTTTGCAGCAACTGGATCGACTCCTTCACCGCCCAGGCGCTGGGAAACGGGCCAAAGTAGCGGTGCTTTTTCTCGACCGAACCCCGGTAGTAAGCCACGCGCGGGAAGGTCACCGCGCTGGGCTCGGCAGAGAACGCTGGCAAGGCAGTGATCTTCAGATACGGGTAGCTCTTGTCGTCGCGAAACAAGATGTTGTACTTGGGGTGCAGCGTCTTGATGAGGTTGTTTTCCAGCAGCAAGGCCTCGGCCTCGGAGCGCACCACCGTGGTCTGCATGCGCGCAATCTTGCTGACCATGTGGCCGATGCGGGTGCCGCCGTGGTCGCGCTGGAAGTAGGTGGTGACGCGCTTCTTGAGGTTCTTGGCCTTGCCCACGTAGAGCACAGTGCCGTCGACATCAAAGTAGCGGTACACGCCGGGCAAGGCAGGTAAGGCCGCGACTTCGCTCAACAACTGGTCGGAATGGACGGGTACGGCAACAGGAGCCACCGGAGGCTCAACAGGATTAATCTCGGACATAGGCCGTATTGTGGACAATCCCCGCATGCTCCCCCTGAAATACCTGTCGGCCTACCCGGCCCACGTCACCGCCCAGGTGCAGCAACTGCTGGCCGACGACCAACTGGGTGCGCTGCTACTCAAAAAATACCCGCGTGCCCACGGCGTGCGTACCGACAAAGCCTTGTTCGAGTACGTGATGGACCTGAAAACCCAGCACATGCGCAACGCCGCGCCCATCAACAAGGTGGGCTTTGATGCCAAGTTGCACGTCTACCACCACGCGCTGGGCACCCACACCACCGTGTCGCGGGTGCAGGGCAACAAGCTCAAGGCCAAGCACGAAATCCGCATTGCCACCCTGTTCAAGGACGTGCCCGACCCGTTTTTGAAAATGATCGCCGTGCACGAGCTGGCGCACCTGAAAGAGCGCAACCACGACAAACCCTTCTACCAGCTCTGCACCTACATGGAGCCCGACTACCACCAGCTGGAATTCGACGTGCGCCTGTACCTCACGCACATCGACGTTGCGGGCAAGCTGGACTGGCCGGGCTGATGCGCTGGGACATCTTCTGCGAGGTGATCGACAACTTTGGCGACATTGGCGTGTGCTGGCGGCTCAGCGCCGACCTGGCCGCACGCGGCGTGCAGGTGCGGCTGTGGGTGGACGACCCCTCGGCCCTGGCCTGGATGGCCCCGCAGGGCTGCCCCGGCGTGGAGCTGCGACATTGGACCCGGCCTTTGGCGGTAGACAAGCTGGAACCCAGCGACGTATGGGTCGAGGCCTTCGGCTGCACGATTGCTCCTGAATTCGTAGCTTCTTGCGCCCACCACACCAGCACAAACGGCCAAAAACCCTTGTGGATCAATCTGGAATACCTGTCGGCAGAAAGCTATGTGGAACGCTGCCACGCCCTGCCCTCGCTGGTGCGCGATGGCCCAGCCAAAGGTCGTCAGAAATGGTTTTTCTACCCTGGCTTTACAACCCGCACCGGAGGTCTGCTGCGCGAGGCGGACATGGCACTGCGGCAAGCCGACTTCGATGCGCAGGCCTGGTTACGCTCGCAAGGCATACCGGATCGGCAAATGGGCGAGCAGATCGTCAGCCTGTTCTGCTACGAGCCACCAGCCTTGGCCGCACTGCTCGAACAGCTCGCCAATACCCCAACGCCCACCCGCCTGCTGGTCACCGCAGGCCGGGCCACGCGTGCCGTGCAGGCGGTACTTTTAGATGAAAAATGGCTCCGGCGCTTATTCCATGGGCGTGAGCAGCTATTGATTTCATACCTCCCCGCCCTGGACCAGCGCGACTTCGATCACCTGCTGTGGGCCTGCGATGCCAACTTTGTGCGCGGCGAGGACTCGCTGGTGCGGGCCATCTGGGCCGGTAAACCCTTCGTGTGGCACATCTACCCGCAAGACGACGCGGCCCACCACGCCAAGCTCGAAGCCTTTCTGGACAGGACGCAAGCCCCCGCCTCTCTGCGGCAATTCCACCGGGTGTGGAACGGGCTGGACACCGGCGCCCTACCCCCTCTGGCGTTGGAAGACTGGGGACCCTGGGCCCTGGCTTTGCGCACACGCCTGGTGCAGCAGCCCGACCTGGCGACCCAGCTCCTCCAATTCAGGCCCGAAACCGGCTAAAATCCAGGGCTTTGCCCAAATGGGCAGCTTTGGCAAACGCGATGTTTTGCCCTACCCGCCGCAGACATCTTCTTTGAGAAGCATTGAGCGGCCCTCACTCCAGAGAATGCTATGAAAATCGCCCAAGATATCCGTGCTGGCAACGTCATCATGCACGGCAAAGACCCGATGGTCGTCCTGAAAACCGAATACAGCCGCGGTGGCCGCAACTCCGCCACCGTGCGCATGAAGCTCAAAAGCCTGATCGCCAACTTCAACACCGAACAAGTGTTCAAGGCCGACGACAAGCTTGACCAGATCATTCTGGACAAAAAAGACTGCACCTACTCCTACTTTGCCGAACCCATGTACATCTGCATGGACACCGAATACAACCAGTACGAAGTCGAAGCCGAAAACATGGGCGACGCACTGAACTACCTGGAAGACGGCATGGAACTGGAAGTCGTGTTCTACGACGGCAAGGCCATTTCGGTGGAGTTGCCCACCAGCGTGCAGCGCGAAATCACCTGGACCGAGCCTGCCGTCAAAGGCGACACGTCCGGCAAGGTGCTCAAGCCCGCCAAGATTGCCACCGGCTTTGAATTCGGCGTGCCGATCTTCGTGGCCCAGGGCGACAAGGTCGAAATTGACACCCGCACCGGCGAATACCGCAAGCGCGTCTAAGCACGGTTGACCCATAAAAGGCTCCTTCGGGAGCCTTTTTTATTGCGGCAAGAATATCCCCACCATGATCCCCACCAAAACAGTTGCACATTTCGTCCCCAAAGCCATCACACCGACGGCGGAGCAACTGGCGATCCAGATCAGCCCGGCGCGCTTGGCGATCGTGGAAGCCAATGCGGGGGCCGCCAAAACCACGGTGCTGGCCCTGCGCATGGCCGAGGCCTGGACGCGGGGGACGCGGCCCGAGCAGATTTTTGCGCTCACCTACACCGACGCGGCCTGCACTGCCCTGAAAAATGCGCTGAAGAAAATCGGCGTGCCCGCGGCCGTGGCACAGCAAATGCGCATCCAGACCTTCGAAGCCTTCAGCACCCAGGTGCTGGCCGAGCTCGAAGGCGGCAAGGTGCCGGTCTATACCGAGGCGGAGCAGTTCAGCCCGGTGATCTGGGAGGCGGTGCAGCAGGTGGCCGACCACCCGGATGACCGCTGGCGCTCCGAGCTCTTGATGCCCACGCTGGGCGACCACGGCATGACGGACAGCTTTTTGCAGCAGGGCGAAATCCTCAAAGGTACGCTGCGCGATGTGCTGCAGCGCGACGAGCAGGCGGTGTCACCCGACTACGCCGACAGCATAGGCACCGAATACACCCAGCTCAAGATTTACCTGGCGTTCGAGCGCATCCGCTGCGCCAACCCCGAAAAGCCCGCCTTCCGCGGGCCACAAGATGCCACCTACGACCTGGCCTGCCTGCTGCATGGCGGCGAATCGGTGCGGCACTCATCCACCTGGCCCCAGGCCGTCAAGGTGCTGGTGGTCGATGAAATGCACGACATGAACCAGGCCATGTTCACCCTGCTGCAGGTGCTGCTGGGCAGCAACCGCTGCTTTTTTTGCGGCGTGGGCGACATCGACCAGGTGATCCACAAAGCCACCGGTGCCGATGCGCAGTTCATGCGCTCCGCGCTGGAGGAACACAGTAGCCACGCCGTGCAGCGCTACCCGCTGACGCACAGCTTCCGCTTCAGCCCGGCCATCGCCACCGTGGCCGGGAAAATCGCAGCCAAACCCTATGCCTCCCTGGCCCCGCACACCAGCACGGTCGCGCTGCAGCACTACAGCGACAACGCCGACTGCGCCCGCCAGGTGGTGGCAGCCGCCCAGCAGTGGAAGGCCCAGCCCAAAGCCAAAATGGACGCGTTCGCGGTGCTGCTGCGCCACCCGCACCAGTCGGTACAGATCGAAAACGCCTTGATCGCCGCAGGCATGCCCTACACCACCCAGGGCTTCGACAGCTATGTGCAGCGCCCCGAGGTGCTGCTGCTGCGCGGCCTGCTGGCGGTGGCCACCGACGACCTGGCCAGCATCACAGCCGAGCAGACGCGCAAAAACATATTGCGTGCCCTGGTGTTTTTTGCCGAATCGCGCATCCAGGTGGACGGGCGCGAGCACGAAACCCAGCAGGAGCTGCTGGACGACGCGGTGCGCGCCGTGGCCGTGGCCCCGACGTTCTTGAAATCGTTCTTCGACAACCAGGTGCTGCGCAATGCCCCACCCGCCACCCGCCAGCGGCTGCAGGCGGCGGTTGACACCATCCGCAGCCATACGGGACCAGGCCTGCTGGCAGCCGTGCTGGCGGCCCTGCACGCACCCTCGCTGGTGCGTAACGTGCTCACCTCCACCCGCCGCCGCCAGGAGGCGGAGGCGAACCTGGCCTGGCTGGCCCAGGCGGCCGAGGGCTTTGCCAGCCCGGCCCAGTTCTTCCAGCACCTCAACACCATCGAGCACAAGCAGCACACCAGCGCCAAGGACAAAGCCGCCAGCCTGCTGATCGCCAGCATCACCAGCGTCAAGGGTCTGGAATTCGGTGCGGTGCTGCTGCCCTACCTGGCGCAGGGCGAGTTCCCCGACCCGCACGGCGACGTGGACGAAGAGCTGAACACGCTGTACGTGGCCACCACCCGCGCGCGGCGCGCGCTCACCCTGCTCAGCCACCAGGACCGGCCCGGCCCATTCACCGCCCAGATGGGCTATCCGCAAAAGTAAGGATGCGCGCCTGGCCCATTCGGACTAGGCTGGGGCACCTTCAGACCCCGGGGAGTTGCCATGCGCCTGGCCAGTTTCAACGTCGAAAACATGTTTGACCGCGCCATGGCGCTCAACGGCAGCGACTGGACCGAAGGCAAACCCACGCTGGAGGCCCACAAGGAACTCAACGCCCTGTTTGCCAAGCCCCGCTACAGCGCGGCAGACAAGCAGCGCATGCTCACCCTGCTGGCCGCACACGGCCTGCTCAAATCCGACGACGGCCCCATGCTGCTGCTGCGCAAGATCCGCGGCAAACTGATGCTCCGGCCCCGGGTGGGCGAGGCCAGCATCGTCGCCACGGGCCGCAAAAGCTGGATTGGCTGGGTCGAGCTGAAGACCGAGCCGGTGAATGAGGTCGCCACCCAGAACACCGCCCGGGTATTGCACGCCGTGGCCGCCGACCTGCAGGTGGTGATCGAGGCCGAAAACCGCACCACCCTTCGCCTGTTCAACCAGCAGGTGCTGCCCGAGGTGGCGGGCAAACCGTTTGAACACGTGATGCTGGTCGATGGCAACGACGAGCGCGGCATCGACGTGGGGCTGCTCACCCGCGCCAAATACCCCATCGTGTCGATCCGCTCGCACGTGGACGATACGGATGCCAAGGGCCTGATTTTCAGCCGCGACTGCGCCGAATACGAGATCGCCATGCCCCAGGGAAAGCGCCTGTGGCTGCTGGCCAACCATTTCAAAAGCAAGGGTTTCGGCAACCAGACCGACAACAACGCCAAACGCAAACGCCAGGCCCAGCGGGTGCGCGCCCTGGTAGATGCCCACCTGCTGGCGGGCGACACGCTGGTGGCTGTCGTCGGCGACCTGAACGAAATCCCCGGTAACGCCCCGCTGGACCCGCTGCTGCGCCAGGGCTCGTTGCTGCAAGATATCAGCAGCCACCCGCTGTACGCCAGCGGCGGCAGGGCGGGCACGCACGGCAATTGCACGGCGACTTCCAAGCTGGACTACATCCTGTTGTCGCCCGATCTGTTTGCCCTGGTCCGCGCTGCAGGGGTGGAGCGCCGGGGCATGTGGGGCGGCAAAAACGGCACGCTATGGCCGCGCTTTGCCGAAGTCAGCAGCCCCGACGAGGCCGCATCGGACCACGCCGCGCTGTGGGTGGATCTGGATATTTAACGGAACGTACAGGCGTAAAAAAGGCTACCCGGGGGTAGCCTTTTTCATCTGCAGTATTGCAATCAACGCTTGTTCAACAGCACCTTCAGCACGGTTTGCATGCGGCGGGCATTGCCTGCGTCGAAGTTGCTGGCCAGCACCTTGGCAGCATCCTGCGCCCAGGTTTGGGCGGGCGCGGGGTCGTTGCGCTTGGTCAGCAGCTGCAGTTGCAGCATGCGGCGGGCGCTGATGTGCTCGGCGGGCGTGGGCGCTTCGGCGGCCATTTCCAGGCGCAGCAGGGCTTCGGCCGTGGTCTTTTCATCGGCCTTGGGGGCCGCGGTGATGCTTTGCGACCAGGCGGTGCGGGTGGCGGCGTTGACGCTGCTGCCCAGGGCCTGGGCGGTTGGCAACTGCTCCACATCGCGCTTTTCCCAGGCGCTCAGCAGGTCGGTCAAGACCTCGCCATGCGCTTGGGCGGCCAGCTTCTTCAGGGCGTGCTGGGCGTTTTCCAGGGCTTCGCGCTGGGCGCGGAAAGCCGCGTCGCCCAGACGGGGGCCACGGTCTTCGAACGCGGGGCGGTCACCAAAGCGGCCACCGTCACGGGATGGACGGTCACCGCGTTCGCTGCGGATGGGCTCGAACTTGTTGTCTCCCGGGCGTGGTGCACCGCGTGGGCCGTCCTTGCGGTCGCCAAACTTGCCACCACGGCCTGCGGCAGCAGCGGGCTCGGATTTCTTCATGCCGGGGCGGTCGTCGCCGCGCATGGCCACCACCGGCTTGCGCACAGGCTTGGGCGGCTCCACCGGAGCGGCTTCGGCAACGGGCTCTGCATCTGCTACTATTTCTGTAGCTTCTTGCGCTGATTCCATAAGCGCTGGAGCCTGATTTTCTTCAGAAACTTCAGCAGCATCCGCCACGGGCGCAGCGGCCTGGGCTTCGGCTTGCACCGCAGATTCGGCCACAGCTTCGGCTTTTTCGGCCTGCACTGCGGCCTGGGCCAGGGCCTGGCCGCGCAACGCGGCTTCCAGACCGGCCACGGCGGTGCGGATCTTCTGGGCATCGCCGGTGGCGTTGGCGGCATCCAGGGCCTTGGCGGCATCCAGCACCATGCGGTCGCGGTCGCTCAGGGCCGAGGCAGATTTCTCGCGCTCTTCGGTCTTGCGGTTGAAGGCATCGTCCAGCGGCTTGCGGAACGCGTCCCACAGCTTTTGCTCGAACTTGCGGTCCATGGGCACGCCCTGGGCCTCGGCCTGCCAGCGCTGCTGCAGCGCCTTGACGGCATCGATGCGCAGCACGGGGGCAGCGCCCAGCACCTTGGCTTCTTCGATCATGGCGTGGCGGCGGTCCACGCTGGCTTTTTGCAGATTCTCGAGCGGCGCAGCAGCCAGACCGATGGCCTCTTTCCACAGCGGCTGCATTTCGGCAAAGGCTTTTTCGCCCAGGTGGCCGGCATCGCGCCAGCGGTCGCCAAACTGGTGCAGGATGCGGGAGAAGCCCTTCCAGTCACCGTCTTTGGCCGTGACGTTTTCGGCGGCCCAGGCCTTGACTTCTTCGATCAGGGCCAGGCGCTGGGCTTTGTGGGCCACGGCATCGGTCTTGACCTTGTCCAGCCAGGCTTCCACGACCTTGTAGGCCTCGTTGCAGGCTTCGTCAAAGCGCTTCCACAGCGCGTGGTTGGGCACGCCGCCTTGGTCGGTTTGCTTCCACTGCTCGCGCATCTGGCGCAGCGTGTCCTGCATCTTGCGGCCACCCAGGGCGTGGCCTTCGGGGCGCTTGAGCAGGCCTTCAGCCTTGATCAACAGTTCTTCGCGCAATTGGTCGGCGCGCCAGCGCTGCCAGCCTTCGAGCTCACCGGCGGCGGCCAGGGCGGCCTGGGCGGCGTTGCCCAGCTTGTCGTCCACCAGGCGGTTGTGTTCTTTCAGGGCATTGCGCAGGGCGGCGGCGGCACCGGCGCTGGCTTTGCCATGGCCTTCGGCCACTTCTTGCTCAACCTTGGTCAGTGCGGCTTGCACGGCCTGGTTGGCGGCTTCGCGCAGGGCCGGGTCTACCGGGGCCTTGGGGGCACGGGCGGGTTTGTCGGCCCGGTCTGTTTTGGCGGCTTCCAGCGGGATGCCACGGGCCACGCGGACCTCGTCGGCCCACACGTTCACCGGGGGCAGGGGTGCAGCCGCATCGGCATCGGCGGCCACGGCCAGGGCCAGGGCGCTTTGGAAGGCTTCCCACACCACCAGCAACTGGCCGCGCGAGGCGTCCAGCATGGTGGGGTACTTGCCGTCCACGCTGCTCCAGTTGCTGTCGGCGGCCAGGGCGGTGGCCTGGTCTTGCCAATGTTGCACGTCGTTACGCAGCACGTCCAGGGCGGTCTGGGCATCGCGCCAGGGCTTGGTGGACAGCACTTCGATGCGCTGGGCCAGCAGCACGGCGGCTTCGCGCTGGACTTGCACGCGGTGTTGCAGGTCTTCGATGCCTTTGACACGGTCGGCCAGTTGCACGCGCAGGCCGGCCAGCGGCTCTTTGCTCAGCGGCGCACCGGCTTTGGCGGCATCGCGCTGCCAGGCCATGGCATCGGCCATGTTCAGGCGCGGCAGTTCCAGCAGCGCGGTGGCCTTGCGGGCCCATTCGGCGGCAATGAGTTCGGCACCCTTGGTGCGCTTGAGTTCGTCGAGCTTTTCGCGCAGCGGCTTGGCGGCACCGCGGTCGCGGCCGTTGAGCTCCTGGAACACCTCGTGCATCTGCTCATAGCTGGGGTTGGTGACCAGCCAGTCGCGGATACGCTGGGCGCGCTCGCCCGCCGTGTGGGCCGAGAAAGCGCCGCCGGTCAGGGCGTCGAGCGGATGCGGTTCGTGGGATTTGGTGGTCACAGCAGGCTTTTCAGACACAGGGGCGGGCGCGGTTTTGGGGTTGGAGAAACCAAACATGGATGAACTTATTCTTGGAGGTTGGCCAGCGAAAACTGGCCAGGTTTTCACCATATGGCCGATCTCCGCTAAGGGTAAATAAACAAGTGGCCCATGGGCCACAAGCGCCCTGCGGCCACGGGGGCCGCATTTGGGCAAGACGGCTATTTTCGCCGCTTTTCAGGTGGAGTTGTAAAACCACGGGATTGGTGACAACGCACCCCCGTGTTTCAGCCATAACGCACGCCCCCAGAGATACCGCAGAACTGGCTTTGCCAGGCTGCTGGTATCGCCCCCTGCAAGGGGGTTGGCGTAGCGAAGCGCAGCCTGGGGGTGAGCCCTATTCACGGCATGGCCAGTTGCAGGTCGGCCTGGGGCTTGAAACCCGTGCCTTCGTCCACGGTTTTGGACGCGCCCAGAAACAGCCGATCCAGCGGCAATTGCTTGGCCGCCAGGTAGTCGCGCACCGCCACGCCACGCTGGATGGCGAGCTGGCGGATGGCGTCTTCGTCGGCGGGCATATTGGCCAGCAGCAGTTGCTCCATCTCGGGCACCGGCAGGTCTTTGACCAGGCCCAGGGCGTTGCGCGGCTTGGGGAAGTTGGCACGTTTGTAAATGGCCTTGAGCAGCGTGGGGTATTCCGCGTCTTGCACGGCGGTGGCCACCTCTTCGGGTGCGCTGCCATCGCCCTCCTCCTTGGGGGCCGCCAGGGGCGTGCCCTTCAAGGTGGCGTTGCGGCGCTTTTCGGACTCGACGCGGCGCTGCAGCTTTTCGCGCTGCAGCGCATCGCGCTCGGCGTTCAGGCTGGCACTGCCGACCACGGTGAGCTTCAGGGCGGGCCGGTCGGTCAGGGCCTTGGCCACCTTGTCCAGGCCTTCGCGGGCCTCGGGGTTCAGGGCGGCGCTGCCCAACGGGAAGTTCACCGTGCCCAGCGCATCTGCCCCGCCGCCAAAGGCATTGGCCAGCAGGCTGAACGGCGCGGTGATGGCCTTGGTGATCAGGTTGCCCAAGATCTTGAAGATCACCGGGCCTATGCGGAACTGCGGGTCGTTCAGCGAGCCCGACAGCGGCAGGTCGAGGTTGATCACCCCATTGCTGTCGGCCAGCAGGGCTACGGCCAACTTGACCGGCAGGCTGGCGGGCGCGCCGGGTACCTGTTCGCCAAAGGTGAGTTGGTTCAGGATGATGCTGTTGGTGGCGGTGAGCTGGCCGTTGGGCAGCACCACGTAGTGCACGTCGATGCTGAGCTTGCCGCGCTCGATGCCGTGGCCCACGTAAAACACGCTGTACGGCGACAGGCTGGGCAGCTCCAGGTCGGTGACCTTGCTTTTGATGTCTAGCGCCAGCGGTTTGGCCAACGGGTTGAGCTGGCCCAAAATTTCCAGCACCGCCGAGTCGCCCACCCGGCCCCGCAGCTCCAGGTCGGCCATTTGCACCGCACCGGCCACGGGCACCGACGCAAACGCGCCCAGCCGCCCGGTCAGGGCGCTGAGGTTGGCGCTGTAGTTGGGCTTGATGAAGTAGTCGGTGAACAGCACCCGGCCATTGACCAGGCTGATGCCGCCAAAGCGCACCACCGCGCCGCCAGGCTCGGCTTCGGGTTTTATGTCTTTTGGGGCGCTAGCGCTTATTGCTGGGGCGGTAGCAGCTACTTTTTTGGTAGCAGCAGCCTCTGCAGGGCTGGGTTTGACCAGATCTTGCAGGTTCAGGCGGCCATTTTCATTGAGCACCAGACGGGCGTAGAAGTCGCTGAGCGCGGTTTCCTTCACGTCCACGGTGGTGGGGCTGGTGGGCGACATCGACACGTCCAGCCCGCGCAGGTTCAGCAGCTTCCAGCGCAGCAGGGCCTGCTCGCTGGAGGCATCGGCCACCGCCGCTGCCGTAGCCGCAGCCCCCAGCGGTGCCGAGCTGGCAGCGGCAGGCGCGGCGGCCTGCATGGCGACCATGCCCACACCGTTGTTGGCGCGGAAGTCTTCCAGCGTGCCGTCGCCCTTGACCTTCAGCACCGGGCCGGCCGGGCTGGCGGTGTAGGCCACCTGGCCCTTGAAGCTGGTGTCGGCCCGCACGATGTCTACGTTGAGCGACGCGCCGAAATACGGCTCCAGCGCGTGCAGCGGCAGGTGCAGCAGATCGACCTGGCCCACGGCGGCCAGCGGCTGCAGGGCCAGCGTGCCCTTGTAGACCAGCCGCCCCGGCTCGGTGTTGCGGGTGTTTTCCGCGCCGATGCGGGCGCTGACATTCAGCGGCGAGGCCTTGGCGCTGCCCGGCACCAGGTCTTTCATTTGCACACTGAGGGCGCTGATGTCCAGGGCCGCCGGTTGGTAGGTGAACTGGTCGAGGAAGGACAGCACACCGCCTTCGAGCGCAAAGTCGGCGATGCTGACGGCCCAGGGCTTAGCAGGCTGGGCGTCTGCAGGGGCCGCTGCCGGGGCTTTCAGCCACTGCTCGACCATCCATTTGCCTTCGGTGTTGCGCTCCACCTTGGTGCGCGGCTCGGTGAGCAGCAGCTTGCCAATCTGCACCCGCTGCCCGGGCACATCCACCACCGCCTGGCTGACTTGCAGCTGGCGCAGGCTGAACAGGCTGGCCGCAGGCACCTTGCCTTTGGCCGGAATCTCTCCCAGCGCCAGCCGGTCCAGCGTGAGCTGCTTGGCAGTGACCTTGAGCGGCCCCGAAGCCTGCCAGTGCACCTGCAGGTCAGCCCCCAACTGCCCGCTGAGCCGGGGCTCCAGGGTGTTGGCCAGGTAGGGCGCGGCGAGGGCCAGCGGCAGTCCGCCCAGGGTGGCATCGACCTTGGCCTCCTGGTCGGTGGCGGTACCCGTAAGCTTGAGTTCGGCAGGCGTGCTGCCGGTGCCACCGCCCTCCACCTGCGCGGAAGCGTTGAACGCCAGCGGCTGGGCAAACGGCCAGGTGATGGCCGATGCGTCCACCGCCAGGCCGTTCAGGGCCACCTCGGCCGTGGGGCGGGTGCTGGCATCCGACCAGCGCAGCGTGCCATCTTGCAGGGCCAGCTTGGCGACGCTGACCGTCCAGCCTGCGTCGTCTTTTACGTCTTTTGTACCGCTAGCGCTTGCCGCATGGGCGGGAGCAGCTACTTTTTTTGTAGTATTTTCAGTTTTTGCAGGCGAGGTGAGCTGCAGCTGGCCCGCAGCATTGCGGCGCAAATCGGCCACCGGGGCGCTGAGGGTGATCTCGCTGATCTTCACGCTTTGCTCCAGCGGGCGCAGTTCGTCCAGCGCCACCTTGAGCGTGTCCAGCGCCAGCCATTTCTCGCCCTGGGGGTTGGCGATTTGGAGCTGGTTGGCCTGCACCGTACCGCTGACCACCACCGACATCTTGGGGGTTTGCTCAAACGCCAGTTGCAGGTCGCCACTCAGCACAGCGCCCTGCACCTGCACCGGCAGGCTGGTGGGCAGGTAGGCCAGGTAGGGGGCCAGGTCAAGCTGGTCGAGCCGGATGCGCGCGTGGGTTTTGCGGCTGGGGTCGAACGGGATGGACTGGGCGGCCGAATCGAAGCTGCTGCCGTTGAGCTTAAAGGCCAGGTGCGGCTCGGTCTGGATGGTGCGCTGCGAATCCAGGTTGCTCAGAAACGGCAGGGTCAGGTCCAGATCGCGCAGGGTGTGGGTGGTGGTGCGGGTCTGGTCGGTCAGATCTACCGCGCCGCCCTTGAGGGCGATGTTGTAGACGGCAAAGCTGGGCGGTGCGCCTGCAGGCTTGTCGGAAGGCGTATTGAGTTTGGCCAGCACGTCGTCGAAGTCGTAGTGCCCGTCTCCCAGGTAGGTGGCGGTGATGGTCGGCTGGTCTATCGCAATCGCGTCCACGACCGGGGCCAGCCGCCGCAGCGATTGCCATAGCGCGGCATCGAGCAGGATGCGTTGGATGTGGACTTGCGGCTTCCCACCGGAGGCGCTGGCCACAGACAGGTCATCCAGCGTCAGCAGCAGCGTCCAGGGATGGAAGTCGGCACGGCCCAGGGTGACGGTGCGGCCCAGGGTGTCGCTGCCGACTTTTTCCACCCCGTACTTCACCGCAGCAGGCACGGCCAGCCAGGTCACCGCCCACAGGCCCAGCAGCCCCGCCACGCTCCACGCCGCCCTGCGCAACCACTTGTTTTGAAAAAATGTCATAGCGCCCATTTTGCCGCCAGACCGTGGGGGGTCTGCAAGCGAATGTGCACCTAGTAAGGGGCCAGAAACGTAAAAGCCCGGCACCCAATTCGCATCGGGTGCCGGGCTTGACGGCGAACTTGCGGTTCATGCCGTCGTTGCTGCAAGGGAGAGATTGATGTCCCCCGTTGCGTTGGACGCAAGAGATTGCGTCCATTAAGGACCGGGGCTGCTGCACACCACCATCGCAAAATGTCAGGGGGCGTTGGCTCCTACCGGTTAGCGCCTGTTTGCACAGGCAGTGACAATTTAATCCAAGCCGCGCGGGAATACAAATCTGCTTTTCAATCCATTGTCGGGCCGCGATTAAACCAATGGGCTTGACAACAACCGCATCAAAGATCAATTGATTGCCGCCCAAAACGTGAAAAAGGCCGCAAAAGCGGCCTTTTTTATAGCACTCTCAGCGCCAGATCAGTACGTACCCAGGGCCGATGGAACGCCCGCCTTGAAGGTGTAGATGGTGATCGGGGCGGACTTCAGGTTGCCCTTGTCGTCAAAGGCGAAGGTGCCCGACATGCCCTTGTACGAGGTCTTGTAGATCTCGGCACCGACCTTGACCGGGTCCACAGTACCGGCTTTCTGGATCGACTGGCCAACAAACATGGTCTGGTCGTAGAACGAAGGCGCGTAGGCATCGGGGTCGATGTTGAAGCGCTTCTTGTACTTGGCCTTGAAGGCGGGGCCTTCGGTGGTCTTGTCCAGCACGGCACCGCCCTGGGCGCAGAAAGCGGTGTCGGTGGCGGCTTCGCCAGCCAGCTTGCCGAGTTCTGCGGTACAGATGGCATCGCCACCCAGCAGTTTGGCGTTGATGCCCAGCGACTTCATCTGGCGCAGCATGGGGCCGGCCTGGGGTGCGTAGCCACCCAGCAGAATCACGTCGGGGTTCTTGCCCTTCAGGCTGGTCAGGATGGCAGAGAAATCGGTGGCTTTGTCGGTGGTGAACTCATTGCCCACGATGTTCAGGCCCAGCTTCTTGGCTTCCTTGCTGAACTCGTCTGCCAGGCCCTGGCCGTAGGCGGTGCGGTCGTCGATGACGGCCACGTTCTTGACCTTCATGATGTTGGCCGCGTAGAAAGCCAGGCGCGCGCCGATTTCGTTGTCGCCCGCCATGATGCGGAACAGGTTCTTGTAACCACCCATGGTGACCTTGGGGTTGCTGCCCACGGTGGACAGCACCACATTGCCCTGGCTGTACACGCGGGACGCGGGGATGGCCACGCCGGAGCAGTACGGGCCCATCACGAACTTCACATTGCCGTCCACCAGCTTTTGCGCCACGCTCACACCGGCTTTGGGATCGCACTGGTCGTCTTCGGACTCCAGCTCAAACTTCAGGGTCTTGCCACCCACCACGATTTTCTTGGCATTCAGGTCTTCCACGGCCAGGCGCACGCCGTTTTCATTGTCTTTGCCGATGAAGGCATTGGGGCCCGACAGGGGGCCGGTTACGCCGATCTTGACGGTCTGTTCCTGGGCATAAGCACCCCCTGCGAAGGCCATGGTGGCGGCGCATGCGAGGGCGATTTTTGTAAATGTGGATGGCATTGACGGTGTCCTAAAGTGGAAGTTGTGGAACAAGGAATTTGTCACGGACGCACTGTAGTGCGGGAACCGCTCCAACGGGGGAAATGTGTTTCTATATGTAGAGAATATGAACTACTAGAAGCAAAACTTATATGTTTATTCTCCTTTCAAAGGTATAGCAGCAAGCGTGCCAATGCGCGCAGGTGCCAGGGGGTTGCGGGGCACGGGCTGCTCCCAGCCTTGTAGAAACTGCATCGCTGTGCCGCAGATGCGGCCCTGGCAAGCCCCCATACCGCAGCGCGCGTGCAGCTTGGCATCGGTCCAGCCCGTGCAAGCTTGCACAGCAGCATAGGGCACATCCTCGCAGCGGCAGACCAGGGTATCGGCCTGGGGAAGTTGTTTTAATTTCGGATGCAAGGCAAAGCTGCGCGCCAACTGCTGGGCGAAGGCTTCCCAGCGGCGGCGCTCGGGCCACAGGGCTTGGGCCGCAGCTTTATCGCCCACGGCGGCCAGGCCTGCGATGCGCCCCTGCACCAGGGCGCGCTCGCTGCCGCCCACGCCGGTGCACTCGCCTGCCGCGTAAATATGGGGCTGGCTGGTGGCCTGCCAGTCGTCTACCGCCAACCCGGCGGGCGTGAGGCGGCAACCCAGCAGTTGGCCCAACTGGGTGTTGGGCACCAGGCCAAAGCCGCAGGCCACGCGCTCGCAGGCGATCTCTACCTGGCGGCTGCCTTGCTGCAATTGCACCGACTGCACCCTGCCCCGCCCTTGCACAGCAAGCACGTGGCTGGAGGTTCGGTACTGGGGGTGCACCAGCGTCAGTGCCTGCAAGGCTTTGCCCGGCGACCCGGCCAGCCGCGCTGCAAAACCCACGATGGACGACAGCCCCGCCTGCTCGGCAACACGCACCACTTTGGCACCGGCCTTGTGCGCAGAAGCCGCAGCGGCCAGCAGCAAGGGGCCACTGCCCGCCACCACGATGCGTTCACCGGCGACAGGCAAACCAGACTTGATCAGCACCTGCAAACCGCCCGCGCCGGTCACGCCCGGCAGCGTCCAGCCGGGGAACGGCAGCAGCAGCTCGCGGGCACCGGTGCACAGGATGAGGGTTTTCCACTGCAGGGACCAGCCGCGCTCGGCATCTTCCAGCAGCAAAGTGTGCGGAGCCGGGGCGGAGATGACGCGCGCGCCGCTGTGGATGTGCACATTGGCGCAGGCAGCCAATTGCTCTCGCATGCGCTGCGCGGCCACCGGTATCTGCGCGCTCGGGCCATCGCGCCAGATCTGGCCGCCGGGGACGGGGTTGTCGTCGATGATGGCAATCGACGCGCCGCTGGGAGCTGCCGCCAAGGCCGCCGCCATGCCTGCGGGGCCTGCGCCGATGACGAGGATGTCGCAGTGCGTCACTGGGTAGTCTCCACCCGCATGTCGGCGCTGCAGGTCGTCTGGCAGGCCAGTCGGCGCACGCCGTTGATGGCCACCCGGCATTCCTGGCAGATGCCCATGCCGCACAGCGGGGCGCGGGCTTCGCCGCCCACAGAAATTCGGGCAACGCCGTTACCCGCAATGGCCAGCGCGGCGGCGACCGAGCAGCCTGCGGGCACAGAAACGGGTTTCCCATTGATCTGCAAACTTAACAGCACGCAGCCTCCGCGAAACGATGCAGGCCGTAGGGCGTTGGGTCCAGAGGCGGCGTGCCACCGGTCATCAGAGCAGCCAGCACATCGGCAGTGCCCAAGGCCGTGGTGACACCCAGGCCCTCGTGGCCCACGGCCAGCCACAGGCCGTCGCGTTCCGGGTGCGCGCCCAGGATGGGCAGGCTGTCGGGCGTGGCGGCGCGCAGGCCGCACCAGCTGCGGATGGCGTTGAGGTCGGCCAGGCCGGGCATGTAGGCCAGTGCACGTTGCAGCATGGCTTGCAGCATTTCGGCCTCGACCGTGGTGTCTAGGGTGTCGAACTGGCGGCTCGACCCGAGCAGCAACTGCCCGGTGGGGCGCGGCTGCAGATTAAAAGCCACCGACGGCCCCACACTGTGGTGCGCGCTGGTCACATAACCCAGCTCCACCAGTTGGTGGTACACCGTGCCGGGGTAGCGGTCGGTGATGAGGAGATGGCCCTTTTTGGGGCGGATGGGCAGGCCGGGGCACAGCGTGGTGGCGTGGATGCCGTTGGCCAGCAAGATCTGTGGAGCCTGGCGGGTGCTGCCGTCGGCCAGACGCACCTTCTTTCCATCGATTTCGGCCACTTGCGCCCATTCCACCTGCACGAGGTGCTCGCATTTTGATAGTAACCAGCGGGCGGCGTTGGGGGCGTAGACGATGCCGTCGCCAGGCACCTTGAGCGCGCCCGCCAGGCCGGGGCGCAAGGCGGGTTCGGTCTGGGCCAATGCCGCTGCATCCAGTAAATGGCAGGGGATGCCATGGTCTTGCAAGCGCTGGCGCTTGTCCTCGGCGGCCGCCATTTCCTCGGCATCCGCCGCCACCCACAGCGTGCCGCAGCCGCTGAAGGCGCAGTCTGTAGGCATCTGCGGGGCCAGGGCGCGCCACTGGGCCACGGAATACTGGCTCAGCGCCAGCTCGGCCGGGTTGTCATCCATAACGACCAGGTGGCCCATGCCCGCACCGGTGGCTCCACCCAGGCGCGCATCCAGCACCAGCACGCGCTGGCCCGCCTGCGCCAGGGCGTGGGCGCAGGCCGCGCCGACGATGCCTGCGCCGATGACGATCACATCCGGGTTCATCCTAGGGTGATGCCCCAGGCGAACGGGTCGTCTTCGGCAATCAGCAAGGTGGATTCGGCACACACATGGGCGCGGCCCCGGATGGTGGGGATGATCTGGCCGCCCTCAACGGTGTCCACGGTGTAAGAGGCCTCGAAGCGGCTGCCAATCACACTGGCTTGCTGCCAGATAGCACCCGGGGCGAGCTTGCCGTCGGCGGCCAAACAAGCGATCTTGGCGCTGGTGCCGGTACCGCAGGGCGAGCGGTCGTAGGCCATACCGGGGCAGAGCACGTAGTTGCGGCTGTCGGCACCCTCGTCGTCCGGGCCAAACAATTCAATATGGTCAATTTCTGCGCCGTCGGCTCCGGTAATGCCCTGGGCTCCTAGCGCCGCGCTCAGCGCGCAGGCGTAGGTGGTGAGTGCCGCCAACTGGTCGCTGGCCACGCGCAGGCCGTGGTCGTTGACCAGAAAGAACCAGTTACCTCCCCAGGCGATGTCGCCATGCGCCACACCGTAACCCGGCACGTCCACGGCCACCTGCGTGGCAAAGCGGTAGGCGGGCACGTTACGCACGCTGACCGAGCCGTCGGTGTGCAGCGTGGCCTCTACCGTGCCTACCGGGGTTTCGATCTTGTGCACGCCCGGCCCTATGCGGCCCATGTGCGCCAGGCTGACCACCAGGCCGATGGTGCCGTGGCCGCACATGCCAAGGTAGCCGGTGTTGTTAAAGAAGATGACCCCCGCTGCCGCATCGGCAGCCACCGGCTCGCACAGCAGCGCGCCCACGATCACGTCGTTGCCCCGCGGCTCCAGCACCGTGGCCGCGCGCCATTTATCGTGCTGTGCGGCCAAGACCGCCCGGCGCTCGGCCATGCTGCCGTGGCCCAGGTCGGGGAAACCGCCCACCACCAGCCGCGTGGGTTCGCCGCCGGTGTGGGAATCGATGATCTGGATGCGCTGCATGGGTACTCTTTCTTACATAACCGATTGGTATTTGGCGGGCCGGGTCGCCAGGGCCTTGGCCACCACACCTTCAATGTAAGCGCGCTCTTCGCCGATCAGCGGCAGGCGCGGACGGCGCATGTGCTCGCTGCCCACGCCCACCAGCAGGTCGATCAGCTTGAGGTTTTGCACCAGTTTGGTGGATACGTCCAGGTGCAGCATGGGGGTCATCCACTGGTAGAGCTTGAGCGCTTCGGCCCACTCGCCGGCCTGCATCAGGTCGTACAAGGCCACGGTTTCGCGTGGGAAAGCACAGCCCACTCCGGCCAGCAGCCCATCGCAGCCCAGGGCCAGGCCTTCAAAAGCCAGGTCGTCCACGCCGAGGAACAGCTGGTAGCGCGTGCCCAGCAGGTTGCGCAGGTCGGTGATGCGGCGGATGTTGTCGGTGCTTTCCTTGATGGCAGCTATCCATTCGCAGTCGGCCAGCTCCTGCATATGTTCAGGCTTCAAATCGACGCGGTAAGCCACGGGGTTGTTGTAGACCATGATGGGCTTTTGCGCGGCGTTGGCCATGGTGCGCACGTTGAGCATGGCTTCGCGCGCGTCGGCCACGTAGATGACGGAAGGCATGACCATGTAGCCGTCCACACCCAGCTTGTTGCCGCCTTCGATGTAGCGCAGCGCTTCGCGGGTGCTGGTTTCAGACACATTGGCCAGCACGGGGATGCGGCCCTTGGCGGCCTTGAGTGCAATGTCGGCGACCTGCAGCTTTTCTTCCAGCGTCAGCGTGCTGGCCTCGCCCAGCGAGCCGCAGGTGACCAGGCCGTGGATGCCGTTGGCGATCTGGAACTCGATGTGCTTGGCGGTGCCTTCGGCGTCGATGCTTTCATCGGCGTGGAACTTGGTGGTGATGGCGGGGAAGATGCCTTTCCAGCGGGGCAATGTCATGATGTAAATCCTCAGTTATTTGGGTTGATGGCGCCATCTTAATATATTAGCAACATATCTAAAATATTTTTTTAAGATTACCATCGGCCTGTAGAAACCCTAGCCACCATGCCCAAAACCGCCCCTCCCCCCGCGCCCAAGCGCCGCGCCGCCGATCTGGCTTACGACGCGATCGAGACGCTGATCTCCACGCTAAAGCTCGCCCCGGGCAGCCCGGTGGTCGAGGGCGACCTGGTCGAGCTTACGCAGCTGGGCCGCACCCCCGTACGCGAGGCGCTGCTGCGCATGGTGTCCATCGGGCTGATCGTGCAGCAGCCCCGGCGCGGCCTGCTGGTGTCCAACATCGACCTGGCCGACCACCTGGATGTTGTGCAGACCCGTCGCGTGCTCGAATGCCTGATAGCGGCCTGCTCCGCCCGCCGGGCCACCGCCTTGCAGCGCAAGGACATCGTCCGCTGTGCGGAGAAGATGGTGCAGGCAGCCCAGCGCGGCAACCTGGCCGACTACATGGCCGCCGACCTGGCGCTGGACCAGGTGAACCACCAGGCCAGCCACAACCATTCCGCCGTCAAGGCCGTGGTGCCGCTGATCGTGCAGTGCCGCCGCTTTTGGTACGCCTACCAGCACGCGGGCGACATCATGGAAGGCGCGCAGGCCCACCTGGAGCTGGCCCAAGGCATTGCCACCGGCGACGAGGCCGCCGCAGTGGGCGGGGCCACGCGGCTGATGGACTACCTGCAGGGCTTTGCGCGGCGGGTCATCGATAACTAACCAAAGCATTGCTCCTGTTTTTGATATCAAAAACAGGAGCTGCTCATGCTGATCGGATAAGCACGGGCTGCCGATTTCATCCTTAAAAATCAGGCCACATCTTCCAGGGCTTGCAGCGCAACCTCAAACTCGTAATCGTCCAGTGCCTGCGCGATGGTGTCGAACCGCCCTTCCAGGCCGACCCGTAGCAAGCTTGCGTGGTCGCGCCAGACATCGGCGGCGCGCGGGTCGTCCTCGGCCAGCAGGCCCATGAGCCGACTGCGCACGGCCTGGAACTGTTCGGCATCGAAAGCCCCCGCTGGCGCAGACCCTGGCCCGTCCTGCAGACCGGGCAGTTGGGCCGCAAGGGCTGCCACCAGCGGGTCCAGACGGACGGCGCAGGCCTTGATGAGTCCATCGATGTCCGCCCTGGATTGGTGCTGGCGAATCGCTGTCTCCAGCGCAGTCGCATCGCCCTGCAACTCCGTGGCACCCAGGCTGCCCGCCAGCCCGCGCAAGGTGTGCGCCAGCCGTTCGGCCGTGGCCCGGTCGTCCGGCAGCGCCGCTGCGATACGCACCAGCACATCGCGCTGGCCGGTGGCGAACTTGGCCAGCATCGACAGGTACAGGCTCTCCCGGCCGAGCATTTGGCGCAGACCCAGTGCCGTGTCGAGCCCTTCGATAGTCGGCAGGCTCTGGGCAGGGGTCGGCGCCAGAGGCACCGGCGCGCCCAAGGATCCGCCGTGCCCCAGGCCGGCACGCGGCCTGATCCACCGCAGCAGGGCGCGCCACAGCGCCGCGGGATCGATCGGCTTGGTCACCACATCCACCATGCCGACCGCACGGCAGTTCGCCAAGTCTTGTTGCATGGCGTTGGCGGTCATGGCCACGATGGGCAGGTCGGCCAGCCCGGGCAACTGGCGGATGGCCTCGGTGGCCTCCACGCCGCCCATCACCGGCATCTGCATGTCCATCAGCACGATGTCATAGTCGGCGCGCTGCACCATGTCCACAGCGATCTGGCCATTGGCCGCCACCTCGACAGTGAAGCCGTAACCATCGAGCAGGCCCAGCGCCACCTCCTGGTTGATCTCGTTGTCTTCCACCAGCAGGATACGTGCGCCAGCCAGCGCCTGCAGGGTTGGCGGATCGGCGGCCGCAGCCCCCACCCGCGCCACACTGCCCGCTGACCGGGGTGCCACGCGCCGGGTCTGCATCACGGCATCGAACAGTGTGGAGGCGTTCACCGGCTTGACCAGCACCTCGGCGATGCCGACTTCGGTGGCCAGCGCCATCACTTCCTCGCGGCCGAAGGCGGTGACCATCACCAGCCGCGGCGGCCGCGCCAGGCCGAGCGCACGGATGGCGCGCGCGGTCTCGATGCCGTCCAGCCCGGGCATGCGCCAATCCACAAACGCCCAGGCGAACGGCGCACCTGCCGCGTCGGCGGCCTGCGTGGCCTGCACGGCGGCCTGCCCGGTATCTAGCGTGGTGACCACGAAACCCATGGTGTCGAGGATGTTGGACAGAATGATCCGGGCGCTGTCGTTGTCGTCCACCACCAGCACGCGCAGCCCGTGTAGGTCGGGCGTCGGCTGTCGCACGGCCTGGCCCTGGCCCCGGCGCAGGCGGGCGGTGAACCAGAAGTCGGAGCCGCGGCCGGGCTCGGATGCCACGCCGACCTCCCCGCCCATCAGCCCGGCCAGGCTCTTGGCGATGGCCAAGCCCAGCCCGGTGCCGCCGTAGCGCCGCGTGGTGGAGGCGTCGGCCTGCGCGAAGCTTTGGAACAGCCGCCCAAGCTGCTCGGGCGTGAGGCCGATGCCGGTATCGCGTACGCCAAACTGCAGGCGCAGGCCGCCTTCGCCCCCGTCATCGTCGTCTCCAAGCTTGCGGATGTAGATGGTGATGTCGCCACTGTCGGTGAACTTCACCGCGTTGCCGCCGTAGTTGACCAGGATCTGCGCCAGCCGCAGCGGGTCGCCCACCAGCGTCCACGGCACGTCGGCACCGATGTCCAGCAACAGCTCCAGATTCTTGACGGCGGCCTTCTCGTTGACGAAGTTGACCACGTTGTCGAGCACGGTGGTGAGGTCGAATTCAAGCTGCTCGACGCTGAGCTTGCCCGCCTCGATCTTGCTGAAGTCGAGAATGTCGTTGATCAGCCCCAGCAGGTGCCGGCCCGACTGGTCGATCCGCTGCACGTAATTGAGCTGGTTGGGCGCCAGCGGCGTGCGCAGCGCCAGGTGGGCCATGCCGATGATGGCGTTCATCGGGGTGCGGATCTCATGGCTCATGTTGGCCAGAAAATCCGACTTGGCCTGGGTGGCGGCCTGCGCTGCGTCCAGGGCCTCGGACAAGGCGGCGTTGGCGCTGGCCAGTTCGGCGGTTCGCGTCACCACCTGGTCTTCCAGCCCGGCCTGGTAGCGCAGCACCGAGGCTTCGTTGCGCATCGCCTCCAGCACCTGAGCAGTGCGCGCCGCCATGGTTTGCACCACCGCGGTGGCGCGTTCGGGTCGGGCCAGCGGTTGGCGTCCGATCACGGCAATGCAGCCTACCGGCACGCCCTGCGAGTCCCACAGCATCGCCCCTACCAGGCTTTGCGCACGCCAATGCCTGAGCAAGGGGTTATCGGGCAGGGCCGCGCAGACCGCCTGCGGAATCACCACCGTGCGATTGCTCTCACGCAGCAACTCGCAGCCGCTGCCTTGGGACAGGAAGCCGAAGTTGGGCTGCACCTCACCGTCGTGCAGCACCACCACGGTTTCTGCCCGCGCGTCGTCGACCCACCGCACGACGATACCGCCTTCGCACTGCAGCGCCGTGCACAGGAACCCCAGCAATTGCGCCAGGAGCACGCCGTGGTCATCGGCGTTGCCGTTGTGCTCGGCCACGAAACGCAGGGCCGAGTCGATGAGCGTGCGCTCGGTGATGTCGGTATAGGAGGCCCGCAACAGTTTTTGCCCCCGGCACGGCAATTGCACCAAATGCACGGCGCAACGGCTCAGCTCGCCACTGCGGGCGTTCACCACCGAGCGCTCGAACCGGACTTCCTCGCCGCCCAGCGCCCGCCGGGTGTTTGCGGCGATCGAGGCTTTGATGGCCTCGCCACCGTCGGCTCCTTCGCCATACAGCCGCTCCACGCCACCGGCCAGCAAGGTGGAGCGGTCGCAGCCAAACAGATCGACCGCCTTGGCATTGGCATCCACGAGGTGGCCGTGGTCGGCGTCAAAGACGGTGATGGCATCGGGCGCGGTCTCGATGATCACCCGCAGCCGGTTCTCGCTCTCGATAGCATCCTGCTCAGCTTGGCGAAGCCGCCGCGCCTGCATCGCCAGCCCTAGCAAGGACAAACCCATGACCAGAAAAGTAGCCACCGTTGCCAGCACCTCGGTGCGGTACTGCTCCCACAGCGTCGGTGGCCGATTCAGCAGAACGCTTCCCGGGGGCAACAGGTCAGGATCGATGTGCCAGCGCTGCATCCGGCGCCAATCGAACAGCGGCGTGCTGTCAGCCCGGATGAAGCCATCCGGAACGCCCTGCGGCAACTCTCCCCGCAGGTAGCGCAGCGCCAGGCGCATCACCTGGCGACCGAAGGCGTTGTCCAGAAAGACCAGGCCACCCGTGGCGCCCTGCTTCAAGGTGGCATCCGTGGTGCCAAATACCGGTGCCGACGCAACTTCGACGACCTGCGCCAGCACATCGAAGGGGACGTAAGCTGTGCCCGTGATGTCGCCAAAAACACTCAGGTAGAGGATCACCGTATCCCGGTCCACTTGCGCGACGCGCTGCAGTATGGCGTCATGCGCCAGGCGGTCGGTGTACTCGAACTCCAACCGGCCCTTGAAGTGGGGCTCCACCCGGCGCATATCGTCCAAAAACGGCTTGTCGCTCAGCGACGCACCCACCACCACCAGCACCCGGCGAACCTGGGGCATGACGGCCATGGTCAAGCGCACGGCCTTGTCGTAATCGACCCCCATAGGCATGTGCACCTGCGCGCGCGGGCCAAACAGCGTGGGGGGCACCGCCTCGCGGGCCGTGCTCAGCACCATGGCGTTGGGAAACAGCTCCCGGCCTTCGTTGGCCAGGAAGCGGGTGGCCAAATTACCTTCGGCAATCACCATCGCCACATTCTCGCGGCCCAGCTTTTGCTGCAGGTGGGCTGCCAAGGCGCTGCGGTCGGCCGGTGTGGGGCGGCGAATCAGGTCCAGGTACTCGATGAAGATGCGCGAAACGTTGAACTTCTCTTCCCGCGCCTGGGCGAGGATGCCCTGCGACACCGCGTCATAGACGGGAAAACCGATATTTTGAGAATGCAACACCACGATCACGGGTGCGCGCTTCGCGTTCGGTTCGGCGGCATGCACGGGCTGCAACTCCAGCGCCAACAGCAGCAGCAAGGCCCCAAGCCAGCCGCCCAGAACGCGTCGACAGAACTTCCTGCAGCGCCCGTCATTACCACCGCCACAGATCGCCGCACGTAAAAAAAAGTAAGAAGGCTCGACTTTGCTTGTCATTGCGAAGCGTGGTGGATTTCAGGAGCTCTTTGCCCGAAGGCAAAACACAATTAGTCACAATAATAGAGTGAACCGTGTCTCGGGGCCAGTGGTGCAAACCTGCCATCCGGCGGGCCGCCGACAACGTGGGTGGGTCCGGGAAACGCCAACCCTCAGCAGCACCGCCACTTCATTTGCTATCTATTGAGAAGCAAGCCATGCAATACGGATCAGCGCAAACGGCCTATGTGTCCAGTGTTGCCCCGTCGGCCAGCCCCGCGCCAAATCCCCCCGCCAGCGCCTGCCGCAGGTAGTTCACAAAGGCCGTCACCGCGCGCGGCACATGGGCGGTGTAGGGGCGGATGGCGTAGAGCTGGTCGGCATAGCCGCCCACCAGCTGCCAGTCGGGTAGTACCGGCACCAGTTTGCTGGCGCGCAAACTGGCGGGTAGGCTGAAGTCGGGCAGCAGCGCAATGCCCAGCCCGGCCACGGCGGCGTCGCGTAGGGCTTCGCTGTTGTTGGCGGCCAGCACGCCCGATACCGGCACCGTGACCCGCTCCACATTCGATCCCGTGCCCTGCGCAAAGGTCCAGGCCGGCGTGTCCTGCGCGCGCGGGTAGTGCAGGCAGCTGTGGGTGCGCAAATCTTCGGGGCGCAACGGCGTGCCGCGTTTGCGCAAATACGCCCGGCTGGCCACCAGCAGCGAACGCGTGGCGCACAGCGTCCAGGCCACATGGGTATCGGGCGGGGCGGCGGTGTGGCGGATGGCCAGATCGAAGCCTTCGGTAGCCAGACTGGACAGGCGGTCGGATAGCTCCAGTTCCAACCGCACATCGGGGTATTCGCGCAAAAAGTCGGCCAGCCGGGGCACCAGCTGCTGGCGCGCAAAGGCCACCGGGGCGGTTACCCGCAAGAGCCCGTGCGGCGCGTCGGCCAGGTCGCGCACCTGGGCGAAGCTTTGGGCAATCTGCTCGAACGAGGCCCGGGTGTCGTCCACCAGGCGCTGGCCCGCCTCGGTGAGGCGCACGCTGCGGGTGGTGCGGCGCACCAGCGGCACGCCCGCCATGCGCTCCAGGTCGGCCATGCGCTGGCTCATGGCCGCCTTGCTCACGCCCAGCCGGGCGGCTGCCGCCGTAAAACTGCCCTGCTGGGCCAGCACGGTAAGCCAGTGCAGGTGGCTCCAGAGTTCATTGATTTTCTGCTCGTTCATGCCCCTATTGTTCACCATGGCGAACAATCAATTCAAAGTTTCGGGCTTGTGAGGTGGGTGTGGCCTGCCTACACTGCAGCCTCACTCCACCACAACGAGACACTCCATGACCGCTGCTACCGACTCCACCGAAATCGCCCAGTACCTGCACGGCGAGCGCACCACCGGCCACGGCACCCGCACCCAGCCCGTCTACAACCCGGCCACCGGCAAGGTCAGCCGCAATGTGCGCCTAGGCAACCAGCAGGACGTGGATGCCGCTGTGGCATCGGCCCTGGCCGCCTTCCCCAAGTGGGCCGACACACCGCCCATCCGCCGTGCCCGCGTGCTGTTCAAGTTTCTGGAGCTGCTGAACCTGCACAAGGACGAGCTGGCCCATCTCATCACCGCCGAGCACGGCAAGGTGTTTACCGATGCGCAGGGCGAAGTGGCGCGCGGTATCGACATCGTCGAATTCTCCTGCGGCATTCCTCAGTTGCTCAAGGGCGACTTCACCGACCAGGTCTCCACCGGCATCGACAACTGGACGCTGCGCCAGCCTCTGGGCGTGGTGGCCGGTATCACCCCGTTCAACTTCCCCGTGATGGTGCCGATGTGGATGTTCCCGGTGGCGATTGCCGCGGGCAACACCTTTGTGCTCAAGCCCAGCCCCATCGACCCCAGCGCCAGCCTGTTCATGGCCGATTTGCTGAAACAAGCCGGTTTGCCCGATGGCGTGTTCAACGTGGTCCAGGGCGACAAGGAAGCCGTGGACGCGCTGCTGGTGCACCCCGACGTGAAGGCCGTGAGCTTTGTGGGCTCCACACCCATTGCCAACTACATCTATGAAACCGGTGCCCACCACGGCAAACGCGTGCAGGCCCTGGGCGGCGCGAAGAACCACATGGTGGTGATGCCCGATGCCGACATCGACCAGGTGGTGGACGCGCTGATCGGCGCAGGCTACGGCTCGGCGGGCGAACGCTGCATGGCGATTTCGGTGGCCGTGCTGGTGGGCGACGTGGCCGACAAGGTCATCCCCAAGCTGCTGGCCCGCACCAAGACCCTGAAGGTCTTGAATGGCACGAATCTGGCCGCCGAAATGGGCCCCATCGTGACCCCCGCCGCCCATGCCCGCATCACCGGCTACATCGAGCAGGGCGTGAAAGAAGGAGCGCAGCTGCTGGCCGATGGCCGCGGCTTTGACGGCGCACAGGCTGGCGACGGCTGCGGCGAAGGCTTCTGGCTGGGCGGCACGCTGTTCGACCACGTCACGCCCGACATGCGCATCTACAAAGAAGAAATCTTCGGCCCGGTGCTGGCCTGCGTGCGCGTGCCCGACCTGGCCACCTCGATCCAGCTGATCAACGACCACGAATTCGGCAACGGCGTGGCCTGCTTCACCCGCGACGGCAACGTAGCCCGTGAATTCAGCCGCCGCATCCAGGTCGGCATGGTCGGCATCAACGTGCCCATCCCCGTGCCCATGGCCTGGCACGGCTTCGGCGGCTGGAAAAAGAGCCTGTTTGGCGACATGCATGCCTACGGCGAAGAAGGCGTGCGCTTCTACACCAAGCAAAAGTCCATCATGCAGCGCTGGCCCGAGAGCATTGCCAAGGGGGCTGAGTTTGTGATGCCTACGGCAAAGTAAGCACACCCCCAGGCTGCAGCGCTTCGCGTCTTTCGCCAACCCCCTTGCAGGAGGCAACAGCAGCAGCCTGGCAAAGCCAGTTCTGCGCTGTTTCTGGAAGGATCGGCTCGCCTGCGCCTTTGCCTGCGGGAGCGTTCTGGCTAAAAGTTGGGATACATAAAAATGGGTGGCGCAAGCTACCCATTTGCGTTGGGTGGCGGACCTACACCACTCCGGCTATCCGCAGCCCCGCAATCGCCGCCGCATCCAACCCCAACCCCGCCAACACCTCATCCGTATGCTCGCCCAAGCCCGGCGGCGCGCGGTGCAACACCGGGGGCGTGGCGGTCAGGCGCAGCGGGCTGGCCACGCTCACTATATTTTCTATAGCTACTTGCGCTGATCTCGTGGGCGCAAGCGGCTGATTTACCTTCAAACCCCGGGCCTGCACCTGGGAATCGGCAAAGGCCTGGTCCATGGCGTTGATGGGGCCGCAGGGCACGGCTTTGTCCTCCAGCAAGGTGATCCACTGCGCGGTGCTGCGCGTGCGGGTGACGGCCTCTAGCGCGTTTGTCAATTCGGCGCGGTGCTGCACCCGCAGGGTGTTGGTGGCGTAACGCGGGTCGGTGGCCCATTCGGGGTGCTCGGCGGCAGCGCAGAAGCGGGCGAACTGGCCGTCGTTGCCGATGGCCAGCAGCATGGCACCGTCAGCCGTGGGCAGGTCTTGGTACGGCACCAGGCTGGGATGGGTGTTGCCCAGGCGCTGGGGCACTTTGCCGGTGTTCAGGAATCCGGCGGCCTGGTTGGCCAGCATGGCCATGCCCACGTCGAGCAAGGCCATGTCGATGTGCTGGCCCAGGCCGGTGCGGTGGCGCGATTCGAGTGCGGCCAAAATGGCGCTGCAGGCGTAGACCCCGGTGAACAGGTCGATCACCGCTACGCCCACGCGCTGCGGGCCGCCGTCTGCCGTGCCGGTGATGGACATCAGCCCGCTCATGGCTTGCACCATCAGGTCGTAGCCCGCGCGCTCGGCATACGGCCCGGTCTGGCCGAAGCCGGTGACCGAGCAGTAAATCAAACGCGGGTTGATGGCCTGCAGGCTGGCGTAGTCCAGTCCGTAAGCACTCAGGCCGCCGACCTTGAAGTTCTCTACCAACACATCGCTGGTCGCGGCCATCTGGCGGATCAGCGCCTGGCCCTCGGCCTGGGCCATGTCGATGGTGATGGAGCGCTTGTTGCGGTTGCAGGCGGTGAAATAGGTGGCCTGGTCGGTGTCATTCCCGTCTGCGTCTTGCAGAAAGGGTGGCCCCCAGTGGCGGGTGTCGTCGCCCACCAGCGGGCGCTCGACCTTGACCACATCGGCCCCCAGGTCGGCCAGCATCTGGGTGCACCACGGCCCGGCTAGCACGCGGGACAGGTCCAGCACCTTGAGGTGGCTTAAAGCGGCGGTCACGTCAGTTTCCAAAAGCTGCAATGCCGGTCTGGGCGCGGCCCAAAATCAGCGCGTGGATGTCGTGCGTGCCCTCGTAGGTGTTGACCACTTCCAGGTTCACCAAATGCCGCGCCACGCCAAACTCATCGGAGATGCCGTTGCCGCCCATCATGTCGCGCGCCAACCGGGCGATGTCCAGCGACTTGCCGCAGGAGTTGCGTTTCAGCAGCGAGGTCAGCTCCACCGATGCCGTCCCCTCGTCCTTCATGCGGCCCAGGCGCAGGCAGCCTTGCAGGCCCAGGGCGATGTCAGTCTGCATGTCGGCCAGCTTTTTCTGAATCAGCTGGTTGGCGGCCAGGGGGCGGCCAAACTGTTTGCGGTCCATCGTGTACTGGCGGGCGCGGAACCAGCAGTCTTCGGCCGCCCCCAGCGCGCCCCAGGCGATGCCGTAGCGGGCGCTGTTGAGGCAGGTGAACGGCCCTTTCAAACCCTGCACCTCGGGGAAGGCGTTGTCTTCGGGGCAGAACACGCCGTCCATCACGATCTCGCCGGTGATGCTGGCGCGCAGGCCCACCTTGCCGTGGATGGCCGGGGCGCTCAGGCCCGCCATGCCTTTGTCCAGAATAAAGCCACGGATGGGGCCGACGTTGCCCGCCGCATCCACCTCCTTGGCCCAGACCACGAACACGTCGGCGATGGGGCTGTTGGAGATCCACATCTTGGAGCCACTGAGCTTGTAGCCGCCCGCCACCTTGTGGGCGCGGGTGGCCATGGAGCCGGGGTCGGAGCCGTGGTCGGGCTCGGTCAGGCCGAAGCAGCCAATCCAAGCGCCGGTGGCCAGTTTGGGCAGGTATTTTTGCCGCTGCGCTTCGGTGCCGAATTCAAAGATAGGCACCATCACCAGCGAGCTTTGCACGCTCATCATCGAGCGGTAGCCCGAGTCCACGCGCTCCACTTCGCGGGCGATCAGGCCGTAGGCCACGTAGTTCAGGCCTGGGCCGCCGTACTGTTCGGGGATGGTGGGGCCCAGCAGGCCCAGCTCGCCCATCTCGCGGAAGATGGCCGGGTCGGTGCTTTCGGTGCGGAAGGCCTGCAGAACGCGGGGCAGCAGCCGGTCTTGGCAGTAAGCCGCCGACGCATCGCGCACCATGCGTTCGTCATCGCTGAGTTGCAAGTCGAGCAAGAACGGGTCTTGCCATTGGAATGCGGCGTGGGCCATGGGGTGTCTCCAAAAGAATAGCCGCCATGGTAGTGCCCGCCGGGGCAGCCGAGCAAACGATTTGTTTGCAACCAGTTATGCGTTCTCAAGATACTTAAAGTATCCAGAATTTAGAAGATATCAAGGGTTACCGCTTATTCTTTGAGCGTAAGCAGCTATCAATATTGCACCGTAGCCACCCCATATTGTGTATATTTCTCACACTATGCGCCGCAAAATTCCCTCCCTCCAGGCCCTGGCCTGCCTCGATGCCGCCGCCCGCCACGAAAGCTATACCCGCGCCGCCCAAGAGCTGGCCCTGAGCCAGGGCGCGGTGTCGCGCCAGATCACCGCGCTGGAGGCGTTTGTGGGCGTGCCGCTGTTTCGCCGCACCCGCCACGGCGTGGCGCTCACCCCGCAGGGGGCCGAGTACGCGCAGCAGGTCGCCGTGCGGCTGCGCGGGCTGGAGCAAGACACGCTGGACGCCATGTCGCACCAGGGCAGCGGCGGCACGCTGCACCTGGCCTCGGTGCCCACCTTCGCCACCCGTTGGCTGATCCCGCGCCTGCCCGCCTGGACCGCCCTGCACCCCGACACCACGGTGCACATCGAAACCCGCACCCGCCCCTTCCTATTTGCCGACACGCCTTTTGACGCCGCCCTGTACAGCGGCACGGCTGAGCAAGTGGCGCAATGGGCAGGCACCCGCGCGGTGCGCCTGCTGGGCGAGGACATGGTGCCGGTGTGCAGCCCGGCGCTTTTGAAAGGCGCAACCGCCTTCACCGCAGAAGCCATCGCCGAACTCCCCCTGCTGCAACAAAGCACCCGCCCCGACGGCTGGCGCGAATGGTTCGATGCCATGGGCGTGCCCGCCCCCCTGGCCCGCCGCGGCCCGCGCTACGAACTGTTTTCCATGACCGCTGCCGCAGCTACCTGCGGCCTGGGCCTGGCCCTGGTGCCGCGCCTGCTGGTCGAGGCCGAGCTGGAGCGCGGCGAGTTGGTGCTGGCCTGCGCGCAGCCACTGCCGAATGGCGGGGTCCATGAGCGGGCCTATTACTGCGTGCTGCCCGAGCGCACCGAGAACCGGGCGCTGGTGGAGGCGTTTGTGGGGTGGATGCGGGAGGCTGTGGGCTAGTAGCCGTCGCCGACAATTCCCCCAGAGCTCCCATCGCACAACCGACCGATAGTGCCACCTGAGGAAATGTGAATGACGATAAATCAGCCCCATGGATCCCAACAACAGCTGCCTATGAACGACACAGACCCTGGAATCAATTTCGACACCCCCTTGTTTCCTGGCAACGCTCTACAAAGCGACAAGCTGTCGCGAACGGGGTTCGCTGAGTCTGCCGCTGTAGCGCTACAGAAGGTCCCATCCTCCAGCGGATTGGTCATCTCCATAGAAGGAGCCTGGGGCAGCGGCAAGACTTCTACGTTGGCCATGGTCGAAGCCATCCTGAATCAGCCGGGTCCTGCGCATCAACCGTTGATCGTCCACTTCAACCCCTGGCTGGTGGGCGAGAAAGATGCCTTGCTGAGGCATTTCCTTTCACGCATCGCAGGAGCCATCAACCTGGGCGACCATAGCCGTGACGGAAAGAAGGTCGCCAAGGAAATCAAAGCCTATTCGAAGGCGTTCGATCTGGTCAAACTCATTCCAGGCGCGGAGCCTTGGACCTCACTGATCAAGTCTGTGTTTGATGCCGTCGGAGATGCGACCGGTGCGGTTGCTGAGTACAAAACCCCTGACATCGAAGCCTACAAGCAGAAGGTGGAAGAAGCGCTGCGCAAGCTCCCACGTCCCATCATCGTGTTCATTGATGACATTGATCGCCTCTTTCCAAGCGAAGTATTCGAGATGGTCCGCATCATCAAGGCAGTGGGTGAGCTACCCAATGTGGGCTACGTTCTGGCCTGGGACCCGGCCTACGTCAGCAGCGCACTGGAAAAGCTAGGAGTTCCCTACGCCGACAGCTACCTGGACAAGGTGGTGCAGGTACGCATGCCCTTGCCAACCCTCTCGCTTTCGGCACGCAGGAAGCTCATCAGCGAAGCATTGGACGCGCTTCCCTCTGAAGCGCGCACTCATCGGTTCAAGAACCACGACCAGCGTCTCTCCGGCCTCTACTATTCCGGCTTGCGTGAGCTGCTGGACCAGCCGCGCGATATGGCCCGGGTGTTCAACGCCGTACGCATGATGGAGCCCTCGCTGCGGGGTGAGATCGTCTTCGCCGACATTCTTGGGCTCGCCGCGCTCTCGGTGAAAGCACCGTCCGTCTTTGAGCTATTACGCAAGAATCCAAGGTTGTTTGTAGGCAGGCTCGTCGATGACAGCACCCTTCTCGAAAAGTCAGCCGATGTGATCAAGGATGGAACACCAGCGCGCAAGCACGCATATGACGCATCCAGTTCCCCGCCCAGCGTTCAGCGCGTCGTCCACTATCTGTTTCCATCGGTGGCTGAAGCGGAGGATGCCTACGCATTGGGAAGGGCTTCCTATGTCGATGGCACCATCGCCCATCCGGCCAGGTTAGCAATCGCACTCCAGCTCAGCGTAACGTCCGGCGATGTCAGCCTGGAGGCTGCCAAGCGGTATCTGCAACAGCCAGAACAGCGATTGAAAGTCGTCGACTCGCTTACTACAGAGAATTGCTATGCGTTTCTTGAGCTACTTGGGGATGTTGCCGAATCGCTGGGTGGCGAGGGCATCACGGACCTGGATGATCTCTGTCTTGCGGTGGCTGGCCTACCAGAGCAGCCGTTGTTCGTGGAGCGCACCAGGGCTGGCAAAGAATCCATCAGTCTGGATGCGGAAGATAACGCCCTACGCGCGGTTTTCATGCTAATCCAGTCAGTAGATGCTGGCCGCATGGAGGCATTGGCAAAACAGATTGCTGAAAATTCAATGACGCTTTCATGCGCTGCGGAGATCGTGGCCCAGAGCTATGTACCGCAACGAGAGCGCTACTCGCAGCAACTCACCGCGCCATCTAACTCCCGTGAAGACACTCTGCAGGCCTTCGCCGGGAATGTACTGAAAGCAGCTAAAGAAGACCGTCTTTTCCTGATGAGCAACCCTGGCTTCATTCTGTGGACGCTGGCCCGTTGTGTGCCCGCCGCCTGCCCTGCGGTCTTCGCAGCAGCAAAAGCAGTGCAACCCTCCTTGGATAGCTTTGCCTTGGAATTTCTTGGCGGCACTTGGGACTCAAACAAAGGGGAGTCGTATCGACTGCCACGCGACGAGTCGCTGCACTCCGCCTACTGCCTAATTGATGATTTCAAAGCGCATGCAGCCTCCCGCCTGGAAGATACAAGTCTGGGTTACCCCGCCAAAGCCGCCTGGCGTTCTGTGGTCGAAGGAAAGAGTCTGTACGGGGTGGATGGTTCTGAAACAAGGCGATGAAATGCGCTGGCAACGTCGCCTACGGGGCCCGCAAAGGCAAACCGCCAATCGAGAAATTTCCAGACTGGGCCGATGCTAAAAAGCAGGTGCACCCTATGGGTTCGCACACCACTACAGACAGGACAAACCCATGCCATTCAGGCCATTACAGAGCGGCACAACCGTACCGACGGTGCGCTTACAACGTATTCACAACCTTTTAGGGGCCGCGCAGGCTTGACCCGATGGCAGAGAACGAAAACCCCAAGTTACTCAAGGAAGTTTTGAATGCGCAGGCGATGCAGGTCCTGGCACGGGCTGCCAAAAATGCGGCACCCGATTTCGACGTGTCGAAGTTTCTGGAACTCGCCCTGGCCAGGCTCGATGACCTGTCGGTCATGGAGCGCATGGCGCAGGCCGCCGATGCCCTGCGCGCATGCCTGCCAAAGGACTTCGTGGCGGCATTAAAGACCGTGCGCGTTATGGCCCCCCATCTGCCGAGGGGATTCATCTCCATGGTGCTGCCTGAAATGGTGGGCAGGCATGGCCTGAACCACTGGGAGGAATCCCTGGACGCTCTGGAATGGCTAACACCCTTCAGCTCCGCCGAGTTTGCCCTGCGGCCCTACCTGGCGAAGGACTTGGACAAGGCGCTTGGCAAGGCCATGTCCTGGGCCCAGCACCCCAACGCGCATGTCCGAAGGCTGGCCAGCGAGGCGACCAGGCCGCGCTTGCCTTGGGCCAAAAAGCTGCACACCCTGGCCACCAACCCGGACCTGGCTTTGCCGATTCTGGTGGCACTGCGGGCGGACGAAAGCGGCTATGTGCAAAAGTCGGTAGCCAACCATCTCAACGACTTTACGAAAGAAAAGCCCGAGTGGGTGCTGGACTTGCTGGAAGGCTGGCCCAAAGACTCGGCAAACACCCGCTGGATCATCCAGCACGCGACCCGTAATCTGATCAAGGCGGGCCATCCGCGCGCCCTGGCCTTGATGGGTGCCAAGGTGGGGATTGAGGTTACCGCGCAATTTTCAGTAGATACCAGCGATATCGCGCTGGGACAGCAGATGCGCTTGTTGGCGTCGCTCGCCTCGCAGGCCGACGAGGCACAGAAAATCGTGCTGGACTACGCCATCCACTTCGCCAGACGCAACGGAAAGGCCCACCGCAAAGTCTTCAAGTGGCGCACCTTCGCATTGGGTGCCAAAGAGACACTCGGGTTGGCCAAGGGCCATCTTTTTGTCGACCTCACCACGCGCAAACACACGGCGGGCACGCACAAAATCGAACTGTTGGTCAATGGCCAGATCGCCGCGGCCATCGACTTTCGGTTAACAACGCCTTGACACCCCGGCGTTCGGGCCTGTCACAGCGCGGGGAACAACAGGCACTGGTGGAGGTGCTGGAAAGGGGGTGGATACAGCAGGCAGTGGGCAGGCGATGGGTAGGCAGTAGACAGGCAGCCGTCGCCGATAATCGGCCCCCGCCCGCACCTCTTCGTACCTCTTTGCACTTCTCCACACCTCCTGGAACCACGATCTTGAGCGCCAAAGCCCTTCCCCCGTCCACCGCTCTGCCTATCGACGCGCCCGCTGCCGCCCACACCCCCATGATGGCGCAGTACCTTTGGATGACTTATAAAGCCTTATAAAGACTAGAGATTTTTGAAAAATTCACACAGCCAGTCCCCATAGAGCCCCCATCGCGTGATAGGCAAATGAAAGCACATGGAGCACTCAGATCACGCGTACAGATGGCGCGCAAGGGTAAGCACACGGTGATCCCATCTTGACCGCCAGCGTCAGTTACGACTGGGCAGCTTGCCAGCGGTGCGGCAGCAACTCCTCAATGCGGCTGGCCCTGTGCGTGGGCAGCCGGGTTAGCACATCCATCAGGTAAGCAT
>CAUPNG010000019.1:0-93546 GCA_963512605.1 uncultured Albidiferax sp. | reverse complement strand
TACGACGTGACGGTACAGGCCAGTGACGGCCTGCTGACCGACACCCAGGCCGTGGCGGTCACGGTAACCAACCTGAACGACAACGCACCGGTCATCACCAGCAACGGTGGCGCGGCCTCGGCAGCCGTCAGCGTGGCGGAGCTGACCACGGCCGTGACCACCGTGGCGGCCACCGACACTGACGGCTCCGTCCTAACCTACAGCATCGTGGGCGGTGCGGATGCCGCGCTGTTCCAGATCCATGCCGTCACCGGTGCCCTGAGCTTCCAGGTGGCGCCGGACTTCGAGAATCCGGATGACACAGGCTTTGACAACGTGTACGACGTGCAGGTGCGGGTCAGCGATGGCAGCCAGACGGACACACAGGCCCTGGCCTTGACCGTGACCGACGTGAACGACAACGCCCCGGTCATCACCAGCAACGGTGGCGGGGCCTCGGCCAGCATCTCCATCGCCGAGAACGGCGCGGCCGTCACCACGGTGGCCGCCAGCGATGCGGACGGGCCCACGCTGGCCTACAGCATCGTGGGTGGTGCGGACGCAGCGCTGTTCCAGATCGATGGCAGCACGGGCGCACTGGCGTTTCTGGCCGCGCCGGACTACGAGAACCCGCTGGACGCCGACGGCAACAACGTCTACGACGTGCAGGTGCAGGTCAGCGACGGCAGCCTGACGGACACGCAGGACATGGCGGTTACGGTGGGCAATGCCAACGACAACGCACCCACGATCACCAGCAACGGCGGCGGTGCGTCAGTGGCGGTGAACGTGGCCGAGAACGCCTCGGTCGTGGCCTCTGTCGCAGCCACCGATGCCGATGGCTCTGCGCTGAGCTACAGCATCGTCGGCGGCGCGGACGCGGCGCAGTTCACCATCAACGCCAGCACGGGTGCCCTGCGCTTTCTGGCCACACGAGACTACGAAAACCCACAGGATGCAGGCAGCGATAACGTCTACGACGTGCAGGTGCAGGCCAGCGACGGCAGCCTCGCGGACACGCAGAACCTGGCCGTGACCGTGACCGACCTGAACGACAACGCGCCGGTGATCACCAGCGACGGTGGCGGGGCGACGGCGAGCGTCTCCGTCGCCGAGAGCAGCGCGGCCGTGACCACGGTGGCCGCCACCGACGTGGACGGCCCGGTGCTGAACTTCAGCATCGTGGGCGGTGCCGACGCGGCGCTGTTCCAGATCAACAGCAGCACCGGCGCATTGAGCTTCGTGAGCGCGCCCGACTTCGAGAACGCGCAGGATGCCGGTGCCGACAACGTCTACGACGTGACGGTGCAGGCCAGCGACGGCCTGCTGGCCGACACCCAGGCCGTCGCGGTCACGGTCTCCAACCTGAACGACAACGCGCCGGTGATCACCAGCAGCGGTGGCGGTGCCTCGGCAGCGGTGAGCCGGGGCGAGAACGGCACGGCTGTGGCCACCGTGGCAGCCACCGACGCGGACGGCTCTGCCCTGACCTACAGCATCGTCGGTGGAGTGGACGCAGCGCTGTTCCAAATCGACACCAACAGCGGCGTGCTGCGTTTCGTGAATGCGCCGGACTATGAGAGCCCCCAGGATGCGGGTGGCAACAACGTCTACGATGTGCAGGTGCAGGTGGGCGACGGCAGCGTCAGCGACACGCAGGCCCTGGCCGTGGCGGTGACAGACCTGAACGACAACGCACCCAACATCACCAGCAACGGCGGAGCCGCCACGGCCTCGGTCAGCGTGGCGGAGAACACCAGCGCCGTCACCACGGTTGCGGCTACCGACGCGGATGGCCCGACGCTTTCCTACAGCATCGTCGGCGGTGCCGATGCGGCGCTGTTCCAGATCAACAGCGCCACCGGGGCCTTGACCTTCACCAGCGCGCCGGACTTCGAGAACCCGCAGAACGCAGGCGCGAACAATGTCTACGACGTGACGGTGCAGGTAAGCGACGGCAGCTTGACCGACACGCAGGCGATGGCCGTCACGGTGACCGACGTGAACGACAACGCGCCAGTGATCACCAGCAATGGCGGGGCCGCGACGGCCACGGTCAGCGTGGCCGAGAACACCAGCGCCGTGACAACGGTGGCAGCCACGGACCTGGACGGCCCGGCCCTGAGCTATGCGATCACGGGTGGCGCGGACGCTGGGCGCTTCAGCATCAATGCCAGCACTGGCGTACTGAGCTTCCTGGCCGCGCCCAATTTCGAGGCCCCGCAGGACGCTGGCGGCAACAATGTCTACGATGTGGTGGTGCGGGCCAGCGACGGCGGCCTGGCCGACACCCAGGCCATCGCCGTCACTGTGACCGACGTGAACGAAGCCCCCGTAATCACCAGCGCCGCCATGGCGAACGTGGCCGAGAACAGCACCGCCGTGCTGACCGTGACGGCAACCGACGTGGATGGCCCCGCATTGACCTATGCGATCACCGGTGGTGCCGATGCGGCGCTGTTCAGCATGGATGGCAGCACCGGCGCGCTGCGTTTCGTCGGTGCGCCAGACTACGAGAGCCCGCAGGATACCGGCGCCAACAACGTCTACAACCTTGTGGTCCGCGCCAGCGATGGTGCGCTGAACGCCAGCCAGGCGATAGCGGTGACCGTCACCAATGCCAACGAGGCACCGACCACCGCCCTGCCCATCGCTGACCAGAACGCCACGGAAGATACTGCCTTCAATTTCCAGTTTACGGCGGGTACATTCGTCGACGCGGACCCGACTGACACGCTGACCTACACCGCGCAATTGGTCGGCGGCGGTGCCCTGCCTTCCTGGCTGGGGTTCAACGCCACCACGCGCACCTTCTTCGGCACGCCCGCCAACGCCGACGTGGGCACCGTCAGTATCAATGTGATCGCCGACGATGGCCACGGCAGCACCGCGACCGACACCTTCGGCATCACGGTCGCCAACACCAATGACGCACCCACTCTGGCCATTCCCCTGCCCGACCAGGCCGCCACCCAAGACTTGGCCTTCAACTTCCAGTTTGCCGCCAACACCTTCCAGGACGTGGATGCTGGCGACACCCTGACCTACACCGTGCAACTGGCAGGGGGAGGCAGCCTCCCCGTCTGGCTGGCCTTTGATGCCGCCACACGCACCTTCTCGGGTACACCGGCCGGTACCGATGTTGGCAACCTGGCCATCCAGGTCACGGCCAGCGACGGCAACGGCGGTGTGCTCACCGACACCTTTGCCCTCAACGTAACCACGGGGAACGAGGCCCCGGTGGTCACCAGCAGCGGCGGTACCGCCACGGCCGCACTGTCGGTCCCCGAGAACACCACCGCCGTGGCCACGGTAGCGGCCACCGATGCAGACGGCGATGCGCTGGTCTACGGGATTGTGGGTGGGGCCGATGCGGGGCTGTTCACCATCGATGCCAGCTCGGGCGCGCTGCGCTTCGCCGCAGCCCCCGACCACGAGTCTGCGCGCGACGCCGACGGCAACAATGTCTACGAGGTCGTCGTACAGGTGTCCGACGGGCTGCTGGCCGACACACAGGCTCTCACAGTCACGGTCATCGATGCCAACGAAGGTGGTGTCGGCCAGGTCACCGATGTGGACGCTGCACCCGACCAGTTGGCCGAAAACCCGGCCACCGGCACCCTGGTTGGCATCACCGCAGTAGCCACCGATCCGGACAGCACCGACACCATAACTTACAGCTTGGTCGACGATGCGGGTGGGCGTTTCGCCATCGATGCGCGCAGCGGCGTAATAACAGTAGCCAACGGCGCACTGCTCGACTTCGAGACCGCCACCCGCCACGACATCACCGTGCGCGCCACCAGTTCCGACGGCAGTACCCGCACCGAGCGCCTCACCGTAGAGGTCACGAACCTGAACGACTTCGGCGTGTCCGAACCCACCGACACCAATCCCGGACCGAATGTGGTTGCCTCCCGCGTGACCGATGGTGGACTGGTGGGCATCACCGTGCAGGCATTCGACGCAGATGCCGGCACCGCCGTGTCTTACCGCCTGGCCGATGATGCCGGTGGCCGGTTTGCCATCCACCCGTTGACCGGGGTGGTGACCGTTGCCAACAGCGCGCTGATCGCCGCCGGTACGCCGGGTGCCTCGTACGACATCGCCGTACAGGTCCAAAGCAGCGACGGCTCGGTGCGTTTGGCCATTTTCTCGGTGCAATGGGGTGACGACCTTGTCGCCCTACCCGAACCGCCCCCCCTGATACCCGCATTGCCGGGTTCGCCGGTCTTTACCGCCGTAGTAGACGCGCCGAGCACTGCAGTAATCGCCACCGGCAGCTCTGCTTCGGCAGCCCAGGAACCAACGGCCTCGCCGCCTGACGTCGCTCCAGGCGACCTGCCCGAGCCCGGTGTCAACGCACTGGCCACGGTTTCGCCAGGTGGCCTGCTGTCTTTTGAAGTCAGCCGCCAGAACCTGCTGCTGCCCATGCCGATCTCCGGCTTGTCTGAACGCCGCGCCATTGCGCTGTCGCAGGTGGAGCTGCTGCTGGAGGAAGAAGAGCGTCTGCGCGCATCGTCCTCGACGAGCGAACGCTACACGGAGGAGCCGTCGATCGAGCTTGGCAGCAGCAGAAACGCCGCCGAGCTGCCCACCGGCGAACCCGTGATTGACGCGGTCTGGATCGGCAGCACGGCGCTGTCGCTCGGTGTCGCCATCTGGGCCACCCGCGGTGGCGCACTGTTGACCAGCATGTTGGCCACCACGCCGGCCTGGCAAAACTTCGACCCGGTGCCGGTGCTGAACCGCCCTAAGCCCAACCGGGGTATCGCCGGCCGTACCGGCGATGGCGCACAAGGCGAACAAACGACCGGTGACAGCATCGCCGCAGCGGACGACACTGCAGCAGCACAAGGAGCGGAGATGGCGGATGGGGGAGACAACGGGGACAGCATGGCATCGGGCACCGGCCGGGGAGCGTCGCCATGAAAGTCTGGCTGCGAAAGCTGTTAACTCCCGCCGTGCGCATCGCGCTGGGCCTGGTGTCGCTGATGGTCACGCTGGTGCTGATCGGCGAGGTGTTCACCGGCTATCCGCCCGACCGCGAGGAAAGCGCGCGCCACTACCGTGGCCAGATGGCGCGCATCGTGGGCGGCGAGGTGGTGGTGGCGCTGCGCGCGGGCGTGGACAATCTGCCCGGGCCGCATTCCGCCGTGCAACGCGTGCTGAAGGACGCACAACGGCGCGAACCAAAACTGCTGTCGGTACGGGTGATCGGCGTAGGCGGCCAGCCGCTGGCCCAGGTGGGCGAACATGTGCGCGGCTGGCGGCTGGCACCCGGGGATTTGTCGAATGCCGACAACATCCGCGTGCCACTGATCTCCAACGGCAATGCTTGGGGCGAAGTGCAACTCGTCTTCGAGCCGGCACTGCCCACCACACTGCGCGGCTGGCTGCACGATCCGCTGGCGCAATGGCTGGCGTTCATCGTCTGCGTGGGTTTCGTGGCTTTCGCGTTGTACCTGCGGCGCGTACTGCGCCACCTGGACCCGAACGCTGCCGTGCCCGAGCGCGTGCGCAACGCCTTCGACACCCTCACCGAGGGCGTACTGGTGCTCGACCTCTCCGGTCGCATCATGCTGGCCAACCGGGCCTTCTGCGACCTGTGTAACGAAAATGCGCAGGCACTCACCGGTGTCGATGCCGACAAACTCACCTGGATGCGGGCTGCCATGCCGCCTGACACCAAGGCCCTGCCCTGGCGGCAGGCGGTGCAGCAGAAAAAGGCCGTGCTCGGCGTGCCGCTGAAGCTGGAGTTCGAAGGGTTACCGCGCCGCGAACTGGTCATGAACTGCGCCCCCATCATCGAAGGTGCCAACCAGGTGCGCGGTTGCCTGGCCACTTTTTCCGACGTGACCGAACTGCACGAGCGCACCGAGCGGCTGCAGGTGGCCATGGGCGAGCTGAGCGCCTCGCAACGCGAGATCGAGCGCCAGAACGAAGAACTCACGCTGCTGGCCACGCGCGACGCGCTCACCGGCATCTTCAACCGCCGCTCGCTGATGCAACAGGCCGAGCAGCGCTTCAAAGAGGCGCGGGCGAACGGCACACCCATCAGCTGCATCATGTGCGACATCGACCACTTCAAGCAGGTAAACGACAAATACGGCCACGCAGGCGGCGACCAGGTGATCCAGGGTGCGGCAAAAGCCCTGTCACGCGGGCTGCGGCTGGGCGATTTTGTCGGCCGTTATGGCGGCGAGGAGTTCTGCATCATGCTGCCCGGTGGCACGGCGGCGCAGGCGGCAGAAATCGCCGAACGGCTGCGCGAAGACATCGATGCCAACCTGGGCACCTCGCTGCGTGACCACGTCGGCGTAAAGGTCACCATGAGCTTTGGTGTGGCCGAGATAGGCCCGCACGTGCCCGACCCGGCCACGCTGATCGACCTGGCCGACCAGGCCCTCTACCACGCCAAAAAGAACGGCCGCAACCGCGTCACGACCTGGTCGGCGACCGGCGTTGCGCCTGCCGAGTCCACCGCTGGTTCTTAATTTTTATGGATCAAATTGGCCTCTAGCGCTTAATCCATAAGCACAAGCAGCTACTAAAAATGTAGTAAAAGAGCGGGCCGTCAACCTTGGAAGAAGTTGACCGGTAGGCCTGGCACATCCACCCGCATCGACAGCACGCAGCCGGACGCAGGCATCGCCTCCAGCTCCGCGGCGGGGCGGCCGTGGCGGCCGGTGGTGAGGTACAGGGTTTGCAGATCGTCGCCACCAAAGCAGGGCATGGTGGGGCAGCGCACCGGCAACGCATAGGCGTTGAGCAGGTCGCCCTCGGGCGAGAACTTGCACAGGCGCTGGCCTTCAAACTGGGCGGAATAGTAATTGCCCTGCACGTCCACCGCCGCACCGTCGGGACGGCCACCGTAGCCTGGCATGCCGGGCTGCCAGCCTGCGGGCTTGGGGGCCATGTGCAGGAATTCGCGGTAGTGCGACAGCACGTTGGGCACGGCATCCCAGTCCCAGGCGTGGACGATGTGGTGCGGTGTGTCCGACCAGTACAAGGTCTTGCCGTCGGGCGACCAGGCCAGGCCATTGCCGGTGATGGCATTGCCCGCCATGCTGCGCAGCGTGCTGCCTTCCAGGCAGTACAGCTCGGCTTTGCGGGCATCGCGCGGTTCATAGATGGTGCTGGCCCAGAAGCGGCCCAGCGGGTCGCACTTGCCGTCGTTGAAGCGGGTGGTCGCCGGGTCGTACGGCGCGGCAGCCAGCAGGGCCATCTCACCGCCCCACACCGGCGCGCGGTAGATGCCATCGCGCAGCGCTACCACCAGACCGCCACCGCTGGCCGGGGCGATGCAGCCGGGCTCGCTGGGCATGGCCCAGCGCTCCACCACGCCGCTGGCCACGTCCAGGCGCTGCAGCAGCTTGCCGGGTACATCCACCCAGTACAGGCGCTTTTCCTGCGGGTGCCAAAACGGCGATTCGCCCAGGGCGTTGGGTTCGGTGGTAACGGTGGTCCAGGTCATGGCAAAAATCTGAGGGGTTGCGATGGACGTATTGTGAACGGCCAAAAAAAGGCCCACGCACATTTCTGTGGGTGGGCCGAATCTCTTTGGAAGATTCTGTCGCAGAGCGGCTGCGGCGCGCAGGCCGCAGGGCTCCAGGTCACATTAGCGGTTGTAAGCGGTTTCGCCGTGGGAGCTGATGTCCAGGCCTTCGCGCTCTTCTTCTTCCGTGACACGCAGACCGATGGTCAGGTCCACAATCTTGTAGGCCACGAACGACACCACGCCCGACCAGACGATGGTCAGCAGCACGGCCTTGGCCTGGATCCAGACTTGGCCAGCCACCGAGTACGCATCGGCGGGGGTCATGCCCACGGACACCCAGTCGGCCACGGTGGACGGGCCACCCAGGCTGGGGCTGTTGAACACGCCGGTCAGCAGCGCACCCACGATACCGCCCACGCCGTGCACGCCAAACACGTCCAGCGAGTCGTCGGCACCCAGCATCTTCTTCAGGCCATGCACGCCCCACAGGCAGGCGAAACCAGCGATGAAACCAATCACCAGACCGCCGCCGATGCCGACGTTGCCGGCTGCGGGGGTGATCGCCACCAGGCCCGCCACCGCACCAGATGCAGCACCCAGCATGGAGGCCTTGCCGCGCATCAGCGCTTCGCCCACACACCAAGCCAGCACCGCAGCCGCCGTAGCGCCCAGGGTGTTGATGAAGGCCAGGGCGGCAAAGCCGTTGGCTTCCAGGGCGGAACCGGCGTTGAAGCCGAACCAGCCCACCCACAGCAGGGATGCACCCACCATGGTCAGCGTCAGGCTGTGGGGGGCCATGGATTCCTTGCCGTAGCCCACGCGCTTGCCCAGCATGTAGGCACCGACCAAACCGGCCACAGCAGCGTTGATGTGCACCACGGTGCCGCCAGCGAAGTCCAGCGCGCCCCATTGCCAGATCAGACCGGCCTTGGCGGTCATGGCATCGGCCACTTCCTTGCTGGCGTAGGCATCAGGGCCCATCCAGAACCACACCATGTGCGCCACCGGGGCGTAGCAGAAGGTGAACCAGATGGCCGAGAACAGCAGCACGGCCGAGAACTTGATCCGTTCTGCAAAGGCACCGACGATCAGGCAGCAGGTGATACCGGCGAACGTGGCCTGGAAGGCAGCGAACACGATTTCAGGAATGTAGACACCCTTGCTGAACGTGGCCGCATTGGCAAACGTGCCCGCAGCGTTGTCCCACACGCCCTTCATGAACAGCCGGTCAAAGCCGCCGATGAACGCGTTGCCCTCGGTGAACGCCAGGCTGTAGCCGTAGATGAACCACAGCACCACGATCATCGAGAACGTGACCATCACCTGCATCAGCACCGACAGCATGTTCTTGCTGCGCACCAGGCCGCCATAGAACAGGGCCAGGCCGGGCACGGTCATCAAGATGACCAGCAGGGTGGAAACCATCATCCAGGCGGTGTCGCCCTTGTTGGGAACGGGGGGCGCTGCTGCGGCTTCTGCGGGGGCAGCGGCCTCGGCGGGTGCGGCTTCAGCAGCGGCAGGAGCAGGCGCGGCAGCGGATGCGGGGGCCGCATCGGCAGGTTTGGCCTCGGCAGTGGCCTCCATCACCGGAGCGCTGGCCGCATCGGCGGCAGGAGCCTGTGCCTGGGCGAAAGATCCGCCCCACATTAACCCCAAGCCGAGTGCCAGGGATGCTAGTAGTTTTTTCATGTTTGCTTGCTTTCAGAGGAAAGAGGGTGCTGCTTACAGCGCTTCTTTGCCGGTTTCACCCGTGCGGATGCGGACAACTTGCTCCAAGTTGTAGACAAAAATCTTGCCGTCACCGATCTTGCCGGTGCGCGCTGCGCCTTCCACGGCTTCGATCACGCGGTCCACCAGCTCGTCGGAGATGGCGGCTTCAATCTTGACCTTGGGCAAGAAATCCACCACATACTCGGCACCACGGTACAGCTCGGTGTGGCCCTTTTGGCGACCGAAACCTTTGACTTCCGTCACGGTGATACCCTGTACACCAATGCTGGACAGGGCTTCGCGCACTTCGTCCAGCTTGAAGGGTTTGATGATGGCGGTGACTAGTTTCATGGCTGCTCTTTCAGTAGGCTGTCGCAAGATAGGGCGGCAAGGCGGGCGGCCTTGGGCACGGGCTGTGTCATGTGCTTCTCCAAAATGAAAAGGGGAACGGCAATCAGGTTTAAGCAGATTGCGTGCCAAATTATTGTTACTTTGGTAACACCTCAGGGCACGCCCCGTTTTCACCACGCACAGGTTTGGGCACATATTTATCGCACACAAATGGTGCGTGCGGGTGGATTCCATGGTGGAGTCCATTTTTTGCACCGATATGGGGAGTCTTGCCGTTATGGGCTTATGTTTGGTGCAAAGCCGGGCTTTGCTGGGCTTGGATGCCCCCGCAGTCACCGTCGAGGTGCATTTAACCAACGGACTTCCCAGCTTCACCCTGGTGGGCTTGGCCGATGTCGAGGTCAAAGAAGCCCGCGAACGGGTGCGCTCGGCCATCCAGAACGCCGGGTTGGAGTTTCCGCACAACAAGCGCATCACCGTGAATCTGGCCCCTGCCGACCTGCCCAAAGACTCAGGCCGGTTTGACCTGCCTATCGCGCTGGGGATTTTGGCCGCCAGCGGCCAGATCGACAGCGAACGCCTGGCCGGGCATGTCTTTGCGGGGGAGCTATCACTGTCCGGGGCCTTGCGCCCGGTGCGCGGCGCGCTGGCCATGAGCCTGGCCCTGCACACCCAACAGGTGCAAACCCGGCTGGTGCTGCCCCCCGGCAGTGCCGAAGAAGCCGCCTTGGTGCCCGATGCCCAGGTGTTTTGCGCCCACCACCTGCTTGATGTGGTGCAGCAATTTCTGCCGCTGGGCGATGGTGACGCTGGAGCAGCCGCCCCTGGCGACGGCTGGTCGCGCCTGGCCAGCACCGCCCTGCCCGACACCACCCATTTACCGGGCTACGCCGATCTGGCCGACGTAAAAGGCCAGGCAGGAGCCAAGCGGGCGCTGGAGATTGCTGCCGCCGGTGCCCACAGCCTACTTCTTGTCGGCCCGCCAGGTTCGGGCAAGTCCATGCTGGCACAGCGTTTTGCCGGTTTGCTGCCGCCCATGACGGTGAATGAGGCATTGCAAAGCGCGGCCATCGCCAGCCTGGGCGGCGGCTTTGCGCTGGAGCGCTGGGCCACCCGGCCTACCTGCAGCCCGCACCACACCGCCAGCGCCGTAGCCCTGGTGGGGGGAGGATCGCCGCCGCGCCCGGGCGAAATCTCGCTGGCCCACCACGGCGTGCTGTTTCTGGACGAAATGCCCGAGTTCCCCCGCGCCGCATTGGAGGCCTTGCGCGAACCCCTGGAAACCGGCCACATTAGCATCGCCCGCGCGGCCCGCCGGGCCCAGTTTCCGGCGCGCTTCCAACTCATCGCCGCCATGAACCCCTGCCCCTGCGGCTACCTGGGCTCGCACCAGAGGGCCTGCCGTTGCAGCCCCGACCAGGTGGCGCGCTACCAGGGCAAGCTCAGCGGCCCGCTGATCGACCGTATTGACCTGCACATCGAGGTGCCCGCCCTGCCCGCCGACGACCTGCTGCACGCCCCACCGGGCGAATCCACCGCCGAAATCCGCGCGCGCTGCACCACCGCCCGCCAGCGCGCCATCGACCGCCAAGGCAGCACCAACCAGGCGCTGCACGGCAAGGCCATCGACCAGGCCGTCGCCCTGGAACCCGCTGCCGCCCGCTTCCTGCAAGGGGCCGCCGCCAAACTCGGCTGGTCAGCCCGGGGCATCCACCGCGCCCTCAAGGTGGCACGGACGATTGCAGATTTGGAAGGCACCGCCACCACGCAGGTGCACCATGTGGCAGAGGCGATGCAGTACCGGCGGGCGCTGCGGAGTGGGGGTGCTGCGGGCTGATCGCTCAAAAATGACCGTTTTGCGATAATCGCGAGTGTTTACTATACTCACTGTTCTCACGAAACATTGCCCATGAAACCCATCAAGCCTTACAGCACATTTGTCTCAGAGGATGACTTTGAGGGCGGTGTGGCTGCGCCAGAACATCCTGGGGCCAAAGCCCCTGTGGCCGTGTCATCGTTCGCCGCCGAACTCACGGCCTCGGTACAAAACTTGAACAACCTGCTGGCGCGGCACCAGGAAGACCTGCAACAGCTGATGATTGACAGTGCGCCGATTGCGCGCATGGACCCACTGGAACGCAAGCTACAACAACGGGCGGTCGATGCCGTACTGCTTGGCACCACCTGGCGCTCATCCGCCGACATCGGCACGCGCGCCGATGCCACCGCGCGCAACAAGCACGCACTGGCCAACCGCTGGCTCAATGACAAACGGGTGTTCGCCATCGAACGCAAAGGGGCCTACGAATTCCCCGACTATGCCTTTGACCCGCTGGGCCAACCCATTCCCGCCTTGCGGGAGATACTGGCCATTCTGGACGGCTATGCACCGTTTCGGTTGGCAAGCTGGTTCGAGTCCCCTTCATCAGTACTGGATGGCAAACGGCCCCGCGAGCTGCTGGCGACCCACCCTGCCTTGGTACGGGAGGCCGCGCGGGTACACGCGCAAGGGCCTCTGCATGGCTAAAACGGCTAAGACCGGCCCTTACCCGCCCCCACCGGCCCCCTGGAGAACCCGGCTGGAACCCGCCGCCACGTGGTTCCGCGTCCACCGCTTTGATGCACGCACCGGCCACTACGGCCCGGTGGCTTTCAACGACACAGAGCACGGCAATGCCCGTTTCAGCCCGCTGATCGACCTCCAAAACAATGCGGTCATTCCCACGATCTATGCCGCTGCAAGCCCCCGTGCCGCCATCGCCGAAATTCTGCTCCACGATGTCCCCACCCCGTCCACAGGCCACCTGCATGACTGGGAGCGTGACCGCACCAGCACGCTGCATGTCAGTGCCATCCACCTGGCGACCTTGAACCTGGTGAACATGAGCGCAACCGGTCTGCGTGCAGCGGGCCTGTCGGTGGCAGACCTTTTTGGCGGTAACGCACCCGACTACCCCCGCACCCGTTCCTGGGCGTTGCACATTTGGCGCACCCTGCCCCACGCGCAGGGACTATGCTGGATGTCTGTGCGCGACAACACAAGCAAAGTCGTTGTGCTCTTTGGCGACCGCGTACGTCCACCGTACATCGCTGACGGCCGGTCCACACGGCATATCACCCACTACAAACCGGTATTGCTGGAATTGCTGGATGAACTCGGGTGCGGGCTGGTGTCAGCGCACTAAAACGACCTCCACCCGCCACCCCGCGCCCTGCTCCACCGTACTAAAGCGCACCGGCAAAAACGCCTCGATCACTTCGATGTTGGTGCGGGCGTGCTCGGTCAAGTCGGTGCAGGTGTAGCGGGCGGCCACGCCGCTATCAGCCACCGCCAAGGCCAGCGGCAGCATCCACTGGTCGGCCATGTGCTCGCCCAAGGCACCATCGCCCGCCTGGTAGGCCCGTACCTGCTGCACCAGCCGATGCGCCACCTGCTCGGCGCTGACGGATTTGTCGCCAAAGCTGGTCAGCACCTCGCAGACGTGTGCATGCTCCAGCGTGGCCATCAGCGCATTACCGGGGCCTTCGTTTTGGCGTACCACAGGCGTGCGCAGTTGCGCATCGGCCCAGCCCAGTGCCTGGCCCAGCACCGCCAGTTCCCGGGTGGCCACGCTGCGCGGCAGCGCGGGGATCAGGCATTCGGCAAAGCTGTCTTGCAATGCGCCACGCTCCAAGACATCGAATGGCTGCAGCGGCCCCGGCGTGATGGTCGCCAGCATCTCGCCGCCGCCCGCCGGGTAGAAGCCGTGGCGGCGCAGTTCCAGGTCCAGCCCCACACCCAGGCGGCGCAGCAGTGGTGCAAAGCTGCGTTCCAGGCAGTGGAACGGCGGGGCCATGGCGTTGTGCGTGCCGCCGCCCAGGGTGATGCGGCTGGGCCCACGGGCGCGCATCAGGGCGGGCAGCACCGTTTGCAACACCAGCGTGCAACTGCCCGCCGTACCGACGCTGAACGCATAGTCGCCCGCCTGCACTGCGCCAGGGGTGAACACCAGAGTTTGCGAGCCGAGTTCGTCACCCTGCACCTGCGCGCCACACACCGCCGCCGCCGCCAACACACAGGTCCGGTGCTGGCGCATCAGCCCCGGCTTGGGCCGCTTGGCGCGGATGTGCTGGATGCGCACCGGCAGGCCGGTGCATAGGGACAGGGCTAGGGCGCTGCGCAGAATCTGCCCACCGCCTTCGCCGGTAGAACCGTCGAGGTCTATCATTTCTTTAAGCCAAATAGGCCGCCAGCGCTTATGGAATGGGCGGGAGCAGCTATAAAAATAGGAGTTACGCCATTCCGCTATGTTGCAGTACTGTGCGCAGCAAAAACGCGTCTAGCGCCTGCGTATCGGGCGGTGGCACCGGGGCGATGCTGTGCGCTTCGGCCACGGCCAGTTCGCTCTCGATGAAGGCGTGGATGGCTATAACTTTTGTGGCGTTCTATGTATTGCTGCGTGCATCGATATTCAGGTAGGCAGAAATTGACTTCAGATCGAGATGGAGCGCCTCTCGATCAGAAAGCGCATTTTCTCGGCGGTGCCAGGGAAAGACTGGGCTATCTATCAAAAAAGCAATTACATCAACAGCCCCAAGTAAACACTTCTGAACAAGCAGCTTCTCTATCGACCAAGCACCCGCTTGGAAATGAATAAAGTTGTTTCGTAAATTGTTCAGTTCCTTAACGCAGCTATCGTGATCGGTCGGCGTAAAAGGAACAGCCCCATAGTTGCTCATATATTCCTCATCCTTAATCTTTTCATACAACGACAAAAAGTAATCAAGCTGTGTTTCGGGGTAAGGCGCTCCAACATTCGATTCATAGGCTTCAAGCCACTTCTTTGCATGCCCCGCTTTCATACTGGCAAGGCCGTTCCCTTGATCCAAGGCAAGCACCATCGCACCTTGAACAGAAGCATGCATTGCGATCAATGCCCACTTCGGGGTCAAATCTCGATCAATCATGCGCAACACCTGCGAGGTGGCTTCTGAGACAGATTCGATCAGATCATCAATCTTGCTGACACGGTAGTAATCCATTTCGCTTTCCATCACGTTATCCCTTCACACACAGCACCTGCTTCAACACACACACCACCTCCACCAGACCCCGCTGCGCGGCCATCACCGCGTCGATGTCCTTGTAGGCCATCGGGATCTCGTCGATCACGTTCGCATCCTTGCGGCATTCCACGCCCTCGGTCGCTTTGATCTGGTCTTCTACGGTGTAGACCTTCTTCGCCTTGGTGCGGCTCATCACGCGGCCTGCGCCGTGGCTGCAGCTTTGGAAGCTGTCGGGGTGGCCTAGGCCGCGCACGATGAAGCTGCGTGCGCCCATGCTGCCGGGGATGATGCCCAGCTCGCCCTTCCTGGCGCTCACGGCACCCTTGCGGGTGACGAACACGTCTTCCCCGAAGTGGCGCTCCTGGCTCACGTAGTTGTGGTGGCAGTTGACGGCCTCCAGCTGCGCGTCGAAGGGCTTGGGGATGACCTTCTTCACGGTGGCGATCAGGTTGTGCATCATCACCTCGCGGTTCAGGCGGGCGAACTTTTGCGCCCAGCCCACGCCGCGCACGTAGTCGCCGAAGTACTGCGCACCCTCTTCCAGGTAGGCCAGGTCTACATCGGGCAGGTTGCGCTGGTGCAGTTCGGCATCTTTCTTGGCCAGCTCGATGAAGTGGGTGCCGATGGCATTACCCACACCGCGCGAACCCGAGTGCAGCATGAACCACACGGCTTGTTGCTCGTCCAGGCAGACTTCGATGAAGTGGTTGCCCGAACCCAGCGTACCCAGGTGCTTGCGGTTGTTGGTGTTTTTGAAGCGCGGGTGCAGCTCGCACAGGGCCTCGAATTCACCCGCCAAGCTGGCCCAGGCTACGTCTACCGCCTCGGGCGGGTTCTCCCAGCTGCCGGTGTCGCGGCCTGAGCGTTTGGGCACCGAGCCGTGCGGTACGGCACGCTCAATCGCGGTGCGCAGGGGGCCCAGGTTGTCGGGCAGGTCGGCCGCCACCAGCGTGGTTTTGCAGGCCATCATGCCGCAGCCGATGTCCACGCCCACCGCCGCCGGGATGATGGCCTTGCGGGTGGGAATGACCGAGCCGATGGTGGCGCCGATACCCAGGTGCACGTCGGGCATGACCGCGATGTGCGGGTACACGATGGGCATGCGGGCGGCGTTGACCAATTGCTGCATGGCGGCGTCTTCCACCGGCACGCCCTGGGTCCACATCTTGATGGGCACACCGCCCTCGGGTTGTTCTTGGTTGTAGTTCATGTTTTTTTCTTTCTGTTTGCCACCCTGTTTTGCAAAGCCTGTGCCAGCGCCTGCAATTTAACCCAAGCCCTTGATTTATAACGGTTTGGCCCATTTCATCTGCATGCAGTCTCAGGAATAACTAGAATAAAAACTAGTTATTAAGAATTTAAGCTATGGCTAAAAAGAACGTGGTAGTTGGATTCCTGGGGTCGCAGCTCGACAGCGGGCTGGGCGCGGGCCGGTGGGAGAAGTGGCGGCCCACGGTGTCGCTGGTGCAGCACGAGGACATGCAGGTAGACCGCATCGAGCTGCTGCATGCGCCGCAGCACACCAAGTTGGCCATGCAGATCCAGGCCGATGTGGCCAGCGTATCGCCCGAAACCGTGGTGCACCTGGTACCCATGGACGTAGCCGACCCCTGGGACTTTGGCACGGTGTACGCCGGGCTGCACGCCTGGGCGCGGGCCTACCCGTTCGACCCGGAGCGGGAGCAGTACTGGGCGCACATCACCACCGGTACGCACGTGGCGCAGATCTGCCTGTTTTTGCTGGTGGAGGCGCGGGTGCTGCCGGGCGTGCTGCTGCAAACCGCTCCGCCCAAGCGGCAGGGCCGGGGCAACCCCGGCAGCTACACGCTGATCGACCTGGACTTATCGCGCTACGACGTGCTGGCGCAGCGCTTTGGGCAAGAGACGCAGGACGCGGTGGCATTCTTGAAAAGCGGCATTGCCACCCGCAACGCCGACTTCAACGCGGTGATTGGCGAGATCGAGCGGGTGGCGGTGCGCTCCAAAGCGCCGATTTTGCTCACCGGCCCCACCGGTGCGGGCAAGTCGCACCTGGCGCGGCGCATGTTTGAGCTGAAGAAGGCGCGGCACCTGGTGCAAGGCCCGTTTGTGGAGGTGAACTGCGCCACGCTGCGCGGCGACACGGCGGCCAGCACCCTGTTTGGCCATAGCAAAGGCGCGTTTACCGGCGCGGCCAGCGAGCGGGCCGGGCTACTGCGCACGGCCCACCAGGGCGTGCTGTTTCTGGACGAGATTGGCGAGCTGGGGCTGGAGGGCCAGGCCATGCTGCTCAAGGCGGTGGAAGAAAAGCGCTTCCACCCGCTGGGCAGCGACCGCGAGGTGGCCAGCGACTTCCAGCTCATCGTGGGCACTAACCGCGACCTGCGGCTGGAGGTAGCGACGGGGCGCTTTCGCGACGACCTGTTTGCCCGCATCAACCTGTGGGCCTACACCCTGCCGGGGCTGGCCCAGCGGGTGGAAGACATCGAGCCGAATGTGGAACACCTGCTGGCCCGCAGCACGGCGGATACGGGGCGGGTGGTGCGCTTTAACGTGGAGGCGCGGGCGCGCTATTTGCGTTTTGCCCAGTCGGCCGAAGCCCTGTGGAGCGGCAACTTCCGCGACCTGTCGGCCAGCGTGACGCGGCTGGCCACGCTGGCCGAGGGCGGGCGTATTGGTTTGGCGCTGGTGGAAGCGGAGTTACAGCGGCTGCGCTGGCTGTGGCAGCGGGCCGTGCCGGTGGCCAAAACCATGCCGGAGCTGCCGTTCAACACCGAAGGCATGGACCTGTTCGACCGCCTGCAGCTCGAAGCCGTACTGGGCGTGTGCCGCCAATCGAAGAGTCTGTCAGAGGCCGGACGCGCCCTGTTCGGCCAGTCCCGCACCCAGCGCAGCGTGGTCAACGATGCCGACCGGCTGCGCAAGTATTTGCAGAAGTGGGGACTGGTGTGGGAGCGCGTGGTCGCTTGAACCATACGCTATAGTTTCAGTAGCTTGTCACGCTTATTGAATAAGCGGTAGAGGCCAATTTGGCTTCCAATCCCTGCCACGTGCAGGTGGCAGGGATCAAGCCATTTTTAACGGTCGTAGGCCTTGAACGACAGGTTGGTGCCGCCACGCGCGGTGACGATCCAGTTGGTGTCGTCATAGACATCCACCGTGGCCCAGCCGCTGAGGATGTAGGGATAGCCGTAGCGGCTGCGGGGCAGCAGCCAAGTCACGTCGGTCAGGCCAGCAGGGTTGCTGGCGGTGAAGCGGCTGTAGCCGTAGTAGTTGGAGCTGCTCCAGGTGGTTTGGATGCGGCGCTGGGAAAAGTCGGCAATCTGGGCCATGGTGTACCAGTTGAAACGGCCCCAATTCTTCAGGTTTTCAGCGCGGTTCACAAAGGTTTTCACCACGCCCAAATGGTCGCGGGCACCCGGAGGGTGGTTGTAGAACAGGCGGTTGGTGCGGTTGTTGACCACAAAGCTCTGCAGGTCCAGCAGCCACTGGGCCGAGGCACCATTGGAGATGCCGTTTTCTTCAAACTCCTCAAAGGTGGCGGTGGTGCCCAGGGGTGCGATCGGCATGGCCCATAGCTTGTCGGTCACGCGCGCACCATTGCGCCATTCGCGCGTGGCGGCGGTGCCGGTGTTGCTGACGGTGTACATGCCCACAATGCCGTAGGTTTCCAGCCAATTGGTGGACCACAGTGGGTTGTTGCCCTGGGGGGCCGAATACTCGCGGCTCCTTTTACCCATCACGTTCTGCACTACACCGACATTGGCTTGCAACCAGGGCAGATAGGTGCTTGCATTGGTTTCGTTGGCGTTGATACCGTAGATGTTGTGGTTCCATCCGCCATGGGCACCGACCTCATTCGTGACGCTGCCACGGTACGCGCCCGCAGACCGCACCACGGCCTGCCCGGCGGGGTTGTTGGCCAGGTTCATGCCCAGGCCGTCGCCAATCACGTTCACATCCGGGCCCGCCGTGAAGTGCACCGAGAACGGCCCTTTGCCCTGCATGAACCACTGGCCCATGACGTAGCCGTAGTCGGGGATGAGGTCGTCGCCATCGTCCACGTGCCAGTTGTAAATCAGGCCGCCCACCCCTTTGGGCTGCACCGACAGGCGGGGCATCACCACCTGGTCACGGGCGAAGTGGTTCAGGAAGCCGTGCAGCAGCATGCTGTCGGTACCGATGGCCGCAAAATAGCCCAACGGGATGTTCACAAACAAGACCTTGCCATTGCCGTAAGAGCGTTCACCCGCGACCAGACCGTGTTCCGGCGACGACAGGAACACATTGCCCGGGAAGGTGCCGGTGGTGACAAACGAGTAGTAGCCCAGGGCGGGATAGCCATAGCCACTGATGGTTTGCAAGGCCTTGTCGGCCTCGCTCAACTGGGTAGAGACCCAACCGATGGGGTTTTCCTGCCAGTAGGTGCCCGTGCTATCCACCGTGGCGCTGACATCGTCCGAGTAGCGGTAGGGGAAGGAGCCGGGCAGACGCAAAGCCGGGGTGGCGCTGTGCACACGCAGGTCATAACGCAAGGGGTTGACCATACGGCCCAATGCCGAAAAGCCGCGCGTGCGGGATTCCACCATGGCGCGCATCACTTCCGCACCGCCCGGGTCCAACCGGCTGGTCGGCACAAACGGGGTGGTCGCGGTGGCTACCGGCAACTCCAACGGGGCGGTATACGGCACGAATTTGCCGGGCGGCACCGACAGGTTGTTCAGCCGGGCCTTGCTGCCGACGACCGGGCCAAAGCCCACCACACGGTCGCGCAGGGCTTCGTACTGCACGTAGTCCACCCCCACCAGGTCCGAGAAGCGGGACTTGCCCGACAGGTCGTAAAAACCCAGGTCGTTCAAGACCGCAGCGTCGTAGGTCAGCATCAGTTTGCCGCCGCCCGACACGTACTGCTTGACGGCGGCCACCAGGGCATCGCTGGCCTGGATGTGCGCACTGTCGGGCATGACCAAGCCCGCAATCTTGCTGGCCGCGGTGCTGCCCAGGGCCAGGAAGGCCGAGTCGGTGATGGTCTTGATCTGGATACCTTCCTCCGCGGCGGCATCGGTCCACACCTGGACCTGCCAGCTCGTGAGGACCGCGTTGTCAGGAATCAGCAGGGTCAGGTTGTCGCGCGAAGGCGAGGACCCGCCATAGCTGCCAGTGGCCCCTGTGCCGGTGACCACCAGGGCCAGCAGGGCGAAGAGCACCGCGGCAAAATGCCGCCGTGCAAGCAGAGAGAGTTGCATAAAAACCTCCAAGGTGAAGTAAAAAAACCAAAACGAACACAGAAAAACTCACAAGGCGGGAACCCCCTGCGGGGATACGGGGTCGGCCAGCCACAGCAGCCACTGCAGGTCGGCCACCTGGAATGGCCAGGCAAATGGCGTGTCGGGCCGCATCCAGGCGCTGCGGGCACGCGCCACCCAGGCCCCAGCAGCCACGTCATCGCCCACGCAGCGCGCGGCCACCGCCACCGCAGGCCACCAGAATCCTTCCGGGTCGACATTGCGCTGAGACCATCCGGCCTGACCTTGCCAACGGGCCGCAGCCTGTTGCCACACACGCTGCGCACGCGCCGCAGGGACACTGCCCTCGGTGGCGGTGACTGAGGCTGTGCCGTCCCTCCACAACAGTGGCCAGGCTTGGGCCACGGTGTCCGGGTACCACTGGCGGAAGTCGGGCTTGGCAGCATCCAGGCTGACGCGCCAGGTGTGGCTGGGGGCATGCCAGAGGTGCTTCTGGATGGCGGCATCGGTACGCTGCGCATGGGCCAGACTGTTCTTGGCGGCCTGGGGGATGCCATACACATCGCGCTGCAACCGGGCCCAGGCACGCCAGCCCGCCGCGACCTCCACCGCATCCATCAGATAGGCCACCTGGTGGTCGGGCTTGGCCCAGGGCAGGCCGTGGGGCTGGGTCAGGCGCGCCAGGGTGGCGGCGGCCTCTTCCAGCGCGCGGCGCACAGGCGGCTCACGCAGCACCGTGCGGTCTTGCGTGGCCTGGGCATAGGCCTGGGCCATGAGCAACAGGGATGCGGCGGTACTGTCATAGGCATCCACCTGCGGGCAGGCGCGCGCACCCTTGCCCGGAGGGCAGGTGGATTCCAGCAGATCCGAAGCCCGCACCCAGTGGTCGAACACCACGCTCTCGGACGGTCCGGTGAGGGTGGTGTGTGCCGCCTGCCAGCGCAGCCACTGGGCGGCCATGGGCGCCCGCTGGGGGGCGACCCGCAGCACCCCCAGCAGGCCGAGGTTGACCTGGTAGGCCGACACGTAATGCCACACCGCACCCTGGGGGTCCAGATGGCCGGGCGAGTGGTGTACCTTGATGGCCCCGTCGGCACTTTTGCCGGGGGCGTGCACCACCAGGCGGTCCAGCGCCTGCAGGGCGGCATCCCGGAACGCGGCATCCACCAGCCCCCCCGGCAGGCAGGCATATGGGGCCGTGGCAGGCTCCTGCGCGGCGGCAGAACCCGCAGCACCCGTCCACAGGGCGATGCTGGTCGCCAACACGGCGGCAACGTCACTCCTGCGCATGGGCACCTCGCTGCAGGCGCCAGCCCATGGCCCAGCCGTACAAGGCCACAAAGCCGATGATGTCCAGCATCACACCAAACAGCAGGTGCAACAGCGGCATCACCACCAACCCCCCATGCTGGACCAAGGCCACATGCAAGGCATATTGCAGCGGGGTCAGCAGACCCAGAAACAGCCAGCTCAGTACGGTCAACAAGACGCGCTGCCAGAACGCAAACGGAAACAGGTAGTAGGTGGCGAAGTGGATCCAGGGTGCCAGCAGCATCAGATGCCAAGCCTGGCGCAAACCGCTGCCGACATGCTGGTCCACAGAGTGGGGAAAACTGGCCGGCCAAAAGATGAAGAAGAGCACCGATGCGCCGTGGACCAGCACGGCAAAACGCAGCAGATAGGCCACCGGCTTGGCCGCATCCGACATTCGGCCTGCAACCCACCACACGCTCAGGGCCACCAGCCCATGCCCTACCGGAGCCCAGCCATTGGGGGCCGCCAGTTGCAGGTCGATGAACGGCACGGCCAGCGCCAGCAGGCCATCGCCGCCACGCCCTCGCGCGTCAAAGTGCCCGGGCAGCTCCAGCACCTGCATCCACCACACCATCTCCAGCGCCCAGGCCTGCGCCACCCACGGGCGCAGCAGCACCAGCAGCAGCGTCAACAGCACCGCCAAGGCCAACCCTAGCCACAGACGGTGCCGTGGCAGGTGCAGGCGCGATATCGCCCGGTGCTGCAAGATCGTACCGCCCTGATGGCCGCGCAGGCGCAGGCGTTTGACGGATTCGAGCAGATGGAAAGGGGTGGACACGGCGCGCTCCTACCACTGTGCAAACAGCCCCAGGCCCAGTGTCTGGCGCTGGTAGGTCGGGTTACGGTAATGTTCGGCCTGGGCCGTGATGCCCCACTGGGGGCCGATCCACTGCCGCCAGGTGGCGGCCACACTGCGGCTGCGGAAGTTGACCAGTTGCGCGGCTGCGCCCAAAGCCTGGTAGGCCTCGGTGCCGCTGGAGGCGCGCAGGCTGAGGTACTGCTGGCCTTCGCGCCCCCAGGTGACGGCGGCATACGGCATGTGCGAGTGGACGCTGCCGGGCTGGCTCAGGTTAAACGTGACTCCGGCCTCCACCACAGCAGATGCAGGCAGGTACCAGGTGGCCGATAGGCGCAGCCCGGAGTCGCTGCGGCTGCCATCAAATACCGCGTGGTAGAGCGCACCCGAGGTCACCAGTTGGCGCTGGTCCAGCCATTTGGTGGATACCTGCAGGTCGGCCCGCCATTTGGCCCAGTTGGGTCCGCCCTGGCCCGCCACGAGCGTGCCTGTGGCAAACCAATCGGGTGCCAGGAAGCCGGTGTAGGCCAATGCCAGCGTGCCACCGCGCTCGCCGAACTTGCGCTCCTGTACCAGCTCAGCCAACAGATGGCTGCCAGCGGGCAGCGCCTGGGTGGCTCGCACTACCAGGGCTTCGCCGTCGGGCAGGCCAGCGCTGAGCTGGCTGTGGCTGGCCTGCATGTCCCAGGTGATGGGTGGCAGGGAGGGCTCCGACGCGCTGGCACCTGCTCCCATGGCCAGGGCCAGGCCGGTGGCGGCTTGGCGTACCAGGTTTACACGCATAGCGGGCTTTCCAGGTCTCGGGCCAGGACATCGGCAATACGGGGAGCGGTGCGGCCGTCACCAAACGGGTTGACCGCCTGGCGCATGCACTCCAGCAATCTGCCATCGCCCAGCAAATGGTCTACGGTGCGCACGATGCGTGCGGTATCGGTGCCAACAATCATGCCGGCCCCCGCCGCAATCAGCTCGGGGCGCTCGGTGGCATCACGCAGCACCAGGACCGGGCAGGACAGTGCGGCACCTTCTTCCTGGATGCCACCCGAATCGGTCAGGGCCAGCGCGCTGCGGTGCAGGCACCACAGCAAGGCCGGGTAATCCAACGGCGGGCACAGCGTGAGCCGCCCCCCGAGGCGCTCGGCCAGACCGCCCAGTTCGGCATGGACCGCATCGCGCACCGCCGGGTTACCGTGCACCGGCCAGACCACGGCCAGGTCGGCGTGCTGCAGGAGCAACTGGCCTACGGCCCGGGCGATGTTATGGATGCCTGCACCCCAGTTTTCGCGGCGGTGGGCGGTGACGGTCATGAGTTTGCAGCGCGCCAGGTGCGGCTGCAGGGCTAGCAGTTCAGGGGGCAAGGCCAGGCTGCCATCGGCCAGCAACTGCTCCAGGCGAACAGTGCCGGCCAGTGCCGCATCCACCGCCGAATTGCCCACGGTGTGCACCGCATGGTCGGGTACGCCTTCTTTGTCCAGGTTGGCCGCTGCACCGGCCGTGGGGGCAAAGTGCCAGCGGGCCAACCGGGCGGTGAGTTCGCGGTTCTTTTCTTCCGGGAAGGGTTCCCGGGAGTTGCCGGTACGCAGGCCGGCTTCCACGTGGCCAATGGGGACGTCCAGGTAGAAGGCCGCCTGGGCCGAGGCCAGGGTGCTGGTGGTGTCGCCGTGCACCAGCACCGCGCGGGGCCGCACCCGCTCGTAGACCTCGGACAACCCCTCCAGCAGCAAGGCGTTCAGGTGCGCCAGGCTGGCATTGCGCCGCTGCAGCACGACTTCGTGCTGGGGCTGGATGCCAAAGAACGCGTACAGCGTGTCGGCCATTTCTCGGTGCTGGCCGGTATGCACCCAGGCCACGGGCATGCCGCGGCGGTGCAGCTCGGCGTACACCGGGGCCATCTTGATGATTTCCGGGCGCGTGCCGACCGAGATGAGTATGGGGGCGAGAGTATTCATGGTGGACTTTCCTGGGCGGAAGCAGACTGGGGCGGGGTGGCATGGGCGGGCAAGCGCAGGCTGAGGGTGGACGAAGCACCGGCTACCACACGCCAGTAGCTGCCGTCGTGGTCGATCTGGGCCCGGCCCTCGAGCACGATCGGCTGGGCATAGCGCTGCATCGGCAGCAGCCAGGCCATGCGTGCCAGCGATTGCGGATGGCTGGCGTTGAGCTGCTGGGCCGCTGGCACCTGTGCATCCGGGGCTGTGGTCCATTGCACCTGCAGCCGTTGGTTGGCAAAGTCGGCGTATTGCGCCATGGTCATCCAGCGCAGTGCTTTGTTGCGCAGCAGGGCGGCGGTGTGTTGCATCCATTCCTTGAAGGCCATCGGAAACATGGCAATGCCGGGAGGATGGAAATACACCAGGCGCACGGTGCGGTACTGGGCGCAGTAATCGGCCACATCCTTGAGCCAGGCGGCAATATCGCGCTCGGGCTGCTGTGCCGCCTGGGCATCTTCAAAGGTGCCGTAGGTGCCATAGCTCAGCACCGGGAAAGCCCAGGTGTCGGCCGGGCCACGTTTTTCATCCTGGTAGCTGCGGGTCGGGGCCATGCCGATATCGCCAGTGGAGTAATAGGCGTAGATGCCATGGTCGTGCAGCCACTGCGTGACCCACGCCGGGTGGTTGCCCACCGGGGCCGAGTACTCGCGCACGCGCTGGCCACTGGCCGCCTGCACGCTGGCCACATTTTTTTCGATCAGCGGAATGGAACGCTCCGGGGGCTGCTTGTCCACCACCAGACCAAAGGCGTTGTGGATCCAGCCGCCATGGCTGCCCACTTCGTCGCCGCGCGCGACAAAGCGGCGCACCCAGGCCTGCATGCGGGGGTTGTTATCCAGGTCCATGCCTGCGCCGTCACCCATGGCATCGACATCGGGCCCGGCGGTCAGGTCCACGGAATACGGGCCCTGCTCGAACACCCCCAGGGCTTGCAGCTTTTCCATCGCCGGTTCGGCTTTAGCCGAGTCGATGTGCCAGTTCATGATGAGCGCGCCCTGGGCCTCGGGCATGGTCGAGAGTTGCGGCAACTGCGCCACGTCTTGCGCAAAGTAGCGCAAAAAACTGTGCAGGAAGAAGCCGTCGGTGCGCAGCTTCAAATACCCCAGCGGCAGGTTGACGAACAGCACTTTGCCTTGGCCCAGGCTGTGCACACCGGCCAGCAGGCCGCCGCCGTCAAAGTGCATCAGACGCTGGCCACCATAGCTGCCCTGGGTGGCAAACACCGGGTAGCGCAAGCGCCCATAGTTGTAGCTGACCACCGCCAGCTCTTCATCGGCCTTGGGTGCGGGCTGGGTGCTGACCAGGGGGCTTTCGCCGCCTTCGCGCATCAGCTTGCCCGGTGGTAAGCGCAACCACGGTACAGCCACACCATCGACCCACGCGACCTGCTCGCTGAGCATGCCCGGCCCCAGCTTCTCGTACAGCGCGTAACCGATACCAGCCAAGGTTGACAGGCGCGACTGCACTGGATGGTAGTTGCCGTCCATGTCGGAGACACCTGCGTCATGTACCAGCATGAGCTGCGCTCCGGCCCGCACCCGCTCCTCCAGATGGGCCACCAGGGCACTGTTCATATGGCGGTGCACGGTATCAGGCACCACCAGGGCTGCATCCAACGGGTAGCCGCCCGGACGCAGCAGCGCCGAGGCCCGCACCAAGGACATCGAGAAGCCGGTTTCCACCGCCGCATCCTGCCAAGCCTGCACGGTGGGGTCGTCACTGGCCACATCGTCAGGCACCAACAATGCCAGGTGCGTCAGTGCCACGGGCTGTGCCCCCCCCCAATGCGGCCAGGCCCATAACGCGGCCCAGACCAGCAGGGCCGCAACCACGGTACCGCGTGCCAGACGAAACAACGCCATGGCGGTCATACCACCACCCCCGATAGGGAAGTATCGGCCCACAAGAGATTGTCGGCCTCGCCGTTGTCGGACAGGGCGGTCGCGCCTTTCTCTTCGGCCCAGACCGTACCGTACACCGTCGTCCCGGCAGCAATCCGGATCTGCGGTGCCGCCACCGTTGCCGATTGGCTCGGCGTGCCGATGGTGCAGCCAGCGCCCACGACGATGGCGGTCTCAGACACCACGGAGCCGCGCACCACGCATCCCGCGCCCAGGTGGATGGCCCCCCCCGCCACCACATTGCCGCTGATCTGGCTGCCAGGCCCCACATGCAAGACACCGCGCGCCTTCAGGCTGCCAGTGGCCTGGCAATACGCACCGAGCACCAGGTCTGCCAAACAGACGATGTCGGCACGCCACGACCGGCAGGCATCCACTTGCAGTGCCAGGCGGGCAAAAGCCCGGCGCACTGTGCCGTCCCAGACCACACCGGCAGGCCAGTCGGTCATGGCAACGCACACGGCCGAATCATCCAGGGAGCAACCGGCGAACCGCCCGCCGTACCCGACAAATAGCACTTGGGGCGCATGCAGCAACATAAAGTCCACTCCCCGCGCGACGGTGATGGACTGCTGGGCCGTCACCCGGCCAGTAACCTGGCATGCGTCAGCAATGTGCACCTCTTGCCCGTGCGCCCAGCGCAGTACGGTCGTACCAGGCTCCAGCGTGGCCGTGGCACCCGCCCACAGGGCGCGGTAGACACCATCGGTCGCGGTACGCAGCCAACCGGAGGCCGCCACTTCCGCATAGAAATGCATGTTCTCAGGCAGTTGGACACCGCCCTCGATGTGCCACAGCCGGTCACTGCGTCCCGACTGGATTTCCGCTGGCTGCAAAGGCAGGTCGGCGCTCTCCGCGCCCAGCACCAGATGGGTGATGGAGGAGCCCCCCAGATGGCTGGCACCCGTGCGGACGGCTTCTGCCAGCAGGGTCGCAAAACTGTGCGCCAGGTACGGCGGGTCGAGGGCATCGGCCTCGTCGATCTGTAGCGGAACCACATCGCTGGGCCGCTGCCACTCGCGCAATGCAGGCAGCAACGGCACCACCAGGACCGATGCCGTGAGCAAGACCAGCAGGGCCAGCATCATGGATGTACCTCTGCAGGTACCGGCGTATGCACAGGCATTGCTACCGACGCGGTGGCCACTGGCGCAACCGCACGGCGGTACCGCACGGTCTTGTCCCAGTGGAAACCGCGCCCGGGTAAACGGTCCCACAGCAGCTGTTCCAGCACCGACTGGGCAATCGCCACCGCGCTGACGATGAAGCCCATGAAGGTGAACGCCAGCAGGTAGATGCGCTGGCGCGAACGGTCCAGATGCACCGCCGTAGCAATTTCGAAGAACGCCGCAAAGTTGCCCAGCGCGCTGTGCGCCATGAAGGCAATCATCAAAAACGCTGGTGCCAGCACTTGCATCGAGACGGTGAAGTACATCAGCAAGCTGAGCACCCAGCCGAACAGCAGGATGGGTGACATCATGTAGACACCCAACAGCAGGAATCCGTCTACCCGCTCGGTCAGGCTCAGCGCCGGGTTGCGCAGCAAGGCCCCGCTGTGGCGTACCAGCGCCTGGTTGTGTCCTTTGGACCAGCGCTTGATCTGGCGCATGCGCACGCCCCAGTTCTGCGGTACTTCTTCGTAGCATTCGGCCCGGTTGTGGTAGACCGTGAGCCAGCCCCCCAGCAGCAGGCGGTAGGTGAGGTCGGTGTCTTCAGCCAGTACGTCATCGTGCCAGCCACCCACCGATTCCAGCGCGCTGATGCGGATGCCGCCCACGGTGCCGCCGTACTGCGGCACCATGCCCAGGTTCATGCGGGCCTGCTGGTCTACCTGGTAGCCACCCGAGCGCTCCAGATCGAGTAGCCGAGTGAGCAGGTTGGCACCGACGTTGTGCGGTACCACCCGGCCCATCACCGCCCCCACTTCGGGGTCGAAGAAGGGGGCCATCAGGCGCCGGATCAGGCCGCGCGAGGGCATGTAGTCGGCATCGAAGACGATGATGAAGTCGGTGTCGATCAGCGCAGTGGCATCTTTCAAGGCCGCCGCCTTGCCGGGCTTGCCACTGACGCGGTGGAACGGGGTGATGCGCCCCGGAAAGCGCGCCACCACGGCATCGATGATCTCGCGGGTGCGGTCGCTGGAGCGGTCGTTGACCGGCATGATGACCATGCGGTCTGCTGGGTAGTCCACCCGCATCAGGTTCTCCAGGCAGTCCTGGATCACGTCTTCTTCGTTATGGGCGGCCACAAAGACCGTCACCCGCGGCCAGTCGGCACTGACGATGCTGGCATACGGATGGCGTTGCTTGCCAAACAGCCGGTTCAGAGAAAACAGGTAATGCCGCAGCGTGTAGACCATCAGCAGCAGCATCACCGTACCCATCATGCCCACCAAGGCCCATGCCCACACGGCACCCAACGGGCTGGCCAGGGCATAGCCCAAAGCGGCGCCGGTCTCCGCTGCGACCGCAGGCACCGCACCCCATGCCAATCCACCGATTGCATAGCGCCACGAGCACGTTACGGAAAGAGGGGGCATACAAACAATGAGAAGTAGTTAAAACAGCGCTGCAACCCTGGCGGGACGTGCGGGCTAGCCTTGCAGAGCAAGGCACATGGCTATGGCTATGGCATGCGGAATGCACACCATCGACTCCTGAGTCAGGCAAATGAACTCAAGGAAAAAAAGTTACAAAAACCAAAAGAAATATTTTTTTTACACAGTTCACACTAAGTTTACTGTTTGATGGCTCAGTGTAAACAATTATTTTGTAAGCAAAATATTGTGTATGCAAATAATTTCAGACAAGCACAATATAGTGTGTATGCAACAATATTGTAATAATTGTGTGAATATAAATTCTGCGTGGATATTTGCTATCTTTCTAGAAGCAAAATATGCAGTATTAACAGGCGTTTACAGCCTATCCAACCGAATCAATCCAGCGATGCGGGTCCGCTGGTGCGCGGTGCCAACTCGGGCAGGCGCACTTCAAATGTTGTCCCTGAACCCAGCGTACTGTATACACTGAGCCCGCCTCCAAGCACATTGGTCACCGCGTTATAGGCAATGTGCAGGCCCAAACCGGTGCCGCCCCGGCCCATTTTGGTGGTGACGAATGGGTCAAAGATGCGGTCCAGCAGATCAGGTGAAATGCCATGCCCGTCGTCGGCTACCCGCAACACCACCGTGCCTTGGTCATCGCGCCCACCGGTGAGGCGCACGGTGCCATGGTCGCGGCCCTCAAAGGCGTGCAGCACGGCGTTGTGGATCAGGTTGCCAATCGCCTGGCCCAGTGCACCGGGGTAACTGTCCAGCCGCAAACCGTTGGGTACATCGACCTGGATCTTGTAGGGTGTGCGGGCAAAGGTGGGGCGCAGGCTGGCCACCATTTCATCCACGACCTCGCGCAACTCAAAATGGCGGCGTTGCGAGCTGGTTTGGTCCACCGCCACCTGTTTGAAGCTGGTGACCAAGTCGGCTGCGCGGTGCAGGTTGCGGGTGGCGATGTCGGTGGCTTGGTTTACGCTGTCGAGCAGGCTGTTCAGCGCGCTGCGGCGCAGGCCGGTCTGCATGGCCGTACGGAACTGGCGCACTTCGTCGGTGAGCGCGCTGACTGCCATCAGGCTGTTGCCCAGCGGAGTATTGAGCTCGTGGGCCACACCGGCCACCAGCCCGCCCAAAGCGGCCATTTTTTCGGCCCGCACCAGCTCGGCCTGGGTGGTGCGAAGATGGGCCACCGCACCCGACAAATCTTCGTTGGCAGCAGCCAGTGCCTGGGTGCGGCGCTGCACCCGGGCTTCGAGCTCGGTATTGAGTTCGCGCAGCTCGTTGCTGATGCGCTGGATGTCGGTCATTTCCACCGCCGCCCACACCATCAGGAAAGAGGTGCCTACCTGCGCCTGCCGCCGGTATAGCTGGAACAGCACCGCCTCCCCATCGCCCCGCAGCATCCAGGCCTCCACCACCGTGTGCCCCTGCTGCAGGCTGTTCAACATCGCGCTGCGCTCCTCCTGCGACCGCCACAGGCCGATCTCATTCGCGGTGCGGCCCAATACCGCCTCCCGCGTGCGCCCGAACCCCCGGCACCAGGCCTCGTTCACGTCCAGCAACGGGTATGGCGACTCGGTATGGGTCACCGACATGGGTACCGGAGAGGCGTTGAAGATGGCTTGCGACTTCAGTTCACGCTCCCGCAGCGTGCGGGCCATTTTCTCCAGGTCTGCAGACAGGTAATTGAACTCCAGGATGGCACCGCGTGGCCAGGGCCCGTCGGCAGCGCCCTGGGTAATCTGCCCAGCGCGGCCGAGGATGCGGCGCAAGGGCCGGGTCAGCCACGAGGCCCAGAACGGGGCCAGCACCAAGCCCACCAGCATGGTACCTGCAAACCCCGCCACCACCATCACCACCAGCCCCCGAATATCGTGGTTTTCCAACCCGGCGGGCATGCCGCCCACAAAGTACCAGTCCAGCGCCTGAGAATGCACGACCGCAGGATGGAAGCTGCGGCCGTCGAAACGGAACACCTCCGGCAGGGTTTGAAAGTTCCGCGCGGCCTGCACCAAAGGCCAGTTCAGTACATTCGTCGTGCCCACCTGCTGCCCGCCGTTGGTGTCAGCCACGATTTCACCGGTGCGGTCCACCAACCAGATCGATGCGGTGCGCTGGCCCGCCGCCAGTTGAAAGGTATCCAGCAAATACGACAACGGTACCTCTGCCAGCAGCACACGGTCACGGCCTACCGGGTAAGCCAGGCCCACCGTCACAGCCCCCGACAAAGCCGACAAAAACTTATCCCCCCAGACCATCTGGCGCGACTCCAGCACAGCACGAAATAAAGGGCTGGCCGACAGATCGCTGCCCAACAGGTCGGTGCGGTGCTCCCGCAGCACAGGTACCACCCCGGCGGCCAGTACCGTGCCCTCGTTAGACGCCAGGTAGATAGCACGGATGGCAGTGCCGTCCCAGGCGGCGCGCTCCAGTAGAGCGGTAGCATCCACCAGATCCCGGGTTTCCACCGCTTCGCTGAGCAGCCGCATGCGGGCTTCCAGCGAGCCCAGCAAGATTTCCACCCGGTCCGCGATTTCATGGGTGTCACGCTCTACCTCGACTTTGTTGGCAGCCTCGATGGCAGGGATCTGCAGCAGCAGAATGCTGGAGCCCACAATCGCAAACGTGGCCAAGATCGTCACCACCAGCAGGGCGGCCAGGTAGCTGCGCAAACGCCAGACGCGCAGGGTAGTCATTGCAGCAACACAAACTTGCCGCCACGCACCTCGGTAAAAAACACCTTGCGCGCGGTGTCGCCGAAACGGTCGAACTGGATGCTTTGCTGCAGGCCCTGGTACGGCCCATGCTGAAGAATGCTGTCCTTCAAAGACTGGCCCTGCGCCTGCAAAACCATGGCCTGGCACAGCACATTCGTACCGTCGTACGCCAGCACTGCGCTAAAGCTGGGGGCCTGCGCAAACCGTGCCACAAAAGCCCGATGGAAACTGCGGTAGCGCTCGGAGGCATCATCCCGGTTGAAGGGCTGCGCAATCAACAGCCCCTCTACCGAGCGGCCGCCCAGTTCCAGCAGCAATTCGGTAGATGCTCTTTCTGCTGCGCTCTTGGGCAGCTGCGGTGCCAACTTGTTGGCCTGCTGGGCCAAGCGTGCAACATCGATGGCGCTGCCGATGAACAACAGACCCTGCACCGGTTGGACCAGCATCTGGCGCACCACGCTACCAAAACCCGTGCGGGCATCGGACTCGAATGCCACCGCAGCCACCACCTGGCCGCCCAGCGCTCCATACGCCACCTTGAATGCGTTCAGCCAGGCCAGGGAGTAGCTGGCGTTGCGCGTGTCGTACGCCAGCGCCATGCGGTGCTGGCCGCGCTGGTACAGCAACTGTGCGTACTCGCTGGCGTTGTCCCGCGTGGTGCGGTTGATGCGGATGAAAAAATCATCCTTCCCCGCAAAGTCTGTGGATGTGACGTTGGGGCTGACCATGACGATACCGGCCTGGTTGACCAGCGGTACCACCAACTGGGCCACCGCACTGCTGAACGGCCCCACCACGGCATCGACTTGCGCGTCCACAAGGGCCTGGATGGCCCGCTGCGACTTGACCGGCTCCATGCCATCGTCCTGCACCAGCATCTCGACCATACGGCCACGGATGCCGCCGGCCTGGTTGCGCTGCTCCACCGCCAAAATCATGCCGTTACGGCCATCCTCCCCGGTGTCAGACCCCCGGTCCGACAAGCTACCGATAAAACCCAGACGGATGGCTTTGGGTGGACCACATCCCAGCAGGCACCCCAGCAGAAGCAGGGCTGTCAGCCAGCGCCATCGGTTCACCGCGGTGCGCCCAGGCGCTGGGCCAACCAGGGCCCCAGGTCTTCGATCGGCATGGGTTTGGCATACAGGTAACCCTGCGCCTCGTCGCAGCCCAGCCCGCGCAAGATATCGGCCTGGGCCTCGGTTTCCACGCCCTCGGCCAGCACCTGCATACCCAGCTGGTGGCCCAGCGGCACGATCATTTCGGCGATGCGCGCCCCCAGGCGACCCGAGTCCAGCGACATCACAAAGGCCCGGTCGATCTTCAGGCGGTCGGCGGGCAGGCGGTCCAGATAAGACAGGGATGAAAACCCGGTGCCAAAGTCGTCGATGGCCACCGCAATGCCGCGCGCCTTGATCTGGCGCAGCAAAGCAGCCACGCGCTCCATGCCCATCACGGCCACCGACTCGGTGATCTCCAGCTCCAGACTCTCGGGCGGCATGCCGGAGTCGCGCAAGGCCTCGTCCACCACCTCCAGAAACTGCGGCTGGGCAAACTGCACCGACGACACGTTGACCGCCACCCGGATGCCCAGCCCGTTGCCCTGTTGGCGCAGCACGGCCATGGCATGCAGAGCCGAGCGCAACACCCAGGCGCCCATGGTGACGATCAGGCCCGACTGCTCGGCCACCGGGATGAAGCGGTCGGGCGGCACAAACTTGCCGTCATCGGTACGCCAACGCAGCAAGGCTTCCACGCCGATCGGCCGGCCATCGGCCAGACTCACCTGGGGCTGGTACACCACAAACAGGTGCTCGTGGTCGAAGGCGCGCTGCAGGCCGTGCAGCATGCGGGTGCGCTCGCGGGTGATGGTGCCCACCTCGGCCGAGTAGTAGGCGCTGCGGCCCTGGCCCAGTTCCTTGGCGCGCTTCAACGCAATGGATGCGTCTTTCAAGAGCTCCAAGCCGCTGCCGCTGGTGTCGTCACAGCGCACAAAACCCATGCACACCGACACCGGCCGCAACACGTTTTCGATCTCAAAAGGCTGCTCGAACACACCGCGCAAACGCTCGGGATTGACACTGGACTCCAGGCCAAACAGGCCAAAGGTATCGCCCGCCACCCGTGCCAGAAAACCCGCCCCGGCTAATACTGCGCCCAGCCGCAGCGCAATGGCGGCCAGCAACTGGTCGCCGTAGCCGTGGCCAAACATGTCGTTGGTTTCGGCAAACTGGTCCACATCCATCAAGCCGATGGCATGCCCTGCGGTACCGCTGGCGGCTACCGTATCGTCCAGGTGCTGGATAAAGGCGGTGCGGTTGGGCAGACCCAGCATACGGTCTACAAACGCGTGGTTACGCAGCCGGGTCACCAGTTCCACATTGGCCGCGCACAGGGCAATATTGGTACAAAACACCTCCAGCAAATGCATGTCCACATCGCGCAGCGGTGCGGATGCATAGACAAACGCCACGAAGTCGCCGCCCTCGCGGCCCGGGAAAAACAAGGTCACGCTGCGTTCGGCCAGCAGGTTGCGGCGCTCGGCCAGGCACTGGGTCAAGCTGGCCACGATGTACGGGTCTTCGATATCGGTGATGCGGCGCTGCATCAGATGGGCCAGCCGCCCGGCGGCGGCAATCACCACGCAATGCGATCCGGTCTCGGCGTTGGGCGTACAGGCGCACAACACACCTTCGGGCTCCACCCCCACCAGTCCGGCAATTTGTGTAATCACCCCCTCGGCAAAACTCTGCAGGCCCGGCTCGGCAATAAATTGGTTGCTGGCCGCCACGATCTTCTCCAGCCCCCGGCGGCTGGCATCCATGCGGCGTAGCTGGTCGTAGGAACGGATGGCCGCAGTCAGCGCCGTGTAGAGCTTGGTGCGGGTGAGCTCGCTTTTGGTTTTGTAGTCATTGATGTCATAGCGCCGGATGGTGTCAATCTCGGGAGCCTGGCCCGGCTGGCCGGTGCGCAAGATGATGCGCACATTGGTCAACCCCAGCTCGCCACGGATAGCACCCACGGTTTCCAGCCCGGCGTTGTCGGTTTCCATCACCACGTCCAGCAGCACCACCGCCACATCGCGCTCGCAGCGCAGCACCTCCAGAGCTTCTGTGGCGGAGTGGGCGTGCAGCAGTTGCAAGCCCCGGCCTTCGATCTCCAGGCCGCGCAGGCCGTAAGCGGTGCTTTCGTGCACATCGGGATCGTCATCCACCACCAGAATGCGCCACGGCTCGCGGGGGGGCATCGGCACCGCAGGCGCAGCGCCATCTATGAACTCAAGCAGGTCTTCATCATCCATGGGCTATCAGGGCGGCAAGCGCACCTTAAAAAGTTATAGCCCAGTCTCTTACAAAATGTAGCAAACAACAAGGCTATGGCCCCATGAGCCCCGGCAATAGGGAAAACCCTAGGCCCTGGTTGTTCTTACAAATTGGGCGCCAGGAAGCGCCGCAAATCTGCCTCAGGCACGCCCCGCCGACGGGCCAGATCCTGCAACTGGTCTTCGCCGATCTTTCCGACGTTGAAGTACACGCTATCCGGGTGGCCCAGCTGGAAGCCGCTGACGCTGGCCGCCGGTGTCATGGCCAGGCTGTCGGTCAGCTCCATGCCGAGCTCATGGCATTGCAGCAGCGCAAACATGTCTTGCTTGACGCTGTGGTCCGGGCAGGCCGGGTAGCCGGGTGCGGGGCGGATGCCGGTGTATTTTTCGGCAATCATCTCTTCTACGCTCAGCGACTCCTGCGGCGCATAACCCCACAGGTCGGTGCGCACGCGGTGGTGCAGGCATTCGGCAAAGGCCTCGGCCAGGCGGTCGGCAATGGCCTTGAGCATGATGCTGGAGTAATCATCCAGTTCAGCCTGGAACTGCGCCTCCTTCTTCTCGGCACCCAGCCCGGCGGTCACGGCAAACAGGCCGGCGTAGTCGGCAATGCCGCTGGCCTTGGGGGCCACGAAGTCGGCCAGGCAACGGCTGGGGCGCATCACCCCGTCAATCGCCTGCTTCTCGGCTTGCTGGCGCAGGCCGTGCCAGGTCAGAGCCACCTCAGACCGGGATTCGTCGGTGTAGAAGGCGATGTCGTCGTCATTGACGCTGTTGGCCGGGTACAGGGCGATCACGCCGTTGGCGGTGAGCCAGCGGCCTTCGATGGCGCGCTTGAGCATGGCCTGCGCGTCCTTGAACACGCGGCTGGCTTCCACGCCCACCACCTCGTCGGTCAGGATGGCGGGGTAGGGTCCGGCCAGGTCCCAGGTCTGGAAAAATGGGCCCCAGTCGATGTAGCGGGCCAGTTCGGCGAGGTCGAAGTTCTTGAACACGCGGCGGCCAATGAACTTGGGCACCTTGGGGGTGTAGCCAGCCCAGTCCATCGGCGTTTTATTGGCCCGGCACTTGGCCAGCGGCCACAGCGGGGTTTGTTTCTTGTTGGCGTGCTGGTGGCGCACCTTGTCGTAGTCGGCGTTCAGCTCTTCAATGAAAGCCCCCGCGCCATCGCCCAGCAGGCTTTGCGCCACGCCCACGCTGCGGGATGCATCGGGCACGTAGACGACCGGGCCGTCGTAGTGGTGGGCGATCTTGACGGCGGTGTGCACGCGGCTGGTGGTGGCACCGCCAATCATCAGCGGGATCTTCTTGATGCGGAAGTGGTCGTCCTTTTGCATCTCGCCCGCCACGTACTGCATTTCTTCCAGGCTGGGGGTGATCAAGCCGCTCAGGCCCACGATGTCAGCCCCTTCCACCTTGGCGCGGGCCAGGATTTCGTGGCAGGGCACCATCACGCCCATGTTGATGACCTCGAAGTTGTTGCACTGCAAGACCACCGTGACGATGTTCTTGCCGATGTCGTGCACGTCGCCCTTCACCGTGGCGATGATGATCTTGCCCTTGGTGCGCACGTCGCGCCCGGCGGCTTCGTCCAGGCGCTTTTCTTCTTCGATGTAGGGAATCAAATGCGCCACGGCGGACTTCATCACCCGCGCCGACTTCACCACCTGCGGCAGGAACATCTTGCCCTGACCAAACAGGTCACCCACGATGTTCATGCCTGCCATCAGCGGGCCTTCGATCACGTGCAGCGGGCGGCCGCCCTTGGCCAAAATGGCCTGGTAGGCCTCTTCGGTGTCGGGCACGATGAAGTCGGTGATGCCGTGCACCATGGCGTGGCTCAGGCGCTGCTCCACCGTCACAAAGTGGTCGGCGGTGCCGCGCCAGTCCAGACGCTTGCTTTCGTCTTTGGCACCGCTCTTGGCGGTTTCGGCAATCTCGACCAGACGCTCGCCCGCATCCGGGCGGCGGTTCAGCACTACGTCTTCCACGCGCTCGCGCAGCACCGGCTCCAGGTCGTCGTACACGCCGACCATGCCCGCGTTGACGATGCCCATGTCCATACCCGCCTGGATGGCGTGGTACAGAAACACGGTGTGGATGGCCTCGCGCACCGGGTCGTTGCCGCGGAAGCTGAAACTCACGTTGCTCACCCCGCCCGAGACCTTGGCACCCGGCAGGTTCTGCTTGATCCAGCGCGTGGCCTCGATGAAGTCCACCGCGTAGTTGTTGTGTTCTTCGATGCCCGTAGCCACGGCGAAGATGTTGGGGTCGAAGATGATGTCCTCGGGCGGAAAGCCCACCTCGTCCACCAGGATGCGGTAGGCGCGCTCGCAAATCTCGATCTTGCGGGCAAAGGTGTCGGCCTGGCCCTGCTCGTCAAACGCCATCACCACGGCCGCAGCGCCGTAGCGCCGCACCAGCCGGGCATGGTGTTTGAAGGCATCCACGCCCTCTTTCATGCTGATGGAGTTGACGATGGGTTTGCCCTGGATGCAGCGCAGCCCGGCCTCGATCACTTCCCACTTGGAGCTGTCCACCATGATGGGCACGCGGGCGATGTCGGGCTCCGAGGCAATCAGGTTCAAGAAGCGCACCATGGCGGCCTTGCTGTCGAGCATGGCCTCGTCCATGTTGATGTCGATCACCTGCGCGCCGTTTTCCACCTGCTGGCGGGCGACGGACAAGGCCTGGTCGAACTCGCCGTTCAAGATCATCCGGGCGAAGGCCTTGGAGCCGGTGACGTTGGTGCGCTCGCCGATATTCACGAAAAGCGTGCCTTGGCCAATGAGCACAGGCTCCAGGCCAGACAACAACATGGGGGGGACGGGGCTTACGACAGATTCGGACATACAACTCACCTGTGGAGGGACATGGTTCAGGTGAGCGTCGTTGGTAATCAACCCAAGCCTGACGGGGAACAAACCCGCTGCAACGCTCCTTGGGAGGCTGCAATTTTAAGGGCGGGCCAAAATTTATAAGAAATCCGGCCTCCGTGCTTATTCAATAAGCGTGACAAGCTATTTATTTAATAGCAACTACATACCAACCCCAGCCCTGTCCGCCCAGGCGATGTGCTAAAAGCGGAGCAGGCTTCACCACGGACCCGAGACCATGTTCAAAAACCTGATGGACGGCATCAAAACCCAGTTGTCGCGGACACCGGAGCTCCTCGAACCCCATGAGCGCATGCGCTCGGTGCAGCACTCGGGTTCGGCCAGCCGCGCCGCCGAGCTGCTGATTGCGCCCACCGCGCTGATGCAGCTCAGCCCCACCGAAGCGCTGACGGTGGTGAGCTACATGACCCCGCGCCGCATCGCCATGGACACCACCTTCATCCACGAAGGCAACACCAGCGAAACCGGCTACATGCTGCTGCTATTGGAAGGCGAGGTGACGGTAGAAAACATCGTGGTAAGCCGCCGCAACCCGGTCACGGTCAGCGTGCTCGGCCCCGGCAGCCTGATTGGCGAAATGGGCCTGATCGACGGCCAGGCCCGGCTGGCCTCGTGCACCGCCACCACCGATGTCACTGGTGCCGTGTTGTCCCGCGCCGCCCTGGAAAAGCTCAGCCAGGACGACCCGCACACCGCTGCCAAGCTGCTGCTGGCCGTGTCGCTGCGCATTGCCGAGCGGCTGCGCGATACCTCGGAAAAGGTCAAGCGCTACAGCCAGCTGGTGCAGGCCATGCAGCAGGAAATCGACCACCTGATGCCGACATAAAGAGGCACACCCCCAGGCTTCAGTGCTACGCATCTTTCTCCAACCCCCTTGCAGGGGGCAACACCAGCAGCCTGGCAAAGCCAGTTCTGCGGTGTTTCTGGAAGGGATGCGTTAAACCACAGCCATCGCCGACGCAGGCAGGCCAAACACCCGGTCGAACGCCCAGTTGAAGGCGAAGGTGTAGACCAAAAAGAATAGCAGCAGCCCGAAGTCCATCCACAAGGCGTGCAGCCAGGTCACGTCCAGCCACCAGGCCATCAGCGGCACAAAAATCAGCGTCAGGCCGCCCTCGAACCCCACGGCATGGGCCACGCGGCGCGCAAAGTTGCGGCCCCGCACCGGCTGGCGCGCCTCCCAGCGCTCGAACAAGGTGTTGAACACCAGGTTCCACACCACCGCGATCACCGACGTGGCCACCGCCAGCATGCCCGCATCCTGCATGCCCTGGCCCGACATCCCGGCCAGCCCCAGCGTGGCGGCCACGATGGCAATGGCCTCGTACAGGCTGACGTAGACAAACTTTCTCTTCATTCCTTGCATGGCGCGGGTCCTTGGTAATGGGGTGACTGTATGTCTTAAACTCTGATATATAAAGTCAGCTTGTTTCAACTTCACTGATAGGTGCATCTTGGCATTTACCTCGGAAAACGTGCAGGTGTTTCTGGCCGTGCTGGACCGGGGCTCGTTCTCGGCCGCCGCGCGGGCGCTGGGGCGGGTGCCCTCGGCGGTGAGCATGGCCATCGCCCACCTGGAGGCCGAGCTCAACCTGCCGCTGTTCGACCGCCGTGGCCGCGAGCCCCAACCCACGGCGGCGGCCCGCTCGCTGGAGCCGCAGGCGCGGCTGCTGGCTGCGCAGCTGCAGCAGCTGCAGGCCCAGGCGCTGGCCCTGACCCAGGGCCTGGAAAGCCGCCTCACCCTGGCCATCGCCCCCGAGCTGCTGGCCGCAGAGTGGCGCAGCCCGCTGGCCACGCTGGCGCAGGAACACCCCTTGCTGGAAGTGGAAGTGCTGGCCGCGCCCCAGACCGACGCGCTGGCCATGCTGCACGCGGGCCGGGCCAACCTGGCGCTGGTGTTCGAGCGGCCCAGCCTGGACGGGCGCGAGGGCTTTCAGGAGGTGAGCAGCGAAATTCTGGTGGCGGTCATGGCCCCCGCCCTGCTGGCCCAGACCCTGCAGCCAGCGGGCGCGGGCCTGCGCGAAGAGCAGCTCACCAACACCCGCCAGATCGTGGTGGCCAGCCGCGACCTGGCCGCCATCGACACCCGCTTCGCCTACGCCCGCCACTGCTGGCGCACCGACAACCACATCGCCGCGCTGGGTCTGATCGAAGCCGGTATCGGCTGGGGCTGGCTGCCGCAGTCCTTCGTGCGCAGCCAGATCGCCGCGGGCACGCTGGTGCAAATGCCGTTCGACAACCTGACCAACCGGCTGGAGCTGTGGGTGGACGTAGTCTGGTCCAAGGAAAGGCCGCTAGGCCTGGCCGCGCAGCGCTTCATCGCCCTGGTGAGCGCGGGGCGGGCGGCCCGCAAGGCGGCTGAAAATTTATAAGAAATTGGCCTCTAGCGCCCATTCTATGGGCGGTAGCAGCTACTAATTATGTAGCAATTAGAGAACTTCCCACTGACCGCTGCGCTGCGAGGCAAACAGCGCGTCGATGATGCGCATGTTCTGGACCGCATCTTCCACGCCGTACTGCAGTGGCGCTTCACCCCGGATGGCCAGCGAGAACGCATCGCCTTCCAGGCTGTATTGGTCGCAGGGGGCAAAGGTTTCCACCGTGGCGCTGCTGCCGTTCAAGGCTTTGCCGTTGTCGATGAAGATGCGGGTGGGGTCCAATGGCGGCGCGTTGAACGGGATCTCGATCTCTACCCGCTGCTGCGTGCCCACCACCTGCACGCGCTGGTAGGGCGTGGACTGGGTGGAGACGGTGAAGTTGAGTTGGCGGCCACCGCCAAAGTCCAGCAGCGCGCTGAACACGCGGTCCACGTTGAATTCAGGGTCCATGTCGGCCAGCGCCATCACGCGCAACGGCTCGGCCCCGAACAAAAAGCGCCCGGCCACGATGGGGTAGCAGCCGATATCGAACAGTGCGCCGCCGCCCTTGCTGGCATCGTTGCGGATGTTGTCGGGGTTGCGGTTGAAGTACGAGAACCAGGCTTGCACCGTGCACCGCTCGCCCAGAGCCCCGCTTTGCACCAGCTCCCGGGTGCGCAGCCACTGGGGATGGAAACGCACCATGAAGGCTTCCATGATGTGCACTTGGCCCGCCACTTCGCGCAGCTGCGCCGCTTCATTGGCGTTCAGGGCGATCGGCTTTTCGCACAGCACATGCTTGCCCGCGCGCGCCGCCGCCAGGGTCATGGGCACGTGCAGGTCGTTGGGCAGGGGGTTGTAGATGGCCTCGATGTTCGGGTCGGCCAGCAGCTCTTCGTAGGAGCCGTAGGCGGTGGGAATGCCCAACTTGTCCGCCGCGGCGCGGGCGGACGGCAGCGCGCGCGAGGCAATCGCCTGCACATCGCACCACTGGCTGCGCATCAGCGCCGGGGTGACCTTTTCCATGCCAATCTTGGCGGTACTCAACACACCCCAGCGTACTTTTTGCATGTCAGGCAGCCTCTTTGTAGAAATACGAACGCAGTGCACGGCCCGGCAGCGGTGTCACCGCGTCGTGGATCGCGGCGATGTGGTCGGGCGTGGTGCCGCAGCAGCCGCCGACGATGTTCACCAGCCCCTCGGCGGCGAACTCGCGCACCAGGGCCGAGGTGACATCCGGGGTTTCGTCGAAGCCAGTGTCGCTCATCGGGTTGGGCAGGCCCGCGTTGGGGTAGCAGCTGATGAAGGTGTCCGGGGCCACGCGGTGCAGCTCCTGGATGTAAGGGCGCATCAGCGCCGCGCCCAGGGCGCAGTTCAGGCCGATGGCCAGCGGCTGGGCGTGGCGCACGCTGTGCCAGAAGGCGGTGACGGTCTGGCCGCTGAGGATGCGGCCCGAGGCATCAGTCACCGTGCCGCTGATGATCAAGGGCAGGCGCTGGCCCGAGTCGGCAAAGTACTCGTCCACCGCAAACAGCGCGGCCTTGGCGTTCAGGGTGTCGAAGATGGTTTCCACCAGGATCACGTCGCTGCCGCCCTCGACCAGCGCCTTGGTCTGGTCGTAGTAGGCGGCGCGCAGTTCTTCAAAGGTCACGTTGCGCGCGCCGGGGTCGTTCACGTCGGGGCTGATGCTGGCGGTCTTGGGCGTGGGGCCGAGCGCGCCGCACACAAAGCGCGGCTTGTCGGGCGTGCTGTATTTGTCGCAGGCGGCACGGGCGATGCGGGCCGACTCGAAGTTCATCTCGACGGCCAGGTCGGCCATGTCGTAGTCGGCCTGGGCCACGGTGGTCGCGCCAAAGGTGTTGGTCTCGATCAGGTCGGCCCCGGCGGCCAGGTAGCCCTCGTGGATGTCGCGGATCACGTCCGGGCGCGTCAGGCTGAGCAGCTCGTTGTTGCCCTTCACGTCCTTGTGGAAGTCCTTGAAGCGCTCACCGCGGTACTGCGCTTCACTCAGCTTGAAGCGCTGGATCATGGTGCCCATCGCGCCGTCGAGGATGGCGATGCGTTGCGCCAGGATGGCGGGGAGTTGCTGGGCGCGGGTGTAGGTAGGCGTTTTCATGAGGGCCTGATTGTAAGAAGCTGGCAAATGCCCTGCTGCTCAAGGATGTATGGCCTCCGCCGCCAAGGCGAGCGCGTGGCAGGCCAGCCGTGTGGCCTCGTTGGCCGCAAAGTAGCTTTCAATGCGCAGTTCGTCCATCGTGACCTGTTCGGCCGCCAAAAACTTGGTCACCACCATGGAAAACTCCAGCTGGTAGGTGTCGTTTTGTAAAACAAGGTGGTTGACGGGTGTCTGGACCAATGAAAAGTCCGGGTCCCGCCAAGACGGGGGCACACCCGGGTAGGCCAGCACCCGGTCCAGCAGCACCCATAACGCAATGTTTTCGCGGCCCAGCCGGGCTTCGCAGTGCAGCCTATGCACCATGTTTTGGGCCACGCCGGTCCAATTCTGGATAAACATCCGCGCCAGCGCGGGGTCAAACACCAAATCAAACAGGTTCAGCGGTGCATTCAGCCGTTCGGGCTGGGCCACGAACTGGGAAAAGATGGTGATGGCCGAGTGGTTGCAACGCAGGATGTCATACGAAGCGTTCATGACGGTCAGCGGATAGGGCGCATGGTTTTGCATCATGCGCTCCAATGCCGCATCGATCGCAGGGTCTATTTGGTGGAGCTCTGGCTCCAGAAACCGCGGCGCAAACCCCTCCGCCACCAGGGCCTGGTTTTGCTCCCGCAGGGGGACGGCCAGGGCCGCCATCACCCGCAACAACATGCCCTCACTCGGACTGGCGCGCCCGGTCTCCAAAAAGCTGATATGCCGGGACGAAACGTCGGCGGCCAGCGCCAGATCCAGCTGCGACGTACCGCTGCGCGCGCGCCAGTATTTCAGTAATGCGGGGAAAAACTTGGTGGTCAATTTTTGGTGGGACGGTGGGTCGTCTGGTGTGTGGTTGGGCGTTGCGCGGCTCGCCGGACGCGCTTGCAAGCCTGGGTAGCCGCACTCTGGTATCTCTTTGGAATTTTTTCTCTCCGCGCCACCGGGCCGCATGGAGGCGGTGGGCGTGCACCGCGTTCTTACCCCGCTCCTACATGGCAGCCCTCACTTTTAAAAATTGCATACACAGTAAAAATTTAAAGGCCCTGGAAATGTGGAAATTTAGCCGAATTTTTGAGCCTAGAAATGGATTGCATGGCTCAGCACCTGCCTTAGAAATTTAATTTACGCCCATCCAATCGATTGTTCCGTCAAGAAAAATTCCATTAAATTTCCAACAAAAGCATTGATATTTCATCAATTTTGACTTTTTCAATCAAAAAACATGTAATTTTTAGAGCCCAACAAAGCCGTTCCATTTTTGGACATTACGTGTGCAGGTAATTGTCATTTCTTTACAGGACCATAAGCTGTATGCAATCGTACTAATTTGTTAAGGAAAACTATGGGGAAAATTGCCTACTTCTTACGGACTACAGTGCTTCCTGTGCTGGTCGCGCTGCAGGGCTGCGGGGGTGCAGATACCAATACAGCGGCGACACTTACATCCTCCGCCAGCGTAGGGGCGCTCACATTTACGTTTGAGGGTGCTGAAAAGCTCACCCCGTCAAATGCTTCGGCGATGGAGTCGCATACCGATATCGCTGCTTATTTGAGCGCGCAGCCAGAATCGGCAACTGCCAAGGCAGCGGCAGTTGCCGCCACGCCGTCCACAGGCCCAAACAATGAAACCCGCCTGCCCCACACCACACAGGCACCGGTCCCGGCTGCCGAGCGCCTGCTGTTAAAGGCGTACCTCGACCATCCCAAAGATGCCACGTTGGCGAGTTTTCTGGGGCTGCTCAGTCTGCCCCGGTCGCTGTTGGCCGACAGCACGCCACCAGCGACCGGGGAACGGCTGAAACACACCATCTTGGCCCAGTACTTTTTGAGCCGAGCCAAAGACCTGGGATCTAACCCGGCTTGGCAGCAGCGCGCATTGGCGCTGCTACAGCTCCGGCTGGACCAGGTTATGGCCCGCCAGTCAGCCATCACAGCGGATGAAAACCACCCGGCGCACCAGCTCTTCAATCGGACCTTCAACGAACGTGAGGGTGACCGCTACCTGGCATTGGGCCAATTGCTCGACGACTACGCGGTGGAACCCAAAAATGTGTACACCGCATTCACATTGACCGCCAGCAACCTGTGGATTGGCGGTGAGGGTGACCACAACGATCCCACTGTTTTGCACAACTTCGTGCTGGGCAGCTATTTCTCGATCCGGGTCATGGACCTGGCCCAGCAGCTGGAAGTGGCCTGGACGCAGAACCCGAAGGCCACGCCCCGATTCCGCATGTCCACCATTTTGGGAGGGTTCTCGGCACTGCACCGCCGCTGGCTGGCCACCGTGCACGGTGACGCAACGGCCATCGCGGCGATCGACAAGGAGCACCGCGAATGGCGGCTGGTCCAACGGGCCTTCCATGCGTTCACGATTGGTTTGTCATTTTTTGAAGAGAAAAACCACTTTGCCGAGGCCCTGGCCGCGTGGCAGGACTCGTTCACGCACTGCGCGGAAATTCCCGTGCGCACCTGCTCCAACCTGCCCCGGTTTTCGCACAACTTCGAGGGGTTTGTACTGGGGTACGTGGACTTCTTGCTCAAGGCGGGCGATGTCGAGTCTGCCTACAAATACCTGTCCATACGCCATATCCCGGAGCAATTTCCCCCCATGGCCGCCTACCCGCAGTGGACTCTGGGGCAAGCCGCGTGGGAATACCGTGAAAACAACGCCCCCGCCCTGGCCGCGCGTTACGCCAATGCCGACCCCAGCGATGACCCGGTACACCTGATGCTGAAACCGCGCCAATGGGGCGGCAGCACAGCGACCTGCCAACTGTGCCACCAGGCACAGGGCTCGCGCTGGACGGAGGCAGAGAAAAACACCATCGTATTGCCCCCTGAACAGGTCGCCAGCGTCAAGCGCTGGCCTGCGGTTTCCACCAGTTGGTATGGCGCCCGCCTCCCATCGCCTTGACCTGGCAACGGCGCTTGCATCCGCCCCGCAACCGCCGTCTGTCCACCGCACTCCATAAGCTCGTTAGGAAATGACATGAACCCGACTCCCGCACCATGGGCCGACACGGCCTCTTCCTCCATTGCAGTGATCGGCATTGGCTGCCGCTACCCCGGTGCCAAAACTGCCGCAGAACTGTGGGAAAACATCCTTGGCAGACGCAGGCAATTTCGCCGCATGCCGGACGTGCGCCTGCCGAATGCAGAGTACCAAAGCCACGACCGTGCCACACCCGATAAAACTTACGGCACCCGTGCCGCCGTTATCGACGGCTATGCCTTCGACTGGGCTGAAAAGCGCATCCCCAAGCAGACCTACGAGTCCACCGATCTGGCGCACTGGTTGGCGCTGGACGTGGTGTTGCAAATGCTCCAGGACGCGGGTTACACCGCGGCCGACCTGCCGCGCGAAACCACGCAGGTGGTGGTTGGCAACACCCTCACCGGGGAGTTCACCCGGTCCAACACCCTGCGGTCCCGTTGGCCGTTTGTCAACAAAATGCTCGCCGTCAGCGCCGCCGACCTGGGGATGTCCCCCGGCACGGTGGAGGCGCTGGCATCCGTCATGGAGCGCAATTTCAAGGCCGTGTTTGCACCCATCAATGAAGACACGCTGGCCGGTGGCCTGGCCAACACCATCCCAGGGCGCATCTGCAATTTTCTCAACCTCAACGGTGGCGGCTTTGTGGTGGACGGTGCCTGCGCATCGTCCCTGATCGCGGTACACACCGCGGCATCGAATCTGGCCAGTGGCCAGTGCGACTTTGCCATTGCAGGCGGGGTGGACATCAGCCTCGACCCATTTGAACTGGTGGGCTTTGCCAAAACCGGCGCACTGACCCCGAACGAAATGTCGGTCTATGACAAGCGCGGCAACGGCTTCATTCCGGGCGAGGGCTGTGGCTTTGTCGCCATGAAACGCCTGTCGGATGCCATCCGTGACGGCGACAAAATCTATGCCGTGGTAGATGGTTGGGGCATGTCCACCGACGGCAAAGGCGGCATCACCGCGCCCAGCGTGAATGGCCAAAGCATGGCTTTGCAGCGGGCCTACGAAAAGGCGGGCATCGACACCGAGTCGCTGGACTTCATTGAAGGCCACGGCACCGGCACCGCCGTGGGCGACAAGACCGAATTGCTGGGCATTGCCCGCGCGCTGCAAAGCGGCAGTGCAGGCAAACGCAGCTGCGGGGTCACCTCCTTGAAGTCCATCGTGGGGCACACCAAAGCGGCCGCCGGTGTGGGCGCATTCATCAAAGCCGTCATGGCCGTCAACCAGCGCGTGGTGCCACCGACCGCCGGGTGTGAACTGCCGCACGAGGTTTTTTCCAACGATGCCGACCGCCTGTACCCGGTGCTGCGGGGGCAGGCCATGGATGCCTCTGCCACCCTGCGGGCCGGTGTGTCCGCCATGGGGTTTGGCGGCATCAACCTGCATGTCACGCTGCAATCCGGCCCGGACGTGCTGCCAGGCCTGGCACCCGCGATGGGTGCGCGGGCGGCCATGGTGTCGCGCCAGGCCGACGAGGTTTTTTGCTTTGCAGACGACAGCGTAGAGGCGTTGCGGGCATCGGTGCAGCGCCTGCAGGCCGACGCAGCGGATGCCAGTCTGGCCGAGTTGGCAGACATGGCCAGCGCCTGGAACCAAAAAATTGCGCCCTCGGGCAGCCTGCGTGCAGCGTTGGTGGCAGCGTCTCCGGACGAACTGGTCAAAAAGGCCCATCTGCTGCTGGCGCTGCTGGAGCAGCCCTTGGCGGCCGGCGGTGTGCGCATGGATGCCGACCAAAAATTGGTGGCGTGCCATCCCACCCAGCCGGTGGCGATGGGCTTTGTGTTCCCAGGCCAAGGCTCACAGCGGCTGGGCATGGCGCGCACGCTGGTCGAACGCTTTGACTGGGCTGCCGAACTGGTCGCCCAGGCCGATGCCTGGGCCGCCGAAGCAGGCACCTCGGGCCTGGCCAACAGCCTCTACCCCCACCTGGACCGCCACGTCACGCCCGGCGAAATCGCCCCCGCCGCCGACCAGTTGCAACAAACCCAGCTGGCGCAACCGGCCATCGTGCTGTGCTCGCTGCTGTGGCTCAAATACATGGAGCATCTGGGCCTGCGCGCCGATGCCATGCTGGGCCACAGCCTGGGCGAACTCACGGCCTTTTACGCCGCCGGTGCATTTGACGAAAAAACCGTTATCCAGCTTGCCACCTTGCGCGGGCAACTGATGGCCGCAAGCGACCCACAGTCCGCAGGCACCATGGTCAGCCTGGCATGCGACCGCAGCCGTGCCGAGCAGTTGCTGCTGCAGCTGGGCCCGGTCGGCGTGCTGGTGATTGCCAACATCAACAGCCCGGCCCAAACCGTGGTGTCGGGCGAGTCCCAGGCCATGGATGCGCTGCAGGCCCTGGCCTCGCGCGAAAACATCACCGCGCACCAGCTGCCCGTCAGCAATGCTTTTCACTCACCGCTGGTGGCATCCGCTGCAGCGGCCCTGCTGGCTCAGGCCCGTGTACCGCAGCATCCCGTGGCGATCGGCAAAACACTGATTTCCTCGTGTGACGGCACCCTGGTGGATGCCAAAGTCCATCTGCCCACCCACTTCTCCAGCCAGATCACGCGACCGGTTGACTTTGTGGCCGCAGCGCACCGCCTGGGCGACTACTGCGGCCTGGTGCTGGAAGTTGGCCCGGGCAATGTGTTGTCGAACATGGTGTCGCGCACCGTCTCCGCACAGCGCCTGCTGGCCGTTCCGGTGGAGCGCACCGCCGAGTCGTCCCAGGACCTGAACTGGGTGGTGGCGCTGGCCCATACCCACGGCCATACGGTGGTGTGGTCTGCGCTGTACGCGCGCCGGATCATCAAGCCCTTTGTGCCCGCCAAGAATCTGTCGTTCATCGTCAACCCCTGCGAACGGCCCTTCGAGCGGGCCGTGGCCTCCCCGCTGCCGGGCCTGCAGGCCAGCAGCCAGCCCCCAGTACCGCTACAGGTGGACGGCATCGACATGGCGCAGTACTTTGCCCACCGCAGTGGCTTTATCGCCGACGTGATCCGCGCGGACCTGCGCAGCAGCCAATCCGCAGCTACGCCCGTACTGCACCGTGCTGCTGCGGCGGACGCACCCATCTCGGCCACGGCCCTGCCCCCGAAAGCTTCTGCGCAAGGCATCCATGCAGGCGTGCTGCAATTGGCCGCCACCGCCACAGGTTTTGCGCTGGACCAGATCGGCCTGGAGATGAGCTTGCTGGACGACCTCAATCTGGACTCCATCAAAGCCAGCGCACTCATCGCCGAGGCCTATGCCTTGGGCGGTGTGGCCGGTGACTTTGACAACACCGCCACGTTCGACCTGACGCTGGCCCTGCTGGCCGAGCGGGTGGTCAAGGCCATGCCCACCCGGCCCGTGGCCACCAGCCAGCCGCCAGCCGCGGGTGCGCCCGGCGTAGGGTCCGCGCTAGAGGTGGTGACTGGCCTGGTAGCGCGCTACACCGGCTTCGCCCCCGAGACATTGCAACCCAGCTTGACCTTCACCGACGACCTGAATCTGGACTCCATCAAGTTCGGCGCACTGGTGGCCGAAGCCACCCAGGCACTGGGTATTGCCCACCAGATTGCGGCCTCGGATGTGCAGCCCACCTCCATAGGCGCATTGGCGCAGCAGCTTCAACCCCTGCTAGCCACGCCAGCGGATGCGCCCGCGGTGGTAGCTGCTGTTGCACACAACCCGGCACAAGGCTTTGATGTCAGCGCCAACGCCTGGGTGCGCAGCTTTGAGATGCACCCCTTGCCAACCCCCCGACCCGCCAGCCCGCACGCAGAACGCCCGCTGCAGGGCACGGTGGTGGCGGTGCAGTGTGACGACCCGCAGCATCCCGATGCCATGGCATTGGCCCGCGCTTACCAGGCCGGCGGTGCAACCGTGCGCCTGTACAGCGCAGACAGTCTGTTGAACGAGAGCCGTAACGACATCCACCACTTCGTGGTGCTGCTGCCGCGCCAGCCCGCCCCCGACTGGAACACTCCGGGTCTGCTGGCAGACAGCGTGAAACGCCTGCGCACGGCAGCGGTGGTATCGACCCGCCAAGCCGCCTGCAGCAGCCTGGGCTATTTGCAGTTCAACGGCCTGAGCGCAGGCCGCGCAGTGGCTACAGGCGACCTGGAAACCGCATGCACCACGGCTTTTGCTGCCAGCGTCCATTTGGAACGCCCGGCCCTGCGGGTACGGGTACTGGATTTCCAAGGCATACCCGACGCAGACTTCGTCGCCACCCAGTCGCTGGCCGAACTATTGCTGGCCGACCCCTACACCTTGAGCCACTACGCCGCCGATGGCACACGGCACACGCTGCAAGCGCAACTGGTGCAGCCACCGGAGGATGCGTTAGATACCCCCAATCCCCTCACCTGGGACAGCGCGCGCGATGTGGTGCTGGTCACCGGCGGAGCCAAGGGCATCACGGCAGAATGTGCCTTCGCTTTCGCCCAGGCGACCGGTGTCCAGATGGCCTTGGTGGGCAGCTCCCCAGCCCCCGCCGCAGCGGGTGCTGCCAACAATGAAATTGCCCGCACGCTGGCCCGCTACAGCGCGGCCGGCCTGTCGGCCCGCTACTATGCCTGCGACATGGCCGACGGGGCGGCGGTCCGGTCGCTGGTTGCCACCATCGGGCAAACACTGGGCCCGGTGACCGGGGTGGTCCATGGGGCCGGGGTCAACCAGCCGCGCCGGGTCGAGCAGTCCAGCGAGCAGGCGGCGCTGCAAGAGATATCGCCCAAACTGGCAGGTGCCATCCATCTGTGCGCCGCACTGGAACACCAGCCACCCAAGCTGCTGGTGGGCTTGTCGTCCATCATCGGTATCACCGGGATGCCGGGCAACGCCTGGTACGCGTTTTCCAACGAGGCGCTGAACCTGTGCCTGCAACAGTTCCAGGCCCGCCACCCGCAAACGCATACCGTGTCGCTGGCTTACAGCGTTTGGGCCGAAGTCGGCATGGGGGCCAAGCTGGGCAGCGCCAAGCACCTGGGGAGCATGGGCATTTCGGCCATTCCCCCGGCAGACGGCGTAGCGCATTTCCTGGCCGCCGTGCTGCGCCCGGGAGCCGCCCACCAAGTGGTGATTGCCAGCCGCCTGGGGGAGCTGGACACCTGGAGGTCGGCACAACCGGCGCTACCAGTACCCGCCGCCTATGGCCGCTTCATCGGCAAAACCCTGAGCTTTGAGCCGGGTGTCGAGCTGGTGCACCAGGTCCACCTCAACCTGCACGACGACCTGTACCTGCGCGACCACTACTACCAGGGGGTGTACCTGTTCCCCACCGTTTTTGGCCTGGAAGCCATGGCGCAAACGGTCGCCAAGGTGCTGGGCATCCAGGCCTTCACCTCCTTGCGGCTGGACGACATTGGCCTGCACCGCCCCATCGTGGTGGGTAGCGAGGCAGGGGCCTGGATCCAGATCACCGCCCTGGTGGCACCACGGCACAACGCTGCGGACCCGGTCCGGGTCCAGGTGGGCATTCGCACCCAGCACACCGGCTTCAGGGTGGACCATTTCAACGCCACCTTTGTGTTGGCCGAAGTGCCCGATTTCGACCTGCAGGGCCAGGTGCACCGGCCTGAGGCGGCGGTAGACATCGACCCGCTGACGGAGCTGTACGGCGGCCTGCTGTTTCAGGGGCCGCTGTTCCACCGCATCCGCACTGTGTGGTCCATGAACGCGCAGGGTGCACTGCTGGATATTGAGCAGCGGCCAGAGGACCACTATTACGCGCCCCAGTATTCCCGGTTGTCCATGCTGGGCGACCCGTCGCTGCGGGATGCGATGTTGCAAAGCGCGCAACTCAGCGAACGCGACATTTTCTTGCCGGTGCATATCGACAGCTTGCAGATCTGCCGCCTGGTGGGCCACACGCCAAGCCGCGTCACCGCCCGCAACCGGGTCACCCAGCGCTTGGCGGAGGATCTGGTGTGCGACGTGGTGGCCGTGTCGCAGACCGGAGAGCCGCTGGAGCGCCTGAGCGGCTACCGGCTCAAGCGTATGGCCAAAGCCCCGCTGGCCGCCACCCCGGCCGACTACGTGAACCCGCAGCAGCGGGACACATTGCTGTTTGAGATGGCACTGGCCGAGGCATGCCAGACACTGCGTGTCACCACCCCCGACAGTTTGCTGATCTTTTACCCGGAGCTGTCCAAAATGGACCGCAGCCGCCGCCGCCTGAGCGAGCTGCCCCTGTTCAGCGAGGTGGTGCTCAAAGCCTTTCCGGCCAACCGCAACTATGCGCTCAACCAGTTGGAAATCCACTGGCTGGACAACGGCAAGCCGGTACTCACCGGCCTGGGCCGGGAGAACGCCAACATCTCGCTGTCGCACGACCGCAGGCACTGCCTGTGCGTGGCGGGCGAGGGCGACCAGGGCTGCGACATCGAACCGGTGGTGCCGCGCCCCCATTCCGAGTGGACCGGCCTGCTGGGGCCGCACCACATCGGCGTGTTGGCCGATCTGGTGGCCGCGGGCGACACCCTGGACGAAGCCGGTACACGGGTGTGGTCCGCGATGGAAAGCACCATCAAGGCGCTGGGCGGCCCGGTGCTGGAGCTGCAGGTGGCACACCGCCACGCCAACGGGGTGCTGCTGGTCTGCGGCAACGGCGACCGCAGCGTGCACGTGCTGACCCTGTCGATGGCACTGACCCGCATGCCCCGAAAAATGGTGGCCATGGTAGTCACACCGGTGGTCCCGGCCAAGCCGGTGCGTGCCGCGTTGCCACAGCCATTGGCGCAGCCTGCGCAACTGCTGCGCCACCACATGGGTGTGGGCCCCCGCGGCCAGCGCAAGCCCAGCTACCGCTTCATGAGCACCTTCAAAGACACGACCACGCTGCGGCACAGCCTGGACTTCCCGATTTTTGCCAACTGGATGGGCTCGGTGCGGGAGCTGAGTGTGCTGGAAGTGGCCCGCCAACTGGTGCCCGATTTCGCCTCCGGGCGCTGGGGCATGGTCACCAATGAATCAGAGATCCAGATCCTGGGGGACGCGCACTGCATGGAAGTACTCGAAGGTCGCATGTACCTCAGCCGCGCGTATGGCAAATACCAGTCGTCCATCGACATGCACTTTGAATGGCTGAAAATTGCAGAAGATGGCTCCGAGCAGCTGATCGCCCTGAGCACCATGGCCACCACCTGGGTGGAAATCAAGGGCCACGGCCTGGTCGATGTGCAACCCTTTCCGCCCTACCTGGAAGCATTTGTGGCAGAGAACCTGCCCAAAGAGCGGTCCGTGGTGGACACCCGGCAGCAGCACCGTCCCGAGCCGTCCGGCAGCCACTGGGCGCTCAGCCCCGCGCTCGGCGCGCTGGTGTACAAGGCCCCCAACGCACCCAAGGTCGAGCCCGAACTGCTACGGCAGGTGTTCTCGACCACCTCGGCCGAGTCCAACCTGGTGGGCAACATCTACTTTGCCAACTACTACCACTGGCAAAAACGGCTCATCGACCGCTATTTTCAGCAGCTGTCGCCGCAGCTCCATACCGCCCACGGCATGGTCGGCGAGTTCCGGTTCCGCAACAGCCAGGTTCGGCACCTGCGTGAAGCCATGCCGTTTGACAACATCGAGGTGGTGATGGCGCTCAAAGTGCTGCACACCGATGCCATCCAGCTGCATTTCGACTTCTACAAACTGGTGTCCGCCACCGAACGGGACAAGCTGGCCTACGGCGACTGCGAAGCCGTGTGGGTGCAAAAAGATGCGCAAGAGCCGTCGAACATCCCCGCGATCTACACCAGCGCACTGGCCCAAAGAATGCCCCACCGTTCCCACAACATGGCATGACCGTGCAACCCCTTTTTCAACCTTCCAATCCCCTACCATGACACGCAAACTATTCCTGACCCTGGCCGCGGCGGTAGCCGCACTCGTGGGTGCCATCGCGCTGATCGCACCGGCATTTTTGCTGACCACCTTGAAAGGTGCGGTGCCCAATGCCGCGGCCCTGGTCATGGCCCGCACCACGGGCCTACTGCTGCTGACCGTGGCGTTGACGGCCTTTTTGGTTCGCGGGCACGCCGACTCCCCCTCCATGGAAGCCATACTCACCGCCAACCTGGCGCTGCAACTGGGGCTGATCCCCATGGACCCTATGGCCTACATGAGCGGCGCGTTCACCACCATCGGCTCGTTCGCACCCAACACCGTCATCCACCTGGTGCTGGCCACCGGGTTCGCCTACTACCTGGTGAAGCTGCGCAAGGCGCTGGCGGTCAGCCGCAAGTCGCAGGCCGCAATGAATGCTCTCCAGAATTTATAGAAAATAGGCCGTTTGCGCTTATTGAACCAGCGCAAGCAGCTATAAATTACAGAGCAATAGCACCCGTGAGGCCCTGCAACGCGCCGCCGCATCACACCTCCACCAACACCCCTTGCGCCCGCAACCGCACCGCATCCCGCACCGGCGGCTGGCCGAACAGGCGGGCGTATTCGCGGCTGAACTGGGACGGGCTCTCGTAGCCCACGGCAAAGCCGATGCTGGCCGCGTCGGCCTGGCCTGCCAGCAGCAGGCGGCGGGCTTCCTGCAGGCGGATCTGCTTTTGGTACTGCAGCGGGCTCATGGCGGTGACGGCCTTGAAATGGCGGTGGAAGGTAGAGGCCGTCATGTGCACCTGCTGCGCCACCGTGGCTATGTGCAGCGGCTCGGCGAAGTGGCTGCGGATCCAGCCAATGGCGCGGCCAATGTGCGCCAGGTGGCTGTGGGCCAGGGCGATCTGGCGCAGCATGGGGGCCTGCGGGCCAGTGAGCAGGCGGTAAAGAATTTCGCGCTCGATTAGCGGGGCCAGCGTGGGGATGTGGACCGGAGTGTCCAGCAGCCGCAGCAGGCGCAGGGCGGCATCCAGCAGATCGGGCGCGACGGGGCTGACGGCCAGGCCGGGCGATGGGGCACCCAGGGGCTGGCTTGGCAGGGCCAGCAACATGTCGGCCAGCACCGCCGTGTCCAGCGCCAGAGCAAAGGCCAGATAGGGCTCCTCTGGGCTGGCCTGCACCACCGCCCCTGTGACCGGCAGGTCCACGGACACCAGCAGGCACTGCCCGGCGCGGTACTCCACCACCGACTCCCCCAACAGCACCCGCTTGGCTCCCTGGGCCACGATGTACAGAATCGGCTGATAGACCACGGCCACCGGCAAAGTGGGTGTGTCGGAGCGCACCAGCCGCACGCGCTGCAGGGCCGTGGCGGCCTGGTTGCCTTGCCAGTGCCGTGCAATCAAACTGCAGATTTCCTGCTGGGTATCGGCGGGCATGGACGGAAACATGCGAGGATTATGCAAGAGCTGCGCAACATCGGGCTACCGCCGCAGGGGCCAGCGCGGGGATAGTCAAGCTCTTTCAACCCTGGAGTCCCCATGCCTTTCCAACCCACCACCTGGTTCATTACCGGTGCCGCGCGCGGCATTGGTGCCCACACCGTGCAAGCCGCCCTGGCCGCAGGCCACCACGTGGTGGCCACGGCACGCAGCCGCCACAGCATCACCACCCCCCACGACCGCTTGCTGGCGCTGGACCTGGACGTAACCGTTGAAGCCCAGGCGCACGCCGCCGTGCAGGCCGCCGTGGCCCGCTTTGGCCGCATCGACGTGCTGGTCAACAACGCGGGCTACGGCCAGCTCGGCCTGTTCGAAGAAAGCACGGCGGCGGATGCGCAGGCGCAGTTCGACACCAATGTGTTCGGCCTGTTCCACACCACACGCGCCGTGCTGCCGGTGATGCGCCAGCAGCGCGCAGGCCGGGTGCTGAACGTCTCGTCCATCGCCGGGATGCGGGGCCGCAGCGGCACCGCCCTGTACAGCGCCAGCAAGTTTGCGGTGGAGGGCTTTTCCGAGGCGCTGGCGCAAGAGGTAGCCGCCTTCAGCATCTTTGTCACCATCGTGCAGCCGGGTGCGTTTCGCACCGACTTTCTGGACGGCCAGTCGATGCGCACCGGCAGCCAGCCCCTGGCCGCCCCCTCCGCTGATTACGCCGCGCAATCCGCCCAGGTGGCCGAAGGCTTCGGTGCCCGCAACCACCAACAACCCGGCGACCCGGCGCGGCTGGCTGCGGTGCTGCTGCAACTGGCGGCCCACCCCCAGCCGCCGCTGCGCCTGGCGGCGGGGAGCGATGCGGTGGAGACCATTGGGGCGAAGATTGACGCGCTGCGGGGAGAGCTGGAGGCTTGGCGGGGGGTGTCGGTGGCGACGGATGGGAAGTTTTAAGGATAATAGGCTGTCTATGCTTATTTGGTGAGCGTGAACAGCTATCAATTGCAGAGCAATTGCCGTTCTACAAAAAACGACTGGGCGGAATACGGTCGCACAGCCGCCCCTGCAACACGGACGGGCACAATACGCCTTTCCCACCAGCCCCCACTGGTTTACCCATCAAATCAGCCCCTAGCGCCCATTTCATAAGCGCAAGCAGCTATAAATTGCAGAGCAAACGCATTGTCCTCGACTCCCCTCGCCATCCTGCGTGAAACCTTTGGCTACGAGCAGTTTCGTGGGCCGCAACAAGCCATCGTGGAGCATGTGGTGGCCGGGGGCGATGCGCTGGTGTTGATGCCTACCGGCGGCGGCAAGTCGCTGTGTTACCAGATTCCGGCGATTGCGCGGCAAAGGGCGGGGCAGGGGGTGACCATCGTGATCTCGCCGCTGATTGCGCTGATGCACGACCAGGTGGGCGCGCTGCACGAGGCGGGGGTGTCGGCGGCGTTTTTGAATTCCACGTTGAGCTTTGCCGAGGCGCTGGATGTAGAGCGCCGCCTGATGCGTGGCGACATCACCATGCTCTACGCCGCGCCCGAACGCATCAACACGCCGCGTTTTCTGGACCAGCTGGACGAACTGCTGGCGCGCGGCCAGCTGAGTCTGTTTGCCATTGACGAGGTGCATTGCGTGAGCCAGTGGGGCCACGACTTCCGCCCCGAATACCGGGCGCTGACGGTGCTGCACCAGCGTTATGCCAGCGTGCCGCGCATCGCACTGACAGCCACGGCCGACGCGCTGACCCGGGCCGACATCGTGGAGCGGCTGCAGCTGGAAGATGCCCAGCACTTCGTCAGCAGCTTTGACCGGCCCAACATCCGCTACACCATCGTGGAGAAAAAGGATGCCACCCAGCAGCTGCTGCGCTTCATCCAGCGCGAGCATGCGGGGGCAGATTTCCAGGACGCGGGGGTGGTGTACTGCCAGTCACGCAAACGGGTGGAAGAGGTGGCGCAGACGCTGTGCGAAAACGGCATCAACGCCCTGCCGTACCACGCCGGGCTGGACACCAAGTTGCGCCAGACGCACCAGGACCGCTTTCTGCGCGAAGAAGGTATCGTGATGGTGGCCACCATCGCCTTCGGCATGGGCATCGATAAGCCCGACGTGCGTTTTGTGGCGCACCTGGACATGCCGAAAAACATCGAAGGCTACTACCAGGAGACGGGCCGTGCCGGGCGCGACGGCCTGCCTGCCGAGGCCTGGATGGTCTACGGCCTGCAGGACGTGGTGAACCAGCGCCGCATGATCGACGAAAGCCCGGCCAGCGAAGAGTTCAAGCAGGTGATGCGTGGCAAGCTGGACGCGCTGCTGGGCCTGGCCGAGGCCACCGACTGCCGCCGGGTGCGGCTGCTGGCCTACTTTGGCGAAAAGTCGGCCCCCTGCGGGAATTGCGACAACTGCCTGGAGCCGCCGCAGGTGTGGGACGGCACCGAGGCGGCGCGCAAGCTGCTGTCCACCATCTACCGCATCCAGCAGATGAGTGGCATTACCTTTGGCGCGGGCCACATCATGGACATCTTGCGGGGTAAGACCACCGACAAGGTGAACCAGTTCAACCACAGCAGCCTCAGCACCTTTGGCCTGGGCACGGACTACAGCGAGCTGCAATTGCGCGGCGTGCTGCGCCAGTTGATCGCCATCGGCGCGGTGGCGGTGCAGGGCGAATACAACACCCTGGGCCTGACCGAGGGCTCGCGCGCGGTGCTCAAGGGCGAGGTGCCGTTGATGCTGCGGGCATCCGTGTCCGGCCCGGCAGAGCGCAAACCCCGGCGTGAGAAATCCACGGCCAAGTCTGCGGCCAAATCGGCCGTAGTGGCGGCGCTGGACGACAGCGCCCAAACCCGCTTCACCGCCCTGAAAGCCTGGCGCGCCGAAGTCGCCCGCGAGCACAACCTGCCCGCCTACGTGATCTTCCACGATGCCACCCTGGCCGCGATTGCCGCCATCGACCCGCGCAGCCTGGGCGACCTGGAGGGCGTGAGCGGCATTGGTGCGAAGAAGCTGGAGGCCTATGGCGAGGCGGTGCTGGGGGTGTGCGTGGCGGCGTAGGCTGCTAAAAACGCCCCAAACTCGCCAATCGGTACGGGCCTGCTCAACAGGTAACCCTGGATGGCCGAGCAGCCGATATTGGCCAGAAACTGGCGCTGGCCGTCGGTTTCGACACCCTCTGCAATCACCTGCAAGCCCATGTTCTGCGCCAGCATGACCACGGTGCGGGCAATGGCGGCATCGTTGGGGTCGGTGAGTACATCGCGCACAAACGATTTGTCGATCTTGAGCTGGTCCAGCGGCAGCTTTTTCAGGTAACTCAGCGACGAGTAGCCGGTGCCAAAGTCGTCCAGCGACAGGCGCACACCATGGGCGCGCAGGGCCGTCATCTTGGTGATGATGTCGTCCACATCGTTGACCAGCATGCTCTCGGTCAGCTCCAGCTTGAGCCGCGAAGCGTCTGCCCCCGAGCGCGCCAGCACCGACAGAAGCTGCTGCACGTAGTCGGGCTGCTTGAACTGCTGGGCACTGACGTTCACGGCAATCGTCAGCGATGCGGTGGCCGGGTCCTGCGACCAGCGCACCAGCTGGGCACAGGCGGTCCCTAGCACCCAGTGGCCCAGCGGCAGGATCAAGCCGGTTTGCTCGGCCACGGGAATGAATTCCGCCGGTGACACCATGCCGTTGACCGGATGGACCCACCGCACCAGCGCCTCGGCACCCGCGATGCGGCCCTGTTCGTCCGTCTGGGGCTGGTAGTACAGCGCAAACTGGTTGCCGGGCAGGGCTTTGCGCAGGTCCGAAGCCATGGCGTTGTAGGCGGTCATTTCCGACTGCATTACGTGCAGCATGGCGTACAACACCAACAAGGCCAGGGCGCTGTTAAACCAGGTACCGGGAATACGTACCTCGTCGGACAAGGCATACGGGGTTTGCCAACCCCACTGGGTGCTGGCAAACACAAAATAGGTGGCGAAGCAGAGCAGTGAAACACCGTGCCGCAGCCACGGACGTTCGGGTTTAAACAGCAGAAACGTGCCCATGCCCATGACCAGAAAAAACTGGTGTGCCGAGCGAGGGGCCTGGGCGCTGGGAATGTCCAACACCAGGCACAGCATCAACATCGCCAGGTACAGGCTGCAAACGATCAACAAGGTGGCGGTACGGGTTCGCCCCCGCAGTGTCAGCAGGGCACTGACGGCAGCGATGCCCGCCAACAGGAAATCCCATACAGCGATCACCCAGGTTCCGTGCATGCCAAAGTACACGCCCCAGCCGAGCATGCCTAGCACCATCACCGCGCTCCAGACCAGCAGGATGCGCCGCATGCGCATACTGTGCTTGTTTTCCGGGCCCGCTGGATGGGCCCATAGGTGGTGTCCGAACGCAGGCACGCGGGTCACCTAACGCATGAACCCCATGCCCCGCGCCTCCCGTACCTCGGGTTTGATGCGGTGCTCGGCTTCCAGTTGCTCCATGAACTCGTCGGGGCTCAGCGCGGCGTCCAGAATCTCGGATTGGCGCTTTACCGCCGCGAAGTCGCCGGGGCAGAGCTGCTCCAGCCTGGCCAAGCGGGTGGCCAGCGTGTCGGTGAGCAACGCCGCATCACCGCCCAGCGCTTCGCGTACAAACATGGTTTCACGCTGGGTGCGCAACAGGGGTTTGAACTGGATCTTGAAGGTGAAGCGGCGCAGCGCAGCCTGGTCGATGCGGTCCAGCAGGTTGGTGGTGCACACAAAGATGCCCCGGTAGCGCTCCATGCCCTGCAGCATTTCGTTGACCTCGGTGACCTCGTAGGTGCGTTGGGCACCGCGCCGGTCTTGCAAAAAGCTGTCGGCCTCGTCCAGCAGCAGCACGGCTTTCTCGGCCTCGGCCTCGCGGAACATGGCGGCCATTTTCTGCTCGGTTTCGCCTACGTATTTGCTCATCAGGTCGCTGGCCTGCTTGACGATGAGCGGCTTGTCCAGGGCCTTGGCGATGTGTTCGGCCAGCGCAGTTTTACCGGTGCCAGGTGCACCAAAAAAGCACAGCGTGCCGTGGCCGCGTGCCTTCAGGGCCTGCACGATGCGGGGTATCTCGAAACGGCTTTCCACGTTGAGCATGTCCAGGCTGTAGGTGGTGGCGCTGGGGCGCTGGGCGTGGTCGTTGGCGCTGTTGCCCAGGGCCCGGTCGGCGTTCTGGAGCTGGCGGTCGATCAGGGTTTCAAATGTGCTGTCCAGCGCCGGAGTGACCAGCCCGGCAAAACGCACTGCGGTACGGATCTGCGCCGGGGTCAGGCCTTTGCGCTCGGTGAGCTTGGCCACGAAGGCATCGCTCACGGCCACGCCTTCCAGCGTCTTGCGCACCAGGCCTTCGCGGGCACCGGGCGGGGGCGACTTCAGCTCCAGGTGGTAGGCAAAGCGGCGGCGGAAAGCCGGGTCGATCTGCTCGATGCGGTTGGTCACCCAGAGCGTGGGCACGTTGTTGGATTCCAGAATCTGGTTCACCCAGGCCTTGCCGCTGACCGACGCGGTACCGGGCGCTGCCACCTGCTCGGCCCGGGCCATGAGCTGGGCAGCCTCGGTGCTGATGGGCGGGAACACGTCTTCCACCTCGTCAAACAACAGCGCGGCCTGCACACTGCCCTTGAGGAACACCTGGGCGATTTGCAGCGAACGGTAGCGGTCGCGGCCGGACAGCGAATTGCCGTCGCGGTCGGCGTACTCCACCTCGAACAGGTCCAGCCCGGCGGCCTGGGCCACCACCCGGGCCAGCTCGGTCTTGCCGGTGCCGGGCGGGCCGTAGAGCAGCACATTCACGCCCGGCTCCTTGCGCGCCACGGCGTTGCGCAGCAGGGAGACCAGCACCTGCGCGTCGTCCAGCACGTAGGTGAAGTCGTTCAGGGCCAGGGTGCTCTTGGTGGCGGGGCGGGTGAACACGGCCATCAGCTCGCTCTGGTCGCGGTACTCGCGCATCAGCACCGGGGGCAGCTTTTCGCTGACCTTCATCAGGTCGGCCAGGTCGGTGATGTTGTGCTCGGAGATCAGGTTTTCTACCAGGCCGATGCGCTCCAGGCGCGACCCGGCGCGCAGGGCCTCGCCCACCTCGGACGGGCTGACCCCGGCGACTTCGGCAATCGCGGCATAGGCTTCGGGCGCGTTGTTCACCTTGACCTCGACCAGGATGGTGCGCAGGTCGCGCTGGTAGCGGGCCAGCGTGCCGTACAGCAGCAGGGCGCGCTCGGCCTTATTGAGCTGCAGCAGGCCCGAGAGCGCGTCGATGTTTTTTTCCACCAGGGTGGACTGCTTTTTGAGCGCGTGGGTCAGCCATTCGCCGGTAACGGCCAGGGCTGAGAGTAAGTCCTTGGGCTGGTCTTTGGCGTACTCGTCCAGGTAGAAAAACAGCGTGCCTTCTTCGTAGGGGCCACGCCACACGCCGTGGCGTTCCAGAAATTCGGTAGTACCCAGGGCGGCGTGGCCGCGCCAGAATTCGTTGTCCTTGCAGCGGCGGGTGAGGAATTCGCGCAGGCGCAGCAGCACCGGCTGGGGCCACACCAGGTGCCGCCCGGCCATGGCCAGCAGGCTGTTGAGGTCGCGCCGCACATTGAACTTGGGGCCTTGGCGGGCCACCAAGGTGAGCACAAAATGCGAGCACATCAGGTCCAGCACGGGCGCGGTTTTCAGGCCGGGTGACGGCACCAGCTGCGGATTCGCAGGATCAAAAACCATACGCTTCACCATAAGACAGGCTCCTCGCAACGGGGTTCGTTGCTGCACCATAACGCAGCGGCTGGGGCATGGGAAGACCTCGACCCCTAATATTCCCGCAACCCGCATAGCCCCCGTCTGTGTAGTGCGGACGGGGGTCTCCGCTTAGAATCGGCGAGAACCGAAATCCCTAGGAAACCCATGTCCCAACCCACCGACGACCACAGCACCCCCGCACATGCCCCGGCCGATGCCGTGGAAGCCATCGTGCCCCTGATCCCCATCGTGTTGCCCATCGTGGGCGGTGTGTTGATTTTCTTGCTGGCTTTTATCGCCGTTTCCATGGCCTAAATGGCCGTTGCTGCTGGTCCGGCATGGACTGGCAGCTATTGACAAACTAGCACCCCGCCCTATTGCAGGGCGGGTGCGCAGGTTCTGTGCAACGCAGAACTGGTCTTCTTTTCACTCCCCGTCTACTTTTCGCCCGGATATCCAAAAGCTATGCTTTTGATAGCTAGTCACGCCCTATCCATGGGCGGTAACGGCCTTTTTCTTTGATTTCTAACACCAGGTGGCAGGCCTGTTTTTGCATACTTAAGTGCATAAAGTCATGCAACGTTTGCATATCATTTGCATGTAATCGCTCTGTAACCGGTCTGCGCGTCTCTAAAATCGGCATCCCAGCCTCCCGAGGTTGCAAAGCCGTTTTCTGAAAAGGCCGCTCGCAGTGCCCAGCGCACGAAGCCCTCTTTTGAAAAGACGATTTTTCAACTTAGGAGCTCCCCCGATGAACGCACGCACTTTGCAAGGCCTGGCCACCACCGCGCCCGCCTATGTCAAAAACACCCGGCTGCTGGCCTGGGTGGCCGACATGGCCGCACTCACCCAGCCCGATGCCATCTACTGGTGTGACGGTAGCCAGGACGAATACGCCCAGCTGTGCCAGCAACTGGTGGCGGCAGGCACGTTCAAGCAGCTCAACCCGGCCAAGCGCCCCAATTCCTTCCTGGCCTGCAGCGACCCGAGCGATGTGGCCCGCGTGGAAGACCGCACCTATATCTGTTCCGACAAGAAAGAAGACGCAGGCCCCACCAACAACTGGATGGAGCCCGCCGAGATGCGCGCCACCCTGAACCCGCTATTCGCCGGTTGCATGCGCGGGCGCACCATGTACGTGGTGCCGTTCAGCATGGGCCCACTGGGTTCGCCGATCGCCCACATCGGCGTTGAGCTGTCCGACAGCCCGTACGTGGCCGTCAACATGCGCACCATGACCCGCATGGGCCGGGCCGTGGTGGAACTGCTGGACGTGGACGGTGCCTTCGTGCCCTGCGTGCACACCGTGGGTGCGCCCCTGGAACCTGGCCAGGCCGATGTGAAATGGCCGTGCAACAAGACCAAGTACATCGTGCACTTCCCCAAGACCCGCGAAATCTGGTCCTACGGTTCGGGCTACGGCGGCAACGCGCTGCTGGGCAAGAAGTGCTTTGCGCTGCGCATCGCCTCCAACATGGGCCGCGACGAGGGCTGGCTGGCCGAGCACATGCTGATTCTGGGCGTGACCAACCCACAGGGCAAAAAGTACCACGTGGCCGCCGCCTTCCCCAGCGCCTGCGGCAAGACCAATTTTTCCATGCTAGTGCCGCCCGCAGGCTTTCACGGCTGGAAAGTCACCACCATCGGTGACGACATCGCCTGGATCAAGCCCGGTGCCGATGGCCGCCTGTACGCCATCAACCCCGAAGCCGGTTACTTTGGCGTGGCCCCCGGCACCAACTACCACACCAACCCCAACTGCATGGCCAGCCTGGACAAGGACGTGATCTTCACCAACGTCGCCCTGACCGACGACGGCGACGTGTGGTGGGAAGGCATGGAAAAAGACACTGGCAAGCTGCCCGACCACCTGATCGACTGGCAGGGCAACGACTGGACCCCGGCCATCGCCAAAGCCACCGGTGCCAAAGCCGCCCACCCCAACTCGCGCTTCACCGTGGCCGCCACCAACAACCCGGCGCTGGACGATGCCTGGGACGATGCCGCCGGTGTGCCCATCGACGCCTTCATCTTCGGCGGTCGCCGCTCGACCACCGTGCCCCTGGTCACCGAAGCCCGCAACTGGACCGAAGGCGTGTACATGGCCGCCACCATGGGCAGTGAAACCACCGCCGCCGCTGCAGGCCAGATGGGCGTGGTGCGCCGCGACCCGTTCGCCATGCTGCCCTTCATGGGCTACAACATGAGCGACTACTTCCAGCACTGGCTGAACATGGGCGAGAAAATGGCCCATTCTGGCACCCGTCCGCCCGCCATCTTTTGCACCAACTGGTTCCGCAAGGGCGCGGACGGCCAATTCGTCTGGCCTGGCTACGGCGAAAACATGCGCGTGCTGAAGTGGATGATCGACCGCCTGGAAGGCGAAGCTGCGGGCCAGGAAAACATCTTCGGCATCAGCCCCACCTACGGCGAACTGAACTGGACCGGCCTGGACTTCACCCACGCGCAGTTCGACACCGTCACCCACATCGACAGTGCCGCCTGGCGCCAAGAACTGGTGCTGCACACCGAGCTGTTCACCCAGTTGGCCCACCACCTGCCCCAGGCCTTGGTAGACACCAAGAACGCCCTCGAAAAGCGCCTGGCGGCATAAACCAGCGCACGTAAAGAAAAAAGCCCCGGTTGTCGCGAGACAGCCGGGGCTTTTTGCATGGGCCCACTCGGAGCCCGATACAACAGAGGATGGATTAACGGTAGGCGTTGGTGCGGTAGCTGGCGGCGTTGTAGGCCTTGGCATCCAATTGGTCAAACGCCTGGGCAATCGCACGGCCCCAGCGGTTGGAGCGGGGCTGCTCAGCCACGGCAGTGGCTGCAAGCTCGGCCTGGTCGGCACGGCCCATGGCGACTTGCAGGTCGGCCATGATGCGCGGGTCGCTCAGGGCCGTGGCCCACAGGCGCTTGTCGGCACGGGCACGGGCTTCGCGCAGCGACCAGGCATCGAGTGCCTTGACGACGCGGCTGGCCAGGTTGCGGGCGCTGCCTGCAAACAAAGCCATGGCGGCAAAGCCGACGGCCCAGACGATGACCCAGGCCATCAGCAGGTGGCCTTCGGCCCAGCTGTCGACCAATTGGTCGGCTGCGACCACCAGGGCGGATACCACGGCGGCCAAGAGCACGGCGGCCAGGCTACGGGACGAGTCAAAATTCTGGTACAGCCCCCGTGCGGCTGCGGCGACCGATTCAGCGCGGACGACGCCGGGGTGCTCGGAGGGGAAGCTAGGGTTGATAAAGCTGGTCATGGTGTGTTCCTTTCACAAAGCGTTTTGGGCTGGATCGCCTTGAACGCAAACGAATCTTAGGGTTTGCACTAGTATTTTCTAAATTTATCTTTGTGATGATCTGCATTCACTAGCGTGATGAATGGGGTAGGGCAGGGCCCTGGAATAGCACGACCGTGCAGCCTTCAAAAAGCTATTCTTTGCCTGGAAAAAAGCACTGAATCAGGCCATACCGCCCTATCTATAAGCACAAGCAGCTATTTAAAATATAGCGGAACTAATTGGCAAATTAGCTAAACCGATTTGATCAATTCAAACATCGGGTTTACCCTAGATTCGCACCCTTAGCCCGGTTTAGAGTGCACGCCCTATGTTTCTTTTTAACAACAGTCTGGTTTTAATTCGGTAAAACACTTGCCCGCCCTGCCATGAACCCACCCAATTTCCGCACTTTTGACCTGAATCTGCTGCGCGTGTTTGACGAAGTCATGGCCGAACGCAGCCTGACGCGGGCCGCGCAGAACCTATCGCTCACCCAGCCCGCCGTCAGCAACGCCCTGCGCCGCCTGCGCGACAGCCTGGGCGACGAGCTGGTGCGCCGCAATGGGGCCACGATGGAGCCCACACCGCGCGCACTGGCCCTGTGGCCCACGGTGCGCGAGTCGCTACGGCAACTGCAGGGCTCGCTGGCCCCCAGCACCTTTGCCCCGGCCGAGGCCGACGACAGCTTTGTGCTGGCCATGGCCGATGCCACGGCTGCCCAGCTGTTGCCCGGCCTGATGCATTTACTGGAAACCGAAGCCCCCAGCGTATCGCTGCACGTGCTGCCACTGGCATCGCGCGACCCGCGCAAGCTGCTGGAAGACGAATCGTTGGATTTGGCGGTGGGGTTTTTCCCGGCGGTGCTGGCCGATCTGGCCGCCCGCGCGCAGGTGGGCAAGGGCATACCGTATGCGCACCTGCGCCTGTACGACGGCCACTATGTGTGCGCGATGCGGCGCGGCCATCCGCTGGCCGAGGGCACGCTGACGCTGGACCAGTTTTGTGCGGCGCGGCACCTGCTGGTCAGCTATTCAGGACGTTCATTTGGATTTATCGACGAGGCACTGGCGCTGATCCAGCGCAAACGCCAGGTGGCCTTGACCGTGAGCCAGTTTTTTACCGCGGGCCATATCGCCACCCAGACCGATCTGCTGACCGTTCTGCCGCAGCACTTTGCCCAGACCATCGTCAGCACCCATGCGCTGGAGCAGCGCCCGCTGCCGTTCGAGGTGCCTGCGGTGCATGTCGATGCGCTGTGGCACCGCCGCATGGAATCCAGCCCGTCCCACCTGTGGCTCAGGCAGGCCGTGGCGCGCGTGGCCGTGAAGGCCTACGCGCCCGGTAGTTAGCGAACGGTGCTGAGCGCCGCCATAGCAGCGGACCGCAGTTCGGCCGCGTGGCGGGGATCGCGGCCCGCATTGGCACCGGCGGATTCCATCAAACCCTGGGCGAAACTGGCCTTTTCCACCACCGGAGCGGCGGGTTGGGCTTTATGGAACAAGATATATTGGGTTAACAAGCTAAACATGGTGGCACCACCGTCTGCACGGTGAAAAGTTGCAATAGGGTTAGCTTAAGGGTTTTCCCTAGGTATTCAAGCCCATAATCATGCACGTGCTGCATAAAGTCGTGCATTCCTGCCCAAATTGGGGCGTTTTATCACTCACCATGCGCATCCAACTCCTATCCGACCTGCACCTGGAAGTGCATCCCCACTTCAAACCCACCCCTGCGCCGGGGGCCGACGTGCTCGTACTGGCGGGCGATATCGGCTCCTACCAAGCGGGTTCGCAGCTAGTGGATGCCGATTTTGGCCTGGCCCGCTTCTCGCCCCTGCCGCCCTCCGCAGGCGGTGCGGGCTGGCCCACGCCGGTGCTGTTTGTGCCTGGCAACCACGAGTACGACGGGCAAGACTTTGAAGAAGCCGATGCACGCCTGCGCGCCACCTGCGAGCGCCTGGGTCTCATCTGGCTGGAGCGCGAAGTGGTGGAGCTGCAGGGCACGCGCTTCATCGGCACCACGCTGTGGAGCGACTTTGATGCCCTCGGCCCGCCTGCCAGCGACACGGACGCCACCCTGGGCCAGCAGCTCAAGGCCCGCGACAAGGCCTTTCGCGCCGCCAACTACTACTTAAAGAAGAACAGCGCCACCCGCCAAGGCATGCCCATGTTGGCCGACGGCATCCGCGAGCAGGCCCTCGTCTGCCAAGAATGGCTGCGCAATGCCCTGGCCGTGCCGTTTGGCGGCAACACCGTCGTCGTCACCCACTTCGCCCCCAGCCTGCACAGTGCCGACCCGCGCTATGGCCGCACCCCCGGCACCGCCGGTTTCTGCAACGCGCTGGACGACCTGTTGCCCCACGCCCAACTCTGGCTGCACGGCCACCTGCACGCCCCCAGCGACTACACCCACCAGGGCTGCCGGGTGGTGGCCAACCCGCTGGGCTATGCGCGCAAGAACGAGCAGCTGGGGTTTCTGGCGGGCCAGTGCATTACGCTGGCCGACACCCAAAATTTAAGCCAAATCGGCCTCTAGCGCTTATTCCATAAGCGCAAGCAGCTATCAAATCAGGATCAACCCTTGTGTTTGCGCTGGATCAAATTCCGCGCGCGGTAACCGTCCTGTACCCGCTGGCAGGTGGCAGAATTTGGCGCAGTACCTTGCCTTTCGCCAACCAGGAGTCCCCCATGTCACCTCCCCGTACCCCCTACCCCTGGTGGCGCAGCGCCGTGGTCTACCAGGTCTATCCGCGCAGTTTTGCCGATGGCAATGGCGACGGAATTGGCGATATTGCCGGGCTGCGTGCGCGCCTGCCCTACCTGGCGGACCTGGGCATCGACGCGGTGTGGATCAACCCCTGGTACCCCTCGCCCATGAAGGACGCGGGCTACGACGTGGCCGACTACCGCGACATCGAGCCGCTGTTTGGCACCCTGGCCGAAGCCGAGGCGCTGCTGCACGAAGCCCACGCGCTGGGGCTGCGGGTGCTGCTGGACATCGTGCCCAACCATTGCTCCGACCAGCATGTGTGGTTCCAGCAGGCCTTGAAGGCCGCGCCCGGCTCGCCCGAACGCGACCGTTTCATCTTCCGCCCCGGCAAAGGTGTGAACGGTGACAACCCGCCCAACGACTGGATCAGCGAATTCGGCGGCCCGGCCTGGACCCGCACCACCGACCCCGACGGCCAGCCCGGCGACTGGTATTTGCGCATCTTTGCCCCCGAGCAGCCCGACTTCAACTGGGAGAACCCGGAAGTGCTGGCCGAGTTTGAAAAGACGCTGCGCTTCTGGTTCGACCGGGGCGTGGACGGCTTCCGCATCGATGTGGCGCACGGCCTGGTCAAAGCCGCTGGCTTGCCGGACGTAGGCCCGCGCAGCCTGCCCGCCCACGAAGACGCCAACCACCCGCACTGGGACCTGCCCGGCGTGCACGCCATCTACCAGGCCTGGCGCAAGGTGGCCGACAGCTACGACGACCCGCGCATTTTTGTGGCTGAGGCCTGGGTGCACCCCGGCGACCGGCTGGCCCGCTACGTGCGCAGCGACGAACTGCACACCGCCTTCAATTTCGACTACCTGGTGGCCCCGTGGCGCGCCGAGCAGCTGCGCGCCAGCATCACCGGCACGCTGGCGGCGCACGCCGAAGTGGGCGCGCCACCCACCTGGGTGCTGAGCAACCACGACGTGGCCCGCGAGGTGTCGCGCTACGCCCGGCCCCAAACCGCGGCCCCGCTGCGTTGGCTGGACGACCTGCTGGCCCAGCCCGCCGACTTTGCCCTGGGCCTGCAGCGCGCCCGTGCCGCCGCCCTGCTGATGCTGGCGCTGCCCGGCGGGGCCTACATCTACCAGGGTGAAGAACTCGGCCTGCCGGAGGTGGAAGACCTGCCCGATGCCGTGCTGCAAGACCCGATGTTCGAGCAAACGGGCCGCAAAAGCCGGGGCCGCGACGGTTGCCGCGTGCCGATTCCGTGGGAGGGCGCGCAGCCGCATTTCGGTTTCAGCCCGCCCACCAGCGCGCCGCCCTGGCTGCCCCAGCCCGCCAACTGGGCGGCTTTGAGCGTGTCGGCGCAAAGCCATATCGAGGGCTCGACGCTGGACCTGTACCGCAAAGCCTTGCAACTGCGCCGCAGCGACATCGGTCTGGGCGGCTACGGCCTGCAGTGGCTGCCGTCGCCCGAGGGCGCGCTGGTGTTCACCCGGGGCTCGGGCTTTGTGTGCATGGTGAATGTGTCGGCCGAGCCGCTGGCATTGCCTGCGGGTTCCAAGCTGTTGCTGGGCAGCGGCCCGCTGGACGCGCAGGGCCGGGTGCCTGCGGATACGGCGGTCTGGTTGCAGACCTTTTAAGCTACTCTATTCATAGCTACTCGTGCTTATGGAATAAGCGCTAGCGGGCATTTAAGCCCTCAAAACAGGTGCCCAGCACCCAGTCGATCACCTGGGCATCGCTGTACTGGCCGCTGGCCTGCAAGAAGCCCAGCACCGGGTCGCAGGCGCGGGCAAACAGGGTGTAGAGCACGGCAATCGCCGGGATCTGCGGGTTGATCTGTCCGGCCTTTTGCGCGGCCTGGATCCAGCCGCCCAATTGGTCGCTCACGCCCACCAGTGCGTCCAGGTAGGCACCGTTGCCCATCAGATTGGCCCGCAGGGTGGAGTTCTGGCTGGGTAGCGAGGGCATTTCGCCCGCCAGTTGCACCTCCATGGCCCAACGCACCATGGCTTTGAGGTTGTCCAGCGGCGGGGCATCGGCGGGCAGGGTGTCCAGGTAGGCCTGGGTGCGGTGCAGCACACGCACCATGGCGGCGGCGGCCAGATCTTCCTTGCTGGGAAAGTGCTTGTACAGGCTGGCCTTGGCAATGCCCACGCCCTGGGCCACCTCGTCCACCGTCATGGCCTCAAAGCCCTTTTCGGCCAGCAGGCGGTTCACGGTTTGCACGATGGCTTCTTCGCGCGCGGCCAGCATCTGCTGCTTGAACGAGACTTTGGGGGCTTTGGCGGGGACGGGGGATTTCATGCCGTAGATTTTAGCCTTCGGCGTTTAAAAAAACAGTACTCGACTATTTTGTTACCAGCAAGTCACAAAACATGGCGGCGGTGCAAGTCTGTGGCTCAATCGCTCAGCGCGGCCATGGCCGCCTGGGTGAGGGCGGCGCTCAGGGTGTCGAGCACCTCGGACTGCAGGTTCCAGCAATGCCAGAACAGCTGGATGTGCAGGGCCTGGCTGGGGGCCAGGTGCACCAGGGCACCGCTGTCGATCAGGCTGCGGGCCAGCAGCTCGGGCACCACGCTGACCCCCCATCCGGCCAGCACGGCGCGCACCTGGCCTTCGGAGCTGGGCACAAACAGCTGGCGCAGCGACACCCGCTTCAAGCCAAACGCCTGGCTGACGAACTCGCGCTGCATGTCGTCCTTGCGGTTGAAGGCCACAAACGGCACGCTACGAAAGTTGTGCGCCGTCAGGCCCTGGGGCAGGTGCTGGCGGGCGTAGGCGGCCTGGGCCACGGCCACGTAGCGCATAGCACCCAGCGGCACCACCTTGCAGCCGCGCAGGGCCTGTTTCAGGGTGGTGACGCAGCCCATCACCTGGCCTTCGCGCAGCCATTCCTGGGTGAAGTCCTGGTCGTCGGTGATGATTTCCAGCGGCAAGCCCTGGGCCACCACGGCCTGCAGCGCGCCCATGGCCCAGGTGGCGATGCTGTCGGCGTTGATGGCAATCGACACCCGCTCTTCGTCGCGTGCGCCGCCCATGGCGCTGGGGGCCAGCTCCTGCATGTCGCGCTCCAGGTCGGCGCGCAGCAGGCGCAGCTGCTTGGTGTGCTTGATCAGCAAATGCCCCGCCGCCGTGGGCTTGAGCGGGCGGCTGCGCACCACCAGCACCGTGCCCGCCTGCGCCTCCAGCGAGCGCAGGCGCTGCGACACCGCCGACTGGGTGATGTTGAGCCGCTGCGCGGCCCTCTCAAAACCGCCCTCTTCTACGATGGCGGCCAGGCATTCGAGGGCGTCGGGATCAAAGGTGCTCATGCACGGAATTTACCCGGTGTTCTTCAATCCGCTAAATCCATTGCCATAACGGGCCAAAGTCAGGCCCTCCATGCTGATCTCCGGCGTGCGTTTCGACAGCACATCGGCCATCACCCGGCCTGTGCCCGCGGCCATGGTCCAGCCCAGCGTGCCGTGGCCGGTGGACAGGTGCAGGTTGGGGTAGGGCGTGCCACCCAGCACGGGCGTGCCGTCGGGGGTCATGGGGCGCAGGCCGGTCCAGAAGGTGGCTTTGGAGGTATCCCCGCCCTGGGGGAACAGGTCGGTAACCACGTGGTTCAGGGTGTTGCGGCGCTCCTCGTGCAACTCCAGGCTATAGCCCGCCAGCTCGGCCGTGCCGCCCACGCGGATGCGGTCGCCCAGGCGCGTGACGGCCACCTTGTGGGTTTCGTCCATCACGGTGGATTCGGGCGCACCGGCGGCGTTGGTGATAGGCACGGTGATCGAATAGCCCTTGACCGGGTACACCGGCAGGTTGAAGCCCAGCGGTTTGAGCAGGATGGGCGAATAGCTGCCCAGTGCGACCAGGTAGGTATCGGCAGTCAGCAGGCCCGCGCTGGTGTGCACGCCGGTGATTTGTTTGCCGTCGGCGGCGATGCGGTCGATCTGCACGCCGTAGCGGAACTCCACGCCCAGGGCCTCGGCCATTTTCGCCAGGGCGTTGGTGAACTTGAAGCAGTCGCCGGTTTCATCGCCCGGCAGGCGCAGCGCACCGACAAACTTCTCTTTCACCAGCGCAAGCGCGGGCTCGTACTGCAGGTAGGCCTCGCGGTCCAGCAGCTGGAACGGCACTTTGTATTGCTTCAGGATCTCGATGTCTTTGGCCGTGCCGTCCAGTTGCTTCTGGGTACGGAAGAGTTGCAACGTGCCTTGGCTGCGGTCGTCGTAGGCAATGCCGGTGTCGGCGCGCAGTTGCACCAGGCAGTCGCGGCTGTACTCGGCCAGCCGCACCATGCGGCCTTTGTTGGTCTGGTAGCGCGCCTCGGTGCAGTTGCGCAGCATTTGTGCGCCCCAGCGCCACATGGCGGGGTCGAGCAGCGGGCGGATCACCAGCGGGCTGTGGTGCATCATCATCCACTGGATGGCCTTGAGCGGCACGCCCGGCCCGGCCCAGGGCGACGAGTAGCCGGGCGACACCTCGCCCGCATTGCCAAAGCTGGTTTCCAGCGCGGGGCCGGGCTGGCGGTCGATCACCGTCACCTGGTGGCCCGCTTTGGCCAGGTAATACGCCGTGCAGGTGCCAATCACCCCGCTGCCCAAGATCAATACTTTCATGCGCCACTCCCTGACTACAAAGCCATAACAGTCCGCAATATAAGTTGCCCTAATTTATTAAGCCATGGGTTATTAGAAAATCTAATTCAGAATTAGGGTGGGTTGTCTTGTGCAGTGGCTGCAGTCGCCATTGGGCATTTAAAGAAAATAGCCCCCTCACGCTGATAGGACAAGCGTGAGCAGCTACGCTATGCATAGCAAAAAAACCAGGAGACACCGCATGCCCACCATTTCCCTGCTCATCCACGGCCAGGCCGTTTGCGCCTCCAATGGCGCTACCTTCGAGCGCCGCAACCCGCTGGACGGCTCGGTGGCCACTACCGCACCTGCCGCCACGGTGCAGGATGCCATTGCCGCTGTGGAAGCCGCCGCTGCCGCCTTTCCCGCCTGGTCGGCCACCGGGCCGGGCCAGCGCCGCGCCCTACTGACCAAAGCCGCCCACGCGCTGGAGGCCAAAGCCCCCGCCTTTATCGCCGCCATGGCCGCAGAAACCGGGGCCTCGGCCATGTGGGCCGGGTTCAACGTGCACCTGGCCGCAGGCACGCTGCTGGAGGCCGCGTCGCTGACCACGCAGATCAACGGCGAGGTGATTCCGTCCGACGTGCCCGGCAACCTGTCCATGGGTGTGCGCCAGGCGGCGGGCGTGGTGCTGGGCATGGCCCCGTGGAACGCGCCGGTAATCCTGGGCGTGCGTGCCATCGCCGTGCCACTGGCCTGCGGCAACACCGTGGTGCTCAAGGGCTCTGAGCTCTGCCCCGCCACCCACGGCCTGATCATCGAAGCTCTGCAAGAGGCCGGGCTGCCGCCGGGCGTGGTGAACTTCATCACCAACGCCCCGGCCGATGCCGCCGCCGTGGTCGAGGCCATGGTGGCCCACCCGGCAGTGCGCCGCGTCAACTTCACCGGCTCCACCCACGTGGGCAAGACCATGGCCGCCACCTGCGCCAAGTACCTCAAGCCGGTGCTGCTGGAACTGGGCGGCAAGGCCCCACTGCTGGTGCTGGACGATGCCGATCTGGAGGCCGCCGTCAACGCCACCGCCTTCGGGGCCTTTGCCAATTCGGGCCAGATCTGCATGTCCACCGAGCGCATCATCGTGGATGCCAGCGTGGCCGATGCCTTCGTGGCCCTGCTCGCCGCCAAGGCCGCCAGCCTGCCCCTGGGCGATCCACGACAGGGGCCCGTAGTGCTGGGCTCGGTGGTAGACATGGCCACGGTGCACCGCTGCAACGCGCTGATCGACGACGCACTGGAAAAAGGCGCAACGCTGCTGTGCGGCGGCAAGGCCGACAGCACGCTGATGCCCGCCACCCTGCTGGACCACGTCACGCCCGCCATGCGCATTTACAGCGACGAATCCTTTGGCCCGGTCAAAGGCATCGTGCGGGTGAATGGCGTGGAAGAAGCCGTGGCCTGCGCGAATGACAACGCCTATGGCCTGTCGAGTGCCGTGTTTGGCCGCGACATCGCCCGCGCGCTGCAGGTAGCCGGGCGCATCCAGTCCGGCATCTGCCACGTCAACGGCCCCACGGTGCATGACGAGCCGCAGATGCCGTTTGGCGGTGTCAAAGGCAGCGGCATCGGCAGCTTTGGTGGCCGGGCGGGGATCGAGGCCTTTACCGACCTGCGCTGGATCACCGTGCAAACCACGCCACGCCACTACCCGTTTTAGAAAATCATGGTCTTTTTGGCACCTGGCGCTTATTCCATCAGCGTGACAAGCTATTTTTTCAATAGCAGGCAGCCTACAGCAGCGCGCGCCGATAATTAAGCCTATGCCTGCCCATCCACCGATTGACCACGCCCTGATCCTCGCCGCCGGACGCGGCGAGCGCATGCGCCCGCTGACCGACCACACGCCCAAGCCGCTGCTGCCCGTCAACGGCAAACCGCTGATCGTCTGGCACCTGGAAGCCCTGGCCGCGGCCGGGGTGCGCCACGTCGTCGTCAACACGGCCTGGCTGGAAGACAAAATTCCCGCCGCCCTGGGCGACGGCTCCCGCTGGGGCCAGCAGATCACCTATTCAATGGAAGGCCGCGACCACGGCGGCGCGCTGGAAACCGCAGGCGGCATCAAGAAAGCCTTGCCGCTGCTGGGCGATGCCTTCTGGCTGGTGGCAGGCGATATCTACGCCCCCAGCTTTGCCTTCGATGCCAGCGCTGCCGCCGACTTTGCCCGCAGCGATGCCCTGGCGCACCTGTGGATGGTGCCCAACCCGCCCTACCACCCGCAGGGCGACTTTGGCATTGCCGCCAACGGCCTGGGGCTGGACGGGCCCGGCCCGGACGGCCAGCGCCTCACCTACAGCAGCCTCGCCCTGGTGCGCGCCGAGCTGTGCCGCCATCTGCCCCTGGGCCAGAAGGCCGCGCTGGGCCCGCTACTGTTTGACGGCATCCGCCAGCAACGCATCACCGCATCCCGTTTTGACGGCCCCTGGCACAACGTGGGCACCCCCGAACAACTCGCCGAACTGAACACACCATGACCACAACGATCTACGCCCAGCGCCGCGCCCAACTGGCCCAAAAAATCGGCCCCGGCGGCATCGCCATCGTCCCCACCGCGCCCGAGCAGCAGCGCAACCGCGACAGCGACTTCCAGTTCCGCGCCGACAGCTATTTTTATTACCTGACCGGCTTCACCGAGCCCAATGCCTGGCTGGTGGTGACCGGCGAAGGCCAATCCACGCTGTTTTGCGCGCCCAAGGATCTGGAGCGCGAGATCTGGGATGGTTTCCGGCTCGGCCCCGACGCAGCGCCCGCCACGCTTGCGCTGGATGCTGCATATTCCGTAGCAGACCTGGACACCCAACTGCCCCGCCTGCTGGAAAACCGCAGCGCCGTCTGGACCCCGTTTGCCACCCACAAAGGGCTGGAGGGCCGGGTCGATGGCTGGCTGAACAAGGTGCGCGCCCGCGTGCGCTTCGGCGCGCTGTGCCCCGACACCCAGCGCGACCTGTGCAGCGTGCTCGACGAAATGCGCCTGTTCAAGGATGCAAGCGAGCAGGCCACCATGCGCCGCGCCGCGCAGATCAGCGCCGGGGCCCATATCCGCGCCATGCAGCTCTCTGCCCGCATGCTGCGCAACGGCGAAGAGGTGTTCGAGTACCACCTGGATGCCGAGCTGCTGCACGAATTCCGCCGCCACGGCTCGCAGTACCCGGCCTACGGCAGCATCGTGGCCGCCGGGGCCAATGCCTGCGTGCTGCACTACCGCGCCGACAAGGCCCCCGTGCGCGACGGCGAGCTGGTGCTGATCGACGCAGGCTGCGAGCTCGACGGTTATGCCAGCGACATCACCCGCACCTTCCCGGCCAACGGAAAGTTCAGCGGCCCGCAGCGCACCCTGTACGAGCTGGTGCTGGCCAGCCAGGTCGCCGCCATCGCCGCCACCAAGCCGGGCGCGCGCTTCACCGACCCGCACGAGGCTACCGTCAAGGTGCTGGCGCAGGGCATGCTGGACGTGGGCCTGCTGGACAAGAACAAGGTAGGCACCGTGGACGACGTGATCGCCAGCCGCGCCTACTTTGCCTACTACATGCACCGCACCGGCCACTGGCTGGGTATGGACGTGCACGACTGCGGCAGCTACGTGGAACAGGCCGAAGTCGGTGCCGACAGCCAGCGCAAAGACCCGCTCAGCGGTGAAACCATCACCAACCGCCCCAGCCGCATCCTGCAGCCGGGCATGGTGCTGACCATCGAGCCCGGCATCTACGTGCGCCCCGGCCCGGACGTGCCCGAAGCCTTCCACAACATCGGCATCCGCATCGAAGACGATGCCATCGTGACCGCCAGCGGCTGCGAACTGATCAGCCGGGGCGTGCCCGTAGACCCGGACGAAATCGAAGCGCTGATGCGGGATTGAGCGGCTTTTACCGGCCTGGGCTATAATACAGGGTTGGCTAGATCAGTTTCGCCATGAAACTTGTGCGGTGTATCCCAACACACCGCACCACTGGCCTCACCCAAGTACCCCGAGTTTGCCCGCACCTTTGTCACGCTGTGCGGGCCAGAGATTCAAAGTACTTGCCCCGCAGACACCCCACACCGGGTGCTGCGCACGACCTGCCTCCTGTGCAATTTCATCGGAAGTGCGTCATAAAAATAACGCAGTGTGACAACACGCATTTTGGCCACCCATAAGTAAGGGAGCCTGGTTTCCCATCATGAACAAAAACAACAATTCCATTGCCGCTGGCAAATATCTCTTGTCTCCGCTGACCCGTGAATGTGCCGATGGCCGCTTTGGTGCCTCGGTTTCTATCCAAAATGGCTCGCATGACCGCGTGATGCGTTTCATCGGTCTGTTCGACGATGCCGCAACCGCGACACAATACGCGGTTGAGCAAGGTTTGCAGTGGGTGCGCGCGCGCCACTCCAACCCGAGCGCCGCACACGCTTAAAAGTTATTTATTTTCATACCGTCTACCCTCAAGGAATTTACGAATGGCAAAAGAAGAACTGATCGAAATGAAGGGCCTTGTGTCCGAAGTGCTGCCCGACTCGCGCTTTCGCGTGACGCTGGAAAACGGCCACGTGCTGATCGCCTACACCGCAGGCAAGATGCGCAAGAACCACATCCGCATTCTGGCGGGTGACCACGTGTCGCTGGAACTGTCGCCCTACGACCTGTCCAAAGGCCGCATCACCTTCCGCCACATCGCTGGCCGCGCACCCACGTCCACCCGTTTCGCGTAATTGGCGCGTAAGCAAAACCCCCTACGGAAATAGCCCGCGGGCGGACCCTACAATCGCAGTCCCTTTGACACAGTGACTGCCCGGCGCATTTCGGTCGGCGGCCATGGCAGGAGACGCCAGATGAGCAACCCTACGGCTAACACCGACGAAAAACGCGCCGAACTGCGCCAAGCTGCCCTCGAATACCACGAGTTCCCCACGCCCGGCAAAGTTGCCATCGCGGCGACCAAACAGCTGGTCAACCAGCACGACCTGGCGCTGGCCTATTCGCCCGGTGTGGCCGCGCCGTGCGAAGAAATCGTCAAAGACCCGAACAACGCCTTCAAATACACCAGCCGGGGCAACCTGGTCGCGGTGATCACCAACGGCACGGCCGTGCTGGGCCTGGGCGATATCGGCCCACTGGCCTCCAAGCCGGTGATGGAAGGCAAGGGCGTGCTGTTCAAGAAGTTTGCAGGCATCGACGTGTTCGACCTGGAAATCGACGAAAAGCACGACCTCGACAAGCTGGTGGACATCATTGCCTCGCTGGAGCCCACCTTCGGCGGCATCAACCTGGAAGACATCAAGGCCCCCGACTGCTTCTACGTCGAGCGCAAGCTGCGCGAACGCATGAAGATCCCGGTTTTCCACGACGACCAGCACGGCACGGCCATCTGCGTCGGCGCAGCCATTTTGAACGGCCTGAAAGTCGTCGGCAAAGACCCGAAAAACGTCAAGCTGGTTACCTCCGGCGCAGGTGCAGCCGCTTTGGCTTGCCTGGGTCTGCTGGTCAAGCTGGGTATTCCACGCGAAAACATCTATGTCACCGACCTGGCCGGTGTGGTCTATGAAGGCCGTACCGAGCTGATGGACGAAGACAAGATCGTCTACGCCCAAAACACCACCGCCCGCACCCTGGGGCAGATCATCGAAGGCGCGGACGTGTTCCTGGGCCTGTCGGCAGGCGGCGTACTGAAAAAGGAAATGGTGGCCAAGATGGCTGCCAGCCCGCTGATCCTCGCGCTGGCCAACCCCAACCCCGAGATCTCGCCGGAAGACGTGAAGTCCGTGCGCAGCGATGCCATCATCGCCACCGGCCGCACCGACTACCCGAACCAGGTCAACAACGTCCTGTGCTTCCCCTACATCTTCCGCGGTGCGCTGGATGCGGGTGCATCCACCATCACGCTGGAGATGGAAATTGCCGCCGTCCACGCAATTGCCGAGCTGGCCCAGGCCGAGCAAAGCGAAGTGGTCGCCGCCGCCTACGCCGGTGAGCAACTGGCGTTTGGCCCTGAATACATCATCCCCAAGCCGTTCGATCCGCGCCTGATGATGAAGATCGCACCGGCCGTGGCCCAGGCCGCCGCCGACAGCGGTGTGGCCCTGCGCCCCATCACCGACATGGATGCCTACCGCACCCGCCTGCAAAACTTCGTCTATGCCTCCGGCACGACGATGAAGCCGATCTACGATGCCGCCAAAAACGCCGTCAAGAAGCGTGTCTGCTACGCCGAAGGCGAAGAAGAACGCGTGCTGCGCGCCACCCAGATCGTGGTGGACGAAGGCCTGGCGCGCCCCACTCTGATTGGCCGCCCCAGCATCATCGCCGAGCGCATCAAGAAGTTTGGTCTGCGCCTGCGTGAAGAGCTGGACTACGACGTGGTCAACGTCGAGCAAGACCACCGCTACCGCGATTTCTGGCAGACCTACCACCGTATGACGGAGCGCAAAGGTGTCACAGCCCAGATGGCCAAGATCGAAATGCGCCGCCGTTTGACACTGATTGGCGGCATGTTGCTGCACAAAGGCGAAGTAGACGGCATGATCTGCGGCACCTGGGGCCACACCGCCATCCATTTGCATTACATCGACCAGGTCATCGGCAAGCGCGAAGGCGGCTGCGCCAGCACCCCGCAAGATGTCCCTGTATATGCCTGTATGAACGGACTGCTGCTGCCGGGCCGCCAGGTATTCCTGGTCGATACCCACGTCAACTACGACCCCACGGCCGAAGAGTTGACCGAAATCACCGTCATGGCAGCCGAAGAAATGATGCGCTTCGGCCTCAAGCCCAAGGCGGCGCTGTTATCGCACAGCAACTACGGCCAAAGCAACCAGCCCAGCGCCGTCAAAATGCGCCGCGTGCTGGAATTGCTGCAAACCGAAGCGCCCTGGCTCGAGGTGGACGGCGAAATGCACGGCGACACGGCTCTGGACGGAGCCGCCCGCGCGGTCACCATGCCCAATAGCCCACTGGTGGGCGATGCCAATCTGCTGGTGTTCCCCAATATCGATGCCGCCAATATCGCCTACAACCTGCTGAAAACGGCTGCGGGCGGCAATATTGCGATTGGCCCGGTGCTGTTGGGCGCTGCAAAACCTGTACACATTCTGACAGCCAGCGCCACCGTGCGAAGAATTGTAAACATGACAGCCTTGACGGTTGCCGATGCCAACGTGGTGCGATAACACCGAATTCGCCAGCAAGTGCTCACTTAGTGGGCATTAATGCCCCAGGGGCTGCCCAAATTTTGGGCAGCCCCTTGCTTTTTTGGGGCACATACGGCACACTAGCGCCTTGAAATTACCGGGTTAACCCGAGGTTCCCCAAAGGTGCATTCCCCCATGGTCCAAGCGATGAGAAACACAGCCCGCAAGCATATTTGCGCTGTGGCGGTGTTGATTGGATCGGTTTTATGCACCACATTGGGGTATGCCAAGGCACCCAATCCCGTCGGCGGCCTGGAAACCATCCAGTTCGCCCAGCTTCCCCCTCAAGGCCGTGTGACCTACCAGCTGATCCAGCAAGGCGGGCCATTTCCTTTTGACAAGGACGGTACGGTGTTTGGGAACCGTGAACGAATTTTGCCATTACACCAACGCGGGTATTACCGCGAATACACCGTGAAAACGGCAGGTGCTGGCAACCGAGGGGCCAAACGCATTGTGTGCGGTGGCCCGGCTAGAGCACCAGATGCTTGCTTTTATACCAGCGACCACTACGCGAGTTTTCGCCAGATCGTCAAATAGCCGTGTGGATGCTGGTTCCACAGAATTTTGAAGCCGGGGTACATGAAGATGAATGAAAAGAAAGCGGAGACGGATATGCCTCTTCGCAACGTAAGAAGCAACATCGTGCAGTCGATACGCGCCTTCCGCGTGCAAGACCTGCAAGACGCGGCTGTGGGCCTGGGCCAGCATTTCCTGTATGCCAATCTGGCCAATGCCCAGAGCAAACAGGATGTGCTGGACATGATCGCCCAGCAGTTCACCTTTCCGACCCATTTCGGCAAGAACTTTGACGCGCTGTACGACTGCATGACAGACCCACTGCACAAATCGGGCCCACAGCCTGGCTTTGTGGTGGTGCTGGAGCAAATACCTGCGCACGCCAAGTTTGACAAGGAAGCCCGCGAGCAATTGCTGGATATCTTCCGCGAAGCCGCTGACTACTGGGGGGACCGGAAGATTCCGTTCCGATGCTTCTATTCTTTTCTGTAGCCCGTTCTGCACACACCAGCCAAGCAGAACGGGCGAATGAGGCAGGCAGCGATGCCGTCTCAGGCATCGAGTTGACCGAATCCGGCGAAAAAATGCCCACCGATAAATTGGTGGACGTTTCTCCTTTCGCGCTGCGCATGAGCAGCCCGTTCAACGCCGGTTACTGGCTCGCCGCAGCGTAACTGGGTACACCCCCAGGCTACAGCGCAAGCGCTTTTCGCCAACCCCCTTGCAGGGGGCAACACCAGTAGCCCGGCGGAGCCGGTTCTACGGTGTTCTGGAATAAAAAAGCCCGTCCGTGGACGGGCTTTTTTACGTCTGCGCGGCCACTGCCAGGGCCAGCGCCACGTATTCGGCTACCGGCACTTCCTCGGCGCGGCGCTGGGTGTCGAATGCGCCTGCGTAGGCTTTCTCGGTGAGCCATTTGCCCAGAGTGTGGCGCATGATCTTGCGGCGCTGGCTGAAGGCCACCTGGACGATTTCGCTGAGCAATGCAACCGGCACGGCCGCCGGTTCGGCGTGGGGCACCATGCGCACCACGGCGCTGTCCACGCGCGGAGGCGGGTCAAACGATTCGGGCGGCACAAACAGCACGTTTTCCATCGCGTAACGCCACTGCAGCATGACGCTGAGGCGGCCATAGGCAGCGGTGGACGGGCGGGCCACCATCCGGTCAATGACTTCTTTTTGCAGCATGAAATGCTGGTCTTGCACCACCGCCACCGCGTCCAGCAGATGGAACAGGATAGGCGTGGAGATGTTGTAGGGCAGGTTGCCCACGACGCGTAGCTTCTTCTCAGCCGTCGCTCCTGAATCTGTAGCTTGTTGTGCCGATGGGAACTGCGTGAAGTCCACTTTTAGCACATCAGATTCGACCACGGTGAGTTGCGGATGCTGGCGCAGGCGCACGGCCAGATCGCGGTCCAGTTCGACCACGGTGAGATGGCCCAGGCGCTCGACCAGCGGCTGCGTCAATGCAGCCAGGCCCGGGCCGATTTCGACCATGTAGTCGCCGGGCTGCGGGTTGATGGCATCGACGATGCTGTCGATGATGCCGCGGTCGGCCAGAAAGTGCTGGCCGAAGCGTTTGCGCGGGATATGTTTCAAGGGCAGCTTTATTGGGGCGGTTCGCGGAATTCGACGTAGGCGCGCGAACGCACCTGCTCCAGCCAGCGGCCATAGGCCTCGTCCAGCTTTTTCTCGCGCACGATGCCACGGGCGATTTCGCGCTGCTCTTTCGGGGTCACGGCGGCCTCGCGGCGCTCCAGCAGCTGCACCAGGTGCACGCCAAAGCGCGACACCAGTGGGTCGGCGATCTGGCCGGGTGCCAGCTTGTCCAGGGTTTCTTCAAATTCCGGCACAAACTGGCCGGGGCTGGACCATCCCAGGTCGCCGCCCTGGGCCGCGCTGCCGTCGGTGGAGCTTTCCTTGGCCAACTGGGCAAAGTCGGCCTGGTTGCTCTGGATGCGGCGCTTGAAGTCGTTCAAACGCTCCACCGCGGCGGCCTCGGTGAGACGCGGGCCGGTGCGCAGCAGGATGTGGCGCGCGTGCTGCTGGGTCACGGTGGTGGCCAGGCCGCCCTGGCGTTTGTCCAGTACTTTCAGGATGTGGAAACCGGCACCCGAACGCACCACGGCGCTGACACCGCCCGTGTCCAGATTGCGGGTGGCCTCGACAAACAGCTCGGGGTAGCGGTCGGCAGAGCGCAGGCCCAGGGCACCGCCGCCGCTTTTATCGGGCGCGTCCGAGGCCGTGCGGGCCAAGGTGGCGAAGTCGGCACCGGCGGCGGCTTGGGCGCGCAGACCGTCGGCCTTGGCTTTCAAGGTGGCGACTTGCTCGGCGGAGGCGTTTTCCGGCACGGCGACCAGCAGCATGGCCAGGTTGAGTTCCAGCGCGCTGGGGTCGGTATTGGCCTGTTGGTCACGCAGGTACTGGTCGACATCGGCATCGCTGATGCGCTGGCGGGCATCAATTTCGCGGTCGCGCAGACGGGTCAGGATGAGCTGGTTGCGCAGTTCTTCGCGGAACTGGGCGGGCACGATGCCGTCTTGCACCATTCGCCGGCGCAATTCGGGCACATCCATCTGGTTTTGCCGGGCCACATTCAGCTCGGCAGCGTCCACGGTGACATCGTCCACCTTCAAACCGGTCTCGGCCGCCAACTGCAACTGGGCCTTTTCCAGAATCAGGCGGTCCAGCACCTGGCGCACCAGCAAGGCCTGGTCGGCTTCACCGACCGGCCGGCCCTGCTGGGCCATCTGCTGCAAGGTCCGGATGACGCGGGCGCGCACTTCGTTGTTGGTGATGGGCTCGGAATTGACCACGGCCACGATGAAGTCTGCCTGGCGTTGCACATCCGAGGTGCGGGCAGGAAGGTTGCCCGCCAATCCGGTGCCCGCGCCGGTTGAGGGGCGCAGGCCCTGGGCGGATGCGGAGAATGTGGTCAGGGCCGCCATTGCCGCCAAGCCCAGCAGCGTCTTGCGAAAAATACGATTGCTCATGGTTCAGAGTGGGGAAAAGAGGGGAACGTAGAAGGCTAGTCGTACTGGCTAAAGCGGCTAGGGGTGGTGGTCTGCTCGCGCAGGTACTGGTAGCGGGGGATGTTTTCTTTCAGGACCGACAAGGGGTTGTTACCCACACCCAGGCGGGTGAAGCCGACAAACTCCAGCTGGAACGATATTTTCTGGTTGGCGGTGGTGGTGTTGCCGGTTTGCGTGCGGTCCAGCACGATACGGCCCAGCCAGCACCCCGCATCATATTCAAAGCCCACCACGGCATCCACCAGCTTGCGGTCGTACATGCTGTAGTTCAGGCGGCCCACGCTGTACCAGCGGCCTGCGCCCTGGCCCTGCCCGGCACCCAGATTCTGGCCCCCGTCGCCCCACAGGGCGCTCAGCGGCCATTGCCAGCCGATGTCGATCTGCTCGCTGCCATCCTTGGCCGTGGCACTGGAGTCCCGCTGGTAGCGGTAGGCGGCGCTAATGACGCGGTAGTTGCCGGGGTTCCAGCGCCCGCCGACGCTGGCGCGCTGGGAGCGGCGGGTGTCGGGGTTGTACTGCACCGTGGTGTCAAAGGTCCAGCGCGGATCCCAGTTGAGCTGCGCGCCCACCAAAAAGTCGCTCAGGCGGTCGGTGGCGGGGGTGCCGCCGGGCATCGTGACGCGTTGGTCTTTGAAGCGCAGGCGCTGGGCCACGCCAAACTGGGCCAACTGGGCGCCGGTGGCAGGCTCCAGAAAGCGCGTGGTCAGCCCCAGCGTCAGCAGGTTGTTGTCGGCAATGCGGTCGTTGCCACCGAAGGCGTTTTCGGTGAAGACGGTGGCAAAGTTGAAGTCGTTCAGCGCCGAATCGTAGTTGGGCAGCAGGCTTTGGTCGCGGTACGGCGTGTTCACGTAGAAAGCGCGCGGCTCCAGGGTCTGACGCAGCGCCTTGCCCCAGAAACTGGCATCCCGCTCGAACACCAGCCCGGTGTCCAGACTGAAGGTCGGCACGGTGCGGTCGGCGGTCATCGCGCCATTGGACAGCGGCGCATCAAAGTCGTAGCGCGTGGCATGCAGCTGCACCTTGGGCGTGAAGAACCAGCCGGGCGCCACCCAGGGACGGCTGATCTGGCCCAGCGCAAAGCCGCGCTTGGCGTTGGGCTGGTTGGTGAGGCGGCGGTCGGCCGAAAAATGGGTGTAGTCGCCGTCCACCGAGGCATCGAAGCCGCCGGGCAGCGCGTAGCGTGCATAGCGCGCGGTGATCTGGGGCAGACGGTCGTACGGCGGCACGATGGGCGCGGTCACGTCTTGCAGGGTCTGCCATTTCAGCGTGCGCACGCCGGCCGAGAAGTTGCCCCGGGCCCAGCTCAGGCTGGCATCGCTGGTCAGCAGGCGCTGGGTCAGCGAGGTGGTGGCGCGGCCAAAGTCGCTCCAGTAGTTGTCGTCGCTGACGCGGTTCAGATTCAGGTTCAGCCCCAGCCCGCCCACGCCTGCCACACCGGTCTGGATGGTGCCGGAATGCAGCAGCGCGTAGCTCCAGCGCGAACGGTCGCGCAGCGAGTCGCTGGGCATGTAGTGGGTGCGCAGCGTGCCTTTGTAATCGGGCTCCAGGTAGCGGAACTCGCCGCCCAGGTCCAGACCGCGCTTGCTCATCAGCGTGGGGAAAAAAGTGGCATCGCGGTTGGGCGCGATGTTCCAGTAGTAGGGGACTGTGAGCTCCACGCCATTGATGTTGTCCAGCCCGATGGTGGGTGGCAAATAGCCGGATTTGCGCTTGTCGGTGAGCGGAAAGTCCATCGCCGGGAAGGCCAGAATCGGCACGTCCTGGAAGCGCAGCACCGCACCCTCGGCCCGGCCGATTTCTTCTTCGGTGTCGATGCTGATAGTGGTGGCGCGCAGCATCCAGGCGGGCAGCCAGCTGGGGCCGGACTCGCGGCGGCAGGTGCTGTAGGTGGCGTTGTGCAGCACCACGCGGCTGTCGTCCACAAAGTCGGCGCGGTCGGCCTGGCCAAAAGCGCCGTTTTTCAGAAACTGGTAGCGCGGTTCGTTGAAGAAGCCCTCGAATGCATCGACCTTGAGCTCCAGCGCCGGGCCTTCGTAGATGTTGCCCGCGCGGTTGATGTGCACATTGCCGCGCGCCTTGACCAGATCGTCGGGCTGGTAGTACTCCACCCGGTCGGCCTGCAGCACCATGTCGCCCTTGCGCATCATGGCGTGGCCGTCGATGACCGTGTCCAGATCCGGGCGACCCAGGGTGTGGTCGCCCGAGAAAAAGGTCGGAGTTTGTTCGCGCATGGCCTGCGGAATCTGCTCTTGCAGCAGGGCGCTGGGCTTCAGGGCCAGCGGGGTCTCGGCTTCTTCGGCGTGCAAGACACAAGGCAGCAAGGCCACAGCAACCCAGGCCACGGGCGTGAGAGTGAAGCGGCGGCGGCGGGTACTGCGCTGGGTTTCAGGCATCAAAGGGAGGACTCGGTCAGGCGAAGGGGTTATCCAGCCAAGCCGGATTTGTAGAATGGATTATCCATGAGCCCTACCTCCCCCCCGCCATCGACGGCAACTTCTTCCCCCTGCGCCCCTATCGTCTGGGCCGATGCCCTGCGCGCGCAGGCCTTCCACACCTGGCTGAACACGGTCGCCGGGCCGCACCACCTGCAGGTGGACAGCCTGCGCCTGGCTGCGGCCGATGCCGGTTTCCGCCGCTATTTCCGGCTGGAATCCATGGCGGGCAGCCGCATCGTGATGGATGCCCCACCCGATAAAGAAAACTGCGAAGCCTTTGCCCGCATCGCCGCGCTGATGGCCCAGGCCGGACTGCGCGTGCCCGAAGTGCTGGCCTGGGACGTGCACCAAGGCTTCATGCTGCTCACCGACCTGGGCACGCAAACCATGCTGGAGCTGCTGCAAAGCGATGCGCCGCCTGCGCCCACACCCCTATTCCACCAGGCTGTGGACACGCTGATCACCCTGCAGCTCGCCTCCCAGCCCGGCGTGCTGCCCGCCTATGACGCGGCCACGCTGCAGCGCGAGCTGGCCTTGTTTCCTGACTGGTACATCGCCCAGCACCGCGGCATCACCCTGGACGCGACCCAGCGTGCGACGCTGGACAATGTGTTTGCCCAGATCGTGGCCAACAACCTGGAAGCCCCCAGCGTCTACGTGCACCGCGACTTCATGCCGCGTAACCTGATGGTGGGCTCTGAAAAACTCGGCGTACTAGATTTCCAGGACGCTTTGTATGGCCCCATCACCTACGACATCGCCTGCCTGCTGCGCGACGCTTTCCACAGTTGGGAAGAAGACTTTGTGCTGGACATCACCATCCGCTACTGGGAGCGCGCCCGCAAGGCCGGGCTGCCGGTGGGCGACGACTTTGGCGCGTTCTACCGCAGCGTGGAGTGGATGGGCCTGCAGCGCCACCTGAAAGTGGCCGGCATCTTCGCCCGCCTGACCCTGCGCGACGGCAAGCCCAAGTACCTGGCCGATACGCCCCGTTTCATCCGCTACATCCGCGCCACCGCAGGCCGCTACCGCGAGCTAACCCCGCTGCTGCGCCTGATCGACAAGATCGAAGGCACGCAGGCGGCCACCGGTTTTGCCTACGGGCGCATGTAAAAATTTATAAGAAATAGGGCTCTAGCGCTTATTCCATAGGCGTTACAAGCTACATAAACAATAGCAATCGACCTCCATGCCCCGTTTTTACTGTCCTGCCCCCTTGGCCACCGGGGCCACGCTGGACCTGCCCGCCGGGCCCGCCCGCCATGTGCAGGTGCTGCGCATGCAGCCCGGCCAGACCATCACCCTGTTTAATGGCCAGGGCGGCGAGTTTGAGGCCACCATCGAGCGCATGGGCCGCAGCGACGTGGCCGTGGTGGTGGCCGCGCACGACCCGGTGGAGCGCGAAGCCGCCCGCGCTGTGCACCTGGTGCTGGGCATGCCCGCCAACGACCGCATGGACTGGCTGGTAGAAAAAGCCGCCGAGCTGGGCGTGGCCAGCATCCAGCCCCTGGTGTGCGAGCGCAGCGTGCTGCGCCTGAACGGCGAACGGGCCGACAAAAAACGCGCCCACTGGCATGCCGTGGGCGTGGCCGCCTGCGAACAATCGGGCCGCAACCGCGTGCCCGAGGTGCATGCGGTGCGCAGCTTTGCCGACTGGGTGGCCAGCGCCGAGGCGGGTTTGCTGCTGTCTTTGCGCCCCGGCAGCCAGCCGATGCTGAGCGCCGTGCCCGCCAGCGGTGCGATCCACTTCCTCAGCGGCCCCGAGGGCGGCCTGAGCCCGTCGGAAGAAGACGCAGCCATCGCCCGCGACTACCGCCCGGTGACCCTGGCCAACCGCGTGCTGCGGTCCGAAACCGCCCCGCTGGCCGCACTGGCCCAACTCCAGTTCTGACGATGGAAGATTTGATCCCACCCGACAGCGACACCACGCTGTCGGATTACTTCCGCGACGCCGACTTTTCCAGCGAATCCACCCTGGCCTGGCGCATCGACCAGCACGGCGGCCTGGTGGACGCGCTGCGCGGCCTGTTCCACGGCCCCGCCGGGCTGGTGCGGCTGCGGCTGTTTGTCTTTATGGGCCTGCTGGGCCAGAACGAGGCCAACCTGAACCGCGACCAGATCAACGAACTCTTCCACGCCGTGCGCCCCGAAGCGCTGGACACGGTGTTCAAACGTTTTCGCGACACCGGCCTGCTGCTGTGGGACGAAACCCAGCGCCGCACCAGCCTCACGCCGCTGGCGCAGCAGCTCGCAGGCGTACTGGGCGTGTTCAACACCGCGCCGCAGGGCGAGGGCGGCGATGGCGACCTGGCCAGCCTGCTCAGCCAGGTGGTGGGGGCCGACCAGCTCGGCACCCTGGATGCCGCCCAGGTGCAGATGCTGCAAGCCCAGCTGGGCCGCCTGCACGCCGAGTTTGAAGATGCCATTGCCAGCGGCTCGGAGTTCCGCCTGCGCGAAGCCCGCACCCGCTACGACCGCGCCGCCCGCCTGATCGACAAAGCCAGCAGCGCCATCGCCACCCTCATCGGCAATGCCCACGGCCACGTCACCCTGGAGCGCGCCGCCCGCGCCCTGGGCCAGGCCCAGGGCCGCCTGCTGGCCATGGCCAGCCAATTCAACCGCGCCCTGCAGCAGGTAGACCGCCAGCGCGTCACCCTGGGCACCACCGGCATCACCAGCACCGACGTGAAACGCTGGCTGCAAACCCTGGCCGCGCCCGAGCAGCTTTTACAAGACGCGCTGGCCCACCCGGTCGGCATGGTGGCCTTGTCCCCCCATGAATTGCTCGACGTGACCGAAGCCGAATTTGAACGCGACCGCCCCACGCTGGGCCTGCCGGATGCCCTGCCGCTGTCGCAAGCCGCGCCGCTGGGCGAGCTCAGCGCCGTGGCCTTGCCGCAGGCGCTGGCCGATCTGTCGAACCTGCTGGCCAGCTGGGATACCAGCCCCCGGCGCGCCGTCGATGCGCTGCTGGGCGACGCGCCGCTGGACGCTGAATATGCCCACGTGGCCTACAAAGCCCAGCTCCTGCCCCTGCTGGGCGATGCCCAGGCCTGCCAACTGCCCGGTGCCACCGGCGACCTGGCCCGCCAGCCCTGGCGTGTCGAATGGAGCACTGACTTTTTGACGCTGGACCACCCCACGCTGGCCGGGGTCAGCGCTGGCACCCTGCACCCTACCGAAGAAAAAAGCGAGTAAACCATGGACGAAGCCGCCCTGTTGGTTGCCGAACTGCTGGCCCGCCGTTGCCTGCCACGCACCCACGCCCGCGTGCGCCGCGCCCTGGTCAACGCCGAGTTGTTTGCCCAGGTCACGCAACGCCTGGCCGACATCGGCCTGCGCTGGATGGACAACATCTACGCCGACCACGTCAGCCTGGCCCTGCTGCCCGCCGCCCAAACCCAGGTGATGGGCGAGGCCGGGGTCAACGCCAACAACAACCTGGAGCTGCCGCGCGACGGCGTGGCCCTGCTGGTGGTGTTGTGGGCGCTGATCATCCTGCCCAAGCGCGAGCGCCAGACCAGCCGCGCCCCGGTGGCCGAAGCACAAAACGACATGTTCGCCAGCAGCAAGCCTCTGCCCGCCGTGCGTGACGTGAGCCCGGTGCTGTCGTACAAGGCCCTGTTGGAAGACTACGGCCCCCAGCTCGGCAAAAAAACCCGGCTCGACGGCAACCTCAAGCTGCTGGAACGCCACGGCTTCATCCTGCGCCGCCAGGACGACATCGCCGAGGGCCCGCTGCTCGACGTGCTGTTGGACTACGACATCCTGGCCCCGCGCATCCTCGACGGGGCCCTGGCCGATGTACTGGCCCGCGAGCAGGCCGCAGCATTGGCGCACCCCCAGGCTACAGCGCAAGCGCTTTTCGCCAACCCCCTTGCAGGGGGCGATGCAAGTGGCCCGGCAGAGCCGGTTCCACCGCATCCCTGAGATGCGTGCGTTCTGCCCGTTGACAGCAGCCAAGCAGTAAACCACCATGCCAAATCAGCCCCCAGCGCCCATTCCATCGGCGCAAGCAGCTATTATTTTTGAAGTAAACCCATGTTCCACCTGCAAAGCCTAGAGCTGGTCCACTGGGACTACTGCCAACGCGTCAGCCTGCCGCTGGACGCGTCCATCATCACCATCGCCGGGCCCAACGGCTCGGGCAAAACCACGCTGCTGGACGCATTGCGCACCCTGCTGGGCCTGAAATGCTCGCAGCCGCGCGACTTCAAAACCTACGCCCGCCACGCCGGGGCCAACATCGCCTGGCTGCGCGCCGTGGTCGACAACAAGGCGCAAACCCGCCAGACCAGCAGCCGCCCGTTTGCCAAGCGCCTGCTCTACAGCGACCAGGTCACGCTGGCCTGCCGCATCGAGCGCAACGGCGGCGACTGGCAGCGCCGCTACCTGGTGCTGGAGGGCGATGTCAGCATCGAGCAGCTCACCGAGATGCCCGACAAAGACCTGGGCCTGATGGGCATCGAGGCCTGGGGCCGGGTGCTGTCGGCCGCAGGTTTGTCACCCGCCATCGCCAAGGTGCTGTCGCTGGAGCAGGGCCAAACCGACCGCCTGTGTGAATTCAGCCCGCGCGAGCTGCTGCGCCTGGTGTTCGACGTGTTTGGCGACCAGGAAGTGCTGGGCCACTACGACACCGCCCGCGAACACCAGCAGCAACTGGCCCGCGAAATGGAGCAGGCCAGCCACGAGCTGGACCACAGCAAGGCCCAGCTCGCCGAGCTGCAAAACCGCGTCAGCAACTACCAGACCTGGCAGCACAAGGTGCAGGAGCAGGAACGCCTGGCCACCGAGGTGGTGCCGGTGCTGGAATGGCACGGCCAGCGCCAAAAGCTCACCGAACGCAGCCGCGACCAGCGCCGCCAGCGCCAGCACAGCCGCCAGGCCGTGGCCGAGCGCGCCCGGCAAAACGCCCAACTGCTGGAGCTGCTGGAAGCCCGCAGCGCCACCGATGCCGCCGCTACCCGCCTGCTGCAAGAGCGCGATGCTGCCGCCATCCAGCGCGACAGCACCCGCGACCTGGAGCGCCCGCTGGAAGCCCTGGCCAAGCGAGAAGCCGAGCTGCTGGCCCTGGTGGACAAGGAAAGCGATGCCGAAGCCCTGACCGCCCACCTGGACACGCTGCGCAGCACCGAATCCACCCTGCAAAACAAACACAGCGCTCTACTACAAAAAAGAGAGCTGGCAGCGCTTACCCAATCAGCGCTAGAGGGTCAAAACACCCCACCTATTCCAGACGATGCCCGCCGCCTGCGCCAGCGCCTGCAAGCCCAAAAGATCGGCCACCGCTTCCTGGCCGAAGTGGTGGAAGTGCGCGATGAGCACTGGCGCGCCGCCGTGGAAGGCGTGCTGCGCGCATCCCGCTGGGTGGTGCTGCTGGACAAGGCCGAAGACATCGACGCCGCCGACACCATCGCCAGCGCCGACCGCTACCGCCACTACATCACAGCCCCCGGTGACACCGCGCCCCAAGGCGACGCAGATTCGCTGCTGGCCCACATCCGTTTCGATGCCAAGGTGCCGCGCTGGCTGATCCAGCAACTGCAACACCTGCGCTGCGTAGACAGCCCGGCCGCAGGCCGCAAGACCGCAGGCAGCTGGATCACGCCCCAGGCCTACAGCTTCGACGGGCGCGGTGCCCGCTCGCTATGGGTCGAGCCGCGCGACCACCAGTTCGGCGCAGCGGCACTCACCGCCCGGCGCGACGCGGTAGAACGCGACCTGCGCAGCCTGGATGCGGCGCTGGGCCCGCTGGGGCAGGAGCTGCGCGACATCCGCCTGCAGATCAAGGACTGCCAAAAATCCCTGGCCGGCCACAGCGCCGCCCAGGAGCTGGCCGAGCGCAACGACGAGTTTTCGGCTGCCAAGCAGGCCCTGCCCGCCGCCAAACAGGCCCGCATTGCCGCCAGCCAACATTGGCAAAGCCTGGATACCGCCTATGCCGACGCCAAAACCCGGCACCAGCAGACCGACACCCAGTACCGGCAGCTCGAACACAGCCTGCGCCAAAAAAACCAGGAAGCCGACCGCCAGGCCGCCGAGCTGCTGGCCACCCGCAAACAGCACACGGCGAACATCGACACGTCGAACCACCGCCGCCGCCAGATCCCCACCGCCTGGCGCGCGCCCCACGTGGTGCAGGCCCTGGTGCGCACCTACCAGAACGACACCCAGGCCAAGTTGCGCCTGCAGTCGGTGTTTGAAGAGCTGCAACTCGACACCTGGGAAAAAGATGCCACGGTGGAAGAACGTTTTCGCCGCATGGAGGTGCTGGTGCGCGAGCAGGGCTACAGCCTGGGCGACCACCAGGCCAAGAATGCCCAGGCCGCCATCGCCGTGCACAACGCCCGCGAGAGCTACATCGAGGTGCTGCGCAGCACCGTGCGCCGCTACCGCAAAAACATCCAGGAGTTGGGCGAGCTGGCCGGGGTGGCCGTGAATGCCGACCTGCCCAACCTGGAAAACGACGATACCGTGCTGGCCCAGGCCGGGCTCAAGGTGCACTTCAACTTCGACGGCAAGGGCAGCATCGGCCTGAACGACGGTGAGGCATCCGGCGGCCAGCAGGTCATCAAGTCGCTGATCCTGCTGGTGGCGCTGCTCAAAGACGACGAAACCGCCTCGGGTGGCTTCGTCTTCATCGACGAGCCCTTCGCCCACCTGGACGTGCGCAACATCCAGCTGGTCGGCCACTTCCTGCGCTCCACCCAGGCCCAGTACGTGCTCACCACCCCCATCACCCACAACCTGGAAGTCTTCGAGCCCGCCGAGATCACCCTGATCACCAGCAAAAAGCCCAAGAACGCCCGCTGGGCCCCACCGATTGCGGTGGCCAAGCGGCGCGGCGTGCCCGGCATCGCATGATTGAAAACACCAGCAACGGCAAGCATCGGCGCATCCAGGCATCGTCGGCCGGATTCACCGGGCTGCCTGCGTTGCGCGGGGTGCACCACCGGCTATTGCAGCGCTGGCTAGCATCCGACATCCAGGAACGGGCCTGGCAGTCACTGCTGAAAGCCGCCGGTACGGAATACCTGGACCACACCGAGACCTTGTTGGGCCTGCTGCTGGAAGCCGGGGCGCTCAAAGTCAAACAGTCATTTAAAAACGGCCAATGGTGGCCGGAGCGGATTGTGTGGGCCGACCTGCCCACACTCCAAAAATCCATGGGAATTCAGCCCGCCGAGGAGCGCGATGCCCTGCGCACCGATTTGCAGCAGCAGCTGCGCGCATTGGCCCAAGAGCAGCCCTGGATGGCCCAGGCCGTTGACAACAGCCTGGCACTACCCACCACCAGCCTGCATGCGCGCATACCGCTGCTGCACGCCTTGGTGGCATGGCAGGCCGAACAGGGCTTTGGCCTACGACAAGATTTCGCCCTTTTCGCCCGCCCCCATACCAAAGCCATCAGCCCCACAGAATGGATGTGGCTGGCGACATCCTTCGACTTGGAGAGCCTGCGCATTGGCCGCTTTGCACCATTGCTCTGGCTGGCTGGCGCAATCAGTCTGCAAAGTCCGCACGGTCGCCTGGATGCCGCTGCACTGGGCTTTTTGGCGCTGCCCGTGCGCAGACTGGCTGCACCGGTGTCCGTGGCGATGGCACCGAGCCGCTATTGGCTCATCGAAAACCGCACAAGCTTCGAGCGCTGCGCACCAACCGCACCGGCAGGCCACTGTGTGGTGTGGCTACCGGGTCGCCCATCGCAAGACTGGTTACGCGCCATGGAATGGCTGCTGGCACACGCCCCGGCCCCCGCCGACATCAGCTGCGACCCCGACCCGGCAGGCATTGAAATTGCGCTCACTGCCGGTCAGCTCTGGCAACACCACCAGCTCCGGTGGGACAGCAAACAGATGGCTCCAGAATTTTGGCAACACGGCAAAACCTTGCCGCTGAACCGCTACGACCTGCAAACCCTTGAGCGTTTGAGACAACGGAGCGACCTGCCATCCGACTTGGCCGTGCTGCGGGACTACTTGCAGCAAAAGGAATGCAAAGCCGAACAGGAAGGCTGGTTGTGAAAAAGCCCATCGGAGATACTTCCGCCATGGATTTCACCCACGAACTCGCCGAACACCGCACGTATTTGCTGCGTTTCGCGCGCCTGCAACTGCGCAACGATGCCTGGGCCGAGGACGCGGTGTCCGAAACCCTTCTGGCGGCCCTGAGCAAGCCGCAGTCGTTCGGCAGCCGCTCGCAGCTCAAGACCTGGCTGGTGGGCATCCTCAAGCACAAGGTGCTGGATTTGTTCCGCAGTAACGCGCGCGAGGTCTGCCTGGATACCGACGACGCATCCGCAGACGACCTGGACAACCTCGTCTTCAAGGCCGACGGCCATTTCGCCCAGACCCCCGCCGACTGGGGCAACCCCGAGCAAGACTTGAACTCGCGCCAGTTCTTCCAAATCATGGAAGCCTGCACAGAAAAACTGCCCGCCATGTTGGGCCGGGTGTTTTTGATGCGCGAATGGCTGGAGCTGTCCAGCGACGACATTTGTAAGGAACTGGGCCTTACGCCGACCAACCTGTATGTCCAGCTACACCGCGCCCGCCTCCGGTTGCGAGAATGCCTGGAACTCAATTGGTTTGGCAACACAAAGGAGGCCACGTGATCCCGCTCAGGCGTACCTGCCAACAAGCTGCAGCCCTGCTGCTGGCCCGCGAAGACCGCCGCATCGGCATGGCCGACACGGTCGCCCTGCGCCTGCATTTGATGGCTTGCAAAGTCTGCCCTAAGTTCGAGCGCCAACTGCTCACCATGCGCAACGCCATGCGGCAGTGGCGCAACTACGACGCCGATGAGGGGCTGTAAAGCAACAAGATCACAAGTTTTTGTGGCTTCGCGGCAAGATGCAGGCATAATCACGTAGTTCTGTCACCCAGTGGCAGTACGAGTTTGCGGTGATTGGTCAGTTTCGCGTCTGCTTTAGTCTTCAATGGTTTGTTGATTGCGGTTATCGGACTCCATCGCGTTTTGCGTTTTTTAGAGGAGTCCTTTCATGGGCAACAAACTTTACGTAGGCAACCTGCCTTA
>CAUPNG010000018.1:0-94372 GCA_963512605.1 uncultured Albidiferax sp. | reverse complement strand
TCGATACGGATGACTTCGGCGGTGACGACTTCACCAATGCGCGTTTCCGTGCGGGTTAGCGATTCGGCAAAGAGGTCTGCAAATGATTCTGACATGGTTTTCCTAGTCCACAGCACAGGGTTGGCGGGTGCGGAATTGCACCTGCGTGAGGGTCTGGTGTGGCGGTTTGGCGGTCGGGGGACCACCGGGGTTACAGGGTTAAAAACCACTCGGCTGAAGCAGCAGAGTGGGCTGGTGCCGTTGGGTTATTTCAAACCAAACGGCTGCTTGCTTTGCCACCAGTCCAACACCTGGTCTACCGATGTTTCGATCGACATGTCAGAGTTGTCCAGCAGCAAGGCATCTTGTGCGGGCTTGAGTGGCGCAGCCACACGGGAGGAGTCCCGTGCGTCGCGCGCTTCCAAGTCAGCGCGAAGGTCTTCGAGTGTAGTCGAAATTCCCTTTGAAATCAACTGCTTATACCGCCGCTCTGCGCGCTTGGCGGCGGTGGCGGTCAAGTACACCTTCAAAGGGGCATCGGGGAAGATCACAGTGCCCATGTCGCGCCCATCGGCCACCAGCCCGGGCAGGCGCCGAAAGCTGTGCTGCAGGTCCACCAAAGCCAGCCGCACCAGGGGCAGGGCGGAGACTTTGGAGGCGTTCATGCCCGCTTCTTCGGTGCGGATGGCTTCCGATACGTCGGCATCGCCCAGCCAGACCTTGCCGTCCACAAAGCGCACCGGCAGGGTTTGGGCCAGGGTGGCAATCCTTGCTTCGTCGGCGCTGGAGATGGATAAACCTGCCCGCAAGGCGGCCAGCGCGGTGATGCGGTACATCGCCCCTGAGTCCAGAAAGTGGTAGCCCAGGCGCGTGGCCAGCGCGGCAGCGACTGTACCTTTGCCCGAAGCGGTGGGGCCGTCGATGCAGAGCACAGGGATGTGCGCGGTAGCGGTGTGCGACAGCGCCAGCAAGGCTTCGAAATAATCAGGGAAGGTCTTGGCAACGCATTTCGGGTCTTCAATGCGTACCGGCAATTGGGCCGGGTTGAAGGCCGCCAGCGAGAAGCACATCGCCACCCGGTGGTCGTCGTAGGTGTGGATGCTGGCGGCTTGCCAATGCGCATCCGTTGTGGGGGGCGTGACACGGATGAAGTCCGCGCCTTCTTCCACTGTCGCCCCCAGCTTGCGCAGCTCGGTCGCCATGGCCGCGATGCGGTCGGTTTCCTTGACGCGCCAGCTGGCGATGTTGCGCAGCGTGGTTGTGCCATCGGCGTACAGCGCCATCACCGCCAGGGTCATGGCGGCATCGGGGATGTGGTTGCAGTCCAGGTCGATGGCCTTCAGCGGCCAGGTACCCCGGTGGATTTCGAGCCAGTTCGGGCCGCTGACGACCTGCGCGCCCATGTGCTCCGCGGCTTCGATGAAACGGATATCGCCCTGGATGGACGCCGCACCTACACCCTCGATCCGGACTTTGGAGTCAAAAGTGCCGCTAGCGCCCGTGGCAATGGCGCCAAGAGCTATGAAATAGCTAGCAGACGAGGCATCGGCTTCCACATGGATGTCGCCGGGTGACTGGTAGCGGCTGCCGGCGGGGATCGTGAAACGGGCCCAGCCCTCGCGCCGCACGGTAATGCCAAAACGCTCCAGCAGGTTCAGGGTGATTTCGATGTAAGGCTTGGAAATCAGCTCGCCCACCACGTCGATGGTGACATCTTGCTGGGCCACCAGCGGCAAGGCCATCAGCAAAGCCGTCAAAAACTGGCTGGATACATCGCCACGCACCCGGATGGGGGCAATCAGCTTCAGCTGGGGTTGGCCGATGCGCAGGGGTGGGTAGCCGTCTTGCCCGGTGTAGGTGATCTGGCAGCCGAGCTGGCGCAGGGCATCGACCAGGTCGCCAATGGGCCGCTCGTGCATGCGCGGCACGCCGTGCAGGCTGAAGTCGCCGCCCAGCACCGCCAGCGCCGCCGTCAGCGGACGGATGGCGGTGCCCGCGTTGCCCATGAACAAATCGGCTTGCGTGGCTTTTAACTGCCCTGCCAGCCCGTCAATTTCCACAGTGTTGGCCGTGTGGCGGATGCCGCAGCCCAGCGCGGCCAGCGCGGCCAGCATGACTTTGGTGTCGTCCGAGTCCAGCAGGTCGTGCACGCGGGTGGTACCGCCGCTCAGGGCGGCCAGCAAGAGCACGCGGTTGGAGATGCTTTTGGAGCCCGGTAGCACCACCGTGCCGCTGGCGCTATCGAGGGGGGGAAGGTCGAGAAAAGGGGTAGCAAACATTAATTTTTAGGCTTGAGGGAGGCCATGCTCCAGTCGGCGCGGCTGTCGCTGGCGCGCTCCAGCATCTGCAGCAGACCGTCCACATTGTTGCTGGTGAGCATGCTCTCCATGGTCTGCAGCGTCTTTTGGAAGATCTGCGACTGGGCCAGCACTTCCTCTTTGTTGGCTAGCAGCACGTCACGCCACATATGCGGGTCGGACGCGGCGATGCGGGTGAAGTCGCGAAAGCCCGGCCCGGCCAGGCCCAGGTATTCCTGCCCCTGCGGCTGGCTGACCAGGCCGTGCATCATGGCAAAGGCGATCAGGTGCGGCAGGTGGCTGACGGCGGCAAAGGTTGCGTCGTGCGATTCGGGGGACATGTGCAGCACATTGCAGCCCAGCGCCGCCCACACCGCCTGGGCCTGGGCCAACTGGGCGGGCAGGGTACGTTCGATTGGGGTCAGGATGACGTTCTTGCCGGTGTAAAGGTGCGGGTCGGCAAACTCCACGCCCGAGACCTCTCTGCCGGTGATGGGGTGGGCGGGCACGAAGGATCCCACCTGCTCGCGCAGCACCCGGCGGGCGGCATCCACCACGTCGCGCTTGGTGGAGCCCACATCCATCACCAGGGTGGTGGGGGTGATCAGGTGCTTGATGGCCTTGAAGGTGTTTTCGGTGGCGGCCACGGGTACGGCCAGCAGCACGATGTCGGCCCCGGACACGGCCAGCAGGGCGGAGGGGGCTTCGATGTCGATCACACCCAGCTGGCGGGCTTTGCTGGTGGTGGAGGGCGACTTGCTGTAGCCCACCACGCGTTTCACCAGCCCGGCGTTTTTCAGCGCCAGTGCAAACGAGCCACCCATCAGGCCGCAGCCTATCAGTCCGAGTTGTTCAAACATGGGCGCTGCTTTCAGGAACCGACCGGGTAGGTGCCCAGTACCTTGAAGAAGGCGCACAGTGCGCGCAGCTCTTGCAGCGCCTTGGCGACGTGGGGCTGCGAAGGGTGGCCGTCCAGGTCGATGTAGAAGTAGTAGTCCCACTGGCCGGTGCGGGCGGGGCGGGATTCGAAGCGCGTCATGGACACGCCGTTGGTTTTCAGCGGCACCAGCAAATCGTGCATGGCACCCGGTTTGTTGGGCACCGACACCACCAGGCTGGTGCAGTCCTTGCCCGATGCGGGTGGCGTGGCCAGGGTTTGCGGCAGGCAGATGACGGCGAAGCGGGTGCGGTTATAGGCATCGTCTTGCACGGCGTGGGCCACGATATGCAGGCCAAACTGCGAGGCGGCACGTTCGCTGGCCAGAGCGGCCCAGGCGGGGTTGGTGGCCGCCAGGCGCGCACCTTCGGCGTTGCTGGAGACGGCGCGGCGCTCGGCGTGGGGCAGGTGCTGGGTCAGCCAGCCCTGGCACTGGGCCAGCGCCTGCGGGTGGGCCATGACCACGTCGATGTTGTCGCGCGAGTTGATTTGGCGCAGCAGGTTGTGGCGCACCAGCAGGCTGACTTCGCCCACCACGTGCACGGGAGAGTGCAAAAACAGATCGAGCGAACGGGCCACCACGCCTTCAGTGGAGTTCTCGATCGCCACCACGCCGTACTGCACAGTACCCGCTGCGGTGGTGTGGAAGACTTCGTCGAAATTGGCGCAGTACAGCAGCTCGGCGGCGCTGCCAAAGAATTCGACGGCTGCTTGCTCGGTGAAAGTGCCTTCCGGGCCCAGCACGGCCACGCGCTGGGGTGCTTCCAGGGCCAGGCAGGCCGACATGATCTCGCGCCACACGGCGGCCACATGCTGGTTTTTCAGCGGGCCGGGGTTGGCCTGCTGGATCTTTTCGATCACCTGGGCCACGCGGTCGGGCCGGAAGAAGGGCGAGCCCTCGCGGCGCTTAATGTCGCCCACCTGCTCGGCCACGTGGGCGCGGCGGTTCAGCAGGGCGAGCAGCTCCTGGTCGATTTGGTCGATCTTGACGCGCAGGTCGGCCAGATCAGGGGTGGCAGCGGGCGGTGTTACGGCGGTCATGGCTTAGGCCTGGGTCTTTTCAAATGCGTGCATGTAGTCCACCAGCGCCTGCACGCCCGCCAGGGGCATGGCGTTGTAGATGCTGGCCCGCATGCCGCCGACCGACTTGTGGCCCTTGAGCTGAAGCAAGCCGCGTGCCTTGGCTCCTTCTAAAAATGCATCGTTGCGGCTCTCGTCGCGCAGGAAGAAGGGCACGTTCATGCGCGAGCGGCAATCTGCCTCCACCTTGTTGAAGTAGAGCTGCGACTGGTCAATGGCGCGGTACAGCAGCTCAGCCTTGGCGGCGTTGCGGTGTTCCATGGCGGCGATGCCGTGCAGCTCGCCTTGCGCGCCCTCGGTCTGGTGCTTGAGCCACTGGAAGGTCAGCCCGGCGATGTAGATGGCGTAGGTGGGCGGCGTGTTGTACATCGACTGGTTGTCGGCCACGGTCTCGTAATTGAAAGCGCTGGGGCAGATGTCCAAAGCGTGGCCCAGCAGGTCTTCGCGCACCACCACGACCGTCAGGCCGGCGGGCCCGAGGTTCTTTTGCGCGCCGCCAAAGGCCAGGCCGACCTTGCTCCAGTCCATGCTGCGCGAGGCCACGTGGGACGAAAAATCGACCACCAGCGGGGCCTTGGAGCCCAGGGCTTGCAGGTCGGGCAGAGTCTGGAACTCCACGCCGTCGATGGTTTCATTGCCGCAGATGTGCACGTAGCTGGCATCGGCGCTCAGGTCCCAGGTGGCCGGGTCGGGCAGGCGGGTGTAGCCGGTGGCTTCGGTGCTGGCGGCGGTATGCACGCTGGCGTACTTGTGCGCCTCTTTTTGCGACTTGTTGCTCCAGCTGCCGGTGACCACGCAATCGACCTTGCCGCCACGCGACAAATTCAACGGCACGATGGCGTTTTCGCCCAGGCCACCGCCTTGCATGAACAGAATCTTGAATTCGGGCGGCACGGCCATCAGGGCGCGGAAGTCGGCCTTGGTTTGCGCGTAGATCGACAAGAACTCTTTGCCCCGGTGGCTCATTTCCATCACGCCCATGCCACTGCCGTGCCAGTCCAGCATTTCGGCCGCAGCCTGGTTCAGCACGGGTTCAGGGATGGCGGCCGGGCCGGCGGAAAAGTTGTAGGGGCGTGTCATGCAATGTTTTAAGGTTTTTAGGCACTTCACGCTTATTCCATCAGCGTGAGTAGCTCCTAAATTTATAGTATGGCGTTGTTACGCTGCGGGGGTGTCGGGGGTGGTGTCGTCGCTGCCAGCATCGTCGCCTGCTTCACCCGCCTCACCAGCTTCGGCTTCGGCGGCGGCTGCGATGGCATCGTTTTCCACAATCCGCTGCAAACCGCTGAGCTTGGAGCCTTCGTCCAGGCCAATCAGGGTCACGCCCTGGGTGGCGCGGCCGAGTTCGCGGATTTCGCTCACGCGGGTGCGTACCAGCACGCCCTTGTCGGTGATCAGCATGATCTCGTCGTCGGCATGCACCAGGGTGGCGGCCACCACGCGGCCATTGCGCTCGCTTTGCTGGATGGCGATCATGCCCTTGGTGCCACGGCCATGGCGGGTGTATTCGGTGATGCTTGTGCGCTTGCCATAGCCGTTCAGGGTGGCGGTGAGCACGCTTTGCAGTTCGTCTTCGGCGACCAGCATGGCGATCACGCCCTGGCCTTCTTCGAGCATCATGCCGCGCACGCCACGGGCGTTGCGGCCCATGGGGCGCACATCGTTTTCGTCAAAGCGCACGGCCTTGCCGCCGTCGCTGAACAGCATCACGTCGTGCTTGCCGTCGGTGAGGGCCGCGCCGATAAGGAAGTCGCCCGGATCCAGGTCCACGGCGATGATGCCTGCCTTGCGCGGGTTGCTGAAGTCGGTGAGCGGGGTTTTCTTGACCGTGCCCATGCTGGTGGCCATGAACACGTACTGGTCTGCGGGGAAGGTGCGCTTCTCGCCTGTCAGGGCCAGCACCACGTTGATTTTTTCGCCCTCTTGCAGCGGGAACATGTTGACGATGGGGCGGCCACGCGAACCGCGCGAGCCCTGTGGCACTTCCCAGACTTTGAGCCAGTACAGGCGGCCGCGGTTGGAAAAGCACAGGATGTAGTCGTGCGTGTTGGCGATGAAGAGCTGGTCCACCCAGTCGTCTTCTTTGGTGGCCGTGGCCTGTTTGCCACGCCCGCCGCGCTTTTGCGCCCGGTATTCGCTCAAGGGCTGGCTCTTGATGTAGCCGCTGTGCGAGAGCGTGACCACCATGTCGGTGGGGGTGATCAGGTCTTCGGTGCTGAGGTCAAACGAGCTGTATTCCACCTGGCTGCGGCGTGCACCCAGCTTGGTTTGGCCGAACTCCAGCTTGATGGCGGTGAGTTCTTCGCCAATGATGGTGGAAACGCGTTCGGGCTTGGCCAGGATGTCCAGGAAGTCTTCGATTTCGGACATCACCTCTTTGTATTCGGCGACGATCTTGTCCTGCTCCAGGCCTGTCAGGCGCTGCAGACGCATCTGCAAAATCTCTTGCGCTTGCACTTCAGACAGGCGGTACAAGCCGTCGCTGCCCATGCCGAGTTCTTTTTCCAGACCGTCGGGGCGGTAGTCGTCCACATTCACCATGCCACCGTCGGCACGGGTGCGGGTGAGCATTTCGCGCACCAGCTTGCTGTCCCAGGGGCGGGCCATCAGCTCGACCTTGGCCACGGGCGGCGTGGGTGCGTTGCGGATGATGGCGATGAAGTCATCGATATTCGCCAGCGCCACCGCCAGGCCTTCCAGCACATGGCCGCGCTCGCGGGCCTTGCGCAGGTTGAAGATGGTGCGGCGGGTGACGACTTCGCGGCGGTGCTCCAGGAAGACCTCGATCAGGTCTTTCAGGTTGCACAGCTTGGGCTGGCCGTTGACCAGCGCCACCATGTTCATGCCGAAGGTGTCCTGCAGCTGGGTCTGTTTGTACAGGTTGTTCAGCACAACCTCAGGCACTTCGCCGCGCTTGAGCTCGATCACCAGGCGCATGCCGGATTTGTCAGACTCGTCCTGGATGTGGCTGATGCCTTCGATCTTTTTCTCGTGCACCAGCTCGGCCATGCGCTCTTGCAGTGTCTTCTTGTTGCACTGGTAGGGCAGCTCGTCGACGATGATGGCCTGGCGCTGGCCCTTGTCGATGTCTTCAAAGTGCACCTTGGCCCGCATCACCACGCGGCCACGGCCGGTGCGGTAACCGTCTTTCACGCCGTTGATGCCGTAGATGATGCCGGCCGTGGGGAAGTCGGGCGCGGGAATGATCTCCATCAGCTCATCCACTGTGGCCTGCGGATTGCGCAGCAGGTGCAGGCAGCCATCGACCACTTCGTTCAGGTTGTGTGGCGGGATGTTGGTGGCCATACCCACGGCAATGCCGGACGATCCGTTGACCAATAAATTAGGGAAGCGCGCGGGCATGACCAGCGGCTCTTGCTCGCTGCCGTCGTAGTTGGGGCCGAAATCGACGGTTTCCTTGTCCAGGTCGGCCAGCAGCTCGTGGGCGATCTTGGACATGCGGATTTCGGTGTAACGCATGGCGGCGGCGTTGTCGCCATCGACCGAGCCGAAGTTGCCCTGGCCATCGACCAGCATGTGGCGCAGGGAAAAATCCTGCGCCATACGGACGATGGTTTCATAAACTGCACTGTCGCCGTGGGGGTGGTACTTACCGATCACATCGCCCACGATACGGGCCGACTTCTTGTAAGCGCGGTTCCAGTCGTTGTTGAGCTCGTGCATGGCGAACAGAACGCGCCGGTGCACTGGCTTGAGGCCGTCGCGCGCATCCGGCAGGGCCCGGCCCACAATCACGCTCATTGCGTAATCTAGATAGCTCCGGCGCATTTCCTCTTCAAGACTGATAGGCAAGGTTTCTTTGGCGAACTGGGTCATAGAGAGGCAAACGTCATACAGCGGAGGTCAACTATTTTAGGGCCAAGTGACTGTAGCCACACAGCAACACATGTTCCTTAATGCCAGCGTATACCGTCGTGCATGCCTGCTGTCCTACTCGTTTCCCCTTAGCCCTGTGGCACAATTCAACGAACGTATGCAGTGATGGTCACTGTAAACGTCCCGTTTCGCAGCGCTGCTGCGGCTTTTTCCCCAAGAGGAGAACCATGAAGAAATTGAATAAAGTGGCAATGTTGTTTGCCTCCGCAGCGCTTGTAACCGCCGCGGGCGCTCAAACCGTTGACAACTGGAAGAACGGCACCAACGAGTTGGTCTGGAAGAACGGCACCAACGAACTGTGCTGGCGTGATAACTTCTGGACCCCTGCAACCGCAGCTCCAGGTTGCGATGGCGCTATCGTTCCCGCAGCACCTGCAGCCGCAGCTCCTATGGCGGCTCCTGCTGCTGCACCTGCCGCCGCAGCACCTGCACCCGCAGTTGTGGCCGCTCCTATGGTTGCCGAGAAGGTTACCTACGCAGCAGATGCATTCTTTGACTTCAACAAGTCTGTGCTGAAGCCAGAAGGCAAAGCCAAGCTGGACGACCTGGTCAGCAAAGTTAAGGGCATCAACCTGGAAGTCATCATTGCCGTGGGTCATACCGACTCCGTGGGTAGCGATGCTTACAACCAGAAGCTGTCGGTTCGTCGTTCTGAAGCCGTGAAGGCTTACTTGGTGTCTTCTGGCATCGAAAAGAACCGCGTGTACACCGAAGGCAAGGGCGAGAAGCAACCTGTTGCTGACAACAAGACCGCCGAAGGCCGTGCCAAGAACCGCCGCGTAGAAATCGAAGTGGTTGGTACGCGTAACAAGTAATTCTTGCGCTGGATGCCAGATCCGTCTGGCTCCCCAAAAAAGCCCCGTGTGCGTGAGCCCACGGGGCTTTTTTATGTGGGGTTTCATGCCACTGGGGGTAGGTGGTTGGCGCAATCTGCGAAAATCTCAGGATGAATCCAAGCTTGAATGCCGACCCCGCCGAATTGGCCAAATTCTCCGAACTTGCGCACCGATGGTGGGATCTGGACAGCGAGTTTCGCCCGTTGCACCAGATCAACCCCCTGCGATTGAACTGGATCGACGGCATCGCGCCATTGCAGGGCCAGCAGGTGCTGGATATAGGCTGTGGCGGCGGCATTCTGGCCGACTCTATGGCCCGCCGGGGTGCCGAAGTGCTGGGTATCGATTTGTCCACCAAGGCGCTCAAAGTCGCACAACTCCATGCCTTGGAAGCCCAGACACCGCATTTGCAATACCGCGAAGTCAGCGCGGAAGAGATCGCGGCAGAGCAGCCCGGCAGCTTTGATGTGGTGACCTGTATGGAGATGCTGGAGCACGTCCCCGACCCCGCATCGGTAGTCCAGGCCTGTGCCGCGCTGGTGAAACCGGGTGGCTGGGTGTTTTTTTCTACTATCCACCGCAGTACCAAAGCCTTCCTGATGGCCATCGTGGGTGCGGAATACCTCCTCAACATGCTGCCCCGCGGCACGCACGAATATGCCAAGATGATCCGTCCCAGTGAACTGGCAGGGCACTGTCGCGTTGCGGGGCTGACGCTGCAGCACACCCGTGGCCTGGAGTTCAACCCCCTGACCCAGCGGTACTGGCTCAGCGACGACACCAGCGTGAACTACATGTTTGCGACGCAAAAGCTGTGACTGCGCGCATGCATCCCGCATTCCATGGTATCCGCGCCGTATTGTTCGATTTGGATGGCACCTTGGTGGACAGCGCGCCCGACCTTGCCGGTGCAGCCGACAAAATGCGTACCGACCGCTCCTTGCCGCCGTTTGCGCCAAGTCTCTATCGCCCTATGGTCGGGGCAGGTGCCAGGGGCATGCTGGGTGTGGCTTTCGGCATGCAACCCGACCATCCCGATTTCGCCGCCATGAAGGAAGAGTTCTTCGTGAACTACGAACGCCGCCTGACGCAGGAGACTTATGCGTTTGACGGGGTGCCTGAATTACTGGCCCAACTGGTAGTGCGCCAGATACCCTGGGGCGTGGTGACGAACAAGTCAGAACGGTTTGCCCTGCCGCTGACCCAGGCGATGCCTTTGTTTGAAACAGCGGGGGCAATTGTCGGCGGCGATACCACTCCCCATGCCAAACCCCATCCAGAGCCTTTGTTAGAAGCGGCCAGGCGCTTAGGCCTGGCTCCGGAGCATTGCATGTATGTAGGCGATGATGAGCGGGATGTGGTTGCGGGCTTGGCGGCAGGCATGGCTACGGTCGCCGCAGGGTATGGCTATCTGGGGAGCAATGCAGACATCGCCCAATGGGGTGCCCATGCCACCATCCAGTCTCCGATGGAGTTGCTGCAGTGGTTGCCATAAGCCGGGTAAAATACCAACCTGGGGCTGCACTGGTTTCGACGTGGGTTCGGACGCGCAGCAGGGCATGTCGAGGTTCTGCCACCTCGTAAAACAGCAGAAAAAACCTAACTGCAAACGACGAACGTTTCGCACTCGCCGCTTAATTGCGCGTGAGCCTCGCAACAGCAAGCCAATAGGCTGGGCAAGGGTGGTGAAGCCGCAAGGTTTTGCCGTCCAGGCTGCGGGGTAACTTCATTTGGCTGGGCGCTCACTGGGTAACTTAGTGGGCTCTGAGAAAATAGGTTACTGGCGTTTTGCATAGCGTGCCACTGCGCGATGCAAAAGGCGAGACTTAAACCAGACGGCTACACATGTAGAACTGTTCGAAGAAGGCTTGCGGACGGGGGTTCAAATCCCCCCAGCTCCACCATTAAAACTTAAAAGCCGCTTGCTGAGATCCAGCAAGCGGCTTTTCTATTGGAGAATACTTTTATTTTCTCTTGAAAATCGCGTTTCCCAGTGCTTTGGGTAGGTGCGAAAAGCTTAGTGGGTCCAATTGAAAGTGGTCTTTTAGAAGGCCAAGTGGTAGTTTCTTTCGGTGCATGATGCGATGGAGCAAGTCTTGCGCGAAAGAGGTGCGCAACGTATTCAGATTATTTTGGATGTGTGCGCGTTGCGGTTCGGTAACCGGGAACAACTCGCAAGTTAACTTTTTATATTTTATTTCATTGTGCACTCGGAGCAAGTGCTTTTCACTTCCCCAGCCGGTTCCGGCATAGACATTTACGCCAGACCCATAATGGGCTTCACATTGGCTCGAAAAAGCTACTTTTGCACCGCTGTGCGCAATATCCATCCAGAATAAGTAATCTTCACCTGCATTGGTAAATTCGACTTTAAAGCGATTTTCAGGAAATCGTAAAAAATCATATACCACGGTGGACGTCCCAATCACATTGCCACGTATGATTTGGTCCAGCAAGTCACCTTGGTACGCGTGTAAGCCGGGCGAGGTGCCAGGCAACTGTGGGTGTGCATTGGGTTGGATGCGACCGGCCCGAGCGAATGCCCCAACAGTTGAGTTAAGTTGGTAGTGGTCCGTAAAATAAAATTCGTATCCTGCGCCCAATGCTTCGACGGCGCGCGACAGGTGGTCGTCGGACCATTCATCGTCAGAGTCAAGAAACGCGATGTAACGCGTTTCGGTTGGGGCTTGGTTGAGGCCGGTGTTGCGGGCGGCCCCAGGACCTCCGTTGGGCTGCAATACGATTTGCAAGCTAAAGTTGATCGGACCAATACTTTTTAATTCTGATTCGGCAGATACTGGGGATGCGTCATCTACGACTAATACCTTTACCGGTATGGGAACCGATTTTTGCGCTGAGATACTCTTCAGCGCTTTGCAAAGTATTCCAGGTTTATTCTGGTAATAAGGAATGATGACTGTAATCATGAATGAGCTTCCAATGCAGGAGGCGTAACAGGGATGGTGTCAGTTTCAGTAGTAGTCGTTGGTTTGGGATATTCTTCAATTTTCTTGTGTCTACGCTCAGCCAACTTTTTAAGCCAGGCCCATCGATAACACGTTAAGTGGTATAAGGTGCGTTTGCTTTCAGTCCAGCGGGTATGCCATTCCATCATGCGACCATAGTATTCGAGTCGCTTTGTGATGCCTTGGCCAAATACCTGTTCAACCTGATCTTGATTGAGTAGAAATGCAGGAGAATAATTTTTAATAGTTTCGTCGTAGGTGGTTTTCAAAACCACCAAAGTTCCTGAACGTTGCACACATAAGTTGAGTGCCACTGTCTTTTCGTTGAAAAAGTATTCGTAAACTACCGCTTCACCGTGCTTTGCCGCATTTTGTAGTAGCTGAACGTAAAACTGTCCCTGTGGATTGTCAGGGTGAATCGCCGTGCCTTCCGAGGCTTTCCATCCAGAGCTCTCCAATATTCCATAACGCGCAATAGCACCTGGCATATCTTCGGGCGCAGTAAGTGCCCGCATATGAATGTGGGTGCCTTCTGTCGCTAGTTTATTGCGCTGTTTGCGCATGTTTTGGCGCAGATTTTTACCGCGCACAGCCCAATAATCTTCAAACGTCCCCTTGATATCTATCCATCCTGTGTCGATGTAATCCATATGTTTGGAGTCCGAATCGTCGACTTCTCGAGGGGCAAGCAGTGGATCTACCTGCGTCAGGGAAAAACCCAGACAAAGTCCTAAAGGGCCACGCAACATACTGCGCGCAACGTGTGTGGTTGAGAGGTGCTTGGCCGCGACCCATACCCCTAGCGGGAGTTGGGACGGCTGGAAGGTCCGCCATTGGAACGAGCCGCTAGGTGTCACCAAAAGCATGGCAACGACTGTGCCAGCCTCCCGTCCAATCAGCAGCCTTTCCGTACCCGATCCGAATATCTGGAGAGCGGAGCAAACGGCGGCAGCTGTCATGAAAGGCAGGTCCGCGCGTTCTCTATTGAGGCGATCCCATTCGGGTAGCAAATCTGGCGTAGAGGGAAGCGCGCTGGCGGGCAAATTCTGCCAGTGGAGTTTAGGGGATGGCATGGCGTCTCTTGAAAGGGCGTTATGTACTAACGGGATGGCGGCTCGTCTGCTGCGCTTTTAATAAATGCAGCACTGCTTGCGCTGTGTGGTCTATATCGGCAGTGTTGAGGTCTTGATGGCAAAGAAGCTGCAATACATGGTGACTCCACAGGGGGCCAATATCACCCGGAAGAGACGGTGACTTGGGCCAGATACGATCCCATCGGAATACCGGCAGCTTCATGGCTCTGAGAGCCTGGTAGACGGAGTCTGGGTCGTCGACCCATAACGGATAAACATAAGGTGCTGCAGATGCGACGGAGTCTGCACAAATGGGAAATAGCGGTTTGGCCCCCGAAACATTGGAAAAATATGTGGCATAACGGGCAAAATTTATCTGCCGCTGAAGGATGATGCGACCCCGGGGTAAGGCAATTTTTAGCGCCATCGCTGCCCACAGCGGCGCTTGGTTGATACGGGCCATATCGCAATCCCGCATCATCTCCGCAGCCTCCGGATTTTTAACGATGTCTGATACTTCGGATTGTTGGCCGCGAATATTTTTCAATTTGAAGAATGATGCCAAAAATGGCCGTATACCTGCGAAGCGGCGGTAACGAGATGCGAGTTCTATGACATCTACACAACCTTTGATTTGCGCCTTCAAAGAAGGTTTTTCCAAGTTCAAAGGCCTGATGGATTTATGTGCCGAAGCTAACAAACCTGCTTCGGGTAGTGGGAAAAACTTTGACAGGCTTGCAGTCGAAAAATCCCCCCACTCGCCTACAGCGCGTTCGCCCGCTTGGCCGAAATAGCAGTGAGCGCAATCTTCGATTAGCGCAATTCCCCGATCATCACACCATTCGCGTACTTCTCTCAATGATTTGGCCAGCCCGAAATAGTGGGGCACCAGCATGGCTTTGCACTTTTGAGCCGTTGACTCTTCAATGGCGTCAAGGTGTGGCAAGCCGCTAGGTAGTAATCCAAAGTAAGCTACGTTCAAATTGGCTAACAGAACCGGTGCCACCATGGTCGGGCAGTGGTAGGTAGGGACCAAGACTGAACTGTATGCAGGTAGATCAAGCTGTAACAACGCTTGGTGGATAGCGGCGCGCCCACTGGTGGTGAGTACTTTATGTTTCAGGTTTTCAACACTGTGCACATCCGGGACATCCATGCGCCCGAAACTGTTCCAGTCGAGTACCGGGCCGCGCGGCAATGGTCTGTGCAAACCATTGAACTCATCTGAATGACTTGGCAAAAAAATGCTCTCGCGGAATTTATTGGGATGGTGTGGGGGCTGATGTGTCGGCAGTAGGTGCCTCAACGGCTGGCTCCGTCCATTTGCCAACGCTTTTTAGCTTTTCTTTCAATACCGTCTGGGGAAACCCCAAGGCATATGCCTTGTGCGCTTGAATTTCAGACTTATCGTATTCTTTCAAATCAAAATAATTCAGGCCCAAGTTGAAGTGGGTGAAGGGGTTTTCTTTGCCCTCTGCGCCCTCCGCTGCAATGTCCAATTGCTGTAGGGCCTCTGGTGTTCGGCCATTTTTTGCCAGATACATGGAAAAAATCATCCGTGGTATCGCATCGTCTGGGCGAAACCTGATGGCGCGGTCGAAATAGCAAGGGATGGAATACCGCATGTGTGGCGGTTTTTCCGATTTTGTTTTTTCTCCATACCGCATTACCGACATTAATGCGCGATGGTGATTTGGGAATGCGCGCAGCGTATAGTCTATGTCCGCTCCAAGATAGCCAGTGTCGGCTTTCATGAGCATTTCCACTTTTGGGGTAAAGTGAAAATTTTCCACGGTACTCAAAATTTGCCCTTTACTTGTTCGGTAGTCGTAAGGGCCATAGCCATTTGTCAAGGGGCCGCATTCAGATTCACCAAATTGGGCTAACGCCATTTGGGAAAAAAATATGAAAATAACTGGAATTAGTTTAAACATTATGTTATCCGGTTAATGGGAGTGACTTTCCTGTATCCATTGCAGGGTCAATCTTTCAACCTGCATTTGTGCAGCAGGGTCGGAGAAAGTATGGTCCGCATGAGGGATGTCATGCCGTTGCAGGTGCATATGGCGGAAAACATCGCGCCAGTTCGTATCCTTAGAAGCGTACTCCAGAAATTCTTTGGCGGTGTAATCATTGTCACTGAGCAATAAAAGAATGCGCCCGCCGAAACCCATCCATGCTGCCGCCATGCGCTGTTGAAATGGCCGGTGGTCCGCGTGCGTTGACGAGACTTTGGCCCTGGAAAGCCGAACGTTCTGCGCCAAACCTCTGAGTGCTCCCAGCGCCACTTTGCCGCTCAGCAATTTTGTCCAGAACGCCCGTTGCATCAGGCGCTGGGTGTAATAGTGCTTGATCTGGGTCCGTGCCAAGCTGGCTTCGGAGCGCACCCAGGGATTCAGGAGGCAAAGGCCCGCCACGCGGGGGTCTTTTGTTTCGTGAACATATAGCAACGCTGCGGATGCCGCATCGCACAGTCCCCACAAGACAATCTTTGCTACCTGCGGCACACGGCTTTGCAGGCTGTCCATGGCGGCACGGATGCCAGGACCCGCGGTCAGGAAATCCCCCGATGGCCCTTCGCTGTCGCCCATCCCCTGGTAGTCAAAACGCAATACCGCATAGCCCGCGTCTGCCAGCGCGCGCGCCAGCAAGACAAACTGCCGGTGGCTGCCCACACGGTACTGGGGGCCTCCCACCACGATAACGACTGCGGTGTCCATGGGCGCAGCGGGTAGGCTCAGCACGCCCACCAGCGTCTCCTGCCCACAAGGAAAAAGCAAAGCGTGTTCGTTCATGTGGATACGGCAGAGGAGCCGGGTGTATCTAGCGCGGCCAGTGTTGCGGTCAACAAAGCTGGTGCTTCTTCAATTTCGCTGGTCTGCCAAAACGCCGGTCCCATCACGACCTGGCTGCGCATGGCAAACCCGGCCGCCTGCCAAGCTTGCAAGGGTTTGGCCGTGGCGGGCGACAGGCTGGCATCGGCCTGGGTGGACAGGTCCAGCCACTCCATCCGTCCTGCCGCGGCGGGCGCGGCCAATGTGGCCAGCTCCAAACCCGAGGCCAGCGCTGCAGACAGCCTGTATCCGGCGATATCTACCGGCGTGCCTGCCGCCAGTTGCCCGCGCAGCCCGTCCATCACCGCCTTGGCATTGCCGCTGGCCAGATCGCCCGCGGCTTTCAGGCGCAAAAATTGTTGCAGCAGCGGCTTGCCCACAGGCGTGGGGGCCCAAAACAAGAAGTTGCAGCGCTCGTCCAGTTGGGTTGCGGCCTGGGCCGCCAGCAGGCATCCGGCGCGCAGCCCCCACAGCCACAGGGGGGTATCGCCCTGGCGGCGCAGCCATTGGCAGGCCAGCACGACATCGTCCACCCAGGCCTGCCAGGAGGCATCGCCGAAGTCGCCAGAGCTGTCGCCGCAGCCCAGCAAATCCAGTTGCAACACGGCGTACCCATGGGCGGCCAAGGCTTTGGCTTGCAAGGCGGCCATGCGGCGCGACTTGTTCATTTCCTCGGCGAAGGGGTGCACGTAGGCCACCAGCCCGCGCGTGGTGCCGCCCTGGGCCGGGTGGAAAATGGCGAAGCGCTGGCCAGATCCGACGGGCAAGAAGAACGCATCCATCGGCCGGTTGCCCTGTTAGCCCGCGAGTTTGGCGTCGACGAAATCGACCAGCGCGCCCACAGTCGCAAAGGTCGAGCCGTCCATGTCGTCGTCGTCCACTGTCAGGCCAAAATGCTCTTCCAGGCGGGTGATGAGGGACACCACGGCCATCGAGTCCAGCTCGGGAATGGCACCCAGCAGATGGGTTTCGCGGGTAAAAGCGGCGCTGCGGCCATTCAGGCTCAGCACTTCGTCCAGAACCGCCTTGACCTCTTGTGTCACATCCATGAGAACCCCTGTTGTGTTGTAAGCAATTGCACCCCCAAGATGGCAGCGTCCTCTTGTCAGGAGGGCCGACCCGTGGCTTGGCATATCCGAGGCACGGGTGGTGTTTGGTAAGAAGGCCGCATTTTAGGATGGGTACCTGCCGCTTTGGTCTGGAGGCCCCTGTGCGATACTTTTAACGGCCGTTTTTGGCGGTTTCCCCTCTTTTTTCTTGCGTGACCTCTATGCGTGAATCCACACTTTTGCATGAACTCATTGCCTGTGCCGCCCAGCGTGCACCGCAAAACCGTGCGCTTACCTACGGCGCGGTGTCCATGGCCTACAGCGAGCTGGACGCGGCGGTGGCGCAGTGCGCGGCCGGTTTGATGGCCTTGGGGCTGGGTCGGGGCGAACGGGTAGCGATCTACCTGGAAAAGCGCTTTGAGACCGTGATCACCAGCTTTGGCGCGCCCGCTGCCGGGGCCGTGTTTGTACCCTTGAATCCCTTGCTCAAGCCCGAGCAGGTGGCTTTTATCCTGCAAGACTGCAATGTGCGCGTGCTGGTGACCTCGCCCGAGCGCCTGGCGCTGCTGGCGGGCGTGCTGGGCCAGTGTCCGGACTTGCGCCACGTCGTGCTGACCGATCCCGCACCGCAGGCGGTCCCCAGCCTACCGCAATCCCAATGGCACGATCTGCTCGCGGCCCCGGCCTGCGCCGGGCACCGGGTCATCGACACCGACATGGCCGCCATCCTGTACACCTCGGGCAGCACCGGTAGGCCCAAGGGCGTGGTGCTGTCGCACCGCAACATGGTCGCTGGTGCAAAAAGTGTAGCTAGCTATCTAGAGAACACCAGCACAGACACCTTATTAGCCGCATTGCCCTTGTCGTTTGACGCAGGCTTCAGCCAGCTCACCACCGCCTTCCACGTTGGGGCCCGCGTGGTGCTGCTCAACTACCTGATGCCGCGTGACGTGCTCAAGGCCATGGAGCGCGAAGGCGTGACCGGCCTGACCGCCGTGCCGCCGCTGTACATCCAGCTCACCCAGTCCGCCTGGCCCGCCGCCATTGCCGAGAAGCTGCGCTACTTTGCCAACACCGGCGGGCGCATGCCGCGCGAGACGCTGGACCTGCTGCGCCAGCGCGCGCCCCACAGCCAGCCCTTCCTGATGTACGGCCTGACCGAAGCCTTCCGCTCCACCTACCTGCCACCCTCCGAGGTAGACCGCCGCCCCGATTCCATCGGCAAGGCCATCCCCAACGCCGAAATCCTGGTGCTGCGCGAAGACGGCAGTCCCTGCGCTCCCGAAGAGCCGGGCGAGCTGGTGCACCGCGGCGCGCTGGTCGGCATGGGCTACTGGAACGATGCCGAAAAAACCGCCGAACGCTACAAACTGCTGGCCCCCGACGCACCGGGCCGCCAGCCGGGCCTGCAACTGCCCGAATACGCCGTTTTCTCCGGCGACACCGTGCGCATGGACGCCGAAGGCTTTCTGTACTTCATCGGCCGCCGCGATGAGATGATCAAGTCCTCGGGCTACCGCGTCAGCCCCACCGAGGTGGAAGAAGTGCTGTACGCCACCAAACTGGTAGGCGAATGTGTGGCCTTTGGCGTGGAGCACCCGGCCTGGGGCCAGGCCATCCAGGTGATTGCCACCGCCCCGGCGGATGCCGTCGACGGCACGCTCGACACCGCCGCCCTGCTGGCCGAGTGCCGCACCCGCATGCCCGCCTACATGCTGCCCGCCGACGTGGAAGTGGTGGCCGGGCCGCTGCCCCGCAACCCCAACGGCAAGATCGACCGCAAATGGCTCTCCACCGACTGGGCCGAGCGCCACCTTAGCTAGAGAATGACCCCCATGACCGACCGTGTAATCCCTGTCCACGCCCCTTTAAGCCAGTTCCCCGTGCAAGGCGGTGAACTGGTGGTAGGCGGCATTCCACTCACCCAACTGGCCGCGCGCGTCGGGCAAACCCCGTTTTACGCCTACGACCGCGCCCAGCTGCGCAACCGTGTGGCCGAGCTGCGCGCCGCCTTGCCCGCCAGCGTCAAGCTGCACTACGCCATGAAGGCCAACCCCATGCCCGCCGTGGTCGGGCTGATGGCCGGGCTGGTGGACGGCATCGACGTGGCTTCGGCGGGCGAACTGAAAGTGGCGCTGGATGCTGGTGCCGACCCGCAAGAGATCAGCTTTGCCGGGCCCGGCAAGCGCGATGCCGAGCTGCGCCAGGCCGTGGCCTCGGGCGTGCTGGTCAACCTGGAATCCATGCGCGAAGTCGGCGTGCTGGCGCAGATATCCGTAGATTTAGGCCTGGCCGCCCGCGTGGCGGTGCGCGTCAACCCCGACTTCGAGCTCAAAGGCTCGGGCATGAAGATGGGCGGTGGCCCCAAACAATTCGGCGTGGACGTGGAGCAAATGCCTGAACTCATGGCCGCCATTGGCAGCGCGGGCTTGGCGTTTGAAGGCTTCCACCTGTTCGCCGGGTCGCAAAACCTGCGCCCGGAGTCGATCTGCGAAGCCCAGCAAAAGTCCTACGCGCTGGCCGTGCGCCTAGCCGAGGCCACGCCGCTGCCGGTGAAGTTTTTGAACCTGGGCGGTGGTTTCGGCATTCCGTACTTTCCGGGCGAGCAGCGCATCGATCTGCAGCCCATTGGCGACAACCTGGCCGCTCTGGCCGAGCGCGCCAAGACCGAGCTGCCCCAGGCCTCCTTCGTCATCGAACTCGGCCGCTACCTGGTGGGCGAGGCGGGCGTGTACGTGGCCCGCGTGATAGACCGCAAAATCTCGCGCGGCCAGGTGTTCCTGGTGACCGACGGCGGCCTGCACCACCATTTGTCGGCCTCGGGTAATTTTGGCCAGGTGATCCGCAAGAACTACCCCGTGGCCATCGGCAACCGCATGGGCGCGGTGGATGTGGAGCCCGCCTCGGTGGTCGGCCCGCTGTGCACCCCGCTGGACTTGCTGGGCGACCGCATGGTGCTGCCCACGGCGCAAGAGGGCGACCTGGTGGTGGTGTTCCAGTCGGGTGCCTACGGTGCCAGCGCCAGCCCGCAAAACTTCCTGGGCCACCCGGCCTGCGTGGAAGTGCTGGTTTAGGTGGACGACCCCCGCCGGGTTTTCTCGGCACTGCTGGCGCTGGCCTGTGGCCTGGCTGGCGGTTTCCTGGCCCTGGCGCACCCGGTGTCGCCCCTGCTGGCTCTGTCGGGTTTTTATCTGGCGGCGATGGTGGCTCTGTGGCTGCCCGGCATCTGGCTGTTCGCCGTGCCCGCCTGCCTGCCGTTTCTGAACTTCGCCCCCTGGACCGGCTGGCTGGCGTTGGAAGAGTTCGATTTGCTGCTGCTGGCGGTGTTGGCGGCGGGCTACTTCCGGCTGGCTCGAAGGCCACGGGACACCGCGTTCCGCTGGACCCAGCCGCTGACCTTTTCCACCACCATCGTTGCCCTGCTGGCCGCCGCCAGCCTGTTGTCGCTGGCCCGGGGTCTGCTGGATGCGGGGGGCTTCACCTGGGACATGTTCCAGGGCTACGGCGACCCGATGAACAGCCTGCGGGCCTCCAAAAGCCTGCTCTGGGCCACGCTGTGTCTACCCTTGCTGGCCGACGCACTGCGGCATTCGGTGGTGCAGAGCTGCAAACGCCTGGCGGTGGGCATGCTGGTGGGGCTGGTGGTGCTGGTTCTGGTGGTGCTGTGGGAGCGGGCGGCTTTTCCCGGCTGGTTCAACTTCACCAGCAAATACCGCACGACCGCACTGTTCTGGGAAATGCACGTGGGCGGCGCGGCCATCGATGCCTACATGGCGCTGGCCACGCCGTTTGTGGCCTGGGCCCTGCGCAGTGCCCGGCGGCCCTGGCAATGGGCTTGGGGCGCGCTGCTGGCCGTGCTGGTGACCTATGCCGGGCTGACCACCTTCTCGCGCGGTGTTTATTTGTCGATGCTGGCCCCGCTGGTGCTGCTGGGGCTGTTGCTGTGGGTGCAGAAGGCGGGCCTGGACCTGCGGGCGCTGGCGCTCAGCATGTGGCAGCGCCGCCACCCCCGGGGCTGGCGCGCCAAGGCCGCCTGGGCGCTGGGGGTGGTGCTGGTGGCCGAGGTGGTGGGCGTGCTCAACGGCGGTAGCTTCATGGCCAGCCGCCTGACCACCACCGAGCGCGATTTCGGCAGCCGCATGGCGCACTGGCAGCGCGGCCTGGACCTGCTGCAGGACCCGGTGGACTGGTTCGCCGGTATCGGCCTGGGCCGTTTGCCATCGCACTATGCCCGTAGCTATCCCGAGGGCGAGTGGTCCGGCCACGTGGCCTGGCAAGGCGGGCAGGGTGCAGAGCCGCCGGTGATGCGCGTGTCCGGCCCCGATACCGACGATTATCTGGAAGGCCTGTATGCCGCGACCCAGCGCGTGCGCCCCGTGCCCGGTGCGCGCTACCGGGCCAGCGTGCAGGTGCGGGTAGATGCGCCCACCGGCGTGTACCTGCAACTGTGCGAACGCCACCTGCTGTACCCCGCCCGCTGCCAAAGCGCCTATTTGCCCTTGAAACCGGTGGATGACCCTGCCGCCAGCCCCTGGCAGCGCATCACCGTGCCCTTGCAGGGGCCCCGTTTCAAAGACACGCCGTGGTACGCCCCGCGCCTGGGCATGTTTTCGGTGGCGGTTTTGGGCGCGGGCGCGCATGCCGACTTCCGCTCCATTGGCCTGCAAAACACCAACGGCCAGGAGCAGTTGTCTAACGGCGACTTTGCGCACAATTTGGCGCACTGGTTCCCGGCGGCGCGGTTTTACTTTTTGCCCTGGCATATCGACAACCTGTTCCTCGAAGTGCTGGTCGAGCGCGGGGTGCTGGGCTCCATCCTGTGGCTCGCGCTGGTGGGCACTGCCCTGTGGCAACTGGTGCTGGGGAGCGCCCGCCGCCAGCCGCTGGCACCCTACCTGGCGGCATCGCTGTGCGGGGTGCTGTTGGTGGGCCTGGTCAGCAGCGTGATGGACGTGCCGCGCGTGGCTTTTTTGCTGCTGTTGCTGGCTTTTTTTGCACTGCAACTGGAGCGTACTTCCAGTCCACCAGAGCGCTGAAAAACCCGATTGCTACAGTTTTGGTAGCTGCTTGTGCCCATGGAATAAGCGGTAGAAGCTTATTTCTTTTAGATTTACCCTGGGCCTCGCAAGGTGGAATCGCCCATAGACAGGCAGTGCGGGCGGCTGTAGGAAAATAGCCTCCATTTTCACCAACCTTCCTAGCTACCAAACATGAGTGCTTTCAACGAAGAAACCGTGCTGAGCGTGCACCACTGGACCGACCGCCTGTTCTCCTTCACGACCACGCGCGACCCGTCGCTGCGCTTCAGCAACGGCCACTTCACCATGATTGGCTTGCGCAAGGAAGACGGCAAACCGCTGCTGCGCGCCTATAGCATTGCCAGCGCCAACTACGAAGAGCACCTCGAGTTCCTCAGCATCAAGGTGCCCGAGGGCCCGCTGACCTCGCGCCTGCAGCACATCCAGGTGGGCGACAAGATCATCGTCGGCAAGAAGCCCACCGGCACCCTGGTCACCGACTACCTGCTGCCCGGCAAGCACCTGTACCTGCTGTCCACCGGTACCGGCCTGGCCCCGTTTTTGAGCATCGTGCGCGACCCCGAAACCTATGAGCGCTTCGAGCAGGTCATCGTGGTCCACGGCGTGCGCCAGGTCGAAGAGCTGGCCTACCACGACCTGCTGACCGAGCACTTGCCTGCCCATGAATTTTTGGGCGAAATGGTCACCAGCAAGCTGCGCTACTACCCCACGGTCACCCGCGAGTCCTACCGCAACATGGGCCGCATCACCGAGCTGCTGCACAACGGCAAGCTGTTCACCGACCTGGAACTGCCCGAGTTCGACCCGGCCATCGACCGCGTCATGCTCTGCGGCAGCCCCGGCATGCTGGTGGACCTGAAGCACATGCTGGAAGAGCGCGGTTTCAAGGAAGGCAATACCTCCACCCCCGGCCACTTTGTGGTGGAACGGGCGTTTGCCGAGAAGTAAACGTGGGCCTGGGGCCTGGGATCCCCGCTTACTTTTTTCCCCGCTCACTTTTTCCGCGATCTGCTGGCCCGTGGCGTAGCCACCGGCAGATCATGGTCCCACGGCGCGCCCTCGCAGCGTGCCGCCAAAAAATCCAGCAGGGTGCGCAGCAGCAGCGGCTGGTGCTTGCGCGACAAATAGCTGGCATGGATGCCCAGCACCTCGGGCTCGCAGTCGGGCAACAGGCGCACCAGCCGCCCGTCGCGCAAAGCCTCGCTCACCAGGTAGCTGGGCAGCATGGCGATGCCCGCACCGCCCAGGGCCGCGTGCAGCAACACCGTGGTTTCGTTGCTCTGGAACGGCCCGTTCACCGGCACCCGCACAGTCTCGCCCTGGTAGTGCAGGCGGTACTCGCTCTGGCCCACCCGTGCGTGGGTCAGGCAGGCGTGGCCGCGCAAATCTTCTGGCACCACGGGCGGGCTGTGCCGGGCCAGGTAGGCGGGCGCGGCACACAGCACCGAGCGGCAGTCCGCCAGGCGGCGCGCCACCAGCCCGTCGTCCAGCGTATTGGTGATGCGCACTGCCAGGTCGATGCGCTCTTCCACCAGGTTCACCGCGCGGTCCAGCGCCACCACCTCGATCTGCGTCTGCGGGTACTGCACCAAAAAGTCGGCCAGCACCCGCGACAGCCAGGCCTGCGCAAACGATACGCTGGAGGTGATGCGCAGCCGCCCGCCCGGTGCGGCACTGCGCTGGCCTGCCAGGGCTTGCACATCGCTGGTGAGTGCCAGCACCTGGCGGCAATGCTCCAGGGCATCGGCGCCCGCATCGGTCAGGCTCACGCGGCGCGTGGTGCGGTGCAGCAGGCGCACGCCCAGCCAGGTCTCCAGACTTTCCAGGTAGCGTGACACCATGGCCCGCGACATGTCCAGCGCGGTGGCGGCATCGGTCAGGCTGCTGCGCTCGGCCACCTCGGTAAAGACCTGCATGGCGGTGAAACGGTCCATCAATTGCCTTGATTGGTGCAACAAATATTTGATATTTTAGGTGTTTATCTATTTTTTCGAATCAATAAACTAGCACCTGTCAGCACTTTTTAAGTCCACCCCCTTTGGAGACACCATGCAACAAAACTTGATCCGCTTGAGCCTTGCCGCCCTGGCCCTGGTATCGGCCACCGCCTTTGCCCAAAACCTGCCCTACGGCGCGCCCATCGGCCTGGACGCTGCCAAAAAAGTCGCCCAGGCTGCTGCCGCCGAAATGCAGAAAAAGCGCCTGGAACTGACCATCGCCGTAGTCGATTCCGGCGGTAACCTGGTCTACCTGGAGCGTGCCAACCAGGCCCCCATCGGTACGGTAGATGCCGCCATCGGCAAAGCCAAAGCCGCCAACGGTATCAAGGCCCCCACCAAAGCCATCGAAGAGCAGATACTGGCTGGCAACAAGCTCAACCTGCTGGCCGTGCCCGGTGCCTTCCCGATCGAAGGCGGCGTGCTGCTGGTGGCCAATAACCAGATCATCGGCGCCATCGGTGCCAGCGGTGCCATGCCCGCAGACGACGGCGCGGTAGCCAACGCGGGCGCGAAAAGCCTGTTACCTTGACCTGACATTGGAGTCACCCCATGCCCACTACCCTGACCTATCTTTTCGACCCCCTGTGCGGCTGGTGCTACGGCGCTTCGCCAGTGATGCAGCAACTCGGCCAGCACCCTGGCATTACCCTGGAACTGGCCCCCACCGGCCTGTTCGCGGGCGGTGGCCGCACCATGGACGCGGCCTTTGCCGACTACGCCTGGTCCAACGACACCCGTATCGCCAAGCTCACCGGCCAGCGCTTCACCCCGGCCTACCGCACCCAGGTGCTGGGTCGGCACGGCAGCCTGTTCGATTCCAGCACCGCCACCTTGGCCCTAACCGCCGTATCCTTGACAGCGCCCGCGCGGGAGCTGCAAGCCCTGAAGCTCTTGCAGGAAGCCCGCTACGTGGACGGCCTGGACACCACCGATGTGCCGGTCGTGGAAAAGCTGCTGCGCATTGCTGACCTGGCCACTGCCGCAGACCGCCTGGTCGCCGCCGATGCCGAACTGCGCCAGGCCAACACCCAGCGCCTGCAACGCGCCCAAGGCTTGATGCGCAGCCTGGGTGCCAGCGGTGTACCCGCCCTGGTGCGCACCGATGCATCCGGCAGCCGCCTGCTGCCCGGCAACGCCTTGTTTGGCAGCTTCGAGCAGCTGCTGGACGCGTTGCGGGCGTAAGCTGGCGGTGGAGGAGCCCCCCATGACCGCATTGCACGACCAACTGGCCCAGGTGTTAGCCCACCTGCGCGCCAACCGCTGGACCGAAGCCCACAACCTCGTCCAAACCGACAACTCCCCGTTGTCGAACTGGCTGCACGGCATCGTCCACATCCAGGAAGGCGACCTGGAAGACGCCGAATACTGGTACGACCAGGCCCAACGCCACTTCCGCAGTCGGGGGACTTTGGCGGAAGAGATGGAGCGGTTTGAGGCGGAAATGCTCTCAAATAGAGCGTAAAAAATAGGAGCTGCTTGCGCCCATGGGATAAGCGCTATAGGTTGATTTTGTGGGTAAAAAATGCCCAAAAAAATCGAAAACCGCCAAACACCGCCCAGCCCGCGCCCTGGGCACGATTTTCGGCCACCGGCGACTGTGGCATCCAGCAATGCATGCGCCCCACAAAAAGCCGTCAGAACCTTTCAGAAAAAAGAGGCTCCAGCGCCCATCCCAACGGCATGAGAAGCTACCGAAATAAGAGCATTGCGCACCTTCAACGGTGGAAGGAAAAGTGTGGATGTGCGAAGAGTCTCAAGGCGTCGCCGGGCTATAGTGGGCTATTGGCTTGTTGCGGGGTTTGTTGAAGTTTTTAACCCTGTATAAAAACTGGCTCCCCTACGAAAGCCCAGCCTACAAGCCACTTTCAGGAGATTTCGATGGGTGATTTAAACCGCATTAGCCCAAGCACACCGCAGGTTTTGCGGCGTGCATCGCGTTGGGGGTCAGTTTGAGAGTCGGTTCGGTTCAACAGTCGTTGGGCTTGGTATCCGTTGTCGTCCGCGACTACGACGAAGCCCTTGCCTTCTATGTCGACACGCTTGGCTTCCAACTCATCGAAGATTCGTTCGTTCCGGCCCAGAACAAGCGCTGGGTTGTCGTTTCGCCCCCAGGTGCGAGCGAGAGCGGTCTTCTGCTGGCCCGTGCAAGCTCGGAAGATCAAGCGGCCCATGTTGGCAATCAAACTGGCGGCCGGGTCTTCCTTTTCCTCTACACAAACAACTTCTGGCGCGACTTCGAGGCGTACAAAGCTAAGGGCGTTGTATTCGTGCGAGAGCCGCAGGAGGAGGCGTATGGCACTGTTGCCGTCTTCAAAGACCTGTATGGCAACCTCTGGGACCTCCTGCAACCCAAGCCCCCCAGTGGTTCCGCCCCTCAGGTCCAGCGTTGAAGCTGTAAAAAAGGACCTCTGACACGACGTTTGCGATCCACCTGGCCAAGGAGATTGCGACCATGGCCCGCTAAAAGCTCCAAGACCACAACAGCCTGTTGCTGCCGGTAGTCTTGTCCGAGCAAATCATCCCCGGCAGCTTCGCCTTCACGCTGAATTATCTGGTCGATCACGAACTCGACCTCGGTGCCCTGGATGCCCAGTTCAAGAACGATGAAGTCGGGGCCAGCGCCTACGACCCGCGTGCCATGTTCAAGATCGTACTGTTACGTTCGGATGTCACAACCGGTCACCCAACTCCAGCTCGCGCCCTAGGCGCGATGCCCGGCGCAGCCGGGCCGATCCCGCTCCCCGGGGTCCCCATCTGTATGCGCCGAGGAGCACAGCTTTGGGCGGATCAGGGCTGGCGTTGTCTGAGCGCCAGCGAGTTTAGCCAGACCCCGCCCAAAGCGAGTACCGCAGGCTCCCCGGAGCGCTAGCGCAGGGGCGCAGACAGTTGGGGCGCCTTTCTTTTGGTGACTTTTCTTTTGCGCAAAAGAACAAGTTACTGCGCCGCCGGGCGCATCACCCGGCCGAGGATGCTCATGGCACCCATAAGAGGTAATCCCGCCACGGCCCGTCACGGAGAACCGCCCGGAGGGGTGAGAGCCCCAATGCGGGCCACGATCGCGCTTCTACCGGCAGTACCCGTCGCGCAATGGGGATCTGACCCCACCAGGCTCCGACCCCTATTGCTTACGTCCCGTGCAGTCCGCACAGCCTGCTTCCGTTTTGATAGTAAGAAACAGGAGCTGCTCCCGCCCATGGAACAAGCGCTAGAGGCACTTTTAGTACCCCAAAAAAACCCCTCAATCCTCAAAAATCCGCGTCTGCGCCAGTTCCCCCGCCCGCACCCAGCCCCGGTACATGCCCGCGCTGATGTAGGGCAGGGCTATGTTGCCCTGGCGGTCTACCGCAATCACCCCGCCTTCGCCCCCCAGTCGCCCCACCTCGGCCAGCGCCGCCTGGCTGGCGGCTTCCAGCGTGGCCCCGGCGTAGGCCATGCGGGCGTGGATGTCGTGGGCCACGCAGGCGCGGATGAAATACTCGCCCGAGCCGGTGGCGCTGACTGCGCAGCTCTGGTCGTTGGCGTAAATGCCCGCGCCCACCAGCGGCGAATCGCCGATGCGGCCCGGGTGCTTGTTGGTCATGCCGCCGGTGGACACGGCACTGGCCAGGTGGCCCGCGCTGTCCAGGGCGACTGCACCCACCGTGCCGAACTTGCGGGTCTCGTCCAGCGGCGCAGCATGGTCCATCTGCATCGCCGCACCGGCCTCGTTTTGCACTTGGTGCAGCTGCGCCAGCCGGTGGTCGGTGTGGAAGTAGCCGGGCGGCATGGCCTCGAAGCCGTGGTCGCGGGCGAACTGCTCGGCTCCGTCGCCGCTGAGCAGCACGAAGGTCGAGTCCATCACCGTGCGCGCCAGTTGCACCGGGTTGCGCAGCGTGCGCACGCCCGCCACCGCGCCAGCGGCCAAGGTGCTGCCGTCCATCACCGCCGCATCCATTTCATGCTGCGCCGCCGAGGTGTAGACCGACCCGCGCCCGGCATTGAACAGCGGCTCGTCCTCCAGCGCCCGCACTGCCGCCACCACCGCATCCAGCGCGCTGCCGCCCTGGGCCAGCACTGCCTCGCCCGCGGCCAGCGCGGCGCGCAGCCCGGCGTGGTAGGGCGCGGCATCGGTCTGGCCGCGGGCGATGGTGCCTGCGCCGCCGTGGACGGCAAGGGTGTAGGGTGCGGTCAAAGTGGTCTCCCAGGAAATCAAAACAGCCACTGTACTGGATGCAAAATAGCCCCATGACCCCACCCCGCGTTCGCATCCAAACCCAAGACTTCAACCCCACCACCGAGCTGGCCGCACTGCGCCAGGGCGACCGCCGGGTGGGCGCGGTGGTCAGCTTTTTGGGCACCGTGCGCGACTGGCATCCCGATGCCACGGGCGAGGTGCTGAGCCTGGAGCTGGAGCACTACCCCGGCATGACCGAACGCGCCATCGAGGCCATGGTGGAGCAGGCGCTGGCGCGCTTCGACATCTACGCCGCCCAGGTGATTCACCGTGTGGGCCTGCTGCAGCCGCTGGACCAGATCGTCTGGGTGGCGGTGAGCTCGGCGCACCGGGGCCAGGCGTTCCAGGCCTGCGAATTTTTGATGGACTACCTGAAAACCCAGGCCCCGTTCTGGAAAAAAGAGGTCACCCCGGACGGTGCCCGCTGGGTGGATGCGCGGGTGCAGGACGATGCGGCCCTGCAACGCTGGGGCATAACCGCCAGCAACGCCTGAAGGTTCAGCCCGGCTAGATCTGCAGCTCAAAAGCCCCCTGCGCCAGATCCTGCGGCAGCGTGCCGCGGGCCAGGGCCCCCAGCAGGGCCAGCGGGTCGCAGTCGAACGGGGCCCAGTCTTCCAAGCCGGTTTGTTGGGCGCGCACGCAGCGGCATTCGTAGTCCAGCACCTGCAGCAGATACGGCACCTGCCGGGCCGTGGGGTGGGCGTGCACAAAGCTTTGGAAGGCCTGTAATTCGTCGGACACAAAGGGCTGCGGCCAGTGCCCGCGCCAGAACTCGGCCATCAGCGCGGAGGTGGCGGCATCGCCCAGCGTCAGCACCAGCAGGCGGTAACTCAGGGCCAGGCCCTCGGCCAGGGTGCCTGCGCGAAAACTCTCCACCAGATGCCGCAGCACCGGCACACTGGGGTCTTGCGCCAGTGCGCTGGCGGCGGGCTCGGGCGTGCGGCCGTTGACCAGCGCGCCCAGGGTCTGCTCCCACTCGGCGGGTGACAGTGCAGCTGGGGCTGCGGGCGGAAAAACCGGAGTCGTAGTGGCTACTACCGCACTGCCCCGGGTGCGCCACAGCGTCTGCAGCGCCTCCAACTGCCCGGCCAGCAGATCCCAGCCGATCTGCCGGGCCTGCACGTAGTCGGGCATGATTTCAAACACCAGCGCCCCCAGGTTCGGCAGCCGGGGCAGCCACTCGGCGCACACCGCCATCACCTCGGGCGGGACCAGGCCGCTGTGCGCGTCCAGCCAGTAGCCGTCGTGCAGCTCGCCACCCGCCACGTGCACTTCCCACACCCGCTCCAGCGGCAACTGCTGCAGGGCGGCCTGCATGGACTGGCGGCCATTGCGCTGGTTACACCACAGGTTGTGCAAGTCCAGCACCATGCCGCAGTTGGCCTGCGTGGCCACCTGGGCGTAAAACGCGCCATCGGGCAGCTCGCCGTGCTGGGGGCGCAGGTAGTTGGGGCCGTTTTCAAACGCGATGGGCACGCCGGAGCGTTGCTGCAGGGCGTGGATGCGCTGCGCCGCCAGGTGGACGACTGCCTGCGACTGCAGCGGCGGTAGCAGAAAGCCGCTGTGGGCGCTGCCGCCACCGGCCTGGGGCACGCGCTGGAAGGCCAGGTGTTCGCTGGCCCAGGGGGTCTGCAGGCGCTCAATGCTCTCTCGCCAGGGCGCAAACTGCCGCGCATCGGGATCGACCGACGCGGCCAGCGGCATGCCCACGCCGTGCACCAGCTTGTGCTGCGGGCTGCGCAGCAGGGGGGCAAAGGCGGCTGGGTCCAGCGTGTGGGTGGCCACGCCGCTGTGCCACAGGGTTTGCGGCTCTACTTCCAGCACGTCCAGCAGCCCGCCGCAGGCGGTGTAAAACGGGGCCAGCGCGGGGAAGTAGACCATCCCTACGCCCAGCGGTGGCGGCTGGAACACGTTCTAAGCCCCTGGGTTCAGCGCAGCACTTCCTGCAGGCCCAGCTTGGCGTCGAGCACAAATTGGCGCTGCACATTGAAGCGAATGTCCCAGCCCGAGCAGCAGGCCAGGCAGCCCAGTTTGCCCAGCAGCTCTTTCTGGATTTTCTGGAACTTGGCCAGGTCGTTGTGGACTTCGGACGGGATGGAAACCCGCACGACGTTACCGACGGAAGGCATGCTGATGGTGGTGGTAGCCATGGTGTTGCTCCTGTGTCATCCGGCGCAAATGGAGCAGGTGCCCGTGCGCCAGTAGGCGGCACCTGCGCCCCGGCGGGAGCGCCTGGGACGGCCCAAGAATAAAACTTTGGCGCCCGGGCGCATCCCTAAAAAGGAGGATAAAGCGCCTGATCACCCCAGCGGCGGCAGGTCTGCATCCAGCGCCAGCAGCTGAGCCAACAGGGCTGGTGAGGCCGCCGTCATCGGGGCCCGCAGCCCCGGCTGCATCTGCCCGTGGTGGGCCAGCCAGCCCTTGATGGGGCCGGGGTTGGGCTCGGCAAACTGGCCCGCAATCCACGGCAGCAGCGGCTGCCACAGGGCGCGCGCCTGCACCAGGTCGCCGCGCGCAATCGCCTGCATCACCTGCACAAAGCGCGCCGTGTGGCCGTGCGCGCTGGCGGCGATGGCCCCTGCGCCGCCCTGGGCCAGGGTGCTGAAGATTTGCGCGTCTTCGCCCGCCAGCACCTGCAGCGTGCCGCTGGCAATCAGCGCCGCCGTCTTGGCCGCGTCGCCGCCGCAGTCTTTTACGGCCACGATCCGCGGGTGCCGGGCCAGGGTGAGCAAGGTGTCCAGCGCCAGCGTGGAGCCGGTGCGGTAAGGAATGTCGTAGACGATCAGCGGCACCTGGGACGCATCGGCCAGGTCGGTAAACCAGCGCAGCAGCCCAGCCTGCGAAGGGCGGATGTAGCAGGGCGCGGCCACCAATAACGCGGCCACCGGTTGGCGGCTGAAGGCCTGCACGCTGGCCAGCATCTTGGGCAGGTGGTAGCCCGACAGGCCCATCACCACCGGCAGGCCCTGGGCGGCCTGCAGCACGGTGTCGAGCACGGCCTGCTGTTCGTCGGCGTCCAGCGCTGCCGCTTCGCCGGTGGAGCCGCAGGCCACAAAGCCCGTTATGCCGGTGCCCCGCAGGCGCGTGACCAACTGGGCCAGGGCCGTGTGGTCTACCGCGGCGTCGGCACCAGCGGTGAAGGGTGTGACCAGGGGAATCCACAGGCCGGAAAAGTCGGAAGAAGGTTCGAGAGAGCGCACGCTGAAGTCCTTTGTGTCAAAACAAGACCGATGGGGAAACCATCAACAAAGGAGCGCGGACCGGAGTGGGAGAAGGGGGTTCCATCGCTCATCTGAGGACGGAACCGCAGCTCCGGTCAGATAAGCTGGGGTTTTTTGGATGCCACTGCGGCCACGCTGGCGCACATGCGGGGCATGGCGTGGGCAGCTGTGGTCGGTAGGTGCATGCCGGGATTGTAGAACGGCTAATTCAGGTACTTGGGCCGGTCGGCCGCCACCGGTGCATCGTTGGTGGGCAAGGCGGGCGTGCCCAGTACGTCGCTGCCTTCACTCCAGGCCGATTGCTGCAGGGCCCGCTCCAGCAGCTGCACCAGGCCGTGCACCAGCGGCGGGGCCAGTTCCACCTGGAAACCGCGGCCGTTGGCCTGGCCCACCAACTGCTCGTTGAAGGCGATTTTCAAGGGGCCGTTGGCTACCGGGGTGATGCGCACCTCGGTTACCAGCAGCGGGGCGCTGCCCAGGGGCAGGGTGGCGGCCGTGTCTGGCGCATCCTGGATGCCTTGGTAGGGCGTGGAAAAGTCGGCCTCGCGCAGCACGGCTTCGCGCTGGAAGTCGGCCAGCATCTTCTTGCTGGCCTCGTCGCGCAAGTGGCTGGCGCCGCCGTCTTGCCGCGCCACGTGCTCCACCACGGCCTTGTTCAGCGTGGGCCACAGGGCCAGGGTGAGGCGGCGCGTCAGCCACAGGCGCATCTCGGTGCCCTCGGTGGAGTTGATACGCACCAGAATGCGGTCTTGCTCCTGGTTGTAGCGGGCCGAGAGCTGGTGGATGTTCATGGGTGGATTTTAGGACTTTGGTGGCTGGGGAATTTGCTGCTGTTTTTATAGCTGCTTGTGCTGGTGGGATAAGCGCTAGGGGCTGATTTTTCTTGAAAATATCCGGCGAAATACTTGTCATGCCATTGCCATGCAACCATCACACACCTGTCGCATGGGGTCGGAAAAATAGCCGCTTCTCTTTGCAACCCAGGACATTCTTCCCATGAAACTCCTCCCGATTACCGCAGCGGCGATGCTCGGTTTGGCCAGCCCGGCTTTTGCACTCAACATCCTGCTGTCCAACGACGACGGGCTGACCAGCAACACCAAGACGCTGTACGAGGCACTGAAAGCCAGCGGCCACGACGTGATCGTGTCGGTGCCCTGCACCGGGCAGAGCGGCCGGGGCGCGGGCATCGTGATGTACAGCACCAGCGTGATCGTGCCCGACAACGACAAGACCCAGATCGAGGCCGAAGGCGGCTGCCACAACGGTGCGGCACCTACCGGCGCGCCTGCGGTGGGCCCGTTCACCAAGTCCGGCTACACCGGCGGCGACTATTTCTATGTGCACGGCACCCCGGTGATGGCCACCATGTACGGCCTGGACGTGCTGGCCACGGCGCGCTGGGGCAAGGCCCCCGACCTGGTGCTCTCCGGCCCCAACGAAGGGCAAAACCTGGGCAAGATCGTCAACAGCTCGGGCACCGTCAGCAATGCGCAGTTTGCAGCCGGACGGGGGCTGCCTGCCATCGCCCTGAGCGCAGGCGCGGACACCACCGACAACACTACCCTGGCCAACCCGTACTCGGCCGTGGTGGCCCAGCACACGGTGAACCTGGTCAAGGCGCTGCAGGCCAAGGCGGGTACCGGGCCGCTGCTGGCCCCGGGCGTGGCGCTGAATGTCAACTTCCCCGATGCGCCCACCAGCGCGCTGAAGTTTGGCTTCTCGCGCTTCGGCACTTTCGATACCTACGTGCTGAAGTTCAAGGCTACCGTGCCTTACGGCCTGGGTGTCACGTTCAGTACCGCCGCCACCCCGGCCCAGGCCGAGGACGAATCGGTGCTGTACAAAACCAAGATCGCCGTGACCGCCATGCAGGTGGGCTTTGAGCAGCGGCCCGCCGCCCAGCAATGGCTGCGCCTGCGTCTGCGCGACCTGTTCAGCCAGTGAGGGGCCGCAGCATGAACCGCATGTATGGAGGCTTCTCCCTGCTGGCCGTGGCCTGCGCCCTGGCCGCCTGTGGTGGCGACGATGCGCCCAAGGTGGCCGTGACCGACCTGCCCGCAGGCCACTACACCGTGAGCGTGGGCGACGCGAACGCCCCCACGGTGGGCAAGTACTACGCCGGCGCCGACGGCAGCCGCCTGCTGGTGCTGGCCGACAGCAACGACCAAGCCACCCAGCTCTACCGGCGCGCTGCCGGTGCGGCTTGGGTGGGCGTGCCCACGGCGGGACAGGACACCAGCATCACCCTGCTGCGCAGCGATGCGTTGCCGGTGGCCGCTGTGAACCTGGCCGCGCTGGCGGGCAACTACACCACCGCGCTGGCGGCGGGTGGGGTGGCCAGCTTTGCGGTCAACGCCAGCGGCGACATCACGGCGGGCACCTCGGCCTGCAAACTCTCGGGCAAGCTGTCGGCGGGTGTGTTCCCCAACACGCTCGCGCTGCGCTTGTCGGCGCAATCCTGCGGCAGCCTGCCTGCCAGTAGCACCGGTGTGCTGGCGGTGGATGCGGACTACGCACCGGCCCTGCGCCTGGTGGCTGATAACGGGGCGCAGCTGCTGGATCTGTGGGCGTATCGGGACTGAGTCTGCGTGGGTTGGGGGTGGGTTTGCTATAGAAAATAGAGCTGCTTACGCTGGTTCCATGGGCGCTAGAGGCCGATTTTTTATAAACCCCGGGTTTGATCTATCGCAAGCTTTGGTATTGCGGCGTCTTGAAAATGCCTGCATGTGGCCCATCTGATCCAGCATTGGAGATCCACATGCGACAAGACAAACTCACTACCAAATTCCAGGAAGCCCTGGGCGACGCACAAACCCTGGCACTGGGTGCCGACCACGGCTATATCGAACCGGCCCACGTGCTGGCGGCCATGCTGAGGCAGGACGACGGCCCACAGGCGCTGCTGCAGCGCGCGGGCGTGAACGTACCCAGCCTGCTGGGCGTGGCCGAGGCGGCTTTAAAGAAGCTGCCCACGGTGCACGGGCAAGACCAGGTGCAGCCCAGCCGCGACTTCGTCAGCCTGCTGCAGGGCGCTGAAAAGGAAGCCATCAAGCGCGGCGACCAGTTCGTCTCGGGCGAGTTGTTTTTGCTGGCCCTGACCGACAGCAAGTCCGACTTTGCCCAGCAAGTGCGGGCTGCGGGCCTGACCCGCAAGTCGCTGGAAGCCGCGATCGACGCGGTGCGCGGCGGCCAGAACGTGGACAGCGCCGATGCCGAAGGCCAGCGCGAATCCCTCAAAAAATACTGCCTGGACCTGACCGAGCGCGCCCGCATGGGCAAGCTGGACCCGGTGATTGGCCGCGACGATGAAATCCGCCGCGCCATCCAGGTGCTGCAGCGCCGCACCAAGAACAACCCGGTGCTGATCGGCGAGCCCGGCGTGGGCAAGACCGCCATCGTCGAAGGCCTGGCCCAGCGCATCGTGGCGGGCGAGGTGCCCGAGTCGCTCAAAGGTAAGCGCGTACTCTCGCTGGACATGGCGGCCCTGCTGGCCGGGGCCAAGTTTCGCGGTGAATTTGAAGAGCGCCTGAAGACCGTGCTCAAAGAGCTGGCCAAGGACGAAGGCCAGACCATCGTCTTCATCGACGAGCTGCACACCATGGTGGGCGCGGGCAAGGCCGAGGGCGCGATGGACGCGGGCAACATGCTCAAACCGGCCCTGGCGCGCGGCGAGCTGCACTGCGTGGGTGCCACCACGCTGGACGAGTACCGCAAGTACATCGAAAAAGATGCGGCCCTGGAGCGGCGGTTCCAGAAGATTCTGGTCGGCGAGCCCACGGTAGAGGCCACCATCGCCATCCTGCGCGGCCTGCAAGAAAAATACGAAGTGCACCACGGCGTGCAGATCACCGACCCGGCCATCGTGGCCGCGGCAGAGCTTAGCCACCGCTACATCACCGACCGGTTTTTGCCCGACAAGGCGATTGACCTGATCGACGAGGCCGCCGCCAAGATCAAGATCGAGATGGATTCCAAGCCCGAGGTGATGGACAAGCTGGACCGCCGCCTGATCCAGCTGCAGATCGAGCGCGAAGCCGTGAAGCGCGAGAAGGACGAGTCCTCGCAAAAGCGCCTGGGCCTGATCCAGGAAGAGATCGTCAAGCTGCAAAAGGAAATCGCCGATTACGACGAGATCTGGCAGTCCGAAAAAGCCCAGGCCCAGGGCAGCGCGCAGGTGATGGAAGCGATTGAGAAAATGCGCTTCCAGATCGAGGAACTCAAGCGCAAGGGCGACTTCAACAAGGTCGCCGAGCTGCAATACGGCAAGCTGCCCGAGCTGGAAAAGCAGCTCAAGGAAACGCAGGCCAAGGAGTCGGTAAAAGGCACTGCCAGCGCCCCACGCCTGCTGCGCACCCAGGTGGGCGCGGAAGAAATCGCCGAAGTGGTGGCCCGCGCCACCGGCATTCCGGTGAGCAAACTGATGCAGGGCGAACGCGACAAGCTGCTGCAGATGGAAGTCAAGCTGCACGACCGCGTGGTCGGCCAAGATGAAGCCATCACGGCGGTAGCCAACGCCATCCGCCGCAGCCGCGCAGGCTTGAGTGACCCGAACCGGCCCACCGGCTCTTTCTTGTTCCTGGGCCCTACGGGCGTGGGCAAGACCGAGCTGTGCAAGGCGCTGGCGGGTTTTATGTTCGACTCGGAAGACCACCTCATCCGTATCGACATGAGCGAGTTCATGGAGAAACATTCGGTGGCCCGGCTGATCGGCGCGCCGCCCGGCTACGTGGGCTACGAGGAGGGCGGCTACCTGACCGAAGCCGTGCGCCGCAAGCCCTACAGCGTGCTGCTGCTCGACGAGGTGGAAAAAGCCCACCCGGATGTCTTCAACGTGCTGCTGCAGGTGCTGGACGATGGCCGCCTGACCGACGGCCAGGGCCGCACCGTGGACTTTAAAAACACCGTGATCGTGATGACCAGCAACATCGGCTCGCCCATCATCCAGACCATGGTGGGCCGTGACTACGAGGACATCAAGGACGCGGTGCAGGACGAGCTGAAGAACTACTTCCGCCCCGAATTCTTGAACCGCATCGACGAGACCGTGGTGTTTCACGCGCTGGATGCCAAGAACATCGAAGCCATCGCCGCGATCCAGATCAAGGTGCTGCAAGCCCGCCTGGCCAAGATGGACCTGACGCTGCAAGTCTCGCCTGCGGCCATCGCCGAGCTGGCCAAGGTAGGCTTTGACCCGGTGTTCGGCGCGCGGCCTTTGAAGCGCGCCATCCAGCAGCGCATCGAGAACCCGCTGTCCAAGCTGCTGCTGGAAGGCAAGTTCCTGCCCAAGGACGTGATCCCGGTAGACGTGGACCCGATCCAGGCACCGGGGCAATTCAGCTTCGGGCGAGGGTGAACGTGGCGGTGAGGTTCAGTGCTAGGATGACCGAATGACCACCGCCGCCATAGAACAATCTCTGTTGCGCCTGCCCAAATCGGAGCGTGCGCACCTGGCACAGCTGCTGCTTGACAGCCTGGACGAGCCATCGGATGCCGAAATCCAAGGCCTTTGGCTGGATGAGGCGAAGCGGCGTGCTGCAGAGCTTGATGGCGGTACGGTGCAGTTGGTCAGCAGCGAAGAGCTGGACCGGCAAGTGCAAGCGCTCTTCAAGTGAACTATGGGCTTCACCCCGAAGCGGCGCGAGAGCACAAGCAGCAAGTCGCCTTTTACGAGGATGCAGAGCCAGGCTTGGGTCGCCGTTACCACGCTGAATTTTTAGCGGCGGTGCAGCGGGCTTGCGCCGCGCCGCAGCAGGCACGGGTGGTGCTTGCGCCAGATGTCCGACGGATCCCGCTCAAGGTGTTCCACTTTCAGCTCATTTACCGTGCGGTGGAGGGCAGTATCCAGGTGCTGGCCGTGGCCCACTACCGTCGGCAGCCTGCGTATTGGGCAGGGCGCTTGGACCCCTCGCACTGAGTACGTGGCTTTATCAGGCATGCAAAAGGGGCTGGGAATTACTTCCCAGCCCCTTTTTTGTTCGCCTGAGCGGTTTACTTGACCTTCTTGGCCTGGGCGGTAGACCACTTGCCTGCGAAGGCTTGCAGGTCGCTCAGGCGCTTGAGCAAATCGGCACCGCTGGGGGTGACGCTATAGCCTTCGGAGCCGTGGGTCAGCAGGTCGGCTTCGCGCAGTTCTTTGAGGCGGGTGTTCAGGGTGTTGGGGGTGACACCGCCCACGCTGTCTTGCAGCAGGCGAAAAGTCTGGGCGTGGCCGTCGCGCAGGGCCCACAGCACGCGGATGGCGTAGCGGGACTCCAGCAGGGCCAGCAGTTGGTGGACGGCGACGTTTTCTTTGGAACTCATGGTGTGTTCTCCTCGGTGTATTGGTTGGGGCCGTGCAAGACGCTCACACGCCAATGCAGTGGACCAACTATACCGCAAAAATCAAAATTGCTACTAGTTTAATAGCATTGTATGCATGAGGTGTCTGCGCCGTAACTGAATTACGTCTGATATGGTTTTTGCAGCAAAGAAAAGGGGCCGCGCTACCGCCTGGTGCGGTACCCGGCCTGGGAGCGCGTTTTACTCTGCGTGCGTTTGCGGGCTAGGGCACCTGTTGGCAAGGCTGTGCGCTTCGGCATGGTCGCCAAAGGCGTGTTGGGTTCGAGCCTCCCCCCGGGTCAAGGGGCGACGACGCTGGTCAAAAACATCCGTATCTCCCCTGCCATGCGGTCAAAGTAGGGGTTGAAGCTAAGCCGCCGCAGAATGGTTGCGGGCGGCAAGCTTGGAGGTACTGGTGCTTCACCGTACAACACTGCCGAAGTTGCGCGGGTGGCGCAGGCGGCGACTTGCATGGCGGGGGTGCTGCAAGCGCAAAACTGCGCTATTTGCTTTGGATCTTTGGCGTAGTGCTTGCAGTCGGCATAGTTGCCCTTGATCCCGTAATGCGGGTTGTCCGGCTTGACCGGCCACGACGTGTGGGAGAAGTCGCCCACCGTCAAACCAGCAAATGCAAGGGCGGCAGGCACAACGGTGATGCGCTGGAGGGGGTCTTTTTGTGTGCTTGCAGCATCTGCACCATGGGCTGCCAGCAGCATGCGGTTGCGCGGGTCGGTGGTGCTGACAAATGCCTGGATGCTTTCGCTGGATTCGACCGTGTTGTCATTGAAACTCAGCGCCATATAGACCGGTAGCGGGATGGGGGCTTCTTTCAACCGGTCCCTGAGGGAGGCATCCAGCAGGCTGATCTGTAAAGCCGCGTGCACGGCAAATGACTCGTACTTGGCAAAGTCCTGGTCTAAATGGGTGTCTTGCCAGCGCCACGCCTGTATCCATCCAGAGAGCTTGTCTTTGGCCCAAGGCAGGAAGGGGTTTTTCGCTTTCCGGTTTTTGGGCTCTATCGCAGGCGACAGCAGCACCAGGCTGGCCAGGGGTGCCGCCAGCGGCTGGGTTTTTTGCTGGTAGGCCCAGTAAATGCCCAGCGCGCCGCCGGTGGAAAAGCCCACCAGGTGCACCTGCGCGGCTACGCCTGCAAAGCTGCCAACGCCATAGCCTACGGCGGCAATCCATTGCGCGTAGTCGGTCTGCACCAGGTCGCCAGGTCGGGTGCCGTGGCCCGGCAGCAGCAGGCTGCGCACTTGCACGCAGCGGCCAGGGGCGATGGGCTGGCGGGCCAGTTCGTCGCCCAGGTCGCGCATCAGGTAGGGCGAGTCGGTCAGCCCGTGCACCAGCAGGATGCCGTCGGTGTTGGCCGGGGTGCAGTTCTGGCCTTGCAGCGGCCAGGCGCGTGGGCCGATGGCTTGCGCCAGGGGCTCGCCGTGGGGGATGGGCGGGTAGCCTGGCGGCATCACGTAGTGGCGCTCGGTAACCAGGGCTTGGGTGTCCTGGATGTAGCGGGCGAAGTCTTTGGGCTTGCCGTCAGGGGCTAACCAGGTTGCTTCCGTGGTGCCGGGGTTTAGCCTGTCTTTGTAGGGCGTTTGCGCGCTGGCCAGTCCGCTGGCCAGCACCCATGCAGCGATGGGTCCGCAGCGTGCCAGGGTATGCAAGAGGGGGTTGCGCATATGCCTTCTCCTTGTCGGTGGCGAACCAGCATACGAATCCGGTCGGTGCAAAGCATCCTCCGAATGGGGGCGCTGAGGATGGATCTACGTCCGGTAGATTTTTTGCAGCAAGCGAATCAGGGTTTTGCGCTCGGTGGTGGTCAGGCTGCTGGTGGCTTCGATTTCCAGGTGTTCCACCGTGCTTTCGGCCTCGGTTACCAGGGCTTCGCCTTCGGGCGTGAGGTGCAGGCCCAGGGCGCGGCCGTCCACGGGGTGGGGCTGGCGTTCGATCAGGCCGCGCTTTTCCAGGGTGTTGACCATGCCCACCACATTGGGCGGCAGCAGGCTCAGGGTGGTGGCCAGCTGGCGCGAGGTGATGCCGGGGTTGTGGGTGATCAGCGACAGGATGGAGAAGTCCACCGTGCGCAGGTCGTAGGCCGCCATGCGCTTCAAAAACACATCGAGGATGACCAGATAGGCCCGGCGGGCGTTGTAGCCCACCAGGCCCTCCAGCATGGTGCTGTCGACGGTACTGGCAAATTTGGGGGGGCTGGTGACGGTCATAGTGCTATTTTGCCAGTCGTTACAAGCTCCCCCAGGCCTACACCTATTGACAGCTAAAGCTGGCCGCACTTTCCACATCGCCACTGCCCTTGTAGCGGGCCACCTTGGGGTAGGCGCACAGCGGGCGGCTGCGGGTGGGGGACCAGGATGCAGGCACGTCGGGATTGGCCCCGGCACCATTGCCCGCGCCGCGCACGTTGGCCACCACGTTGTCGGGGGCCTGGCCTTTTTCGACCCAGTTGACCAGTTGCGTCAGCATGTCGAACTGGTCGGTTGCCGGGCCCACCGCGCAGTGCGACATGCCGGGCACCTGGTAGAAGCGGGCGAAGTTCGAGGCATCGCCGCCATTGGCCGAGCGCAGGCCGTTGTACCAGGTCGTGGTGTCATCCACCGAGAAGATGGCATCGCTCACGCCGTGGTAGACCATGACCTTGGCACCCCGGTTCTTCAGCTTGCCCAACTGGGTAGGCTCCACGGGTTGCATGAAGGACAGGCCCGACTCGGTGTAGGTGGCGTTGGTGGCCGCCACGGCGGCCAGCTTGGTGTCCACCGAGGTGGTCAGCGCATAGGCGGCACCGTTGAAAGTGGCCGGGTCGGCAGGCGGTGCGCCCCAGATCAAGGCAGTCGCGCCCGAGTCGATGTTCAGCGGCACAAAGAAGCGCCAGAACGAGGAGTCGGCCGCGTTGTGTCCGCTGTCATACGGGAAGCTGGCATAGAACTTCTTGCCCTGGCCGTCCACCGCGCCGGAGAACATGGGTGCGAACGCCGTTTTCTGGGCCGGGCTCAGGCAAGTCCCGTCGCGGGCACCGCTACAGGTGGGTACGTCGCGTTGCAGGTCGAACTTGGCCTGGCAGGCGGCCACGTCCTGGACCATCCCGTCGGCCACACCGTCCAGCGCGTCGCACTGTGCCACCACGGCAGCCGACAGCGTGGCCCGCTCGGCGCTGGTGAATGACGTGCTGAGGTCGGCCGGGTTGGTGGCCACGGTGGCCAGGTGCTTGGCGCGTTCCTGGTTGGCAATGGCTGCCAGTGGCAGCCGGTAGCCGGGGGCACCGGCCAGATAGCCGTCGTACTGGTCGGCCATGCGGGTCATGGCCACGAAGGTGTGGCGGCCACCGTTAGAGCAGCCGCTGATGTACGAGCGGTCCGGGCCTTTGCCGTAAGCCGTGGTGATCAGGGATTTGGCCATGGGCGTGAGCTTGGCCACGGCCTGGTAGCCGTAGTCCAGGCGGGCCTGGAAGTCGATGCCAAAGTCCAGATTGCCCTGGCCTGTGTGGCCTGCGTCCGAGCTGATGACCGCAAACCCCTGTTGTAGCGCCACCTGGGGCTGCGGGCCGCCACCGCCCAGCGCGGGCAGGACCAGGCCGTCAGAGCCGCCATTGGCCTGGTAGAAGAAGCGGCCATTCCAGGCGTTGGGCAGGCGCATCTCGAAGCCAATGGCGTAGCTTTTGCCGTCGGTGGGGCTGACGCGGGGGAACATGTTGCCGGTGATCAGGCAATGCGCTGGCACCGAAGCGCCCGCAGCGGTGACGGCACCGGCGGCCACCGGGCTGGCGGCGGTGATGGTGGTGTTGGCAATGTGGATTTTGCTGGCCAGATCGCTGCACGACAGCAGCGTGCCGGGCGTGGCCGCAGCCAGTTGCGGCAGACCGTTGTCCGAGCCGCCGCAGCCTATGAGCAAGGCGGCGGGCAGCAGGGATGCCGCCAGCCAACCGGGATGGATTCTTTTTGTCATGGTGTTGTCTCCTCAATCGGGGTGCATAAAAACCCGCGGCAGGCCTCGAATGCTATTTATTCAATAGCTTCTTGTGCTTATGCCATGAGCGCTAGAGGGCTATTTGGCTTAAAAATGCTTCACTGGCAACTGAAGCTGGCAGCACTTTCGATGTCGCCCGTACCTTTGTAGCGGGCCACCTTGGGGTAGACGCACAGGGGCCGGGTGCGGGTGGGCGACCAGGAAGCAGGCAGTTCGGCATTGACCACGTTGGCACCGGCGCCGCGCACGTGGGCCAGCACGCTGTCGGGGGCCTGGCCTTTTTCGACCCAGTTGACCAGCGGTGCCAGCATGTCGAACTGGTCGGTGGCGGGGCCGCCCGAGCAGTGGTTCATACCGGGCACCATGAACAGGCGGGTGAAGTCGTTGGCTTGGCCGCGGTTGGCGGTCTGCAGCTTGTCCATCCACTGGGCGGTGTCTACCGGTGAGAACACGCCGTCGGCCACGCCGTGGTAGACCATCATCTTGGCACCCCGGTTGCGCAGCGTGGCCAGGTTGGTTTCATTGGGTGGCACCATGAAGTCCCAGGACGACTCGGTGTAGGTGCTATTGGTGACAAACATCTTCGGGTAGTCGGTTTCCATGCTGAAGTTCAGCGCGAACTGCAGGCCGGTGGTGGCGGTAAAGGCCGCCACCGTGCTGGGCGGCGTGGTGAAGATAAAGGCCACCGCACCTGCATCGCGCGTGGCGGGCGAGCCGAAGTGCCAGGATGCAAAGTTGGCGCCGGCAATGCCGGGGTCGAACCAGGTGCCGGTGTACAGCGCTTCGCCCTTGCTGTTCTTGGGTCCGGCAAAGATGTTGGACAGCACGGTTTTCTGCGCCGGGCTCAGGCAGCTGCCGTCGCGGGCACCACTGCAACTGGGCACATCGTTTTGCAGGCTGAAGGCGGCCTGGCAGGCGGCGGTGTCTTGCACCTGGCCGTCGGCCACACCGTCCAGCGCGTCGCACTTGGCGATGATCTTCTCGCCCAGCATCTTGAATTCGGCAGGCGTGACGGCGCTGGTTAGCACCGGCTGGCTGTTGCTGTCCAGGGTGGAGATGCTGGCGTACTGCTGGGCTTTCCAGAGCTGGGTGGTGGCGGCCTTGGGCAGGTGAAAGCCGGGGTTGCCGGCCAGGATGCCGTCGTACTGGTCGCCGTAACGGGCGGCGGCCACCATGGCGTGGCGGCCACCGTTGGAGCAGCCTGCAAAGTAGGAGCGGTCTGGCGACTTGCCGTAGGCGGTTTTGATCAGGCTTTTGGCCATGGGGGTGAGGCTGCCCACGGCCTGGTAGCCGTAGTCGCGCCGGGCCTGCGGGTCCAGGCCGAAGAAGGGCGTGGGTGCGCCGTGCCCGGCATCCGAGCTCAGCACCGCAAAGCCCTGGCTCAGGCCGGGTGCCAGGGGCGCGGCCCCGCTGGTGGCCCCGGCGGCGGTGACCACGCTGCCGTCCAGCCCGCCATTGGCCTGGTACAGAAAGCGGCCATTCCAGGCCACGGGCAGGCGGATCTCGAAGCCGATGGCGTAGCTGGCACCGTCCACCGTGCTGGTGCGCTGGTTCATCTTGCCTTTGACCAGACAATGCGCCGGGATGGGCGTGCTCACGCCGGTGACCACCAGGCCGCCCGCCACCACGTCCACCGCCGAGGTGATGCTGGTGTTGGGCAAAGCCAGGCTGCTGGCCAGGGCCGCGCAGGATTGCAAGGTGGCCGGGGTGGCCGCCGAGAGCTGGGGCAGCCCGCCGTCCGAGCCGCCGCAGCCGACCAGCAGTGCGGCGGGCAGCACGGATGCCGCCATCCAACCGGGGTGGAATCTTCTTGTCATGGTGTTGTCTCCAAGGGCCAGGCGCAGGGGAACCCGCAGCGCGGCCTGGACCATCGCTGTACACGCTGTGGGCGGGGAAGTCGTTTTGCTACTTAATGAGTAGCTGCTCGTGCTTGTCAAATAAGCACGGGAGGCACTTTTTGCTTAAATTTTCAAACGCTGCTGGAGGATGGCCAGGCGCATGTCGCATTCGGGCAGCACCCAGGTGCGGAAGGCCTGTGCCGGGGTGGTCCAGCGTGCCTCCTGGCTGGCATTGGAAATGCGGCTCCAGGCGGATTCCAGCAGCACCAGGGCCACGGCGCGCAGGTAGTCGTCGGCCACCCAGTAGGGGAGTTCGGGGTCATTCTTCGCAGCGTTGACCAGTGCGGCAGTGGTCTCGATGAGCGCATCGCGGTACGTGCTGGCGGGCAGCTCGGCCAGCAGGGCGCTGATGCCCGCGCCGCCGTCGGCCAGCACCTTGCGCACCAGCAGGTCGATGGCCTGTATCTCGTTCGTGCCCTCGTAAATCATGGCCACGCGGCTGTCGCGCACGATCTGCTCTATGCCCCATTCGCTGATGTAGCCGTGCCCGCCAAACACCTGCAGGCAGGCACTGGCCCCGGCAAAGGCCTGGTCGGTCATCGCCGCTTTCAGCACCGGGGTGACCAGGGCGCACCAGCGCTGCGCGGCGGCGCGCTGGGTGGCGTCCACGCTGTGCGCGGCCACGTCCAACTGCAGGGCGGTGTGGTAGGCCAGCACCCTGCCACCGTCGATCCAGGCGCGTTGGGTGGCAAGGATACGGCGGATGGCGGGGTGTTCATTGATCAAGCTGGGGCCGCTGGCAGATGTGGGCGCGCGCATCTGGCGGCGCTCTTGCGCGTAGGCATCGGCCTTTTGCCAGGCGGCTTCCAGCAGACCCACGCCCTGCAGGCCCACATGCAGGCGGGCGGCGTTCATCATCACGAACATGGCGTTCAGGCCCTTGTTGGCCTCGCCCACCTGCCAGCCGGTGGCATCGTCAAAACGCATCACGCAGGTGGGGCTGCCGTGCAAGCCCATTTTTTCTTCGATGCGCTCGCAGAACACAGCATTCAGGCTGCCGTCGGGCAAGACTTTGGGAACGAGGAAGAGCGACAGGCCCTTGGGGCCGGGGGGCGCATCGGGCAGGCGGGCCAGCACCAGGTGGACGATGTTGTCGGTCAGGTCGTGCTCGCCGCCCGAGATAAAAATCTTGCTGCCGTTGACCCGCACGCTGCCGTCTGCCTGCGGCGTGCCCTTGGTGCGCACCAGGCCCAGGTCGCTGCCCGCGTGGGCTTCGGTCAGGCACATGGTGGCCAGCCATTCGCCGGTGGCGATTTTTTCCAGATACGCTGCTTTCAGCGCGTCGCTGCCGTGGTGCTTCAGGCAGGCGTAGGCCCCGTGCAGCAGACCGGGGGCCATGGTCCAGCCATGGTTAGCCCCCGCCAGCATTTCAAACAGCACGCCCTCCAGCACCGCAGGCAGGCCCTGGCCACCGTCTTCCACCGCGCACGAGAGCGACGGCCACCCGGCTTGCCAGAAAGCTTGGTAGGCCTCTTTGAACCCTGGTGCGGTGGTTACCACCCCTGCGTTGAAGCGGCAGCCCACCTCGTCGCCCACGCGCTGCAGCGGTGCCACCACGCTGGTGACAAACTTGCCCGCTTCCTCCAACACCTGCAGCGCCAGGTCGGCATCGGTGTCGGCAAACGGCGGCAGCGCCTGCCACTGGGCGGGGGCCTGCAGCACGTCGGTGAGGATGAAGGCGATGTCGGTCAAGGATGTCATGGGCGTGCTCTAGTTTTGATAGCTTTTACCGCCCATGGAATGGGCGGTAGAGGGCTATTTCTTGTAAATCAGGACTCTGCGCTAAAGCCGATTTGTTTTACCAATGGTCCCCAGCGCTCGAACTCGGCTTTCTGCGACTTGGCCATTTCTTCCTGCGTGGAGCCGCGGGCGATCAGGCCGACCAGGGCCAGGCTGTCCAGCACCACCTTGTCTTTCAACGCAGCGGTGATGGCGGTGTTGGCCAGGGCCAGGGTGGCGGCGGGGGTTTTGGCCGGGGCATAGAAGCCAAACCATTCCTCCACCACCAGGTCGGGGAAGCCCTGCTCGGCAAAGGTGGGCACGTCGGGGTAGTAGGGCGAGCGGATCGGGCCGGACGTGGCCAGCACGCGCAGCTTGCCCGCCTTCACATAGGCCAGGTAGTCGCCGCTGGGGTTCACGGTAGACGCAATCTGGCCGCCCACCAGGTCGGTGATGCCGGGCACGGTGCCGCGGTAGGGCACGTGCTTCAGGTCCACATGCGAACGGATGCCCAGCAGCGCGCCCAGCAGGTGCGGCATGCTGCCCGCGCCGGGCGAGCCGTAGCTGGCCTGGTCCGGGTTGGCCTTGGCCCAGGCCAAAAAGTCTTTCAGCGACTTGACGGTGGGTGGCACGGCCGGGCCGACCGCCAGGCCGTGGTGCATCACCGCGCCGATGGACACCGGGGCGAAGTCCTTCGGGTCGTAGCTGAGCTTGGCGTAGATGTGCGGGTACACCGACATGGCCGACACCGGGGCCAGCGCCAGCACCGAGCCGTCTGCCGCCGCGCCCTTGAGCGTTTCCAGGGCGATGCGGCCGCCTGCGCCTGGCTTGTTGTCTACCACGGCGGCGGTCTTGCAGTAGGGCGTGCCGGCCAGCTTTTCGCCCACGCGGCGGGCCACGCTGTCGCCCGAGCTGCCGGCCGGAAAGCCGTAGTAAATCTTCACCTGGTCCACGCCCTGCGCAAAAGCACGCAAGGGGGCCAGGGCGGCCAACGCGGCGGCGCTGGCGGCGGTATGGAGGAAATGGCGACGGTGTTGCATGGTGGTCTCCGAAAGAATTAGTTAAATGGGGTTAAGCCAGGCTCAAAGTCATAACGCACCCTTCGTGGGATACCGTGGAACTGGCTTTGCCAGGCCACTGGTATCGCCCCCTGCAAGGGGGTTGGAGAAAGATGCGAAGCACTGCAGCCTGGGGGTGAGCGTTAAAAGCTATGGTTGATGCCGACCATGGTGCCGGTCTGGCTGCCGCCTGCGAGCGGGTTGCTGCCGGTGGCACCGCCGCTGACGGACACCGCCACGGCGCTCTGGTTGCTGATGTGGCCGAGCTGGCCGTAGACCGTGGTGCGCTTGGACATCTTGTACAGCGCCCGCATGGCCACCAGGGTGGAGTCGGCGTTGGAGGCGTTTTTGTAGCTCAGGCGGGTCACGGTGCCGTCCACCGTCCAGGTGGGGTTGATGGCGTAGGACGCGCCCACATACCACTGGCTGCTCTTGGGGCGGGTGGCGCTGCCGTCGTTGTCGCGGCGGATCACACCGGCGGCCAGCTTGGCATCGCCCAGCTTGACGTAGCCGTTGAGGTTCAGGCGGGCATCGGTCTTGGCGCTGCTGTTGAGGCCGCCGAACACGGCATCGGGGGCGGCACCCAGCGTGCGGCCATGCTGCCGGTCGTAGGCCACGGCGGCACCCCAGCCGGGGGTGTCGTACTTGGCCATCAGCGACCAGGCGCGGCAGGCTTTGGAATCGCTGCCGCTTTCGCCAGGGCAGTTGGTGCCCACGGGCGAGGGGCCGGCGTTCACCGTGTCGCGGCCCAGGCTGTAGCTGGCGCCTACGCTCAAGGCGTTGAACTTGCCCCGGTAGACGATGGCGTTGTCGTGGCGGGAGTTGGGGATGTAGGAGTCGAGCGAGCCCAGGCCAAACACGCTGGGGCCGACGATGTCGGCATCCAGCATCGACCAAAACAGCATGCTGTACTGGCGGCCCAGGGTCACTGCGCCCCAGTCGCCGCTCAGGCCCACCAGCGCCTGGCGGCCAAACAGGCGGCCGCCCTGGCCCATGGCACCGGTATCGGGCGCAAAACCCGATTCCAGGGTGAACACCGCTGCCAGGCCACCGCCCAGGTCTTCCCGGCCGCGCATGCCCCAGCGCGATGCAAAGATGCCGGTGTTGGACGGCACGCGGGTGATGGTGCCCCCGGCAGCGGTGTTGCTCACGGTTTCAATGCCGGTATCGATGACACCGTACAGGGTGACGCTCTGGGCCTGGACGGCACTGGCGGCAGCGAGGGCGCTGAAGGCGGCAAGGGCCGTCAAGGTGAGGCGGTGGGTGGTTTTTGTCATAAATGTCTCCGGGGGCTCTGGTTAGGGGAAAAGAGTTGCGCCTTGCGCGGACGTAGCTCAGGCCTGGGTGCGGCCTGGCAGCCGCACCGATGCTCCTGATTTGGTAGCTGCTCACGCCCAGGGAATGGGCGGTAGAGGCAGTTTTTGTTTAAATTTCTAGCGAGGGGCCATGCGCAGTGCGCCATCGAGGCGGATGACTTCGCCGTTCAGGTGGCCGTTGGTCACGATGTGCGCGGCCAGCTCGGCAAATTCGCTGGGTTTGCCCAGGCGTGACGGGAAAGGGATGCTGGCGGCCAGCGATGCCTGCACCGCCTCGGGCAGCTCTTGCATCAGCGGCGTGGCAAACAGGCCGGGGGCCACGGTGCACACCCGAATGCCGTGCTGCGCCAGGTCGCGTGCCATGGGCAGCGTCATGCCCACCAGCCCGCCCTTGGACGCGCTGTAGGCCTGCTGGCCCACCTGGCCGTCGAACGCGGCCACGGAGGCGGTGAACATGATCACACCGCGTTCGCCGCCGTCTTGCGGCTCCAACTTGGCGCAGGCGGCGGCAAACAGCCGGGTCATGTTGTAGCTGCCGATGAGGTTGACGGCAATCACCTTGGCAAACGCGTCCAGCGGTGCGGCGCTGCCGTCTTTTTGCACCACGCGTTTGGCGCCGCCAATACCGGCCACGTTCATCAAAATGCGCGCCGGGCCATGGGCAGCGGCGGCTTTGGCTATGGCGGCGCTCACGCTGTCGGCATTGGTGATGTCGCACTGGCAGGCCACACCGCCAATCTCGGCCGCGACCTTTTCGGCCAGCGCCATGTTCACGTCGAGCACCGCCACCTTGGCACCCAGGCGGGCGAGTTCGCGGGCGGTGGCTTCGCCCAGGCCGGAGGCGGCTCCGGTGACGAGGGCGGCTTGTCCTGGTATGTTCATTGGGGGGCTCCGGTAGGTTGGATGGTGTAGGGCAGGCTGCCGTCGTGCAGGGCTTCGACCAGGGCGGCCCGGTGTTTGAGCACGGCACGCTGGTTGATCGAACCCTTGTCGGTGATCTCGCCTTTGTCCAGCGACGGCGGCTCGGCCAGCAGGTGGGCGCGGGCCACGCGGGTGGCGCTGCCGGTGGACGCGGCGGCCAGGGTGTTGATAACCTGCTGGAAATGGGCCTGCACCGGCGCGCTGTGCAGCACCTCTTGCAGGCTGGCGCTGTCGGGCAGGCCGCTCAAGGTGCGGCAGGCGGGCGTGGGCAGCAGCAGCGCGCCCACTTCTTTCATGTTGATGCCGGTGAGCACCGCGTCTTGCACATAGGGTGCACCGGCGGCAATGATCTTGGCGCGCATGGGGCCCACGCTGACGAAGGTGCCGGTGCTGAGCTTGAAGTCTTCGGCGATGCGGCCATCGAACTTCAGGCCCTGGTGCAGGTCGTTGTCATCGATCCACTGCACTGCGTCGCCCGAGCAGAAGAAGCCTTCCTCGTCAAAGCTCTCGCGGGTGGCCTCGGGGTTGCGCCAGTAGCCGGGGGTGATGTTGGGGCCGCGGTAGCGCACCTCGGTCTTGCCGTCGGTGGGCACCAGTTTCAGCTCCAGGCCGGGGGTAGGCACACCGATGTAGCCCGCCTTGACGTTGGGGCTGTTGACGGCGATGCAAAACGGCGTGCCCTCGGTCATGCCCAGGCCGGTGTTCATCACGATACGTTCGCCCACCTCGCGCTCGGCGCTGGCAAACAGGGCATCCCAGATGGGCTGCGACAGCGCGGCGGCGGCAAAGAAGAACATCTTGACGCGGCTGAACAGGTTTTTGCGCAGCAGGTCGTCGGTCTGCAGGGCTTCGGCCAGCACCTCGAAACCGGTGGGCACATTGAAGTAGATGGTGGGCGCGATCTCGCGCAGGTTACGCAGGGTCTCGGCCATACCTTTGGGCGTGGGTTTGCCTTCGTCCAGGTACAGGGTGCCGCCGTTGTAGATGACGATGCCAAAGTTGTGGTTGCCGCCAAAAGTGTGGTTCCACGGCAGCCAGTCGACCAGCACCGGGGGCTCCTCGGCCAGCACCGGCATGGACTGGTTCATCTGCTGCAGGTTGGCGCTCCACATGCCGTGCGTGACCACCACCGCCTTGGGCAGCTTGGTCGAGCCCGAGGTGAACATGAACTTGGCGATGTGGTCGGCGGTGATGGTTTCGTGCGCGGCATCCACGGCGGCAGTGGCCGGGGTGGTCAGCAGGTCGTTGAAGGCAATAGTGTTGCGGCCCGGAATGCTGCCGCTGCCCAGTACCACCTGTACGTCAGGCCCCATGGTGGCGGTGATGGCGCGGCCAAAACGTTCGCCGCTGCTGGCAAATACCAGGCCGGGGGTCAGCGACTCCACCACGTGGCGCAGCTTGTCGAAGTCCTGGCTGATGGTGCTGTAGGCGGTGGACACGGTGCACTGCGGCACGCCCGCCACCAGGCAGCCCAGGGACAGCAGGGCGTGGTCCAGGTCGTTTTCGCTCAGGATGGCCACCGGGCGTTCGGCGCTGAGGTGCATGCCCAGCAGCGCCTGGGCGATGTTGCGGGCCGACTGCCAGGCCTGTGCGTAGGTGATGTGCCGCCAGTCGCCCAGGCTGCCGTCGGCGTTTTTCACGCGCTGGGCCATCCAGGTCTGGTCGGGCGTGGTGTGGGCCCAGTGCGCCAGCCGGTCGGTCAGGCGGGTGGGGTAGGGCTGCAGGTCTTGGGCGGCCCGCACATAACGCACGCCGTCTGGCGTGTCACGGGTGGTGACGTGGGTCACGCCGAAGCGCAGGGGGCGGTAGGTGGGGGCGGACATGGGCGGACTTCTTGGTTCTTTACGTTTTTTGCACTTTGGCGGCTTTGCCGTCCAGGAAGGCGCGCACGCGTTCCTTGGCTTCGGGCGCGCTCTGGGCGATGGCAGCCATCATGGCTTCGGTCATGAAGCCCTGGTCGGACGGTTGCTCGGCAATGCGCGGCAGGGCGTGCATCAGCGCGTAGTTGGTCAGTGGCGCGTTCTGGGCGATGCGCGTGGCCAGCTCCAGCGCCTTGGCAAAGGCTTCACCGGTGGGCACCAGGTACTGGGCCATGCCGATGCGTTCGCCGTCTACCGCGTTGTACACGCGGCCCGTCATCATCATGTCGGTCATGCGGGCGGTGCCGATCAGGCGCGGAATGCGTACCGCGCCGCCGCCGCCCACAAAGATGCCGCGCGAGCCTTCGGGCAGGGCGTAGAAGGTGGATTCATCGGCCACACGGATGTGGCAGGCGCTGGCCAGTTCCAGCCCGCCGCCCACCACCGCACCGTGCAGCGCCGCCACCACCGGCACCGGGCCGAACTGCACCCGCTCCAGCGCGGCGTGCCACATGCGGGAATGCAGCAGACCCTGGCCTGCGTCGCGGTCCTTGAGTTCGCTCAGGTCCAGGCCGGAGCAGAAGTGCGGGCCCTCGCCGTCAATCACCGCTGCCCGCACCGTGCTGGGCAGGCCGTCGAGCAGGTTGCGCAGGGCCAGGATCAGGCCGTCGTTCAGCGCATTGCGCTTGGTGGGGCGGGTCAGGCGGATGACGGCAATTTCTTGGTCGTCGCCGCAGATTTCAAGGGAGATATCAGGGTTGTGTGTGGTCATGGTGTGCTCTTCGTTGGTTGGATTATGGTTATCAAAAATAACTAAAACAAGCGGAAATAGGGCTTCTGTCGTAGGTGCTTTCCCTAGCTTTTCAGGGTCCAAATTTGATTATGATAAATAATCAAATTTGCCCATTTGGGCGCAAGGAAAAGCCATGTCCGCATACATCCCCTATGGGGTTTACTGGTCCACCCCGTTTGCCAAATGGCAGGGTTCGCTGGCCCACCTGAACGCCTTGCCGCTGGCCGCCGCCGTGGGCAAGCAAGCCCTGGCCGCACGCGGTTTTGACATGGCCCAGATCGACCTGGCCATTCTGGGCCTGACCAATCCGCAAAAAGGCAGCTTCTACGGCCTACCCTACGTCACCGGCCTGATGGGCATCGACCGCGTGGCCGGCCCCACCATCCAGCAGGCCTGCGCCACCAGTGTGCGCGCCCTGCAAATGGCGGCGCAGGAAGTGCAGTGCGGCACCGCCACCAGCGCGCTGCTGGTGATGGCCGACCGCCAGTCCAACGGCCCAGTGGTCTACTACCCCGACCCCACCGGTACCGGCGGTTACGGCGTGACCGAACACTGGGTGCCCGACAACATGGGCCATGACCCGTATGCCAAAAACCCCATGCTGCAAACCGGCGAAAACGTAGCCGCCCGCTATGGCATCGGCACCGCCGAGCAGCACGACCTGAAACTGCACCGTTACGGCCAGTACCAGCAGGCCCTGGCCGATGACCGCGCGTTCCAGAAGCTGTACATGGCCGATGTGCCTTTGAGCGATTCCAAGTTCCGCAAGCAAACCGGTGTGCTGAGCGTCGACGAAGGCATCTTCCCCACCACCGCCGAAGGGCTGGCCAAACTCAAGCCGGTAATGCCGGGCGGCACCGTGACTTTTGGCGGCCAAACCCACCCGGCTGACGGCAATGCCGGGGCCATCGTCACCACGCGGGAGCTGGCCCGCGCGGCATCGACCCACCCACATATCGAAGTGGAAATTTTGGGCTTCGGCCAGGCCCGCGTGGAGCCCGGCTACATGCCCATGGCCCCGTCGCCCGCCGCCTTCAACGCCCTGAAAAACGCTGGCTTGACCATCGCCGATATCCACGCCATCAAGACCCACAACCCTTTTGCGGTGAACGACATCGCCCTGGCCCGCGATACCGGTTTTGCCTGGGAGAAGATGAACAACTACGGCAGTTCCATCATCTGGGGCCACCCGCAAGCCCCCACCGGCCTGCGCGCCATCATTGAGCTGATCGAAGAGCTGGTGCTGCGCGGCGGCGGCGTGGGTTTGTTCACCGGCTGCGCAGCGGGCGACAGTGGTTATGCCACCGTGCTGCGCGTGACCGACAGCCGCAAGGGATAAGCCATGCAACACTTTTCAGCCCAATTAGACGCGTGGATCGTGGACGGCGTGCGCACGCCGCTGGTGGACTACTGCGGCCCCCTGGGCGGCGTGTCGCCCACCGACATGGGCATCAAGGTGGCCCGTGCCGTGTTCGCCCGCAGCGGGGTGCCCGCGGCCGATGTGGACTCGGTCGTCACCGGCTCCATGGCCCAGGCCGACTTCGATGCCTTTGTGCTGCCGCGCCACATCGGCCTGTACGCGGGCGTGCCCATCGCCACCCCAAGCATCCTGGTGCAGCGCATCTGCGGCACCGGCTTCGAGCTGTTCCGCCAGGCCGCCGACCAGATCACCCTGGGCTATGCCAACCTGGCGCTGGTGGTGGGCACCGAATCGATGACGCGCAACCCGATCGCCGCCTACACCCACCGCAGCGGTTTCCGGCTGGGCGCGCCTGTGGAGTTCAAAGACTTCCTGATCGAAGCCCTGACCGACACCGCAGGCCCGGTCACCATGATCGAGACGGCGGAGAACTTGGCGAAGAAATACGGCATCACCCGCGCCGATGTGGATGCGTATGCCGCCTTGTCGTTTGAGCGCGCCTTGAAGGCCCAGGCCGATGGTTTCTTGGCAGGCGAAATCGTGCCCGTTACCAGCGAAAAGTTTGAACTGCCCGGCTACGCCACCCGGGGCATCCAGCTGCCGCGCAAGGTGGCCCAGCTGGACCGCGACACCCATCCGCGACCTTCGCCGCTGGAGGCCTTGGCAGGTCTGCGCACCGTCTACCCCGGCGGTGTGCAAACCGCAGGCAACAGCTCGGCCCTGGTCGATGGTGCGGTGGGCGCGCTGGTGGCCAGCGACACGTATGTGCGCAAACACGGCTTGCAGCCGCTGGCCCGTTTGCGCGGTGCCGCCGCCGCCGGTGTGCCACCCGAGCTGATGGGCATCGGCCCCGCGCCCGCCATCCGTGCCCTGCTGGAGCGCTGCGGCCTGACGCTGGACGACATCGGTCTGTTCGAGATCAACGAAGCCCAGGGCGCGCAAACCATTGCGGTGGAGCGCGAGCTGGGCCTGGACCGCGACAAGCTGAACGTCAACGGCGGCGCGATTGCGTTGGGCCACCCCCTGGCCGCCACCGGCGTGCGCCTCACCGTCACCCTGGCCCGCGAACTGCGCCGCCGGGGGCTGCGCTACGGCATCTCGTCCGCCTGCGTAGGCGGCGGCCAAGGCATGGCCTTGCTGATTGAAAACCCCGAATATTTGAAAGCCTGACATGAAAATCATCACCGCCGCCGAAGCTGGCGCACTCATCCAAGACAACGCCACCATCTTTCTGGGCGGCCTGGCCGTCACCAGCTTGCCCGAGGAAGTACTCAAAGGCGTGGAGCAAACCTTTCTGGCCACCGGCCACCCGCGCAATCTCACCACCTGGGCCTGCGGTGCTATTGGCAACAGCAAGGACGCGGGCATGGTCCACTTCGCCCACCCCGGCATGCTCAAGCGCACCATTGCGGGCCATTTCGGCCAGACCGGTGCCGAGATGATGAAGATGGTGTTTGCGGGCGAGGTCCAGGCCTACAACTTCCCGCAGGGCAGCCTGTCGCACCTCACCCGCCACATCGCCAGCCGCAGCCCCGGCCTGCTGACCAAGGTGGGCCTGGGCACCTTTGTGGACCCGCGCATCGAAGGCGGCAAGCTCAACAGCCAGTCCACCGAAGACCTGGTGAAGCTGGTCGAATTTGCGGGTGAAGAATGGCTGTTCTACCCCTGCCCCAAGATCGACGTGGCCATCATCCGCGGCACGCTGGCCGATGAAAACGGCAACATCACTCTGGATAAAGAGGGCATGCTGCTGGAGCAGATCAACATCGCCCACGCGGCCAAGGCCTGTGGCGGCATCGTCATCGTGCAGGTCGAACGCATCGTGCAAACCGGCAGTTTGCACCCCAAGTCGGTGAAGATCCCTGGCGTGTCGGTGGACTACGTGGTCATCAGCCAGCCTGAGAACCACATGCAGACCATCGCCACCCAGTTCAACCCCGCGTTCTGCGGCGACGTGCGCGTGCCGCTTAATTCGCTGGAGCCCATGGCGCTGGACGAGCGCAAGGTTATCGCCCGCCGCACCGCCATGGAACTCACGCCCGGTGCCGTCACCAACCTGGGCATCGGCATCCCCGCCGGTGTGCCGTCGGTGGCGGCCGAAGAGGGCGTGTCTGACCAACTGACCTTGAGCGTAGAGAGCGGCATCACCGGCGGTATCCCCGCGCAGCTGGGCGACTTCGGCGTGGTCTACAACGCCGAGGCCATCATCGAGCAATCGCTGCAATTCGACTTCTACGACGGCGGCGGCCTGGATGCCAGCTTCCTGGGCCTGGCCCAGGCTGACAACTGGGGCAACGTGAACGTGAGCAAGTTCAATGGCCGTCCGGTGGGCTGCGGTGGCTTCGTCAACATCACCCGCTCCACCAAAAAGCTGGTGTTCTGCGGCACCTTCACCGCCGGTGGCCTGAAGGTGCAGGTCGCCGACGGCCAGCTCACCATCCTCCAGGAAGGCAAGTCGCGCAAGTTCATCGAAAAGGTCGAGCAAATCACCTTCAACGGCCACGATGCCGCATTGCGAAAACAAGAAGTGCTGTTCGTCACCGAGCGCGCCGTGTTCCAGCTCACCACCGAAGGCCTGGAGCTGACCGAAATCGCCCCCGGCGTGGATTTGGAGCGCGACGTGCTGGCGCATATGGGCTTCAAGCCCATCATGAAGAACGTCAAGACCATGGACGCGGGGCTGTTCAGCGCGCAGTGGGGGGGGCTGGCGAAGGCGATGGCTTTGAGGGCTGTGCATGTGAAGTAGAGCTTGTTGCTGTGCCGCTGCTCAGGAAAGGGAGCGTATTAAAACTATCAAAATGATAGCTGCTTGTGCTGGTGCTACCAGCGCTAGCGGCTATTTTTGTTTGAAAATTGCCGGCGCTGGGGCAGGCCCTAGAATGGCCGTCAGATAGAGCGGATTAGCCATCCAGGCCCCTGTTTTCGGCATGGCGCGTCTGCCTCGTCGTCGCCTCTTGTTTGCTTTGATTTCTTCTGGCCGCTTATGAAATCTGATTCAACCGCCACTGCTAAAAATACGAGCCGCCCCGGTCGCTGGAAGGCGTGAAGGCATGAGCGACTTCATCCTCTACCAAACGGAAGACGGCCAAACCCGCATCCAATGCCGGTTGGAGAACGAAACGCTGTGGCTTACGCAGGCGCAGATTGCCGATCTGTTCCAGACCACACCGCAAAACATCACCCTGCACCTGAAGGCCATTTACGCAGACGGCGAACTGCAAGAGGCCGCAACCTGTAAGGACTACTTACAAGTTCGCCAAGAGGGCAGCCGGGCCGTCTCCAGGCAGCTTCGCCACTACCGGCTGGAGGCCGTTTTGGCCGTAGGCTACCGGGTGCGCGGCCACCGGGGCACGCAGTTTCGCCAATGGGCTACCGCCCGCCTGGGCGAATACCTGGTGAAAGGTTTCGCTATGGACGACGAGCGGCTCAAGAACCCGCCCGGCCCTGGCCACACCGACTACTTTGACGAACTGCTGGCGCGCATCCGCGACATCCGCAGCTCCGAGCGGCGCTTCTACCAAAAGGTGCTCGACATCTACGCGACTAGCGTGGACTACGCCCCCGACACTGAACTGGCCCAACAGTTCTTTGCCACCGTGCAAAACAAGATGCACTGGGCTAGCCACGACCACACCGCCGCCGAAATCATCCACCAGCGCGCCGATGCCACCCAGCCCTTCATGGGGCTGCAAACTACCCGGCCCGGTGGCGTGGTACGCAAGGAAGATGTGGCGGTAGCCAAAAACTACCTGTCTGCCGACGAGCTGCAAGTGCTGAACCGCATCGTCAGCCTCTACATCGAATACGCCGAGCTGCAGGCCCTGGACCGCAAGCCCATGACGATGTTGAACTGGCTCACCAAGCTGGACGAGTTCTTGAAAATATCGGGTCGCGAGCTGCTAGACCACACAGGCCAGATCTCTGCCGCCAACGCAAAGGCCAAAGCCGAACGGGAGTACGCCCACTACCGCCAGCAACAGGACGCACTGCCGCGCACGGTAGATGCAGACTTCGAGCGGGCGGCGAAGGCGTTGAAGGCTTTGCCTCCAGCGAAGCGGGTGAAGAAGGCGGGGGAGAAGAAGTGAGTTACATCGATTTGCTTCTAAATCCATAGCTTCCCGTGCCCATTCCATAAGCACAAGCAGCCCATTTCTTATAAACCCCATGCAAACCCTCCCCCTGCGCCTCACCCCCGGCCAAGACCTGCGCCAGGCCCTGGAAGCCGCCGTGCGCAGCCAGAACTGCCAGGCGGCTTTTGTGCTGTCGGGCATTGGCAGCCTGTCTACCGCCGGTCTGCGCTTTGCCGGGGCGGAGCAGGCGCAGCGGCTGGTGGGGGACATGGAAATCCTCAGCCTGTCGGGCACGGTGGCGTTGGACGGGGAGCGCAGCAGTTCGCACCTGCACATGGCGCTGTCTACCGCGACCGGGGCGGTGCTGGGCGGGCATGTGGCGGCGGGCTGCACTGTGCGGACGACGGCGGAGGTGCTGTTGGCCTTGCTGTCTGAATGGGCGTTTACGCGGGAGCTGGATGCGCAAACGGGGTTTGATGAGCTGGTGGTGCGGGGGCGCTCGGGCCCAACATGACTCTAAGCCCGTAGGTTGCACGGGGCTTGCATTTTCTGATGGCTTTGGTTATATTCAATATTCGTGAATCGCGAATATTGAATAATGCAACTCAAACCGCAAGACTTTCTGGTGGCACTCAAGTTGGTGGTGTGGGCGGACCAACGGTGGACTTACGCCAGCCTGGCGCATGCGCTGGGCCTCAGCGCTTCCGAGGTACATGCCTGCGTGAAGCGGGGTTTGCACGCAGGCTTGCTGCTGGACAACCGGGTGTTTGCCTTGCCTGAAGCCCCGCAGGGTGTGCGGGAGGCGGGGGGTATTTATCTTTTGCCAAAACGCTCCCGGCGCGCGCCGCCTGGGGCCGTGGCCGATGCGGCGGCGGGTAACCCGGCCCGCGCCCACCCGCGCAATCTGGCGGAATTTGCGCTGCATGGTGCCAAATATGCGTTTGCTGCCGACACCTTGGGCCCCACAGTGGGCGTGCCGACCAGCCACAGCGCACCGGCATTTGCCGGGGTGTTCGCGCCGGGGTCGGACGACTATGTGTGGCCCCACCCAGAGGGCAGTGTGCGTGGCACGGGGCTGGTGCCTCTGCATCCCAGCGTTCCGTACGCCGCCATGCAAGATGCGCGCTTGTACGAGATGCTGGCCCTGTTCGATGCCCTGCGCATAGGGCGTGCACGTGAGCGGGGTATGGCGGCCCAACGTTTGCCTGCCTTGATCCACCCGTCCGACGCAGATAAACGCGGGGCCAGCACGCATGGCTAATCCCAATCTGGGCCTGTTGATCGCCATGGTGCAAGCTCGTCAGCCGAGTGGGTGCGTTGCTGGCGCACCCAGAGTTTTTGGACGCATTGCCTGGCATCGTCGCGCACAGCACGCGCACTGGCCTGGTTTTGCAGCGGCTCCAGACCATTGCAACTTTGGCTTCTACGAACTGATACCCCCATGACCACCATCCCCTCCCTCACCCAAGCCCTGCGTGACTTTGCCGCTGCACGCGACTGGGCGCAATTCCATTCGCCCAAGAACCTGGCCAGCGCGCTGAGCGTGGAGGCAGCCGAGCTGCTGGAGCACTTCCAGTGGCTGACCGAGGAGCAAAGCCGCAGCCTGGACGCGCCGCAAACAGCCGAAGTCGCCGCAGAGGCCGCCGACGTGCTGCTGTATCTATTGCAGCTTTGCGACAAGCTGGATATTGACCTGCTGGAGGCCGCGCGCCTGAAGATGCTGGTGAACGGCCAAAAATACCCGCCACTATCAAAAAAATAGCTGCTAGCGCTTATCCTATAAGCGCTAGCAGCCTAAAAGGCATGTGAAATCAGACCAGTTTGATGTTGAGGCGGGTAATCAGGTTCTTGAAGTAGGTGCTGTCGCGCACCATCACGGCCTTGAAGGCGGCTTCGTCGCCAAACACAAAACCCATGTTTTGCTTGTCCATGATCTCGCGGAAGGCGGGCTCGGCCACGGTTTTGACGGCGGTGTTTTTCAGGATGGCCAGGATCTCGGGCGGGGTGTTCTTGGGCGCACCCAGGCCGCGCCAGGCGGCGATGGACACATCGATGCCGCGCTCTTTCAGCGTAGGGGCCGACTCGAAGCCCTTGACCCGTTTGTCGGCCATGGTGGCCAGGATCTTCAACTTGCCTGAGTTCACGTGCGCCGTGACTTCGGCGGCGCTGACCGACACCGCTTCGATGTGCCCGCCCAGCAGGGCCAGCACCGCCGGGCCCGCGCCGGGGTAGGGGATGTGGTTGAAGCTGGTGCCGGTTTTGTCGCCCAGCGCGGCGGCGGCCAGGTGCCAGATGGACGCAGCCCCGGAGTTGCCCACGCGGAATTCGCCCGGGGTCTTCTTGGCGGCGGCCAGAAATTCTTCGATGGTGTTCCAGGGCGCGTCGGCCTTGACGGTGATGGCGGCCGGGTCGGCGTTCAGCAGGGCGATGGGGGCGAAGTCGTCGTGGCTGAACTTGATCACGCCCACGTGGGGCAGGGTGGTCAGCTCCACCGTGAGCATGGCGATCTTGTAGCCGTCGGGCTTGGCGTTGAGCACGTCGGTCAGGCCGATGGAGCCGCTGGCACCGGGTTTGTTGATGATGGTGAGAGGCTGGCTGATGTGCTTGCGTGCCGAGTCGCTGAAGGCGCGGGCCAGTACATCCGTGCCGCCACCTGCGCCGTAGGCCACCACCAATTCCACCGGGCGGTGCGGGTAGTCGGTGGCTTGGGCGAGTGCCCGGTCCGCCCACAGGCCACCGGCCCCCAGAGCGAGATAGCTGGCAGCAGTGCGGCGGGAAATAGATGTCTGGGGCATGCGGTGTCTCCGGGTGTTGTAGGTATTAATTAACCAGACATCCTACAACTTAAGGCGCAATCTGCGCCTCGCACTAACCCTTGGGTGGCGCGGAGATTCAGGCGCTGGGGGTGCCGTCCACCGGCTGGCTTTTGCGCAGGCGCTCGCGGCTGTTCGACAAATGGGTGCGCATGGCGGCGCGGGCGGCATCGCTGTCCTGGTCGCGGATGGCGTGGTAGATGCTCTCGTGTTCGGCGTGAACCTTGTTCAGGTAGGCCAGGCGGCCTTCGGGCACGTTCTCCAGCGTTTTGACGCGGGTACGCGGGATGATCATGGTGCCCAGGTAGGTCATCAGGTCGGCAAAGTGCTGGTTGCCGGTGGCGCGGGCCACTTCCATGTGGAACTGGAAGTCGGCCGGTACGCCGTCGGATTCGTGGGTGATCGACTCCTGGAAAAGCTTGAGTGCCAGCGCCAGTTGCGCCAGGTTGGCGGGCGTGCGCCGCTGGGCGGCCAGCCCGGCAGACTCGGTTTCCAGGCTGATGCGCAGCTCCAGCAGGGCGATCACATCGGCCACGGTGGCGAAGTCCTCAGGGGCGATCTTGAAGTTGCGGGTATCGGGCGGTTCGATCACAAAAGTGCCGATACCGTGCCGCGTTTCTACCAGTCCCGAAGCCTGCAGTTTGGAGATAGCCTCGCGCACCACAGTACGGCTGACCTCGAAGCGGGCCATGAACTCGGCCTCGGTGGGGAGCTTGTCGCCGGGTTTGAGCTGGCCCTGGCGGATGTTCAGTACCAGGGCATCGACGATCTCCGACACCAGGCCGCGCGGCCTGCGGGCGCGGGCGGCGGTGGCCGGGGACAGGAGGGCCGAGGGGTATGCGGAACTAGGGGTTTGTACGGATGCCATCAAAAAAGCCTTGACTCAAGGTGGGGGTGTTTATGAAAATCCTAGTTGTCTGACAACGCATGACTGATGTTTACTCGGTTGCTGTCACTTTAGCAAAGCTTTTCAAAAAGTCTAGCGGAGCAACCCTTTTAAGTGGGCCCGCAGAGCGACTACAGGTTCTATAGGTTTAACAGGAAAATTATCGTGATCAAGCTGCATGCAAAGATTTTATTGACCGGTGCCGCCGGTGGCCTGGGCAAGGTACTGCGCGAAAGCCTCAAGCAGAACTGCGACGTGCTGCGTTCGTCCGACGTGGTGGACTTTGGTGCCGCCACCGACGGCGAAGAAATCATGCTGGCCGACCTGGCCAATGCAGCCCAGGTGGATGCCATGGTGCAGGGCGTGGATGCCATCGTGCACATGGGCGGCAAGTCGCTGGACGGCCCGTTCGAGCCCATCATGATGGCCAACATTTTGGGCACCTACAACCTGTATGAAGCCGCCCGCAAATATGGTGTGAAGCGGGTGATTTTTGCCAGCTCCAACCACGTGACCGGCTTTTACCGCCAGGACGAAACCATCACCGCCGATGCCCCGGCCCGCCCCGACGGCAACTACGGCCTGAGCAAGGCCTTTGGCGAAGACCTGGCACGCTACTACTTCGACCGCTACGGGATCGAGACCGCCTGCGTGCGCATCGGTTCGTCCTTCATCGAGCCACGCGACCGCCGCATGTTGGCCACCTTTTTGAGCTTTGACGATCTGCACCGCCTGATCACCGCCTGCCTGACCACGCCGGTGCTGGGCTACAGCATTATTTTTGGCATGTCCAACAACGCTGTCACCTGGTGGGACAACAGCCGCGCCCGCCATGTGGGCTATGTGCCGCAAGACAGCTCGGACGTGTTCCGCGATTCGGTGTATGCCCGCACTGCCGCCCCCGATCTGAGCAACCCTGCCGCCCTGTACCAGGGTGGCGGGTTTGTGGCCATGGGTCCTTACGAGGCATGAGCAGCGTGACCACCTCTGCCCAGCCCATCTCCAGCACCCGCGACCGCGTGGGCGAAAGCCCGGTGTGGTCGGTGGCCGAGCAGGCCCTGTACTGGGTGGATATTGAAGCGCGGCAGATCCGCCGCTGGGCACCCACAACCGACGCAGTGCAAAGCTGGACCCTGCCCGAGCGCGTGGGCTGCATCGGCCTGACCGCGACCGCCGGGCAACTGGTGGCCGCCATGGAAACCGGCATTTTTGCGGTAACGCTATTGGATGTGCCTGAGGTGATGCTGGAGTGCCTGGCCCCCGTCACCCACGCTGGCCCCAGCATGCGTTTCAACGACGGACGCTGCGATGCGCAGGGCCGCTTCTGGGTGGGCAGCATGGTGATGGACATGGGCCTGGCTTCGCCCCTGGGTAAGTTGTATTGCCTGGACCGCAATGGCCTGCGCGTGCTGCCGCTGGACGGCCTGATCACCCCCAACGGCCTGGCTTTCAGCCCCGATGGCGGCACCGCCTACCTGTCGGATTCGCACCCCAGCGTGCAGAAGATTTGGGCATTTAATTTGGCGGCGAATGGCGATTTGAGCCACCAGCGCGTGTTTGTGGACATGGCCCCGCTGCCTGGTCGCCCGGATGGCGCGGCGGTGGACGCCGAGGGCTGCTACTGGATTTGCGGCAACGATGCTGGCCTGGTGCACCGCTTTGATCCGCTGGGTCGCCTGCTGCAGTCGCTGGAGGTGCCGGTGGCCAAGCCGTCGATGTGCGCGTTTGGCGGTGCCAACCTGGATATTTTGTATGTGGCTTCGATCATGCCCGGCACGGTGGATGCCGCTGCGCCCGGTTTGAACGGAGCCGTATTTGCCCTGCAGCCCGGCGTGCGTGGCATGCCAGAGCCCGTGTTTACCCAGTTTCCCGTGTGAGTTGTTGGTGCCGGGCGCAAGGCGTTCGGTGCTTGGTTTTGTTTGTTTAATTATTAGGAGACACCATGAAATTGCAAAAAACTCTGTTGGCAATGGCCGCATCCCTGGTAGCCCTTTCCGGCGGAATGGCCCAGGCCACGGAATTCAAATCGTCCGACGTGCACAACAGCGACGACTACCCCACGGTCACCGCAGTCAAGTTCATGAGCGAACAACTCAAGAAGGCCAGCGGCGGCAAGCACAGCGTCAAGGTCTTCAACAAGGGCGCACTGGGCTCTGAAAAGGAAACCATCGACCAGGTGAAGATTGGCGCGCTGGACATGACCCGCGTCAACATCAGCCCCATGAACTCGATCTGTGGCAAGACCAACATCCCCGTGCTGCCCTTCCTGTTCCGTTCGGTAGACCACCTGCACAAGGTGCTGGACGGCCCCATCGGCGAAGAAATCGCCAAAGACTGCGAAGCCCAGGGCTTTGTGCTGCTGGCTTACTACGACTCGGGTTCGCGCTCGGTCTACAGCAAGAAGCCGGTCAAGTCGATTGCCGACACCAAGGGCATGAAGATCCGCGTGCAGCAGTCCGATCTGTGGGTGGCCGTGGCCGGTGCCATGGGTGCCAACCCCACGCCCATGCCCGCGGGCGAAGTGCTCACCGCGCTGAAAACCGGCCTGGTGGACGCAGCAGAAAACAACTACCCCTCGTACGGCTCGGGTTTCCGCCACTTTGAAGCGGCCAAGTACTACAACAAGACCGAGCACTCGATGGCGCCCGAAGTGTTGTTGTTCTCCAAGGTGCTGTTCGACAAGCTGCCCAAGGCCGAGCAAGACATGGTGCGCGCTGCCGCCAAAGAGTCGATCGCGGTGAACCGCGCGGCCTGGGCGGCCTACGAGAAGAAAGAGTTCGACATGGTCAAGGCGGCGGGCACCGAGTTCGTCGATGTGGACAAGAAATCGTTCCAGGCCGCCATGCAGCCGGTGTACGACAAGTTTGCCGCTACCCCCGACATGAAGCGCCTGGTCAAGGCCGTGCAAGACACCCCAAGCAACTAAGCCTGCGCTAACACCCATTCCGGCGTTCTGCCGGGGTGGGTGCGCGGCCCTGCGATCCCCACCGGAGACACCCCATGTTCACCCGCTTTTGTGCCACCTTGTCCAAGATCAGTCTGATCCTGGCCATCGTCGGTTTGCTCGCCATCATCGTCTGTGTGCAGTACCAGGTGGTGGGGCGCTATGTTTTTAACGACACGCCCACCTGGGCGGAAGCGCTGGCCATGCTGCTGGTGCTGTACGTCACGGCGCTGGGCGTGGCCGTGGGCGTGCGCGATGCGGGCCACATCGGCCTGGAATCCATCATCACCCTGCTGCCCGAGCGCATGCGCCTGAAGCTGGAGATATTGATCCACCTGCTGGTGGGCCTGTTTGGCGCGCTGATGGTGCAAAGCGGCTACCTGTGGACCACGCTGAAGTGGAATGACCAGAAGCCCATGCTCCCCGTGCCGTCCGGCATGGACTTCTTGCCGCTGGTGATTGCCGGTGTGCTGATCGTGCTTTTTTCTATAGAACACATTCTTGCCCTGCTGCAAGGTAAAGAGGTAGTACCAGCATGGAACTAACAGTCCTTTGCATCAGCTTCACGCTGTTGCTGCTCATCGGCGTGCCGGTGGCGTTTTCGATCGGGCTGGCCTCGGTCTGCACGATTTTGGTGGCCGGTTTGCCGGTGGCCGTGGTGTTCCAGAAGATGGTGGGGGGCATGCAGGTGTTCTCCTTCCTGGCCATTCCGTTCTTCATTTTTGCGGGTGAGCTGATGCTGCACGGCGGCATTGCCGACCGCATCGTGCGCTTTGCCAACAGCCTGGTGGGCCATGTGCGTGGCGGCCTGGGCATGTCCAACGTGGTAGGTTGCACCCTGTTTGGCGGCGTGGCGGGCTCCCCCCTGGCCGACGTGTCGGCCATGGGCGCGGTGATGATTCCGCTGATGAAGAAAGAGGGCTACGACGCCGACTACGCGGTCAACGTCACCACCCACGCATCGCTGGTCGGGGCGCTCATGCCCACCAGCCACAACATCATCATCTTCACGCTGGCCACCGCAGGCATGGCCTCGGTCAGCGTGCTGGGCCTGATCGTCGCCTGCCTGATTCCGGCGTTGATTTTGACGCTGTGCAACCTGGCCGCCGCCTACGGCGTAGCGGTGAAGCGCGGCTACCCGGTACGTGGCCCGTTTGCCGGTTGGGGCGAAGTCGCCCGTAGCTTGGCCGCAGCCATTCCGGGCCTGCTGATCATTGCCATCATCCTGGTGGGCATTTTGTCGGGCGTGTTCACCGCCACCGAGTCTGCCGCTACCGCCGTGCTGTGGGCGCTGATCGTCACCGTGTTTGTGTACCGCTCGCTGTCGTGGGAGCACTTCCTCAAGTCGTGCGCCAAGGCCTGCAAAACCACCGGTGTGGTGCTGCTGCTGATCGGCATCTCTTCGGCCTTCGGCTACTTCATGGCGCTGTACGAAGTGCCGCAAAAGACCGGCGAAATGATGGCTTCCATCACGCAAACGCCGTGGGTCATCTTCTTGATGGTCAACGTGCTGCTGTTCGTGCTGGGCACCTTCCTGGACATGGCGGCCACCATCCTGATCTGTACCCCGGTGTTCCTGCCCATCTGCCAGCAGTTCGGCATGGACCCCACCCAGTTCGGCGTGATGATGCTGATCAACTGCGCACTCGGCCTGAACACCCCGCCTGTGGGGGCGACGCAGTTCGTAGGCTGTGCCATCGGGGAGATATCGGTGGGGCAGGTGATGAAGTCCATCCTGCCCTTCTACAGCGCCCTGATTGCCGCGCTGATGCTGGTGACCTACGTGCCCGCCTTCTCGCTGTGGCTGCCCAACTTGCTGCTCAAGTAAGTCGCTCTCAAAATTTATACCGAATCACTGCCTGGCGCTTATTCCATAAGCGCAAGCAGCTATTAAAGGAATAGCAAATGACCCTGTCCCGCCGCCAAGTGATCTTGTCTGCCACCGGTGCCATGGCACTGGCAGCACCGCTGTTGTCCCAGGCCCAGGCCTGGCCCAGCAAGCCCATCAAGCTGATCGTGCCGTACCCGCCCGGCGGCTCGTCGGACATCATTGCCCGCGCCATTAGCCAACCGTTGTCCGAGGCGCTCAAGCAGCCGGTCATCGTGGAAAACAAGCCCGGTGCCAACGGCAACCTGGGAGCCGACTTTGTGGCCAAGTCCGCACCCGACGGCTACACCCTGCTGCTGTGCGATGTGGGCGCGCTGGCCATCAGCCCCTCGGTCTACACCAAGCTGGCGTTCGACCCGAGCAAGGATTTGCGTGGCGTGACCATGCTGGCCTACTCGCCGCACATGCTGGTGGTGCACCCTTCCGTCACGGCCAACAACTTGAAAGAGCTGGTGGCCTTGTCGAAGAAGACCGACCTCAATTTCGCCGTCACCGCCATGGGCAGTGCGCCCCACGTGGCCGGGGTGGCGGTAGAGCGCGCCAGCGGTGCCAAGTGGGTGTATGTGCCGTACAAGGGCGGCGTGCAAGCCATCTCCGACACCATCGGCGGCCAGACCCAGGTGCTGATGAACGGCATGTTGGCCACCCTGCCGCATGTGCAAAGTGGCAAGCTCAAGGTGCTGGGCATCTCCAAAAAATCCCGCATGCCGCTGGTGGGCAACGTGCCCACGCTGGCCGAGCAGGGCCTGACCGATTTTGAATCTGGCACCTGGCAGGGCGTGCTGGCGGCCAACGGCACACCGCCTGCCGTGCTGGCCCGCCTGAATGCCGAGCTCATCAAGGTGATCCGCAGCGCTGACATCCGCGCCCGCCTGACCGGCCAGGGGGCCGAAGTGGTCACCATGCTGCCGGGCGAGCAAGACCAATTTTTCAACCGCGAACGCAGCCGTTGGGCCAAGGTGGTGGCAGACGCCAACATCCAGCTCGATTGAGCCGCCGCATCCTTAGTGACCCCTAGCTTTTCAACGAGAGAGAACCAACAAAAATGAATCCGCAAGAACTCAAAACCATCATGGGCGCTGGCCTGCTGTCGTTCCCCATCACCGACTTTGATGACAACGGCGACTTCCGTCCCAGCACCTACATCAAGCGCCTGGAATGGCTGGCCCCGTACGGCGCGTCGGCGCTGTTTGCTGCCGGTGGCACAGGCGAATACTTCTCGCTGGTGGGTGCCGAGTACAGCCAGGTGGTCAAGACTGCGGTGGACACCTGCCGCGGCGTGGTGCCCATCATTGCCGGAGCCGGTGGCCCCACCCGCATGGCCATTGCCCATGCCCAGGAAGCCGAGCGCCTGGGTGCCCACGGCGTGCTGCTGCTGCCGCACTACCTCACCGAAGCCGGCCAGGAAGGCCTGATCGAACACGTGGCCCAGGTCTGCAACAGCGTGAAGTTTGGCGTGATCGTCTACAACCGCGACCGCACCAAGCTCACCCCGAATTCGCTGGCCATCCTGGCCGAGCGCTGCCCCAACCTGATCGGCTTCAAGGACGGCGTGGGCAATATCGAAACCATGTCCTCCATCTTCATGAAGATGGGCGACCGCTTTGCCTACCTGGGCGGCCTGCCCACCGCCGAGGTGTACGCCGCTGCCTACAAGGCGCTGGGCACGCCGGTGTACTCGTCAGCCGTGTTCAACTTCATCCCCAAGACCGCCATGGACTTCTACCATGCGGTGGCCGCCGATGACCTGCCCACGCAGCACAAGCTGCTGAAGGAATTCTTCATGCCCTACCTGGCCATCCGCAACCGCGTGGAAGGCTACGGCGTGAGCATCATCAAGGCCGGTGCCACCATCGTCGGCCACAGCGCCGGCCCGGTGCGCGCCCCTTTAAGCGACCTCAAGCCCGCTGAGATGGAAGAACTCGCCGTGCTGATCCAGAAACTCGGCCCACAGTAAGTCCACAATTAGCCGCTATGACACAAAAATTTGATAACTTCATCAACGGTGCCTGGGTCGCTGGCAACAGCTACGCGCCCAACATCAACCCGTCGAATCTGGCGGATGTGATCGGCGAGTACACCCAGGGCGACGCGGCCCAGCTGGATGCCGCCGTGCAGGCGGCCCAGGCGGCTTTCCCCGCCTGGTCTACCGGCAACGTGCAGGCCCGCGCCGACGCGCTGGACAAGATCGGCACCGAAATTTTGGCCCGCCGCGAAGAGCTGGGCACGCTGCTGGCCCGCGAAGAAGGCAAGACCAAGTTTGAGGGCATTGGCGAAGCCACCCGCGCAGGCAACATCTTCAAGTTCTTCGCCGGTGAATGCCTGCGCCTCACGGGTGAGATCGTGCCCTCGGTGCGCAGCGGCGTGGCGGTGGAAATCACCCGTGAGCCACTGGGTGTGGTGGGTTTGATCACCCCCTGGAACTTCCCCATCGCCATCCCCGCCTGGAAGATTGCCCCGGCCCTGGCCTACGGCAACTGCGTGGTGCTGAAGCCCGCCGATCTGGTGCCCGGCTGCGCCTGGGCGCTGGCCGAGATCATCAGCCGCAGCGGCATCCCCGCAGGCGTGTTCAACCTGGTGATGGGCCGTGGCTCGGTCATCGGTGACCCGCTGGTCAACCACCCCGGCATCAACGGCATCAGCTTCACCGGCTCGCAAGGCGTGGGTGGCCGCATCGCCCAGCAGTGCGCCGTCAACCTGAAGAAGGTGCAGCTGGAGATGGGCGGCAAGAACCCGCAAATCATCCTGGACGATGCCGACCTGGCCCAGGCCGTCGAGCTCAGCGTGCAAAGCGCGTTCTTCAGCACCGGCCAGCGCTGCACCGCGTCCAGCCGTTTGATCGTCACCGACGGCATCTACGGCAAGTTTGTGGAAGCCGTGCAGGCCCGCATGGCGACGCTGAAGATTGGCGATGCCTTGCAAGCCGGTATCGACATCGGCCCCGTGTCCTCGTTGTCGCAGCTCCAGCAGGATCTGGACTACGTGGCCATCGGCCAGGCTGAAGGCGCGCAACTCGCTGCAGGCGGCGCACGTCTGGAGCGCACCACCGAAGGCTTCTACATGGCCCCGGCCCTGCTGCTCGACACCACTTCGGCCATGCGCATCAACCGCGAAGAAGTCTTTGGCCCCGTGGCCAGCGTCATCCGCGTGAAAGATTACGAGGCCGCCCTGGCCGAGTCGAACAACACGCCGTTTGGCCTGTCCGCAGGCATTGCCACCACCAGCCTGAAATACGCCACGCACTTCAAGCGCCACAGCCAGGCCGGTATGGTCATGGTGAACCTGCCCACCGCCGGCGTGGACTACCACGTGCCGTTTGGTGGCCGCAAGGGCAGCAGCTACGGCTCGCGCGAGCAGGGCCGCTATGCGCAAGAGTTCTTCACCACGGTGAAGACCGCCTACATCGGCGCTTGATCGGAGCCTGAAGCCATGACGCGCGTCGTCCTGTTCGGCGAGTGCATGCTGGAGCTGCAAGGCGAAGCTTTTGGCTCCATGCAGCAAGGCTTTGGCGGCGACACGCTGAACACCGCCGTCTACCTGGCGCGGTGTTCGGCGGGCAAGCTGCAGGTGGGCTACGCCACCGCTTTGGGCGACGACGGCCTGAGCAGCGGCCTGCTGGCGCGCTGGCAGGCCGAGGCGCTGGACACCTCGCTGGTGCAGCGCCTGCCGGGCCGCATGCCGGGCCTGTACCTGATCGAGGTGGATGCCCACGGCGAACGCAGCTTCAGCTACTGGCGCGACCACAGCGCGGCCAAGGCGTATTTCGATGCGCCAGACACGCCGCTGGAACAGGCGGCAGACCAGATCGATGCGCTGTACCTCAGTGGCATCAGCCTGGCCATCCTGCCCCCGGCGGGCCGCGAGCGTTTGCTGGCCCTGATGGCCCGCCTGCGCGCACGCGGGGCCACCGTGGTGTTTGACAACAACTACCGCCCCCGCCTGTGGGCCAGCCGCACCGAGGCGCATGCCTGGTTCGACCGCGCCTATGCCCTGGCCAGCATTGCCTTGGTGACGGCAGACGACGAGCAGGCCCTGCGCGGCTTGCCCACGCTGGAAGCCGCCGTGGAAGCCGCATCGGCCCTGCCATGCCCCGAGGTCGTCACCAAGCGGGGCCGCAATGCCACCCTGGTGCGCACCGCCAGCAGCGTGCAAGAGATCGCCACCGAACGCGTCGAGAAGGTGGTGGACACCACCGCCGCCGGAGACTCCTTTGCTGCAGGCTACCTGGCCGTGCGCCTGCAAGGCGGCAGCGTGGAGGCCGCCGCTACCCAAGGCAACCGCCTGGCCGCCCGCGTCATCCAGCACCGGGGTGCGCTGATTCCGTTGGATGCGATGGTGGACTTGGTGCTATAGAAAATAGAGCTGCCTGTGCTTATTGAATAAGCGCAGGCAGTGGTTTTTCTTTGGATTCTGGATCTACACCATCTGCGCGACGTAGTCCCCGATCGCCAAACAGCTCGTCAGCCCCGGCGATTCGATCCCGAATAGGTTCACCAGCCCCGGCACGCCATGCAGCGCCGGGCCCTGGATGAGGAAATCTTTGGCCGCCTCATGCGGGGCCTGGATTTTGGGGCGGATGCCCGCATAGCCGGGCTGCAGCGCGCCGTCTGGCAGGCCGGGCCAGTATTTGCGCACCTCGGCGTAGAAGGCATCGCCACGGGCCGGGTCCACCACCAGGTCGTCGGGGCTGTCCACCCACTGCACGTCGGGGCCGAACTTGGCCTGGCCACCCAGGTCCAGCGTGAGGTGCACGCCCAGCCCGGCGGCCTGCGGGGCGGGGTAGATGAGGTGCGTGAACGGTGCCCGTCCGCTCAAAGTGAAGTAGTTGCCTTTGGCAAAGTAGGGCGTGGGAACAAAGCGCGCATCCAGTCCGGCGCAGCGGCGGGCCAGGGCCGGGGCCTGCAGCCCGGCGGCGTTGACGACGGTGCGGGCTTGCAGCCGGGTGCCATCCACTGCTTCCAAAATAATAGCTGCTTGCGCCGATTCCATAAGCGCTAGAGGGCTATTGAGTGCCAAAATTCCGCCCGCATTCTCCAGGTCGCCCAGCAGCGCCAGCATCAGCGCGTGGCTGTCCACAATGCCGGTGCTGGGCGACAGCAGCGCGCCGGTGCATTCCAGTTGCGGCTCCAGCGCGCGGGCGGCGGCGCGGTCTAGCAGGACCAGGTCGTCCACGCCGTTTGAAATGGCTTGGGCGCGGATGCTCTCTAGTTGGGCCAGTTGCCCGGCATCGGTCGCCACGATGAGCTTTCCGCAGCGCTGGTGGCCCATGCCACGCTCGGCGCAGTAGGCGTACAGCATCTGCTTGCCCTGCACGCACAGCTGCGCCTTGAGCGAGCCGGGCGCGTAGTACATGCCCGCGTGGATGACTTCGCTGTTGCGCGCACTGGTGCCGGTGCCGATGGCCTCGGCGGCTTCCAGCACCAGCACCTCGCGGCCCTGCAAGGCCAGCGCCCGGGCCACGGCCAGGCCGACTACACCGGCTCCTATCACGACGGCATCAACCTGGTCCATGGAGTGTGTCCTTTTTTGCCAAACCGGGAAACAGCTTCAGCCATAGCGCGGCCACCACCAGCGTGCCGATGCCGCCCAGCAGCACCGAGCCCACCGGCCCCATCAGCGCGGCGGTGGCCCCGGATTCAAACTCGCCCAGCTGGTTGGACGCGCCGATGAACACCGAGTTGACGGCGCTGACCCGGCCGCGCATCTCGTTGGGTGTCTCCAGTTGCACCAGGCTTTGCCGAATCACCACGCTGACCATGTCGGCACCGCCCGAAATCCCCAGCGCCGCCATCGACAGCGCCAGGCTGGTCGACGCGCCAAACACCAGCATGCACAGGCCGTACAACCCCACCGCCAGCAGCAGGGTGCGGCCCACTTTGCGCTGCAGCGGCCAGCGCGCCAGTACGATGGACACCAGCAGTGCCCCCACCGCCGGAGAGGCGCGCAGCAGGCCCAGGCCCCAGGGCCCCGTGTGCAGGATGTCTTTGGCAAACATCGGCAGCAAGGCCGTGGCCCCGCCCAGCAGCACGGCAAACAGGTCCAGCGACACGGCACCCAGGATGGTCTTTTTCTCCCAGATGAAATGCACCCCGGCCAGCACGCTGCGCAGGGTCATGGGTTCGCGCGGCGGCGGCACGTGGTCATAGCGCAGGCCCGCCAGCAGCACCACACTCACGCCAAACAGCAGCACGCCCGTGGCATATACCGCGCTGGCTCCGGCCAAAAAGATGGCCCCGCCCAGCGCCGGGCCGCCGATGGTGGCGGCCTGCATGCCCGCTGCGCTCATGGCCATCGCCTGTGGCAGCAGGGCCGGGGGCACCAGCAGCGGTGTGAGGGCCTGCTGTGCAGGCATCTGGAAGGCGCGCGATGCACCCAGCACCAGCGACACTGCCAGCAGCCATTCGCGGCTCACCCATTGTTCGTGCGTGACCCACAGCAGGGTCACGGCCACCAGCGCCTGCAGGGCCATGCAGGTGGCCACGATGCGCCCACGGTGCACCCGGTCGGCCACATGCCCGGCCACCAGCGCCAGCAGCAAGGCGGGCAGAAACTGCAGCAGGCCCACCAGCCCCAGGTCCCAGGCGCTGCCGGTCAGGTCGTACATCTGCCAGCCCACGGCCAGCATCAGCAACTGGCTGCCCAGTGTGCCGAAGACACGGGCAAGCCACAGGCGAAGAAAAGCGCGGTGCTGGAACAGTGAGGACAACGGAAGCCTTGCGAGATAGTGTGGTCAGCCCTTGACAGGCTGAAGCGGGTGGTCAGCGCACTACAGACAATGCTGCGGTATCAGCGCCGGGCGCTGGTATTTTCTTCGGCATCCAGGGGGTAATGGGCACAGCCAATCTGCTTGGAGATGTGCCGACAGGCATCGCGCAGCATGGCCACGATTTCCGGCTGGCGGGCCTCGTCGTAGCGGAACGACGGAAACGAGATGCTCATGCCGGCCACGGCCTGGTGCAGGCGGTCAAAAATGGGGGCACCGACGCAGCGGATGTGGTCGTCAAACTCTTCCCGGTCTTCGCCAAAGCCTTGCGCACGGGTGCGGTCCAGTTCGGCGATGAAGTCGGCCTGGTTGGTGATGGTTTTCTCGCGGTACTGCTTGAAGCTGGCGTTTTGCAGCACCAGCGCACGCTGCGCATCGGATTCCCAGGCCAGCAGGACTTTGCCGATGGCGGTGCAGTGCACGGGTGCGCGCAGCCCCACCTTGGAGTACATGCCCAGGATGTGGCGGGAATCCACCTTGTGCACGTAGATGATTTCGCTCTCTACCAGCATGCCCAGGTGGATGGTTTCGCCGGTTTTTTCCGATAGTTCGCGCATGTGCGGGGTGGCCAAGGCCACCAGATCGGGGTACTGGGGGGCTTTGGCTCCCAGCTCGAACATCTTCATGGTCAGCGCATAGCGTTCGCTATCCGCTTCCTGGTGCACATAGCCCAGGCTGCGCATGGTTTGCAGGAAGCGGTAGACGGTGGCCTTGGGCATGGCCAGGCGCATGGAGAGTTCGGACACCCCGCAGTCGCTACGGTCGGCCAGCGACTGCAGGATGGCAAACACTTTCAATACGGCAGCCACGGATTCGGGCTGCTTGGAATCTATCAGGTCATCGTCCATGGGTGTTTTGGATATAGCAATACATTGTTTCAATAAATCATTATCCACCTTGTTAAGATTTTGAAACATTTGTACACATATATCTTTTGGGGCACACCTAGAGCCGACCACTGCCTGCCGATGCGCGCACGCTGCGGGCCACCTCGGCGCTGCGGGTGATGGACCCGTGCAGAGTCGGTGTCCAGCCAACATCGATAGACAGGGGGGCCTGCGGGTTGGCTGCGCGCAGTGCACCCGGCAGATCCACCGGCTGGCCGTTATGCAGGCTGCCCCGGTCGGCGAAGCTGCTGCCCTTCCAGAGTTTGGTCAGTGCGGTGGCGGGGATGCCGGCCGAGGTCTCCCACACATTGTTTTCACTGAAGATGCGCGACTTGAAGCCCACGCCGATGGAGTAGCCGTGGGCGTAGGGCACGTTGTCTGCGGCCACATACAGGTTGTTGTAGAGGTGTACCTGGCCGTAGCGCACGCGGGGCGAGCGTTCCTTGGTGTTTTCCCAAAGGTTGTGGTGGAAGGTGACCCGCAGCTTGCCTTCGTCTGCGGCCAACGCGTCGCTGGAGCCCACCAGGTTGGTTTTGTCGTGCGCCTGGAAGTGGTTGTGGGACACGGTGACCAGGTCAGACTGCAGGGTGATGTCCAGCAGGCCATCGTGGTGCTGGATGCGGCGGCCCAGTGCGGTACGGGCGGTCTGGTCCGGGCGATCGCCATCGTCGAAGCTGCAGTGGTCTACCCACACATGGGTGGCGCCGCGCAGGGTGATGTTGTCGTACTCGGAGTTCCATTCGCCGCTGGCGTTGTCTTTAGGGTCCCAGGCCGGAAAGTGGTCGAACGCATCGCTGAACCGGATGTTGCGCACGATCACGTTGTCCACCTGGTCCAGCAGCAGGGTGCCGTGTTGCACATGGGCACCGCTGCCCACGCCGATGAGCGTGGTGCGCGACGGAACCCGCACGATGGTACGGGCGGCCTGGCGGTCGGCAGACCGGGCACGGGCTTCTTCCAAGGGTCCGGTGGGGGGCTTTTTGCCCCAGGTGGCGGGATCGTAGGCGCGCACATAGGCCTTAAAGTCAAAGGCCGGGTCCCGGTAGTCGGCATAGCCCAGGGGGCGGTTTGCATCGTCCACGCTCAGGTCGATGCGCCCATGGATGCGCACGATGCGGGGGGCGGGGCCACCGCGGGCCAATGCCGCCACCAGTTCAGCCCGGTTGTGCACGTCGAATATGAAGTCCGCGGTGGCATCTGCCCCGCCACGGGTGCCGCCTGCAGCGGCGGCCCAGCCGTCGTGGGTCGCCAGCACCTGGCGTGCAATGCTGTCGGACGCGGTGCGGGTCGGGGTGTCGGCGCAGCCTGCCAGGCCACTGGCCAAGAGGCCCGCCAGCAGCCAGGTGGCGGGCGAGGACGTGTGTGGACGGGAGTACAGCATCATGGCTTTAAGAAGGAAGTACATCTGCCAGATACAGCGCGGGCTCGCCGTCGATATCCGAGGTGAACAGCACCTGCTTTTCGCCGGGCGCAAACGAGGGGTGGGGGTGCGTGACCTGGCGGTTGCCTTTGTAGACGCGCCAGGAGCTGTCGTGCCGGGCGATGCGGCGGGTGGTGCCGGCATCCAGGTCGAACAGGTGCAGGTAGGGGTCGTTTTCAATCTGGTGGCTGGCGCTGTCGGACACATCGACCGGCGTGTTGGAGCCGTCGCCCACGATCAGGCGGCCATTGGTGTTGCTCATGAGGTGCGAGCACGGCGGCATGGCGGTCAGGCGCTGGATCTGCAGTGTTACGGGGTCCAGCGAGCAGATCCAGCGTTCCTTGTGGCCCTTGAGGTAAGACACATAGACCATGGCCGAGCCATCGGGCACCCAGAATTCATGGGTGCAGCTTTCGCCCGGATCTTGCTCTTTGGCGCAACGCACATGGCTGCCGTCTTCGTTGACAAACCACATGCGGGCATCGACCAGGTCGTGCGTGCCTTCGTGGCAAAAGGCGACGGTGTTGTCGTCAAACGGGCGGTACTGCGGGTGCCCTAGCCACAGGTCTTGCTCGTGCACCACGTCGCGCGCGCCGGTACGCAGGTCGATGCGGATCAGGCGGCAGCGGGGTTTGGAGAAGAACATCTCGCGGAACTTCTGCCAGTCGGTCAGGGGGAACCAGTCGGTCGCCAGGATCTCGATGCCGACCATTTTGGTGCAATCGGAATTGGCCACCCAGGTGCCATAGCCCACCCACTCTGGCGGCACGGTATAGACCACTTCTTCTTTCTGGGTGCTGACTTCCAGGCGGATGAGCTGGCGTTCCGCGCGCACAAAGTAGAGGAAGCGGTCGTCCGGGCTGAGGAAGCCGCCAAAGGTGTTTTCGTCTGCCTGGTCGGTGAGCTGGGTGGCGGTCTGGGTTTGCAGGTCCAGTAAATGGTAGTTCCAGTGCGGGCCGAACTGGCCCCCGAAGAGCAGCTTTTGTCCGTCGTTGGTAAAGCACTTCTGGTAGAAGTAGGTGCGGTGGCAGGTTGTGTCGGTGGGGGTCAGACGCGTGACGCGGGCACCGGTATCAGGGTCAAGGTGGGTGTGGAACGCGAGTGGGCGAACGGTTGATTTGCTCATGGTGTCAAAAGGGGTTGGATGGCCGGTACCAGCGCGCTGCGCCGTGGCGTGCAACGCAGCGGTGGCAGTGGTGTCATTTGATGCGCTGCAGCAGGGCGTTGCCTTCTTCCACCAGGCGTTTGGCGGCTTCCTGGTCGGTGGTCTTGCCGTAAGCCACCGTCTCGAACACGTCCCGCACAAATTTGGCAAAACGTGGGTTTTCAAAGAGCGGCGAGGGCAGATCGATCTTGCCGCTGTCTTTTTGCTTCTTGATCTGCATGAAGGCTTTGAGCTCGTTGCCCTGCAGCGTGTCGGAACGGGCCAGGGTACGGAACTGGCTGTCGGCAGAGGGCACGCCGCGCGTCAGCCCCAAGATGCCCGCGGCCTCCGGGTCGGTGAGCATGAAGTTCAAGAACTTGGCCGCCACTTCCGGGCTCTTGGTTTTCTTGCTGACGGCATACATCAGCGTGGGGCGGCCAAACATTCCGGAGTTTTTGGCATTGGGCAGGGTCAGAAAGTCACCGATGTCCAGCTTCTGGTCCTTGTTGAGCGTGCTGGCGCGCAGGCCGATCACCGAGTCCCAGGTGTAGTTGCCTGCCCAGTTGCCCACCACCCAGTCTTGCTGCTGCTCGGTGGGCTTTTCGGCACCGCCCAGCGAGGCGCGGGTGGGCAAGGGCACGGCTACGTTGTTACTGGCCAGCTTTTTGTAGGTCTGGATCCACTCCAGCGCGGCGGCTTCGCTCATGGCCACTTTGGGGGCGGTGGGGCTGACGTAGGGTGTGCCGTGCTTTTGCATGATGTAGGCCTGCGACAGCAGAATCATGTCGTACAGCTCGCCATCGACGGCGTAGGCTTTGTCACCGGCCTTTTGCTTGAAGATGGGCCCGGCGGCAAACAGTTCTTCCCAAGTGGTGGGCATTTTCAGTCCAGCCTTCTCAAAAGCAGACCGGTTCCACAGCATGATCCGCGCGGTGTAGGACGCGCTCAGGGCGTTGAGTTTGTTGCCCAGGCTGCCCATCTTCAGGTCTACATCGGAGAACTGGTTCAGTGCCAACAGCGACTTTTGTTTGTTCAAGTCGTAGAAGCCATCGCCGGTTTTGGAGAACGTGGACAGCCAGGCCCAGTTGATCTGCATGATGTCGGGCTCGGCACCGCCTGCGATCTGTGTAGAGAGGCGCTCCAGGTAGCCGTTGAAGCCCATGTATTCGGCCTTGATTTTGACCCCGGGGTTCTTGGCTTCAAAAGCCGCAATGGCTTTGAGCGTGGCATCGTGGCGGGCACCACCGCCCCACCAGGAGAAGCGCAGAGTGGTTTCCTGGGCCTGGGCCGCCAGCCCACACAGCATGAGGGCTGCAGCCGCCCATAGGCTTGTACGTCGTTTCATGGTTGTCTCCGGAGATGGTTATAAAAAGAGGTTGCCGCCGTTGTCGTTGTCAAAGGCATGGCAGGCGTTCATCTGAAAGCCAAAGCGGTGCGTGTCGCCGCGCTGCTTGTGCGCCAGGTCTTGCAATTGGTCTGCGGGTACGCGGCAGGTCAGTGGCGTGGAGCCCAGAGAGAAGTGCACAAATACTTCGCTGCCCATGTGCTCCATGAAGCGCAGCGTGCCGTCGACCATGGCGACTTCGGCTTCGGAATGGCCGCCTGCGGTGATGTGTTCTGGCCGGATACCAAACTTGACCTTGCGTCCGGACTGGCTTTTCAGGCGCTGTATGCGGCGTGGTGGCAATGGCAGGCTCACACCGCCCACCACTAAAGTCGCCCCGTCGGAGGCAACCTGGGCTTCCTGCAGATTCATTTCAGGGGATCCTATGAAGCCCGCCACAAAGGCATTGGCCGGGCGCTCGTACAAGGCCGTGGGGGTATCGACCTGCTGGATGGTGCCCTCTTTGAGCACGCAGATGCGTTCGCCCATGGTCATGGCCTCTACCTGGTCGTGGGTGACGTAAACCACGGTGGACGGGCGACCCGCCTCGCGCAGGGTCCGGTGCAATTCGGTCAGGCGCACGCGCATCGAGGCGCGCAGCTTGGCATCCAGGTTGGACAGCGGCTCATCGAACAAAAACACCTCGGGGCGCTTGACGATGGCCCGGCCCACGGCGACCCGTTGGGCTTGCCCGCCCGAGAGTTGTTTGGGGTAGCGGTCCAGCAGGTGGTCCATCTCCAGCAGCTTGGCTGCGTCGCGCACCCGGCTGTCGATGTCGGCTTTTTTCATGCCCGACAACTTCAGGCCAAACGCCAGGTTGTCGTAGACCTTCATATGTGGATACAGAGCATAGTTCTGGAACACCATGGCGATGCCGCGCTGTTTGGGTGCCAGGCTGTTGACCACCGAGCCGCCAATCACCAGCTCGCCTTTGCTGATGGTCTCCAGCCCGGCAATCATGCGCAGCACGGTGCTTTTGGCGCAGCCCGAGGGGCCCACAAACACCATGAATTCGCCATCCCGGACTTCCAGGTCGATGCCATGGACTGCCTGGAAACCGTTAGGGTAGGTTTTTTCGATTTTTCTTAAACTGAGTTGTGCCACGTTGTGCTCCTGTTTAGCCTTTGATACCGCTGCTGGCGGCACCTTCGATGAAGTGGCGTTGCGCCAGAAAGAAGACCACCACGGACGGCACCAAGGCCACGACCGAGATGGCGATGACGCTGGCCCATTCGACTTCCTCGGTCGCGCCGATGCTCATCTTCAAAGCCAGAGATACCGGGTATTTCTCTACCGATGACAGGTAGATGAGCGGGCCCATGAAGTCATTCATGGTCCAGATGAACTGGAACACCACCACCGAAATAATGGCGGGCTTGAGGATGGGCACCAGGATGTACCAGAGCAGTTGCAGCGGGTTGCAGCCGTCGATCTGGGCGGCCTCTTCCATGTCGCGCGGGATGCCGCGCAGAAACTGCACCAGCATGAACACGAAAAAGGTGTCGGTGGCAAATGCCGACGGCACGATCAGCGGCAGGTACGAGTCCACCCAGCCCAGTTCCTTGAACATCAGGTACTGGGGCAGGCGCAAGATGATCAGCGGCAGCATCATCGTGCCCACCATGATGCCGAACAGCATCTTTTTGCCCCAGAACTCGAAGCGGGCAAACGCATAGGCCACCAGCACGCAGGAGATGACCGTCACGATCACCCGCGGAATGATGATCAAAAACGAGTTCAAAAAGTAAGTGGCGAAGGTGTATTCGGAGCTGGTTTTCCAACCTTTGGCATAGCTGCCGAAGTCAAAATGCGACGGCCAGAATCCGATCTCGGTGAAGACTTCGGCATTGCTTTTGAACGAAGCGCCGACCAGCCAGACCATGGGGTAGAGCATGACGATCCCCATGACTCCCAGCGCCAGGTAGCGCAGCAACAGGCTGGTGCGTTCCTTGCGCAAAGTGGCCTGGGCCTGTGCGTCAGAGGCCGCACTCTCGTGTGCGGTGGCAGTGGTAGTAGCCATCATTTATGGTCCTTTTCGCTGGAATAGAAAACCCAATACTTCGAGGTGAAAAAGGACACGGCACTCAGACCGCCGACCAGGGCGAACAGCACCCACGACAGCGCGCTGCCATAGCCCAGATTGAAGAACTTGAAGCTTTGGTCGTATATGTAGAGCGACAGCACATAGGTGGAGTGCAAGGGCCCGCCCTCGGTGATCATGTAGGGGCCGTTGAACTCCTGGAAGGCCTGCACCATCTGCATGATCATGTTGAAGAAGATCACCGGCGTGATCAGCGGTACGGTGATGCGAAAGAACTGCTGCGTCTTGCTGGCACCGTCGATCTCGGCGGCTTCATACAGCGAGGTGGGTACGTTTTGCAGGGCCGCCAGAAAGATCACCATGGCCGAGCCGAACTGCCAGGTGAACAGCAGCACCACCGTCCACAGCGCGTAGTGCTCGTCGGCCAGCCAGGCGATGGGCTCAATGCCGAGCTTGGACAGGCCGATGTTGACCAGGCCGTTCTGCGAAAAGATGAAGCGCCACATGACTGCGGCAGCAATCGAACCACCCAGGATGGAGGGCAGGTAGTACGCGGAGCGGAAGAAGTTGATGCCGCGCAGCTTGAAGTTCAATACGTGTGCGATGAACAGCGCAAACCCCACCCGCAGCGGTACGGACAGGGCCACAAAGCTCAGTGTGACCCCCAATGATTTGCGAAACAGCGGGTCTGCGCCAAACAACTCCTTGTAGTTGTCCAACCCCACGTATTCGGGCGGGTTGATGATGTCGTACTGGGTGAAGCTCAGCGCCAAACTCATCACGAACGGGAACAGCTTGAAGCCCAGCACACCCAATACAAAGGGCAGCACGAACAGAAAGCCTATTTTTTTGTTTTCATACATTTGTTGTCTCCAGTGGAGCTGGTGTGTGGCCGGGCTCCTGGGGGATATGCGCCTGCGAAGGCGCGCTGGGGTGGGGTGCCGGACTTAACGGGCCAGCCAACCTCCGTCCACCGCAATGGTGTAACCGTGGATGTAGTCGGCCGCCGGTGACGATAAAAACACCACGGGTCCGGCCAGATCGTCTGGCACCCCCCAGCGGCCTGCGGGAATGCGCTCCAGGATGGCGGAGTTGCGTCCCGCGTCGGCGCGCAGGGCGGTGGTGTTGTTGGTGGCCATATAGCCGGGGGCGATGGCGTTCACGTTGATGCCGTGGTGGGCCCACTCGTTGGCCATCAGGCGGGTGATGCCCATGATGCCGCTTTTGGACGCGGTGTATGACGGCACGCGCACGCCGCCCTGGAACGACAGCATCGAGGCGATGTTGACGATCTTGCCGCCGGTGCCCTGGGCGATGAATTGGCGTGCCACGGCCTGGCAGAAGAAAAAGACCGACTTCAGGTTGATGCCCATCACGTCGTCCCAGTCTTTTTCACTGAAACGCAGCGCATCTTCGCGGCGGATGATGCCCGCGTTGTTGACCAGGATGTCGACGTGGCCCGCCAAGGCGGTTGCTTGTTGCACCAGATCTTCGATGCAATCGATGTTGGACAGGTTGGCGCGCAAGTCCAGAAACTGGCGGCCCAGGGCCCGGATTTGCTGGGCGGTGTCTGTAGGCTCCGTGACATTGACACCGACGATGTCGGCACCCGCCTGGGCCAGCGCCCGGGCCATGCCCTGGCCCAGTCCGGTATCGCAGCCGGTAACGATGGCGACTTTGCCCGCGAGAGTGAATTGATCGAGGATCATGGTGGTGTGCAATCGGTTGGGGGTGTTTAGCGCAGCGCGGTCATGGGCACGTGGTCCATGTCTTTGAAAACCTGGTTCTCACCCACCATGCCCCAGATGAAGGTGTAGGCCTGGGTGCCCACGCCGGAGTGCAGGGACCAGCTGGGGCTGATGACGGCTTGCTCGTTGCGCACCACGATGTGCCGGGTTTCCTGGGGCTGCCCCATCATGTGGAAGACCACGCCGTTGGTGTCCATGTTGAAATAGAAATACACCTCCATGCGGCGCTCGTGCGTGTGGCAAGGCATGGTGTTCCACAGGCTGCCGGGTTCGAGCTGGGTCATGCCCATGAGCAATTGGCAGGTGGGTAGCACGTCGGGAACGATGTATTTGTGGATGGTGCGGCGGTTGCTGCTTTTCGCGTCGCCCAGGGTTTCTGGCGAGGCCTCTTCCAGGGTGATTTTTTTGTGTGGGTAGGCGGTGTGGGCTGGAGCCGAGTTGAAGTACAGCTTGGCCGGGGCAGACGCATCCAGGCTGCGGAACTCCACTTGCTTGGCACCTTGGCCGATGTACAGCGCCTCTTTGGCCTTCACCTCAAACGTCTCTCCGTCGACCACGACCTGCGCATCGCCGCCGATGTTGATCAGGCCGATTTCCCGGCGCTGCAGAAAGAAGTCTGTGCCTGTGTGCTGGCCGAGTTCTGGCGCGAACTGCACCGTCTGGTGCAGGGGCATGATGCCGCCCACGATGACGCGGTCGATGTGGCTGTAGGTCAGCGTGATGGCATCGGCCTGAAAAATATCTTCAATCAAGAACTGCTCTCGCAGCCCTGCGGTGTCCAAGGTTTTGGCGTGGTCGCTGTGGATGGGTTGGCGTATTTCCATGGGGTTTCCTGGTGGCGAAGGCTCTTCACTGACAACCGTTTTCGTCCCCACTGCGGGCTGTCGTGCCAAGGCCACGAAGTCCTAAGTGTTTACCCGAAAACATGATTCTCAATTTATGAACCGTTGTTTCAAAAATTTATTTTTGACGATATAGTAACCACAAATCAATGTTTCATAAAACAGTTTGGCCACCGGGAAATCCCTAGGTGGAGCCACAGGAGGAGACCATGAACCCCTACTTTGATAACGCCAGCGTGGCCTGGACGGAGCTCGGCGGCGGCATCCGGCGCAAGATCGTTGGCCACACTTCCACGCTGATGTCGGTGCTGGTGCAGTTCGATGCCCATGCGGTGGGCGTGCCCCATGCCCACGACGCGCATGACCAGATTGCGCTGGTAGTTGCGGGCTCGTTTGAAGCCGAAGTGGCCGGTGTCAAACGCGTGCTGCGGGTGGGCGATGCATTTGTTGCACCACGCCACTGTGTCCATGGCGTGGTGGCACTGGAAGCCAACAGCATGCTGCTGGACCAGTTCTCGCCGCCACGTACCGACTACCTCTGAGCCCGGGCGCTATTGCGCAATCTGTTTTGCACTCTGTTCCGGTTGTCGCGCCTGCCGCGCGCATAGCCCCATCCCCCTGCGCCCTTCGCTGCGCAAAAACACTGTTGCGCTGCCTGTGCCGCCGTCGACCGGTGGCTGGACTGCGCACGCCTGCCGGACTGCGTGGTGCAGCACGGCATCTACTTCACACAGGAAAAATCAAATGAAATTTACAAAGTACGCGTGGGTCTTTGGCTTGTGGGCGACAGCCACGACGGCGGCCTTGGCGCAGTCGTCCGTAACCTTGTCGGGCCGTATCGATCTGGGCCTGGGACGCTACCCCATGGATCTGACCAAGAGCACCGACACCCAGACAGCGGTCAATGAAAGCTCGAATGGGCGCATCAACTTCTCCGGGCGCGAGGACCTGGGCGGTGGCCAGAGTGCCTTTTTCATGCTGGAGAACCGCTTCAACGCCGATACCGGGGCAGTGACCGGCCCGGTGTTTTTCAAGGACAAAGCCTGGGTGGGTTTGGCCAGTAGCAATTGGGGCGAAGTCAGAATGGGCCGCTTGCATTCGCCGCAGTACGGTACGGGTACAGCCGGGCGGTACGAGGCATTTGGTGGCGACAGTTATGCCAATAACGGCACCCGCGGTGCCCGCTCGGCCAACCAGTGGGATAACGCGCTGTATTACATATCGCCCAGCTGGAGCGGCTTGAATGTGGGCCTGGCCTGGGCCGCGGGGGAGGGCACCACGGCCAACGCGCGTGGCGGGCATCTGGTGTATGCGTCCGGCCCGTTCTCGGTGGCGTACTCGTACCAAAGCGAGCAAGACACCTTGGTGGCAACCCCCAACTCCATCGAAACTTCGACGTTGGCGGGTTACTACGACTTCGGCTTTGCCCGCATCATGGGCACCTATGCCCGCTCAACCGGGGTCAATGCGGCCGACACCGGCAAAGAGACGGTTTTCACCATGGGTCTGCGTGTACCGGTAGGGCCAGGCGAATTCCGCACATCCTACAAGCGCGTTAACGATACAGCGCGCAAGGCAGTGGGCGATGCGTCCTCCGACCAGGATATGAAGCGCCTTTCTATGGGTTATCACTACCCACTGAGCAAGCGTACATCTGTCAACCTGTCACTGGTGCGCGAAAACCAGTTCCGCTTCCTCGCCAATGGCCAAACCAAGTCGGATTTCACCGGCACGGGATACGAACTGGCGCTGCGACACGCCTTTTGATCCAGTGGGGGTCCGTGGGGCGGGCGCGTAGGAGCGTAGCTTCTTTGGCGCTACATTTGCCCGTGCCCTGGGGTGTTTGCGGTCCCGTGGCCGCGGGCACCGGCCCCCGCCCAATGTGCAAGCCTGCGATGGAGAGACGCATGAAAATGGTAGGCAAGACACCGTTGGCCTCGTCCGTGCGCAAGCTGTTTCACCAAGGCGTGCGCGGCGTTTTCGCATCCGCACCCCGACCACTGCGGTTCGCGGTGTACCGCTCGTTTGTCGATTGCGATGCCGCGCCCGATGCCAAGCTGGTGCTCAAGATTGCCGAAACCCGCGAAGAACTGGAGGCCTGCTTTGGTCTGCTGCACGATGCCTATGTGAACGCTGGTTTTATGCAGCCCGACCCCAGCGGCATGCGTGTCACGCTCTACCACGCGCTGCCCACCACCACCACGCTTTGCGCCAAGATCGATGGCCAGGTGGTCGGCACCATTTCATTGATCCGCGAGAGCGTGTTTGGCTTTCCGTTGCAGGCGATTTTTGACCTGAACAAGGTGCGCGAGGTGGGCGGCAACATTGCCGAGGTGTCGGCCTTGGCCGTGCACCCGGACTTTCGCAAGACCGGTGGGGCCATTTTGTTCCCGCTGATGAAGTTCATGTTTACCTACTGCGCCACCTATTTCGATACCCGGCACATCGTGATTGCGGTGAATCCCAACCGCATCGAAATGTACGAGTCGCTGCTGTTTTTTCAGCGGCTGCGTGCCACCCCGGTAGACAGCTACGACTTTGCCAACGGCGCGCCCGCCGTGGGGGCCAGCCTGGACTTGTACGCCGCGCCGCAGCTGTTCAAACACGTCTACGGCCCCAAACGGCAGCGCAAAAACCTGCACAACTATTTCATGGAGCTGGAGCTGCCCAATATCCAGCTGCCCCGCCGCCGGTACTTCACCACCAACGACCCGGTGATGACACCCGAGCTGCTCGACTATTTTTTCAACCAGCAAACCTCCGGCTTTGCGCGGTTGGACGAGCGCAAAAAAGCCCTGCTGCATACCATCTACAACCTGCCCGAATACCAGCCCGTGTTGCCCACCATCCCCTTGGCAGCCAACGCCAGCCACCCGCTGCGGGCGCATCCGCGCTATTCGCTCAAATGTCCCGCCGAGCTGCGGCTAGAGCGCAGTGACGGCACCGAAATCCACACCCTGGATGTGATTGAAATCTCCAACGGCGGCTTCCAGGCGCAGTGCGCGAGCACGCTGCCCCCGCAGGTGTGGGGTGGCGTGGTGGTGCATCTGGGGGAGGGCGAGAAATCCAGCGTGCAGGCGATGGTGGTACGCGCCAAGGACGGCTTCTACGGCTTCAAGATTGCCGCGCCCGATGCCGTGTGGCTGCGCTGCGTGCAGGTGCTGGAATCGGGTACCACGCACGCGCATGCTACGGTTTAGATAGCTGCTCACGCTTATTAAATAAGCGTGAGAGGCTAATTTGGCTTAAAAATCAGTGCAGGTAATCGCCATCGGGCGCGCCCGACGAGACGTTGAAAAAACTGGTCCCGGTGGTACCCCGGCCAATTTCTTCTTCGGTGGCTTCGCGCACACCGGCCACGCCCAGCTTCAGGCGCAGCGCCATGCCGGCCAGTGGGTGGTTGCCGTCCAGCACCACGTGCTCGGGGTAGATTTCAGAGACGATGAACAGGCCGTGGCGGGGCACTTCGGGGCTGATGCCTTCGGGCAGGGCGCTGCCGTCAAAGCTCATGCCTTCCTCCAGCACCTCGGGGAACAGGCTGCGCGCCTCCAGAAAGATCAACTGGTCGTTGAAGTCGCCAAAGGCCTCCTCGGGCTCCAGCTGCAGCTCCAGCACATCGCCTACACGGTGGCCTTGCAATTCTTCTTCCACCTTCTTGAGCAGATCGCCGCCGCCCACCAGAAGTTCTACCGGCTCGTCGAGCACGTCCAGTTCCACGCCTAGGGTGTCCTTGAGCGTCCAGGTCAGAGCGACCACACATTGTTGGGTAATTTCCATAGGAGAATTGTCGCAGTTTAGGCAACGGCCTACATGACACACCCAAGGAACTCTGTGGACACCACCCAAATTTTGCCGCTGCTGGGCGGACTCAGCCCGCAGCAATTCATGCGCGACTACTGGCAAAAAAAGCCTTTACTGATCCGCCAGGCTATTCCCGGCTTCCAGGCCTTGCTGGACCGCAGCGCGCTGTTTGCCCTGGCCGAGCAGGACGAGGTCGAGTCCCGCCTGATCACCCAGACCGATGCTGGCTGGAAGATGAAAAATGGTCCTTTGCCGCGCCGCGCCCTGCCGCCGCTGAAAACCCCCGGCTGGACTTTGCTGGTCCAGGGCGTGGACACGCATGCCGCCGCCGTGCACGAACTGTTGCAACAGTTTCGTTTTGTGCCCGATGCCCGGCTGGACGACGTGATGGTGAGCTTTGCCACCGACGGCGGCGGTGTCGGCCCGCACTTTGACAGCTACGACGTGTTCCTGCTGCAGGCCCACGGCCAGCGGCGCTGGCGCATCGGGCGGCAAAAAGACCTGACTCTGGTGGATGGCGCACCGCTGAAGATATTGGCGGACTTTGTGCCTGAACAAGAGTTTGTGCTGGAACCCGGCGACATGCTGTACCTGCCGCCGCGCTACGCCCACGACGGCGTGGCGGTGGGCGAGTGCATGACCTATTCGGTAGGGTTCCGCGCACCGAAGCGCGCCGAGCTGCTCCGCGAACTCATGCAGCGAATGGCCGAAGAGGCCGAGGACGCGGTCGGCGAGGCCTTGTACAGCGACCCCGACCAGCCCGCCACCGACACCCCGGGGGCCATTCCGGCAGCGCTGCAAGATTTTGCGCAGACCGCGTTGCAGGAGTTGCTGGACGACCCGGTCGCTTTGCAATGCGCACTGGGGGAGGTGCTCACCGAGCCCAAGGCCCAGGTCTGGTTCGAGGCCAACGAGCCGCCCGAGTTGCTGGGTGCCGTCACGCTAGACCCGCGCAGCCGCATGTTCTACGACGCGCAGCACATCTTCATTAACGGCGAGAGCTTTCGTGCCGCCGGGCGCGATGCCACCCTGATGCGCCGCCTGGCCGATGCGCGCACACTGGGGGCTAAAGACTTGGCCCGCGCCAGTGCCGACGCGCGTTCTCTGGTGCTGTCGTGGTGCGCCAATGGCTGGGTGCATTCCCACTGAAAGGCCTTCACATGGACGACTCTCCCGCCCCCCAACGCCCTACAGGCCGCTTCCTGGGTCGGGTAGCTTTCCAGCAGGTGGTGCGCGACGCGCTGGCCTGCGCGGCGCATGAGGGCTGGCGCGAGATCGTCGTGAGTGACCCGACGTTCGAAGACTGGCCGCTGGGTGAACGGGAAGTTTGCACATCTTTACAAACCTGGGCGCGGCCAGGGCGGCAGTTCACCATGTTGGCCGTGTCCTTTGATGCCGTCGTTCGCCGCCATGCCCGGCTTGTGGCCTGGCGTACCACCTGGTCGCACCTGATCGACTGCCGTGCCTGCCGCAGCGCCGATCCGCAAGACATGCCCAGCGCCCTGTATAGCCCTGTATGGACGATGCGCCGCCTGGACCTGGAACACAGCAGCGGCATCTCCGGCGATGAAGCGCAGCGGCGCGTTCTGTTGCAGCAGGCGCAGGGTGAATGGCTGCGCAAAAGCAGCCCAGCGTTCCCGTCGTCCACGCTGGGCCTGTAGTTTGCATGTTGTATTTACGAGTAAGGGTTTTTGAGCATTGCAGTAGAAGAAGCTTATAATTGAAGGCTGAGTTGAAAGAACTCGAGTGCTTTCTCTCGGTCGCATCAACGCTATCGTTATGCTGACAATTTCCGGAAATTGTTTCTACTCCCTATCTCTTTAAGGAATTTTCTAATGAACAAATCGCTTGTACTCGCGGCTCTGATGGCTGCTGTTGTTTTGGCTGCTTGCGGCAAAAAAGAAGAACCCGCACCTGTTGTTGAAGCACCTGCTGCTGCCGCTGCTGTTGAAGCTGCTGCTGCTCCAGTGGCTGCTGCCGCTGAAGCTGCTGCTTCCGCTGCAACCGACGCTGCTGCTGCTGCTACCAGCGCTGCTGCTGCTGCTGGCACCGCTGTCGAAGCTGCCAAAGACGCTGCTTCCGCTGCCGCTGCAAAGTAATTTTTCTTTGCGCCTTGAAAAGCCACCGCAAGGTGGCTTTTTTTATGGGCGTTCGGTAGGTAGATAGTGGCAGTCCTTGCATTCAAGGTTTTCCCCACCAACTACAACGACTAAGCTGTGGGCTTGTGCCCTGAGACGATGGAGAAACGTGTGGCTGATTTTGTAACGAGCATGGTGCGGCTTCTTGTCCGCGCGGTGGTACTGGCGATGGGGCTGGTATTTGCCGCCTGTCTGTTGGTGGTGGTATTCGCGCTGGCGGTGTTGTGGGGCTTGCGTGCGCTATGGGCCAAACTTACCGGCCAGCCCTTGACGCCGTGGGTCATGCGGGTCAATCCCCGCACAGGCTGGACCCGGGCATCGCAGACCGCCAGTCGCTGGCAGTCTGCAGCCAAACAACCTAGAGGCCGTGCCGAAGGTACTGGCCGCGACTTGACCGACTTGACCGATGTGACCGATGTCCAAGTTAAGGAGCTTTGAGTTGTGTTTTGTTGCGGCGAGGCTTCGTCCGTCCCGACTGCGTCACTGTGGCCGACAGACGTGGAATTCAAACGGTTCCTGGGAGATCGCTATGGTTACCTGTGCGGGCCCAATGTAAAAAATACGTCATTGGCCGAGGGTGTCGTGAATGTGGGAGGTTGAGAGTCGGATTTTTTTACACTTTGAGAGGGTGGAATCCTCTTTGTGATCGTAAGTCTTTGATTTTTATAAAAAAACAAAGATGGCACACACATTGCTTTTACCATCCTATCGAGTCGCTTGTTTGTTCAATTAAGGAGTTCACATGAAATACGTATTTAAAGCCGCTATTCTTTCCGCAGCTGTTGCTGTTGCTGGTTTTTCCCTGCCAGCTGTAGCAGCGCCTACGCCAACATTTACTGTTGACGCAGGATTGTTCAACTACGTCACCCCTGACTTCACTTCCAACTTCATCAATGGTTCGGCTTCCACGCTGGTGACCTTGAATCCCAATCTGATCAACCAAACTGGTACTGGCTACACCCAGTTCACCTCCTTTCAAGGCGTAGGCGCATTTGCGTCGGGTCTGGCTCTTGATGACAACATGGGTTACGCGATGTGGGCTGAATTCAGTTACACATTGGCATTGGCTAGTGGTGTCTATGCGGCGCCTGGCAGCACATACACTGTTACTGCTTTGAGCTTCAATTTGTATGGCGAACAAAGCAACGCCAGCACCATCGGCAACAGTGTGTTTACCGCAGCCGATAACACCAATGCTGCAAGCGGCACTGTTGCTCACTCTGCAGACACCGTACTGCTGGGTTCTGGTGTGTCTATACAAGGTGTATCGTCGCTCAACCCCTTGGCTGGAACCTCGTTGAACTCCACGATGAATTTCGCGCTGACCGCCGCTGGTAAGACCTTCTTCATTGACCCAGTTCCTTTCTATGACATGGCCTTCAGCAGCTTTACCAACACAACAAATGGCTTTGTTGTGAATGCAGCAGGCACGATGGCTGCGATCAACAACGCCTCTGGTGGTGTTGACTTCAACCGTGTACCTGAACCCACCAGCGTAGCACTCCTGGGCCTGGGCCTGGTCGCGTTGGCTGCATCGCGTCGCCGTCGTAACGCGAAATAATCTGAATCGTAAGGTTTGTAACGAAAAAGGGGCTTCGGCCCCTTTTTTTATGCGCCACTAAAACTTTGAACGACTGCTGCCGTAAACTGATGTGGGCAATCTGTTGCTGCTTGTTACACCTCAATTTAGGGAACTCGACGTGAGTCTACACACACCTCTCAATGGTTTAGCAAGCGAGAATGTTACTGGTCACCATCATCCAGTGCTATCTGTTCATAAACCAACCTCGACGGAAGAGGTTCAAGAGCTTGTGCTTAGGTCGCGTCAAACTAAAAGTCCGCTTTACCCAATATCATGTGGTTTAAATTGGGGATACGGATCGGCATCGCCTGTTCTACCTGGTTGTTCTTTGGTGGATCTTGGGGGCATGAACCGAATTCTTAATGCGGAAAAAATATCAGTTTCAAACCCAGTTGCAGTAATTGAGCCTGGTGTCACCCAGGGTCAGTTATACGATTTCCTGCAAAAAAAATGTCCAGAACTTACTTTTAATGTCACTGGCTCAGCACGAAATACAAGCCTGATAGGTAATGCACTAGACCGTGGTGTTGGTTATTTTGGGCCGCGTAAAGATGACTTATTTGGTTTGGAAGTAGTGTGTGGTTCTGGGCAAATAATAAAAACTGGTTTTAGACGATTAGGTGAAAACTCACCGTTGGCCCATAGCCATCCATTTGGATTGGGCCCTATGCTTGATGGCCTTTTCTTTCAAGGCAATTACGGAATCGTAACTAGTGCATGCTTTCGACTTATCCCTCGCCGTCCTAAAGAAGTTGCGGTATCGTTTGCTTTGCGCGATAGTGCGAATTTGAGCTTATTTATTGATAAATTAGGTCATCTCAAAAGAGAAGGTTTGATGACGTCAGTAACGCACATTGCGAATAAGGCACGGAGTCAAGCATCAATGATGTTTGGTATGACAAACTATCTTGAAAAGTATTGTGGTTTTAGCGGTAGGAAGGCATTAATTGAAGCTGAAAAAGCTCTCCAAATCGTTGCACCGAACGAATGGACGAGCCTTGGAGCCCTTACCGGTAATGCGGGGCAGGTTGCTGCCGCAACGAAGGAAATTAAGCAACGCATGAAGCATATTGCGAGGGTAAGCATTATTACCGATGGGCTGCTCGATTTTGGCTATACCTTAATGCATAATTTGCGATTTTTTCCATTTGCACGTGCAAATGCTGCAGCCATTTCAGCAATAAAACCTTTACATGCGCTAGCCTTGGGCGTCCCAACGGACGTAGCTATAGAAAACTTACTGTGGAAATATGCCCGTACAGACCTCAATGCCGATCAGTTGGATCAATCTAACTGTGGCTTGATGTTTATCAGTCCCGCGCTGCCTCCCGATGGGAAAATTGTGGTGCACTTAATTGATGGGCTGACGCGAATAGCAGAAAAATATGGCCATACACTCTATATGACCATCAATATTGAGACCGCCACTTCATTTGTTGCCGTCATTAATATTCTGTTTGATCGTGCTAATATTTCTGATGTAAATAACGCCCATCAATGCGCAGATGCACTATTGAGTTATATTCATGAAAAGGGACTTGAGATTTATAGGGCGCGGGCCGATATTATGGGGGAAATTGTTTCTCGTGATCCTTCGTATTGGAAGGTGGTGCGTTCCCTGAAAGATAATTTAGATCCTGATGATATTATAGCTCCTGGACGATATAATATAACTGATTAATATAGAGTGGATGTTGGAAAATTTATATAAAATTTTATGATTAGTATACTGATGGTGTGTTCGGCCAATGTTTGCAGATCCCCCATGGCTCAGATTGTGGGTACCCAAAAGGCCGAGCGCGGAGGCGTGTCGCAGCAGATCCGTTTTGAATCTGCAGGGATTCATGCAAGCAGAAATAGCATGCGTATGGATACGCGTGCTGTTGCTGTACTGGAGCGTCGGGGTTATTCAGTAAAAAAAATGCGTTCGCGGTCCATAGAAGAGAAAGACTTCCAGCGATTCGACTTGATTCTTGCAATGGATCTTAAAATTTATGGCGAATTGCAACGTATTTGCCCGCTCGAGTCACAGTTCAAGTTAAAAATGTTTCTTACTTTAAGTCCAGATTTAAATCGGGAAGCGACTTCCGATGAAGTGCCTGATCCATACTATGGCAATTTTGAAGGTTTTGAACGAGTGCTGGATTTATGCGAGGCGGGCGTAGAAAAAATTTTGAGTCGCACCTTCGGTTGAGGAGGAATGCCCCCGTCAATCCATCTTTTACACTTGGTAGTAATCACGATACCAAGTGACAAAATTGGTGATACCTGCTTGGATACTTGTACTTGGTACAAAGCCTACCCAATCTCGTAAGGCATCGGTATTGGCGTAAGTTGCAGGCACGTCGCCGTCTTGTAGCGGTAGTAGGCGCTTTTCTGCTTTTTTCCCCAGTGCATCTTCAATGCATGCAACGAAATCGAGCAAAGGCACAGGGTTATTGTTGCCTATATTGAAAACTCTGTACGGTGCGTCACTGGTGGCAGGATCAGCTATAGCTGCATCGTATTTGGAATCAGGTTCTGCGATCCGGTCTAGCACGCGAATCACACCCTCCACGATGTCATCCACATAGGTGAAGTCGCGCTGCATGTTGCCGTAGTTATAGATATCAATTGGATTGTTATCCATTATGGCTTTTGTGAACAAGAATAGCGCCATATCGGGCCGACCCCACGGACCGTAAACAGTGAAAAATCGCAAGCCCGTAGTGGGTAAGTTGTATAGGTGACTGTATGTGTGAGCCATTAATTCATTGGCTTTTTTGGTGGCCGCGTATAGGCTCACCGGATGATCCACGCTGTCATGTTCCGAAAAAGGCATCTTGGTATTGCCGCCGTAGACACTAGAGCTGGATGCATAAACCAGATGTTGTACTTTGCTATGGCGGCAACCTTCTAAGATGTTGACAAAACCAATTAAATTGCTGTCTACATAGGCATGTGGATTTTGCAGGGAGTACCGCACTCCTGCCTGCGCGGCAAGATGGATTACCCGATCGAATTTCTCCTCCATAAACAGAGCCGCCATAGCTGCACGGTCACCTACGTCCAACTGTACGAATCGAAATTTTGTGTGCAAAGTCAAACGGTTTAGACGATTGTGTTTCAGGATCACGTCGTAGTAGTCGTTCAGGTTGTCCAGTCCGACCACTTCGTCGCCACGTGCTAACAGCTTTAACGACGCTGTCATTCCAATGAAGCCCGCAGCCCCAGTCACCAAAATCTTCATAAACCTACCCTTTGCTTATTTCAATATACTGTTGATCTTAACTGGTCTTCGGCATACGGTAACGCAGATAAGATGCCTTACATGAAGAGGAGGCACGCCATGTGGCGTAAGACGTTTTTAATTGTTTTAGTACTTCATGCAGATGCAGCATGGAGCGAGGTCGATGTCAACCAAGCTGACATGGTTGCATTGGATGGAATTCGGGGCGTCGGTCCTAGCATGTCTCGGAAAATTTTGCTGGAGCGTAGTCGGGGCGGATTTAAAGACTGGGCAGATCTGATAGCGCGGGTTTCTGGCATAAATGACAAAATGGCTGCCAAGCTCTCTGCAGAAGGCCTAGTGGTAGACGGAAAGAGTTTCGCCGTACCTTCTAAATTTCCGCAGTAGTATGTCGGTGACGTGAACGCAGTGTATCGAGCTGAGGCGACGTAAGTATGGCGTCTAGCACCATTGCTCGTAGTACTGCTGACGCGTTCGTTAGTCCAAGAGTCAGGGCGGAAGAAGTCCGTTTGGGGAGTGAATCTTGGCATGAAGCGTGCCGTGCAAAAGCATAAGCGGTCGTTACTTCTGTTGGAAACAGCAACGCGGGTGTCCGGATTTTTTGTGTAAACGGGTCAGAGGTCAGTGAGCAGAGATACGATCACCGAACTGAATGGTAAATCGGGTCAAGGCAGCCGTCTATTCCCGGATGGGCATGATCCATTTCTGGTTGATGTTGCACAAGGCCGGGTAAATCAGTTTGGTCGGCGCTTCGTCGCTGGGAACCGAGCCTCGGTTCTTGGTCAGCTTGCGCAAGCCCACGTTGACCGACTCGATAGCGTTGATCGTATAAATCACCTTTCGGATAGCCGGAGGATAGTCAAAGAACGGCACCAGCCGGCTCCAGTTCTGGCATCAAGACTGGCCTGTGAGCAGGTACTCGCTGCCCCACCTGGTCTCAAACTCCGCCTGGCGTAGCTCGGCTTCTTCGGTCGTTTAGATGCGCCGTAGGTCGGCCGCCACCTCCTTCCTGCGCTTCCAGCAAACGTAGTTCAGGCTGTTGCGCACCGTGTGCACGATGCACAGTTGCGCCACCGTGTTGGAAAACACGGCCTCAATGGCATCGGGGAAGCCTTTGAGCTCATCGACACAGGCAATGAAGATGTCCTGTACGCCACGGTTGCGCAGTTCGGTGACGACCTTGCGTCAGAACTGGCACTTTCGGTTTGGACCAGCCACAGACCCAACGCCTCCTTCTCGCCCTGCATGGTGATACCTATAACCAAGTACACGGCCTTAACCCGGACAGCACCCTCACGCATTTTGATATCGATGCAGTCCAAGTAGACGATGGGGTAGATGGCATCCAGCGGACGGGGCCGCCAGACTTTGACCTCCTCAGAGACTGTATCCATGATGGAGGAAATCAGGCAAGGCGCTACTTCTGCGGCGTACATCTCTTGGAGGTGGCTTTGAATCTCACGCACCGCCATGCCTCTGGCGTACAGAGAGATGACTTTGTCGTCAAAGCCAGACCAACGGGCCTGGTGCTTGGGAAGCAGTTGGGGCTCAAAGCTGCCATGGCGGTCCCGGGGTACTTGAAAGGGCGGTGGCCATACTCGCCTTTGAGGGGGTTCTTGCTCTTGCCGTTATGGGTGCTGCCGCCGACGTTAGCTACCGCCTCATGCCGGTCATGACCGAGATGGTGTGTGAGATCGGTATCCAGCGCCTTCTCGACCAGCAATTTGGTCAGCTGCCTGAGTAGGCCGTTCTCGCCAATCAGGTCTTCAGGCTTCTGGCAATTGGCCAGCAGGCTGGACAACAGCTCTTCAGGTACTTCGTGTTTCTTGGGCATCGCTGTGTTTACGGACATGCAGGTCTACGCTTGCGTTGGATTGTCCGTTTACACAAAATCCCGCACACTCTCGTTGACTGTGCACGTCGTTGATGTTGTAGACGCGCTGTGGCCGCCCCTGCCACAGGGCCTTGACACAGGCGCGGGCCAGGTCGTCGGCATGGATATGGTTGGTGAACACATCGTCGGCCCGCTCCAGCACCGGCGTGCCCTTGCGCAGGCGGGCCTCGGGCGTGCCGCCTTCGCGGTCGGGC
>CAUPNG010000017.1:0-96928 GCA_963512605.1 uncultured Albidiferax sp. | reverse complement strand
CGCCTGGGGCTGGTTTTTCTGCGCGCGCTTTCCAGCAACAGCTTGATGACTTCGAATTGTTCTCGACTGATGTCGCTTGGGTAGCTCTTTCTCATCTCCCGAGCTTCTCATACTCTCGGGAGACTTTGAACACGTTCTTAGCCCGGCTTGCGGGCCACAAAATGGTCCCCCGCCCCCTGGGGCAGGCGCAGCGTGTCCAGCAATCCGGCCAGCGCAAAGGCAGCGGCCACCACAAAGGCCAGCTTGTACTCGAAGGCCGACACCGTCACCCCCAGCGGGCCCACCAGCCCCTGCCCCAGGCGGATCGCCATCGCGCCCAGGGTGATGCCCGCGGCCATGCTGACCTGCGAAACCACGTTGAACAGCCCGTTGGCATCGGCCATCTGCCGCTCGGGCACGTCGGCAAAGGCGATGGTGCCCAGGCTGGTGAACTGCATCGAGCGCGTCATGCCGCTCACAAACAGCATGGGCACCAGCACGGCGGCGGGCGTGGCAGGCCCCACCAGCGCCCAGGCGGCCAGGCACAGCGCGGCCAGCACCCCGTTCCAGAGCATCACCGGGCGATAGCCAAAGCGCCGCAGGATGGGCGTGGTCACGGTTTTCATGGCCAGGTTGCCTGCAAACATCACCAGCAGCCACAGGCCCGAATGCAGGGCATCCATCCCCAGCCCGAGCTGGAACATCAACGGCAGCAAAAACGGCAGGCTGCTGATGCCCATGCGCGAGATGGAGCCGCCCACCATGGCCGCGCGAAAGGTCGGGATCTGCATCGGCGCCAGGTCCAGCATCGGGCTGGCCGCCCGGCGGAAATGCCGCACCGCAGCGGCCAGCAGCAGCGCGCCGCCAATGCACACCAACACGGTGGCCGCATCCACGGTGTTGGCCAGTTGCTCCAGCGCACCCAGCAGGGCAAACATGCCACCGCCGCACAGCGCAAAGCCGGTCCAGTCAAAGGGCTTGCGGGGCTCGGGCTCCATCTTCGGGATCAGCCACAGCGCCAAGCCAAAGGCCACCAGCCCCAACGGCACGTTGAGGAAAAATATCCAGTGCCAGCTCGCGTGGCTGACGATGAAGCCGCCCAGCGGCGGCGCAATCACCGGGGCCACCAGCGCAGGCCAGACCAGGTTAGACATGGCCGCCATGCGCCCGGCCTGCGGCGTGTGGCGCAGCACCAGCAAGCGCCCCACCGGCACCATCAGCGCGCCGCTGGCCCCCTGCAGCACCCGCAGGGCGATGAAGGTGTGCAAATCGGTGACCAAGCCGCAGGCCACCGAGGTCAAGGTAAAACCGGCAATCGCGCAGGCAAATACGTTGCGCGGCCCCAGGCGGTTGGCAATCCAGCCGCTCACCGGGATGAACACACCCAGCGCCAGCAGGTAGGCGCTCATGGCCACGTTGAGCTGCACCGCCTGCACGCCGAACGAACGCGCCATGTCGGGCAAGGCGGTGGCGATGATGTTGCCGTCCAGCACCTCCATGAACATCGCCCCGGTCACCAGGTACATCACCCAGCGCAGGCGTGCACCTTCTAGCTTGCCCATTCCCATGTTCCTTTATGGCAAGGCCACCCCCTGGCAGCCGCGCCAAGCATGGTAACGGGATTGGGTTACCGTTGAACTTGCTATTTTTTCTATAGCTTTTCACGCTTATCAAATAAGCGCTAGAAGCACTTTTTATATAAATTTAACCCAAGCGCTGGCGCGTGCGACTCGCCACATCGCGCAGCCAGGGGTGCTGCTGCCAGTGCTGGGCGGCAAAGGCCTGGATCTGTGGCTGGTAGGTGAGTGACAGGCCGATCACGTCCAGCCCTTCCAAAAACATCTGGCGGTGCCGGTCGCTCAGGGTAAATGCGGCATCCACGCTGGCGCTGCGCACCCGCATGCCTTGCACGTCGATCTGCACCGTGCCGTGCCGGTCGGCATCCTGGGCCAGCGCGTCGATTTGCGCCTGCGGCAGCATGGCCAGCAGCAGGCGGTTGTTCATGGCGTTGGAGTAAAAAATCTCGCCAAAGCTGGGCGCGATCACCGCCTGGATGCCGTACTGCTGCAGCCCCCACACGGCGTGTTCGCGGCTGGAGCCACAGCCGAAATTGGCCCCGGCCACCAGCACCCGGGTATGGGCATAGGCGGGCTGGTTCAGCACGCAATCGGGGCGCGGCTGGCCCTGGCCGTCAAAGCGCAGGTCGTACAACAGGCCCTGGGCCAGGCCGGATTTGTCAATGCCGTGCAGAAACTGCTTGGGCATGATCTGGTCGGTGTCGAGGTTCTCGGTGCGGATGGCGGCCATGCGGCCTTCGATCAAGGTGTTTTCAGCCATGGTGCAGCTCCAGGGTGCGGACATCGGTAATGCAGCCGGTCACGGCGGCGGCGGCGGCCATGGCCGGCCCCATCAAATGGGTGATGGCCCCGCGCCCCTGGCGGCCCTCGAAGTTGCGGTTGGTGGTGGACGCGCAGCGCACGCCGGGTGCCAGCAGGTCGCCGTTCATCGCCAGGCACATCGAGCAGCCGGGTTGCCGCCATTCGAAGCCCGCGTCCAGCAGCAGCTGGGCAATGCCCTCGCGCTCGGCCTGCTGTTTGACCGCGCCCGAGCCCGGCACCACCATGGCCCGCACGCCCGCAGCCACGTGCCGCCCGCGCACCACGGCGGCCACGGCGCGCAGGTCCTCGATGCGGGCGTTGGTGCAGGAGCCGATGAACACGTGCTGCACCGGCGTGCCCGCAATGGCCGCGCCCGCTGCCAGCCCGGTGTAGCGCAAGGCCTGCTCGGTGCTGCGGCGCACCGGGCCTTCGGGTTGGGCCTCGGGCCGGGGCACGGTGCCGTCGATGGCCACCACCTGGTCGGGGCTGGTGCCCCAGGTGACGTGCGGGGCCACACTGCGGGCATCGAAGCGGTGTTCCACATCGAACACCGCACCGGGGTCGCTGTGCAGCGCGGCCCAATGGGCCAGTGCGGCATCTTGCACCGCACCCTGGATGTCGGGCGCGCGCGCCAGCACGTAGTCGATGGCCGTGGCATCGGGTGCAATCAAGGCCCCGCGTGCGCCCGCCTCCACCGCCATGTTGCACAGGGTGAAGCGCGCCTCGACCGACAAAGCATCGATGGCGCTGCCGCAAAACTCCACCACAAAGCCGCGCGCGCCCTGGGCTCCGATCTGGCCAATCACCATCAGGATCAAGTCCTTGGCCGTGGTGCCCGCTGGCAACTGGCCATCGATGCAAATGCGCATGTCTTGCGCCAGCCGGTACACCAGGGTTTGGGTGGCCAGCACATGCTCGACCTCCGAGGTGCCGATGCCAAAGCCCAACGCCCCCAGCGCGCCGTAGGTGGTGGTGTGGCTGTCGCCGCACAAAATCACCATGCCAGGGCGCACCATACCGTGTTCGGGCGCGATCACATGCTCTATGCCCTGCAGCGCGTCGTTGGTGTCAAACAGCGGGATGCCGTAGCGCACGCAGTTGCGCTGCAGGTTGCTGGCTTGCAGGGCCGGGGCGGCATCGGTAATCACCCGCCAAGATGTGGGCGTGGTCGGTGTCGTAGGTATGACATGGCTGACCACGGCCACGTTCTGCCCCGGCATGGGCACGCCCCGGCCTTGTTCTTGCAGCCCGGCAAAGGCCTGCGGGCTGGTGTATTCGTTCATCAGGTGCAGGTCGCAAAACAGCAGCACGTTCTGCGCGTCCAGCACCGCCACGGTGTGGCTGGCGACGAGCTTTTGGTACAGGGTGCGGGCGGTCATACAGCAGCTCCGTTCAGGAACGGCAGCACTTTGGCCAGCAAGGCCTCGGGCGCTTCTTCGGCGATGTAGTGGCCGCAGGGCAGCGGCTCGCCGCGCACGTCATCGGCCACGCGCTGCCATTCGGCCAGCGGCTGAAAGCAGCGGTGCACCACGCCCTGCGCGCCCCACAGCGCCAGCAGCGGCATGGGCAGGCGGTGCCCGGCGGCCACATCGGCGCGGTCGTGCTCCAGGTCGATGCTGGCGGCGGCGCGGTAGTCTTCGCACAGGCCATGGGCCGTGCCCGGCAAGGCCAGCGCGCGGGTGTACTCGGCCAGCGCACGCGGGTCAAACGGGGCCAGCCCTGCGCTGCGGCTGCCCATCACATCGCGGATGTAGGCGGCAGGGTCGGCCTGGATCAGGCGCTCTGGCAGCGGCGCGGGCTGGATCAAAAAGAACCAGTGCCAGTAGGCCCGGGCAAAGGCCTCGGTGGTTTGCGCGTACATGGCCAGGGTGGGCGCAATGTCCAGCAGCACCAGGCGCTGCACCGCCTGCGGGTGGTCGGCAGCCAGGCGGTGCGCCACGCGTGCACCCCGGTCGTGGGCCAGCACGTCGAACCGGGCATGGCCCAGCGACTGCATCACCCGCAGCATGTCTTGCGCCATCACCCGCTTGCTGTAGTTGCCGTGGTCGGCGTCGCCCGCAGGCTTGGACGAAACACCATAGCCACGCAGATCGCACAGCACCAGGCTGAACTGCGCCGCCAGCACCGGCACCACCTTGTGCCAGATGGCATGGGTTTGCGGGTGGCCGTGCAGCAGCAACAGCGGCGGGCCATTGCCGCCCACCAGTGTGTGGATGTGGATGCCGGCATCGGTGGGCACCGCATGGCGGGTGAAGCCGGGGAAGAGTTCGTGGGATGGCTGCATGGTGGTCTTCAATTGTGTGGAACACGGGGCTATGCTACGCATGAACCCATAAAACACAATAATTGCAAATTCACTTCTTACGGTCTTTAAAGTTAACAATCACCATGGATGGATTCTCCGATCTGGCGTTTTTTGTGCTGCTGACCCAGCAGCCCAGTCTGGCGGCGGCGGCGCAGCAGCTGGGCATCACGCCGCCCGCCGTCAGCAAGCGGTTGGCAGCGCTGGAGCGGCGCCTGGGCGTGCGCCTGCTGAACCGCACCACGCGGCGCACCAGCCTCACGCCCGAGGGCGAAACCTATCTGACGGAAGGCACGCGGGTGCTGGAAGCACTGCAGGCGCTAGAGCGCAGCGTGAGCGGTAGCCGCGCCACGCCGCAGGGCACCGTGCGCATGGGGGCCACCCTGGGCTTTGGCCGCCAACACCTGGTGCCCGCGCTGTCGCAATTCGCCCGCAGCTTCCCCGAGGTGGAGGTGCAACTGCACCAATCGGCCCAGCCGCTGAACCTGGTGGAGCAAGGCTTTGACCTGCTGGTGCGCTTTGGCGAGCTGCCAGATGCCCGCCTGACCGCCCGGCTGCTGGCGCACAACCGCCGCCTGCTGTGCGCCGCCCCGGCCTATCTGCAACGCGCGGGCACGCCCGCCACGCCACGCGACTTGGCGCAGCACGCCTGCATCTTCATCCGCGAAAGCGACGAGACCTTTGGCACCTGGCACCTGTCGAACGGCGCGCGCAGCGAAAGCGTGAAAGTGCGCGGCCCGCTCTCCACCAACGACGGACCCTCGGCGCTGGCCTGGGCGCTGGACGGGCACGGCATTCTGGTGCGCTCGCAGTGGGAGGCCGCTGCTTTGCTGCGCGCGGGCCAGTTGCAGGCCGTGCTGCCCGACTGGCAACCGCCCGCCGCCGACATCTTTCTGGTGTTCCAGGCCCAGCCCAGGCTGCCCGCCAAAACCCGGGCGCTGGTGGACTTCTTGCTGGAACAGTTTGCGCCCTACCGCACCCAGGGAGATGCTGCGCTGGGGCCCTGGTGAGGGCCAAAATTTGAATGAAAATGGCCTTTCGTGCTTATAGAATAAGCGTGAGCAGCTATACATTCAATAGCTTATCTCCACTCCTTACTCCGCAAACAAGTCCATTTGCGGTGAAGGCGGTAGTGCGCGTGCGGCCTTGCTGCGGGCCATGCCGGTGCGCAGCAAACCGGCTTTGCGCGAGCCGTGCCGGTCCTGGATCGCATCGGCTTCGGTGTGCGATGCCGCCGTGCCGCGCAGGCCATACAGCCGCTCTTTGGCCGCCTTGACCGCTACCGCATCGTCCACGATGGGCACGGGGTAGTCCTGGCCGATCACGCAGCCCACGGCACGCTGCTGCGCCGCCCCCATGCGCCACGGCGTGGCCAGCAGCGCCAGGGGCACCTGCGCCAGCTCTGGCACCCAGCGGCGGATGAACACGCCGGCCGGGTCGTGGTCTTGCGCCTGCTTGGTCGGTGAGTAAATGCGCAAAGTGTTGATGCCGGTGGTGCCACTTTGCATCTGCATCTGGCTCCAATGGATGCCGGGCTCAAAATCCAGAAACTACCGCGCCAGAAACAGGCCCGTGGCCCGCCAGTGCAGCCACAGGTGGTAGGACGCAAACGACACCAGCATGGCGCGCATGCGAAAGTTCAGCCAGCCGGTGGCGCGCAGGCTGCGCATGCAGGCATCGACCATGGGGTAGCCGGTCTGGCCTGCGCACCAGGCCTCGAAGCGGGCCGTATCAAAGTCGTTCTCGCGCAGGCCGTCGCAGACGCGGGCGAAGTTCTGGAACTCGATGCGCGGCGCGTCTTCCAACTTTTGCATGAAGTGGCAGTGCCAATGCAACCGCCCCGAGAAACCGCGCAAAGCCGCCACCCAGTGCCGCCCATCGGGGTCGCCCTCGGCTTTGATCTGCGTTATGCGCGCCTCGGTCGCCTGGTGCACCTGCCGCACCGACAGCGTGCCAAAGGCCAAATGCGGGCTGAGGCGGCTACACCCCTCTTCGGCGGTCAAGGGGCTGGACAGCGACTGCCGGTAGTCGCCACCGCGCCGGTGGAAAAAGCTGTGCAAGGTGGCGTGTGCAGCTGCCTCGCCTGCGGCCTGTAGCTCGCGGCCATGGGGCCTGCAACCCAGTTGTGCCAGCGTGGGCAAGTCCGGCATCGCCACCCGCGCACCGGCCCAGCCCGCAGGCATGGCACTCGGGGCTGGCCAGCCATTCGGGCTCGATCACAAACACCGCCAAGGCCGCGCCGGGCAGGGGCGCAGCCGCCGCCAGCGGCGCGTGGTCCGCCGACCGCAGATCTTTTTTCAACCAGACAACAACGCTCATGGGCTGACTGTCGCCGATTTGCGGTTTTGGGTCTGGCGCCGGGGTATTGCGGAAAAAATCCCAACAAAAAAGCCCTGCAACTTTGCAGCTGCAGGGCTTTCGTGTTTTTGGAGGAGACGGAGGGATTCGAACCCTCGATGGAATTTTAAGTCCCATACTCCCTTAGCAGGGGAGCACCTTCGGCCACTCGGTCACGTCTCCAAGACCAATATTATCGCACGACTTTTAGCTGTTTTCAGGCAGCGGGCTGGTCGAGTTCAAAAGCTTTGTGCAGCGCGCGCACGGCCAGCTCCATGTACTTCTCGTCGATCACCACCGAGGTCTTGATTTCGCTGGTGGAGATCATCTGGATGTTGATGCCCTCTTCCGACAGGCAGCGGAACATCTTGCAGGCCACGCCCACATGGCTGCGCATGCCGATGCCAACGATGCTGACCTTGCAGATCTTGGCATCGCCAATGATTTCGGTGGCACCCAGCTTGGGCAGCACTTTTTCTTTCAACAGATCGACCGTCTTGGCGAAGTCGTTGCGGTGCACGGTGAAGCTGAAGTCGGTTTTGCCGTCTTTGCTGACGTTTTGGATGATCACATCGACTTCGATGTTGGCATCGGCTACCGCGCCCAGAATCTGGTAGGCGATACCGGGGGTGTCGGGCACGCCCAGCACGGAGACTTTGGCTTCGTCGCGGTTGAACGCGATGCCCGAGACAATGGCTTGTTCCATATTTTCGTCTTCTTCAAAAGTAATCAGGGTGCCAGATTTGGCTTCAATGTCGATGTCGATATCCCACGGGGTGAAGCTGGACAGCACCCGCAGCGGCACCCGGTATTTGCCCGCAAATTCGACCGAGCGGATCTGCAGCACTTTGGAGCCCATGGAGGCCATCTCCAGCATTTCTTCAAAACCCACGGTCTGCAGGCGGCGCGCTTCGGGCACGACGCGCGGGTCGGTGGTGTAGATGCCGTCCACGTCGGTGTAGATCAGGCATTCGGCAGCCTTCATGGCGGCGGCCACGGCCACGGCCGAGGTGTCGCTGCCGCCACGGCCCAGCGTGGTGATGTTGCCCGCCTCGTCCACGCCCTGGAAGCCAGTGACGATGACGACCTTGCCCGCGGCCAGATCGACGCGCACTTTTTGGTCGTCGATCGACTCGATGCGGGCCTTGGTGTGGGCGCTGTTGGTCAAAATCGGCACTTGCCAGCCGGCGTAGCTGACCGACTCCATGCCCTCGCCTTGCAGCGCAATGGCGAGCAAGGCCACCGACACCTGCTCGCCGGTGGAGGCCAGCATGTCGAGCTCGCGTTGGTAGGCTTCGGTGAGTTTGGAAGGTGCCAGCTCTTTGGCCAGGCCCAGCAAGCGGTTGGTTTCGCCGCTCATGGCGCTGGGGACCACCACCATCTGGTGGCCCGCACGTGCCCATTTGGCGACGCGCTTGGCGACAAGGCGGATGCGCTCGGTGGAGCCCATCGAGGTGCCGCCGTATTTGTGAACGATCAATGCCATGGAATGTTGAAGACGCTAGAAGTGGATGCCCAAAGGCATGAATTACAAGGGCTTTGCAGGTGTCGCGGATGCGGTAGGCAAAGCCTTCGGATTGTACCAATCCAGTAACACGCCCCGGCGCACGGCAAAACCCGCGCCCACTTTGATATGGATTTTTTGGCCGCGCGTGGTGCAGGCGGCGATCTGGTGCTGCAACTCCTGCAGTTGTGCGGTGCTGGGCGTGGTGCTGTGCGTACCGGTAAGCCAGTGGCGCAGCACGTTGGCCTGGCGGGCGTACGACAAGGCCTGCAGGGAACGGATGGCAGGCGGGTTGCCCACGGCGGACAGATCCTGCACCGCCACCTCCGCCAGCACGGTTTGCGCCTGGGCGGCATGGGCGGCACTGCGGGCGAACGTTTCGCGGAACGCCGGAAACACGGCCTCCAGCACCGGCAGCAACTGGGCGCGGATACGGTTGCGGGTGAAGCGTTCATCGGCGTTGGTCGGGTCCGTCACATACGCCACGCCGCGCTGCGCCAGCCAGTTGCGGATGTGGTCGGCGCGCACGCCCAGCAGGGGGCGGTGGTACTGGATGCCGTCACGCATCCAGCTGGCAGGCATGCAGGCCAGACCGGGCAGGCCCGCGCCCCGGCTCAGGGCCAGCAGCAGAGTTTCGACCTGGTCGTCGGCGTGCTGGGCCAACACTATGGTTTTGATAGCTGCTTGCGCCGATGGAATAAGCGCTAGGGCCTTAAAAGCCTTGTAACGTGCTTTGCGGGCTGCATCCTCCGGGCTCTCACCCGGTGCGGGCTGGGCCTGGACATGCACCACCTGCAGTGGCACCTGCAAGCCCGCACAAAAAGCCTCGCAGTGACGCACGAAATCGTCCGCTGCGGCCTGCAGCCCGTGGTGGATGTGCACGGCCTGCACCTGACCCGGCCAGCGCTCGGCACAGGCCAGCAGCAAGGCGGTGGAATCGGCCCCGCCGCTGAACGCCACCGTCAAGGGCAGCGTGGGCGTAAACGCCCGGACAGCATCCACCACAGTCTGGACCATGCGTGCCTAGCCGTTGTGCCCGCGCCGCTCGATGTGCTGCTCTTGGTAGTAGCGGGTTTTTTCGGTGTACATGGCGCGGTCGGCACGGATCAGCGTGGCTTCCAGTTGGTCGCTGCTGCTGCAGGTCGCCATGCCGATGGCGATGCTGAGTTTGTGGCCGGTGTAGAACTGGTTGTTGAGCTCCAGGATCGAGTGGATGCGGTCAATGGTGGCCTGCGCGCCGCGCTCGTCGGTGCCGGGCAGCAGCATGGCGAATTCGTCACCGCCGGTGCGGGCCGCGCAGGCCTGGGGTGCCACCACTTTGCTGAACACCTCGCCCGCGCGCCGCAGCAGCGCATCACCCGCCACGTGGCCGTCTTCGTCGTTGATTTGCTTCAGGCCGTTGAGGTCCATCACCAGCACGCTGACCGGCCAGGGGCCCTTGCGCGACAGGCGGTTGAGCTCGTCCATGTAGAAGGCGCGGTTGCGCAACTGCGTCAGCGAGTCGTGCTTGCCCAGGTACTCAAGGTAGGCCTCGGCCTTTTTGCGCGCGGTGATGTCCACCAGCGACACCAGCACCAGGTCCCACTCGGCCAGGTGGCCAGGCAGCACGGCAAACTGCATGTGGATGTTGACCAGGTCGCCGCTGAGCCGGTAGTTCACCACCTCGCGCATCAGGGTGGTTTTGCCCTGCCACAGTTCGATCAGCTGCTCGGCAAACGAATCGCGCATTTCGCCCTGGAACACCTTGCCCAGACCGGCCAGCAGCTCGGCTTTGTTCTGCGCGCCGAACATGGTGAGGGTTTGCTGGTTCACGTCGATGACGCGGATTTCCTGCATGCAACGCGACACGAATTCGGGGTGCACGTTGATAAAGGTACGAAAGTCTTCGATGCCGCGCATGCGCACTTCGTCGATCAGCCGCTTGACCGCGCTGAAGTCTTCCACCCACAAGGACACGGGTGAGTAGTCGAACAGGTTGCGCGCATGCTGTTCGCTGTCGGCCAACAGGCGCGAGCTTTGCAGCTCCTGGGTGATGTCTTGCAGCGAGACCATCACGCGGTCCCACAGGTCTTCGTGGCCGTGCAGCACGCGGGCCTGCACCTTCACATCCAGCCTGCGGCCATCCAGCGTGTAGTTCACGGTTTGCACCGCAAAACCCATTTCACCGTCCCACATCGGAACCATCTGCTGCGCCAGGTGGTCCAGCATGTCGCCGCGAAACACCTGCGACAGATTGGCCAGCAAATGTTCTTGGCTGCTGGCACCGAACAGCTCCAGCGTGCGCTGGTTGACCTCCAGCACCTGCAGCGATGCGGCGCATTCGGCCAGGCATTCTGGGTGCACAGCAATATTGGCGCGCAGGTCGGCAATACCCTCGGCGCGCCAACCGTCAAACAGGCGCTTGAGCGCGCTGAAGTCTTCCAGCCATAGCGATACCGGGGCCAACGTGAACAGTTGGGTGTAATCGGCGGGGGACGAAATCGGGGGCACGTGGGTAGCGTTCATGCCGGTATTGTGGCGGCTCACCATGGCGCAAGTAGAGCGCCCGGATGCTTTGGGCGAAAAAAAACCAGGCCGCAGGGGCCTGGTTTTTTTACAAGGTCAAGACCTTAGAAATTAACGTGCGGGCTTGGGGGCCAGACGCTTCTTGGTGTCGCGGGGCACAAACACCTTGCCGCCATTGCCAGCACCGACACCGGGCTTGCTGAAAGCAGGCTTGGAGAAGGCGGGACGGGGTGCATTGAAGTCACCACGCTCGGCACGGTCGCCACGGGAGGCGAAGTCAGGGCGAGGAGCGAAATCACCACGGGGGGCGAAGTCGGCACGGTCGCCACGGGGAGCGAAGTCACCGCGTGGAGCACCACGATCGCCACCGAAGCCACCGCCGTTACCTTGGAAACCGCCGGTACGGGCTGGAGGACGGCTGTTGCGGTCGTTAAAACCGCTGGCACCACCATAGCCACCGCCATCGCGCTGACCACCACGGTCGCCGCCGAAGCCGCCGCGGTCATTGCCACGGGGCGAAGGACCAAAGCTGCGGCCACGCGGCGCGCCATCACGGCTGCCACCGCCGAAACCGGCGCGGGGAGGACGCGAATCGGGCTGGCGCTGTTGAGGCTCCATACCGGGGATCACTTCCGCCTTGAACTGCTGGTGGCTGTAGCTTTCGATGTCGAAAATCTTGCGACGGTCGCGCATTTCAGCGAAGGTCACGGCGATACCGTCGCGACCGGCACGGCCCGTACGGCCAATGCGGTGGGTGTAGTCTTCGGCCTTCATGGGCAAGCCAAAGTTGAACACGTGGCTGATGCTGGGCACGTCGATACCGCGTGCTGCCACATCGGTAGCCACCAGGATTTGCACCTGGCCTTGGCGCAGGGCCATCAGGCGGCGGTTACGCAGACCCTGGCTCAGGGCACCGTGCAATGCAACGGCGCTGAAGCCTTCTTGTTGCAGGTCGTTGGCCAAGCCATCGCACTCGATCTGGGTGCTGGCAAACACAATCGCCTGGGCGATCGAGGTGTCACGCAGCCAGTGGTCGAGCAGCTTGCGCTTGTGCTGGGCGTTGTCGGCCCAGAACAGGATTTGCTTGATGTTCTGGTGTTTTTCTTGCGGGCTGTCGATGGTCACGCGCTGGGGTTCGCGCATCACGCGCTGGGCCAGTTGCTGGATGCGCGGCGCGAAGGTGGCGCTGAACATCATGGTTTGCTTGCGGCCAATGGTCATCTGGTTCACATCGGCGAGGTCGTCCGAGAAGCCCAGGTCGAGCATACGGTCGGCTTCGTCCACCACCAGGAACTGCACCTGGTCCAGCTTGATTTGCTGCGAACGCTGCAAGTCGAGTAAACGGCCAGGGGTGGCCACCACCAGGTTGGCGTTTTGCAGCTTGGCAATTTGCAACTGGTAAGGCATGCCGCCGACCACGTTGGCGACGCGCAGGCCACGGCAATGGGCCACCAGGCCAATTGCGTCGTGGGCCACTTGCTGGGCCAGTTCGCGGGTGGGGCACAGGATCAGGGCACCGGGGGTGGCGGCCTTGAAGTTGCGGGCATTGGTGGGATCTTTGCGCTTGGCACGCTTGGGGGCGGGCTCGCCATTGGCGGCGGCTTCGGCCACAGCAGCTTCGTACTCGGCTTTTTCAGCGGCTTCGGCTTCGGCTTGCTGGCGCAGCAAGGTGTGCAGCACGGGCAGCAGGAAAGCAGCGGTTTTGCCGCTACCGGTTTGGCTGGACACCATCAGGTCGACAAAGCGAGCGGACTCACCTTGCATGGCCATGGGGATGGTTTGCATTTGCACGGCGGTGGGCTGGGTGTAGCCCAGGTCGGCCACGGCTTGCACCAGCTCAGGGGCCAGGCCCAGGGTCACAAAGCCGTTGGGCAGTGCGGGAGCGGCATCCACTTCAGCGGCAACAGCCACGTCAGCGCCTTCGACGGACAGCAAAGTCTCGGTCACGAAGGTGTCGTTGGTGGAAGAAAAGTTAGCGGCAGGCGAAAAATCACCCGCGACGTCAAAAGAGTCGTTCATTTAATTACTCACACGGAGACACCGCCAAGGTAGCGATGTGGCCCGTTAATGGTTAAAAAACATCAACCATCAAACGGGGCCGGTACTTGAGACGGTCTAGAGACCTGGTACCAGTTGGCGCAACTTTGTGCGCCAGATGTGTGAAGGGAGATGTGCAAAGTGCCCTGGATCGCATCAATCGTTTCCAGTGCAGCCTCGAATTATAGCCCGGATTCGGGTTTCCACCTAATTTAATCGGCGGTCATCTTCAAAAAGTGTGTGCGGTAGTGCACAAGTTCTTCAATCGACTCATGCACATCGGCCAGCGCGGTATGGGCTTGCTGCTTTTTGAACGAAGCTGCCACCTCGGGCCGCCAGCGCTTGGCCAGCTCTTTCAGCGTACTCACGTCCAGGTTGCGGTAGTGGCAAAAGGCTTCGAGCTTGGGCATGTATTTGGCCAGAAAGCGGCGGTCCTGGCCGATGCTGTTGCCGCACATCGGCGAAGTGCCTTTGGGAATGTACTGCGCCAGAAAGGCAATGATCTGCGCCTCGGCCTCGGCCTCGGTGAGCGTGGAAGCCTTGACCTTGTCGATCAAACCGCTGCGGCCATGTGTGCCCTTGTTCCAGGCATCCATGTTGTCCAGCAGCGCATCGGACTGGTGGATAACCAGCACCGGGCCTTCGATGCGGGGCTCCAGGTTGGGGCCGGTCACGACCACGGCGATCTCGATCAGGCGTTCGACTTCCGGGTCCAGACCGGTCATTTCACAGTCCAGCCAGATCAGGTTTTGGTCCGATTTGGCCAGCAATACAGGGGATAGGGTGTTGATTTCAGCCATGGGCCGCATTGTCACCGATGGCCTAAACTCCCGGGCATGCAAGACACCGCTCCTTTTTCGCCCTTTTCACCTTCACTCGCCCTGAGTCTGGGCTTTGCCACCCTGCTGTTGGTCGGCATCATCGTCAAGATGTGGCTGGCCTCGCGCCAGATCCGCCACGTGGCCCAGCACCGCCACGCCGTGCCCGCGGCCTTTGCGGGCAGCATCACCCTGGAAGCCCACCAAAAGGCCGCCGACTACACCATCACCAAGGCCCGCTTCGGCCTGCTGGAGCTGTCGCTGGGTACCGCGGTACTGATGGGCTGGACGCTGTTGGGTGGCCTGAACCTGCTGAACCAAAGCCTGCTGGCCTGGCTGGGCGGCGGCATGCTGCAGCAGTTGGCGGTGCTGGTGGGCTTTGTGGCCATCAGCGGGCTGATCGACATGCCGCTGGCGCTGTACAAAACCTTTGTGATCGAAGAGCGCTTCGGCTTCAACAAAACCACGCTGGCGCTTTGGCTGGGCGACATGCTCAAGTCCAGCCTGGTGGGTGCCGTGATCGGCCTGCCGATTGCCGCCCTGATTCTGTGGCTGATGGGCTCTGCCGGGCCGATGTGGTGGCTATGGGCCTGGTGCGCATGGATGGGCATCAACCTGCTGCTGCTGATGGTCTACCCGACCTTTATCGCCCCGCTGTTCAACAAGTTCCAACCGCTGGAAGACGAGACGCTCAAAGCCCGCGTCACCGCCCTGATGCAACGCTGCGGCTTTGCGGCCAAGGGCCTGTTTGTAATGGACGGTAGCAGGCGCAGCGCCCATGCCAACGCCTATTTCACCGGCTTCGGCGCGGCCAAGCGCGTGGTCTTCTACGACACCTTGCTGAACAAACTGGCCCCCGCCGAGGTGGATGCGGTGCTGGCCCACGAGTTGGGCCACTTCAAGCACAAACACGTTATCCAACGCATCGCCACCATGTTTGCCTTCAGCCTGCTGGGCTTTGCGCTGCTGGGCTGGTTGTCGACCCAGGTGTGGTTCTACACCGGCCTGAGCGTCATACCCAATATGTCGGGCGCGCCCAATGACGCGCTGGCACTGCTGCTGTTCATGCTGGTCACGCCGGTGGTGACTTTCTTCATCGCGCCGCTGTCGGCCCAGGTGTCGCGCAAGCACGAGTTCCAGGCCGATGCCTACGCGGTGCAGCACACCAGCGGCCAAGATCTCTCGTCGGCCCTGCTCAAGCTATACGAAGATAACGCCTCCACCCTCACCCCCGACCCGGTGTTCGTGAAGTTCTACTACTCGCACCCGCCCGCCTCCGAGCGGCTAGCGCGCATGGCCCACACCGGTGCGGCCCAAGGGGTATTTGCATGACTTCCGATTTCAAGAAAAAAGACTGGTCTACGCAGAAGAGACCAGCGCTGACAGCTACGCAAATCGTAGCAAAACTGTCCCATGTAGACGGCTGGCAGCTGGACGGCGACGGAGCCTCGGTGGCCATCACCAAGACCTTCCGCTTTGCCAACTACTTCGAGACCATCGCCTTTGTGAACGCGGTGGCGTTTGTGGCCCACACGCAAGACCACCACCCGGACCTGCAGGTCAGCTTCAACCGCTGCGTGGTGCGTTTCAACACGCACGACGTGGGGGGTTTGTCGGTCAGTGACTTCGACTGCGCGGCGCTGGTGAATGGCCTGCTGGTGACGAAAGCCCCGGCTTGAGCGGCCGCCCCGCCCTCCTCCCAGGTCTGGTGGTCGCCACCTATGGCCGCCACTGCATGGTGGAGCGCCCCGACGGCACCCGTCTGATCTGCCACCCCCGCGGTAAGAAAAGCACAGCGGTAGTGGGCGATACGGTGCAATGGCTGCCCGGTGCCGAGGGCCAGGGGGAAGACGGCACCATCGAGAAGCTGCAGCCGCGCCGCAACCTGTTCTACCGCCAGGACGAGATCCGCACCAAGTCGTTTGCCGCCAACCTGGACCAGGTGCTGATCCTGATCGCCGCCGAACCCGAGTTCTCGGAAACCCAGCTCTCGCGCGCGCTGATCGCCGCCGAGGCAGAGGGCATCCGCCCGCTGATCGTGCTGAACAAGCAGGATTTGACCGTACCGTTTGAGCGCGCCTGGGGCTGGCTGGCCGCCTACCGCGACATGGGCTACCGCATGTTGCCGCTGTCGCTCAAGGGCTCCAGCGACAGCCTGGACGCGTTGAAGGCCGAGCTGGCGGGCAAGACCACGTTGGTGCTGGGCCCTTCGGGCGCAGGTAAGAGCACGCTCACCAACCACCTGGTGCCCGGCGCGCTGGCCGCCACGCGCGAAATCTCGCAGGCGCTGAACACCGGCAAGCACACCACCACCAGTACCACCTGGTACTGGGTGGACAAAGAGGCCAACACGGCGCTGATCGACTCGCCAGGCTTCCAGGAGTTTGGCCTGCACCACATCGATGCCCGGCATTTATCGGGCCTGATGCCGGACATCAAACCGTTTGTGGAGCAGTGCAAGTTCTACAACTGCACCCACCTGCACGAGCCGGGCTGCGGCGTGATGGCACACGTCAAAAGTGACTCTAGCGCCCATTCCATAAGCGACAGGCGCTACAAAATCTATAGAGACCTGTTTGCCGAACTGGACGCGCCGAAGTTTTAGACCAGGACGGCCGCCAAGGCTTCCAGCAGCGTGTCGCACTGCGCAGGCGTGCCCACGCTGATGCGCAGGTACTGGGCAATGCGGGGCTGCTTGAAGTGCCGCACCAACACCGCCCGCGCCCGCAGTTGCGCCGCCAGCTCAGCCGCGTCATGCTGCGGATGCCGGGCAAACACAAAGTTGGCCTGCGACGGCAACACCTCGAAACCCATGTCTTCCAGCTGCAACACCAGGCCTTCTCGGCTGTGGACTACGGCGGCGCAGGTCTGGGCAAAGTAGGCTTGGTCCTCAAAAGCGGCCAGGGCACCGGCCTGCGCCAAGCGGCCCAGCGGGTAGGAGTTGAAGCTGTTCTTCACCCGCTCCAGCGCCTCGATCAAAGGCCGCTGGCCGCAGGCCAAACCCACCCGCAAACCGGCCAACGAGCGTGATTTGGACAGGGTTTGGGTCACCAGCAGATTGGGGTAACGGTCAATCAAACCCACTGCGGACGTTCCACCGAAATCCATATAAGCCTCGTCCACAAGCACCGCATGCTGCGGGTGCATTTGCAGCAAGCGCTCGATCTGCGCCAGCGGCAGGCCAATGCCCGTAGGCGCGTTCGGGTTGGCAATCACCACGCCCGCCAGTGTGGGGGCCGTCAGCACCTCGACGTCGACACGCAAACCGTCTGCCAAGGGAACGATGTGCATGGGGATGCCATACAGCCCGCAGTACACCTGGTAGAAGCTGTAGGTCACGTCGGGCAGCACCAGCGGCGCGCCCTGCTGGAACAGGGCGAAGAAGGCATGCGCCAGCACCTCGTCCGAGCTGTTGCCCACAAACACCTGGTCCGTCTGCAGTCCGTACTGCCGGGCAATCTCGGTGCGCAGCGCCACGGATTCCGGGTCGGGATACAGCTGCAAGCCCTGCTGCGCGGCGGCCTGGATGGCGGCCACCACCTGGGGCGACGGCGGGTACGGGTTTTCGTTGGTGTTGAGCTTGGTCAGGTTCGCGACCTTGGGCTGCTCGCCGGGGATATACGGCACCAGCCCGGCAACCACCGGGCTCCAGAAAGGGGAGGAAGTCAAAATGCTACTACTTTCATAGCTGCTACCGCCCATGGAATGGGCGCTAGAGCCTTATTTTCTTTAAAAGACTAGCCCAGCAAGTTGGCCAGGGTCAACAGGGCCAGCATCCCCATCCACAGCACCACAGCGCGCCAGACCAGGCCCACCACGCTGCGCAGATGGGCCAGCTCGGGGTCGCGGCCCGGGGTGGACTCGGTATCTACGCCCTGCTCCAAGGGAGCGGCCTGGCTGTAGCCAATGGCTTCCACAGTTTTTAACGCCTCGCCGCCCAGGCGCACGTTCAGCGCGCCCGAGGTGGCAGCCAGCACCACACCGTCGTTGTCGTTCGGGAAGCGCTGGGCATAGTTGCGCCAGCTATCAATCGCATCCTCAAAGCTGCCCACCACGGCAAAGCCCAGCGCCGTGGCACGGGCGGGCAGCCAGTCGATGGCGGTCCAGGCACTGGCGGCGGCCTTTTGCAGCGAGACGCTGGCAGGCTGGTGCCGGTCGCGGGCCTTGTGCTTCCAGTAGCGCGAGACGAATTCGCACAGGCGGTAAAACACCGCGCCCGCAGGCCCCAGGCCCAACGCGGCCAGCACCGAGTACCAGGCCAGCACGCCAAACACGTGGCGGTGCGAAGCAATTACCGAGTACTCGATCACGTGGCGCACGATTTCGCTGCGTGGCAGCTCGCTGGCGTCCACCTGCTGCCAATGCGCCAGCCGCTCGCGGGCCAGCGGCTCGTCACCACTTTCCAGGGCATCCCGGATATCCGTGAAATGGTGGCTGAATTGGCGAAACCCCAAAGTGGCGTAGAGCACGGCCACGTTCCACAGCACTGCCACCGGCCAGCCGATGGCCCACACCAGCAACCAGTGCAGACCCAGCGCAGCCAGGCTGGGCACCACAACCGCCAGGGCCCAGGCGAGCCAGCCATGCTGCGGTGTGCCCGCGTCCAGGTTGCGGCTGGAAGCCCGCACCCAGGCACGCACCAAGCCGTGGATGGGGTTGTCTCGGGCTACGGGGCGCACTTGCTCTAGCAAGAGCGCAAACATGATCGCAAAAAAGCTCATGGCAGGATGATAACGGGCTGCCGTGACGGGTTTTCAGGCCGACAAAAATCGGTAGAAATTGCGCAGCATGCCCGCCGTGGCACCCCAAATGAAGCGCTCGCCCTGCGCGTCGGTATAGGGCATGGAAAACCACTCGCGTTGCACGCCTTCCCAGTCGAACGCGTGGCGGCGGTGGTGGGCCGGGTCCATCAAAAAAGCCAGCGGCACCTCGAAGGCATCGGCCACCTCTTCGGGCTGGTGCACCAGTGTAAAACCCGGCTGCACCAACGCCACCACGGGCGTAACGATAAAGGCTGTGCCGGTCACGTAGGCAGGTAACTCGCCGATCACCTGTACGTAGTCGCTCGGCAAGCCCACCTCCTCCCAGGCCTCGCGCAGGGCGGCGGCGCTGGCATCGGCATCGGTGGCATCCACCTTGCCGCCGGGAAAGGCGATCTGCCCAGCGTGGGACGACATATGGGCGGTGCGCTGGGTCAGCAGGATGGTAGGGCCGCCTTGCGCCAGGCTGTGCAGCACGATGGGGATCAGCACGGCGGCCTGGCGAGGGACGCGGTCGGTAAAGCGCGGCTCGGCCCGCACCTCGGGCTGCCACACCGGCGGACGCAGAAAGCGCAGGCGCAGAGCTTCGGGCAGCAGTTGCGCCGCCTCTACCGCTGGCAGATGCGCGTCATGGCCCAGTACCGGCACCTGGCGCGGGTCAAAGTTGGGCAGCTTGGATAAAGGGGTCAGCGGTAGTTGCGACATCTCAGGGACTTAAAGGCGCATGAAAAAAGCCGCCACAGCTTGACGCATGTGGCGGCTTTTTCAAGGAACAGTGCAGATTACGCTGCAGCTGCGGCTGCCTTGGCAGCTGCGACCTTGATGCGGTTAGGCAACTTTTCCTTGATACGCGCCGACTTGCCGCTGCGGTCACGCAGGTAGTACAGCTTGGCACGGCGCACGTCACCACGGCGCTTGACTTCGATGCCAGCGATCAACGGGCTGTAGGTTTGGAACGTACGCTCCACGCCTTCGCCGCTGGAGATCTTGCGCACGGTGAAGCCGCTGTTGAGGCCACGGTTGCGCTTGGCAATCACGACGCCTTCATAGGCCTGCACACGCTTGCGCGCGCCTTCAACCACGTTGACGCTAACGATCACGGTGTCGCCAGGGGCGAACGACGGGATCACTTTGGCCAGACGGGCGATTTCTTCTTGTTCCAGGATTTCGATTAAGTTCATGGTTTTCCTCTAGTGATCATGCCCGCGCCAAAATTAGCTAGTGCTTTACCAGAATGGAAAGCGGCCGGGTATAGGATCGAAAAGCCCTCAAGTATAGCATTTCGGGCTACACAGGCTTTTCAGACGGGCGGCAGACTCTTCAGAAAGCGCTCATCGTCGCGGCCCAGGCGACCCGCGGTGCGCGCGGCTTGCAGCAAATCAGGACGGCGCTGCGCGGTGAGCTGTAACCGCTGATCCCGCCGCCAGCGCTCGATCTGCAGGTGGTGACCGGAGAGCAGCGCTGCGGGCACGGCGTGGCCCTCCCAGGTTTCGGGGCGGGTGTAGTGCGGGCAGTCCAGCAGGCCGTCGAGTGCGGGGTTGAAGCTGTCAAACTGGTGGCTGCCCGCGTCGTTCAACACGCCGGGCTGCAAACGCGCCACCGCATCCAGCAAGGCCAGGGCTGCAATTTCACCGCCCGAGAGCACAAAGTCGCCCAGGCTGATCTGGTGGGTCACAAAACGGTCGATGAAACGCTGGTCGATGCCTTCGTAGCGGCCACACACCAGTACCGCACCGGCGCTGGCCGACCAGGCCTCTACCGTGGCGTGCGTGAGCGCAGGGCCCAAAGGGGAAAATAGAACGACGGGAGCGGCATCCGCGCGGGCCGCCTGGATGGCCGCCAGGCAGCGCGCCAAGGGCTCGGCCAGCATCACCATGCCCGGGCCACCACCAAATGGGCGGTCGTCGACGCGGCGGTAATTGCCATCGGCAAAATCCCGGGGGTTCCACAAGTGCAACTCGACCAGGCCCGATTCAAACGCGCGGCGCGTCACGCCGCTGGTCAAAAACGGCGCAAACAACTCGGGGAAAAGACTGATGATGTCGAACCGCATGCGCAGTGCCTGCCGGTTCAGTAGTCTGGCTGCCAGTCGACGGTGATGAGGCGCGCAGGCAAATCGACTTTGTCCACGTACACGGCCACAAACGGCACCATGCGTTCCAGGGTTTGGAGCACACCGGCTTCGTCGGCTTCCTGGTAGGCAATCACCAGCACGGTCTGCGCGCCGGTAGACAACAACTCTTTAACCTGCCCCAGCGCCACGCCTTCGCGGTTGACCACGTCCAGGCCGATCAGATCGACCCAGTAGTACTCGTCGGGAGACACGCTAGGGAAGCTAGTGCGGGCCACAAAGATGCGCGAACCGCGCAATGCCTCGGCAGCATCGCGCCCCACGACCTCATGGGCCTGGGCAACCACACCGCCGGAATGTTCTTTGGCTTCGATCACGCGCAGCAGCTTGGTGCCGGCAAAGGTTTTGGCACCCCGCTCGGTGGGCTGCAAAAACCAGCGTTTGGAAGAAAAAAGCGCCTCGGGTGCGGCGCTGTGGGAGACGACCTTGAACCAGCCTTTGATCCCCCAGGCATCACCGATGCGCCCTACTTCAATGGCATCCGCCGGTAAATCAGCGGCTTCGAGTAAGGGCATCATGGTGCTGCGGAGCAGGCAAAAAGCTCAATGCTGTTTGCCCGCGGTTCCCATTTAGGCGGCAGGGGCTGCTTTTTTGGCAGCTTGTGCAATCAGACGTTCCACGGTGGGGGAAGCCTGGGCACCGACGCTGCGCCAGTGGGTCAGGCGGTCTTGTGCAATGCGGATGCTTTCTTCATTGGCGGTAGCGATAGGGTTGTAAAAACCAATACGCTCAATGAAACGACCATCGCGGCGGGTGCGCTTGTCGGTCACAACGATATTGAAAAACGGGCGTGCTTTTGCACCGCCACGGGCGAGTCGAATAACGACCATGATTTATCCTTCGGGGTGGCTGAAAATGATTCCAGCCGTTTATCAAGTGCACCAAGTAGGCAGTTGGTGCTTACTTGACGTTTTATCCCAGCGTTGAGACACGCAACTGACCACCTAGCCAGTGACACGCTGAAAAGCCTTCCATTATACCGCGACCCAACGCCTCTTTACCCATGCCCACCATCCGCCCTGCCCGCGACGAAGATATCGCCGCTATTACCGCCATCTACAGCCACCACGTGCTGCATGGCACCGGCACTTTCGAGACTACCCCGCCCACTGCCGACGACATGGCCGCCCGCCGCGCCGACGTGCTGGCCAAGGGCCTGCCCTACCTGGTGTTGACCAATGCCGACCAGGTACTGGGCTTTGCCTACTGCAACTGGTTCAAGCCGCGCCCGGCCTACCGCTTTTCTGCCGAAGACTCGGTCTACCTCGCCCCCGACAGTGGCGGCAAGGGCTGGGGACGGCTACTGCTGGCCGAACTGGCGACCCAAGCCGAGCGCGTGGGCGTGCGCAAACTGATCGCCGTGATTGGCGACTCGGCCAACGCGGGCTCGATCGGCGTGCACCAATCGCTGGGCTTTACCCACGTAGGCGTACTGCGCGCCTGCGGCTGGAAGTTTGGCCGCTGGCTGGACGTGGTGATGATGGAAAAGGCCCTGGGCGCGGCTGATAGCAATTCGCCGGAATAATCGGGCCCATGAAAAACAAAACTTTGGCCGCCTGGCTGGCATTCGTCGGCGGCCCGCTTGGACTGCACCGCTTTTATCTCCACAGCCTGGGCGACCTGTGGGGCTGGCTATATTGGATTCCTACCGCACTGGGGCTCTACGGCATCCAGCGGGTGCAAGTGGCCGGGGTGGACGACCACTGGAGCTGGGTGCTGATTCCGATGCTGGGCTTCAGCATGGCCGCCAGCGCGCTCACCGCCATCGTCTACGGCCTGACGGCACCTGAAAAATGGAACGCCAAGTTCAACCCGCGCAACCCCGCCGACGCCCTGCCCGGCCAGACCAACTGGTTCACGGTCGGCGCGCTCGTCTGCGCGCTGCTGGTCGGCACCGGCACCTTGATGGCCAGCCTGGCGTTCAGCTTCCAGCGCTACTTCGAATACCAGATCGAACTAGGCCAAAAGCTGAGCCAGTGAGCCCGTAACCTAGAAAATCTGCAGGCTGAACCAGTAAGCAATAGCCGCCACAAAGGCGCTGGCGGGGATGGTGAAAATCCAGGCCCACACAATCGTGCCCGCCACGCCCCAGCGCACAGCACTGGCCCGCTGGGTAGAGCCCACACCCACGATCGCACCCGTAATCGTGTGCGTTGTGGATACCGGCACGCCCAAGGCGGTGGCCAAAAACAGCGTCAAGGCACCGCCCGTTTCGGCGCAAAAGCCACCCACCGGCTTCAGCTTGGTGATCTTTTGCCCCATGGTTTTCACAATCCGCCAGCCGCCAAACATGGTGCCTACGGCAATCGCGGTGTAGCAACTCACGATCGCCCAGGTCGGGGGTGCCGCATCGGCAGCCGAGGCATAGCCGGTGGCAATCAACAGCATCCAGATGATGCCGATGGTTTTTTGCGCATCATTGCCGCCGTGGCCCAGGCTGTACGCCCCCGCGGAAACCAGTTGCAGGCGGCGAAACCAGCGGTCCACCTTGGACGGCGTGGCCCGTCGGCACACCCAGGCCACCACCACCATCATCAGCGAGCCCAGCGTAAAGCCAAGCACCGGCGAGATAAAAATGAAGGCCACGGTCTTCAGGATGCCGCTGGACACCAGCGCGCTGGAGCCAGCCTTGGCCATCACCGCCCCCACAATGCCGCCGATCAGCGCGTGCGACGAGCTGCTAGGAATCCCGTAGTACCAGGTCACAAAATTCCAGGTAATCGCCCCCACCAGCGCGCCAAACACCACGTGCACATCCACCACACCGGGATCGGCAATCCCCTTGCCCACCGTGGCCGCCACGCTCAGGTGGAAGATGAAAATCGCCACAAAGTTAAAGAACGCCGCAAACACCACCGCCTGGCCGGGCTTGAGCACACCGGTCGACACCACAGTGGCGATCGAATTTGCCGCATCGTGGAAACCGTTCATAAAGTCGAATGCCAGCGCCAACACCACCAGCAACACCACCACCCACAAAGCTACCTGCACCGTTTCCATGGAACGCCCCGGCTCAGGAGTTCTCGAGGACGATGCCCTCGATCACATTGGCCACGTCTTCGCATTTGTCGGTAATGGTTTCCAACAGTTCGTAGATCGCCTTGAGCTTGATGACCTCGCGCACATCCGGCTCCTCGCGGAACAGCTTGCTCATGGCTGAACGCATCACCCGGTCGGCATCCGATTCCAGGCGGTCAATCTCTTCGCAGGTCTTCAAAGCCGCCTCGGCCGTGGCGGGCTCGGCAATCTTGCCCAGCATGTACACGGCATCCTTCAGGCGCTCGCAGCACTTCACGCTCAGGTCGGTCAAGCGGGTGATCTCTTCCGTCATGTGGCGCACGTCGTACAAAGCCATGGTTTCGGCCGAATCCTGGATCAGGTCCACCACATCGTCCATGGTGTTAATCAGGGTGTGGATCTGCTCGCGGTCCAAGGGCGTGATGAAGGTCTTATGCAGCAGTTGGTTGACCTCGCGCGTGACGCTGTCGGCAGCGCTCTCGGCGTTGTCCACCTCGCGGTTGTACTGCTCGCGCAGGTACGGATCGCCATAGTTCGCCACCAACTGCGAAAAGGCCCGCGCCGCTTCCACGATGCGGTCTGCATGCTGGTTAAACATTTCAAAAAAATTGCCTTCACGCGGCAACAACTTGCCAAACAGCATGGCGGACTCCTAGTGGGGGGATTGCGTCAGAAATGTGACGGATGGATGACAGCGCGGAGTTTAACCGGGGCCTACAAGGCAAAATCCAGCCTTTTACAACGGGGTAAAGATATCCCCCAACGGTTGCCCTGGACTACTGCTGCAGACGGCAAGCGCCAAAGTGCCCATCCCTGCGCCTCGATATGCAACCGGACATGTAACATGTATATGTAACTCCTACCAGCAGAACGCCGCAAGGGATCGAGCGGAGCGGATATATTTCAGACTGTCATGTCTTTGGGGTAAAAGTGGAATTGCGGCGTGCATTGATCGCACCCAAGAAGCCACTATGGGTCGACACCCACTGCGAAAGTTCACGCCTCTAGAACAGAGCATTGAACCGCTACCCCTAAAAATCTTAAGTATTTTCTGTTATCGTGCGTTAAAAATTTAACGCACAAATTTATTTAATTTCAATTTATATTTGAAATAATTTTTATTTAAAATAATCCAAAAATTAATTTTTGCTAAAAAAATATTGACTCCAAATAGATACATCCAAATTTAATACAGAGCCCGCTCCAAATATCAAAAGTCGCATGAAATCATGCGGCAGTACAGAAACAAGAATGACTGGCATGATTCTTGAATGCATTTTTTGTTACTATGAAACTCGCATTCACTACAAAACTAGTGCCTACTCCAGACCCAAGGACAATAATTTCGATGGATAGCCCAACACTCCTCAGTGAAAACCCAACTACCGTTAGCCAAAATGGTGCTGGGGCCCTAGGCAAAGATAATTTGCTAAGCCTCATAGAATCCATTATCGATCCAGGCATGTTGGTGCTATCGCTATGGGGGATCGCATTTTTCTTTGAAGGAACAGTGCCGCCAACTTATCTTATTCTCTCTGTGATAGTGTTTGCAATGACATTTCCAGGGACGACACATCTGCAGTCATCGTTACGAAAACTGGTTGCTCAAACCTTAATCAACTGGATTGCAATTGCAGCACTTCTATTGGTTACCGGTATTGTGACGCGCTATATCAGTAGCTTTTCAGAAGATGCGATTATTGCCTGGTTGTGGATAGCACCCATAGCACAAATTGCAGCACACAGATCATTACGATTAGCAGCACCACTCATAGTTAATCTACAAGGTCCACCCCGTCGCGCGGTCATTGTGGGAATGAACACCCAGGGTATTGCATTGGCTAGCCGCATTCGCGACACACCTTATTCCAGGATCAAACTTCTTGGATTCTTTGATGACCGAGAATTGAACAGGCTGAATGCCTCGGCTAATTTTTCGCTGATCGACAAATTACGCGAGTTGCCGCAGTTTGCCAAAGAGCAGGGCGTACAAGAAATTTATCTATCGCTCCCCATGGCCTCGCAGCCCAGAATATTGCAGGTACTAGATGACCTGAAAGACACCACGGCCTCTATCTATTTTGTGCCAGACATGTTCGTGACCGACCTTATTCAAGGTCGGTCCGGCACGGTATGCGGAATGCCGGTCATCGCCGTGTGTGAAACCCCATTCCGGGGAAGCAGCGGGGCCGCCAAAAGGCTGAGTGACATTGTGATTTCACTGTTGATACTGACATTGGTATCGCCGCTATTGCTGGCTATTGCGATTGCCATCAGACTGGGATCTCCAGGTCCGGCAATCTTTAAACAGCGTCGCTACGGACTGGATGGCAAAGAAATCGTGGTTTATAAGTTTCGCTCCATGTCCGTTACGGAAGATGGCAATAAAAGCTACACCCAAGTCACACGCAATGATGCCCGCGTAACGCGTTTGGGTGCATTCTTACGAAAAACATCTCTGGACGAATTACCCCAGTTTTTGAACGTTTTAAAAGGCTCCATGAGCGTTGTCGGTCCCAGACCACATGCCATCGCCGTTAACGAACAATACCGAAAACTCATTTCGGGCTATATGGTTCGCCACAAAGTAAAACCGGGAATCACAGGCTGGGCCCAGGTAAATGGATACCGAGGTGGTGACGACCTAGTGCATATGCGCCATCGTATCGAGTACGACCTTGACTACCTCCGCAACTGGTCATTGCGTTTAGATTTGTACATCATTTTTAAAACTGTTCGCGTCATATTCAATGACAGCAAAGCTTTTTAAATGCGCCTAGGCATTCACCACAAAAACAATTACCTGAATATATGATACCCAAACTATTATTCAAAGTAACAGCAACCTTGACTGCTTCTACGTTGATAGCGTCAACTGCACTTGCGGATGCCGAAGATTCGATCAATATGTCTGCGCGTTACATGCTGCAGACTGATAGCAATTTATTCAGAATAGCTTCTAACCTTTCGCCACAGACTGCATTAGGCACCAGCACCAAATCGGACACGATTGACATTACGTCCGTCGGTCTTTCGTGGAATAAAAGCTACTCTTTACAAAAATTCCAACTGACCACAAGTATTGTGGATTCTCGGTACAAGAATTTTGACTATTTGAATTTTGACGCACTGAACTATTCCGCTGCGTGGAATTGGAGTGTTACACCCAGAGTGCGAGGTGTTTTAAGCGCCGACCGAAAACAAGCACTTAACAACACGATCCAGTTCGTCAGCGTCGCAGAACGCAATGTCCGCACCGACACCGCTCTGCGCTTCAACACCGACGTCGATCTGGGCGCTGCAGTCCACCTGATCGGCGGCGTTGACCAGGCACGCAGCACCAACGAATTGTCGGTATCCCAAGAAGGTGATTCCAGCGTACGTAGTGCATCCCTGGGTTTGCGGTACGTTTTTCCATCGGGTAATTTTGTCAGTTATCGCATGCGACAAGGTAATGGCGATTACTACAACAGAGCCCAAAATACCGTCTCGGCCATACCCAACAGTTTTGACGAAACCGAGCATGAATTTCGCGCGGCATGGGCGTTGACGGGTAAAACGGCATTAACCGCGCGTTTGGCCCACTTCAAGCGCAACCATACGGGCCTGGCACAACGTGACTACAGCGGCCCCACAGGCGACATCAGCCTCAACTGGGATGTCACATCCAAAATTGATCTAACCGCCGTGATCGCCCGCACCTTGAGTGCGTACCAAACCGACAGCAGCAGCTTTATTGCAGGCAACCGGTTCACGCTATCCCCGGTATGGCGCACCACCGCACATACCAGCCTTCGATTCAACTATGACTACCTGACCCAAAGCTACCGAGGGGCCTTGCCGGGCAGCGCCTTGCCAGGCAATAGGCAAGACACCACACGCTCAAGCCAACTGGCGCTGGACTGGAGCCCCAGGCAATCCATCTTGCTCACGCTTGCTCTGCAAAACCAAAAACGCTCCTCGAACGTAGCGGACTCTGACTTCAAAAGCAACGGTGCCAGTGTGAGTGCCCAGCTGAACTTCTGACACAACGCATAACCCGAACAAACGGCTCCTTGGGCCGGAATGGATAAACAATGACCAACCTATTGCGCGCGCTTCGGTATTTTTCTCTGCTCTTGTGGAGTTGCACGGCCCTGCACATGCTGCCCGCACATGCGCAAGACAAAGCCGATTTTCGGCTCAGCGCTGGCGACACCATCCGGGTACTGGTGTTCCAGAATCCTGACCTCACGGTGGATGCCCGGGTGTCCGAAGACGGCACCATCAGCTACCCGCTGATTGGCTCGGTGGAGCTCAGCGGGCTCACCATCGGCGCAGCTGAGAAGAAAATTGCCACCGCCTTGAAAACGGGCGGCTTTTTGCAGCAGCCGCAAGTCAATATTGTTTTAGTGCAAACGCGCGGCAGCCAGGCCTCTGTGTTGGGGCAGGTCAATCGCCCAGGACGCTTCCCCTTGGAGACCACTAACATCCGCGTCAGCGACCTGCTCGCGATGGCCGGTGGAACCACCACCGTAGGTGACGACAAGGTCATTCTGACCGGCCTGCGCGGCGGCAAACCTTTCCGAAAAATAATTGACGTACCATCGCTGTTTCTTGAGGGTAAACCCGAAGAAGATGAAACCATTGCCAGCGGTGACCGGCTGTACGTACACAAAGCCCCCGTGTTCTTCATCTACGGCGAAGCCCAAAAGAATGGCCCCTACCGCATTGAGCGGGGTATGACCGTCATGCAGGCTCTGGCCACAGGCGGCGGCCCCACCACCCGAGGCAGCGAAACCAGGCTGCGCCTATACCGCAAAGATGCCGCTGGTGTTGTGCAGCAAACGACCCCAGCGCTGACAGACGCGCTACAGCCTAACGATGTGATCTATGTTCGTGAAAGCCTTTTCTAAATCGCCGAGCACACCATGACACCGCAACAATTTTTTCTAATCCTTCGGGCGCGCTACAAGGTGGCACTCATCACCTTGCTGGTGACGACTGCCGCCGCGGTAGCGGTCACGCTGTGGCTGCCTAAGCAGTACACCGCCAACGCCGCCGTGGTGCTGGATGTCAAGTCGCCCGACCCGGTCAGCGGCCAAATGCTCTCCGGCATGATCGCCCCCGGCTACATGGCCACGCAAATCGACATCATCAACAGCCAACGGGTCGCCCAGCGGGTGGCCAAACTGCTGCCCAAAGGAGAAGACACCTGGATTCACCGCCAGTGGCTGAAAGACACCGAAGGCAAGGGCGACTTCGACCTATGGCTCACCGGCCTGCTGCAAGTCAACCTCAACGCCAAGCCAGCACGCGACAGCAACGTCATCAACATCAGCTTCACCGGCGCAGATCCCGAATTTGCCGCCACCGCCGCCAACGCATTTGCCCAGGCCTATTCAGATGTCAACGTCGACCTGAAGCTGGCCCCGGCACGCCAGTACGCCGCATTTTTCGACGAACAAACCAAGCAGACCCGCGAACGCCTCGAAAACGCCCAAAAGGCGCTCAGCACCTACCAGCAAAAAAACGGCATCGTCTCTGCCGATGAGCGGCTGGACTTTGAAACCGCCAAACTCAACGACACCTCTAGCCAGCTCACCGTCATCCAGGGCCAAACCACCGACAGCGAAAGCAAACGCAAAAACAGCAAGGCCGACACCGTGGCAGAAGTCATGCAGAGCCCGCTGATCAATGGATTGAAAGCCGACATCGCCCGCCTGGATGCCAAGCTGCAAGACAGCAACGTCATCCTTGGCAAAAACCACCCCCAGACCCAGCGCACCGAAGCCGAACTGGCCATGCTGCGCACGCAGCTCGATGCCGAGACCCGCAAAATCACCAGCTCTATCGACACCACCTACCAGGTCAGCAAGCAACGCGAACAGCAACTGCAAAGCGCATTGGCTGCCCAAAAGGCACGCGTGCTGGTACTCAACAAACAGCGCGACGAACTCAACGTGCTGCGCCACGACATCGAAACCGCCCAGCGCGCCTACGAATCCCTGAGCCAGCGGGCATCGCTCAGCAACGTGGAAAGCCAAAATGGCCAAACCAACATCTCCGTGCTGAACGCCGCCCTGCCCCCCACACGGGCATCCAAGCCCCGCTCCGCACTCAATGTTGTCCTGGCTATCTTCGTGGGTAGCTTGCTGGGCGTGGGGCTAGCAGTAGCGCTGGAACTGCTCAACCGGCGCGTGCGCTCCACCTACGACCTGGTCGAAGCGCTCAATCTACCCGTGCTCGGTTCCATTTCCTCTGCCAGCACCATGATCAAACGCTCGGGTCCGGGCAAGCTTGCCGCACTGACCTCCAATGGAGCCCGCACATGAACGCCCCAGAAAGCCTCAGCAAATCCCCCATCCTGGCCAGTGCTGGGCGCTCCATCGGCGACATCCTGGTGTCCAGTGGCCGGTTGACCGCACAAGATGCCGAACGCATCCTGCAACGCCAGCAGCAAGACAAGTCCAACTTCGGCGATGCCGCACTGGCACTCCAGCTCCTGACCCGCGAAGACATCGACTTCGCCCTCTCCAGACAGTTCGACTACGCCTACCTTTCTGAAAAAGACACCAGCCGCAGCCCCGAGCTGGTGGCCGCCTACAAGCCCTTTAGCCGCGTGGGCGAAAACCTGCGCGCCGTACGCAGCCAGCTCATGCTCCGCTGGTTCAACAACGAAACCGCCACCAAAGTCATCGCCCTGGTCAGCCCAGGCGCGGGCGAAGGCCGCAGCTTCATCGCGGCCAACCTGGCAATTGTGTTTGCCCAGCAAGGCGAGCGCACGCTGCTGATCGATGCAGACCTGCGCAAAGCCCGCCAGCACGAGTTGTTTGCCCTGGGCAAAAGCGCGGGTTTGTCGGGCATCCTGGCAGACCGGGCAGGCCTGGAGGCCGTGCTCCCCGTGCCCGGCCTGAAAAGCCTGTTCGTGCTGCCTGCGGGCGCGGTGCCACCCAACCCGCAAGAGCTCTTGGGACGCACCGCATTCGGCGCGTTACTGCACATTGCCGCCAAAGAATTCGACGTGATCATCATCGACACCCCGGCGGGCACCGACTTTGCCGACGCAGAAATCATCGCCTCGCGCGCCGGTGCCGCCGTCATGGTCACCCGCAAGAACCTGAGCCGCATGTCGGAAGCCACCCTGCTCGCCAGGCGGCTGCAAGACGGCGGGGTTGCACTGGTCGGAAGCATCCTCAATGACGACTAAACCGATGACCCTACTGTCCAACACATCGCCCATGGCGTATGCGCACCATGAGCTTTGATGCCACCCGATCCGTCCTCGTAGTCATTCCCACCCTCAACGAGGTTCGCACCATCGAAGGCGTGCTGCACTCGCTGCGCCAAGACCCTCCCCCCGGTACACAAGTCACCTTTGTGGTGGCCGACGGCGGCAGCACCGACGGCACCGTGGCCCTGGTGCAGCGCCTGGCGCAGGCCGACCCCCGACTGCACTACCTGCACAACCCCCGGCGCATCCAAAGTGCGGCGGTGAACCTGGCTGCAGCACAATTTGGCCAAGATGCCGATGTGCTGGTGCGCTGCGACGCGCATGCCCACTACCCACCGCATTTTCTGGCGCGGCTCCTTGAAACACTGCACCGCACCCAAGCCGACTCGGTCGTGGTGCCCATGGACTCCAGCGGCACCACCTGCCTGCAGAAGGCTGTGGCCTGGACATCCAACACCTGGGCCGGCACCGGCGGATCAGCGCACCGGGGTGGGCGGCTCAGTGGCTTTGTAGACCATGGCCACCATGCCGCGTTCCGCATGGCCTCTTTCCAGCGTGCCAACGGCTACGACGAAACCTTCACCCACAACGAAGATGCCGAGCTCGACTGCCGCCAGCGCCGCCTGGGCAGCAAGGTCTACCTCGACGCAGACATCCGCCTGGGCTACCAGCCGCGCGCCACGCTGTCCAGCCTAGCCAAACAATACTTTGCCTACGGGCGGGGCCGCTCCCGCACCGTGCGGCGGCACCCGGGGTCCATGCGCGCGCGCCAGCTGGCGGTGCCCGCCAACCTGGTGCTATCGGCGCTGGCCATCGTGCTGGGGGCATGGCTGCCGCTGCTGCTGCTGTGGCCGCTGTGCTACCTCACGGCGCTTACGTTGACCTCTCTTTCCGTGGCTTGGCAACACCGCTCGCCATGCGGCTTGCTGGCCGGTGTGGCCGCAGCCACCATGCACACCAGCTGGGCCCTGGGCTTTTTTGCCGGGCTGGCGTTCATCCGCGAAACGCCCTGGCAACCCGGCCCCCAGCCCCTGCTGCACCCCGACACCACGGCCAAGGCCACCGCCCCATGACCCAGCCCACCCCTCTGAGCGTCTTGCTGGTAGACCCTTCGCTTTTTACTGCGCCATACAACGCAGGGCTGACCGAAGGCCTGCTGGCTGCAGGAACCCAACCCATGTGGGCCACGCGCCCCACACGCAAGGGCGACCGGCAAGAACTCCCCATTGAGCGGACCGACCCCTTCTTCTACCGCCGCACCGACGAGGCCAACTGGCTGCCCGGCAAGCTCAAGTCTGTAGCCAAAGGCATCGCCCACTTGGCCGGCCTGACCACCCTGCTGTGGAAAATCCGCACCCGCAAACCCGATGTCGTGCACTTTCAATGGACCGTGCTGCCACCGCTGGACGTGCTGGCCATGCTGCTCATACGCCGCTGGTGCCCGCTGGTGCTCACCGTGCACGACACCGTGCCGTTTAACGGCGAACGCCTTTCGTTCATACAAAACTTTGGCTTCGACGTACCCATGCGCCTGGCGCACCGCGTCATCGTGCACACCGAAAGTGGCCGTAACACACTCATCGGCCGTGGCGTACCTGCCGATCGCATCGTCACCATTCCGCATGGCGCCTTGCGCCTGCAAGTACCCCTGCCCACACCTGTGCCGCGTGCCGACAAACGTTACAGTTTTTTACTTTTTGGCGAAATCAAGCCCTACAAAGGCACAGACCTGGCCATCGAAGCGCTCCACATGCTGGCGCCAGACGTACTGCGCCAAACGCGCGTGGTCATCGCTGGCAGGCCGCGCATGGACATCGCCCCCCTGCAGGCACGCATTGCAGAGCTGGGCCTGGGCGACACCATCGACCTGCGGCCCCAGCGCCAGTCTGAAGAAGAAATGGCTGCCCTGTTTGCCGAAGCCGACTGCCTGCTCTTCCCTTACCGCCAAATTGATGCCAGCGGTGTATGGTTTTTGACCAAATCCTTGGGCAAATGGGTCATTGCCAGCCGGGTGGGCATCTTCGCCGCCGAAGTCGAAAAGGGCCAACATGGCGTGTTGCTCACACCGGGTGACACTGCTACCCTGGCCCAAGCCATCGAATACGCCGTGACCCAGCGGCCGGTGGCCCAAGCCATCAGTGCAGGCGACGAATGGGCGGAAATTGGCAAGACAACCCGCCATTTGTACGAATCATTGATACCCGTGCAAAGCGCTTCTGCGCATATCCGGAGCTCACCATGACCCTGAACCTGACCCCTTTGTACAAATTTTTGTACCGTTGCATATTGATAGTGGCCACACTCGCAGGCCCCACCCTGGTAATAGCCGCCGAACCCGAAATGCCGGCCCCCATTGCAGACCAAAACTACAGCCTAGTCAAAGACTGGACGTTTGGCCGCACCATCCAAAACCTGGAGGACATGCGCGCCGAGTTCTTTACCCGCTACGTCTATTACGACGGCAAGCTCGATAAGCTCAACAACGAGTGGCAACGCTACCGAGACAACAACAACCACGAATTCAGCGACACCGGCTTTGCCCTGGTGGCCCGCCTACCCCGTGAAATGGTGAACGGGCAAATCGAAAGTGGCATGCTCCGGTCTAAATGGATCGGGCAATACGGTTACATCGAAAGCCGTGTGAAAGTGCCCACCGGTCGGGGCATGTGGCCCGCGTTCTGGCTGAACCCGCAAGACCAGGTCTGGCCGCCCGAGATCGACATCATGGAGATCGTCAACAACGGCCGCGACACCACCAAAAACAGCTTCCATATGCTGCACAGTGGCGATGGGAAAAAGTCTCCTCCCACGATTTCATTACTTAACAAATGGGGAAGCTACCGCCCGGGCTTCGACTACGCCGAAGGCTTCCACACATTCGCCGTCCTGTGGGAACCTGGGCGCGTGCGCCACTACGTAGATGAAAAGCTGGTGGCCGACCGCCCTTTCGACTGGGAGCACAAGAATGGGGCCAATGCCGGACCTGCCCACATCCTGATCAACCTGGCAGTGGGTGGAGACTGGCCTGGCGCCCCCCAAAGCACGGACGACTTCCCCGCGCGCCTGCAGATCGACTACATACGGGTGTGGCAAAAATGACGGCGGCCCATGGTTGAAAAGCTGGTACTTGCTGCCACGCAATCCTCCCCCCATTCGCATACGAACCCCGTAGCCCCGCCCAAAGCGGAAGCCATGGGCGAACCCATTCGCCCGCGCCCGGCTATCCGCTACACCCTGATTGCCCTGGTCATCAGCCTGGTGATGACCGACCGGCTGGGCATAGCCGTAGACACCCTCTCGCTCGGCCCCAGCTTGCCGCTGACCTACGGTTTGCTGGTGGTACTGCTGCTGAGCGGATGGCTGGCCATTGATCTACCTGCGCTGCTGGTCTACATCGGTATCTGCACCGTGGCCGTGGCCAGCTATTGGTTCAACGCTTTTATGCAGAACGGTTCGTCCGGCACGATGGGGTCGATGTTTTTGCTGATGGTGATTTACCTGCCCTTCGTCTTCAACATGTCGGCACACCCCGACAACCGGGGGCATTGGCTGTGGACCATGCGCGTACTCAGCAACACCCTGCTGGTGGGTGCTGCAGCAGGCATTCTCCAGTTCTATGCGCAGTTTGTAATAAAAGCACCATGGCTGTTTGACATCTCGGTGCTCATACCCGAGGGCATTCGCGCCCAGGGCATCTACAACAGCACCATCCCGATGGGCTCGTTCTTCAAAGCCAATGGCATCTTCTTTCGCGAGCCCTCCAACTTCTCTTACATGATGGCGTTTGGGTTCTTGATCGAAGTCGCTGTATTCAAACGCATCAAACGCATGCTCTGCTTCGGCCTTGCGCTGGTGTTGTCATATTCCGGCACCGGGGTGCTGGCACTGGCCATTGGCTTGCTACTAACCCTGCGCGCGAAATTGCTGGTGCGCGTGGCAATAACAGCAACCATCATCCTGGTAGCCAACGCGTTAACCGGCGATCCACTGAATCTTGCCTTTACCTTCGGGCGTACCGATGAATTTAGCTCGCCAGGCAGTAGCGGTTACGCACGCTACGTTGCCCCCATGCAAGTGGTGGATGCATTCATCAGCGCCACCGATTGGTCCTTATGGGTCGGCAATGGCCCTGGCTTATTCCTCAAAACGGCCGCCGCTGCATTTGAGGCACACGACCCCACTTGGGCCAAGCTGCTATTCGAGTACGGGATGTTGGGCTTCGTTCTGATGCTGGGCCTTGTGGCATACAAGCTACAAACCTTTCCTGCGCCGTTTCAGCTCCGCGCCGTGCTGTTTGCCAACTGGCTGGTAATGGGCGGCTACCTGCTGATTCCAGAAACCGTGTGTTTCGTGTACCTCGTGCTCGCCCTATGGCCCAGCCCCCCAATAGCAATACCCAGCCCCAGCCGTACTATGGCGAAAGAAAAACTTGCATGACAGCTACCGTCGATCCACAGCGCACCTTGCGGCTGTCGGTAATCATTCCCAACTTCAATTACGCCGAATTTTTAGGCCAGGCCATCGACAGTGCCCTGGCCATCGACTGGCCCCACATCCAGGTCATCGTGGTGGACGACGGCTCCACCGACGGCTCGCGCGACCTGATTGCCGGGTACGCAGGCCGCATCACCAGCCTGTTGCAGGCCAACGCCGGGCAGTTTGAAGCCTATAACGCGGGCTACAAACTCGCCGATGGCGATGTGGTCATCTTTCTGGATTCCGATGACCTGTTGGACCGCGAAGTGATGCGCGAAATAGCCGCCGTGTGGCGCACAGGTATCAGCAAGGTGCAGTTTCGGCTGCGCACAGTAGACGGCGCGGCGCACCCCCTAGGCAACACCATTCCGCAGTTCCAGGGCACACCTTCACCGGAAGACATTCGCCACTGGGCCACCTTAACCACCACCTACCCTACTCCACCAGGTTCGGGCAATGCCTACGCACCCGCTTACCTGGACAAAATTTTCCCGCTGGACGAAGCCTGTGGCCGCCCTGGTGACTCCATCTGTATTGCGGCTGCACCATTCTTGGGCGACGTGGTCACCATACCCGCCGCACTGGGCTGCTACCGTGTGCACGGCCGCAACGACGGAGCCGCCTCCAAGCTGGATGCCAAGCAGTTCCACCTGCATGTGGTGCGCGCCCGCCAACGGCAAACCTACACCCAACAGGTAGCCAAACGTGTCGGTATCGAGATTCAGGACGATGCCATCAACAACAGCCTGCACTACCTGCCCTACCGTTTGGCATCTCTGCGCATCGCCCCCCAAACGCACCCGCTGCCCCAAGACAGTGCGGGCCGAATTCTAGGCAATCTATTTGGAGCACTCTTTAAACCTCAAGGAGTGTCTGTCAAAGGAAGAATAACTATCGGGGTATGGACCGCACTGGTCGCGATATTACCGAGCAAGTTAGGCATGGAACTTATTCTCTGGCGGTTCGTGCCTGCCGCCAGGCCGCAGTTTCTGCGAACTGGTTTACGTAAGCTTGGTGTTATCCGATAGAAAAATAAATGCACCAACAAAATATCGTGCAGCAAATGCTTGTCACTTACATAAAAACAAATATTTAAAAATATTTGTTTTATTAGTGCCAACAAAATTCTCCGGCCATGCAAACTCGTGATATCAACGTCTTTAATTCAAAAAACCACAAAAATAAGTAATACATTCGATGGCAAATAGCGAAAAAGAAGGTTCTAAAGCAGCCCGATCTATTATGTGGAGTGGCATTGAAAATGGCGGCATGGCAGTACTTTCATTTTTCATACTAATATTACTGTCAAGATATCTGTCGCCAATTGAATTCGGTCTTTTTTCGGTTTCAATATCAATAATCGAACTATTGGGACTTTTTGTGAGCATGCTATTTCACGATGCACTTGTTCAACGCACAACCGCAACAGATAAGCACTTCAATACTGCATTCTCCATCGCAATGATATTAAGCATAATATTATTTGCAATGACATCGTTCATGGCCCCCATTTTTGGGAAACTCATGAAAAATGATGAAGCAACCTATATTCTAATAGGATGCGCATTAACATTTCCTTTGACGGGATTAAGTTCATCCATTATTCCACGGCAAAGACGAAACTTAGATTTCAGAAATTTAGCTATTCGCTCCCTCATCGGTCGCGTCGCTGGCGCACTTATTGCTATAGTACTGTTATTTTTCGGCGCAGGCATCTGGGCGCTTGTAGCACAACAGCTATTCATGGTGGGAGTTGGTTCATTGATCCTCTGGATTACTACCGATACACGACCACGCTTTGAAATCGACAAAACTGCATTTAAAGAATTAATAGGATTTGGCGGATCCTCGGTAGCATCACTTCTTATTAGTTTTGCTACCAGAAGAATATTTATCATAATTTCCGGATTATTATTGGGAGGCGAGGCATCCGGTTATTTCAACTTGAGTTTTCGTGTCGTAGATATGCTTTGGGGAGTCGCCGCCACTGCTGTCACACAAGTTGCACTACCCGTAATGTCGCGACTCCAACACGACCGTGATGAATTAATAAGAGTCTATCGTAGAGCAAATGAGTTACAAGGATTATTACTTTTCCCATGTTTCATCACAATAGCATTTGCATCTAATCAAATAGTTTCTCTATTTTTTGGTGAAAAATGGCTGGCAGCTGCACCTTACATATCGGCACTTGGAGTTTTGACGATTTTACAATCTCCGAAATTAATAGCAATTCCCATGCTTAAAGCTTCAGGCAAACCCAACAAAATACTAATCGGCAACCTGTTAGAGCTGGTGTTAATTTCCGCGCCACTTTTATTACTAAAATCCTTAACACTTCCAATAGCCATGCTTATATGGATCACAAGAGAAAGTTTAGGATGCTTTTTCATGATGATTTTTCTGAAATATTCTATAAATTTAAGCATTTTCAGGCAATTACGGGGGATTGAAGTGCCGTTATTGATTGTCATACTTATGTCAATGCTAATGTATTTAACGAGCGCACTTCTGCCAACTGGGCTTAGCGCAACAACCGTGCTCGCCGTAAAGCTCTCAATATGTTTCTTAACCTACCTAGCAAGCGCAGTTTATCTATTTACAAAATATAAGGCGGAATTTGCACCGCTATTGAAAAAAATATTTCACTAATAAAACGTGACCAGTATCTAAAAACATTTTTTCTTGGAGAGTGAAATGAAAGTATTTGCAGTTGATGGAGTAAAAGGAAATTTTGGAGATGAGCTCAACAATTGGATGTGGAACAGACTTGCTCCAGAATTATTTACGAAAGATGACGATTCATTACTCGTAGGCATTGGAACCATATTAGACGAAAAATTACCAGCCGCCCAGAAGAAGATCGTCTTTGGGTCTGGTGCTGGCTATGGCCGCTTACCCACAAATACCAGTTTAGAGGCAGGTTGGGCAATATATGGCGTGCGCGGAAAACTAACAGCCAAAGTTTTAAACTTACCACCTAGTGCGGCGGCAACCGATCCGGCAATACTATTAGCTACGCTAGACGATTTGCGTGCCCCAAAAAATGGAGGAACCATATTTATTCCTCACTGGAAAACTACGCGATTTGGGCGATGGGCAGATGTTTGCAAAGCATCCAACATTAAATTAGTGGATCCATGCCAAGAGTCGCCAGTAGTTATTAGAGAAATATCGGGAGCAAGCAAGGTTATTGCAGAATCTATGCATGCGGCGATTATTGCGGATTGCTTCCGTGTACCATGGGTACCAGTAGTTTTATCACGTGAAGTTTCTGCATTTAAATGGCGGGATTGGGGTAGTTCACTTAATGTACCCTATGAGCCACGGTGTATTCCAGCCAGTTCGCCCGTAGAAGGTTTGCGCGATAAGTTATTAGAAAAAATAAGCGCAGCAAGCATAAAAAATTATCCATCCTTGGAAAAACAACGTTCAGGAGCCGTACTGGATTTCTCAAACGAGAAAGATCTTATTCAAGATTTTTTAAATAATGTCGGTCAAGCAAGTGCCGCACAGCAAGGTCATGTACAAAAAATAGCCGAAATACTGATCAAAAGAATTTCAACTATAGAGAAGAAGTTTTATCCCGCAAGCGCTGCTAAAAATGAGAAATGGTATTCAGAAGCATGTAAAGCGATGGAATACTCAAAAAGAGAAAGCGGTTATCTAAGTAGTGACTCAGCGCATCATTTTGCCCTAGAAGATATTACCAATCGCCTAGACAAATTAAAGCACGACTTCTCGAGCGGCACTATTTTTACAAAAAAATAACACTGCATAAATAAAATGCTAACATTTATAATTCCGGTACGGCATCAAGACAACTCTAAAAACTGGGCCGATCTTAAAAAAAATCTAGTTGAAACCATAAAATCAGTAACAGCTCAAAAAAACAATGAGTGGCGAGCAGTTATTATTGCCAACCATGGCGCTGATATTCCCGATCTACCACCGCAATTCGAGGTGCATCGGGTGAATTTCCCTCCAAATCCTAATCATGAAAAAAAAGATTCAAAATTAGACGCCTTCTATGAGGCGGTCCGCATGGATAAAGGTAGAAGAATTCTAGCTGGACTAATTTATGCTCGCCCCAAAGGCCACATAATGATGCTAGACGATGATGATTTTGTTAGCAATCGATTATCTACCCATGTTTCCGAAAACTCGACTGCCAATGGTTGGTATTTCGATGAAGGTTACGTCTGGCCTGACGGTGGCCGCATGCTGTATCGCTACAACGGTTTTAATAAATATTGTGGATCCTCTCACATTGTAAGAGCCGATTTATTAAAAATTCCAAAATCTTTGGAAGAGGCTTCAAATGAATACATATCCCGAACTCTTGGAAGCCATATCAGCATAAATGATGACCTAAAGAAAAGTGGATCACCATTACAACCACTTCCCTTTGTGGGTGCCGTGTATAGAACGGCTCATCCGGAATCTCACAGCAAGTCAAACGGACTATTTAGGCAATTCGTTCTCAATAAACGTAATTTAAAAAATCCGTACTTATTTCTGAAAAATATTAATAGATTCAGAACAATGACAGAATCCATAAAGAGTGAGTTTTTCGGATAGATTATCTCTACCCGAACCTAATAACGCTCTCCAAGAAAATATATATAGGCTTACGATCGTTGAGTTGAATGTTTCCAGGCCAGTAAAGCTAATGCCAGCACAGCCAGCCATATCGTTGAGGGCTCCGGAATCTCAGACACTGGTGTGAGTGACCAAACAGCGTATGTGTACCCCGGAATGTTTGTGGTGTCGCCAAAGGGCCTGTTGGTTATGTAGACCTGTACGGTATCCGCGGTGAGTACAGAGGCCGCGTAATTTAATGCTATTGCAAATGAAGGAAATCCCTCAGGCGTCGGTGGAAATGGCGTAAATACTTGGCACAACTCTGTGTTGATGCAACCGTTGGTTAACGTTGGATCTGAACCAAATAGCCCCTGTGCAGAATCCACAAATACGCTGCTCAACAACGCATGGCTGGCGGCCTCGGCATCGCTTTGGTTATTGAAAAAAAAGTTCGCGCTTGAGCCGCATTGGCCCAGCAAAGAAGCACAAGCGCCATCTTTGAACTGCACGTTGTAGTTCACACCGTTAACCGCCACGTTGTTGGCCCCCAAAAGCTGGCCTGCGTCGACGTGCAGAACAGGGGCCGCATGGGCGTTGACCGCCATACAAGCCGCCACCAAAAAACCACGTAGATGTTTCAACATGCTTTGCTCCAGGTGTAAGGGGGATAAGGCGAAGACAGCGTAGGCTTTGGCACGGTGGCGCGCTGCGCCAATGCGCTGTGATTATGCAAAGGACGGGGCTGTGTGACCAGCCACGCAGTCTTCATACAGCGTCGGGTGCAAGCAGTGTGACACTGTCTGTTGTCCGCCATCTAGTGGCTGCAGTTATATAAGAAATATGCCTCTGGCGCTTATTCAATAAGCGTGACAAGCTACTTTTTAGATAGCAAACGTATATATTCCAAGATGATCGAAAAATGAGCGTCTACCGCCATTGGAGAAGGTTATCTGCCACAACCCCATAGCCACCACTGCGCCAGAAGCCAGCGTTGCGCAGTGAACAACAGGTACCTAGTACGTCCACTACAGCCCTTCACAGGCTGAATAGGCTAATAACTTGCTGGAAAGCCCCTGAAATCCACAGAACTCGGTTTATACAAAAAATATGCCCCTCGTGCTTACCTGACAAGCACAAGCAGCTATCTTTAAAATAGCAAGCACATCAAGAAAGCTAATGCTTGATCAATCCTTTAAGTCTTCACATCTTCAGATGCCGCGGACGCAAAACCAATACGCTGAATAGCAATCGGCAAGTCAACCAGCGGCGCATCGTGCACTGGCAGTTCCCAGACGGTGCTGCCGTCGGCGTGCTTTTCAATCAGGGTGAAGCCGAGCTTGGCGTAGTGGTCTTCGACCAGCTTGTTTTTCTCGGTAGGCAGGTAGCGGCCTATGAGGCGCTGGATGCCTTGGGCGCGTGCCTGGGTGATGAGCTCTTGCAGCACGGCGGTTTCGGCCTTGCGGCCCAGTACGCGGCAGCTCATGAGCCAGGTGTCGATGTCCCAGTCGTCCTGCTGGCGGCGGCAGATCAGCACGCTGATCATGCCGTTGTCGCCAAACGCATCGGCCAGGCGCACCTGCAGGGTGAAGGCATCGGGATCTTGCTGCGCGGCGGCCACGTCGGCTTCGGTGTAGCGGCGGGTGGTGAGGTTGAACTGGTTCGACTTGTTGATGAGCTGGGCGATGCGGGCGCGGCCAGTGTCGTCAAAGGGCTGCAGGGTCATCTGCATGTTGAGTGATACCAGGTAGGCATCTACGTCACCCGCCTGCTTTTGCAGGGTGACGCGGCGGGCGTTGTCCTGGTAGAACTCGGCGCGTTTGCGGTCTTCGCCCGAGAAGGCGATGGCTTCAAAGTAGCCTGCTGCCAGCAGCGTGCGGGCATACAGCGCGGCGTTGTCGGGCAGCTCGGGCACGGCTACCTGGGGCAGCATTTTGCGTACCAGGCCGCGCTCTACCGGGTTGTCATCCAGAAACACCATGGCATCCAGGCCCAGAGACAGCTCTTCGGCGATGGCTTTGATGTTGGTGGCCTTGTCGTTCCAGTTGGCCTGGAACACGGCGATGTGGTCTTCGCGCAGCAGCATTTCGGGGTGCTTCTGGAAGGGTTGGCGGGCGATGTTGTCGGTGTTTTTAGACGATACCGCCAGCACCACGCCGCGGTCGCGCAGCGCCAGTGCGGTGCGCTGCACGTGCAGGTGCGCCTCGCCGGTGGCATCGCCCTGGCCTATGACGATGCCGTCCAGGCCGTCGTCGCCAATCACGCCGCCCCAGACGGTGTTGTCCAGGTCCAGGATCAGGCACTTGCGGCTTTTGCCACGCAATGCGGCCACCAGGCGGCAGACGTGGTCGGCATACAGCGGCAAGAACTCGCTGGAAAAAGGCATTTTGGCCATGTTCCACAGCGTGGGGTCGTGCCAGTCGGCCAGGCCCACGGTTTCGGCCAGGTGGGCTACGTCGAGCAGCAGGTCTTCGGTGCCTGCCACGCTCTGGGCGATGCCGCGGTTGACCTCGTCAATCAGTTGGCGCGGGGTGCCGGGCAGGGCCATGTCAAAGCTGCCAAACGCCGACTCCACCGGGCGCGGCAGGGTTTGCAGGATGCAGATGGCCTTGCTGTTGGTGCGCAGGCCGTTGCGGATCATCCCCAGGTGGCCCAGGGCGGACTGCACGGCGTTGTGGGCGGCCTCGGCATCGCCCAGCGCGGCGTTCAGCGGCAGGCCCCGGTAGTCCACGGCCACCAGCACGGCATCGCACTGGGCCTGGTTGATGGTGGATTCGGGCGACAAGGCCTCTTGCATGACCTGGTCGAAGTCAGCCTCTATGCATTCCAGCGCGATGCCGTGGCGGGCGGCGGTGGCCACCAGCGCGGGCACGATGAAATGCGAGGTGGCGTTGCTCAGGATGCCCAGGCGAAACGGCACCAGCGGGGACATGGACATGCCACTGTCACGGACTTTCTGGATGACTTTGGCCAAGCGGTTGAGCTGGTTTTCGTCCAGCGCGTGGTTGGCCAGGTGCTGCAGACGCAGGCCCAGGTGGGCGGGCTCGGCCAGCAGTTGGCGGCACTGGGTGGAAAAGTCTTCTGGCGCGGCTTGCAGCCAGCCCAGCTGGGAATAGAGATGGTTGCTCATGCGCCAATGGCCTCCTCAACAATAAGCGACGCAACCTGTGCGGGCGTCTGGAATGGGGCTTTCTCGCGCTGGGTGGCCAGAAAGCGTTCGTCAAATGCTTCGAGCATGGGGGTTTCGGTGTAGCCAGGCTTCACGGCGCGCACGCGCAGCCAGGAATAGTCTGCCGCCAGCATGGCCAGCATGCCTGCCATGCCGTGCTTGGCAATGACATAGGCCCCCATACCGGATGAAGCGCCCTCTATGCTGTTCGTGCCGTTGCCCATGGCCTGGGTCAACACACCGACCACGGCACCCTTTTTGTGCTTGCGAAAGCACCGGCGCACCAGCTCGGCCAGCAGGCGTTGCGGGCCCAGCACGTTGACCTGCCACTGCTGCTGCATGTCGTCGGCGGTGATCTTGCCAAAGGGCACGAGCGTGAGCGGTGGGGAACCTGCCAGCACCACGCCCGCCAGCAACGGCAGGGCTTCCAGCTCGGCTACTGCGGCCAGGATGGAGGCCTCGCTGGACAGGTCCAGCGCCAAGGCCTGGCCGCCACAGCGCTGGGCCACGGCTTGGGCCGCGGCAGCGTTGCGGTGGTAGCCCACCAGAGGGGTGAAGCCTTGGGCGGCGAGCTGGTCACAGACGGCAGCACCGATGCCGCCGGAGCCGCCCGAAACCAGAAACCACTTGCGTCCGTCTAACTTAGGTGTGTCCAACGATGACCTCCGCCCTGCCCTTGGCCAGCACTTTGCCAGCCGCACGCACGGTTAACTTCAAAACGACCATGCCGGTAGAGTCCGAAACCTCTTCCACGATGCCCTCGGCCTGCGCGGGCTGGTCTACGTACAGGGGTTTGCGAAACTCCAGCGCCACGCTGGCCCAGACGCTGTTGCGCCCAGGTAGTTGCATGCCTATCAGTTGCGATACTTTGGCCACCATCAAGGCACCGTAGACCACCGCACCCTCAAAGCCTTTGCTGCGCGCAAACGCGGCATCGGTGTGCAGGGGATTGAAGTCGCCCGACAGCTCGGCAAACTGCTGCATCTGCGGGGCGCTGACGGTGAAATCGACCACGGCCCGCAGGCCCTCGGTGAGTTCGCCCAGTGCCAGGGCCTGCGCCTGTGGCTGGGGGGTCATTGCGCCTTGGACTGGATCAAGGCCACAAATTCACCCACGTTCTTGAGGCGGCCCACTTCGGCAGCCGAGAACTTCAGGCCGAATTTCTTCTCGATGGCCAATACCAGGCGGATGTGCGCCAGGCTGTCCCATTCGTCGACATCGTCGGCGGTGAGTTCGGGCGTGACCACAATGGTTTCGTCGTCAAACACATCGTGAAAAATGGCGGTGAGCTTTGTGTAAATTGCGTCGAGTTCCATGGCTGCTTTCTTTAGGGGTGGGGTGGCATTGTCTCAGGGAGCCGGGGCGTTCAATACCGTGGCCAGGCGCTGCGCCCAGGCGGGGGTGACCCGTGGCTTGGGGTGTACTTCGTCGCTGAAGTCGGCGTCAGCATGGGCATCTTGCATTTTCAGCACCTTGACGTTGGCATGGGTCTGTAGCTTGGCAAGCAGCGGGTCGATGCGGCGGCGGTAGTCTGCCCATAGCGGAGAACCTTTCGCGTGCCACTGGGGTACAGCCAGGTCGACCAGCACCACCCGCCCCCCATCGGCCAGGATGCCGTTGACCATGGTCTCCAGCACCTGGAACGGCGGGTCCGTCAGAACATCGGTATCGCCCATGTAGGTACGCCAGAAGTCCAGATACTTGCGCTGCTGCGCCTGGCTCAGGACGACGGCGTTGCGCTGGTCATCCGTCATGCCGGCCGGGCGGCCCTTCAGGCTTGCGCGCAGCGCGCCGGTCAGGTCGCGGGCAGTGCGGTCCAGCACCAGGTAAGGGTGGATGAGCGTGGCCCCCACATCCAGGTAGCGGGGGGGCAGCACTGCCTGGGGGCCTGCATCGGTGCGCCGGTAAAAACCGTAGCGGTAGCGCTCAATGTCGATGTCGGTGTCGCCGCCATGCCGGTCGGGGGAGAACCAGCGGGCCCGGTCTTCGGCAAATACCCCGTACCACAGGCCCACCACCCAGGTGTTGTGGCGGCGTGCATCGGGGGTTTGTACATCGCGGACCAGATCTACGATCTGGTCGATTTGCGTGATGTTGGAGCCACCTACCGACAGGTTGTGCACCTGCATGCCGGGCACCAGCGCCTGCACCTGGGCCTGCTTGAAGCCGACCAGCATGTTGGATGCCCCCACCAAGATGGCCTTGTCGTCCAGCGTATTGAGCTGGGAGCGCGCCATGAAGACGTACTTGGGTTCGGTTAAAAACAGCGACGACCCGGCGCTGGCGGCGTTGAGCCGCTGGCCCAGTTCAGACCGGGGCACCCAGAGCAGGCACACCACGAGCAGCACGCCATACAAGGCGACCAGTGCACCCAGCAGCAGCCCTAATTGCTTAAATATCAGCTTCATCAAAACGCCCGGTAAACAAATTCAGGTGCCTTGTGGAAGAACGAGGCCACCGTCGCAATCAACAGTATTTGCAGTGCCAACACCAGGTTGCGCACCAGCACGCCGCTGGAAGCCTGGGCCGCCTGCACACGCAGCGGCGCCAGGCGCGCCAGCAGCATGTCGCACACATAAAACGCCGCACCGGCCAGCACGGCCAGCCCCAGATAACTCGCCAGACCGCCCACCACGCCCAGGCGCTGCAGCAGGGCCAGAAGCTGTGGCATGTCGACCCACAGGCAGGTCAGCGCCAGCGCAAAGTAGGCCAGCGTGAGCCCGCGCGAGAAGTAGATGGACAGCGTTTTTTCCGCCAGCGCCTTGTAGGCCTTTTTGCCCAGCCGTTTGACGATCATCACCTGCCAAAGCTTGTTGATGCTGGCACCGGCCCCCATCAGCAAGCCATACACCACAAAAACCGACGTAGTGCCATGCCACACGCCCATGATCAGAAAGGTCACGAAAAAGGCCACCACACCCAGGTACGGGCCCGCTTTGGGCGCGGTAAACCGCGTGGCCAGCACCGTCAACAAGGGGTTGAAGACATAGGTTTTGAACCAGTCCGACAAGGTCATATGCCAGCGCGACCAGAAGTCGAGAAAGCTGCGCGCCAGGAAGGGGCGGTTGAAGTTTTCAGGCAGTTGCATGCCCATCAGCTCACCGACACCAATCACGATGTCCATGTAGCCCGCAAAGTTGGCGTACAGGTAGACCGTGTAGCACACGGCGGCGGCCACAAACAATACACAGAACACCGGCCATGCCGGATGGGCCGCGGTGTCCAGCACCCGCCCGGAGAGGTTGTCAAACAGGTATTTGAAGACGGCCGACAGCACGCCCACTTTCACAAAGCCCAGAATCACCCGGGCAAAGGCCCGGTACACCCGGCCCTCGTCCAACACCAAGGCCTGCTCCTTGAAACGCAGGTAATCCTGGTAGCGCTGGATCGGCCCGGCCACAAAGGTCAGGAAGTTACAGGTGTAGTTGAAAAAGTTCAGCAGCGACACTGGACGGGCCAACTCGCCCTGCTTGGCATCCACCATGAGGTGCAGCACACGGAACAGCACGTAGGACAAACCAATGATCAGGTAAGGGAACGGCAGCAGCAGGGAGGCATCCAGAAAACTGAACTTCTTCAGATAAATGAATGCGGCGATGGCCACTACCAGGCCGAACCACAGGCTGGGCACCGAACGGCTGCGCCGCACCATCTCGATCATCCCGTAGCACGCCAGCAGAAATGCAGCCAGGGGCAGGAGCTGGATGGCGCTATTGATGTAGCTGCAAATGAACACAGCATTCGCACCCAGCAACACCGCGCTGCGCACGCTGGGTTGGTTGGTTGCATTAAAAAGCAGCACGACGGCTGCAATAAAGGCGATAAAGGTCAGGGAAGTAAATGCCACGGTCGAGATTCAGCCTAGGTTGAACTGTTTAAGTACCGGCAGCAATGCATCGCGAACGCGCTGGTAACCCAAGGGAGAGATGTGCAGCTTGTCGGCAGCAAAGTATTCGGCCTGGGGCGACCCATCTGGGGCGGCCAGCAAGGTGTAGACATCCAGCACGGCCACGTTCTTGCGGCCCTGGGCCACCGATGCAATCAGCTTGTTGAGCTCGACCACCTGGCGCGGATCTACCGGAGACTGCGGGTGGTTGCGGGGTGGCACGGTGCACAGCACCACAGGTACACCGGGCATTTCTTTTTCGGCCTTGTCCAGCATGTCGTTGAGGTTGCTGCGACTCTGCTGCACATCCTGCAATGCGCTCAGGTCATTGGACCCGGTCAGTAACACGATGGCCTTGGGGCGCAGGTCCAGCACATCTTCCTGGAAGCGAAACAGCAGACCACGCGTGGTTTCGCTGCCGATGCCCCGGTTGGCCACCGCCATACCCGGCAGGTCTTTGGCCAGGGTACTCCAGCCGCCCACCAGCGAGTCGCCCGCAAACACCACGCTGCCCTGCTTGCGCGCACGTTCTTGCCAGAAGCTTTTGCGGTTGTCGTTCATCCAGCCAAACACACGGATGGCACCCTTGCCTGGCCAGTCCTTGAAGTCTTTGGGAAACGGTGTGGGGCCGTCTTGCACCGGGGCAGCGGCGGCAGCCACAGCGCCCGTACTTTGCGCCAGCGCCACGCCGCACCCGCCCAGGGAGGCGGCGCACAGCAGCAGGGAAGGTAAGAATTTAGACATTGTGTAAGTTCACCATGGAAACAGGCAAAAAAGGCCCTGGATGTGATCAATTTTTGGATTGCATTATTACCGCAGCGTGATGTTGCGGGTTATCACCAAGGACACCAGCAAAAGGAGGGTGTAGGAAAACATGTAAATAATTGCGCCAAACCTATTGTTGCGGCGCAACATAAGCTATGATTTGGTGCATAAAGTCACTTTCGGGGTCCTCTCGGAAGCTTCTCCAAAGGATTGCACCATGAAGAAATGGATCATTTTTGCTACGTTTTCGGCCATTGCTGGCGCTGCAAGCGCAGTGCTGCCCTACATGTCGGACTTGGCCATGGGTGCCAGCATGCTGACCGAAAACACGGCTGAAAACGAATCCACGGTCGCCATGATGCTGGCCGCTTTGGGCATGATGGCCGTGATCGTGGTTCGCCGCTCGGGCAAATAAGGCTCCCGCACAGGGTTCAGTGCAGCACCAGGCTGTTACCCTTTGCCACGTAATCCAACGGTTCACCCGTTTTCCAAGCGCTCTGCGCCAAGCTCTTGGCTCCGAACAACCCCATTTCTCGCGGTTGTTGGTTTCCCCCCACATAGCCACCCACTTCTAACCGCCCAGCACAAGGCGGGTGGTCAAGGGCTATGCAGGCAGCTTCTCCACCACCTGCTCCCGCACCGCCCTGAGCTGTTTGGCGCTGACGTGCCGTGGCGCGATTTCGGCCAGGGGCCGCAGCACAAAGGCCCGCTCCTGCATGCGCGGATGGGGGATGGTCAATGCGGGGCTGCTGATGTGCCCGCTGCCATACAGCAAAATGTCTAGATCCAGCGTGCGCGGCGCATTGCGGTAGGGGCGTTTGCGGCCTGCTGAACGCTCTACATTTTGTAGCTGCTCCAACAAATGCGGTGGGCACAGGGTGGTTAAAACTTCTACAACGGCGTTGACGTAGTCGGGCCCGTCGGAGTCGATGGGCGTGGTGAGGTACAGCGCAGACCGGTGCACCACCTGGGTGCCCGGCAAGGCGTGGATGCTGTCCATGGCCTTGCGCACGGTGCTGGCGGCATCGCCCAGGTTGGCACCCAGGGCGATGAAAGCGCTACAAGGGGTAACTTGCGGCTCAGACATCGGAGCCGGGCGCGGCACCACCACCACCACCGCTGGGCTTGCGACGGCGGCGGCGTTTCTTGGGGGCGGCATCGGGGTCGGACTGGGGTGCATCGCCTTCAGCACTGGTGGCACTGGCCACGGGCACCACGCGGGGCACGCGCACTGGCTTTTGGCGGCGGGCCTGCTCTTCGCGGGCCTGGGCCAGCAGGTCTTCGCGCTGGTCGTCGCTGCCGGTGGTGAATTCTTGCCACCAGTCGGCGATCAGCTGGTCGACTTCTCCGGCATCGGCGCGCAGGCGCATGAAGTCGAATGCCGCGCGGAAGCGCGGCTGGTCGATCATGCCGTAGGGGCCGCTGCCCACGCGTTTTTCAAAGCGGGGTTGCATGAGCCAGGTCTCGCGCATGTCGCCGGCCAGGCGGCCCCGGCCCGATACATCGCCGATGCGGGCGTTGAACACGTCTTCCACCGCGTCTTGCAGCGCCGCAAACGAGGGCTGCTGGCCCGAGCGGGCGGCCCAGCCGTCGCGCACGTCAGCCCACAGCACGCAGGCCAGCAGGAAGCTGGGCGCGACGGGTTTGCCCTCGCCCACGCGGCGGTCGGTGTCTTGCAGGGCGGCCAGCACAAAGGGCTGGTCGGCACGCTCCACCACCACGTCGAGCAGCGGGTAGATGCCAGTGGCCATGCCGAGCTTGCGGAGCTGGGCGATGGTGGCCACGGCGTGGCCGGTTTGCAGCAGCTTGAGCATTTCGTCAAACAAACGGCTTTGCGGCACGTCGGCCAGCAGCTTTTGCGAGTTGACCAGCGGGGCGGCGGTTTTGGGCTCGAGCGCAAAGCCCAGCGGGCCCAGCTTGGCAGAGAAACGCACGGCGCGGATGATGCGCACCGGGTCTTCGCGGTAGCGGGTGGCGGGGTCGCCAATCATGCGGATGACTTTGTTTTTGCTGTCCTTCAGGCCGCCGTGGTAGTCCACCACGATCTGGCTCTGGGGGTCGTAGTACATGGCGTTGATGGTGAAGTCGCGGCGCACCGCGTCTTCTTCCTGCGGGCCCCAGACGTTGTCGCGCAGGACACGGCCACTGGAATCTACCGCGTGCTTCATGTTGGCCAGCTCGCTCTTGCTGGTGCGTTCGTTGCCCGCGACCTGCTCGGCGGCGGCGTTGTCCATGTAGGCGCGGAAGGTGGAGACTTCGATGACTTCGTTCTCGCGGCCCCGGCCATAGACCACGTGGACGATACGAAAGCGCCGCCCGATGATGAAGGCACGGCGAAACAGGCCTTTGACTTGCTCGGGCGTGGCGTTGGTGGCCACGTCGAAGTCTTTGGGCCGCAGGCCGACCAGCAGGTCGCGCACCGCACCGCCCACGATGTAGGCCTCAAACCCCGCTTGCTGCAAGGTGCTGACCACGTTGAGGGCGCGCTCGTCGACCAGGTTGGGGTTGATGCCGTGCTCGGAGACGGGGATTTCGACGCGTTTGCCAAACTTGGGCGTTTTGGCGGCAGGCTTTTTGCCGAGTATTTTGTCGATGAAGGTCTTGATCATGGTTGCTTTGTAAACAGGTCCAGTATGCGCCAGCCGCGCTGGGTGGCGATGGCGCGCAGGGGCGCATCGGGGTTGGTGGCCACCGGGTGCTGCACTTTTTCGAGCAGGGCCAGGTCGTTGATGGAGTCGGAGTAGAAGGTGGCATCCACGTCGTGCCAGCTTAAGCCCCGTGCGGCCAGCCAGTTTTCGACGCGGGTGATCTTGCCTTCGCGGAACGACGGCACGCCCTGGATCTGGCCGGTCATCCAGCCGTCGGCACCGTGCTCCAGGTCTACGGCGATGAGCTCGGCCACACCCAGGGCATCGGCGATGGGGCGGGTGACGAAGGTGTTGGTGGCGGTGACGATGATGATCTGGTCGCCCGCATCCTGGTGCTGCTTCAACAAGTTGCGCGCTACGGGTTGTATGGCCGGCAGGATCACCGTGCGCATGAAATCGGCGTGGGCAGCTATGGATTTTGCAGCACCGTGCTTGCGCGCGGCTTCGGTGGCAAACAGCACGTACTCGGCAATGTCGAGCGTGCCGGCCTTGTAGTGGGCGTAGAAGTAGTCGTTGCGCTGCTTGAACGCTACCGGGTCGGCCCAGCCGATGGTGGCGGTGTAGTCGCCCCAGGCGTAGTCGGAGTCCAGGGGCAGCAGGGTGTGGTCGAGGTCGAACAGGGCCAGTTTCATGGGGGTCACTTTCAGATTGTTTCCAGCATGGATTTAACCAAAGGGATGGTGATGGCGCGCTGGGTTTGCAGGGCGTAGCGGTCCAGGTGCTCCAGCAGCTGCATCAGGCTGCCCAGGTCGCGGCTGAAACGGCGCAGCAGGTAGTCAACCACCTCGGCGCTCAAATGCACGCCACGGGCCTGTGCCTCTTGGGCCAGCACGGTGCGCAGCTCGGCTTCGCTGAGCAGTTGCAGGGCAAACACGTTGCCGCCGCCCAGGCGGGTGCGCAGGTCTTCGCGCAGCTGTAAATCAGCCGGGGGCAGGTCGCCCGCGCCCAGCACCCAGCAGCTGCAGGTTTGCGCGTTGACAAACCATTTGAAGGCCATGTGCTGCTGCGCCGGGTTGTACAGGTGCACGTCGTCCAGCAGCACTGCGGCCCAGGTGTCGTCGAATTCGGGTGGCTCGTAGACGCTGGGGTCCATCCAGCCCACACGGGCGGCCTGCACCCGGTAGGCCTCGCGCACGGCGCGCAGCATATGGGTTTTGCCGGTGGCGGGGCCGCCCCAGAGGTAGGTTTGCAGCGGCCGACCGGTATCGACCACGGCCTGCTGCACGTGCTGCAGCGCGGCCGCGTTGGGGCCACCAAAGAAGTTGGCCAGCGTCGGGCTGGTGCCCAGGCCGATGTCGAGTACCAGTTGCTGCATCCTGGCCTAACCTTGGTACAGCCGGCTGGCCAGGTAGCTGTCGCGGATGCGGCGTATGGCCACCAGCAGCACGGCGCTGGCGGGCAGTGCCACCAACACGCCGACAAAGCCAAACACCTGGCCAAAGGCCAGCAGGGCAAAAATCACCGCCAGCGGGTGCAGGCCAATGCGTTCGCCCACCAGCCGGGGCGTGAGAAACAGGCTCTCCACAAACTGGCCCACGCCGTACACCACGGCCACCATGACCACCGCCTTGATGGACGCAAACTGCAGTACCCCGGCCAGCGCCGCCAGCACCAGGCCTACGCCAAAGCCCAGGTAGGGCACAAACATGGCCAACCCGGTGAACAGGCCGATCGGCAGGGCCAGATCCAGCCCAAACAGCGCCAGGCCGATGGCATAAAACGCCGCCATGATCAGCATCACCAGCAGCTGGCCGCGCAGGTACTGGCCCAGCACCTCGTCAGCTTCGGCCACAAAGCTGTCGAAACCCGGGCGCACGCGGGTGGGCACCAGCGAGACCAGCTGGGCGGTGAAGCGGTCCCAGTCCATCAGCAGGTAAAACAGCGCCACCGGGATCAGCACCAGATTGCCCAGCACGGTCATGGCCACACTGCCCCCCAGGCGCACCGACGACACCAGCGAGCCCAGCGCGTCTTCCACATTCGCGTTGAGGTACTTGAACACAAAGGCCTTGATGCTGACCGGATCGAGCGCCACCTTGATACCCAGCTGGGCCAGCAAGGGCTTGAGCCAGGTGGTCAGGCCCTCCAGCAGCAGGGGCAGCTGTTCGCGCATCAGCGGTGCTTCCTTGACCAGAATCGGCACGATCAGCAGCACGATGGCCAGCAGCACCACGATGAACAGCAGCTCGACCACGGCCACCGCCAGCGCGCGCGGCACGCGACCGCGGCACAGGCTGTCGAGGCGGTCTACCAGCGGCGTGAGCATGTAGGCCAGCACCGCCGCCACTACAAACGGGGTCAGCACCGGCCCCAGCAGCCACAGGGCCAGTACGGCCACCACGGCGATCGAGAACCAGGCCAGGGCGCGCCGTTGGGTAGAGGTGAATTGCATCGGGTGGAGGGTGTGGGGCTCAGGGTGGAACAGAAACAGAGATTCGGGCCAATTCGGCGGCATGCCGCCTGCCCTTAAAATCCGTGCAAATTGTAGAGGGCTACGCGGGCAAATCCCGCTGGCCCTGATATCTGGGCGGTTTTACCGCCCTCCACCTCTTGATTCACCCCGCGTGAACGCACCGACCATGACTTCTTCCCACACCGCCCCCCTCTCCTACAAAGACGCAGGGGTCGATATCGACGCAGGCGACGCGCTGGTCGAACGCATCAAACCCCTGGCCAAAAAGACCATGCGCGAAGGCGTGCTGGCGGGCATTGGCGGCTTTGGCGCGCTGTTTGAAGTGCCCAAGCGCTACAAGGAGCCGGTGCTGGTGAGCGGCACCGACGGCGTGGGCACCAAGCTGCGCCTGGCGTTTGAGTGGAACATGCACGACACCGTCGGCATCGACCTGGTGGCCATGAGCGTCAACGACGTGCTGGTGCAGGGTGCGGAGCCGCTGTTTTTCCTGGACTACTTTGCCTGCGGCAAGCTGGACGTGGACACCGCTGCGGCCGTGGTGGGCGGCATCGCCAAGGGCTGCGAGCTGAGCGGCTGCGCGCTGATTGGCGGCGAAACCGCAGAAATGCCCGGCATGTACCCAGCGGGCGAGTACGACCTGGCCGGTTTTGCCGTGGGCGCGGTCGAAAAATCCAAAATCCTGACCGGCCGCGACATCCAGCCCGGCGACGTGGTGCTGGGCCTGGCCAGCAGCGGCGTGCATTCCAACGGCTTCAGCCTGGTGCGCAAGTGCATCGAGCGCGCCGGTGACACAGCCCCGGCCACGCTGGACGGCAAGCCTTTCAAGCAAGCCCTGATGGAGCCCACCCGCCTGTACGTCAAAAACGTGCTGGCCGCGCTGGCCGAGCACCCCATCAAGGCCCTGGCCCACATCACCGGCGGTGGCCTGCTGGAGAACATTCCCCGCGTGCTGCCCGAAGGCACGGCGGCGCACCTGGCCAAGGGCAGCTGGCCGCAGACCGAGCTGTTTGCCTGGCTGCAAAAAACCGCCGGTATCGACGACTTCGAGATGAACCGCACCTTCAACAACGGCATCGGCATGGTGGTGGTGGTGGATGCGGCGAACGCTGCCGCCACCGCAGCCACCCTGCGCGGCCTGGGTGAGGCGGTGTATACGATTGGCGTGATCGGCGCACGCGGCGAAGGCGCTGCGGTGGTGGTAGCGTAAATTTATAGAAAATAGGCCGCTAGCGCTTATTCCATAAGCGCAAGAAGCTATTTAAAATGTAGCACGGAGGTCCGCCATGTCCGCACTTACCGAAGACCAGGCCCGCAGCTACATGCACAAGCTGCTGGCGGCGATGCACCAGGCGGGCGGCTCGGACCTGTTCATCGCGGCCGACTTCGCGCCCAGCATGAAGGCGCATGGTGAGATGAAGCCGCTGTCCGCCCAAAAACTCAGCGGCGATGTGACCCGCATGCTGGCCCAGTCGCTGATGAACGAGCGCCAAAACGCCGAGTTCGCCAAGGAAATGGAGTGCAACTTCGCCATGGCACTGCCGGGCGTGGCGCGGTTTCGGGTGAATGTGTTTGTGCAGCAGCAGAACGTGAGCATGGTGATCCGCACCATTGCGGCTGACATCCCCAGCTTTGCCACCCTGGCGCTGCCGCCGGTGCTGAAGGAAGTCATCATGCACAAGCGTGGGCTGGTGCTGGTGGTGGGCGGCACGGGTTCGGGCAAATCGACATCACTGGCAGCCATGATCGACCACCGCAACGGCAGCTCGGGCGGCCACATCATCACCGTGGAAGACCCGGTGGAGTACGTGCACACCTCGAAGATGTCGCTGGTAAGCCACCGCGAGGTGGGGGTGGACACGCATTCCTGGCACCACGCGCTGAAAAACACCCTGCGCCAGGCGCCGGACGTGATCTTGATAGGTGAAATCCGCGACCCGCAGACCATGGAGCACGCGATTGCCTTTGCCGAAACCGGCCACCTCTGCCTGGCCACGCTGCACGCCAACAGTGCCAACCAGGCGCTGGACCGCATCATCAACTTCTTCCCCGAAGAGCGGCGCAATCAGCTGCTGATGGATTTGTCGGCCAACCTGCGGGCCATCGTGTCGCAGCGGCTGGTGCGCACCGAAGACGGCAAGGGCCGCCGCGCGGCGGTAGAGATTTTGCTCAACACCCCGCTGGTGGCCGACCGCATCTTCAAAGGCCAGTTTGGCGACCTCAAGGCGCTGATGGAGAAATCGCGCGAGCTGGGCATGCGCACCTTCGACTGGGCGCTGTTCGAGCTGTACAACGACGGCCAGATTTCCTACGAAGAAGCCCTGCGCAACGCCGACTCCACCAACGAGCTGCGCCTGAACATGAAGCTCAAGAGCGCCCGGGGCGAGCCCGCCAGCGCAGGCGGCACCGAGCTGACGTTTGACAAGGCGCTCACCGCCGAAGAGGTAGACGCCCTGCGCGCCGAAGAGCTGCAAAAGCAGCAGCAAAAACGCCGCCAGATGGAAGACGAGCAGCTGGCGCGGCTGCGGCAGGCGAAAGCTTAGTCGCTGCCCACCGGCTGGGCGGTGGCCAGCACTTTGTCGATGCGCTTGCCGTCCAGGTCCACCACCTCAAACACCCAGCCCGCGCACTCGATACGCTCGCTGGTGGCCAGCATGCGGCCCGACACCGACATCAGCAGGCCGGCCACGGTGTTGTAGCGGCCCCGGTCTTCTTCCGGCAGGTCTTTGATGTCCAGGCGCGACTTGAGCTCGTTGACCGGCATCAGCCCGTCCAGCAACCAGGAACCGTCTTCGCGCTCGGTGGCCCAGGCATCCGTCTGCGCACCAGGCTGCAGCTCGCCGGTGATGGCCTCCAGCAGGTCGCGCGGGGTCATCAGGCCCTGCACCACACCGTACTCGTCCACCACAAACACCATGCGGCCCGCTTTTTCGCGGAACTGCTCCAGCAGCTCCATGCCGCTCAGGGTCTCGGGCAAAAATGCGGCGGGCAATGCATGCGGCTCCACCGGGCCGGGCAATGCGCTGCCCAGTTCCAGCAGGCGGCCCACGCTGATCACGCCGACCACATCGTCCAACGACCCCCGGCACACCGGGTACCAGGAGTGCGAGCCCTTGGCCGCGCTGCTGCTGGCCTTTTGCAGGCACTGCGCCACGGTGTGCGAGGCATCCATCCATTCCACGTCTGTGCGTGGCACCATCAGCGAGGTCAGAGGGCGCTCATCGAGCCGGAACACGTTTTGCACCATCTGGTGCTCGTGCTCCTCGATCACGCCCGCGTCCACGCCCTCCTCCAGGCTGGCCACGATTTCTTCTTCGGTGACAGCCCGGCCCGCCGCGTTGTCGATGCGCAGCAGTTTCAGCACCGCGTGGGTGCTGACCGACAACAGGCGCACAAAAGGTTTGGCCCCCGATGCCACGTAGGTCATGGGGCGCGACACATGGCGCGCCACCAGCTCGGGGTACAACTGGCCAATGCGCTTGGGCACCAGCTCGCCAAACACGATGGTGATGAAGGTGATGACCGTGACCACCACCACCGTAGCGGTGACATCTGCAGCCCCCACGGCGACACCAAAACTCTGCACCCAGGCCGACACGCCGTCGCTGAAAGCGGCCTCGCCCAAAATACCGTTAACCATGCCGATCGAGGTGATGCCCACCTGCACCGACGACAGAAACTGCGTGGGGTTTTCCAGCAACACCAGGGCCGCCTTGGCCCCCTTGTCCCCCGACTCGGCCATGGCCGTCAACCGCGCCTTGCGGCTGGAAGCCAGCGCCAGCTCTGACATCGAAAACACGCCGTTGAGCAAGGTCAACAGCAAAATCAGCAATAAATCCATGAATCTTCAAAGAAAATGAACACATGGCACTTTACATGATCGGTGATTTGCAGGGCTGCGACGGCCCGTTGCAACGGCTTTTGGACCGGCTGGACTTCTCGCCCAGCCGCGACACCCTGTATTTTCTGGGCGACCTGGTGAACCGGGGCCCGTCTTCTTTAGAAGTGCTGCGCCGCCTGATGGGCTATGGCGATGCCGCCCGCTGCCTGCTGGGCAACCACGACCTGCATTTGCTGGCCGCCGCCCATGGCATACGCCCCACCCACCGCCTGGACACGCTGCAAGGCATCCTGCAGGCCCCAGACCGCGCCGCGCTGCTTGACTGGCTACGCCACCAGCGCCTGGCCATGCGGGAGACGCTGGAAGGCCAGGACATCCTGATGGTGCACGCCGGGGTGCTGCCCAGCTGGAGCGCAGCCCAGACCATGGCGCTGGCAGGTGAAGTGGAGGTGGTGTTGCGCGGCCCCAACCTGGCAGCGTTTCTAGGCCAGATGTACGGCAACACCCCGGCGCAGTGGAGCGAGGCCTTGCAGGGCGCGGACCGGCTGCGGGTGATCGTGAATGCCCTGACACGGCTGCGCTTTTGCACCGCCGACGGCGTGATGGAATTCGACAGCAAGGAAGGCGCGGGCACCCGCCCCGAGGGCTACATGCCCTGGTTTGATGTGCCGGGCCGACAGACCGCCCACATGGCCGTAGCTTTTGGCCATTGGTCCACGCTGGGTTGGTTGGGCCGTAGCGACCTGCTGTCGCTGGACACCGGCTGTGTGTGGGGTGGATCGCTGAGCGCGCTGAAGATCGGGGCCAGCCCGGCGGCCAACGAACTCATCCAGGTGCGCTGCGAGCAGGCGCAGCGCCCAGGAAGTTAGGCTGCTACCGGCTGGGCAACGGCCTTGAACAAAGCAGCAACCTTGCGCTTGGGCTTGATGTTGGCGGAAATGCCGCGCACGGTAGCGTGCTTGGCCGCCGCTTCCCAGTTGGGCGCTACGGTAGCCGCAGGTGCCTCGTAGGGCTTGTCAAAGAACGGATCGCGCGGGGCGCTGTGGCGCTGCTGAGGACGAGGAGCCGGACGAGGTGTGTCGATCACATCGCGCGGATCGTCACCACCCCAGGCGCGGCGACCGTCGTTGATACGGCCTTGCTCGCGGATCTTGGGGGTGTCTTCTTCGAACTCCATGGCTTCGAGTTCGATCTTGGTCTTGATCAGCTTCTCGATATCGGCCACCAGGCGAGCATCGCTGCCCGCCACAAAGCTCACCGCCAGACCCGATGCGCCTGCACGGCCGGTACGGCCAATGCGGTGCACATAGTCTTCGGCATTGAATGGCACGTCAAAGTTGAACACCGCAGGCACGTCCTTGATGTCCAGGCCGCGCGCGGCCACATCGGTACACACCAGCAGGTCCACTTCGCCTTTTTTGAAGGACTCCAGGGCTTTCAGGCGCTCGTCCTGGCTCTTGTCGCCGTGCAAAGCGGTGGTCTTCAGACCCTCTTTTTCCAGCGAACGGGCCAACCGGGCGCAGCCCAGCTTGCTGTTGACAAACACAAAGGCTTGTTTCATGCCACGCGACTTGAGCACCTGGTGCAGGGCACGGCGCTTGTCGTCGGCGTTGACGCTGTAGAAATGCTGCTCCACCGTGGAGGCGGTGGCGTTGGAGCGGGCCACCTCGATGGTGACCGGGTCTTGCAGGTAGCTGCTGGCCAGGCGCTTGATTTCGGGCGAGAACGTGGCCGAAAACAGCAAGGTGGTGCGCTGCTTGGGCAGGTAACTCAGGATGCGCTGTAGGTCGGGCAAGAAGCCGATGTCGAGCATGCGGTCGGCTTCGTCCAGCACCACGTACTCCACCTGGTTCAGTACCGCGTTCTTGGCTTCGATGTGGTCCAGCAGGCGGCCTGGGGTGGCGACCAGAATCTCCACGCCTTTTTTCAGTTCCAGCGTTTGCGGTTTCATGTCCATGCCGCCAAACACCACGGCGCTGCGCAGGTTGGTGTGCTTGGCATACGACTTGACGGCCTGGGCCACCTGGTCGGCCAGCTCGCGCGTGGGCAAGAGCACCAGGGCGCGCACCGGGTGGCGGGCGGGCGAGGTGGAGGCGTTTTCATGCTTGAGCATGCGTTGCAGCAAGGGCAGCGAGAAAGCCGCCGTCTTGCCGGTGCCGGTCTGGGCCGCGCCCATCACGTCACGGCCTTGCAACACCACCGGAATGGCTTGCGCCTGGATGGGTGTCATGGCGGTGTAGCCCATGTCGGCCACAGCACGTGACAGGGGTTCTGCAAGCTGCAGCTGCGAGAAAGAATCCAGGGGGGTATCGCTCATCAATTCCGGAAGGGTTGTGGCTATTCAAACAATAGCAAATTGCACCCACGTGGCGTGGGTAAACCCCGATTATCTCTGAAATTGCAAAACCAGGTCTAAAACGACAGAAGGCCGATGGAGCCAACGCCCCATCGGCCTTCTGTTTCTGGCGGCTTTTTGCTAGTGCTTGACCGATACCACCGGGGCGACCACCGCCGCCTCCAGCGCCGCAGGGGCCACAGCCACCGGCTCTTCGTCCGGCAGGGCCTGGGGCATGCGCTCCAAGGCCACTTCCAGCACCTGGTCAATCCACTTCACAGGGATGATTTCCAGGCCGTTTTTGACATTTTCAGGAATGTCCTGCAGGTCCTTGGCGTTTTCTTCGGGGATCAGCACCGTCTTGATACCGCCGCGTAAAGCAGCCAGCAGCTTCTCTTTCAAACCGCCAATCGCCGTGACTTCGCCGCGCAGGGTGATTTCACCGGTCATGGCCACATCGCCGCGCACCGGAATGCCGGTGAGTGCCGACACAAAGGCGGTGGTCATGGCCGCGCCCGCGCTGGGGCCGTCCTTGGGCGTAGCGCCATCGGGCACGTGGATGTGGATGTCCTTTTTCTCGAACACCTCGTCCTTGATGCCCAGGCGCTTGGAACGGCTGCGCACCACGGTACGGGCCGCTTCCACCGACTCTTTCATCACATCGCCCAGCGAACCGGTGCGGGTTATCACGCCCTTGCCGGGCATGATGGCGGCTTCGATGGTGAGCAGATCGCCGCCCACTTCGGTCCACGCCAAACCCACCACCTGGCCGATCTGGTTTTGCTGCTCGGCACGGCCATAAGTGTACTTTTGCACACCCAGGTAGTCGTTCAGGTTGTCGGCGGTAACCTTGACCTGCGGCTGCATTTCTTTGAGCAACAGGCCCTTGACCACCTTGCGGCAGATCTTGGAGAGTTCCCGTTCCAGCGAGCGCACACCGGCTTCGCGGGTGTAGTAGCGCACGATGTCGCGCACCGCATCAAAGCTGACCAGCAGCTCGGACTCGTTGAGGCCGTTGTTCTTCAGCTGCTTGGGCAGCAGGTACTTGATGGCGATGTTGGTTTTTTCGTCTTCGGTGTAGCCCGACAGGCGGATCACTTCCATGCGGTCCAGCAGGGCCGAAGGGATGTTCATAGAGTTCGAGGTGGCAACGAACATCACGTCGCTCAAATCGAAGTCCACTTCCACGTAGTGGTCGCCAAAAGTGTGGTTTTGCTCGGGATCCAGCACCTCCAGCAGCGCGCTTGAGGGGTCGCCACGGAAATCCGTGCCGAGTTTGTCGATTTCGTCTAGCAGAAACAGCGGATTGCGCGTGCCGATCTTGCTCAGGCTTTGCAGCACCTTGCCCGGCAACGCGCCGATGTAGGTGCGGCGGTGACCGCGGATTTCGGCCTCGTCGCGCATGCCGCCCAGGGCCATGCGCACGTACTTGCGCCCGGTGGCCTTGGCAATCGACTGGCCCAGCGAGGTTTTACCCACGCCCGGAGGGCCCACCAGGCACAGAATGGGCGCCTTGACCTTGTCCACGCGCTGCTGCACTGCCAGATATTCCAGGATGCGGTCTTTGACCTTGTCCAGCCCAAAATGGTCTTCGTTAAGCACGCCTTCGGCATTGCGCAGGTCATGCTTGATCTTGGTCTTTTTGCTCCACGGCAAGCCGGTGAGCACGTCGATGTAGTTGCGCACCACCGTGGCTTCGGCCGACATGGGCGACATCAGCTTGAGTTTCTTAAGTTCGGCCTCGGCCTTTTTCAAGGCCTCTTTGGACATCTTGGCGAGTTTGATCTTTTTCTCGATCTCGTCGATGTCTGCCCCCTCTTCGCCTTCGCCCAGTTCTTTCTGGATGGCCTTGACCTGTTCGTTCAGGTAGAAGTCGCGCTGGTTCTTTTCCATCTGGCGCTTGACGCGGCCACGGATTTTTTTGTCGACATTCAGAATGTCCACTTCGCGCTCTAGCTGGCCGTACAGGTTTTCCAGGCGCTCGCGCACATCCGACAGGTCCAGCACCACCTGCTTGCTGTCGAGCTTGAGCGGCAAATGGGCCGCAATGGTGTCGGCCAAGCGACCTGGGTCGTCGATGCTGGAGATCGAGGTCAGGATTTCGGGCGGAATCTTCTTGTTGAGTTTGACGTACTGGTCAAACTGCTGCATCACGGCGCGGCGCAGGGCTTCGATTTCGGTGGTTTTTTGCACTGGCGCAGCGGCGACCACCGGCGTGGTGTTGGCCGTAAAGTGCGATTCGCCGTCGTCAATGTGGTTGACGCGGGCCCGTTGCTGGCCTTCGACCAGCACCTTGACCGTGCCGTCGGGCAGCTTCAGCATCTGCAGGATGGTGGAGATGCAGCCGACATCGAACATGTCGGATACCGAGGGCTCATCCTTGGCGGCGGCCTTCTGGGCCACCAACATGATGCGTCGGTCGGACTCCATCGCGGCTTCCAATGCCTTGATGCTCTTGGGTCGCCCCACGAAAAGGGGGATCACCATATGGGGGAAAACCACCACGTCGCGCAGGGGCAGCAGAGGCAGGTCGAGGGGTTCGGCAGGTAGTGGAGTGTGTCCGGACATGAAGATCCTTTGAGTAACCTGTTGAATATGGACTTCGCGCGGTAATTTTCAACCGGCCCCGCTTCCTATTTTGCAGCGTAGGTCGGTTGACTCCTGTCAGGCCTTCTTGGCGGCTTCGCGGTACACCAGCAGCGGTGGCTTGTTTTCGTCAATCGTCGACTCGTCCACCACCACTTTGTCTACATTGTGGTTGGTGGGCAGATCGAACATGGTGTCAATCAAGGACAGTTCCAGAATCGAGCGCAGTCCGCGTGCGCCGGTCTTGCGGGCCAGCGCCTTTTTGGCAATGGCTTTGAGCGCCGACGGACGGATTTCCAGGTCCACGCCTTCCATGGCCAACAGCTTGCTGTACTGCTTGACCAGGGCGTTTTTGGGCTCGGTCAGGATCTGCACCAGCGCATCTTCGCTGAGCTCGGCCAGGGTGGCGACCACCGGCATGCGGCCCACCAACTCGGGGATCAAGCCGAACTTGATCAGATCTTCGGGCTCAACATCGCGGAACACCTCGGTCAGGCTGCGTTGCGCCTTGCTTTTGACCGCAGCGCCAAAACCAATGCCCGAGGATTCGGTGCGGTTGCCGATAACTTTTTCCAGCCCCGAAAACGCGCCACCCAGAATGAACAAGATGTTGGTCGTATCGACCTGCAGGAAGTCCTGGTTGGGATGCTTGCGCCCGCCTTGTGGTGGTACGCTGGCCATGGTGCCTTCGATCAACTTGAGCAAGGCCTGTTGCACGCCCTCGCCCGACACGTCGCGGGTGATGGAGGGGTTGTCCGACTTGCGCGAAATCTTGTCGATCTCGTCGATGTAGACAATGCCGCGCTGGGCACGCTCGACTTCGTAGTTGCAGCTTTGCAGCAGCTTGGCGACGATATTTTCCACGTCTTCACCCACATAACCAGCTTCGGTCAGGGTGGTGGCATCGGCCATCACAAAGGGCACGTCCAGCATGCGGGCCAGGGTTTGGGCCAACAGGGTTTTGCCGGAACCGGTGGGACCGATCAGCAGGATGTTGCTCTTGGTGAGCTCGATCTCGTCCTTTTTGGCGGTTTCCTTGTGGCGCAGGCGTTTGTAGTGGTTGTATACCGCCACCGCCAGGGTGCGCTTGGCGACCTCTTGGCCAATGACGTAGTTGTCCAGGTTGTTCTTGATGTCTACCGGCGTGGGCAACGCGGCACCGGCATCGCGGGCTTCGGTGCCTGCGGGCAGCTCGTCACGGATGATGTCGTTGCACAGGTCGATGCATTCGTCGCAAATAAACACCGAAGGCCCTGCAATCAGCTTTTTCACTTCGTGCTGGCTTTTGCCGCAGAAGGAGCAGTACAGGGTTTTTTCGCTGGAGGAGCCTTTTTTCTCGGCCATGGGAGGAATGCCTTTTCAGTCGTTACTGAATGATAACCAAATAAAAACGGCGCTTTCTGTTGCAGAAAACGCCGTTATGGGCCTGTTAGCCGCCTATTTCCAGGCTTAAGTGCGTTTGGCGATGACCTGGTCTACCAAGCCGTATTCTTTCGCCTCATTGGCGGACAGCCAGTAGTCGCGCTCCATGTCGCGCGCAATCTTCTCTACGGTCTGGCCGGTACGCTCGGCATAGATCTTGTTGAGCTGCTCACGGGTTTTCAGAATTTCCCGGGCCGAGATCTCGATATCGCTGGCCATGCCGCGCGCGCCACCCGAGGGCTGGTGGATCATGACGCTGGAGTTGGGCAGTGCAAAACGCTTGCCTTTGGCACCAGCGGCCAACAGGAAAGAGCCCATGCTGGCCGACATACCGGTGCACAGCGTGGACACATCGGGTTTGATGAAATTCATGGTGTCGAAAATCGCCAAACCTGCGCTGACGGAACCGCCTGGCGAGTTGATGTACAGCGAAATGTCTTTGTCTGGGTTTTCGCTTTCCAGGAACAGCAACTGGGCCACCACCAGATTGGCCATGTAGTCTTCTACCGGGCCCACCAGAAAAATCACGCGCTCTTTGAGCAGGCGCGAGTAGATGTCATACGAACGCTCGCCGCGACCGGACTGCTCAATCACCATGGGCACCAGACCCAGGGCCTCGGTTTGCAGTGAATCGTAAGCGCCGAACGGGATGCTGTCAGCTTGGTTTCTGTACATGAGGTGACTCCGAAGGTTAGGTAGATACTACTTTAGACAAAACAAATGGGGCTGGTGCGCGGGAGTTCAATCCACACACCAACCCCATTGCTTTAAAAATGCAAAACCTTCAGTTCTGCGCCATCAGTTCATCAAAGGCAACCGCTTTTTCCACCACTTGGGCTTTGCCCAGGACGAATTCGGTGACATTGCTTTCGATCACGATGGCTTCGACTTCGGCCAGGCGCTGGTTGTCGCTGTAGTACCAGCGGACCACGTCAGTAGGCTTCTCGTAGCTGGCGGCCAGCTCTTCGATGTGGGCCTTGATCTGCTCGGTGGTGGCTTGCAGCGTGTTGCTGCGCACCAACTCGGCCACGACCAGGCCCAGGCGCACGCGGCGCTCGGCTTGTGGGCGGAACAGGTCGTCAGGAATCGGTGCCTTGTCTGCGTCCTTGATGCCGCGCTGCTTCAGATCGGCACGGGCGTTTTCGACCAGGCGGTTCAGTTCGGATTGCACGCTGGAGTTGGGCAAATCAAGCTCGGCCTTGGACACCAAAGCGTCCATGGCGGCTTGCTTGTTGCGGGCCAGCACGCGGAACTTGACTTCGCGCTCCAGGTTCTTGCGGATGTCGGCGCGCAGGCCTTCGACGGTAGCGTCGGCAATGCCGAGCGACTTGGCCAGGGCTTCGTCCACAGCGGGCAGGTGGGCAGCTTCGATCTTCTTCACGGTGACCATGAAGTCGGCTTGCTTGCCAGCCACGTCTTTGCCGTGGTAGTCGGCCGGGAATGCCAGCGGGAAGGTGCGGCTTTCACCGGACTTCATGCCACGCACGGCATCTTCAAATTCTTTCAGCATCTGGCCTTCGCCCACCAGGAACTGGAAAGCTTCGGCTTTGCCGCCTTCGAAGGTTTCGCCGTCGATCTTGCCTTCGAAGTCCACCGTCACGCGGTCACCGTCTTCGGCAGCGGCTTCGAGAGCGCGCTGGGCGAAGGTGCGACGCTGCTTGCGCAGGATTTCGACGGTCTTGTCGATCGCGCCGTCATCCACCGCAGTGGTGATTTTTTCGACTTCGGCAGTGCTCAGGTCGCCGATCTTGACATCGGGGAAGACTTCGAAAATCGCGTCAAAAGCCATTTGGCCTTCGGGCGAGGATTCGTTTTCGCTGATGCGGGGCTGGCCTGCGACACGCAGCTTGGCTTCGTTGGCGGCAGCGGCAAAAGCCTCGCCCACCTTGTCGTTCATCACTTCGTAGTGGACCGAATAGCCGTAGCGCTGGGCGACCACGTTCATGGGCACCTTGCCTGGACGGAAGCCGTCCATCTTGACGGTGCGGGCCATCTTCTTGAGACGGGTAGCCACTTCGTTCTGGATCACATCCACAGGCAGGGACAGCGTGATTTTGCGTTCCAGCTTTTCAAGGGTTTCAACAGTAACTGCCATCTTGGTCTCGGTCTCGTATAAAAAAGTGTGGTGCGCGGGGGGGGACTCGAACCCCCACATCCTTGCGGACGTCAGGACCTAAACCTGGTGCGTCTACCAATTTCGCCACCCGCGCAGATTCAGAACTAACAAACGGTCTTGGGGGTGAGCCCAAGACCGTTTGTGTGAAATCGGTCAGCCCGCTATTTTAGCGTGCTCGCAAACCAGATTTTGTGCGGGCCAACCCGGGCCTCAGCGGGAGTCGCGCTGGACCCGGAACCAGGCGGCATACATGGCGGGCAAGGCCAATAAAGTCAGCACCGTGGCCACGATCAGCCCGCCCATGATGGCCACGGCCATCGGGCCCCAGAACACCGAGCGCGACAGCGGAATCATCGCCAACACGGCTGCCGCCGCCGTCAGCACGATCGGACGCAAACGCCCCACAGCCGACTCCACAATCGCGTCCCAGGTGGGCACGCCGCGGGCCCTTTCGTGCTCGATCTGGTCGATCAGAATCACCGAGTTACGCTGGATCATGCCCATCAGCGCAATCACCCCCAGCAGCGCCACAAAGCCAAACGGGCGGCCCAGCAGGATCAGGGCACCCGCCACCCCGGCAATGCCCAGCGGGCCGGTCAGGAACACCAGCATGGACCGGCTGAAGCTTTGCAGTTGCAGCATCAGCAAGGTAAAGGTGAGGAACAGCATGATGGGAATGCCTGCGGCGATGGAGGCCGAGCCCTTGCTGCTTTCCTCCACCGCTCCGGCGACTTCAATGCGGTAGGCCCCCAGGCCTTTGCCCGCCCACTGCGCCTCCAGGGCGCGCAGAGTGGGCAACAGTTCGTTGGTGACGGTGGCACCCTGCAGACCTTCGGTGATGTCAGCCTGCACGGTGATGGCGTAGTCGCGGTTCTCGCGCCACATCACGCCGGGCTCCCATTCAAACACCGGTTTGGCAATCTGCAGCAGCGGAATCGACTGCCCCGACGCGGTGGGCAAATAGGCGTTGCCAATGTCGGTAATGGCGCTGCGTTCGTCCAGCGGCTGGCGCAGCACGATGTCGATGAGCTTGTCGTTTTCGCGGAACTGGCCCACGGTGGCGCCGGTCAGGATGACCTTGGCCGCCTGGGCAATCGACTGGCTGGTGACACCCAGCGCACGCGCCTTGGTCTGGTCCACCTCCAGGCGCATGACCTTGACCGACTCGTTCCAGTTGTCATTCACCCCACGGGTGTTGGCGCTTTTGCGCATCTCGGCCTTGACCTCGTCGGCACGCAGCCGCAAAACGGCGGGGTCGGCACCAATCACCCGGAACTGCACCGGATACGGCACTGGCGGGCCGGTCGACAACAGCTTGGCCCGCCCGCGCACCTCGGGGAACTCGGTGGCCAGCAGGGTCGGCAGCTTGTTGCGCAAAACGTCCCGGGCCTTCAGGTCCTTGGTCATGACGATGAGCTGCGACACATTGGTCTGCGGGAACACCTGGTCCAGCGGCAAAAAGAAGCGCGGCACGCCCGAGCCCACCCAGGCCACTACCGAGCTCACACCCGGCTCCTTCAGCAGGCTCGCCTCCACCAGCTTGGCCGTGGCTTCGTTGGCCGCGAACGAGGTGCCCTCGGGGAACCACAGGTCCACCAGAATTTCGGGTCGGCTGGAGTCGGGGAAGAACTGCTGCTGCACCCTGCCCATGCCCACAATGCCCAGCGCAAAAATCAGCAGGGTCAGGCCGATGGTGATCCAGCGGTGCAACACACACCAACTTACCAACCGGCGAAACCGCTGGTAGAACGGGCTGTCGAAGCTTTCATGCCCATGCACCGCCCCTGCCTCTGGCGCGCCATCGGGCAGCACCTTGGCATGCGGCGGAGCCTTCAGCACCACCACACCCAGGTAGGGCACAAAGTACACCGACACAATCCAGCTCAGCAGCAGCGCCATCACGGTCACGGCAAAAATCGCAAACGTGTACTCGCCGGTGGTGGACTTGGCCAAGCCGATGGGTAAAAAGCCCACCGCCGTAATCAAGGTGCCCGTCAGCATGGGCATGGCGGTGATCTCGTAGGCGAAGGTGGCGGCACGCACCTTGTCATAGCCCTCCTCCATCTTGCGCACCATCATCTCCACCGCGATGATGGCATCGTCGACCAGCAGGCCCAACGCAATGATCAGCGAGCCCAGCGAAATCTTGTGCAGGCCGATGCCCCAGTACCACATGCCCAGAAAGGTCACGCCCAGCACCAGCGGAATGGTGATGCCCACCACCAGTCCGGGTCGCATATCCAGCGTGTAGCGCCGCCACAGCGGGTTTTTACCCGGACGCTTGTGCAGGCCCAGGCTGATGAAGCTCACCGCCAGCACGATCACCACCGCCTCGATCAGCACATGGATGAACTCGTTCACCGAGGTACTCACCGTCTTGGGCTGGTCTTGCACCTGCACCAGCTTGACCCCGGCAGGCAGGCTTTTGCCGATCTGCAGCGCCATGGCATCCATGGCCTTGCCCAGCACGATGATGTCGCCGCCCTTGGCCATCGACACGCCCAGGGCAATCACTTCCCGGCCCTGGAAACGCACTTTCACGCTCGGTGGATCGGTGTAGCCCCGGGTGATCTCGGCGATATCGCCCAGGCGCAACTGGCCGGAACCCGCCGTGGTACTGGTAGCCCCGCGGATCGGCATGGCCCGCAGCTGCTCCACGGACTGGAACTGCCCGCCCACCCGCACCTGCACCACATCCAGCGGGGTTTGCACCGCGCCAGCGCTTTCCACCGCGTTTTGCTGGCCCAGCTGGGTCAGCACCTGGTTCATGTCCAGCCCGAGCTGGGCCAGGCGCTTTTGCGACACCTGCACGTACACTTTTTCGTCCTGCACGCCAAACAGCTCCACCTTGCCCACATCGGGCACGCGCAGCAGCTTCTGGCGCACATCGTCGGCAAACACCTTGAGCTCGGCGTTGCTGAAGCCATCCGATTCCAGCGCGTAGATCACGCCGTACACATCGCCAAAGTCGTCGTTGAAAAACGGCCCCTGCACGCCCGGTGGCAGGGTGTAGGCCATGTCGCCAATCTTCTTGCGCACGATGTACCAGAGGTTGGCCACATCACTGCCTTTGCTCGAATCTTTCACCTGGAAGATGATTTGCGACTCGCCCGGCTTGGAATAGCTGCGGATCTTGTCGGCATAAGGCACCTCCTGCAGGGAACGCTCCAGCCGGTCGGTCACCTGCTCGGCCACCTGCTGGGCCGTAGCCCCCGGCCAGAAAGTCTTGACCACCATCACCCGGAAGGTGAACGGCGGATCTTCGTCCTGGCCCAGCTGGAAATAGGCGGCAAAGCCCATCACCATCAGCACCACCAGCAGGTAGCGGGTCAGCGCGGGGTGTTCCAGCGCCCATTTGGACAGATTGAAGCCCGGTTTGGGCTGCTCAGAGGTATGGGGTTGCGTCATCAAAAACTCACTGTGCAGCAGATGCGGGGGCCGCCACGGGTGGCGCTACATTTTCAGTAGCTGCTTGCGCTGGTGCGGATTGCCCTGGAGTCGGTTTTGACTGGTAAATAGATACTTTTTGCCCCTCGGCCAGCACATGGACACCAGCGGCCACCACCTGCATGCCGGGCTGCAAACCGCTGGCAATCACGGTCTCGTTGCCATCTGCCGTGGCCACCACCACCGGCTGGGACTTCACCGTCATCGTGGCCGGGTCGACCAGCCACACCGCCGTCGCGCCATTGGCCTCCTGCTTGAGTGCGCTGGTCGGCAGCTTGATGACCGGCGTACCCGCCAGACTCAATGCCTTGGGCAGCACGCTCACCGTGGTGCCCAGGCCGGGTGCCGTCTTGGCATCGATCGCCACTTTCACCTGGAAAGTGCGGGTCACCGGATCGGCACTGGCCGCCACCTCGCGCACCTTGCCCTCCAGCGTGGTCTTGCTGGCCCATACCCGCACTTCCACGGCCGAGCCCAACGTCACCGCCGCCACCCGGTCCTCCGGCACCACAAACACCACGTCGCGCGCACCGTCGCGGGCCACGCGCACCACCGGCGCACCAGCGGCCACCACCTGGCCCGGCTCGGCGGCTACGGCGGTCACCACACCGGCCACGTCCGACACCAGCCGGGTGTACGCCGCCTGGTTGCCCTGGGACGACAACTGCGCCTGCGCCTGCAGCACCTGGGCCTGGGCCGACTTGAGGGCGCTGTCGCGCTGCTCCAGCTGGGCACCGCTGATGAAGTTCTGCTCTTTCAGCTCTTTGTAGCGCTTGTAATCGGCGCTGGCCAGATCGCGGTTGGTGGCGGCCGCGGCCAGTTGCGCGCGGGCCGCATCGGTGGCCAACTGGTAGTCCCTGGGGTCCAGTTGGGCCAGCACCTGGCCCACCTTGACGCGCTGGCCCAGCTCGGCCTGGCGCCGGGTGATCTTGCCTGCCACCCTAAAGCCCAGGGCCGACTCGGTTTGCGCCCGCACTTCACCGGCAAACTCCAGCGAAGCCTGCAGTCCGCTGGGGGCCACGGTCAGGACCTTGACGGAACGGATAGGCTCAGGGGCAGGCTCAGGCTTGGAACATGCAGCCAGCACCGCCACCACCCCGAGACAGCACACGCTGGCACGGAACAGGGGACGCAGGCGGGGCAGCAACGAAAATGGATATGACATGGCGAGCCTAAGAAAATAGGACTGGCGCAGCGTCCGTCGGCGGACCCAAGGCCCCACACCAGGGCACTGCAAAAGTCGGAAAAACTACGAAAGACGGTAAGAGCGCCTCCAGAACCATTATTACTGACTCGCGGGTTAGTGAGGCAGCAAAACCGCCGACCGGTCAAGCGACAATCCTGGCGTGAACGCACCACCTACTTCGAAACAAAATGCTATCCCACAAACGGTGGACCACTATGAAAATTTTCCGGTGGCATCGGTCTTGTGCCCGCCCCGGCTGCGCCCGCCCATCGCCGCCATCTACTGGTTTGCCCGTACCGCAGACGATATAGCCGACGAGGGCGATGCCCCGGCCGCCCAGCGCTTGGCCGACTTGGCCGCCTACCGGGCCGACCTGGCCGATGCCGCAGCAGGGCGCAGCGCGTCGCAGCGCTGGCCCCGTGTGTTCGGCCCCTTGCAGGCGGCCATAGCCACCTGGAAACTGCCCGAAGCTTTGCTGGCCGACCTGCTCAGCGCATTCAAGCAAGACGTCATCAAAAATGATGAAGAAAGTGGTTACGCCAGCCGCGCCGAGCTGCTGGACTACTGCCAACGCTCCGCCGCGCCCGTGGGCCGCCTGCTGCTGCACCTGTACGGTGTGAACGACGCGCAATCGCTGCAACACAGCGATGCCATTTGCAACGCCCTGCAACTCATCAACTTCTGGCAAGACCTGAGCCGCGACCTGCCGCGTGGCCGTTTTTACCTGCCGCAAGACCGCAGCCAGCACCACGGCGTAGATGACGCCGCCCTGGCCCAGAATCCCCAAAGCCCGGCCCTCACCCGCCTGATGGAAGAAAACGTGGCCTGGGCCCGCGCCTTGATGCTCAGTGGCGCGCCCCTGGTGCACCGCGTGCCGGGCCGTGCCGGGTGGGAACTGCGCCTGGTGGTGCAAGGCGGCCTGCGCATTCTGGACAAGATAGCAGCCATGGGCTGCGCCACCCGCCACGCCCGGCCCACGGTCGGCAAAGCCGACTACGCCGTGATGCTGTGGCGCGCGCTTTGGATGTAACAATGCGCAAACTACCAAGCAACTATCCAACCCCTCTTGCAGGCATAACGAGCGCCGCCCAGAAACACCGCAGAACCGGCTTTGCCAGGCTGCTGGTGTTGCCCCCTGCAAGGGGGTTGGCGAGAAGCGCTTGCGCTGTAGCCTGGGGGTGAGCCTCTTTTTTTATGACCCCCGAGCAATACGTCCAAAACAAAGCTGCGTCTTCTGGCAGCAGCTTCTACTACGCCTTTCTGTTCCTGCCCAAGCCACGCCGGGCCGCCATCACCGCCTTCTACGCCTTCTGCCGCGAGGTGGACGATGTGGTGGACGAAATAGCCGATGCCAGCGTCGCCCGCACCAAATTGGCCTGGTGGCACAGCGAAGTGGCCAACGCGTTTGCGGGCAAGCCCACCCACCCGGTAATGCTGGCCCTGATGCCGCTGGCCGCCGACTACCAGATCGAGCAGCGCCACCTGCAGGCCATCATCGAAGGCTGCAACATGGACCTGGAGCAGACCCGTTACCTCGACTTTCCCGGCCTGCAGCGCTACTGCCACCTGGTGGCGGGCGTGGTGGGCGAGGTGTCGGCGCAGATCTTTGGCCAGACCGACCCCGCCACCACCCACTACGCCCACACCCTGGGCCTGGCTTTCCAGCTCACCAACATCATCCGTGACGTGGGCGAAGACGCGCTGATGGGCCGCATCTACCTGCCGGTCAATGAGCTGCAGCAGTTTGACGTGAAGGCCCACGAAGTCTTGAAGCGCACCTATTCCGACCGCTTCACCGCCCTGATGCGCTTCCAGGCCCAGCGCGCCCACGCCCTGTACGACGAGGCCTTTGCGCTGCTGCCCGCAGCCGACCGCCGCGCCCAAAAGCCGGGCCTGATGATGGCCAGCATCTACCGCACCCTGCTGCGCGAGATCGAGGCCGACAACTTCCAGGTGCTGCACCAGCGCGTCAGCCTCACGCCGCTGCGCAAGCTGTGGCTGGCGTGGAAAGTCCAAGCCTTGAACAAGTTATGACAGGACTTCCGCAAGTCCCCCTGTGCGCCCAGCAGGCGACACAGGGGGCGCTGCGTAAGTCCTCTCTAAAACTCGCGGTGATCGGCGCAGGCTGGGCCGGACTGGCAGCCGCCGTCACCGCCACCCAGACCGGGCACCACGCTACAGTTTTTGAAGCTGCCCGTGCCGTTGGTGGAAGGGCTAGAGCCCTATTTGACACACAATTCGACAACGGTCAGCACATCCTGATTGGGGCCTATACCGATACCCTGCGGCTGATGCGCACCGTGGGCGTGGATGTGGAGCAAGCCCTGCTGCGCCTGCCGCTGACCCTGCGCTTCCCCAACGGCGATGGCCTGCAACTCCCCAGCCTGCCCGCGCCTTTCGATGCTTTTGTCGGCATCCTGCGGGCGCGTGGCTGGGGTTGGCGTGACAAAGCCAGCCTGCTGCGCACGGCAATGGGCTGGCAATTGGCGGGCTTCCAGTGCCACCGCGCGCAATCGGTGGCGGACCTGTGCGCCGGGCTCACGCCGCGGGTGGTGGATGAACTGGTCGAGCCCCTGTGCGTGGCCGCGCTGAACACGCCCTCGAATCGCTCCAGCGGCCAGGTGTTTCTGCGGGTGATCCAGGACTCGCTGTTTGGAGCCCCCGGCGGTTCGAACCTGCTGCTGCCCAAAGTCGATCTGGGTGCCCTCTTCCCGGTTCCTGCCGTACGCTGGCTGGAGGCCCACGGAGCCACCGTAACGCTGGGCCACCGAATACAAAGCCTTCAGCCCGTTGGAACGCAATGGCACGTGGACGGGGAAGTTTTTGACGCGGTGCTGCTCGCCTGCCCGCCGTGGGATGCCGCCCGCCTGGTGGAAAGTAGCGGCGTGGCGGCAAATGCCTGGCTGGCGCAGGCCCACGCCCTGCAGTTCGAGTCCATCGCCACCGTCTACGCCACCAGCAGTGCGCGGCTGTCCCAGCCCATGTTGTCGCTCAAGGGCGGTCCCGCGCAGTTTGTGTTCGACCGGGGCCAACTCGGCGGCGCGTCGGGTCTGCTGGCGTTCGTGGCCAGCGCCAGCCATGGCGATAAACAGACGCTGGAGGATACCGTCATCACCCAAGGCCGTGCCCAGCTCGCCCTGCCCGGTCTACAGCCTCTGCGCACCGTGGTGGAAAAGCGCGCCACCTTCGCCTGCACGCCCGGCCTGCAGCGGCCCGCCCAGCACATCGCGCCCGGCCTGGTGGCCTGCGGCGACTATGTGGACGGGCCCTACCCGGCCACGCTGGAGGGTGCGGTGCGCAGCGGCATGGCGGCATTGCTATCTATTCAGTAGCTGGTTGCGCCGATGGAATAAGCGCTAACACCCCTTTTCGCCTTCACTTCATTTTGACGACGACTTTGCCTTTGGCGCGGCCCGCTTCCACATAGGCCAGGGCCTCGTTGGTCTGTTCGAACGCAAAAACCCGGTCCACCACCGGGCGGATGGCACCCGCCTCGACGAGCCGGGTGATCTCGCCCAGCTGCTCCCCATCCGCCCGCATGAAGAGAAACGCGTAGTCCACCCCGCACCGCTGGGCCTTGCGCCGGATGCCAGCGCTCAAAAGCCGCAGCACCAGCCGCACAAACCCCGGCGCACCTATTTTTTGGCCGAATGCGGGGTCCGGCGGCCCGGAAATCGAGATGAGCTGGCCGCCGCTGTGGAGCACGCGCAGGGATTTGGCCAGCGTTTTGCCGTCCTGGCTGTTCAGCACCACGTCGTAGCCGTGCAAGACATCCTCAAAGTTCTGCGTCTTGTAGTCGATGGCGACATCTGCGCCCAGGCTTTGGACCAGTGCGAGATTGCCTGTACCCGTGGTCGTGGCAACCACAGCGCCCAGGTGCTTGGCCAGCTGGATCGCCACCGTGCCAACGCCGCCAGAACCCGCCTGAATGAAAACCTTTTGCCCTTTCTGTAGCCGGGCCTTTTCGACCAACACCTGCCAGGCCGTCAACGCCACCAACGGAAGGGACGCGGCTTCTTCCATGCTGATGTTGTGGGGCTTGCGCGCCAGGGATGCCTCCTTGACCGGCACGCACTCGGCAAAAGTGCCGATCCGAAAATCATCCGCCCGCGCATAGACCTCGTCGCCCAGCTGAAACTTCCGCACACCCGGGCCCACCTGCACCACCACCCCGGCCACGTCATGCCCCAGGATGAGCGGCAGGCGGTAGGGCAGGATGAGTTTGAACCCACCGTCCCGGATCTTGGAGTCCAGCAGGTTCACGCCAGCGGCATGGACCTGCACCAGGACCTCGTCGTCCCGCAGCTCGGGCCGCGGCACGTCTGCCATGCGCAGCGCACCCTGTTTGCCGTACCGGTCGAGAACAAATGCTTTCATGGGCTTTCCTTGTCTTTGCTTCAAAATTTTGGCATGACGACCATCATATTTTCTGGCGTGCAAAAAAATGCGCCGGCACAGATTCAGGCGGGGCTCAGGTGCTTCAAGGCGGCCGCGCACAGGCTGTCTGCCAGCGCGGGTTCGTCCACGGCACGGGCCAGCAGCAAGCTGCCGACCATGGTGGCGACGGTCACGAGAGCACGTTCGTGCGCTGCGGGCTGCCCCCAATCAGGCGATTGGCGGGCGACCAGATCGACCATGGCCTTGATGTGCCGGGTGGTGACCTGGCGGACTTCGGGGGCTTGGCGCGCTGTTTCCGAGCCCAGCGCCACCAGCGGGCACCCTAGCTCCACTTGCGCCAGGTGTTCCCGCGAGAGATAGGCTTGCAGCATGGATGCCAAAGCCTGCGCGGGGGGTGCATTGGCAGCTACCTCCGCCGCGACGGCGGCGGACTCTGCGCAGGCCCGAGCCGCGGCTTCGGCCAGCATGGCCTCGCGTGACGCAAAGTGGGCATAAAAGGCACCGTGGGTCAGGCCAGCCTCTTGCATGATGTCGGCCACCCCGGTGCCGCCGTAGCCGCTGCGGCGGATCGCCCGCGCGGCGGCGGACACGATGCGCTCGTGGGAGGCCTCCTTGGCCGTTATTCTGGTGTTGGGCGCCGATTTTCGCATGATGTGCATCATACATCAATGGTGAAAATCGGCCTGGGCATGGAGAGCCCTGGCCACCCCGCGCCACCGCCGCGAGAGGCTGCGGTGGGCGGCGGTGTGGCTCGCCTTAGCGCATCGGCTTGTGGTCGTCGCGCAGCGACTTGATGGTGTCGTGGTTCTTCTGCACGCCCACCATCTGGCGCTCTACCAGGGCGCGGGTGTATGACGGCAATGCCGCCTTGAGCGCCTTGCGGTAGCGGCCCAGGGCGATGTCTTCACCGCGTTCGCACTCTTCCAGCACGGCCAGGTCGTTGCCATCGTCGCTGGTCAGCATGTCGCGCACGGCCACCCAGCCCCGGTGCACGGTGCCGCTGACGGTGCCGCTGTCTTCGGGCGTGCCGCCCAGGCGCACCACCTCGCTGGCCAGTTCGGCCGCGGCATTGGCGCATTCGTGCATGCGGGCTGCAAACACGGCTTGCAGGTTGGAGGCCTTGGTGCGTTCGCTACAGGCCTTGAAGCCGTACTCGCCGTCGTAACAGGTTTCGATCAGGTCGTTCAGCGTGTCGACCACGTCGTCGTTGTCCATGGTCGGCTCGGCGTCATTGATGCTGCCCACGGGAACGCCCAGATTGCCCAGCATGCCAGGGTTCAGATTGATTTCGTTCGACATAAAAATGTTCCTTCAAGAAGTGGAATGGAAACCGAGCCGCCGGACCTGGAGGGGTAGGCTTCTCGGCAAGTGCATCCATCTTCCTGCGGACAGCGGGGCCTGTACGTCAGCCAAGCCATGCCGTGTGTGTAGGAAAAAGCGCCGCTGCTCCGGCATTCAAGCACTATCTATTTGATAGCTTCTTGCGCCCATGGAATAAGCGCCAAAGGCACTTTTTACTTAAATTCCGAGCACCTGGCACAGCGCCCCCAGCTCCACCACGTGCAGGTGCGGCTGGACGGGGTGGTCCCAGGTGTGGCCGCCGCGGTTCACCCACACGGTCTGCATGCCTGCATTCGCCGCGCCCACCACGTCCATCAGCGGGTCGTCGCCCACGTGCAGCACCGCCTCGGGGGCTACCTGGGCGGCGTTGGCGGCGGCGTGGAAGATGCGCGGGTCGGGCTTGGCCACGCCGAATTCGCGGGCGCTCACCGCGGCGTGGAACAGGTGGCCGATACCGACGCGGTGCACGTCGGCATTGCCGTTGCTCAGGGCCACCAGGGGAAAACGCGCGGCCAGCCGGGCCAGTGCGGGCAAGGCATCGGGGTAGAAGTCGACCCGCTGGCGGGCGGCAAAAAACACCTCAAACGCCTCTTCGGCCCAGGCCGGGTCGTCGCCCGCGTGGCGCAGCGCCCGGCGGATGGATTCCAGGCGCAGCGTGCTCAGATCGTGCCGCAGATCGGGCCGCTCTAGCTCCAGTTCCTCACGCACCGCGCGCAGCGCCAGCGTGGTGGGGAAACGGGCCACCGTGGCCGGAGCGTGGTCGCCCAGCCACTGCAGCAGCGTGGCTTCGGCCCGCTCAATGGCGGGCCACACGGGCCACAGGGTGTCGTCCAGGTCGAGGGATATGGCTTGGATAAGGGCGTGGTTCAGCATAGGTACGGGAGAATACCGCCATGCCCCTATTTGCTTCTCCCTTTCGCCCAGAACCCCCTTTTAACCACGCCCAGACCGCCCGCACCGGCGTGCTGTACTGCAACCTGGGCACGCCCGATGCGGCCACGGCAGCGGCGGTGCGCCCCTACCTGAGGCAATTCTTAAGCGACCACCGCGTCATCGAAATCCCCAAAGTCGTGTGGAACGTGATCCTGCATGGCATCATTTTGCGCACCCGCCCCAAGCAGTCGGCCGCCAAATACGCCAGCATCTGGACCCCGCAGGGCTCGCCGCTGCGCACCGGCACCGCCCAGCAGGCCACGCTGCTGCAGGGCTGGCTGGGCGAGCGCGGCCACCGGGTGCAGGTGGACTACGCCATGCGTTACGGCAGCCCGTCCATCGCCGAACAGCTGGACAAGTTCAAGGCCAATGGCGTGACCCGTGTGCTCATCGTGCCCGCCTACCCGCAGTACTCGGCCACCAGCACCGCCAGCGTGTTCGACGCGGTGTACGACTGGGCCGCCCACACCCGCAACATCCCCGAGCTGCGCTTCATCAACCGCTACTTTGAGGATGCCGGCTACATCGCCGCCCTGGCCCGCCGCATCCGCAGCCACTGGCAGCAGCATGGCCGGCCCGACCAGTTGGTGATGAGCTTCCACGGCGTGCCCGCGCGCACCCTGCAGCTAGGCGACCCCTACCACTGCGAATGCCAAAAAACCGCCCGCCTGCTGGCCAACGCGCTCGACCTGACCAAAGAGCAGTACAAGCTCACCTTCCAATCCCGCCTGGGCCGCGCCAAATGGCTGGAGCCCTACACCGAGCCCAGCCTGATCGCCATGGGCAAAGCCGGCGTCAAACGCGTGGATGTCGTCTGCCCCGGCTTTACCAGCGACTGCCTGGAAACCCTGGAAGAAATCGCCATGGAAGGCAAAGCCGCCTTTCTGAACGCGGGCGGCAAAGAGTTCCACTACATCCCCTGCCTGAACGGCGAGCCCGACTGGATCACCGCTTTGGGCACGATCGTGCAAACCCATTTGCAAGGCTGGCCCACGCAGACCGCGCCGGATGCGCAAGCGCTGGCGGATACCCAAACGCGCGCCAAGGCGCTGGGAGCCGTGCAATGAATTTGATAGCTACTCACGCCCATGGAATCAGCACGGAAGGCCGATTTCATGCATAAATTTGACGCCGTCATCATCGGCGCCGGTGCCGCCGGTTTGTTCTGTGCCGGCATCGCCGGGCAACGCGGTTTAAAGGTGCTGGTGATTGACCACAGCGAAAAGGTCGCCGAGAAAATCCGCATCTCGGGCGGTGGCCGCGCCAACTTCACCAACAAGGACGTGACCCCCGCCAACTTCCTCAGCGACAACCCCCACTTCTGCCGCAGCGCCCTGAGCCGCTACAGCCCCAAGGACTTCACCGCGCTGATGACCCGCCACGGCATCGCCTTCCACGAGAAGCACAAAGGCCAGCTCTTTTGCGACCGCAGCGCCGAAGACCTGGTCACCATGCTGCTGGCCGAATGCGCCGCAGGCAACGTCACCCGCTGGCAGCCCTGCACCGTCAAAAACATAGCCTTTTCAGCCGCTAGCGCCGATGGAACGGGCGCAGGCAGCTACACCATCGATAGCAGCCACGGCCAAATCACCACGCCGCAGATCGTGGTGGCCACCGGCGGCCTGTCCATCCCCAAGATCGGCGCGACCGACTTTGGTTACCGCATCGCCCAGCAGTTCGGCCTGCGCATGGTCACCCCCCGCCCGGCCCTGGTGCCCCTGACCTTCGACAGCGCCGCCTGGGCCCCCTACGCCCACCTGTCCGGCCTGGCGCTGCCGGTGCAGATCGAAGTGGGTGCCAAAAAGACCAAAACCGCTTTCCTGGAAGACCTGCTCTTCACCCACCGGGGCCTGAGCGGCCCGGCCGTGCTGCAAATATCCAGCTACTGGCGCGAGGGCACCCCCATCCGCCTGAACCTGGCCCCCGAGGTCGACCTGCCCCCCGCCCTGTCCCGCGCCAAAGCCACGTCGCGCAAGCTGATTGCCAACGAGTTGGCGCAATTGGTGCCGTCCCGCCTGGCCGATGCCTGGGCGGGCCAAGACCCCGCCTGGCAAAAACCCATCTGCGATGCCACCGACAGGGCCCTGGCCCAACTGGCCGAAAAGCTCGCCCGCTGGGAACTCACCCCCAACGGGTCGGAAGGCTACAAAAAGGCCGAGGTGACTGCAGGCGGCGTGGACACACGGGATTTGTCGTCCCAGACGATGGAGTCGAAGCAGCCAGGCTTGTTTTTTATTGGCGAGGTGGTGGACGTGACCGGGTGGCTGGGGGGGTATAACTTTCAGTGGGCTTGGGCGAGTGGGTTTGCTTGTGGGGGGGCGTTGCGAGAAAGCTAAAGGCGCTGCTCTGCTTTATGTATTGCCCTACGGCCACATCCGCGCCGCATGCAGCACCCGAACCTGCACATCCACCACATCGTTGGCACAAGGCGTGAAAACACACCTCACCCCGTCAGCAACTCCACATAACTCTTGTAGCTATAACTCCGGTTCTTCTTCTGCCCGGTAAGCTCCGCCACGATGCCCAAATCCTCCAGCACCTGCACCGCAGCATTCGCAGTAGGAAAACTGGTATCCAGGGCCTTGCGCACCCGCTCGATGGTGAAGCGCGGCATCATGGGCAGCAGTTCAAACAGGCGGTAGCTGGCGGAGCCCGCCTTGGGTGCGGCCAGCAGGCGGCGGCGGTCGGTGGCGACCAGGCTGGCGATGGCGATGATGTTGCGTTCGGCGTCGGCGGCGGCCACAGCCACGCCTTCCAGGAAGAACACGATCCAGGCTTCCCAGTCGCCTTCGCTGCGCACGATGGACAGGCGGCGGTAGTACTCGGCCTGGTGTTGCTTGAGGTAGCCACTCAGGTACATCAGCGGCTCGGCCAGCATGCCCCAATGCTCCAGCAGCGCCGCAATGAGCAGGCGACCGATGCGGCCATTGCCGTCCAGAAATGGGTGGATGGTTTCAAACTGGGCATGTACCAGGGCCATCTTCACCAGCGGCGGCAAGCCAGGCGGCGCACTGTGGATGAACTGCTCCAGCTCGCCCATCAAACGGGCCACCTGGTCGGCCGGTGGCGGTACAAACGCAGCGTTGCCCGGGCGGGTGCCGCCGATCCAGTTTTGCGAACGCCGCAACTCTCCAGGCTGCTTGCCCGCCCCACGCACGCCATCAAGCAGCAGGCGGTGGGCCTCGCACAGCAGGCGCACGCTGATCGGCAGCCCACGCGGGTCGCGCAGGTTGTCTTGCACATGGCGAAAGGCGCGCAGGTAATTGGTGACCTCTTCGACGTCATCGGTGTTGCCCACTTTGATACCCGCCTCTTCGTCGAACAGGTCGGTCAACGTGGCCTGGGTGCCTTCGATTTGCGAGGTGAGCAAGGCCTCTTTGCGGATGGCGCTGTACAGCAGCCAATCCACCGACGGCACCAGCCCCGACACCCCGGACAGGCGCGCCAGGGCCAGCTCGGCACGGTTGTTGGCTTCAGAAAACCCCTCCAATGCCAGTGCGGGTGCCGCAGGCGGCAGCGGGTACGGCACAAAGGCCTGCACGGACTCGCCCGACGTGGTGGAGGTGGCATAGCGGCCAGAGCTGCGTTTCATTTTAAAGATGGCTTGTATTCAGCACGCCGTTATTAAAGCATTCTTTAATACAAAGAGGTGCAAGTTAAAGAATCTTTCATACGAGACGGATTAACATGCGTATGAATTTGCGTATGTTTTAGCCCCTCTGTGCTTATTCCACAAGCGCAAGCAGCTCTTTTTTTAATAGCAACACCATGATCGCCTCCCTCCCCATGTACCTGTCCCACCCCGCAGGCAGCGCCGCGCTGTGGCGCGCTATCGCTGACATCCTGCGCCAGGCGGGGGTGGGCGATGTGCCTGCCGAACTGACAGTGCCCACCAACGCCGACCTCACCGCCCACTGGCTGCGGACCGACCTGTTGCTGAGCCAATGCTACGGCTACCAGATGGTGGATGCGCTGGAGGGGCGGGTGCAGGTGGTGGGCGCATTCCGCTACACCGCACCAGGCTGCGACGGCATAAATTACAGCAGCCACTTGGTGTGCCGCGCCGACGACCCCGCCAGTAGCCTGGAGGACTTTCGCCACCGGGTGGCGGCCTACAACTCCACCGATTCGCAGTCGGGCTACCGCAGCCTGCGCGACATAGTGGTACCGCTGGCGGTGGGCGGGCAGTTCTTTGCCAAGGCCGTTGCTTCGGGCGCGCACGTCGATTCGCTGGCCCTGGTGCGCAGCGGGCAGGCGGATATTGCGGCCATCGACTGCATCAGCTACGCGCAGTTCCAGCGCTACCAGCCCGAGGTGGTGGAGGGCATCCGCATCCTGGGCCGCACCGCGTCGGCTCCGGGCACGCCGCTGGTCACCGCCCTGGACACCCCGCCCGCGCTGCTGGCCCTGCTGCGCCAAAGCCTGCAGCGGGCGATGGCCGATCCGGCCCTGGCGGCCACGCGGGCAGAGCTATTGATTGGTGGGTTTGAAGCGGTGGATGCCGCAACCTACGCGGGCATGAAAGCCCAGGACCGCCGGGCCGAGGCGCTGGGGCTACTGCGGCTATAGATCTGCAATTCCATACGAAAAGTGCCGCTAGCGCTTATTCTATCGGCGCAAGCAGCTACTGTAAACATAGCACCCGGCTACGCCCGCAGCGCCCGCGCCAGCGCCCCCAGCCGCTGCACCAGCGGCGCAAACAGCTCGGCCGAGGTGTTGCCGTAGCCCAGCACCAGGCCGTTGTCCTGCGGCTGAGGTTGCAGGGCAAAGCCGGACAGCGCGGTGGGGGCGATGCCGTAGGGCTGGGCGGCCTGGGCGATGGCGGCATCGGGGTATTCGCTGGGCAGGCGCACGGTGAGGTGCAGGCCGCAGTGGCCGCCTTCGATGCGGTGGGGCACGCCCAGGTGCTCGGTCAGGGCCTCGCGCAGGGCCTGCTGGCGGTCGCGGTAGAGGCGGCGCATGCGGCCCAGGTGGCGGCTGAACTGGCCGCTTGCGATGAAGTCTGCCAGGGCCAGTTGCTCATAGCGGTGGCCGCCGCGCAGCATCTCCTGCAGCGGGGTGCGGGTGGGTTCCAGCAGGGCCTCGGGCAGCACCAAAAAGCCCAGGCGCAGGGACGGGAACATGGTTTTGCTGAAGGTGCCCAGGTACAGCACCGGGGCCTGCGCCACCAAGCCCTACATCGCGCCGATGGGCTCGCCCGCGTGGCGGAATTCGCTGTCGTAGTCGTCCTCCAGAATCCAGGCCCCCTGCGTACGGGCCTGGGCGATCAGGGCCAGGCGGCGCGCCACGGTGAGCACGGCACCCACCGGGTACTGGTGCGAGGGCGTGGTGTAGACCAGGCGCGGGGGCTGGGTTTTCCAGTCGGCCTCGGTGGCGACCAGGCCGTCGGCGTCTACCCGCAGCGGCAGAATGCGCAGGTCGCCGCCCTGCATGGCTACCTTGGCACCGCGGTAGCCGGGGTCTTCCACCCAGGCGGTGTCGCCGGGGTTGGACAGCAGGCGCACGCACAGGGCCAGGGCTTCCTGCGCGCCTTCGGTGACCACGATTTGCTCGGGCGCGCAGCGTACACCCCGGGCCACGGCCAGGTGCCGGGCGATGGCGGTGCGCAGTGCGGGCTCGCCCACCGGGTCGCCGTAGCCCAAAGCGCTGGGCCCGGCGCGGCGGATGGCCTGGTCGCAGGCGCGTCGCCAGGCCGCCAGCGGAAAGTGCGACAGCGCCGGGATGCCGGGGCGCAAAGCGTTGCCGGTAGCGGTGTGCGGCGCAGTGGGGCGGATCTGCGACAGCCGCCGCGCGGTGGTAGGCGTGGCTGCAGGTTCGCGCACCACGCGGGGCCGGGCTGGGCGGCTGGCATTGGACAAGGCCGCCACCCGCGTGCCCTGGCGGTCTTGCTGCACATAACCTTCGGCCGCCAGGTGTTCGTACGCGGCGGTGACGGTGTTGCGCGAAATCGCCAGCGCCTCGGCCAGGCCGCGCGAGGCGGGCAGGCGGCTGCCGGGGGCCAGGCGGTTGTCCAGAATGGCGGTTTTGAGGCGGTGGTGCAGCTGGCGCTGCAAGGGCGCGGCGGCGCTGTCTTTGTCCAGCGGGGCATCAAACAAGGCGTGGGGGGTCATCATGGCACCATGAAATGCAGGGTTTGTGGTGCTTTTCATGCAGCCACGGATGGCGTAACTTTAGGGCTTATTTGCCCCAGGACCGCACCATGCCCACCACCAATACCTACGACCAGCCCATAGGCGATGCCCTGCCCGCCTGGACGGCCCGCCCCCTGCCCGCACCCAGCCCGCTGCCGGGGCGCTTTTGCCGCCTGGAGCCGCTGGATGCCGCGCGCCACGCCGATGACCTGTTCGCCGCCTACAGCCAGGCCCCCGATGGCCGCGACTGGACCTACATGCCGGTGGGCCCGTTTGCCACCCTGGCCGACTACCGCGCCCATGCCGCCCAGGCGGCGGTGGCCCCGGGCTTCTTGCACTACGCAGTGATCGACCTGCGCACCGAACGCGCCGTGGGCACGCTGGCGCTGATGCGCATGGACCCGGCCAACGGCGTGATCGAGGTGGGGTTTGTGGCGTTCTCGCCGCTGCTGCAGCGCACGCCCATCTCCACCGAAGCGCAGTTTTTGCTGATGCAGTACGCCTTTGACCAGCTGGGCTACCGGCGTTTTGAGTGGAAGTGCGACAGCCTGAATGCGCCGTCCATGGTGGCGGCCAAACGGCTGGGTTTCCAGTACGAGGGCATCTTCCGCCAGGTCGTGGTGTACAAGGCGCGCAACCGCGATACCGCCTGGTTTTCCATCATCGATACCGAATGGCCGGTGCTGCGCTCGGCCTTCACCCAATGGCTGGCGGCAGACAACTTTGACGCGCAGGGGCTGCAGCGGCAGTCGCTCACACATCTGCGGCCACTATCGGTTTGATAGCTGCTCACGCTTATTTAATAAGCGCTAGCGGCCTATTTGGCTTGTAAAACGCCGTAGACCTCCTGCAAGGCCTGGGCCACGCCTTGGGCCTGGCGGTCCAGGGCGAGACGGGCCGGGGGCGACAAATACCAGCCCAGCGGCACCAGCGACGCGTCGGTGAGCTGGTCGATCACCAGCACCCTGGCATCCGCCCCCGTGCGCTGCGTCTCGCCCAGCGTCTCGCGCATCTGGGCGGGCGGCAGGCGGCCATGGGCCTGGATGCCCGAGACGTTGAGCACGGCCACCGCCGGGCCGAGCAGGTCGGCGTACAGGCCCCAGCTTTCGCGCAGCGCGGGCTTGGCCAGATCGGCGGGGCTGCCAATCGGGTTGGGGTCGGGAACGATGCACTTCGGTTCCGGGCCTTCGGCAGGCGTCTTGTCACAGTCGGGTTTCTTTTGGCCATTGCGGATCAGCACCAGCAGGGGCTCGGGCGGCGTGCGGCCCGCGTCCTGGAAGGCCTGCCGCATGGAAAACCACAGGTGGGCGGTGCTGGTCACGCCGCTGTTGTCGAAGTAGCCGCCGTCGGCCAGATGGCCTTTTTCGGCCTTTTTTTCATCCTTTTTGTCGGCGGGCTGCACCAGCGCCAGCGGGTTGATGAACGGAAAGCGTGCGGCCACGTGGGCAGAAGCCATGAGGTTGAGCGGCGCGCCCAGGCGGCTTTGCACGTCGCGGGCGGCGGGGAAGCTGCCGTCGTCCACCTGCAGGCTGCTGGCCACGGCCAGTTCACCGCTTTCCACCCAGGTGCTGTTGAGCAGCAAGTGCGGCTGGCCCGCAGGCACGTTTTGAATAGGCTGGGCCATCGCGGGGAAGGCGCGCAGCCATTCGCGCTCGAAGCCTATGGCCCGGCTCATGCTGCCGCAGCCGGGGTGCTCGCACAGCCACTTGCCGCCCGCCGAGGTGGGCAGCAGGCGGGCCAGGCCGTCTTCAAACAGGCCCACGGCCAGCAGCGGCGACAAGGCATCTTGTTGCCTGAAACCTTCTTTCAAGCAGGCATCCAGCCCCGCCTCGCCCTGGCGCAGGCAGGCGCTGTAGGCGGCCATGCCCACCGCCCCGCCCGACACGCCGGAAAAGGCAAAACTGGCCTGGTGGAAATCAGGGAACTGCTGGTGCAGCCGCTGCAGCACCTGGGCCGTCCAGTAGGCGCTGCGGATGCCACCGCCCTCGCTGGCTACCAGAAACACCCGTTTGGTATCCGGTGGCAAGGCTTTCACCCAGTCTTTCAGCGCCTCCTGCACCTTCGGGCGGCTGGCGGCATCGGCCAGCGCAGCCGGGGGCGGCATCCGCGCGTCGAACATCCGCAGCGCCACCACCGCCAGCAGCCACAGCAGTACCGATCCACCCAGGCGGCCCCAGCGGCGCAACAGGGTTGGCAGGCGGCTGCGCTGAACGTTCCAGGTCACCAACAGCCAGGCCAGCACGGACAGCAGCACCAGCAGGGCCAGCAACCAGGCACTTTGGAGGCGCAGGTCGGCCAGTTGGGCCACATCGGGCAGGGTCCAGGGCAAGGCGTGGTTGTCCGACAGGCCCAGAAAGCCCATGGCACCCACCATCACCACGCCGACCAGCAGCCAGGGCCGCGCCTGGGCCTGCTCGACCAGGCCCAGCGCACCAAACACGCCCATCCACCACACGAGGGCCAAGGCCACCACCGCCAGGGCCACCGGGGCGCTGGCGGTGGCTTCAGGGGCACAGGCCATGGCCACCCGCAGCAGCAGCATGCCCAGCAAGGCCACGATGGGCAGGCGGCGCGGGGTGACCCAGCGCAACAGGCCCCAAACAGCCCGGCCCCACTGGCCCTGCGGCTGCTGGTCGGGTTTGCCGTCATCGGCCAGCAGGTCGTACACGTCCGTGGCCTGGTTGTAGTAGTCGGCAGGGTTTTTCAGCGCCAGGCTGGCGCGCAACCACAAAAAGCCCATGCCCATGGCCAGGCAACCGCCGCCAAACATCAGCAGCATCCACAGGGTCTGCTCCAGGCTGTGAACACCTTCGGTCGGCTTCTCAGGCGGCGCGGCGGTAAACGCATCGCCCAGCGCGTAGGCCGTCAGCGCAAACATGCAGACCAGCGGCAGCATGGCCAGAAAGCGGGCCCAGCCTTGGGCGAAGTGGCCGAGTTGGGTGTGCACCGCAATGTGCCGCTCCAACGACTCGCCAGACCCCGGCGGCTCCTGCCCCGCCTGTAGCACACGGCAGGCCAGCCGGGTCCACAGCCAGGTGGCATAGACCAGCAGGCCCACGGCCATCGGCGTCACCGCCAGCACCAGCAGCCCCCAAAAGCCCTCGAAGGTGAATATCTGGTCTGGGCCCGGCCATTTGGCCAGACCCAGCAACACGTCGCGGCACTGGTCCAGCCCCAGCGTCAAGGCGGCAAACAGGGCCAGTGCCACCAGCACGTAGCGGCTGCGGCCCACGATGGCGGCCAAGCCGCTGCGCAGGCAGGCACGGTCAGGGCGGGCGCTGGGCTGCAAACCGAAGCCCCAAAACCACATGGCCGCGGCCAGCAGCACCGGGGCCACGGCCAAGGCAAATGCCAGGCCTTTGTAGTGGTGGGCCGTGGCGCTCAGCCCCGTACCCTGGCCGATGGTGCAGCCCGTGGGCGGCTGCGCCTGCCATGCCAGCACCAGCAGCACGCCGCCCACCAGCGCCGCGACCGCGGCAATCCATGCGGCCCGGTTGCGCAGTGGGGGATGGCCCGCCACACACCAATACCCCAGCGCGCCGCCCAGCACGGCAGCACAGGCCAGCGCAAACTCTACCCACACGGTCGCCAGCCCGATGCGCACCGCACCACCCCGGTTTTCTACGCCGTCCAGATACAGCAAAGCCACCAGCGCCAGCACCGTCCAGGCCCAGAGCCCGTTGCGCCAGCGCTGGCCGGTGGGCGACAGCCCAGTCTGCAGGGCACGGTACAGGTGCGCACCCGCCAGCAAAATCAGCAGGGCATACAGCGGCATGAAGACAAGGCTATCGACCAGCAGGTACAGCGAGGCGATATGCCAGCGCAGATGGGTGCCCTGCGCGAAGCGATGCTCCGCCTCTCCGTTGCACCAGGTTTCCACCGCCTTGGCCACTGCCTCTATGCGCACCCAGCCCAGCAGGTCTTCGATGCTCTGGCCGCCGGGCAGCCGCAAGGCCTGTTGGGCGGCCAGCAGCACCAGCGCCACCACCACCACCGCCATGCTGGTGTAGACCAGCGCCTTGGGCTGGATGTCTATGGGCTGGGCGCTGGGGCTGGAGGCGGTGGCACTGACCATGGCTTTCTCCGGTGGAGCGGTGTGCCCGCCAGTATCCCCAGGCTGCGCTACTCTGTGGAGATTTGTTTCAGCCCCTGGAATTAAATGCTTTTTAGGCCTCTAGCGCTTATTCCATAAGCACGAGAAGCTACTAATTAAGTAGCAAAATCAGCGTGCGTAGGCTTTGCTGTAACGCGCTTCCAGGCGGCGGTGCACCGCGTATTCGTACACCAGGCACAGCGACCAATAAATCATCGCGGCCAGCAGGTAGAAGGTGAAGGGTTTGAAGGTGGCCGAGATCACGTCGTTGATGATCTTTAGCAGCTCGGCCACGGTGATCACCGACAGCACCGAGGTGTCTTTGAACAGCCCGATCAAGGTATTGCTGATACCCGGAATCGCCAGCCGCAGCGCCTGGGGCGTGACCACATAGCGCAGGGTCTGGAATTGGGTCAGCCCCAGGCTCAAGCCCGCGCTCCACTGGCCGTGGGTGATGCCGTTCAGCGCCCCGCGCAGCGTCTCGGACAAATAGGCGCTGGCGTTGACGATCAGCACCAGCGTGCCAATCACCACCAGCGGCAAATCCAGCCCCATGGAGCCGATGCCAAAGTAGATCAAAAACGCCTGGATCAGCTGCGGCGTGCCGCGCATGAAGCTCACGTACAGGCCGAAAAATCCCGCCAGCACCGGGATTTTTTCAAACCGCGCCCAGGTGATGAATAGCGCCACCGGCAGGCCAAACACCATGCCCAGCAGCGCATAGCCGATGGTGTAGGCCGTGCCCCAGGCGATGAGCGGCGCGGAATCCCAGATGGGTTGGAGGGTGTCGATCACGTGGCAAAACCTTGCAAATAAAAACGCCCGCTGGTGGGCGGGCGCATTGTGAACTATTTGGGAAGACTTACTTGGATGCGTCCACGCCAAACCATTTCATGGAAATCTTGGCGTAGCTGCCGTCCTTGACCAGCTCGCCCAGGGCCTTGTCCAGCGCGTCTTTCAGCTTGGGGCTGCCCTTGCGGAAGGCGATGCCCTGCTTTTGCGGGTTGTCCAGCAGCACGGTGGAGGGGCGCAGCGGCAGCTTGGCTTCCTTGATCATGTAGGGCACCAGCAGGCGGTCGTTCAGCGCGGCATCGATGCGGCCATTGGCCAGATCTTGCAGGTTCAGCGGTGCGGAGGTGTAGGCCTTGATGTCGATACCGCCGACCTTGGCCAGGGTTTCGGCGTAAATGCTGCCCTGGCCCGCGCCGACCTTCTTGCCCTTCAGGGCATCCAGGTTGGCGTACTCGGCCTTGTCGTCCTTGCGCAGGATGATTTGCGCGAACGACACGGTGTAGGGCACCGAGAAGTCAAATTCCATGGCGCGCTTTTCGGTCATGGTGACCTGCGACACCACCAGGTCGTACTTGCCCACCTGCAGACCGGCCAGGATGGTGGCCCATTCGGTGGCCACAAACTCGGGCTTCACGCCCAGTTTGGCAGCAATGGCGTTGGAGATGTCCACGTCAAAGCCCTGCAGCGCGCCGGTCTTGGCATCCTTGAAGTTGAACGGTGGGTAGGTGCCTTCCATGGCGATCTTCACCACGCCTTTGGACTTGATGGTGTCGAGCAGGTCGTCGGCCAGGGCCGCGTGGGCCAGACCGAGGCACAGTGCCGCGGCGCAGATTTTTTTCAGCATGGAATACCTTTGGAGGACGGGGTTGAAAACAGCGGGCTGTAGCAGGTGGCAGCCGACGTGTGCAAACATTCTAGCCACGGGTTTGCATACATTTCAGAAGCCTGGCTGGCATTGAATATGCATATGTGAATAATTCAGTTGCGCAATTCCGGTGAAGTCCATTAGCATCACCTGTCCATACTACCCTATACAAGTACCCCATGACCCGCCCCAGCAACGCAGCATCCCACGGCTTTGAATGGCCAACCTGGCTTTTGGCGGCCTGCGTGTACCTGGGCTGGGGGCTGGCGGTGGGTTACTGGTCCGAGCTGGGGGCGGGCTGGGGCAGTGCCGCGTTGCTGCTGCTCACCTGCTGGTACATGAGCCTGCAGCACGAACTGGTACACGGCCACCCCACCGCATCGCCCAAAATCAACCGCCTGCTGGGCCTGGCACCGCTGGCCGTGTGGTACCCGTTTGACCTGTATCTGCACAGCCACCTGATCCACCACCAGGACGAGCACCTGACCCGCCCCGGCATCGACCCCGAAAGCAACTACCTCACCGCCGCCCAGTTTGCCGCTCTGCCCGCCTGGCAAAAGGTCTGCTGGCGCTGGCAGCGTTCGGTGCTGGGCCGCCTGGTGGTAGGCCCGGCGCTGGCCATCGTGCCGACCTGGGCCGACATCGTGCGCAAGCCGCTGCGCGGCGATTGGTCGCAAACCGCCAGCTGGGCCGAGCACCTGCTGCTGCTGGCCGGCATGCTGTGGGCTTTGCAGCACTGGGCAGGCATCCACCCGCTGCACTACCTGCTGGTCGTTTACCCCGCGCTGGGCTTGGCCATGCTGCGCTCGCTGTACGAACACCGCCCGGCCGACCGGCCCGCGCACCGCATCGCCATCAACGAGGCGGGCTTCTTCTGGCGACTGCTCTACCTGAACAACAACTTCCACGTGGTGCACCACGAGACCCCCAGCATGCCCTGGTACCGGCTGCGCACCACCTACCTCGCCGACCGCGCCGGGTATTTGCGGCGCAACGGCGGCTTTCTGGTGCCCGGCTACGGCCACCTGGTGCGCCGCTTTGCGCTGTCGCCCATCGATTCGCCGGTATTGCCCGAAGACCTGGTGCTGCACCCCAAGAGCCACTCGACCCACTGACCCGATGCTGAGTTCTTTCCCGATGTACGCGGCGGGGTCGGCCGCCAATGCAGCACTGTGGCAATCCGTGGCCGCGCAGTTGCACCTCCCCGCCACGCTGGCCCAGCCGACCGACCTGCTGGCGCATTGGCTGGACCCCGCCCTGCTGCTCAGCCAAACCTGCGGCTACCCCCTGACCCACGCGCTGGCCGGGCGGGTGCAACTGGTGGGCGCTTTTAGCTACACCGCCCCCGGCTGCGACGGCTTGCGCTACCGCAGCCAACTGGTCTGCCGCAGTGCCGATGCCGGGCTGCCGCTGGCCGGGTTCCGGGGCCGCACCGTGGCCTACAACTCGGAAGACTCGCAGTCGGGCCACAACAGCCTGCGGGCACTGGTGGCCCCGCTGGCGCGCAACGGCCATTTTTTTGGCCATGCCGTGGCCACAGGCTCTCATCATGCCTCGGTGGACAGCGTGCGCAACGGCCAGGCCGATCTGGCCGCCATCGACTGCGTGACCTTGGCCCTGCTGCAGCGCGACCACCCCGAGATGGTGCGCGGCGTGCAGGTCTGCGGCCACACCGCCCCGGCACCGGGCCTGCCGCTGATCACCTCCTTGCAGACCCCGCCCGACGTACTGCTCGCCCTGCGTCAGGCTCTGCAGCACGCTATGCTCGACCCGGCGCTAGTGGATGCCCGCGCGGCGCTGCTGATCCAGGATTTCGCCGAGATCCCGCTGGCCGACTTTGATGCCATCACCCTGATGGAAGCGCGCGCAAATCGGGCGGGTTACAGGCTATAATCCAAGGCTTTGCTGGCAAACCCCTGCTGCCTGATCAATTTAATAGCAGGGGAACACCGCAGATGTCGCGTCCAACGGCCTGATCTTCCTTTCGACAAGACCTGCACCTAAATCGGAACCCATTCCTGTCATGACAACCATCCGTGTAAAAGAAAACGAACCCTTTGACGTCGCTCTGCGCCGTTTCAAGCGCACCATTGAAAAGCTCGGCCTGCTGACCGACTTGCGTGCGCGCGAGTTCTACGAAAAGCCCACCACCGAGCGCAAGCGCAAGAAGTCGGCCGCTGTCAAGCGCCACTACAAGCGCGTGCGTTCCATGCAGCTGCCTAAGAAGCTGTACTAAGCGCCTTTTCAAACTGTCCGCAGTTTGACAAGCCCGCCCAGGGACGCCAGGGCGGGCTTTTTGACTTTTAGGCTCACCCCCAGGCTCCAGTGCTGCGCACTTTCCTCCAACCCCCTTGCAGGGGGCAACACCAGTGGCCCGGCAAAGCCGGTTCCACGGTGTTTCTGGAAAGCTGACGTTATGGCTGCGACATGGGGGGCGTAATTGGCTTTCAAATACCAGGAATCACAATGTCCCTCAAAGAACAAATCACCGAAGACATGAAAACCGCCATGCGCGCCAAGGACAGTGTCCGCCTGGGCACGGTGCGCCTGCTGCTGGCTGCGCTCAAGCAAAAAGAAGTGGACGAACGTGTGGTGCTGGACGATGCGGCTGTGGTGGCCATCGTCGACAAGCTGATCAAGCAGCGCAAGGACTCCATCGATGCCTTCACCAAGGCCGAGCGTGCCGACCTGGCCGACATCGAAAAAGCCGAGCTCACCGTGCTATCCGCCTACCTGCCACAGCGCCTGGATGCCGAGCAGGTGGCCGCCGAGGTGCGCACCCTGGCCGCCGCGATGGTGGCCGAGCTGGGCCGCGCCCTGGGCGCGGGCGACATGGGCAAGCTGATGGGTGCCGCCAAGGCGCAATTGGCTGGCAAGGCCGAGATGGGCCAGGTATCGGCTGCCGTCAAGGCCGCACTGGCAGGGTAAGCCCCAAGCCAACCAAACGGCAGGCTGCCGCGTTGAGGTAAGAGTGATCACTCTCGCGAACGTCGCAAACGACGTAAAAGCCATGCCGTCCACCTTTTTGCAAAAAGCCGCCCACGTACTGGGCGCGCTGGCCATTGCCCTGACCACCAGCCACGCCCTGGCCCAGGATGTCCCACCGGGCCGGGTCGCGCGCCTGAGCCTGATGGAAGGGTCGGTCAGCTTCGCCCCGGCCGATAGCGACGACTGGAGCCCGGCCGAACTCAACCGCCCCCTGACCAGCGGCGACCGGCTGCAAACCGCACCCGGCGCGCGGGCCGAGCTGCACAGCGGCTCCACCGCCATGCGCATCAACGGCCAAACCGCGCTGGAAATCAGTGAACAAGACGACAACAGCACCCGCCTCACCCTGACCCAGGGCAGCCTGGCGCTGCGCGTGCGCCAGCTCTATCCCGGAGAAACGCTGGAGGTCAACACCCCCAACCTGGCCTTCACCGCCAGCCAGCCCGGCGAGTACCGGCTGGATGTGGATGCCCGCTCCGGCACCACCGGTGTCACCGTGCGCAGCGGCAGTGCCGTGGTGTACGGTGAAAACGGCGTCTCCCGCACCCTGGGCAGCCAGCAGCAAGCCCGCTATTTCGACCGGCAACTGGGCCAGGAAGAAATACGCGCCAACCTGCAACGCGACAAATTCGACCTCTGGTCGTATGCCCGCGACCAGGCCGAAGACCAATCGCAAAGCGCCCGTTACGTGTCGCGCGAAGTCATTGGCTACCAGCAGCTGGACGGCCATGGCGACTGGCGCACCGACAGCGAATACGGGGCGGTGTGGTTTCCACGCGTCACCGTGGGCCAATGGGCACCCTACCAGAACGGCCAATGGCGCTGGATTGCCCCCTGGGGCTGGACCTGGGTAGATAACGCCCCCTGGGGCTTTGCGCCATCCCACTATGGCCGCTGGGCGCAGATTGGCGCGCAATGGGGCTGGGTGCCCGGCCCACGGCAACAGCGCCCCAGCTACGCGCCCGCCCTGGTGCAGTTTGACGGCGCCAACCGTTTCGACCAAGACCGCCGCCGCCCCCCGCAAGGCAACTGGACTCCGCTGGCCCCCGGCCAGACCTGGCGGCCCCAGTATCCGCAAAACCCACAGTACCAGCGCCCCAACAACAACTTCAACCGCCCCCAGCAGCCAGACTGGAACCGCGCCCCGCGCCCCAACGAGCCGCGCCCGACGCGGGTGGAGCCTATGGTGCAACCAGCGCCCCAGGGCGTATGGCCGCAGCAGCAGGCCATTCCCCATCCGCGCCCGGAACTGCGCATGCAGGACGCCCCGCGCAACCAGGCCGAGCTGGAGCAGCGGGCGCAAATGCAGCGCCAGCAGCAGATAGACCGCGAACGCCAGCAGCAAGAGCAAAACCGCAACCAGATGCAGCAACAGGGCCAGCGTGAGCAAATGCAGCGCCAGCGCGAGGCCGCGCAGCAGCAGATGCAACAGCAAGAGCGGCAACAACAAATGCAGCAACAGCAGCAACAGCAGCAACAGTTGACGATGCAGCAGCGGATGCAGCAAGAGATGCGCGACCAGCAGCAAAGGCAGCAGCGCGATGCCCAGGCCCAACAACAACAGTTACAGCAACAGCAAGCCCGTCCCGCACCGCGCACGCCGATGGTGGAGCCCCAGCCCGCCGCGCCCGAGCCGCGCCGCCGCCTGCTGTTGCCCGGCCAACGTTCCGGTGAAGAGTCAAGCCGGTAAAACAGCGGCTCTGCCGCCTGCGCGGCATGCTATGGTTTTTTAATGAATAAAGAGAGCTACTCGTGCTGATGGAATAAGCGCTGAGTGGCTATTTCGGCACTGAAAAAAGCCGCTAAAACCACATTTAACTGCTGCCACGCACCACCAGCTCAAAGCCCAGGTCCAGCGCGTTCTGCGGCACATCTTGGCCGCGCATCAGCGCCAGCAGCATGCGCGCAGCCTGGGTGCCGATCTCGGCGCGCGGGGTGCGGATGGTGGTCAGCGGCGGCAGCATCTGGTCGCTGCCCGCCAAGTCGTTAAAACCCACCACTGCAATCCGCTGCGGCACCGCCACCTGCAAACGCAGCGCCGCCAGCAGCCCGCCTTGGGCCAGGTCATCGTTGCAGAAAAACACCGCATCCACATCGGGGTGGCGCGCCAGCAGGTCTTCCAGCAAGCGCGCGCCCAGCGCCATCGAGGTGGGCGCCGGGTCCAGCACCTCCAGCTGCGGGTCGTAACAACCGGCGGCACGCATGGCCGCCCGGTAGCCATCGGCGCGCTGCATCACCCGGGGGTCCAGCTGGCCCGCCACGTAGGCGATGCGGCGGCGGCCGCGCTGCAGCAGGTGTTCGGTGAGGGTGCGGGCCGCATCCATCTGCGACAGGCCCACGCCGTAGACACCGGGGGTCGGCGCGGTTTCCATCAAATGCACACAGGGCACGCCGCTGGACGCAATCATCTGGCGGGCGGCATCGCTGCGGTCCAGGCCGGTCACCAGCAGGCCCGCCGGGCGGTGCGCCAGGTAGCTGCGTAAGAGGGCATCTTCTTCGGCGGGCTGGTAGTGCGTCACACCCATCAGCGTCTGGTATCCCGCCGGGGCCAGGGTGGCCTGCACGGCCTCCAGCAGCTCCACAAACAAGGCGTTGGACAGCAGCGGCACCAGCACCGCCACATGCGTGCTGCGGGACGAGGCCAGCGCGCGGGCGGCCGGGTCGGGCACATAGCCGAGTTGCTGTGCGGCCACCTGCACACGCTCCACCAACAGCGGGTCTACCGCCCGCGCGCCCCGCAGTGCACGGGAAGCAGTGATGGCACTGACACCGGCGGCAGCGGCCACATCGGCCAGCGTGGCGCGGCCTGTGGCGCGGCGGCGCAGAGGGGGGTTGGGAGGGCTGTCCATGGGGTTTGGAGGCGATTCTAACCACGCCCATCCACGGGTTTAGCGGTTCCCAACATCGCCTAGAAAAGCGGCTGTAGCTGGTGAAAACCCTGAGCACGGATGCCCCGCATCGCCCTTAGGATAGCGCTGTCCAAATTTGCAAACTGCAAACCCGGATTTTCCGCAGGCCCTGCGTTCACGTGGTGGCCTGCTTTTTTCCACCTTCTTGGGATAGCGCTGTCCAATATGGTTTCTTTGGTTGTCATGGGCGTTGCCGGATGCGGCAAATCCAGCTTGGGCCACGCGGTCGCCCAAGCCCTGGGCTGGCCGTTGGTGGAGGGGGACGACTTCCACCCCGCCGCCAACGTCGCAAAAATGCGCGCCGGCATCCCGCTGGTCGATGCCGACCGCACGGGCTGGCTGGCGCTGCTGGGGGCCGAACTGCAACGTCACCCCAGTGGTGCGGTGCTGACCTGTTCGGCCCTGAAAAAGACCTACCGCGACCAGTTGCGCGCCGCCCTGCCCGGCCTGCGTTTTGTGCACCTGGCCCTGAGCATCGATGCCGCCCGCACCCGTGTGGCGCAACGCGCGGGCGGGCACTACTTCCAGGCGAATCTGGTGGATAGCCAGTTCGCCACGCTGGAGGACCCGCAACGCGAGCCCGGTGTGCTGACGCTGGATGCCACCCAGACCCTGGCCGCCCTCACCCCCCACGCCGTCCGCTGGACGCAGGAGACCCCCGATGCAACCGCTTGATATGCCCACCCGCACCCCCTGGCCGCAGCGCCTGGCCAACAACGCCATGGCCCTGTGCCTGGCGGTGATGGCCGTCTCGGTATTTGTCAACGTGGTGCTGCGCTACGGCTTTGGCAGCGGCGTGGCCGCCAGCGAAGAGCTGTCGCGCCTGCTGTTTGTGTGGATGGTGTTCATCGGTGCCACCGCCGCCTACCCCACTGGCGAGCACATGGCCTTCAACAGCCTGCTGGTGGCGCTGCGCGACAAGCCGCGCCTGCTGGCCGCTGTCGCGGTACTGGTACGGCTGCTGGTGATTTTGGGCTGCAGCCTGCTGGCCTGGGGCGCATACCAACAGGTGCAGGTGGGCCTGGGCAGCCAGTCGGTGGTGCTGGGCTATTCCACGGCCCTGCTGCCACTGCCCGCCTTGCTGTGTTCGGTGGCGATTGGCCTGATGGCCTTGCGCGAACTTATCCGTAACCAAGCGCTGGACCTCGGTCCCGGCGCTGAACTGGAGTGATCCCGATGTCGGTCGAAGGCCAAGCATTTATCGTTTTCTCCCTCGGCATGCTGGTGCTGATGGGGATTGGCATGAACATGGGGCTGGCGCTGGTGCTCACCGGTGCGGGCATGGCTTATGTGCTGGACTTCTGGGACACCCAGTTGCTGGCGCAAAACCTGGTGGCCGGGGTGGACAGCTTTCCGCTGCTGGCGGTGCCATTTTTCATTCTGGCCGGTGAGCTGATGAACTCGGGCGGCATCAGCCGCCGCATCATCGACATGGCGCAGGCCTGGTTTGGCCATGTGCGCGGCGGGCTCGGCTACGTGACCATCGGCACGGCCATCATGCTGTCGGCCATGTCGGGCTCGGCGCTGGCCGATGCCGCCGCCATGTCCACTATTTTGCTGCCCATGATGCGCAAGCACGGCTACCCGGTGGGCCCGTCGGCCGGCTTGATTGCCGCGGGCGGCGTGATCGGCCCCATCATCCCGCCGTCGATGGCGTTTGTGATCTACGGCGTGACCACCAACACCTCGATCTCCTCGCTGTTCATCGCCGGAATTGCACCCGGCCTGATGATGGGCCTGGGCCTGGTCATTGCCTGGAAGATGCAGCTGCGCAAGTTCACCGTGCAGGCCGATGCGCCCCTGCCGATCGCCCAGCGCCTGCGGGTATCGGCGCGGGCCTTCTGGGCGCTGCTAATGCCAGTGATCATCATCGGCGGCATGAAAAGCGGGGTCTTCACCCCCACCGAAGCCGCCGTGGTGGCCGCCTTCTACGCCATGTTCGTGGCCTTTGTGGTGCACCGCGAGATGAACCTGGGCGACCTGCACGGTGTGCTGGTGCGGGCCGCCAAGACCACGGCCATCGTGATGTTCCTGTGCGCCGGAGCCCAGGTGGCCAGCTACATGATCACCCTGGCCGACCTGCCCTCGGTGCTCACCGGCTGGCTGGGCCCGCTGGTAGACAACCCACGCCTGCTGATGCTGGTGATGATGCTGGTGCTCGTCGTGGTGGGCACCGCGCTGGACCTGACACCCACCATCCTGATCTTCGCCCCGGTGATGCTGCCCATCGCCGCCAAGGCCGGTATCGACCCGGTGTACTTTGGCCTGATGTTTGTGCTCAACGGCTCCATCGGCCTGATCACACCGCCCGTCGGCACCGTGCTGAACGTGGTGGCCGGCGTGGGCCGGGTGCCAATGCACACCGTCATCAAAGGTGTCAGCCCCTTCCTCATTACCTACACGCTGATCCTGCTGCTGTTTGTGGTCTTTCCCCAGCTCGTCACCGCGCCCGTCGCGTGGATGCGCTAAACCATTTTTTCCGATTTACCCTAGGAGTTTGTCGGGCTTTCCCGCCTTCTCCGCATTGAATCCTGGCGACACAATGACGGCAACCCAACCAGAATCGTCCCGATGAGCCGCTTCGTTCCTGTCGACAGAGAAACCGCGTACCTGTTGCCACCATCGGTG